>CAZBKM010000006.1:0-135441 GCA_964492485.1 uncultured Hyphomonadaceae bacterium | reverse complement strand
CGCCTACGGCCCCTATGGCGGCTATTGGGAAGGCAATCGCTACAACCCCAATACAGGGCGGTATGGCGGCGGCGTTTATGCCTATGACTACGACACCGCGGTCTATGAAGGCTGGTCCTACAATCCCCGAAATGATTTGAGCACCAGCACGAGCCAGGCCATCCAATGGTCTGACGGCAACAGCTATGAGACCTGGGGCGACACGGTTGTACAGCGCGATGACAATTGGGTCCGGGCAGAACGGTACGGCACGGAAGACGGCTTCCGTCGTGAGGTGCAGACCTCGGAAGGCGGGGGGGCGGTCCAGGTTGGCAATACGCAAGGGCGGGCAACGGCTGGCCAGACCGGGGATGGCGACCTGTATGCCGGCGCGAACGGTAACGTTTTCCGCCGCACCGAAGACGGCGGGTGGGAAACGCGCTCCGGAGGCGAATGGACGAGTGTGGATACGGCGTCGGCCGGAGACACGGTTCGGACCGAGGCAAGCGCGCGCGGGATGGAGCCGATCACCCTTGATCAATCTGAACGCCTGTCCGGTTACCAGAGTGGCCAGGACTGGGCATTAGACCGCCAGCGCCTGGAGCGTGACAGCCTGGCCCGCACCGGCGGCCGGTCTCAATATGACTCGTTCCGTTCCGGTAGATCTGGTGGCCGCTCATTCCAGGGACGGCGACGCTGATCGTTAGCTCTGCCGACCACGACACCTGCAGACGGCTGGTAAGCCATGAGGCGCCTGAATGCTTTCCTGGCCATAACCGGCGCGCCTATGGTTGCTGCGAAGTCAACCGGCGGGGTTTTTTGGTCCTGTTGTCGATGAGAGCGACAGGGCCTGGGACTTTCGTGTAAGCCATGATCCAGATGGCCGGAGCACGGCGCTGCGACTGCACTATCAGTGCGCGATCAGCAGCGACCTGCGATGGCGCTTGATTGGACAGGTCAGATCGACTGACGACGCCGACGTCGACGCTGATCACCTGACCGCATAACTCTTCTGGCAGGTGACACCTGACCGCCAGTCCTACCAGTCGGGTTTCAGGTTCGACGGCCGTTACCGTTTCGACGATCGACCGGGCCAGTTCACAATTCATTGGATACACCAGTGGCGGCAGGTCGATCACTGGACGCTGCGCCTCATCTCCGGCGCGACCCTGGAGATCGGCAATGACGCGAGAGACAGGCTGGCCATCCAGACGCGCGCATCGGCGATGCGCTCGCTCACCTCGGGACCCAACCCCGGCGTGGAAAACGTCAGCTAATATGGATCAACGTCAGACTGGCTGGACTTTGAAGAGCAGAGACACCAGGCAGGGCCAGTGGCGGTCTGGTCCCTTGGAGAAGGATTGGGCCTCTACACAGGCGCATTGTTCGGCGTTACCGAGGCTGCACCGTGATCTAACCTTTGAGGTGGTCCAACCGGATTGTTAGTCCCGGCGGTTGCCATGTAGCGGTGCTCATGCCGCTACCTCTACAAAGTAAGGTGGCATGAGCGCCGCGGGCAAGATGGTTTCTGGTGCGGGTGGCCGGGGAGATTTACGCAAGGCCAGCTTCGGTAATGGCTTCTAGTCGCCGGGATTGGGCCAATTCAAGCGCTCGAAACAATTTGAACCATGAACGCGAAGCACGTGGTGTTATTGCGTGATCAGGACACGGGGTGCGTGTCTCGGCTCCAGGTCTGGAGACAAAAACGAAATCAGGGCCCCGACCACGTTCCACAGAGCAGACCCCGCCTGTAAAAGCTCAGGCCCGGGCTTCGAGGACCATGTTCGTCGGGGTTTCAGCGGCGCGGTGAACGCGCATGAACCCGGCCGCATTCAGCACCTCGGTCAGCCGTTTCTCACCGGCCTGGGTGCCGAGGCCGAGCCCAACTTCCTGGGCCAGTGAGGTTGGCGTGCAGAGTATTGTCGAGAAGCCATAATAGATCGCGCCGAGCGGATGGAGATTTTCAGCGACTGTGTCGCCGGCCATCGGTTCGACAATCATGAAGGTGCCGTCCAGCTTGAGGCTTTTCTTGATGTGTGTCGCCGCGCCGATCGGGTCGCCCATATCGTGCAGGGCGTCGAATACGAAGGCGACGTCATAGTCGTCTCCGGGATATCCCTTGGCCGTCGTGACGTGGAACTCGACATTCGTGACGCCGGCTTCGGCGGCTGCGGCCTTGGCCGCATCGATGGACGGGCCGTGGAAGTCGAAGCCGTGGAAGGTGGAGTTCGGAAACGCCTTTGCCATCATCACGGTCGACGAGCCGCGCCCGCACGCGATGTCGGCGACCTTTGCACCGGCTTCCAGCTTGTCCTTCACCCCATCGAGGGCCGGGATCCAGTTTTCCAGCAGGTTGGCTTCGTATCCAGGCCGGAAGAAGCGGTCGGTTCCGCAGAACGTGCAGACCGAATGGTCGCCCCAGGGGCGCCCCTCGCCTGATTGGAAGGTCTTCAGCGCCTCTTCGTGCTTTTCGAACTGGCCGACAACGGACTGGAAGAACCCCTGCATGCAGGCGGGGTGCCCCTCCCGGGCAAAGACCAGTGCCTGTTCGGGCGTGAGCGAGAAACGCTCGGTGTCCGGGTGATGTGTGATGTAGCCATTGGCTGCGTTCGAGGCCAACCATTCGTGTACGTACTTTTCGTTCATGCCAAGCGCCGCGGCGAGATCGGCCGCCGTACACGGTCCATGCGTCTCCAGCGCCTCGTAGACACCCGCCTGGTCACCCAGATAGGCCAGCAACAAGCCCATGGCGCCCGCCACATCACCCACGACCTTTCCGGCCAGGGCTTCCACTTTTTCCATGTCGACCGTATCAGACATCTCACGTCCCCCGAAGATTGCCTCTTTCAACAATACCCGTGACGCGGTCGATGCGGGAGTCCTGCATAACAGTCCCGACGAGATCTCGCAGGTTCCCAAGCGGGCGCGCACCTGAAGATCAGCCCCCGTCACGTCGACGGCACGCAAGGGGTGCGTGGAGTGGTGAGGTTACCGCGACCCGTGTGGAGAGCGCACGTGTGTGGAGACATCTGACGACCGCAACGTCGAGCCCCTGTCAGCCGATGACCCGAGCAACCTGGCGCTCTATCGCCGCGACCACCTCCCGCTTCTCGTCCTCATAGGTGTGGCGGGCATAGACGCCGATGACGCCGGGTAGCTTGTGCTGTGTGAGCGCCCGGATCGCCTCGACCGAACACCCGTCGCGCTGGGCAAGGGTCACGGCGGTGCGACGCAGGTCATGCAGGCGCCAGTCCGGGCCGCCCAGTTTGCGGCGCAGGGCCTCCATTCCGTTTGAACTGCCGGCAAACGGCTTTTCGCCATTCGATCCGACGCCGAACACGAATGGCCCCTGAAGCCGCGGCCAGGATGCCAGGAGGTCGATCGCCGCCTGGCTGAGCGGTACCTTGTGTAGCCGACCGGATTTCATGTCGGCCGCAGGCACGGTCCAGACCGCCGCCTCAAGGTCCACATCCGTCCACCGCATGGCCTCGATGGAGCCGCGCCGCTGCGCAGTGAGCAGGGCCAGCCTGGCGATCGTGGCCATGGTGCCCGCGGCCTGCCAGAGCGCCGCGATCTCCCCATCGTCGAGCACCCGGTCACGGGCCTTCACGGCTCTTGGCGCCTTGAGGTCACGCACCGGGTTCGTCGCGGCGAGGTCGCGTTCGACGCACCACCCGAAAAAATGCGAAAGGTAGAGATAGACCGAGCGCCGGAGGGCAGGCCGGTCACTGAGGTCGTCCAGCATGATCGCGATGTCGCGGCGGGTGACCTCCACGATCGGCTGCTTTCCGATCGCGGGCGCGACCACCGTGGCGAAGGCATTGCGCTTCACCTCGACGGTGCGGGGCGCATTGTTCGCGCTGCACCATTTCAGATACCGCGCGATCGCGGCGTTCGTCGTGAAATCCCTGGCCTCGACCTCGGCTTCGCGTTCGGCGCGGGGATCGATTCCATCGGCGGCCAGGGCGAGCTTCTCGCCCGCCCGCTTGCGCGCTTCCGCAAGGCTGACGGCCGGATAGCGCCCCAGCGAGATCGACTTGCGGCGCTTGCCCCCGGCCAGTCGATAGAACAGCCGCCACGATCTGGTGCCGCCATAGGAGACCGCCAGTTCCAGACCCGGCACGCCCCCGACAAACGCGCTTTCGGTGAGCCGCGAGACCTCTATGGCCGTCATCGGTTTGAGGATTCTGGGCAATTTGTGGGTCCATTTTTCGTGCCAAATCCGTGCCAAAAAATAGCGCATTGCCCCGAACGGCACCAGACACCAATGAACGCAGCACACTCTTAGTCGTTGTTTATACGATATAAATAGTCGTGTTCTTGGATCGCCACGAATGTGGGCGAACGGGGTGTCGACAAATTTGTAATCAGAGGGTCGGGGGTTCGAGTCCCTCAGCCGGCACCATTTGCGATTGATCGCCCGCTCCGCCTTTGGCTTCGCGATGGATCGCGCTCAGGGCTGTGGTTCGGTTCGGGGACGATCTTACGGCCCGCACCAGCCCGCCACGTGTTCGTTCCGGGCACATGGGCAACACATTGTTCCGGAGAGATGGGTTACACTTTTGCTCGGAATGCGGAGCGAAGGTCCGCCGGGGGCGCGCGTTGGACAGGAACGTGCTTGGCAGACCCTAGGGAAGGGCATCTAAGCTGGTTGCATGAAACTCGATCTCAGCCCCGAATACGAAGCGTTCCGTGAGGACGTGACCCGAATCCTGAGGGAGAATGCACACCTGGCGCCCGGTCCGGATGACAGGGGCCTGAAGCATCCCAAGCGTCTTGCCTGGCAGAAATGTCTCATCGAGAACGGGCTCGCGGCCCGGACGATCCCGAAGGAATATGGTGGATACGGCGCGGAGCCGGACCTTTTGAAATCCCGTATCATTGCCGAGGCGTTTGCCCGTACGGGCATGCCGCCGCCTCTGGCGGGGCAAGGCATTTCGATGCTCGTTCCAACGCTTCTGGAGCTTGGAACGCCCGAACAGAAAGACGCCTATATCCGCCCGACGCTCCACGGCGAGATGATCTGGTGCCAGGGCTATTCCGAACCGGGCGCGGGTTCCGACCTCGCATCCCTGCGCACCGTCGCGGTCGAAGATGGCGACGATTACATCATCAACGGGCAGAAGATCTGGACGTCCACGGCGCAGCACGCAGACATGATGTTCTGCCTCGTGCGCACCGATCCCGATGCCCGAAAGCATGACGGCATCAGCTATATCCTGTTTCCGATGGATACGCCCGGCATCGAGGTTCGCCCGCTGGTCGACATGACCGAGAACGCGAACTTCAACGAGGTCTTCCTTACCGATGTTCGTGTTCCCAAGAGCGGCATCGTCTACCAGGTCAACAAGGGCTGGCAGGTCGCGAACGCAACGCTGACGCATGAACGGGGCCTGCTGGGCGATCCGAACGCGACCAAGGCGCGGTTTCTGGAACTCGTCGAGTTGATGAGGACCGAAACCCTGAACGGGGAGCGCCTGATCGACAACCCACTCTTGCGTGACCGCCTCATCAAGCTGCAAGCCGAGGTCTATGCCATGCAGGCCAATGGATTGAGGGTCACGACCGCGGGTCTGAAGAATGAGAGCGCGGGCCTGGCAGGTCTCATCGTCAAGCTTGTGGGCTGTGAGCTCAATCATCAGATCGCCGGACTTGCCATAGATGCGCTTGGCGAGCTCGGTATCCTGTACGGCGAGGGGGACCATCTGAGGTCGGGCGGCACCTGGCAGTGGCGGTACATGTACGACCTGGGTCTGATCATTGGCGGCGGCACGGCACAGATCCAGAAGAACATCATCGCCGAGCGTGGCCTCGGCCTGCCGCGCGAACCCAAGCTGGCAAAGGCGTAAGGCAATGGAATTCGCGCTTTCGGAAGATCAGCGCCTGCTTCAGGACACGGTCAGCGGGTTTCTCCGGGACAATGCCCCCCTCGACGTGATCCGAAAGGTCGCGGAGGGCGACGCGCAGGCTGCAGCCGATCTCGACCGCGGTCTGGCCGGCCTCGGGCTTTCCGGACTGCACGTGCCTGAATCGCAGGGCGGGTCCGGTCTCGGCCTTCTTGAAGCCTGCCTGGTCCAGGAAGCGCTCGGTTATGGCGTGGCGCCGTCGGGTTTTCTGGCGACCAGTGTCGCCGCCCACAGTCTGGCGCGCGCCGGTGGGCCCTATGCAACCGGCATGACTGACGGCAGCATCGTGTTCGGCCTTGCGATGAGCGAGCTTGCCTCGCGGCGCGACGGGGCAGGTCTGAGGTTCGAGGGCGGTCGGCTCACGGGCAAGGCCCTGTTCGCCATGGTGCCGGACGGGGCGACGCATGTCCTTGCCGCCGATGTGTCGGGCACGCTTCATGTCGTGTCGGACTGGACCGCGGTCTCCATGCGCACCATCGACCGGACCCGGACTTTCCGGGAGCTCGTCCTTGACGGGTCGGCATGCGACGTTGCTGAGGCCAGACCTGACGGAGCGCTCGAAGCCGCACGCCTGCTGGTCGCGGCCGACACGCTGGGTGCCGCGCAGGCGATGCTCGACAAGGCGGTCGACTATGCCAGGGAGCGAAAGCAGTTCGGCCGGGTCATCGGTTCGTTCCAGGCCGTCAAGCACATGTGCGCCGAGATGGCGGCAAAGCTGGAACCGGCCCGGGCGCTGCTCTGGCACGCAGCCTATGCGATGGATACCGGTGATCCGGAAGCCCTTGCCATGGCCAATCTGGCGAAAGCCCATCTGAGCGAGGTGGGAACGTTCGTCGCCAGAACCGCGACCGAGGTGCATGGCGGCATGGGTTTCACGGATCTGCTCGGCCTGCATTACTGGTTCAAGCGCATAGGCGTGAACCGTCAGCTTTTCGGCAGCCCGGAGCAGGCTCGCCAGCGCGCTGCCGAGCTTCAGGGCTTCATGGACGCCTGAGCGTCCGTGCGCGCCGACGTCGCGTGGTGGCGCGCACGGCTCTCTGGTCTAGTTCACGGGTGCGGCGGGCCGTGGAGACCAGGTGGATGATGACCAGCGAGGATTGGCACGGATCGTCGGCGCCATTGCGATTTCACCGGCACCACGAGGAAATCGCGGCCGAAGCCTTTGCGCGCCCCGCCACGCCGATATCTGCGCCGGCATCCGTGACGCGCCTGTCGATCGCCTTCGATGCGGGCGAGGCCCAGCATGACCTGGCCGCCGACCATCTGGCCGAGATGTGTCGGAGCGTCGGGGCCGCCCCGCCGCCGCGCCGGGCCCGGCATTTCGTCCTCGAGACGCCGGACTGGACGCTGATCTGGGAACGACATACGGAGTTCGTCTCGTTCACCATCGTGGCGCCGGGCGATCCCGATCTGGGCTGGTCGCGATCGGCGCTGGACGCCATCGACCTGGACTGGCTGACCCGGTTCCCGGGCGAGGTCGTGTCCGCCACCCATCTGGCGCTGCGCCCGGCCGACAGCCTCGATACGGCCATGGACGTGGCCAGGGCGGCGTTCGGACATGACGATTTTACCGGCATGACCTCGTCTCACATGCCGGTCGCGGTTGCCGCCGATTTCAGGCCCGATCCGAAGGGCTTCGTGCGGATGATCGTGTTCTGCTGCGAGAACCGGGCCTCCTATAATGGGCGGCTCGTCCAACGACTTCTGGAGATCGACTTCTATCGCCTGGCGGCCCTGTTGAGCCTGCCGGTGGCGCGCGCCCTGTCGCGGGACGTCCGCCGACTGGAGGACGATCTGACCACGCTGCTGAAGTCCATGTCGGGGCGCCGCAGCCACTCCCAGGATGCGGCGAACCTGGACCGGCTGTCGGAGATCGCGGCCCGGATCGAGCAACTGGAACACGATACGCGCTACCGTTTCGATGCCGGCGCGGCCTATTATCAGATCGTGCGCGAGCGGATCGAGCGGTTGCGGGAAACCCGGATCGAGGGCCGCCAGCGTCTCAGCACCTTCATGGAGCATCGCCTGGCCCCCGCCATGCGGAGTTGTGCGGCGTCGCAAGGGCGCCTTCAGTCGCTGGCCGAACGGGTCGGACGGGCCATAAGCCTGCTGTCGACGCGCGTGTCCGTGAGCATCGAGCGCCAGAACGCCGATCAGCTCGAGACGCTGAACCAGCGGTCCGGCGCGCAGCTCCGCCTCCAGCAGACCGTCGAAGGCCTCTCGACGGTCGCCATCAGCTATTACGGGGTCGGTCTGGTCCAGTATGCCCTAAAGGCGCTGAAGGGCGCAGGTGGGCCAGACGTGGTGGAGATCGGAACCGGTGTCGCGATTCCCGTCATGCTGCTCGCCGTGTTCAGCACGGTCAGGCATATCCGTAAGCGGATCGCGCGCGCATGAGCGGGGCTTGCAGGATATCGGGATTGCAGCATACGGACCCTGCGCACCTCGCGGGACTTTGGAGAGGGACGATGATGCGACTGGCGATTTTGAGCCTGACCCTGATGGCCTTTCCGGCATTCGACGCCCGGGCGGAGCCGGGCGGCCCTGTGGGGGCTGGATCCGAGTTGCCGATGACGCGCGAAGCGGTTTCGGCCGCCGCAAGGGCTGGCGTGTCCCTGATCGGGAATGACCAGATCGCCGCGCGTCGCGCCGCCAATCCCGACCTGCTGCTCATCGACGTGCGCACCGAAAGCGAGTTTGCCCTGGGGCGCATACCCGGCGCGGTCTCGATACCGCGCGGCGTGCTGGAGTTCCGCATGGCGGAGACCGTGCGCCAGGCCGATCGTGAGATCATCGTCTATTGCTCGACCGGCAACCGTGCGGCCCTGGCCCTCAAGGCGTTGAGGGCGCAAGGCTATGACAATGTGTCGGCCCATGCCGGCTTCGAGACCTGGGCCAAGGCCCGCCGCCCTGTGGAAACCGACGCCGGCCTGTTCCAGATGATCGAAGCCACCGACCCCGACCGATGAGCGTGGCTGGGGAGGGAACCGGCGGCGGCCGTCGCAGGACCGGGCCCGCCCTATAGCATTTTCAAGCGAACCGGGTCCCGCTTCGCTTGAAAAAGCCCTCAGCGAGGGTTCAAGTCCTTCGCGAGCCGATGTTCGACCGGATGTACGACCCGGACACATGGGTAACGGCTTGGCCGGACACGCCGGGTGGCCATGACGCTGCCGAAATTCAGCGCCATCGCGCACACGGTCAGCCGCACCGACATGCTCGGTACGTTGCCACGCACACTGGCGGATGAGCTTGCCCCGGGCCTCGACCTGGTCGTGATGCCGTCGCCTGTCGGGCTCGATCCGCATCCCATGCTGATGGTCTGGAGCCGGCGGTCGCATGATAACCCGGCCCATCGCTGGGTGCGCGATCAGATCGTGGACCTCGTCCGTCCCCTGGACGCACCTTGAAGGCCATGCAGATTGGCTGCGCCCCTGGACCGGGCGGGCCGGGCACTTGACCCCTCAACGGATCGCGCCTGAGCTTGCCGAATGCATGCGCGACGGCGGCGAGGGAGGCGTAAGGTGAGCGACCCATTGGAGAGCGGACTTGAAGGAGAGGCGGTGCGCGTCTCGCGCCGGGGGCGGGTCGTCGAAGTGACCTTTGACCGGGGCGACCGACTGAATGCCCTGTCGGTGGAGGTCATGCGCGATCTGAAGACCGTGGCCGGACGCCTCGCCGAGGATGTGGACAGTTCCGTCGTGGTGCTGCGCGGAGGGCAGGTCTTTTCCGCCGGCGTCGATCTGAACGATCCCGCACGCCTGGCCCAGGACGAGTCCGGCCTGCTGGCGCAGCGTGCAGCCGTGCGGTTGGGGCCAGACCTTTGCCAGGCCTGGGCAGACCTGGAACAGATCACCCTCGTGGCCATCGAGGCGTTCTGCATCGGTGGAGGTCTCGCCCTGGCTGTGGCGTGCGATCACCGAATCGCCTCGCAGACGGCGCGGTTCCGGCTGCCGGAAGTCCCGCTCGGCATGAACATGAGCTGGCGGTCGGTCCCCCGGCTCGTCGCCCTGCTTGGTCCCTCTCGCGCAAAGCGCCTGATCGCCCTTGGCGAGACGCTGGAGGCTGAGACCGCACACGCCTGGGGGCTGGTGGACGAAATCACGGCGCCGGGCGCGAGCACGGCCGCCGCCCTGGCCCTGGCCGAACGCTATGCCGCGCTGCCACCCCTGGCGCTGCGCATGACCAAGCAGGCCGTGGATGTGGCGGCACAGCCGCTGGCGCACGCCACGAGTTACATGGACCGCGACCAGTTCCTTCTGGCACGGGACACCCGCGACCATGAAGAGGCCGTGCGCGCCTTCTTCGAGAAGCGGCCACCGGTCTTCTCGGGGGACTGATATTCTCGGGGGACTGAGCGCCGCGCCGGCAAGTCCGGACGGCGATCGCGATCCGACTAGACGTGGTGAATGCCCCAAAAGGTTGTGCGCAGCATCGTGTGAGCGCCCTGGAACGGGTTGGCGCCTGCATGTGTCGCAGATCGGCCGAAAGGCTGTTTCGAACGAAAGTATTTCTTCTCGATCTCAACTTTCTGGTATCTCTTTCTGCCTCCCCGTCATTCAATCGGAGCTTGCGCGCACGGCCTTTGACGAGACGCAGAAGCTGGCCAGGACGTGCCCGGCCAGCGACGGTAGTGATCACAGGCCGCTTGCCGGGCTGGCCCGGGGCGGTTGGCAAACGGTGGCGTGCCGCACCTGTGATTTCGTCTTTCTTGAGTCCGCGCCCGACTATGCGGCCCTGTCGGAAGACCTGGCCTGGACACAGCAATTTGCCAAGGAAAAGAAGCGACGGCGGGCAAGGCAGCCGATTGTCTCCTGGCTCGACCAGTCGACCAGGTGGCGCCTTCACCTGGCGCGTGACGACGAGTGGCAGTATCTCTGCGAGCATGTCTCCAGCGGTCATGTTCTGGATGTCGGATGCGGCGGGCGCAATCGCATTCCGGATGTCTTCATCCCCTTCGGCATCGAGATCGAGAAGGCGGCGGCCGAGGCCTGCCGCCCAGAGATGGCGAAGCGCGGCGGCGACGTTGTGCACGCGCCTGCGCTGGAAGGATTGGCCACGTTCGCGGATGGTACCTTCGACGGCATGATCATGCGCTCCTATCTGGAGCATGAACTGCATCCGCGTGCCGTGCTGCGAGAGGCCTTCCGTACCCTGAAGCCCGGCGGCGTCCTTTATGTGAAAGTCCCGAATTTCGCGACGCTGAACCGGATCGTGAGGGGCGTCGACTGGTGCGGCTTCCGTTTTCCTGATCACCTGAACTATTTCACGATCCGTAGCCTGAGGGCGATGGCCGAGGCGACGGGCTTCGACTTCAGACTGAAGAACCGTCTGACGCGCTACACCAACGACAACCTGCACGCCTTCCTGATCCGCCCGGGCGGCTAGCGCATTTTCGAGCGAAGTGCGCACCGGTTCGCGAAAATGCACCGGTCTTTCGCTTCACTCCAGACCGTCGCTTTACATCATTGGTCTTGCGCAAGTGTCGGTTTGCAACCGATCCCGTTTGCTCCGAACTTGCTCTAAGAAAATGCTTGAAAACAGGAACATGGCGCATCTTCATTGAGCCGGATCGGGTTCAGGCCGCTGCGGAGCAATTTCGCCCATTGCGGATGCCAACCCGCTCAGGCGAACGCGGTCTCCTGGCCCGGGGTCATCCCCGCGCCAGGAGACCGGGACGCGGGGCAGGTGGCTGCGTCGTGGCCGGTTCGGGTCGGGTGGGCTTTGCGGCGTAGACATTGAGCGGCGTCGCCCCGGGCGTGGACGGCGCTTCGACCGTCGCAGGATCGGCAGACACGAGCGAGGGCCTGGAATAGTAGAAGCCCTGACCGATGCGGCAGCCGAGCCCTCTGAGGAGCCCGGCCTGTGCGGCGGTCTCGATGCCTTCCGCAATGACGCAGAGGCCCATATCGTCGGCCAGCCGCACCAGGGACCGGATCACGGCCAGACCCCTCGGCTCATTGGCGCTTTCCAGGAAGGACCGGTCGATCTTAAGGGTCTGGATCGGGAACCTGATCAGATAGCTCAGAGAGGAATAACCGGTGCCGAAATCGTCCACGGCAATGCGCACGCCAAGATCGCGCAACCGGGTCAGGCTCGTCTGGGTGGCTGACCAGCTCTGGATCAGGGCCGTCTCGGTCAGTTCCAGTTCCAGAAGATCCGCAGGCAGGCCCGCCTCTGCGAGCCCCGCTGCGACATGGTCGGCAAAGTCCGGCTCGCCCAGCGTTCGCGCCGACACGTTGACTGACAGCCGGCCGCCTTCCGGTCCCATGGCTGCACGCGCCGCCAGGGATTGCGCGAGGATATGGCGGTCGAGCAGGGCCACCAGCCGGCTCGTCTCCGCGATCGGAATAAAGTCGGCCGGCGAGACGTCGCCCAGGTCCGGGTCGGTCCAGCGGGCCAGCGCCTCATGGCCGACGATCCTGCCGGTCTGCAGGTCGTGTTGCGGCTGGAACGCGACGCGAATGGCGCCGCTGTCTATGGCGGGCCGGAGCTTCTGTTCGACCAGCGAGCGCCAGAGCTTTCGCGCGCCGAGGCTAGCATTGAACAGGACCACGTCGCCGCGCCGCGTCGTCTTTGCGGCATGAAGGGCATAATCGGCCTGTTTCACCAGCGTGTCGACCGATCCGTCGAAGCACAGCGATACGCCGACCGACGCGCTGACGCCCATATCATGGCACCCCAGGGTCGCTGGCGCGCCCACGGTGGACAGCAGACGCTGTCCGAGCGAGATCGCATCCCGGTCGCCGTCGCAGGCCGTCAGCAGGACGGCAAACTCGTCACCGCCGAGGCGATAGGCGCGTGCCCAGGCGGGCAGCCCGGCCCGCAGGCGCTCCGCCGTTTCGCACAACAGGGCGTCGCCTGCATGGTGGCCCAGCGTGTCGTTGACCGTCTTGAACCCGTCGAGATCGAGAAGCAGGAGGCGTTTGTCGCCACTCCGCACCGGCTGGTCCTCGGGTCCGACAAGACCGGACAGATCCTCCATCAGGGCCCGCCGATTACGCAGGCCGGTCAGGGGATCGCGATGGGCAAGGCGGGCATTGTCCGCGCTCAACCGCGCCAGACGTCTTGCATCGGCCGCACTCGCACGGGTGAAGACCACGGTCGAGAAGCCTGAACCGAGCGTCCCGGTACACAGCGCCAGAAGATGATGCACGCTGGCCACCGACCATGTCCCGTCGCGCCAGAAGACGAGCGGCAGATAGATCAGGAGCGCCAGGGTATAGATCAGGCAGGCCTTCCAGCCGATCATGAACCCGAAGATCACCGGCGTTGCAGCCAGCAGGATCAGGCCCTGCGCCTGAGCGTCGCCCGTCAGGAGGGGGCCACCCGAGAGGCCGAGCGCCGTCGACAGGCCGAAGACGAGCCCGGCCAGTGTCGTGTCCTTGCTGAACCAGAGAACCGCCGGCGCGCCGAGGATGCCTGCAGATCCGAAGGCGAGGAAGGCCGCAGACAGGGGGCCCGCGCCTGGCTGCACCCCGGCCAGCCAGGCCATGATGAAGCCGACCGGCGCCATGGCCAGCGACCAGATCACGATGGCCCGGGCACGGAACAGGGCCTTGCGCCGTGCCTCGGGTGGCAGGGCGATCAGCCGATCAAGATACGAAAGAAACGCAGAGACCACGCACGCACCCCTCAATCGGGGTTGGTCCTAATGCGGATGGCTTAAGATGCGGGCAATACGAGACGGAAGGTTTTGTCTTCCGCTTAACACCCTGGAAAGTCCCTGGATTTCTGCTCTGGTCAGGGTCCGCCATAGGCGGACGCCGTAACCGGTTCGCCTCCGATCACGCCAGTTGGCTTTCGCATGGGACTCCGCCGGGACGACCCCGAATGGTCTCCAAGAGTGGCTTGACCAAGACAGATACTCCAAAGCGCCGATCTTTCGTTTGACTCCAGACCGTCGCGTTACATCATTGGTCTTGCGCAAATCCCCGTTTGCAACCGAAACCGTTTGCTCCTAAGTCGCTCTAGCGCATCTTCAAGTCGATCGGAGTCAGTGAGGATGCGCTATGTTCCTGTTCTTGAGCATTTTCTTAGCGCGAACCGGTGCCCACTTCGCTAGAAGATGCTCTAGCGGCTCATGAGCCAGAGGGCTGCACTCAGGACCAGGCTGAAGAGCAGCGATGTGGCGAGGGGAATGTAAAGGCGCGCCTCGCCCACCTGAATCGACAGGTCCCCCGGCAGGTGGCCGAGGCGCAGATGCTGCAGCCAGGGCCAGGCAAGACCTGCCACCAGCAAGAGCAGACCGAGCGCGATCAGGAGCTTCCGCATGGCCTGGAGATGGCGCTGGCCCGGCGCGTATCAATGCGGTCGGGCCGGCCGGGACCGTCAGACCGCAATCTGTGCCCAGGGGCCGCGTATGGCATAGGTCGCGCCCGGCGACTGCACGTTGACGAACAGCGTCTCGCCATCGGGGGCGAAGCAGGCGCCCGCAAACTCCGACTTGTCGGGATGGGCGTTGCGCGCGATCGGATAGAGGCGACCGTCGGGTGCAAGGCCCTTCACATATTCGTCGGCCTTGCCATCTTCGCAAAGGATCAGATGACCCCAGGGCGCCGCGACGATGTTGTCGCACATGTCCACATCGGCCCGGCGCGCGCTCTCATAGTGCAGGACCAACCGGCCCGGGGCCTCCGCTTCGCGCGGGGTGCCTTCATGGGGGCTTGGTTCGTAGCGCCAGATCTGTCCGGCGCGGGCCGGTCCGCCCGAGGTGCAGGCGAAGTAGACAGACGCGCCGGCCGTGTCGATGGCCCAGGCCATGCCCTCGCCCCGCGCGAACCGTGCGGCGCCCGCCGCAAAACCGCGCTGTGCCAGGTCGTTGTCGGGATTGTCGGTCGCCGCGAGATCGATCCAGCGCACGGCCAGCGCTTCGCCGGCGGGGATCGTGTCGCCTTCGCCCCAGTTGCGCGTATCGGCGCGCTCGGCCCCCATAAGGACCAGCGCCTGCAGCCGGCCGCCACGGGACAGTTCACCCGGCTTGTTGGGCAGGAAGCGGTAGATCAGTCCGTCTGCCTCGTCTTCGGTCTGGTAGACGATGCCCGTACGGGGATCGACCGCGCAGGCTTCGTGATTGAACCGGCCCATGGCGGTCAGCGCGACGGGAGCCACAGCGCCCGTCGCAGAGGCGGGCACTTCGAAGACATAGCCATGATCGCGTTCCGCCGAACCGCCGGCGCGCGTGAGCGTTTCCTCGCAGGTCAGCCAGCTTCCCCAGGGGGTTGGCCCACCGGCACAGTTGCGTTCGGTACCGGCGAGCGACAGGTGGCTTCGCTCCAGCGTCCGCGTACGGAGATTGTAGAGCAGGGTCGTGGTGCCCCCCGCATGGGGCCGCCCCTGGCCATCGCGATCGTAGATCAGATCCGGCGCCAGAGACCCGCCGCCGGCAAAGGCGCTGATCTCGAACTGTTCGGGGCTGAGCTCGTGATTTCGCACAAGCAGGCATCGGTCGGGGTCGCCCTCGACCGGGAATGCGGCCATCCCATCATGGTCCCCGGGGGTCAGAAGGCCGTCGGACATCACCTCACCCGTCAGCGAGAACCGGGTGTAGGTAAAACCCGGCGGCAGGTCGAGCCAGCCTTCCGGGTCGGGGACCAGAGTTTCGGCCATGGGGTTGCCCGCGTCGGCCTGGTCGACGGCGCAAGCCGACAGTCCGGCAAAGCCGGGCGCGGCGGCCGCCAGGGCGGTGGCTTGGCGAAGGAACTGGCGACGTGAGGCGGACATGGGCGGGCTCCGTCTGACGGACAATCATGGATTCAGCCTGTTCGAGACTATCCCCGCTTCTTGTCAGGATCACGACGCCGCCTGCGACAATTTCCGCTGGCTCGCGCCAGAGCGAGCGGTTAGCGTCCCGACGAACCAAGAGACTGTCAGACGGCCAGCCGAGGGGATCGACCATGAGCGGATTTTCCACACGTGCCATCCATGCCGGCGCCGCACCCGACCCTGTGGCCGGATCGCGGGTGACGCCGATTCATCAGACCACCTCCTATGTCTTCGAGAGCGCGGAACATGCCGCCGACCTGTTCGCGCTCAAGGCGTTCGGCAACATCTATTCGCGGATCGGCAATCCGACCGTTGCCGCACTGGAAGCCCGGATCGCGGACCTCGAAGGGGGCACCATGGGGGTCGGCGTCGGGTCGGGACACGCCGCCCAGATGTTGTGCGCCCATGTGCTGATGGAACCCGGCACCAGGATCGTGGCGGCCCGGCAGCTCTATGGTGGATCGATCAACCAGCTGACCCACGCCTTCAAGAAGTTCGGCTGGGAGGTCGCCTGGGCCGATATCGACGCGCCGGAGAGCTTTGCGGCGGCAATCGATGACCGCACCCGGGCCGTGTTCACCGAAAGCCTGGCCAATCCGGGCGGCCTGGTTACCGACATGGCCGCCGTGGCGAAAATCGCCCATGATGCCGGTGTTCCCTACATCGTCGATAACACCATGGCGTCGCCGTATCTCTGCCGGCCGATCGAGCATGGCGCGGATATCGTGGTGAATTCCCTGACCAAGTTCATCGGGGGGCATGGCAATTCCATCGGCGGGATGATCGTCGACGCCGGCCGCTTCGACTGGAAGGCGCATGCGGCGAAGTTCCCGACCATGACCCAGCCGCAGGCCTTCTATAATGGCCTCGTGTTCGCGGATGCCTTTGGCGCCATGCCCCTGGGTCCTCAACACGCGGAGGTCGACATTGCGTTCGCCATCGCCGCGCGGGCCTTCTCGCTGCGGGATCTGGGGCCGGCCCTGTCGCCGATGAATGCGTTCCTGCTCCTCACGGGCTGCGAGACGCTGCCCCTGCGCATGCAGAAGCATTGCGACAACGCCCTGGCGGTTGCGCGCTGGCTGCAGGCGCATCCGAAAGTGGCCTGGGTCCGCTATGCCGGGCTGGACGGCGATCCGCACCAGGCCCGGGCAAGGACCTATCTTCCGCGGGGCGCCGGTGCGGTGTTCACCTTCGGGCTCAAGGGCGGGCATGAAGCCGGCGTGAAGCTCGTGGCAGGCACCAGGCTGTTCAGTCATCTGGCAAACATCGGCGACACGCGGTCCCTGATCATCCACCCGGCCTCCACCACGCACAGCCAGCTCACCGATGCCCAGAAGACCGCGGCCGGGGCCGCGCCCGACACGGTTCGCCTGTCGGTCGGCATAGAGGATGTGGACGACATCATCGCCGACCTGGACCAGGCCCTTACGGCGATCTGATCCGTCGGCCTCAGTCCGCGCGCTCGGGCGTGTCGGCGCCTGGAATACGGTCGACGAGGTAAAGCAGGGCAAGGCGCGCCTGACGGGCCGCATAGGTCGCCTCGATCGCGTCCATGACGGCGGCCTGGTAGTCCGCCTCCGCGCGGGCAACCTCGCGATAGGGGGTCTGGCCCAGTTCGAATGCCCTGCCGAGCGCCTGGCGTTCCACGTCCAGACTGTCACGCGCCGCGATCCGTGCGTCCGCCAGCCCTGCAGCGGCGACCAGCCTGGCGCGGTTCAGACGGACCGCCTCACGCAGGTCCCGTTCGAGCCGCGCCCGGTTGAGTTCGGCCGTGCGGACTTCGGCCCGCGCTTCCGCCGTGCGCGCAAGCTGCCCGCCACCGGAGTAAAGGGGCGTGGAGAAGGCGAGGCCGATGCGGTTTCCGTCATTCCAGGTCTCCAGCACCTCATCATAGACCTGAGCGGCGGCGGCTTCGACGTCCAGGGTCGGCAGGTTGGCCCGCTTGGCGCGGATGACCTCGTTTCGGGCCGCAGCTTCCTCGGCCTTCAGGCGTGCCCGGCGGGCCGAGGCGTCGAGGGCCACGCCTTCCAGATCCGCATCGGGGGGCGGCAGACGCCCGACCAGCAGGGCATCCACATCATCCGTGCCCGGGCAGGCGTCGATCCGTGCATCGATGAGCGTGTGAAAACGCACCTCGGCTTCGGACAGGCTGAGGGCCACATCCACGCGGTTTGCCCGCGCCACAGCCACATCGGCGCGGATGCCTGCAGCGGTCTGGGCGGTCACCACACCGGTTTCCAGTTGGCGCGGCAGGTCGCCGGCCAGGGCCTCGAACCGGGCTTCCCGCGCTTCGGCCGCTGCCAGGGCCTCGCGGGCCTCCAGAACGTTGAGGAAGGCCTCGGCGATGGCGGCGGCTTCCTCCAGACGGCTTTCCTGGCGTCCGGCGCGGGAGGCGGCCAGACGGGCCTCCGCCGCCAGGCGCTGGAACCGGGTCTTGCCGAAATCGAACAGGCGATAGCTGACGACGACGCCGGCCTGGTTGTCCGTCCGCCCGGTGGTCAGGCCGATCTCGCCGTCCGCCGCGCGCGAGTAGACCGAAAGCTGGGGTCGCCCGGCGGCAAGGATCTGGTCCAGCCGGGCCGCAGACGCCTGGACGGCCGCCTCCGCTTCGCCCAGCGCGGGGCTGGCCACCAGGCCGGTACGCACGGCATTGTCCAGATTGACGCAGGTGCCGGGCGCGGCAGGCGCGATCCGTGCCGTGCCGGTCCCGGATCCAGCGACACCCTGCGCCCACGCGGCTGACAAGTCAGCCCCCGGCGCCGTCACGGCGAGGCTGGCCAAACCGGCCATTGCAAGCACGCCCCGGCATCGGCCGGACAGGTATCGGTAAAGGGGGGACATGAGCGGTGTACCTATTCGCGCACGGCGCGGCGGAAGGTGGCGACGATGGGCTCGAGCAGATAATCGAACAGCGTGCGCGTGCGTCCGGACTCGATGAACGCCTCGACCGGCATCCCCGGACGTGGCGGGGTCTCGCCCTCGGGCCGTGCTGCAAGGGTCACCCGGGCCTCGTAAAAGCTGAACCGACCGTCGGCTGAGGTCTTCAGGTCCGCGCTGACGTCCAGGACGTCGCCCTCGATCGGCACTGACGCCCAGCTGTCCATGCCCGACAGCCGCGCGCGGACCACCTGGCCGGGGGCGACATCGTCACGGTCGGTGGGCAGGATCTCCAGCAGGGCGACCAGCGTGTCGTCCTCCGGCACGATTTCCAGGATCGGTTCGCCGGGACCGACCACGCCGCCCACGGTGCGGAAGGCGAGGTTGAGCACCTTGCCCGATTGCGGAGCCACCACCAGAGTGCGGTTGACCACATCCTGCGCCGCGCCGAGCTCCTCCGTCAGGCGGCTGGCGTCTTCCAGGCTTTCCAGCCGCTCCGCACTCACCGCCTCGCGAAAGCGCGCCTCGGTCTGGCGGATCTCCTGGGTGACGCCCGACAGGGCGGCGCGGGCCTCGTCCAGTCGCGTCTGCAGGCCCGCCGCCTCGGCGCGGAGCTGGCTCTCCTCGCGCTGCAGCGCCGTCACCTGGTCGCGCTCGATGAGCTGTTCGTCGAGAAGCTGACGTTTCAGCGCCAGGTCCTCGGCGACCCGGGCGAGGCTGTCGTCGGTCACCTGGCGTTCGGCCGCCAGATTGTCGAGCGTGACGCGCAGGCCGTCGCGACGGCTCGCCAGGAGGTCGAGCGCTGCCCGGTGGGCGAGGCGCTGGTCACGGAAGAGGGCGGTCTGGCGCCGCACGATCTCCTCCCAGGCTGCGTCGTCCAGCTCGTCCAGTTCCGGACGGGGCAAGGCGAGCTGCGGCAGTCCCAGCAGCAGGGCATCGGCGCGGGCCACGCCAGCCCGCAGGCTGGCCAGCCGCTGGACGATCTGGTCGCGTCCGGCAAGCGCGCTGACGCTGGTCAGGCTGACGAGGACATCGCCGGCGCGCACGCGGTCGCCTTCCGCCACATGGATGGCCTCGATCAGCCCGCCCTCCAGGTGCTGTACCACCTTCCGGTCATCCGCCACCACGACGCGGCCCGTAGCCACGACCCCTTCGGCCAGGGGCGCAAGGGCCGCCCATGCCATGAAGCCGCCGAATGCCACAAGGCAGACCAGGCCGGATATCAGGACCGTCGCGTCGCCGAGCAGGCGGGCGGTGGCCGACTTTGCCTCGCCCGCGACTGGCCCGGTTGGCGTCGGGGCCGCCGGCGCGGGCGCCGCAGAAGGGGCCGGCGAGGCGGCGGGAGGGGGTGGCGGGGATTCGCGGTCGCGCATCAGCCCAGCTCGCTTGCGGGAATGGAGACCGGCACCTTGCTCCCGCGCCGTTCGCGGAACGCCTTGGCGGAGAGGCGTTGCAGGCTCGGCGGGTCGAAGAGCACGACCTGGTCGGCGACGTCGATGAGACGCGGATCGTGGGTGGCGAGGATGACGATTGCGTCGCGTGCCCTGGCCGCGGCGATCTCGCGGCACAGCGCCGTCACCCGCACCTCATCGAGATGGGTCGACGGTTCGTCCAGGAGCAGAAGCACAGGATCGCCCAGGAAGGCGCGCGCCAGGCTCACGCCCTGCTGCTGGCCCGCCGACAGCATCGCCCCACCGGGACCGACCGGGGTGTCGTAGCCCAAGGGCAGGCCAAGCAGCGTCTCGTGCAGGCCGAGGGCGTGTGCCTGGCGATACACCTCGCCGCATTCGACCCTGGCCAGGCGGGCGATGTTCTGTCCGACGGTCACTGGCAGGAGATCCGCGGTGTCGGGCGCATAGCCTACATGCCGCCCGCGATCGTCGGCCGGCCAGAGATGCATGTCGCGGCCGCCGAGGCTGACCGTTCCGTCATGCGGGCGCCAGACCCCGGCCAGCGTCGTCAGCAGGGTCGACTTGCCCGCACCGCTCGGCCCGACAAGCGCCACAACGGTGCCGCCAGTCAGGGTGAGGGAGAATTTCGGCACGAGGGGGGAGGGCCGTCCGGGTGGCGCGATGCCGAGCGAGTCGAGCTTGAGGACCGGTGCCGGCCGGGGCAGGGGCGTCATCGCCTCGGGCGACGCATCGGCCTCGGAGAACCGTGCCCGCAGGCTCTGGGCGGCCTGGCACACCTTGACCAGCGCCCGCCAGGCGCCCACGGACTGGTCGATCGGCGCCAGCGCACGGCCCAGCAGGATCGAGCCGGCAACGATGGCGCCGGGGGTCGTCTGCTGTGCCAACACAAGCCAGGCGCCGAGGCCCAGCGCCATCACCTGAAGCAGGTTCCGCAGCGCCCGTGCCGATGCGGCGAGCGCCCCGCTGGCCTGGGTCGCCCCCAGGGAGAGGTGCGCGGCCCGCCCGGCAAACCGGCGCCAGAGCGTCTCCACGCCCGCGCCCATGCCGAGGCCCTGTATGGCCGCCTGCTGGCGCGCGGCGGTCTGGACGAAGGCCTGGCTGGTCAGCTCCGCCTCGGTGGCGGCCCGCACGGTGGCCCGTGAGGTGAGGTCGGACAGGGTCGCAAGCGCGAGCAGGACGAGCGCGCCCGCCACGCCGAGCCAGCCGATCCAGGGGTGGATCAGGAACATGGCCGCCAGGAACATCGGGGTGAAGGGCAGGTCATGCAGGGGCAGGACCAGCCCCTGGGCATGGAAGGTCTGCAGCGTGCCGAGATCGCCGAAATCCTTCCGCGCCCGGCCGCTGGCGTCGGTCTCCATGAGATCCATGCGAAGCAGCCTTGGCCCCAGCGCCTGGCCCAGATCGACGCCCGCCATCGCCATGGCGCGCCGCCGGCCGGCCTCGGCAAAGCCATAGGCGACCAGCAGACCGAGGGCGAGCCCGCTGAGCAGGATCAGCGTCGCCCGCGAGCCCGACACAAGCACCCGGTCATAGACCTGGAGCATGTAGAGCGGCGACACCAGCAGCAGCAGGTTCGCGACCAGGCTGAACCCGGCCGCAATCCCGTGATGGGGCAGAAGAGGACGAAACATCGACATAGGTTAGAGACTTTGAAAGTCCCCCAAATCCGAAATGATATCCGTCGAGACAAGTATTTCTACATTTGGAAGACCGTCTTCCAGAGATATATTACCAGAAATATAGTAATAAGAATCTCCATCTGCGTCTTCATATATGTATAATTTTCCATCGGCATCAACGTATGAGTCTGTGATCTCGTCAATATTAAAAGTGTCGTTCGCGCCTCCATCGATTGTGATAAGGCGATAATCACGGGCCGAGTTAACGGCGATATTTGTGATGTCCAATTCATTACTGATGGGATTAATCGTTTGAGCTTCAAGGTCTGTGTCATCCGTTAGAAGGGCGTAGGTTGTGTTCAGCGTCTGCGCACCGGTGTCGGTGGCGAGGTCGAACGCTTCGATGTTGGAGAGCGTCCCGCTCGAGCTAAGGTCGAGCACGAAGTCCGCTCCCGTCAGCACCACCGTGTCCGTGCCGTTACCGCCGTTGATTGTGTCGAAGTCCGACACCCCGACCGTGAAGGTGTCGTCCAGAATCGTGCCGTTGGCGGTGTCGCTCGAGCCGACCGTGACGCTTGCGCCCAGGAAGGTTACGTCGCCCGCTTCGACGCGTGCTGTCTGCACGCTGAATAATGTCTGTCCCGTGCCGAGGTCAAACACGGTTCTCCCAGCGGTTTGGGTGCCGTCTAGCGTCGTCACGCTTTCGTCAATGATCACAGTCAGACGATTGCCTGCGTTAATACCAAATTCAACACCGTTATCTGGCGAGAGCGTGCGTAAGTCTTCGACCGACAGGATCAGAGATGAGATAGATAAAGTTCGTATCTCGCTGAAATTCGCCCAGCTGACCTCACCATTGGCGAACGCATCGGCGAGGTCGAACGTGCCTGGGTTTGGGTTGGTAAACTTTTGGAGAAATAATATCCGGGTGCCGTCTGTCGCCCCAAAGTCAACAGAGACGATGTCCGGCCCGTCCTGGAACAACACGCCAGATGAGGTCGCTGCCGCCCCCGATCGCCATGTCAATTGAGAGGCGACGGTATTTGCCATGCCGCCTGTGACGAGAACCGAAAAGGACTTGGCTGAATCATTAAAGTTCGTAAATGCGACGAGCTCGTCAGAGTCAACAGCCGTGCGATCTATGATCCAGACTTCGTCACCCGTTCCACTCGACAGGAGGTCCAGCGCGTCGCCGGCATTGGCGTTGAGGGTGAACCGGGGCGGCGTGCTGTCGTCACTGTCATGGTCCCAGGCCAGGTCAAGCGCCTGATCGGACGTCAGCGTCAGCGTCTGCGCGCCGGTGTCGGTGGCGAGGTCGAACGCCTCGATGCTGGTGACCGTCGGGGCACCTTCGGCGGTGAGGTCGAGGTCGACTGCCAGCACCACCGTATCCGTGCCGTCGCTGCCGGTGATGGAGGTGAAGTCCGCGACCCCGACCGTGAAGGTGTCATCTTCCGCGCCGCCAGTCAGCGAACCACCCGTCGCCACATCGGAGAAGAAAGGTACCAGCGCTTCAGAGACCCGCAGCGTCGGACCGCCGCCTAGCTCGTAGAGTGTGAAGCCCGCATCATCGCCGGTTCCATCTGTGCCTTGGACGGCGTCACCAACGACCACCAACCGATCATCCACTGTCCCGTCAATGGTCAGCGTGCCGCCAGCCCCCACGAGGTCGGTCACATCCGCGACCGAGAGCGTCAGCGTCTGCGCGCCGGTGTCGGTGGCGAGGTCGAACGCCTCGATGCTGGTGAGCGTCGGGGCACCCTCGGCGGTGAGGTCGAGGTCGACTTCGAGCACCACCGTGTCCGTGCCGGTGCCGCCGGTGATGGAGGTGAAGTCCGTGACGGAAACGTTGAAGGTGTCGCCCAGGAACGTGCCGGTGACGGTCCCGCCCGAGCCGACGGTTAGATTTTCGCCCGTGAGCGTGACGGTCTGAGCGCCGGAGAGCTCGCCTGCATCCGTGGCGATAATAGTGAAGACGAGCTGCGTCTTTCCGGTGAGGTCCGCGCCGCCCGCGAGGGTTACAGCACCGGTACTGGCGTCGATGACCAACAGGTCGTTATCCTGCCCGGTAGCGAGGCTGTAGGTGACCGTTCCGCCCTCCGGATCCTCTGCTTGAGAGGAGAATAACATGCTACTGCCCGCAACTGCGAACACGTTGGGGTCTTCAAACGCCGGCGCCTCGTTCACGTCCGTGACGGTGACGGTGAGGTTCTGGCTGGCGGTGTTGGTGCCATCGGAGACGGTGACGGTGAGGGGCAGGCTCGCTGTGGTCTCGTGATCCTGTGCCGTGACAAGCGTGATGACACCGGTCTGGGCATCATAGGCGAAATTGTCCGTGTCGGAGAGGGTGACGGTGAGCGGGTCGCCCTCCGGGTCCGACACGCTGACCGTGGCGATCTCCGTGTCGGCGCTGTTCTCCGCGACCGACGTGGCGGTCTGCGTCACCGTCAGTTCCGGCGCCAAGTTCTCGATTGTCGTGTAAATGACTTCGGCGATCCTGACCGTATAGGTCACCTCGCCGACGGTCGCGGTGTAGTCGGTGACGTCACCGGACCATGTGCTGCCTTGCCATTCGAAGGTTTCATCTACCCTCGTCTCCGTGGAACTGAAGGCAGAGGACAGCGTGACCGTATCTGCTGCCTCGCCGATGACGGTCAGGGTGTTGCCACTATCCGTCATGTCCGCGACGAAGTCTGTGTCGATGGCCAGCGTGGCATCGATACGGGTGAGGCTCAGCACTTCGAAATTACTCACGACACCTGCGTCGACGAGGCTGTCCAGGTCGATCGAGGCGTTGTTCAGGATGAGGAAGTCGTCTCCCGCTCCGCCATCGAGCTTGGTGTAGACGAGATCGTTCACCTGGTCGGAGTTTGTATCCACGAAGCCGATCCGGATACTGTCGTTGCCTGCACCGCCATAAGCCTGCCCGCCGACGTTCTCCGCGGCGATGAAATCATCTCCGTCACCGCCGAAGAAGATACTGTCGCCGCCGCCAGTGTCGCGGAGGTCGTCGTTTCCGCCGAGACCGAGAATGACGTCCTGGAGTGATCCGCTGCCATTGACCTGTTCGCCGTTGTTCGTGCCGAACCGCGCGATGCCGAACCCCTCCACGATCGTGCCCTGGCGCACCTTGACGGTCGCAGTGGTGCGGTTGCCGAGGGCGTCGGCTCCGAGATCCGCGTCAAAGACAAGGTAGAGCTCGTTGGTGCCGTCGCCGTCCAGATCCTCCTCGGAAGAGGGGGTGTTCGCAATGGTCAGGATGTCCGCCAGCCCGGCGAGGGTGTCCCCGCTGCTGCCATTGAGGCTGCCGGGCGTCACGTACAGCGTGCCGCCAGCCCCTACGAGCGCGCTCAGGGCCGTTGCGTCGAGCGTCAGCGTCTGCGCGCCGGCGGCGGAGAGGTCGAACGCCTCGATGCTGGTGACCGTCGGGGCACCCTCGGCGGTGAGGTCGAGGTCGACTTCGAGCACCACCGTGTCCGTGCCGGCGCCGCCGGTGATGGAGGTGAAGCCGGCGTCGGAGACGTTGAAGGTGTCGCCCAGGATCGTGCCGTTGGCGGTCCCGCCCGAGCCGACCGTGAAGCTCGCGCCCACGAAGGTCACATCGTCCGCGTCGAAGCCGGAGACCCGCAGCGTCGGACCGCCGCCGAGGTCGTAGAGTGTGAAGCCCTCGTCCGCCGTGCCGACCGCGCCTGCCGTGCCACTCGTACCTGTGACCGTGGAGTCGATGATGACCGTGACGCCGTCATCCACCGTGCCCGTGACGGTCAGCGTGCCGCCAGCCCCTACGAGGCCGGTCACATCCGCGACCGAGAGCGTCAGCGTCTGCTCTTCAAATTCGGAGAGGTCGAAGACCTCGATGCTGGTGAGCGTCACGCTCGTGCGAAGGTCCAGCTCGAACTCCATTCCCGTCAGCACCACCGTGTCCGTGCCGTCGCCGCCGTCGATGGAGGTGAAGTCCGTGACGGAAACGTTGAAGGTGTCGTTACCGAAGGTGCCGGTGTATTCTGTCGCAGTGTCGACGGTATAGGTGAGCCCTTCGGCCTGTACGGTGACGTCCTGCTTAACCCGCAAGGTTCCCTGGTTCTGGCCCAGATTGTAGAGGAGATAGCCATCATCTGGTCCCATAGGCACGCTGCCCGCCCCCACCGCGAGGCCGGTCAGGACCAGTGTATCGCCTGCGGATCCGTCAATGGTCAGCGTGCCGTTAGCCCCCACGAGGTGCGTCACGTCGCTGACCATGATCTTCAACGTCTGGGCGCCGGTGTCGGTGGCGAGGTCGAAGGCCTCGATGCTGATGAGCGTCGGGGCGCCGGTAGCGGTGAGGTCGAGCGTGGTCAGGTCGCCGGCGAGCTGCACCGTGTCGAGGCCATCGAACCCGTGGATACCGTCAATGAAGGCCAGCAGCTCTGCATCCAGTGCGAAGTAGTCAGGATCGGACGTGCCGCCAAGGAAAATCCCGATATTCGCGTCGAGGTTGATAGAGGCCGTCTCGTCAGTCCCGTCAAGATCCGTGTCGGCGGAGTATGTCACCGTCCGGGTACCGCTGTCGGTTGTGAAATCGAACCCGATTCCGAGTTGAAGCAGATCGCCAGACTCCGATGCGACCACGTTCAACGTTCCGTCGTTACCAACACTGGCGACGAGGTCTTCCAGGCTTTCAACCACAAGAGTCTGCTGGCCTTCATCCGAGAGGTCCACCGTCTCGATGCCGGACAGTTGGGCAACGGAGATGGCGCCTTGGACCTCTAAGATCACCGTATCCGTGCCGTCGCCGCCGTCGATGGAGGTGAAGCCGGCGTCGGAGACGGTGAAGGTGTCGCCCAGGATCGTGCCGTTGGCGGTCCCGCCCGAGCCGACGGTTAGATTTGCGCCCTTGAGCGTGACGGTCTGGGTGGCAGATAAATTCGCCCCATCCGTGGCGATAACGGTGAAGTCGAGCTGCGTCTTTCCGGTGAGGTCCGCTCCCGGCTGGAGGGTTACAGCGCCGGTACTGGCGTCGATGGCCAACAGGGCGTGATCCTCATCCACCGCCGCGGTATCGAGGCTGTAGGTGACCGTTCCGCCCTCCGGATCCGTTGCGACAGCGGTATAGAGCGGACCATCGCCCACCACGGCGGTGACCTCAGTCCCCGTAAACGCCGGCGCCTCGTCCACGTTGGTAACGTTGACGGTCAGGTTCTGGCTGGCGGTGTTGGTGCCATCGGAGACGGTGACGGTAAGAAGATACGCGTTGTTGCTGTTGCTGTTGCTGTTGCCCGGGACCTCGAAGTCGGGCGCGGTGTTGAACGTGATCGCGCCGGTTGAGGTGTCGACGCTGAACAGGCCGGCATCGTCCCCTGTGAGGCTGTAGGTCAGGTCCGCGCCCTCTGGGTCGGTCACGGACGGCGTATAGCCGACCGTGGTCGTGCCTTCGGCGACGTCCACGGACACCTCAGTCCCCGTAAACGCCGGCGCCTCGTCCACGTCGGTAACGGTGACGGTCAGGTTCTGGCTGGCGGTGTTGGTGCCGTCGGAGACGCTGACGGTGAGGGCTAGAGCATTGCTTCCGCCATTGGCGGTGAGCGCCTCGTAATTGCGATCCGCACGCAGCGTGATGACACCGGTGTCGGCATCATAGGCGAAATTGTCCGTGTCGGAGAGGGTGACGGTGAGCGAGTCGCCCTCCGGGTCCGACACGCTGACCGTGGCGATCACCGTGGCGGCGCTGTTCTCCGCGACCGACGTGACGGTCTCCGTCTGCGTCACCGTCAGCGCCGGCGCCTCGTCCACGTTGGTAACGGTTACGATCAGGGAGCGGGTCACGTCCGGGTTGACGCCATCGGAGACGGTGACGGTGAGGGGCAGGCTCGCTGTGGTCTCGTGATCCTGTGCCGTGACAAGCGTGATGACACCGGTCTGGGCATCATAGGCGAAATTGTCCGTGTCGGAGAGGGTGACCTCAAGGTCCGCACCCTCCGGATCCGATGCCTCGACCCTGGCGATCACGGCACTGGGGGTATTCTCCGCGACCGACGTGACGATCTGGGTTACCGTCAGCTCGGGCGCCTCGTCCACGTCGGTGACGGTGACGGTCAGGTCCTGGCTGGCGGGCGTCCCCTCCGTCGTCCCCTCCGTCGTCCCCTGGCCGTCGTCGACCGTGACGGTGATGTTGTAGACATTGTCACCGTCAGCGTCGGCGGGATCCTCATGGTCGGGTGTCTCGACAAAGGTCAGCACGCCTGTGTCCGGATCGAGGGTGAAGGCGTCTGCATCCTCGCCCGTGAGCGCGTAGGATAATGTGTCGCCATCGGCATCGGTGGCGGTGAGGGTGTGGACGGGATCTCCCGCCTCGATGCCTTCCGCAACGCTGACATCGGCGGGCGAGGTGATCTGCGGAACGGCGTTCGAGGGGGCCTCGGCATCCGGCGTTTCGGCGGGCGGGGTGTCGTCGCCATCATCGGCGACCTCCTCGACCACGGCCGCACCGGCAATGGCACCGCCGGCGCCGAGTGCGACGGTCCCGGCGGTGAGGCCGCCCGTCGCCACCGC
Source organism: uncultured Hyphomonadaceae bacterium (assembly GCA_964492485.1). GTDB lineage: Bacteria > Pseudomonadota > Alphaproteobacteria > Caulobacterales > Hyphomonadaceae > UBA5336. Next base: position 107,358 of record CAZBKM010000006.1, on the reverse strand, counting down.
GGCACCCGCCGCGGCCTGAAGTCCGAGCGAGGCGGCCGTCGCCTCGGCGATCGCCAGCGCGCCGCCGACTTCGGCCACCGCCGTTGCAGGAACGACGATCGTCTCCCCGGTCGCCATCACGATCGAGAGCGCGCCGTCGGCGAGCCGGCTGACACTGGCCACCCCCTCCAGGCTTTCCACAAGGATGAGACCGCCTTCGACCTGGGCGTCCGCACGGGAACTGAGGCCAAAACCCACCGCACTTGCGAGGGCCATGGGCAGGAAGCCTTCGGTCCGCTGCCGTTTCCCGGGTTGATGTCCGTCCGCCATGACGCCCTCCGCTCCGTGTCTGCGCTCCCTTGCGAGTGCTAGCCAAAGGGCTAGAAAATGCAACCCGAAAGGTTAGTTAATAAAAAATACAACTAATCGTATTTGTTACGCATGCGCCGGCTTGGGATCGTCTCGTCGCCGCCGGGCGCGGGTTCGCGCGGACTTGCGCGGTCGTCCATGGCGGGCCTTTATTGCGAGCCGCAGTCGGTTCCGCCGATGGCCAGTCGCAGCGCCTTCAGAGCGTCAGAGAACCCCGGGAGGACACATGACCCCAACCACACGCGTGACCGAGATGCTGGGCATCGAGAAACCGATCATCCAGGCGGCCATGGGCTGGATCGCCCGCGCGCCCCTGTCGGCGGCAGTGTCCAATGCGGGCGGCATGGGCATCATCGAGACCTCTTCGGGCGAGCTCGACGTGATCCGCGAGGAAATCCTGCGCATGCGGACGCTCACCGATCGCCCGTTCGGGGTGAACGTCGCGCAGGCCTTCGTCCGCGATCCGGACATTGTGCGCTTCGTGATCGATCAGGGGGTGCGGTTCGTCACCACGTCTGCAGGCGACCCCATGAAGTACACGCAGATGCTGAAGTCGGCCGGGCTCACCGTCTTCCACGTGGTCCCCAACCTGGCGGGTGCGCTGCGCGCTGTAGACGCCGGCGTCGATGGCCTGATCGTGGAAGGGGGCGAGGGCGGCGGCTTCAAGAACCCGAAGGATGTCGCCTCTATGGTGCTGATCCCGGAGGTCTGCGAGGCCGTGGATGTGCCCGTGGTCGCAGCCGGCGGCATCTGCGACGGGCGCACCATGGCCGCCGCCTTCGCCCTCGGCGCGGAAGGTGTGCTGATGGGCACGCGGATCCTGTCCAGCGTCGAGAGCCCGGTGCATGAAAACTGGAAGCGTGCCATCGTCGAGGCGGGGTCGACGGACACTGTGTTTCTCAACCGGTCCGGTCCGGGGCCGGCCCTGCGGGCGCTGCGAACCGAGCGCACGACACGGCTCGAGGCAGAGGGCACCGACAACATCTTCGGTGAGTTCGCGCGCACCCAGGACGTCTATTTCGGCGGCGACCTGGAAGCGGGGATCGCCCTGACGGGTCAGGTTGCCGGCCGGATCCACGAGGTGAAATCGGTCGCCGACATCTTCGACGAGACCATGGCGGAGTTCGCGGCCACCCTTGATCGGATGGCCGCCTTGCGCCGTTAGCTTTGCTGGCCGGTGCTGGCCGGTGCTGGCCGGTGCTGGCCGGTGCTGGCCGGTGCTGGCCGCCGCACCCGTCGGCCAGCAATGTCGGCTAGCGTCCGGTCCAGTTCGGGGCGCGCTTCTCCAGGAAGGCGCGGGGGCCTTCCTTGGCGTCTTCGCTGGAGAAGACTTTCGCGGACGCCTTGTTCGATACCTTGATCAATTCGTCCTCTGGAAGATCGAAGGCGAGTTTCGCGACCCGCAGGCTCTCGGCCACCGACAGGGGCGCATTGACGGCGATGGCCTGGGCCAGGGCGTTGGCGGTGGGCAGGACCTCGTCCACTTGAACCAGCCGGTTGACCAGGCCCAGCGCATAGGCCCGTTCGGCGTCCAGCGGGTCGCCCGTCGCGACGATTTCGAGCGCGATGGCACGCGGCAGTGCGCGCGGCAGCCGGTAGACGCCACCGGCACCGGCGAACAGACCCCGCTTCACTTCCGGCAGGCCGAACTTCGCCGTATCCGACGCCACGATCATGTCGCAGGCCAGCGCCAGCTCGCAGCCGCCGGCCAGGGCATTCCCGCGCACCGCCGCGATCCAGGGCGTCGCGCGTTCGGCAAAGACGAAGCCTGCAAACCCGCCTGCCTTCGTGCTGAGCGAGGCGCCGTTGCCCCTGGAAATTTCCGCCAGATCGGCGCCGGCGGAAAACGTGCCCTCCGTGCTCGAGGACAGGACCGCGACGCGGATGTCGGTGTCGGCGTCGATCGCCTTGACGATCCAGTCCATGGCCTGGGCGACGGCGCCGTTGACCGCATTGCGCTTGTCGGACCGGTTCAGAATCACCTGCGCGACATGGTTCTCGACTTCAAACAGGACTTCCTGACCTACGCTGTCTGGCCGGTCCGACATGGTGTTCCTCCCCTTGGCTGTTTCGGGTCTGTGCTGGCTGCGGATTTGGCGCCAGGCCAGGGCATCCGTCAAATCCCGCCCCAACGTCAGCGCCCCCTGCGCGACGCGTTCTCCTCAGGCATGATCATGCGCGGTTCGTGGCTCGGGGGTGTCGTTCTGTCTCTCACCCTCTGGGGATGGTGGACTTTCCTGCGCAGGCGCCGCGATTTCGTGGTAGGTGTTTCCCAAACGGCAACATCTGGGAGAGTCCCATGACCGAGACGCGTTCCTTCCGGCGCACCCACCTGGACGGACACAGGCTGCACGTATCCACCCAGATGACCACCTATGGCTATGATCCGGCCCTGTCTGAGGGTGCGGTCAAGCCGCCCGTCTTCTTGACCTCCACCTTCGCCTTCACGTCGGCAGAGGAGGGCGCGGCCTTTTTCGATGTGGTCGCCGGGCGCACGCCCGCACCTGAGGGGCAGGGTGCAGGCGGCCTGGTCTACAGCCGGTTCAACCACCCTAACACCGAGATCGTCGAGGACCGCCTGGCCCTGGCCGATGGCGCGGAGACCGCCCTCGTGACCGCGTCGGGCATGGCGGCCATCGCGTCGGTGTTCCTTACCTACTGCCGGCCCGGCGATGCGGTCGTGCATTACACGCCCCTCTATGGCGGGACCGAGACCCTGCTGGGCAAGGCGCTCTCGGCCTGGGGCGTGCGGCCGGTGGCCTTCGACGACGGCGTATCGGACGCGTCCCTGCGCCAGGCGCTCGACAGCGCGGCCGAGGCGGGACCGGTGCGCCTGGTCTACCTCGAAACGCCGGCCAACCCCACCAATGCCCTGGTCGATCTGGCCATGGCGCGCCGGGTGACCGACGACTGGGCCGCGGCACGGGGCGTCGCACGCCCGCTTCTGGTCTGCGACAACACGCTCATGGGGCCGGTCTTCCAGTCGCCCCTGGCGCACGGGATCGACATCTGCGTGTACTCCCTGACGAAATATGTCGGCGGCCACAGCGATCTGGTCGCCGGCGGCCTGACCGGTGCCAAGGCGCACCTAGCCCCCATCCGGTTGACCCGCAGCGCATTCGGGTTCCAGCTCGACCCGCATTCGTCCTGGATGCTGTCTCGGTCGATGGAGACCCTGACCCTGCGGATGGAGCGTGCCGCCGAGACCGGCACCCGGGTGGCCGAATGGCTGATGCGCCAGGAGATCCTGCCGGTGCGCGTCCTGCACCCCATGGCCTTCACCGATCCTGCTCACAAGGCCGTCTACGAGGCCCAGTGCCGTGGGCCGGGCTCCACGTTTGCCTTCGTGATCGAGGCGGATCGCGAGATGGCCTTCCGCCTGCTCAACGCGTTGAGCCTGTTCAAGCTGGCCGTCAGCCTGGGCGGCACGGAGAGCCTTGCCTGCCATCCGGCCTCGACCACCCATTCGGGCGTACCGCCCGAGGTGCGCCGGCGCACCGGCGTCACGGAAGGCCTGATCCGGCTTTCGGTCGGGCTCGAGCACCCAGACGACCTGATCGCCGACCTCGCCCTCGCCCTGCGCGGGGCCCGCGCATTTTCAAGCGAAGCGGGCACCGGTTCGCGTCAGGAAAATGCGCCAGGCGAGGCTCGAGCATTTTCAAGCGAGGCGGGCACCGGTTCGCGTTAGGAAGATGCGCCGGCCATGGGCCCAGCGTCTCTATCACCCCCGGCGAATCCGAACGGCGACGCGGGTTGCGGCTACGGTTCGTCTATCATCGTACGGGTCCAAGCCTGCCGGCGGCGCTGAGTCTGCTGAAGCGCTTCTCGCTGCCGCCCGACTTGTCCCCGCCGACAAGCAGAATCGCCTGCCGGTCGGGATCGAATGCGAAGGCGATGCGCCATACGCCGTCAGCGGCGTTGCAGCGCAATTCCTTCATGTTCGCGTGCTTCGACCCTGTCAGGGTATCGGCATGCGGTCGACCGAGCGATTGCCCCTCGCGTTCCAGCAGGAGCGCGCGTGCCAGGATCGCGACATGCCGACCCCTCGCGAAACCATCCTCCGTCATCCCGGCGGTGTTGCACTATTCCACGGCCGACCCGATCGGCTGATCCCGACAATCCGAGGAGAACACCAAGGCACGAGTCCGGTGGGCGCGGGCGCCGCACTGGCGTGCAAAGGGTCAACCGGTCGGGCGGCGGTCACTTCGTCATCGTGTGGAGGCGGACGGTTCAGTTCGCCCGGCGGTCGTCCTGGCCCGGCTCGCCTGGCGGGCGGAGCATGGCCAGTCCGGCCAGCAATCCCATCGCGACACCGCCAAAGCCCGCTGCGAGTTCAAGACCCGTCCCCGTCATGGCCACAGCGGAAACCAGACCCGCAACGACACCGATGGTCAGGCTGACCGACAGGCAACTTCCCCAAGTATGTGGTCTCATGGCGGATCGAAGTCCTCTACCTGCAGCGCCATCCCCCGATCGGGTCATTTCGCCGTTTACCGCATCTGTCAACGTGTCCCGTGTCATGACCCGGCCTGCCCGCGACGGGTCGGGATCGGGTCCGGGTCGCGGTGTCCACGCACCATGCTGGCCTGCATGGAAATCATGCATTCAGACGATATGCTCGCCGGCTGGGCCTGGGATGTCTGGCACGCTCAGGACCTTGTTCCGCCACCGGATACCGCAGGCTCGGGCAATCTGTTCGCCCCCTCACCGGGCAAGGCCGCCTGGCTGGCCGATACGCCCTTTCTGGCCACGGCACGACCGAGCCAGCGCCCGCCTCGTGGGGCCCGGCGCACCTGGCTTTTCCTGGCCGGGCGCGGCGCAGGAAAGACGCGGGCGGGTGCCGAGTGGCTGCGGTTCGCCGCGCGCCATGGCGGCTGCGGACGGATGGCGCTTGTGGGGCCAACGCTCCTCGACGTGCGCGAGGTGATGATCGAGGGCGTCTCCGGGCTTAAGGCGGTGGCGGCTGCCTGCGGCGAGGCGCTTCCCCGCTACGAGGTCTCCCGCCGTCGTCTGGTCTGGGACAACGATGCCGAGGCGCATGTGTTTTCCTCCGAGGACCCCGACAGTCTCCGCGGACCGCAGTTCGATGCGGCCTGGTGCGACGAGGCCGCTGCCTGGAGCCGCGCCCGACCGACCTGGGACATGTTGCAGATGGCGCTCCGGATCGGGACCACGCCGCGCGCCGTGGTCACCACGACGCCGCGTCCGGTGCCGCTCATCCGCAGCCTGGTGGCCGCACCCTCCACGGTCGTGACGCGGGCGAGGACCGTGGACAATGCCGACCATCTGGCCCCGGGGTTCCTGGCGGAGGTGACCCGCGCCTATGGCGGCACCGATCTTGGCCGTCAGGAACTGGACGGCGAATTGCTCGAGACGGCCGCATCGATTCTCTTCACGCGCCAGGCGCTCGAAATGGCCCGTTCCGCATCGCCGCCCGGGCGCCTTGACCGTGTGCTTGTTGCCGTCGATCCGCCCGCAAGTCTCGGGGCCGGCGCCGATGCCTGCGGGATCGTGGCGGCCGGAGCCTGGGGAGAGGCGGGCGGGCCGCGCGCCCATGTGCTCGCCGACGCCACCGCCCAGGGGCTCAGCCCGATGGACTGGGGCCGGCGCGCCAGCGCGCTCGCGGCCGAAGTGGGCGCGCATTATGTCCTCGCGGAGGCCAATCAGGGCGGCGAAATGGTGCGCCACACGCTGCACACCGCCGGCTGCCCGGTTCCTGTGCGCCTGGTGCGTGCGACGGTCGGGAAGCGGGACCGCGCCGCGCCGGTCTCGGCCCTCTACGCCCAGGGCCGGGTTGGCCATGCCGGCGGGCTGGAGGCCCTGGAAACCCAGATGAGCCTGTTCGGGACCGATGGACTGGACGGGTCTCCCGATCGTGTCGACGCGCTTGTCTGGGTGCTCTGGGCGCTCCTCGTGGACGGTGGCGGCGATCCCAGGGTGCGGCGGCTCTGAAGTCCCATCCGCGGGCCCATGCGCACCCTGGCCGGTCCGGCCTCACTGGCCCGTCCGGAAGGCCCTTCGCCCGAAATAGGCGTTGCGCGGGGGCGCCGCGTCGGCATCGTCATCGCTTCCGGGCGAGTGGGCCGCCGTCGGGTTCGCACCGTCGTCCTGGTGCGGTCGGGTGCGCTTCGGCGGCACGTCCTCGGCCAGCACGGTGCGCACATGGGCCAGCGCGCCGGCGCCCGTGCGCCTGGCGTCGGCCGGGCAGTCCGGGTCGACGCGCGCGGCGAGCTGCTTGGCCTGGGTCGCGCTGAGACTGTCGAGCGTCTTGTCGAAGATCTCGTCGCCCAGCGCATCGCGGATCGCCCGCAGATCGTCGGCATCCTGGCCCGCGGCGGCCACCTGCTTGCGGGCAAGTTTCACCGCCAGGCTGGCCCAGTCGCCAGGCTTCACCCGCCCGAAGCGGTCGGGATGGGCAAGCATCGCAGCCACCGCTGCACGTCCGTCGACGATCAGGCTCATTGCAGGCGATCCTTCACTTCGGTCAGCAGATCGTTCATCAGCACGAGGGCATCGTTGGGCCATTTTTGCGCCAGAGTCGGGCTGGGGCCAAGCGCGATCGGGTCGATGGCGAAATCGGCCGTGGCCGGGACGATGGTCTCCAGCATCTCGTAGGGCACGTTTTGGCCGCGTGCACCCGCCCGCATGGCCTCGAGCACGATCTGCTGGTGCGGCGAGCCCGAATAGCGTGTCGCCATGACCACCGGCTTGCGGCTGGCGCCGCGTTTGGCCAGCTGCGCCATCACATCGCCGGCGAACAGATCGAGCCCCAGTGTCGACATGAAGTCCGGTATGGTTGGCACGAGGATCAGGTCGGCGGCGGTCAGGACCGCTTCGGTCATTGCGGATATGCCAGGTGGGCAGTCGCACAGCATCACGTCGAACGCTCCGCGCAGGCGGTCGAAATCCTGGCGAAGCCGGTTGCCGACCCGCTTCTCGATCGCCTGCATCGCAAACCCCTGGGCGGTCAGCTCGTAAATCAGCTCGCGTTCCACCCGCCGCAGGCCAGGCGTCGACGCGACCAGTGAAATGTCGAGCAGACGCCCGCGAAAGGTCACGTCGCTGGCGCGCGCAATGGCCACGTCGCCCAGAGGCACGCGGCGGTCGCCGAAGAAATTGTCCTCCAGATAGTGCTTCAGCGTCCGTTTCCGGGAGATCGCCTCATAGAGGCGCTCGTCGCCGCCATGCCCGAAGACCAGAAGCGAGGCGTTCGCCTGCATGTCCAGGTCGACCACGAGAACCTTGCGACCCTCCGCCGCGAAGGCCTCCGCCAGGCTCACACAGGTGGTCGTCTTTCCCACACCGCCCTTCGAGTTTGCGATTGCCACCAGCTTGCCCGACATGCCGTGTCCCTTGCCTCCCCGCGACTGGAAGGCGCCGGCATAGACCGCTTCGGCCCCCGACCGCCACCCCGCAGCGCAGCGCGGCGCTTATCCCACATGTCACCCGCTCCGGTAGAAAGTCTGTCCGGACCGACTGTGGAGGACAGGCTCGATGTGGCCATGGCAACGACGCGAGGAGAGGAAATCGGCGGGCCGCGCCCTGGTGGCGCTGTCGCACCCGGCGTTGCCGAGATGGGGCGCGAGGTCGGCAGCGGCCCTGGCCCGGGACGGTTATCTGGCCAATCCCGTGGCCCATCGCTGCGTTCGTCTGGTGGCAGAGGCGGCCGCCTCGGTTCCCATGGCCACCGACGCCCCGGCCCTTGCCGGTCTGCTGCGCCGGCCGGCGCCTGGCCGTGACGGCACGCACCTCCTCGAGGCGCTCTATGCGCACCTGCAGCTCAGCGGCAACGCGTTTCTGGAGGCCGTGACCCTGTCAGGCGAGTCCCGGCCGGGCGGTCTGTTCGTGTTGCGCCCCGACCGGATGACCGCGCTGACCGGTCCCACGGGCTGGGTCGAGGGCTGGCTGCATGAGGTTGGAGGCCGGCGCCGTACGCTGCGGCCCGACGCCGACGGGTGGCTGCCGGTCATGCATCTGGCCCTGTTCCACCCCACCGACGACATTCACGGTCTTGCGCCGCTGGGCCCGGCGCGCCAGGCCCTCGACCTGCACAATGGCGGGGCCGACTGGCAGAAGGCGCTGCTGGACAATTCTGCCCGGCCCTCCGGCGCGCTGGTCTATGGCGGATCGGGGCCGGGCCTGACGCCCGAGCAGTTCGACCGGCTCAAGGCCCAGCTCGAGGAGGAGCAGTCCGGCCCGCGCAATGCCGGGCGGCCCCTCCTCCTGGAAGGCGGTCTCGACTGGAAACCCATGTCGCTGACCCCCGCCGACATGGATTTCCGCGAGGCCCGCGAGGGCGCTGCGCGCGAGATCGCCCTGGCGCTGGGCGTTCCCCCGATGCTGCTGGGCATTCCGGGTGACAACACATATGCGAACTATCGCGAGGCCAACATCGCCTTCTGGCGCATGACCGTGCTTCCGCTCGTACGAAAGATGGCGGACGCGCTGTCGGCCTGGCTGGGACCGCGCTTCGACGCTGGCGACACGTCCATCCGTCCGCGTACGGAAGAGGTGCCCGCGCTCGCCGCCGACCGGGCCGAGCAATGGCGGCGGCTCGACGAGATCGCCTTTCTGAGCCTTGAGGAGAAGCGCGCGCTGGCCGGTCTCGCGCCGGTGGAGGCGGACCGATGACCGGCGGTGTGCTGCTCGACCGGCGGGTGAGCCTCGCGCTTCTCGTTACCCTCGCCGCGCAGACGGGCGCTGCGCTGATCTGGACCGGGCGGGCGGCAGAGCGCCTGGACGCCCTGGAACATGCCGAACGTGCGACGCGGCCCGACGCGGTCCGTCTGGCCCGCCTGGAAACCCGCCTCGATCATATGACCCGGCAGCTCGACCGGATCGAAGCCCGGCTGGAGCGTCAGCCATGACCCGCGCAAACCGGGATGGCCCGGCGCTGATCGAAGGCTACGCCGCGCTGTTCGGGGTGCCCGACCTGGTGGGCGATGTCGTGCGGGCCGGCGCCTTTTCCGCGATGGCCGGCGCTGGAGCGCCTGCGGTGGAGATGTTGCTGCAGCATCGACCCGGGCGCCCCGTCGGTCGCTGGCTGCGCCTGCGTGAGGACGCCACGGGCCTGTGGGTGCGCGGCCTGGTCACCGCGCCGGAGGCGCTCGCCCGGCTCGGCGCCGGGTTGGACGGCCTGTCGATCGGGTTCCGCCCCCGCCGCTGGCAGCCGGAGCGAAACGGCGGACGGCGCCTCCTCTCGATCGACCTGGTCGAGGTGTCGCTGGTCGCCCGTCCGATGCAGCCCCGGGCCCGGCTCTCCCGTCTGCTCCCACCGCGCCCGCAGGTCCGCGCGGCCTGACCATTCCTGCCATCCCTCAGAAAGGATCCCACATGGAAACCAAGGCATTGCCGACACTTGATGGCCCCGCAAGCGAGGCTGAGCTGATGGCGGTCTTCGCCGCCTATCGCGAAGCCAACGACGCCCGCCTCGCCGCTCTGGAAGCCCGCGGCCAGGCTGATCCTCTGATCGAAGCCCGTCTCAGCCGGCTGGACCGCCAGCTTTCGGACCTGTCGCTCAAGGCCGCTGCACCGCCGGTCTCTCCGGGCGCCGGGCCGGGCGTCGATCCCGATGGCGATACGCGCCACCGCCAGGCCTGGCAGCGCTATCTTCGTGCCGGCGAGACGGCCGGTCTGGCGGATCTCGACCTGAAGGCGCTGCAGACGGGGACGGAGGAGGAGGGCGGCTATCTGGCCCCGCCGGAACTCGACCGGCTGATCGAGGTGCGCCTGGCCCAATCCTCGCCACTTCGCCAGGTGGCCAGCGTGCGCCCGACCTCGGCGGGGACGTACCGCAAGCCCGTCAGCCTCGGCGCGGCGGCAGCCTGGACATCGGAGATGGCGGCCAGGCCCGAGACCCAGGCGCCGACGCTCGACGTGCTCGACTTCCCGTCAGGCGAGATCTACGCCATGCCGGCCGCCACCCAGACGTTGCTGCAGGATTCCTTTGCCGACATCGACGAATGGCTGGCCGACGAGGTGGAAGCCGCCTTCGCTGCCCAGGAGAGCGCGGCCTTCATCTCCGGCGACGGTGCCGGCAAGCCGCGCGGCCTGCTGACCTATCCCCAGGTGGCCGATGCCAGCCATGAATGGGGCCGGCTGGGCACCATTGCGGGCAACCTCGATGGGGCCGATGCCGTTGACCGTCTGATCGACCTGATCCATGCGCCCAAGCCCCAGTTCCGGGCCAATGCGCGCTTCCTGATGAACCGGCGCACCCTGGCGGCAGTCCGCAAGCTGAAGGATGGTGACGGGCGCTATCTTTGGCAGCCCGGTCAGGCTGGCGCCGCCGCGACGCTGCTCGGCTATCCGGTCACCGAGGTCGAGGACATGCCCGACATGTCCGAGGGTGCGGCGGCAATCGCCTTCGGCGATCTGCGGCGGGCCTATCTGATCGTCGACCGTCAGGGCGCGCGGGTGCTGCGCGATCCCTATTCGGCCAAGCCCTATGTCCTGTTCTACACCACCAAGCGTGTCGGCGGCGGGGTGCAGAATTTCGACGCTGTGAAACTGATGGTCTTCTGACCGGACCCTTTCGTCCCGGTCGCCGCATCTGGCGGCCGGGCCCACGATCCCCAGACCCCCAGGACATACCCATGACACTGACGGTGCTTACGCCACCGCAGACGCCGGCCCTGTCGCTTCAGGCAGCCAAGGCCCATCTGCGGATCGGCCATGATGGTGAGGATGCGCTGGTCGCAGACCTCGTCCAGGCCGCCACCGACCGGCTGGAAACGGCAGCCGGTCTCGCCCTGGTCGAGCGTACCCTGCAGCGGGAGCTGCGGGCCTGGCCGACGACCCTGTCGGGGCGCGGTTACGTCCTCCGGCCGCGCCCGGTGCGCCGCGTGGAGGCGGTGACCCTGATCGAGGCCGACGGGACCGCGACGGCCGTGGGTGACCGGTTCGACCTGGTAGATGGTCGGCTGGTCCTGAAGCCCTGGGCCCATCTGCCGCCGCTTGCCGCCGGCAGCCGTCTGCAACTGCGTTTCGTATCCGGCCACGACAGTGATGCGGTGCCGGGCGATCTCTTGCTGGCGCTGAAGCTGCTGCTGGCCCAGGCCTATCGTCTCGGCCGTCAGGTGGCGACCGCCGCCGAGGATCTGCCCACCGAGGTCGCCGCCATCCTCGCCGCGCGTAGGGAGGTGCGCCTATGACCCTCTCGGAGACCTTGCCCCCCGACGCCGAGACGGCCCTGGCCGCCGCCTTGTTGGCCGGCCTGCGCGCCGACACCCGCCTGCAGGCGCTTCTGGGGTCCCCGCCGCGCCTGTTCGATGGCGAGACGGAGGCACCGGCCTATCCGTTCGCCCTGCTCGAACGCCATGAGGTCACGCCGTCGGATGCCTCCGGCGTGGCGGGCCTGGAGCACCGTTTGACCCTGTCGGTTCGCACGCGGGAGTCGGGACGGGCCGGCGCCATGGCGGCGCTGGGAGTCCTGCGCACGGCGGTGGAGACGCTGGACCTGCACCTGAGTGGCCAGCGCGTCGTTCTGTTGCACGCCGTCTATGCCGATGTGCTGCGGACCCAGGATCTCCGCGCCTTCCGGGGGCTGCTGCGGGTGCGCGCGGTCACCGAAGCGGTCTCGGAGGCGTCGGCATGAGCGGCGGTCGGAAGGGGCGCGACCTGCTGATCCGCGTGGAGACGGTTCCCGGCACAGGCGTCTACGAGACGCTGGCCGGGATCCGCACCAGCGAGGTCCAGATCACCGCAACGGGTGTGGATGCAACGGCTGCCGACAGTCCCGACGCCTGGCGCGAGCTCCTGCCGGGTGCTGCCGTACGGAGCGCGCGCGTGTCCGGGGCCGGCGTCTTCAAGAGCACGGCTGCCGACGCCCGCCTGCGCGGTGTGGCGCTGGGGGAGGGTGTTGCCGGTTTCGATCTGGTCATGCCGGGTATCGGTCGGTTGCGCGGCCCGTTCCATGTGTCCCGGCTGACCTGGACCGGGCGCCATGACGGCGAAGTGGGGTTCTCGATCGTGCTGGACAGCGCCGGCGCCGTCGCGGTGCTGCCGCCGGACGCCGACGGGGCGGTGCTGTGAACGGCGTCCGCGGCGAGGTGGGCCTGGAGGTGGAGGGCCGTGTCTGCCGGCTGTGCCTGACGCTGGGCGCGCTGGCCGAGATCGAGACCGCACTCGGCGTTGGCTCGCTCGCCGACCTGCGGGCGCGGTTGCCCCACCTGTCGGCCCGGGACCTGACGGCGCTGGCGGCCGCGCTGCTGCGCGGTGGCGGCGAGCTGGAGACGGCCGCGCGCCTGCCCGATCTCGCTGTCTCGCCGGCCCGGGTGGCCGACGCCGTGGCGCGCGCCTTCGCCGCCGCGCTGGAGGGCGGGGCGTCATGAGCGGCGGCCTGTTGCCTTGGGCGGATCTTCTGCGCGCGGGCCAGATGCGCGGACTTGCACCCGACGCGATGTGGCGCCTGTCGCTTCGCGAATGGCTCTGGCTGACGGCGCGCGGGGCGCCCGGCGGCGACGCCGCGGCGATGGCGCCAGACCGCCTGGCCGCGCTGATGGCCGCCTATCCCGATGATCCAGACCCCGAGGAGACCCCGAATGGATGAGTTCGATGACGCCCTGGTGCGGGCGGGCGAGGCGCTCGACCGGCTGGCGAGCGGTCCCGGTCAGGCGGCGGCCGACGCCCTGGAGGCCGCCTTTGCCCGCGCTGGCGCCCGTATCGAGGAAAGCCTGGCGGAGGCTGCGCGGTCGGGCGAACTGGACTTCCGGCGCATGGCCGAAGCCATCCTGGCGGACCTGTTGCGCCTGGCTGCCCAGTCAGCCTTCGGGAGCGGCCAGGTCGGAGCGGGCGCGACCGCGCCGACGCTGAACCTGACGGTTGCCGGCGGCAGTGGCGGCGATGCCGCGCGCAGCGTGCTGGCCAGCCAGGGCGCAATCTCTGCGGCTCTGGCCCGGGCGGTGGCAGCCGGGGGGCGCTTCCTGTGAGCCTCGACATGTTCCACGATGTGGTGTTCCCGCACCGTCTGGCGCTGGGGCTGCAGGGCGGGCCGGAGGCCCTGACCGAGATCGTGGCGCTTGCCGGCGGCGGCGAGGTCCGGAACGCCCGCTGGTCGCAGACCCGGCGGCGCTGGGACCTGTCCGGACCGGTGCGCGATCTCGACGCCTTGTCGGACCTCGTGGCCTTCTTCGAAGCCCGGCGCGGCCGTCTTCACGGGTTCCGGTTTCGCGACCCCTTTGACGACCGCAGCGGGCCGCCGTCGCTGCCGCCCTCGCCGACGGACCAGGTGCTGGGCCAGGGCGACGGCGGGCGCGTCGTGTTCCAGCTCGTGAAACGGCATGGCGACCAGGCGCGCACGATCCTGAAGCCGGTGGAAGGCAGCGTCAGGGTGGCCGTCGACGGAGTGGAACAGACCGCCGGCGTGGCGGTCGACCTGGCAACCGGGCACGTGACGTTCGAGACCGCGCCGGGCGAGGCGTCCACCATCACCGCCGGCTTCCGCTTTCATTGCGCGGTGCGTTTCGACATGGACCGGCTCGATCTCAGCCTGGACCATCCCGGGGCCGGCCGGCTGGTCGGGGTCCGGCTTGTGGAACTGGTGGCCTGACATGGCGGCGGAGGATCTTCTGACCCGTCTTGGCCAGGGTGTGGCGACCACCTGTCTGTGCTGGCGGCTGACCCGGCGCGACGGACTGATCCTGGGCGTCACCGATCATGACCGGAGTCTGGTCGTCGACGGGCTGGAATACCAGCCCGGTGCGTCGCTGGAGGCGGCGGTATTCAGCGCAACGGCAGGTCTCGCGCCCGGCACGGCGGCGGCACGCGGGGCGCTGGACAGCGCGGCCCTGACCGAGGCGGATCTGGCTGCAGGCCTTTGGGACGGGGCCCGTGTGGAGGTGCACCGGGTGGACTGGCAGGCACCGGAGGACCGCATCTGGGTCTGGTCGGGCTATCTGGCCTCCGTGTCGCGCGGCGAGCGCGGGTTCCAGGCGGACCTCGTCTCCCGGAAGGCGGATCTGGAGCGGCCCCTGGGGCGCCTGTACGCCCGGCGCTGCGACGCCGTTCTGGGCGATGCGCGCTGCAGGGCCGACCCGGCCGGACGAACCTGCGACCAGCGCTACGAGACCTGTCGCGATGTCTTTGACAATGTGATGAATTTCCGGGGCTTTCCCCACATGCCGGGCCGCGACGCGATGCTGGCGGGTCCGGCGGCCACCGGCAATGATGGGGGCCGGCGATGACCCGTGATGCGATCGTTGCGGCTGCGCGCGGCTGGATCGGCACGCCCTACTTGCATCGCGCCAGCCTGAAGGGCGTGGGCGCAGACTGTCTCGGCCTCGTGCGCGGGGTCTGGCGCGAGGTCTGCGGCCCGGAACCCGAAGCGGCGCCGCCCTATACGCCGGATTGGGCAGAACGTCTGGGCGAGGACACGTTGCTGGCGGCCGCGCGCCGCCACCTGGTGGAGCGTGCCGTCGGACAGTCCCGGCTGGGCGATGTGCTCGTCTTCCGCATGGCTGCCGGTGTGCCGGCCAAGCATTGCGCGATCCTGGTGACCTCCGACGGCCCGGATGGCGAACCTGGCCGGATCGTCCATGCCTATTGGGGCCATGCCGTTGCGGAAACCCGGCTCGTGCCGTGGTGGCGGCGGCGGATCGCGGCGGTGTTCGCCTTTCCGGGCCTTCCGCCCGATGGACCCGAGGACACGGAGGAGACCGCATGGCCCAGATCGTCCTGAGCGAGGCCGGGGCCGCCCTCGGCGCGCAGCTTCTGCCCGACGGCATTGGCCTTCTCGGCCAGACCCTGGGTGGCGAACTGATCGGCCGGACCCTAGGGTCTCTGGCAGGCGGCGCGATCGACACTGCGGTCTTCGGTCCGGGACTCGAAGGCCCGCGGCTGACCCATCTGCACCTGATGGAAAGCCGCGACGGCGCCGGTCTTCCGCGCATCATGGGCCGGATGCGGCGCGGCGGTCAGCTCATCTGGGCGGCGCGTTTCCGGGAAGAGACGCGGGAACGCGGCGGAAAGGGCGGCCCCACGGTCACGGAGTATGGCTACACCGCCAGCTTCGCGGTCGCCCTGTGCGAGGGCCCGGTGCAGCGGGTCGGCCGGATCTGGGCCAATGGCGAGGTCATGGATCTCACGGGCGTGAACGTTCGTGTCTATTCCGGCACCGAGGACCAGGTGGCCGATCCACTGATCGAGGCGGTGGAGGGGCCCGGCAGGGCGCCTGCCTATCGCGGCACCGCCTATCTCGTGTTCGAGGATCTGCCGCTCGGTCCATTCGGGAACCGGCTGCCTCAGATCAGTGCCGAAATCCATGCCCAGCCGCCCGACGCGGAGGGCACGGCGCTGGCGCGCCATGTCCGAGGGGTCAACCTGATCCCCGCCTCGGGCGAGTTCGTCTATGCCACGGATACCGTCCGCATCCGGCGCTTTCCGGGCATCGAGCGACCGGTGAACGCCAATACGCCGGCGGGCGTGAGCGATTTCGAGGCGTCCCTCGACCAGTTGCAGGCGGATCTGCCCGGGGTCGACCGGGTGGCGCTGACCGTGGGCTGGTTCGGAGACGACCTGCGTGCGGACCGCTGTCGTATCCAGCCCGGCGTGGAGACCCGCGACAAGGAGACGACCCCCTGGTCCTGGCGGGCCGGAGGCGTCGGCCGGGGCGGGGCGCGACTGGTCTCCGGAGCGGCCGAGGGCGCCCCCGACTATGGCGGTACGCCCGCCGACCGCGCGGTGGTCCAGGGCCTGCGCGCCCTTGCCGGTCGGGGCCTGGCGGTCACGTATTCGCCCTTCCTGTTCATGGACATCCCGCCCGGCAACAGCCTGCCCGATCCCCATGGCGCGACAGCGCAGTCCGCCTTTCCCTGGCGCGGACGGATCGTCCCCATGCCTGGCAGCGACGTCGATCAGGCCATCGCGGCCTTCCTGGGCGCGGCAGAGGCCGACGCCTACCGGCTGGACGGCGATACGGTGAGCTATCTCGGGCCGCCCGACGATTGGGGCTATCGCCGGTTCCTCCTGCATCAAGCCTGGCTGGCGCGCGCAGCGGGCGGGGTCGAGGCGTTCCTGCTGGGGTCCGAACTGAGGGGCCTGACCCGCGCACGGACGGCGGACGGGCGTTACCCGTTCGTCGACGGATTGCGGCGCCTGGCGGCTGATGTGCGCGACATTCTCGGGCCGCAGACCGCCATCAGCTACGCCGCCGACTGGACCGAGTACGGTGCCCACCGCCCGGATCCGGATGGTGGTGAGGTCGCCTTTCCCCTCGATCCGCTCTGGGCCGACACGCATGTCGATGCGGTGGGTATCGACTGGTATCCGCCCATCGGCGACTGGCGCGATGGTGACGATCACCTGGACGCGCGCGCGGGCTACCGGGCCGCCGACGACCCGGCCTATCTGGCCTATCAGATGACGGGCGGGGAAGGCTATGACTGGTATTATGCCAGCGACGCCGACCGCGACGCCCAGCGCCGCACGCCGATCGAGGATACCGCCCATGGCGAACACTGGATCTTCCGGCCGAAGGACCTGGCGAACTGGTGGTCGAACGTCCACCATCCGCGGCCGGGCGGTGTGCGGGCGGCCGCGCCGACGGCCTGGGTCCCTGGCGCCAAGCCGATCTGGCTGATGGAACTGGGCGTGCCAGCGGTGGCGCGCGGGGGCAATGCGCCGAACCTGTTCTATGACCCCAAGAGTTCGGAAAGTGCCTTGCCGCCCTATTCCAGCGGTGCCCGCGACGATGTCTATCAGCGCCGGGCGCTGGCGGCCTCGCTTGCCCATTTCCGGGATCGGCCTGAGGTGGGGCAGGTCTTCGTCTGGGCCTGGGATGGCCGCCCCTGGCCCGACTGGCCGGGCCGGGTGGACCTTTGGACCGACGGACCCAACTGGCAGTTCGGACATTGGCTGAACGGCCGTGTGGGTCTCGTGTCGCTGGCCGATGCGGTGGCGGCCCTGTGTGGCGCAGCCGGCGTGACGGACGTGGATGTGAGCGCACTCGACGGCGTGGTCGAAGGCCTTGCCCTCGACGGTCCCATGTTGTTGCGGCGCGCCCTGGACCCCCTGGCGCTCGCCTACGGGTTCGACCTGGTGGAGACCGAGACCGGCCTGCGGGCTGCGCCGCGCGGACAGGGGCGGACCCGGCACCTTGCCCCCGCGGAGCTGGCCGAGCCCGAACCCCGCCGCACCCGCGACGGTCTGGAGACGGCGCCGGGACGCCTTGTCCTGAGCTTTGCCGATCCCGATGCGGCGTTCGCACCGGGCACGGTAGAGGCCAGATGGCCCGGCGGCGACCTGTCGAACACCCGCACGCTGAGCCTGCCGCTGGCTCTGGGGACCGCGACGGCAGAGCGCATGGCCGCGGATCTGCTTGCGGCAGCGCGGACGGGCGAGACCCTGTCCTGCGTGCTGGCGCCTGGGCGCCTGGACGTGGCGCCGGGCGACATGCTGGTCCTGCCGGGTGGGCAGGAGACCTGGCGGGTGCGGGAGGTGCGCCGCGGTCTGGCGATCGGGGTCGAGGCCGAGCGCGTGACGGCGAGAGACCCGGCGCGGGCGTTGTCGGTACCCCATGTGGCGCCGCCGCGCGCCCTGCCGCGCGCACATCCGGAACTCGTGGTCGTCGACGCGCCGCACGACCCTGCGGCCGGCGACGATCCCAGGCCGCTGGTCGCCGTGGCGGCCGATCCATGGGGCGGACCGGTAACGGCGCGGGCCGGTGCCGACGCGAGCGCGGCGCGTGCGCGCTGCGCGCCGACACGGGCGGCGAAGCTGGGCCGATTGGCCGCGCCCCTCGCGCCGGGGCCGGTGGGGCGCTGGGACCGTGCCGGCGTGCTGATGGTTCACCTTCCGGGGGCGGAGCTCTCAAGCCTACCCGATGCCGCCGTGCTGGCGGGCGAGACCCGGATCCTGGTGGAAACCGGTGCGGGCTGGGAGGCCGTCTCCTTTGCCGAGGCGGACCTGGTCGCACCGGAGACCTGGCGTCTGCAACGCCTGCTGCGCGGGCTGGGCGGCAGCGACACGGCCGCCGCAGCGGGCGCCGCCACGGGGGCCATGTGCCTGCTGATGGACGGGGCGGCCGTGCGGGCCGATCTGTCGCCTGGCGAGATTGGCACGGCGCTTGTCTGGCAGGCCGGGCCGCTGGACCCGTGGCGCCCTCTGCCCTTCGAGAACCGCCAGGGTCTGCCCTGGCCGGTTGCGCACCTGCGCCGCGCCGATGGGCGCCTCATCTGGATTCGACGCGGACCGGACATCGCCGAGAGCTGGTTCCTGCCCGAGCGTGACAGCCAGGGTCCGGCCGACGTCGCCTGGTGGCGCCACGGCGCCTGGAGCCCGCCCGAGCGCGTTGACGGCCCCGGTGTGCCGGTGCCTAGGGATGCCCTCGGCGCCCGGGTTCGTGCGGCGGGAACCGACGGGCGCGTGGGGGCGTGGGTTTCAATCGCCTGGCCGGATCGCTAAATCTGGAGCGACGGGCCGGACCCGGCCCCTTCCCAGAGGTGGATTGCCTTGAGCAAGGATCCCTATGCCATACTCGGCGTCGCGCGGACGGCGTCGGACGACGAGATCAAGAAGGCCTACCGGGCGCTGGTCAAGGACCTGCACCCCGACCTGAACCCGAACGACGAGGCCAAGGCCAACCGGTTCAAGGAGGTTTCGGCGGCCTTCGAGATCCTCGGCGACAAGAACAAGCGTGCCCGGTACGACCGTGGCGAAATCGACGGCGCCGGCAACCCGCGCGGATTTGCCGGCGGGCATTCGGGCGGGCATCCGGGCGCGCATCCCGGGGGGCAGGCCGGCGGGTTCGGACGCGGCGGGTTCGGCGGGGGCGGATTCGGCGGGTTCGGCGGCGAGAGCGAGGATCCCTTCGACGACCTGCTTTCGGGCCTGTTCGGCGGGCGTGGGGGCCGACGGCGCACCGGACCCGTCAAGGGTCGCGACGTGCGTTATTCCGTGGAGATCCCGTTTCGCGACGCGGTCACGGGTGCGCGCCGGCGCATGACCATGGCCGACGGCAAGGCGCTGGACATCGACATCCCGGCTGGCATCCAGTCCGGTCAGACCCTGCGCCTGCGCAGCCAGGGCCAGCCCTCGCCCGGCGGAGGCCCGCCTGGTGACGCCCTGATCGAAGTGCGCGTGGCCGACAGTCCCGTCTGGACGCGCGAGGGCGACAATCTGCGGATGACGAAGGCTGTCTCCCTGGACACGGCCGTGCTGGGCGGGAAAGTCGATGTGGAGACGCCAAACGGGAAGCTCAGCCTCAAGGTGCCCGCCGGTTCGAATACCGGGTCGGTCCTGAGGTTGAAAGGGCAGGGGGTCCAGCGCCCGTCGAAACCGGGCGATCTCTATGTCCGGCTCGAGATCGTGCTCGACGATCCGCGCGACTCGCGACTTCAGGACTTTCTGAAATCCGCAGCCGCGAAGTAGGGTTGCAGCCCATTCACAGGCCGTTCAGTCCATCGGGCCCAGAACTCTTGACCATGATCCGGATCGCCCCACGCCTCCTTGCTCTTGTCCTGGCCTGCGTCCTCGCCCTGGCGCTTGGACCCGTGGGCGCCCCGTTGCCGGCCTCCGCCGCACCGGAGCTCGGCAGCTCGTTCTCGCCGGACCAGGCCCGCGACGCGGTCAAGAGCGGCGAGGTCGTGCCCCTTCGCGACGTGTTTGCCAAGCTGCGCGACCGCTATGGCGGCTACCAGCTCGACGCAGACCTGTTCTCGACAGGGCGGGGATCGGAGTACAGGATTTCCTGGATGACGGGGGCTGGACGGCGCATGCAGTTCCGCGTGGACGCGCGTTCGGGCCGGATCCTGTCGGCGAGTGGAGGATAGGACCATGCGGCTTCTCGTTGTGGAAGACGACCCCGACCTTCGACGGCAGTTGGCCACGGCCCTGACCCACGCGGGTTACGCCGTCGATACCGCACCCGACGGCGAGGAAGGCCACTTCCTTGGCGACACGGAGCCTTACGACGCCGTCGTCCTCGACCTTGGGCTGCCCGAGCTGGATGGCGTGACCGTGCTGGAACGCTGGCGGGCCGACGGGCGGGACTTCCCGGTCCTGATCCTGACCGCGCGCGACCGCTGGAGCGAGAAGGTGGCGGGCTTCGACGCCGGTGCCGACGACTATCTGACGAAGCCGTTCTACACCGAGGAACTTCTGGCGCGGCTGAGGGCCCTGTTGCGACGGGCCGCCGGACATTCCGCCCCCGCACTTGAGGCTGGCGCCCTGCGGGTGGACACCCGGGCGGCGCGCGCCAGCGTTCATGGAGAGCCGGTGAAGCTGACGGCGCACGAATACCGGGTGCTCCACTATCTGATGCACCATCGCGGCCGCGTCGTGCCCCGGACCGAGCTGGTCGAACATATCTACGACCAGGATTTCGACCGCGACAGCAACACGATCGAGGTCTTTATCGGACGCTTGCGAAAGAAGATCGGCGCGGAGCGGATCGAGACCGAGCGCGGTCTGGGTTATCGCCTCGTGGTGCCCGACGGCGAAGAGGCTGCGGCCGGGTGATCGCCGGGCATGGCGGCGCGAACATTCCTGACCGAGCGGTCGCTGGCGCGGCGCCTTCTGATCGCCGCCGGTCTCTGGTGTCTCGTGGTGCTGCTCGGCGGTGCCTTCGCGCTGTCTGCGCTGTACCGCGCGCAGACCATCCAGCTCCTGGAGGAAGAGCTGGATGCCTCGCTGGTGGCCCTCTCCCGTGCCGTTGACCAGACGCCGGAGGGTGACCTTACCGCCCGCGACAGCGAACTGCCGGCCGATCCCCGCTACGAGACGCCTCTGACCGGGCGTTACTGGGCGATCCTTTCGGTCGACGCCGATGGGAGGCCCCGCCGGGACCTGCGCTCCACGAGCCTGTGGGACGGGGATGTGCCATTGCCGGACCGTCTGCGCGAAGCCGCCCTGGCAATGCCGGGCACCACGGTGTTCGGCGACGCCGAGGGGCCGGATGCCGAGCGTCTGCGCGTGGGGGCCCGCGCGATCGTTCTGGGCGAGACGGGATCGCGCGCGGTGCTTCTGGCGGCCGCCGACCGGGAGAAGCCGGACGAGGGCGCGCGGCGTTTCCTGTTCCTGCTGCTTGGAGCGATGATCGCGCTGGCCGGCGGTGTCCTTATCGCCATGGCGGTGCAGGTCCGGCTGGTTCTGGCGCCGCTGTCGCGCGTGCGCGAGCATGTGAGTGACGTGCGCGAGGGCCGGCGCACCCATCTCGACAGCACCTATCCTGCCGAGGTGCGACCGCTGACGGAGGAACTGAACAAGCTTCTGGACCACAACCGCGCCGTGGTGGACCGGGCGCGGACCCATGTCGGAAATCTGGCGCACGCCCTGAAGACCCCGCTTGCCGTCCTGCGCAACGAGGCCGTGGGCGACAGCGAGCTCGACCGGGTGGTCCGTCGCCAGACCGAGCAGATGCGGACCAATGTCGACCACTATCTCAAGCGCGCCCAGGCGGCGGCGCGGGCCCAGACCCTCGGCGCCCGTACCGAGGTCAAGACCGTCGTCGAGGGGCTGGCGCGGTTGCTGGAGCGGCTGTTCGAGGCGCGAGCCATCACGGTCGTTGCGACAAGCAGCCCCCGTGACATCTTCCGCGGCGAGCAGCAGGATCTGGAAGAGATGTTGGGAAACCTCATGGAAAACGCCTGCAAATGGGCCGACCGCCGCGTCGAGCTTACCGTGACGCGCCGCCCCGAGGGGCGGCTGCGGATTCATGTGGACGATGACGGACCCGGGCTTGCGCCGGACGCCCGCCACGTCGCGCTCAGCCGAGGCGTGCGCCTGGACGAGACGGCCCCCGGCTCAGGTCTGGGCCTGTCCATTGTGAAGGAGCTGGCCGAGCTCTATTCCGGCGAGGTCTCGCTGTCCAAGTCTCCGCTGGGGGGGCTTCGCGCCACGCTGGAGCTTCCGGCGGCATGATGGGGGCTGGTTGGCTGAGCCGCGCCGCGCCCTGGGCACTGGCGGTCGTGATCGCAGGGGCGGGCTACCTCCACATGGGCTCGCCGGGGCGGTCCGACCTGCCCTTCGCCGAGCGCGAGGCGCGCATTGCCGAGAAGGCACCCGACGAGCTCACACCGGCCGAGACGCTCACCCGTCTGGAACGGCTGACCCGCACCCGGCCCGAGGATCCCGAACCGCATTACTTCATCGGCCGGCTGCTGGCGTCCCAGGGCCGCGACGAGGAAGCCCTGAGGGCGTTCCAGTCGGCCCTGCGGCGCGATGGCGGGTTCACGCCGGCGCTGATGGCGCTCGCCGACAGCTATGTGCGACTGTCCGGCGGCGAGGTCGGCCCCGAGGCCCGCCGCATCTACCGCGAGGCCTATGACAGCGCGCCGGAGGATCTGAGGGCCGGCTTCATGGTCGGGCTCAGCCTCTGGCAGGCCGACGAGCGTGCCGCGGCGCGGGCGATGTGGGACCGGGTGGCGGCGACCGTGCCGGTCGACAGTCCGCGTGCGGCCATGCTGTCGGCCTGGATCGAGGCGGCGACCGAGGCGGACCCGGAGCGCATGCCGGATGCCGACGCCGGCACAACCCGCCGCATTCCCTAGCCGTGTGAGGTTTCCTATACAGGAATGATGAGAGCCCGTACCCGACGCCTGTGGACCGTTGCGATTGCCGCCGTGCTGGTCCTGTCTGCCGCCGGACTGGTGGCGGTCGCCATGCGCCAGACCGCCGATCTGTTCTACACCCCCGCCCGGATTGCGGAGACGGGGGGGCCACCGCCCGGCAAGCGGGCCAAGGTGGGCGGTTTCGTCGCGCCGGGCTCGCTGACCTATGGCGCCGATGCGCTGATCCGCTTTACCGTCATCGACGACAGCCCCCATAGCGTCGCCGTCCATTACACCGGGGTGACGCCAGACCTGTTCCGCGAGGGCTCCGGTGTGGTCGCCACGGGACAGTTTACCGATGAAGGCGTCTTCCAGGCCAGCCAGCTATTGGCCAAGCATGATGAGACCTACGTTCCAAGGGAACTGAAGCATATCGACCCGCAGGCGGCCTCATGACCGAACTGGGACATTTTGCGGCCTTCCTCGCCTTCGCCCTGGCGCTGGTGCAGGGCGGGGCGGGCCTGATGGGACGGCGCGCGCTGGCGGGGCAACTGGCCATTGCGGCGTTTCTGGCCATGGGCGTGGCCTTCGCGACCCTGGTCACGGCGTTCGTACGGTCGGATTTCTCCGTCGCGCTGGTCGCCGATCATTCCCACACCCTGAAGCCGATGCTCTACAAGGTCGCGGGAACCTGGGGCAACCATGAAGGCTCCATGGCGCTCTGGTGCCTTGTGACGCTGGGCTTCGGGGCGGCGGCGGCGCGGTTCCTGAACACCGGCCGGGCCCGGTTCGAGGCCCGTGCCATCGGGGTTCAGGGCCTGCTGTCCTTCGGGACGCTGGCCTATCTGCTGTTCGCGTCCAGCCCGTTCCTGCGCCTCGAGACGCCGCCCCTGCAGGGCGCCAGCCTCAACCCTCTCTTGCAGGATCCGGCCCTCGCGCTGCATCCGCCGATGCTCTATCTCGGCTATGTCGGCTATTCCTTCGTCTTTGCGCTGGCCGCTGCGGGGCTCATCGAAGGACGTATCGACCGGCACTGGGCGGCCACGGTCCGGCCCTGGGCGTTGGCCGCGTTCGCGCCGCTGACCGCAGGTATCCTGCTGGGGTCGATCTGGGCCTATTACGAACTCGGCTGGGGCGGCTGGTGGTTCTGGGACCCGGTGGAGAATGCCAGCCTCATGCCCTGGCTGATCGGCGCGGCGCTTATGCATTCGCTGCTGGTTACGGAAAAGCGGGGCAGTTTCGCGGGCTGGACCGCGCTGCTCGCGGTGCTGGCCTTCTGCATGTCGATACTCGGTGCGTTCCTCGTACGGTCGGGCATCCTGACCTCGGTCCATGCCTTTGCCGTCGATCCGCTCAGGGGGCTGCTTCTGCTGATCGGCCTGCTCATCTATGGGGGTCTGGCGCTGGCGCTGTTCGCCTGGCGGGCGCCGACGCTGAAAGCGGGGCCACCCTGGACGGTCGTCAGCCGCGAAGGGGCGCTGGCGGCCAACAACATCGTCCTGACCGTGGCGACGGCGACGGTGCTGCTGGGCACGCTGTTTCCCCTGATCGCGGAAGGCTTCGGCGAGCAGATGAGCGTTGGCGAGCCTTACTTCAATCTGACCTTCACCCCGATCATGGCGCTGATCCTCGTGGCGCTGCCCCTGGTGCAGGCCTGGAGCTGGGGGCGGGCGGCGACCGCCGGGCTGGGCCGGTGGCTGCTTGCCTTTGCCGGACTGGTGGGCGTCTTCGCGCTGCTCGGGGTCGGGCCGCTGGACATTCCGTTCGGGGCCGCGTTCGGCCTGGCGCTGGGTGTCTGGCTGGTTGGGGGCGCGGCCTGGGAGCTCAAGCGCCGTGCCGTGACCTGGCGGCGCATCGGGCGCCAGAGCCTGCGGACCTGGGCAATGACGCTGGCCCATGCCGGGCTGGGCCTGTTCGTGATCGGCGCCGTCGTCGAGACCTCGGCGCGCTACGAGACCACGCTTGATCTCGCCATAGGCGAGCAGGCCCAGGTCGCCGACTGGACCCTGGAGCTTGACACCGTGCGCTCGGTTGAGGGGCCGAACTGGTATGCCGATCGCGCGACCCTCATCGCCACCAGGGGTGAGGCGCGCGCGGTTCTGCGCCCTGAGAAGCGCTTCTATCCGGCTGCCCAGATGCCGACGACGGAAACCGCGATCCACAAGACCGGGCTGGGTGACCTGTATACGGCGCTGGGCGACCGCCGGGTCGTGGACGGCGAGATCCGCTGGACGTTCCGTGCCTATTACAACCCGATGATCGACCTGGTCTTCCTGGGTGTGATCCTGATGGCGCTGGCAGCGGGACTGGCCGTCTGGCCGGGACGCAGACGGCGCACGGCGGAGGCGGGCGAGGGCAGACCGGTTGCGGGCGCCCCGATACCCCCCGCGGAGGCGCCGGCATGAGGGCCGTGCTGGCGTCTCTGGCGCTCGCCCTGTCGGCAAACGGTGCCGTGCAGGCCCAACCGGCAGAGCCGGCGACCCTGGCCGGGCCGGACGAAGAGACGCCGGACCGCATCACCCTGACGGAGGCGGAAGAAGCCCGCGTGGCGCGCCTGACCCGGGAGATCCGCTGTGTGGCCTGCGAGAACGAACCGATCTCCCAGTCCGCATCCGAGATCGCGGTCACCATGCGCGAGCGGGTCCGCAGCCTCGTTGCCGGGGGCGCCAGCGATGCGGAGGTGCGCGGCTGGTTCGCCCAACGCTATGGCGAATTCGTGCTGTTCCGCCCCGAAGCCGACGATCCGGCCGGTTGGCTACTCTGGATGGCGCCGTTCGGCCTCCTGATCGTGGGGTTCGGTTTGGGCGTCGCATTCGCGCACAGCCGCAGGCAGGGGGAGCGTATCCCCTCGGTCCCGCCCGAAGCGGACGACCCGGCAGGCTAACGCAAGCTCGCAGCAAACGGACACGGTTGCAAACGGACACTTGCGCATCTTCAAGTCAATCATCGTCAGGTAAGACGCGCTATGTTCCTGTTTTCGAGAGTTTTTTTTGACGCGAACCGGTGCTGCTTCGCCTGAAAAGGCTCCGATCGGACTTCGGTCCCCATTCGCTCTGGCGAGTAGCGCCAGCTATGTGGGCTGCGCGGCTTCAGCGCGCGGCTGGGACACAGAGCCGTGATTTCGGTTCGGCGGCAATGCGCCTATCCTGTCGGGACACGCTGCCAGACGAGGAGCTCTCTTCATGGACAAGCCCACCCGCATCACATTTCCCGGTGCCGACGGCCAGGCCCTGGCTGCCCGGCTGGACTGGACGGCCTTTCCGCCACGCGCCTGGGCGCTGTTTGCGCACTGCTTCTCCTGCTCGAAGGACCTGCGCGCGGCCCAGAGGATCGCCCGGCGCCTGACCGATCACGGGATCGCCGTCATGCGGTTCGACTTTACGGGGCTCGGCCAGTCGGAGGGCGATTTCGCCAACACCAATTTCAGCACGAATGTGCAGGATCTGGTCGCCGCGGGGCGATGGCTGGCCGATACCCATGGCGGTCCCGAACTGCTGCTCGGCCATTCGCTCGGCGGGGCGGCAGCCGTGGTGGCGGCGGCTGAACTGCCCGACGTGAAGGCGGTCGCCACGCTGGGGGCGCCGTCGGATGCCGATCATGTGCTGGCCCAGTTCTGCGACCGGATCGACGAGATCGAGACCCGCGGCGAGGCGGAGGTTTCCCTCGCCGGGCGGCCGTTCACGATCCGCCGGCAATTCGTCGACGATGTGAAGGGGGCGAGGGTGCGCGATGCCGCCGCCAGCCTGAAGCGGCCGCTTGCCGTGTTTCACGCGCCGCTGGATCAGGTCGTCGGGATCGACAACGCCACCGGTCTGTTTCTGGCGGCAAAGCATCCGAAATCCTTCATCAGCCTGGACGGCGCCGACCATCTTCTCAGCCGCGAGCGCGACGCGCTGTATGTGGGCGATACGGTGGCGAGCTGGGCGTCGCGCTATCTCTGGCCGGATGCGGGTGAGCCGGTGGCCCGCCAGGACGGAACACCGCGCGAGGTTGCGGTGGCGGAGACCGGCCGGGGCCGCTTCGAGGCGGGCATTTCCGTCGGCCCGACGCGGCTGCTTGCCGATGAGCCACGCTCGGTCGGCGGGGGCGGCAATGGCCCGGACCCCTATGAACTTGTCAGCGCCGGGCTCGGCGCCTGCACCGCCATGACGATCCGCATGTATGCCGACCGCAAGGACTGGCCCCTGGAGCGTGTCGAGGTGCGCCTCACCCATGCGAAGGACCATGCAGAGGATTGTGCCCAATGCGAGGAGGGCCGGAAGGTCGACATCTTCGAGCGGGAGATCGCAGTCTACGGACAGCTCGATGAGGATCAGCGCACCCGGCTTCTGGAGATCGCCGACCGCTGTCCAGTCCACCGGACCTTGCATGAGACGGTGGTCGTGCGCACCCGCATGTCCGACTCCCGACAGACCGATACCTAGCTAAATGAACTTTAATGCCCATCTCGCTCATGTGCGCGTTAGGTCTCAATCTGTGCGTAAGGCCATGCAGGAATTGGAGTTTAGGACGAGATGACGAAACGGATCGGTGTTTCCGCCCAGGTGCTCGCCGCAGCGCTTGCAGGGGCCGCCCTGATGGGCGCTGCCACCTTCGGGCCGACGGTGCTCTCCGGGGCCGACGCGAAGCCCATCAGTGTCGATGCGCCGCGCGGCGCCCCGATGAGCTTTGCCGATCTGATCGACGAGGTCAGCCCGGCAGTGGTCAGCGTCAATGTGGTGGCGGAGCGCGAGGTCTCCCGGCTGAGCGATCTGGACCGCTTCCTGGACCAGTTCCGGGGCATGCCAGGCTTCGAGGACTTCATGGAACGTCGCCGCGGCGAGGAGGGCGAAGAGGGGGACGAGCCCATGACCCGGGAGTCGCGCTCGCTCGGGTCCGGCTTCTTCATCTCGCCTGACGGGTACATCGTCACCAACAACCACGTCATCGACGGCGCGACCGAGATCGAGGTTGCGCTGGATGACGGGCGCGAGCTCGACGCCGAACTCGTGGGCACCGACCCCCAGACCGACCTCGCCGTCCTGCGGGTGCAGGCCGACGGGGCCTTCCCCTATGTGGAATTTTCCGCCGACGCCAATCTGCGGCGGGGCGACTGGGTCGTCGCGCTGGGCAACCCGTTCGGCCTCGGCGGCACCGCCACGGCCGGCATCGTGTCCGCCGACGGTCGCCAGCTCGGGGCGGGCAATCCCTACACCGACTTCCTGCAGATCGACGCGCCGATCAATCGCGGCAATTCCGGTGGGCCGACCTTCGATCTGAAAGGGCAGGTGGTCGGGGTGAACACCGCCATCTTCTCGCCCACGGGAGGATCGGTCGGCATCGGCTTCGCGATCCCCGCCTCGCTGGCGAAGCGCGTGACGGAAACGCTTATCGAGAAGGGCCGGGTGTCGCGCGGCTGGCTGGGGGTCACCATCCAGGACCTGACCGAGGACATGGCCGAGGCCCAGGGGCTCGACGCGGCCGAGGGCGCCATCGTCGCGGATGTGTCCGATGACAGCCCGGCGGAGAAGGCGGGGCTGAAGCGGGGTGACATCATCCTGTCGGTGAATGGTCAGTCAGTGTCCGATGCCACGGGCCTCACCCGGGCCGTCGGCAATCTGATCGCCGGCTCGCAGAACGAATTCGGCATCCTGCGCGATGGCAAGCGTCAGACCGTCGAGGTTACCGTGGGCGAGCGTCCCGACGATCCCTTCGCCTCCAGCGGCAATCGCAGCGGACCGTCTGATCGGGACGGCGGCGACGAGACCGGCCCGCTGGGCGCGCGCTATGCGCCCCTCGACGCGGAGACCCGGGAGGCCATGGGCCTTGATCCCGACGAGCCCGGCCTGCTGGTGACGGATGTCGAGCCGGGCGGCGCGCTGGACGAGGCCGGCTTCCGGGAAGGCCTCGCCATCCTTGAGGCAAACGGCCGGCCTACCGCCTCGGTCAGCGACCTGGAAACGGCCATCGAGGCGGCACGTGCCTCGGGCCGCGACAAGCTGCTGATGGCCGTCCGCAACGGGCAGGTGACGAATTTCGTGACCGTCGACATCGTCCGCGACAGCGAGGAGTAGGGCCCGGATCGCCGCAAGGGAGATCGCCATGAACGTGCTTGTGATCGAGGATGACCGGGAGACGGCCGATTTCGTCCGGACGGTTCTGGGCGAGGCAGGCCATGAGGTGGCGCTGTCCGCCGATGGCGAGGATGGACTGGCCCAGGCCCGCGACGGGAGCTTCGACGCGCTCGTCGTGGACCGGATGCTGCCGCGCAAGGACGGTCTGACGCTGGTTCAGGAGTATCGCGACGGCGGCGGCACAACGCCGGCCCTGTTCCTGACCGCGCTGTCGGATGTGGACAGCCGGGTGGAAGGCCTGCGCGCGGGCGGGGACGACTATTTGTCGAAGCCCTTCGCGCCGTCCGAACTGGTGGCCAGGGTCGAGGCCCTGGGTCGACGCCAGGCCGGTGGCGAACCGCCGGTGACGGTGCTGCGGGCCGGCGATCTGGAGATGGACCTTCTGGCGCGGAAGGTGACCCGGGCAGGCCGCAGGATCGACCTTCAGCCCCGCGAGTTCCGCCTTCTGGAGTATCTGGTGCGCCATGCCGGCCAGGTGGTCACCCGGACCATGCTCCTGGAGAAGGTCTGGGACTACCATTTCGATCCCCAGACAAATGTCATCGACGTCCATGTCTCCCGCCTGCGGGCAAAGATCGACAAGGAGTTCGACGAACCATTGCTGCACACCGTTCGGGGGGCAGGCTACCGCCTGCAGGCATGAAGCCCCATCAAAAGGCTTCGCAAGGGGCGCCGCCCCGCCCCCGACGGTTGCCCCTGCCGCCCTTCGCGCGCACGACCACGTTCCGCCTGGCGCTGCTCTATGTGGCGGTGTTCACGGTCTTCGCCGCCGCGGTTCTGGCCTATGTCTATGTCTCCACGGTCGGCTATCTGCGCTACACGACCGAAGCCCGGGTCAATGCCGAGGTGGACTCGATCCAGCGCGCCTATCGCGACGGCGGGCTGGAGCGCGTCAGCCAGGCGCTGATCGAACGGGCGTCGGCGCCTGACGCCTATTTCTACTATCAGCTCTCCACGCCCAACGGCCTGAAGCTCGCCGGCGCATTCTCCCACATGCCCAGCACGGGGATCGGGAAAGTCGAGTTCGAGTTCGATACGCGCCGGGGCGATACGGTCCGCACCATCCAGGCCGAAGGGCGGATTGTGAGGCTGGGCGACGAGGCACTGCTTCTGGTGGCCTACGATCCCGGCGAGCGCAGCGAAATCACGCGGCGTATTACCACGGCGGTCTGGACTGCTGCCGGCGCCGTCCTGGTCCTGTCGCTCATCGGCGGCTACTTCGTCTCGCGTTCAGTGTCGCGGCGGGCTGACGAACTGGCCAGCACCGCCGAGGCCGTGATGGCCGGAGATCTGTCGCGCCGGGTGCCGGAG
The DNA here is from genome assembly GCA_964492485.1 of uncultured Hyphomonadaceae bacterium. Classification (GTDB taxonomy): domain Bacteria; phylum Pseudomonadota; class Alphaproteobacteria; order Caulobacterales; family Hyphomonadaceae; genus UBA5336. Next base: position 77,102 of record CAZBKM010000006.1, on the reverse strand, counting down.
CGTGGCGCGAACGACGAATTCGACCGGCTCGCTGAGCGGATGAACGCCATGCTCGACCGGCTCGAGCGCCTGGTGAAGGCATCGCGCCATGCCGGCGATGCGATCGCCCATGACCTGCGTTCGCCGCTGTCGCGGCTGCGCAACCGTCTGGAAAGTGCCCTGAGCCAGCCTCTGGATGACAATCGCGCCCAGGCGGCGCTGGGCGAAACGCTGGACGAGGTGGACCGTGTGCTCGCCACGTTCAACGCCATTTTGCGCCTGTCGCGGGTTGATGCCCGGACGGAGGGCCGGATGGTCCGGATCGATCTGAGCGAGGTCGTCGCGGAGCTGGCGGACCTGTTCGAGCCCGCAGCGGAGGCGGCCGGCCTCGACTTCACCGCCAGTCCCGGACAGAACCTGATCGTGCTCTGCGACCGGGACCTGATCGCCCAGGCGCTGTCCAATCTGATCGACAACGCCATCAAGTATACGCCCGAGGGCGGTGCCATTGCCGTCCGCGCCCGGCGTGGTGACAATATGGTCGAGCTGTCGGTCGTCGACAGCGGGCCGGGCATTCCCGAGGCGGATCGCGAACGCGCCGTGGAACGCTTCGTGCGCATGGATGCCGCGCGGACCCATCCTGGTTCCGGCCTTGGCCTGGCCCTGGTGGATGCGGTGGCAGAGGTACACCGGGGCGAACTCCTGCTCCTGGATGGCGACGGCCCGCCGGAGCGGCCGGGCCTGCGCGCGGTCTTGCGCCTGCCGCGTGCCTAGCGCATCCTCACATCAACCGGAGTCAGTGAAGATGCGCTATGTTATTGTTTTCGATGATTTTATTTACGCGGACCGGTGCCCACTTCGCTTGAAAATCCTGTAGGGCGACAAGGGGACATGGACCCGACCGCGCCCCGAACCGGACCGCTTGCTCTTGCGCCCTTCGAATCGGGAGGGTCGAGCCTGGTACGTCCCCTGCCGGGCGGCCTCGACCGTCTGTGCGAAACCGTGTCTGCGGCCGCACCTTATCTGCGCCGCCTGATCGAGAGCGAGGGCCCCGGCTCCAACCGCGTACCCGACGGCGTCCTTGATGGCATCGAGGATGTGCCGGAGGCGCTGGCCGCCCTCCTGGCCGATGTCCGGGCGCTGGCCGCCGATCCGTGTCCCGACGAGGCCGCCGCCCTGCTGCGCCGGGCCAAGCGCCGGGCGCATCTGATGATCGCGCTGGCCGACCTCTCCGGTTTCTGGCCGGTCGAGACCGTCACGGCGGCCTTGACCGATCTCGCAGACGCGACGGTACAGGCGGCGCTCGCCACGGCCCTGGCGCGCCGCGCGCTCACCTCCCGGGGCCTGTTCCTGGTGGCGTTGGGGAAGATGGGTGCGCATGAGCTCAATTATTCCAGCGATGTCGACATGGCGGCCTATTACGATCCGGATGTCTTCGAGGGCGGCGAGCGGGGACCGGGCGACTCGGCGGCAAGGGTCTGTCGCGACGTGGTCGACCTGATGGAGCGCCAGACCGCCGACGGCTACGTCTTCCGAACCGATTTCCGCCTGCGGCCTGATCCGCGGTCCACACCGATCGCGGTTTCGACCCGCATGGCGGAGCTGTATTACGAAAGCCTTGGCCAGAACTGGGAGCGGATGGTCTGGATCAAGGCGCGCACCTGTGCAGGCGACGCCACATCTGCCGATGCGTTCTTCGAGGTCATGCGCCCCTTTGTCTGGCGGCGGCATCTGGACTATTGGGCCATTGCAGACATCCACGCAATCAAGCGGATGATCAACGCCAATGTTGGCGACCCTGACCTTGGCGCGGTCGCCGCCGATGTGAAGCTGGGACCAGGTGGCATCCGGGAGATCGAATTTTTTGCCCAGACGCAGCAACTCATCCTTGGCGGGCGGGATGCGGCCCTGCGCGATCCCACGACGCTCGGAGCGCTTCGCGCGCTCGGTGCAGCAGGCGCGGTGGACGGGGCCACGGTGGAGACCCTGTCGGAAGCCTATCGCGACCTGCGGGCGGTCGAGCACCGGATCCAGATGCTCGAGGACGCCCAGACCCACAGCCTGCCGGCCGATCCCGACAGGCGTGCGCGCGTCGCCGCCCTGTGTGGCTGGTCGGATCTGACCGCGTTCGATGCCGCGCTCGTGTCGGTGCGCACCCGCGTGCACGACGCCTATCGCACGCTGTTCGCCGAAGAGGAGCGCAAGACGCAGGCGGCCATTCGCGGAAACCTGGTGTTCACCGGCGTCGACAACGATCCGGGTACGCTGACCACGCTCAAGGCGCTGGGGTTTGGCGCGCCCGACCAGATCATCTCCACCATCCGCGACTGGCACCGGGGCGGCGTGCCGGCGACCCGGACCCAGAGGGGCCAGCAATTGCTGACCGCCCTCCTGCCCGAACTGCTGGATGCCATGGGCCGTACCGGAGAGGCGGACGTTGCCTTCGCCCGTTTCGCCAGCTTCTTCGAGGGGTTGCGCACGGGCGTTCAGACGCTGTCCATGCTACTGGCGGAAAGCGAGCTGCTCGATGATCTGGTGGCGACCCTGGCGCTGGCGCCGCGCCTGGCCAGCCGTCTTGCTCAACGGCCGGTCCTGCTGGAGGCGCTGGTCGATGGCGGCGAGGGCGGCGATCTCGACATTCCGTGCGACACCCCGTTCGACGAGGCTATGGACACGGCCCGCCGCCACCATCGCGACCAGGTCTTTCTGATCGGGCACCGGCTGCTCCACGGACGGCTCAATGCAGTGGATGCCGCCGGCGCCTGGACCGCGCTCGCCGACCGTACGGTCGAGGCCATGGCTGCGGCGGCAGAGCGTGAGACGATCCGGCGCTTCGGACCGCCGCCTGGACGCTATACGGTGCTCGGCATGGGCAAGCTGGGTGGCCGGGAGATGACGGCCGGGTCGGATCTGGACCTGCTTTTGGTATATGCCGCCGAGGACGAGGCGGACGCCGCCGGCGCAGCGCGTCACTGGTTCGCGAAGTACACCCAGAGGCTGATCACGGCGCTCTCGGCCCCCACCCCGGAAGGCATTCTCTATGAGGTGGACATGCGCCTGCGCCCCTCCGGACGGTCCGGACCCGTGGCGGTGCACCTGCCGGCCTTCGAACGCTATCAGCGCGACGAGGCCTGGACCTGGGAACATATGGCGCTGACCCGGATGCGGCCCGTTGCCGGCGATGAAGCACTGGGTGAAAAGGTGCTGGCCCTCGGTCGCGCGGCCCTGGCCAGCCGGACGGACCGGGCCGCGATCACCGCCGATATTGTCGACATGCGCGCGCGCCTGCGGCGCGAAAGGCCCGAGACCGGCCCCTGGGATCTGAAATTCGCACCGGGTGGGCTCGTGGACATCGAATTCGTCGTCCAGCACGCGCTTCTCGTCAGCGGCGATCCGGAGCTGGTCCGCCCGGGCACGCGCGAGGCGATCACGACAATGGGCGCGGCCGGTCATCTTACGGCGGAGGAGGCCGGTATCCTGACCCGGGCCCTGACGCTGGTCCAGGCGGTCCAGCAGGTGCTGCGCCTCGCGGTTGGCGAGGATGTGCAGACCTCTGCCCTGTCGGATGGGCTGCGCGACCGGCTTTGCTGGGCGGCGGGCGTCGAGACATTCGACGGGCTGGTTGCCAGGCTGGCGGCGGATATGGGGGCCGCTGCGGCGCTGCACCGAAAAAAACTTCCACCGCCCGCGACGGAAAGCTGACGTCGGCGCGTTCAAAGGGGGCTCAGGACAGACACAGGAGCCTCTGATGACCAGACTGACCCCAATTCGACTGACCCTGCTTGCGGCCGCCGGCGCGGTCACCCTGTCGCTGGCTGCCCCGGCCATGGCCCAGCCAGCCCCGCCGCAACCGCCGGAGGATCCACTCGCCCGGCTCGATACCGATGGCGATGGCGCCATCACCAAGGATGAGGTGGAGGCCGTCCGCCAGGCCCGGTTTGCCGAGGCCGACACCGACGGCGACGGGCAACTGACCCGCGCAGAGCTGGAAGCCTTTGGCGAGATGCGCCGGGAAACCCGAAAGATGCGTCGCCGGGACGCCGCATTCGAGACCATGGATGCGAACGGCGATGGCGCCATTGGCCCCGACGAGTTCGGCGGCCCGGAGGACCGGATCTTCGACCGGCTCGATACCGATGGGGACGGCACCATCACCGCGGAAGAGCGCGAGGCGGCGAGGGACCGGATGAAGGCGGCTCGCGGGGAACGTAACCCGCGCTGGACGGAGGCGGACTAGGCTGGTCCCGGCCGGTGAACCCCGCCGGTCGCGAACCGACCCCATACCAGCCTTGCCCGTGTCCCGGGCCGGGGGTGGCGGGGTGGTGTGTACCTCCCCACCACCGCGTCCGCTCCCGGCCCCCATCCGTCTCGGGCGACGCGGCCCGGATCGCTTGACTCCCGCGTGTCGGAACGGCGAACCGGGATCCACTTCGCCTGGAAACGCTTGCCGATTCGCGTTTCCGGACGGCGAACCGGGATCCACTTCGCCTGGAAACGCTGTAAGGTCACGCGTGCACAATGACACCGATGCCGAGCAGATCAGACGGGCCGCCCGCGGCGATCGCGCGGCGCAGGCCGCACTCGTGCGTCGGCATATGCCCGCCATTCATGCCCTCGCCTTCCGGATGCTCGGCGATCGGGCGGAGGCCGAGGACGTGACCCAGGAGACCTTCCTGCGCGCCTGGAAGGTTCTGCCCGACTGGGAGCCGCGGGCGCGTCTGTCGACCTGGTTGCACCGGGTGGCGCTGAACCTGTGCTTCGACCGCTTGCGCCAGGGCCGGCTGATCACGCTGGCCGAACCGCCCGAGCGGCCGGATCCGGCGCTCGATCCGGCGGCCGCGGCCGATCAGGCCCAGCGCGTGGCCCGGATCGAACGCGCCGTCGCGGAGCTGCCCGAGCGCCAGAAGGCGGCGCTGGCCCTGTGCGCGCTGGAGGGTCATACCAATATCGAGGCGGCGGAGATATTGCAGGTCAGCGTCGAGGCGCTGGAAAGTCTGCTTGCCCGGGCGCGGCGTCGCCTGCGCGCGCGCCTGATGCCCGGGGCGGAGGATGATGATGGCTGAGACCGAGATGAGCGAGGCGCGCCTGATCGCCCTGATTCAGGCCTATGGCAGCGACCCGTCGCGCTGGCCCGCCGGGGAGGTAGACGCCGGACGCGAGGCGCTGGCGCGGGCCCGCAGGCTGCCCAGCCGTGAGCTGGCTGCCGTGATGGCCGAGGCGGACGCCCTTGACCGTGCCCTGGGACGGCTCGGCGTGCCCCATGCCGATCCGGGGCTCACCAGCCGGATCCTGGCCGATGCCCCAAGCGCGCCCGCGTCCGGAAGCCTCCTTCCGCCGGGCTGGCAACGTGTCCGGCAGTTTGCCGCGCCGGCGCTGGCGGCCGCTGCCTGTCTGGCGATCGGACTGGTGGCCGGGCTGCGCCTGGCCACGCCGCAGGGTGAGGCGATCGACACTGGCGAGGCCTATGTCCTCGCGGCTCTGGGCGTGGACGATCGAACGGCCTGGCTTGAGGAGGCCGATGAATGAGCGAGACGAGACCGCGCCGTCCCTACATGCTCTGGGGCGCGCTGATGCTGAACCTGGTGCTGGTCGGCCTGATCGCCGGACTGGTGCTCGGAGAGCGGGGCGGGCCTCCGGCGCCCCCGCCGCCGGGGCCGGAACTTCGCATGGCCCGGACTGCGATTGCCGAGGCCAGTCCCGAGGCGCGCCAGGCCATCCGCCGGGCCTTCGTGGCAACCCTGCGCGAGGCGCGCCAGGCGCGTCTTGCCCACCGGAACGCCCAGATCGCGCTGGTTGAGACGCTGCGGGCGGAGCCGTTCGACCGCGCAGCCCTCGAGGCGGCCTTCGAGGATCTGCGCCAGACGCGGATGGAACTTGACCGGGCCCTTCAGACGGCCCTGGTCGAGCAGATGAGCCGCCTGGAACCTGACCAGCGCGCCGCCCTCGCCAGGGCGATCGGCCAGGGCGACTCTCGCCAGCGGTTTCGCCGACCGCCGCAGGATCCCTGACGCGGCGGTCTTATCCCTTTGACTTGTGAGCGAGCCGTGCGGCGTTTGCCTCCCAGTTGACGCCGTCGAACGGCGCAATTCGCACATCGAGTGCACGCCAGTCGTCGAGGCAGCGATAGGTCACCGCCACGCCGTCGGGATTCGAGCGCGGAATGTAGAAGCTTTTCACACCGCATCTGGAACAGAACAGATGGCGTGCGCGACCGGTGTTGAAGCGGTATTCGGTGAGCTGCGCGTCACCGCTGAGCAGCCGGAACCGGCTGGACGGGACGATCACGTGGATGTTGCCGCTCATTGCACAGATGGAACAATTGCAGTCCTCCGCCTCGATGCGGGGTGGCAGGTCCACCTCGAAGCGGACGGCGCCGCAATGGCAACCGCCGGACTGCACGGTCATGGGCTCGGTCATGGCCGACGGGCTCCGGATTGACAGGGCACCCGCCGGTCCACCTATCCGCGTGGCCTGCGGGCCGCCCAGGGGCTTGCGGTTTCAAGTTGTCCTGCCAGCGACAGAAGCAGGCCTTCCGCCCCATAGCGGGCACCGAACATCATGCCAAGCGGCAGGCCCTCCGGTGCCGTATCCGTGGCTGCGGTCCAGTGCAGCGGCAGGGAGATGGCGGGCGCCCCGGTCTGGTTGAACAGGCCGCACCAGGGGGCATAGCTTGTGATCGCAGCGCCATAGGCGTCAAAATCGTCCGGCGCCAGGGACAGGACGCCCAGGCGTTCCGGCGCCCGCGCCAGGGTCGGCGCCAGTACGAGATCGAAGCCCTGCTCCGTCAGGAACCGATCATAGGTGTCGGCTGCCTGCATGCAGGCCTCGTCGGCCTTGACCAGTTCCATCATCGGCACGGTGCGCCCGAGTTCGATGAAGCGCCAACTCACGGGCTCGAACGCATCTTCGGCCAGATCTCCGCCAAGCTCCCGTGCGCGCGCGTCCGCGGTCGCCGCCATGGCTGCGGCAATGACCATGAGCTGGGCCTTGCCCAGGGCCTCGCCGTCGAGAGCCGGTGCGGCCTCCTCGACCGTATGGCCCAGCGATTCCAGCAGTCGGGCCGTGGCTTCCAGGCCGGACGTGGCTTCGGCGTCAGGGACTGTCCCGTTTGGTGCGGTCCGCCACAGGGCGATCCGCAGCGGGCGTGGCGTGCGCGCAGCAGCGGCGAGGAAGGTCTCCTCCGGAGCGGGCGCGGTACTGCGTGCGCCAGGCTCGATCCCATGGGTGACGTCGAGCAGGGCAGCGGTATCGCGGACGGAGCGGGAGACACAGTGAACCGTCGAAAAGCCGTTCCAGCTTTCCGTCTTGCCCGGCCCCATGGGCACGCGCCCCCGCGAGGGCTTCAGGCCGACCAGGCCGGTGCAGGCGGCCGGGATACGGATCGATCCGCCGCCATCGCTTGCCTGGGCCATGGGCAGGACCCCGGCTGCCACGGAGCTGGAAGCCCCGCCGGACGAGCCGCCCGAACTGCGCGTCTCATCCCACGGGTTCAGCGTCCGCCCGTAAAGGGCGCTTTCGGTGGATGTGGTGAGGCCGAATTCCGGGCTCGTCGTCTGCCCCATCAACACCAGTCCCGCGGCCCGGTAGCGGCGCACGATCTCGCTGTCGGCATCTGCCACCTGATCCCTGAAGGCGCGCGACCCGTTGGTCAGCGGCAGACCGGCGATCTTGACGCCCAGATCCTTCGTTGCGAACGGCACCCCGGCCAGGGGTCCGTCGCCGAGACCGGCGGCGATCTGGCGCCGCGCCGCATCCTCGAACAGCCCTGTAAAGCAATTGTAGCGGGCCTGGGCCCGCTCGGCCCGGGTCAGGGCGGCCTCGAGCAAGTCCTCGGCCGACACGTCACGGGCGCGGACCCGTTCGGCCAGGCCCATGGCATCCAGGTGTTCATAATCGTCCATCCAACCCTCCCCGCGACACTCGATGTTTGCCGCGCCAGTCTTGCGCGAGGCGCGCGCAAGGGGAAGGGGTCAGTGGCCGGTTTCCGCCTCCGCCTCGACCTCGGCGGCTGCGAGCGCGGCGTCCATCGCGGCGTCCGACCAGCCGAAATGGTGACCCAGTTCATGGATCAGCACGTGGGCGACGAGCGTCTCGAAGGCGACGTCGCCACGCTGGGCCCACTCGTCGAGGATGGGTCGACGGTAGAGCCAGATGCGCGGCTGGTCCGGGCTGGGATCGCTGATGGGGTCCTCGGTCAGGGGGACGCCCTGATAGAGACCGGTCAGCTCGAACGGATCGTGCAGCCCGAACTCGGCCAGAACCGCCTCGTCGGCGAATTCGTCCACCCGGATCTCGATCCGGCTGGCAGCGTCGCGCATGGCCTGGGGTAGGGCGTCGAACGCCGCTTCGGCCAGCGCCAGCACGTCGGTGCAGGACGGGGGCGTGCCCCAGGCCGGCCTGCTCATTTCAGGCGGACAGCGGTGCCCGAGACCGACACCATCATCATCGAGCCGCCCTGGCCGACGACTTCATAGTCGATGTCGACGCCGATGACGGCATTGCCGCCGCGCCGCTCCGCTTCGGCCTGCATGTCGGCAACGGCCGCATCGCGCGCCTCCCGAATGGTCGACTCATAAGCCTGCGAGCGCCCACCCACCAGGTCGCGGATGCCGGCGAAGAGATCCTTGAAGAGATGCGCACCGATGATCGCCTCTCCGGTCACGAGACCCAGATACTCGGCAACCGTCCTGCCTTCCACGGAATGGGCGGTGCTGATCAACATCGTGCGCTCCTGTCCTGTTCGCTGGACGGGATATGGGGGCGGGCCCGGTACGCGGGGAGAGGGCCCGCGCGCCTATTCTGCGGCCTGCCCGGCGGGGGCGTCGTCAGCCTCCAGCGTTTCCAGCATCCGTACCGCGGAGTCCGCGATGACCGTACCTGGCGGGAAGATGGCGCTGGCACCGGCGGTATAGAGGGCGTCGAAATCCTGGGGCGGGATAACGCCGCCCACCACGATCTTCGTCGTCATGGCGCCTTCATTGCCCAACGCCCGGCGCAGCTCCGGCACCAGCGTCAGATGCCCGGCCGCCAGGGAGGAGGCCGCGACGATGTCCACGTTCGCCGCGCGGGCGGCGCGGGCGGCTTCCTCCGGCGACTGGAACAGCGGACCGATCTCGACCTCCCAGCCCAGATCCATCAGGGCGGACGCGACGACTTTCTGGCCCCGGTCGTGGCCGTCCTGTCCCATCTTGGCGATGTAGATGCGCGGCTTGCGGCCGTGGCGCCTGGCAAAGGCCTCGGCCCGCTCGGTCGCCTCGCGGGCGCGATCCGTCCCCGCAACGCCCGGACCGTAGACCCCCTTCAGCGACCGGATCACCGCCTCATGGCGGCCGGTGGCCCGTTCGATGGCGCCGGAAATCTCACCGACCGTCGCCTTGGCGCGCCCGGCCTCGACGGCCAGCGCCAAGAGGTTGCCCTCACCGCTCTGTGCGGCGCGGGTCAGGGCCTGGAGGGCGGCGTCGACATCGGCCTGGTTGCGTTCGGCCCTCAGCCGGTCGAGCTTGTCGAGCTGCATCCGCCGGACGGTCGCGTTGTCGACCTTCAGGACCGGCACGTCTTCGGGACCTTCAAGCGGGAACTTGTTCACGCCCACCACCGTCTGGGCGCCGCTGTCGATGCGGGCCTGGGTATGGGCGGCGGCTTCCTCGATCCGCAGCTTGGGCAGCCCCTCCTCGATCGCCTTGGCCATGCCGCCCATCTCCTCGACCTCGCGAATGTGGGCCATGGCGCGGGCGGCCAGGTCGTGGGTCAGCCGCTCGACATAATAGGCCCCGCCCCAGGGGTCGATCGTCTGGCAGGCGCCGGCTTCCTGCTGCAGGAAGAGTTGCGTGTTGCGCGAGATCCGGGCGGAAAAATCTGTCGGCAGGGCAAGGGCTTCGTCGAAGCTGTTCGTGTGCAGGCTCTGGGTTTGGCCGCCCACCGCCGCGATGGCTTCCAGGCAAGTGCGGACGACATTGTTGTACACGTCCTGCGCCGTCAGCGACCAGCCGGACGTCTGGGAATGGGTCCGCAGGCTGAGCGACTTGTCGGATTTCGGATCGAACGCCTTGACGAGATTCGCCCAGAGCAGGCGCGCGGCCCGCAGCTTCGCCACCTCCATGAAGGTGTTCATGCCGATGGCCCAGAAGAAGGACAGGCGCGGGGCGAACTGGTCGATCGACAGGCCTGCGCCGAGCCCCGCACGGATGTATTCGATGCCGTCGGCCAGGGTGTAGGCCAGCTCCAGGTCCGCCGTCGCGCCGGCTTCCTGCATGTGATAGCCGCTGATCGAGATGGAGTTGAAGCGCGGCATGTTTTCCGACGTATAGGCGAAGATGTCGGAGATGATCCTCATCGAGGGTTTGGGCGGATAGATGTAGGTGTTCCGCACCATGAATTCCTTGAGGATGTCGTTCTGGATCGTGCCCGAGAGCTGCTGCGGCGAGACCCCCTGTTCCTCGGCGGCGACGATATAGAGGGCCATGACCGGCAACACCGCGCCGTTCATGGTCATGGACACCGACATCTGATCGAGCGGAATGCCCGCGAACAGTGTCCGCATGTCGAGGATCGAATCGATGGCCACGCCGGCCATGCCGACATCGCCTGCCACCCGCGGATGGTCTGAATCATAACCCCGATGGGTCGCCAGGTCGAAGGCGACCGACAGCCCCTTCTGTCCGGCCGCCAGGTTGCGCCTATAGAAGGCGTTGGACTCCTCTGCGGTGGAGAAGCCGGCATACTGGCGCAGCGTCCAGGGCCGCTGGGTATACATCGTGGGATAGGGGCCCCGCCCGAACGGAGCGAGACCCGGAAAGTCGTGCAGGAAGTCGAGTCCTGCCGTGTCGGCGGCGGCATAGGCCGGGCGCACGTCTATTCCCTCCGGTGTGGTCCAGGCTCCGTCATGTCCCGCGGGCGTTCCGCGGCTGGCCGCCGGACGTTCGAGCTCGAGGCGGGTGAAGTCGGGAAACACCGTCATGCGCCAATCTCCAGTTCGGAATGGGCGAGTTCCAGGGCGGCAACCACGTCGACGCCCACATGGATGAACGTGTCGATGCCGGCCGCCCGCAGGGCTGCCTCCTGGTCGCCGGGGCGGCCGGCCAGGTAGAGGCGGACGAGTCCCGCCGCCTTGAGCGCGCGCGCGGCGTCGGCGGCTTCGTCATCATAGCGGGCATCGCTGCCGCACAGGACCGCCAGGCGGCAGCCCGAGGCGGCGGCCGCCCGTGCCAGGGCTTCATGGCTTTCGGGGGCGGCCTCGGCTTCCACGGAAGCGATGCCGCCTGCGGCAAAGAAGCCGCGCGCGAAATCGGCGCGCGCCGTGTGTTCCGCCAGGGGACCCAGCGTCGCGATGAAGATCGACGGCCGGCGTCCCTGCCGGGCGGTCTTCGCCTCGGCATGGTCGCGCAGGCGTTCGAACGGTTCCGCAAGGCGCACCGGGAACAGCGGCGCTGCCATGCTGGCGTCACCGTCGCCGGGCGTCAGGGCCGGCAGGATCTGCCTGAGCACCGCGTCGGTGACCGAATCGGCGGTTGAGGGGGCAGGCGCGGGCCGCTCCGGTGTGGCCTCGATACCGTCGAGCAGCGGGAAGGCCGAAATTCCGGTCAGCTCGATCTTGCGGCGGGCGATGTCGGCCTGACGGGCCGCGCGCGTCGCCGCAATGCGGGCCTGGAAGGCATCCTGCATCAGGCTTGCGCCGTAGCCGCCTTCGGCTTCGATGCGCTGGAACTCGCGCCAGGCGGCATGGGCCATTTCCTCCGCCACGGTTTCGGTGAACCAGGCGCCGCCTGCGGGATCGGCGACCTTTCCCAGGTGGCTCTCCTCCATGGCGATGATCTGGGTGTTGCGCGCGATGCGACGGCCCAGCGCGTCGGGTGTGCCCAGTGCCTCGTTGAAGGCGCGCACCGTGACGATGTCGGCGCCGCCCACGGCTGCGGCGAAACAGGCGCCGGTATTGCGCAGCATGTTCACCCAGGCGTCATAGCGGCTGAGCATGCGTGCCGACGTGACGGCCTGCAGCACCATGGGCTGCGGCTCGATCTCCATCGCTTCCAGGCAGCGTGCCCACAAACGTCGCGCCGCCCGGAGCTTGGCGATGCCGAGACCGTAATTGGCGTCGACCGATAGGGTGAACACCAGACGGGAGACTGCAAAGGCGGGGGGGAGGCCGTGATCGGCAAGACGCCGCAGCAGATCGACGCCATGGGCGATCAGCGCGGCCAGTTCCTGCGCGTCGCCGCCGCCGGCTTCGTGCACCGGGCGAGCATCCACCCGAAGGATGCTGGCGTTCGGAAATCGCAGGGCCAGCGCCTCGGTCAGTGCCGCGGTCCGGCGGTGGGCGGCGTCGATCCCGTCCTCCAGCAACCCGGTCCGTGCGAGCGCGCCGAGGGGATCCAGGTTGAACGCAAGCCGGGCGGCCTCCGGCGCGGCCTGGCGACCGGCCCAGTCGGCCAGCAGGGCGGCCGCCTTCAGGCCGGGTCCGTCGACATGGTCGAGCGCGATTGGCGCGACATGGGCGAGCACACCGTCTAGGGCCGCGTCCAGGCCGGCCGCGTCGTGGACCGCGACACCCGCTTCCCCCGTCGGGTCGACCCGCAGCTCGATACTGCTCACGCCGCCCTTGAGATCGGACAGGATCTCGCCATTGGCGACCGAGGGTGACGGGGTGGTGAAGATCTGGCGAATGTCCCAGGGCAGATAGGGGTCGCGGCGCATCGTCGGACCGCGCAGGAAAGGCGCTACGCCCGGCTGGCCCAGGGGGTCGGTGGCGGCGGGAAAGTCGGGCTCCCGATATAGGGGCCGGATGGTCAGGCCCTCGGGCGTCCTGCGTTGCAACCGCTCGGGTCCGGCGCCCTTGAGGGCCTGCTCGACGGCCTTCAGCCAGTCGGCTTCCTGGACCGCGGGAAACGCGCCGCTGAGCGTCAAGGTGTCTTCGGTCATGGATCGTTCCTCATTGGCCGCAATAGGCCGCTCCCTTCCGCACGCGTCAAGCCATGCCGCGACGGCGGGCAGGACGGGTTGCGGATGGCGAAACGGGGTTGACGCGTTCTGCGTTGCACATGAAACTGCAAATCATTCGCATATATTCCGCAACCCCGATGATTCCGACCGGAGGCAGAGATGGGATACCGTGAGGACAGAGCGCTTCCAGGCGAAGTGGGGACCGGTTCGCCGTCCGGAAGCGCGAAACAGCGAGCGCTTCCAGGCGAAGTGGGGACCGGTTCGCCGTCCGGAAGCGTGAAACACCGAACGCTTCTGGACATCCAGGACCGGAGCTGCCGGCTGGCCGGGTCTGGCGGATTCGACACCGACGGAGCCCGCCAGCAGGCGGTCGCCTGGATGGAGAGCCATGCCCGCGTGATGCAGTTCTGGCTCGACCGCCTCGTCGACACAGGGGACCCGGACGGGCTGGTGGACACGCTGCATCGCCAGTGCGCCTGGCTGGACCTGATGCTTGATCGGCATCGTGGACAGGCCCGGTAAGGCTGACCTGACCCATGGGAATGGCTTGCTGTGGGAACGCGACGACGTAGTTTCGGTCGTGGAAAAGCCTGCCTCAATCCAGCCCCGGAGCGTCCGCCATGGCCCTGCCGCCTGTTCTCCAGAACCTTCGCCTGCCGGTCATCGGCTCGCCGCTGTTCATCATTTCCAATCCCGACCTGGTGATCGCCCAATGCAAGGCGGGGATCGTCGGATCCTTCCCCTCGCTCAATGCCCGTCCGGAGCATGTCCTGGACGAGTGGCTCGACCGGATCACGACCGAGCTCGGCGAGTACACTGACAAGAACCCCGACCGCCCGGCCGCGCCTTTCGCGGTGAACCAGATCGTGCACAAGTCCAACAACCGGCTCGAGCACGATGTCGAGATGTGCGTGAAGTACAAGGTTCCGGTGATCATCACCTCCCTGGGCGCCCGCACGGAGGTCAACGAGGCGATCCACTCCTATGGCGGGGTGGTCCTGCACGACATCATCAACGTGCCCTTTGCCAGGAAGGCCCTCGAGAAGGGCGCCGACGGCCTGATTGCCGTCTGTGCCGGGGCGGGTGGCCATGCGGGCACGCTGTCGCCCTTTGCGCTGATCCAGGAGATCCGGTCCTTCTTCGACGGGCCGCTGGCGCTGTCGGGCTCGATCGCCACGGGCGGTGCCGTAGCCGCCGCACAGGCCATGGGCGCAGACCTCGCCTATATCGGGTCGGCCTTCATCTCGACCCATGAGGCCAACGCCGATGAAGGCTACAAGCAGGGCATCGTGGACGGCCGGGCCGAGGACATCGTCTACACCAACCTCTTTACCGGCGTGCACGGCAACTATCTGCGCCCCTCCATCGAGGCCGCCGGGCTGGACCCTGACAATCTGCCGGAAAGCGATCCCTCGAAGATGAATTTCGGGTCCGGCGGCAACACCGAAAAGAAGGCGTGGAAGGACATCTGGGGCTGCGGCCAGGGTATCGGGGCCATCCAGTCGCGCCAGTCCACGGCAGATTATGTGGACCAGCTCGACCGGGAATACCGGGCTGCCCTTCAGGCGCTGGCCAGCGGGCGGGCCTATGCGGCGCCCGTGGCGGCGGAATAGCGCGCGTCCTGTCCGCACGCCCCATGCGCGGTCCTAGTCTGGCAGCCTGAACGAGGTCAGGCGGGAGCGCGCAATGGAAACCCTTGGACTGGCCGCCAGCGCGGCAGGCGGCGGCATGTTCGGTCTTCTGGGCACGGTGACGGGGCGGATCGCGGCCTATCTGGAAACCCGACAGGCCCAGGCGCAGGAGCGGGCGCGCTGGGCCCATGAACTGGACCGGCTGGACCGCACGGCCAGTATGGCCGATGCGGAGGCTCGCGCCGCCGCCGACCTTGCCGACCGCGAGGGCGCCTGGCGCGGGCTCGATGCCTCTCTGGCGGCAGAGGCTGCCCTTGCAAGCAGCTACCGCTGGGTCGATGCGGTGCGCGGACTGACCCGTCCGGTACTGACCCTTCTGCTGTGGCTGATCGCGGCCGTCCTGTTTGGCACGTCCGACGACATGGCCCAGCGTGCGGCGATTGTGGAAACCGCCACCTTCGCGGCCACGGCCGCCACGCTCTGGTGGTTTGGGGACCGGGCGCCGCGCGGCCTCGCCAGCCCGCCCGGACGCGTCCAACCGCCCCGCCTTGTGTCTTGATCACCGGTCGTCATGCCGTCTCTATGGGGGCAGAACGGAACGGGAGATGGCGCCCATGGCCGAACACGTGCTGGTCATCGACGAAGGCACGACCTCGACGCGGGCGCTGGTCTATGACCGCGACCTGCGTTGCAAGGCGATGTCGCAGGCCGACCTGCCGCTCGCCTTTCCCCGCGATGGCTGGGTCGAGCAGGATGGCGAGGCGATCTGGCGGGCGACCCTGCAGGTCTGCCGCCGGGCGCTGGACAAGGTCGGTGGCGCCGATGGCCTGGTGGCGGTTGGCCTGACGAATCAGCGCGAGACGACCCTGATCTGGGACCGGGACACGGGCGTGCCGGTGGGGCCGGCCATTGTCTGGCAAGACCGGCGGACGGCCAGCGTGTGCGCCGCACTCCGCGAGGCGGGCCACGATCAGCGGGTGCAGTCGGAGACGGGGCTGCTGATCGACCCCTATTTTTCCGCCACGAAGATCGCCTGGATGCTGGACCGGGATCCGGCCCTGCGCCAGCGGGCGGAGGCCGGTGAGCTGGCCTTCGGCACCGTCGATACCTGGCTGATCTGGAAGCTTACGGGTGGAGCGGTTCACCTGACCGATTCGACCAATGCCTCGCGGACCCTGCTGTACCGGCTCGGCCTGGGCGGCGATGGTGCCTGGAGCCAGGACATGCTGGACCTGTTTGGCGTGCCGCGCGCGCTGCTGCCGGAAGTCCGCCCCAGCGCATCGGCCTTTGGCGAGACCGATGCAGCGCATTTCGGACGCGCCGTGCCGATCCTTTCGGCCATTGGCGACCAGCATGCCGCCCTGGTCGGACAGGGTTGCCTGGCGCCCGGCACGGCGAAGATCACCTTTGGCACGGGTGCTTTCCTGGTGGCCAATACCGGACGCAAGCGCCTGTTCTCCCGTCACAGCCTGCTGGCGACGCTGGGCTACGAGACGTCGGGCGGCGCCGGGGCGTTTGCCCTGGAAGGCTCGATCTTCAATGCCGGCACCGTGGTGAAATGGCTTCGCGACGAGCTTGGCCTGATTGCGCAGGCCGCCGACACCGAAGCGATGGCAGGCGACCTGCCCGACAATGGCGGGGTGTATTTCGTCCCGGCCTTTACCGGGCTGGGTGCGCCGCACTGGGCGCCCGGCGCACGCGGGGAGATCACGGGGTTGTCCCGCGGCACGCGGGCGGCGCATCTGGTGCGCGCGGGGCTGGAGTCGTGCGCGTTCCAGACGCGGGACCTGCTCGATGCCTTCGCGGCGGATGGAGCAGCGGTGGACACGTTGCGCTGCGATGGCGGCATGGCGGCGAATGACTGGCTGATGCAGTTCCTGGCCGATATTTGCGGTCTGCCGGTGGAACGCCCCGACGACATGGAGATGACCGCGCGCGGTGCGGCCACCCTGGTGGCCTTCGAGCTTGGCTGGTCCAGTCCGGACCCCGCCCGCGCGGCCGGCGTGCCGACGCGGCGATTCGATCCGGCGATGCCCGCAGCCGACCGGACGCGCCTGCTTGGCGGCTGGGCGCGGGCGATCGACAAGGCGGTGCGTTGAGGTCGCCTATTCCGGCGTGTTCATCTTCGGCAGTTCGTTGATCGGTCCGACATCGAGGAGGGGCGAGGCCTCGATATGTTCGGCGTCGAGAAGCGACACGACCCGCAACAGGGCGGCGATCAGGCTCGCCTGTTCCCAGTCCGCCAGCCGACGGAAACGGCTCTGGAAGGTTTCCTGGAGCAGGTCCGGCGCCTTGGCGAGGCGGTCCAGTCCTTCCGGCGTGATGCTGACCCAGACGCGCCGACGGTCACTGTCGCTCCGCCGCCGGTCGACCAGACCATACTCCTGCAGCTTGTCCAGCAGGATCGAGATCGTCGCCTGCTTCAGATCCACGGCCTTGGCGAGTTCTCCCGTCAGCATCTCGCCGCGGGTCTTCAGCATCTGCAGGACAAGAAGCTGGGACGCGGTCAGCCCGGACTTGCTGGCGAGTGCTTTCACATTGGCTTCGGTCGCCTTGAGAATCTGGCGCAAGGCAATCAGCGCGACATCGGCTCGGTCGTCCATGGGATCTGTCCTGACGCTCAGTGTTTGACCAGCGAACTGACCGCCTTTTGCCGCGAAACGGATAGGTCCACAATAATTTTCTTGGGCAAATCAACGCTTCAAAAAGGTCAAGGGATGAAAGGGTGCGATAGATAGCCTATGCCTTGATTCGACCGCCGATTGCGCAAAACTTGTGCGTTGACACGCTGAGCGAAGTGCCTATTTATTTAGCTAAACAAACTAAGGAAGCAGTGTGAGCGTCCAGAATGAACATCAGTCCGGCCCGTCGCGTGATCCAGACGCGCGGTCGGAGGCTGGCCGGAAGTCGGGCCGGACGTCGGGCCACACCTCAGGCCGGACACCGGCTCAGGCGACCGGCCGGGACGCCGGGGAGGACCCGCTCAGTATCGGCGCGCCCCGGTCGACGGACGGGGCTCCGGTGCATGATCTGATCGCGGCTTGCCCGCCCCTGGATGGCAATTCCCTCTACGCCAACCTGCTGCAGTGCACCCATTTCGCGGAGACCTGCGCCATCGCCAGGCTGGATGGCGAGGCGGTGGCCTGGGTGTCCGGCTACATCCCGCCGCAGGAGCCGGACGTCTACTTCCTGTGGCAGGTTGCGGTGGGCGAGGCGGCGCGCGGTCGCAAGCTGCCCAAGCGGCTTGTCGCCGACCTGCTCGCGCGGCCGGCCTGCCGGCAGGTGCGTTACATCAAGACCACGATCACGCCGGACAATGAGGCCTCCTGGGGCCTTTTCCGCAGCCTCGCGCGGTGGCTGAAGGCAGACCTCAGGGACGAGGTCTTCTTCGACCGCGATCGGCATTTCATGGGCCGCCATGACAGCGAGATCCTGGTCACCATAGGCCCCTTCGAACCGCCCGGCGCCCCCATCTGAGGCGCTCGCCGCAGCGGCATGGTGCCGCCCGGTGCCCCCCAATCCGTTTCATCCCACGAGGAGACCCCCATGTCTGACCACACGGACACCCACAGCAAGCGAATCTATGAGCGTCGCGAATCGGTGGTGCGCAGCTATTGCCGCGCCTTCCCGACGAGCTTCAACAAGGCCAAGGGCGAGTATCTCACCGGCGAGGATGGCCGGGCGTACATCGACTTCCTGGCCGGCTGTTCGACCCTGAATTATGGCCACAACCATCCCGAGCTTCAGGCCGCGCTCATCGACTATATCCAGTCGGACGGCGTGACCCATGGCCTTGACATGCACACCGATGCCAAGGCGATTTTCCTGGAGACGTTCGAGCGTCTCATCCTGAAGCCGCGCGGCCTCGACTATCGTCTGATGTTTCCCGGGCCGACCGGGGCAAACGCGGTCGAAGCCGCTCTCAAGGCAGCGCGCAAGGCGACCGGCCGGCACAATGTCATCGCCTTCACCAACGGCTTTCATGGCATGACGATGGGCGCGCTGTCGTGCACGGGCAATTCCGGCAAGCGCGCCGGGGCGGGCATGCCGCTGTGCGGTACGAGCCATGAGCCGTTCGACGGCTATTTCGGCCCCGATGTGGACACCGCCGACCAGCTCGACCGCCGCCTGTCCGACACGTCGTCCGGCGTTGACGCCCCTGCGGCGATCATCGTGGAAACGGTGCAGGGCGAGGGCGGTCTGAATGCCGCGAGCGATGCCTGGCTGCGCAAGATCGAACGGATCGCGCGCAAGCATGGCGCGGTGTTCATCATCGACGACATCCAGGCGGGGTGCGGTCGCACCGGCGGCTTCTTCAGCTTCGAGCGGGCGGGCGTGAAACCCGACATCGTCACGCTGGCCAAGTCGATCTCGGGCCTCGGCCTGCCCTTGTCGCTGACACTGATCCGCCCGGAATTCGACCTCTGGAAGCCTGGCGAGCATAATGGCACCTTCCGGGGCAACAACCATGCCTTCGTCACCGCCACGCGTGCGCTGGAACTGTTCTGGAGCGACGACAGGCTCGAATCCGAGGTCGAGCGCAAGGCCGATTACCTGAAGAAGCGTCTGTCCGAGATCGTGGCCAGCGCCCGGATCGCCCGGCGCGTGAAGGGGCGGGGCATGATGCGCGGCATCGAGATGCCGTCGGGCGAGATCGCCGGCGATGTCTGCGCCAAATGCTTCGAGGACGGACTGGTCATCGAGACCAGCGGGTCCGACGATGAGGTGGTGAAGATCCTCTGCCCGCTTACGATTTCGGACGAGGCGCTGAGCCGGGGTCTGGACATCCTGGCGGCGGCCGTGGCCACGGTGGAGGCCGAGCAGAGAGAGCGGGCCGCAGCCTAGGAGACCCCCATGATCGTACGAGACCTGAACGAGGCGCTGAAGACCGACCGGAGAGTCGACAGCGACGGGTGGACGTCGGTTCGCCTCTTGCTGAAGGACGATGCGATGGGGTTTTCCTTCCACATCACGACGATCCATGAGGGCGCCGATCTGGAGATGCATTACAAGAACCATCTTGAGAGCGTCTTCTGCATGGAGGGCGAAGGTGAGCTCGAGGACCTGGCCACGGGCGAGATCCACGCCATTCGCCCTGGCGTGATGTATGCGCTCGACAGGCACGACCGTCACAAGCTGCGCGCCAACAAGGGCTCGCAGATGGTCATGGCCTGCGTATTCAATCCCCCGGTGACCGGACGCGAAGTCCACGGACCCGACGGCGCCTATCCCGCCGACACGGAGGCCTAGCCGCGAGGCCGCCGGCAACGAGGCCGGCAGAAAGGATCAGACTCATGACCCATACCGTTGAGAAAGTGGGCGGCACGTCGATCGCGCGCACCGATGCGCTGCTCGACAATGTCATCATTGGCGCGCGCGAGGGCGACGCGCTTTATAACCGGATCTTCGTGGTGTCGGCCTATGCCGGGATCACCGACCGGCTGCTCGAGCACAAGAAGTCGGGCAAGCCCGGCGTCTACGGCCTGTTTGCGAGCGCCGAGAACAAGTGGGAATGGAGCGAGGCGCTCTCCGAAGTGGCGACCGCCATGCAGGAGAAGAATGCCGACGTGTTCGGGGATCATCCCGACCGCGAGGTGGCCGATGCCTTCGTGCGCGAACGTATCGAAGGGGTGCGCAACTGCCTCATCGACCTGCATCGCCTGTGCTCCTACGGCCAGTTCCGGCTCGATGAGCACCTGATGACGGTGCGCGAGATGCTGGCCTCCCTGGGCGAGGCGCATTCGGCCTACAACACCGCCCTGGTGCTTCGCCAGCGCGACGTAAACGCCGTCAGCCTGGACCTCACCGGCTGGCGCGACGACCGCAAGATGTCGCTCGACGAACGGATCGAGGACGCGCTCGCCCGGGTGGACCTGTCGCGCGAACTGCCCATCGTGACCGGCTATGCCAGCTGTGTCGAAGGCATGGTGCAGCGCTACGACCGGGGATACACCGAGGTGACGTTTTCCCGCATTGGTGTCGTGACGGGCGCGGCAGAGGCGATCATCCACAAGGAGTTTCACCTTTCCAGCGCCGATCCGAAGCTCGTGGGCGCAGAGAATGTGCGCAAGATCGGCCGCACAAACTATGATGTGGCCGACCAACTGTCGAACATGGGCATGGAGGCGGTCCACCCGAAGGCCGCCAAGGGGCTGCGGCAGGCCGAGATCCCGCTGCGTGTGATGAACACGTTCGACCCGGAGGATTCCGGCACCGTCATCGACGGTGAGTTCGTGCCCGAGGATCCCCGCGCGGAGATCGTCACCGGCCTGCCGAGCGTGTTTGCGCTGGAAGTGTTCGAACAGGACATGGTGGGCGTGAAGGGCTACGACGCCGAGATCCTCAAGGCCCTCACCCGTCACAACATCCGCATCGTGACGAAGTGTTCCAACGCGAACACCATCACCCACTACGTGGATTGTTCGCGCAAGGCGCTCAAGCGCGCGGGCGCCGAGGTGGAAGCGGTGTTCGAGCAGGCCGAGGTGACCATGCGCAAGGTGGCGATCGTCTCGGTCATCGGCTCCAATCTCGACCTGCCGGACCTGACGGCGAACGCGACCGGTGCCCTCAAGGAGGCTGGTGTCGGGCTTCTGGGGCTGCACAAGCTGACACGGAAGGTCGACCTCCAGGCCATTGTTGCGGAAGAGGATTTCGAGGCGGCCGTTGCGGCCCTCCATGCGGCGTTGATCGGGCCCGAGGCCGATGACGACGCGCCTGACCTTCGCGCCGCCGCGTGATCAGGCGCGGCGGCGCCTTCCGGGGCATGGCCGCGGTGCGCCTGAGCGACGAGGTTCAGGGGTATCGCAATGTCCTGGCCGTCGTTGCCGGGCTGACCGGTCTGCAGACGGCCACCGCTGCCATGGCGGTGGTCGTTGCCCTGACGCTGAAGGCCAATGGCGCCTCCAGCGCCACCATCGGCGCGGTGGCCTCGGGATTCGCACTGGGCTTTCTTCTGGGCGCGCTGATGTCGCCGGCCGAGATCCGGCGGATCGGACACATCCGGTCCTATGCGCTGTTTGCGGCCGTGGCCTCGCTGGCCGCGCTTGCCTTTTCGCTTGGACCCCATCCCGTCTACTGGGGACTCCTGCAGGCCGTGCTGGGCTTCTGCTTCGCCGCGATCCTGGCCGCAGGCGAGAGCTGGGTCGCCGATGCCTCCCCGCCGCACCGGCGTGGCGCCATCGTCAGCTTCTATCACCTGGTGTCCAAGGCCGGCGCGGCGACCGGTCCGTTCCTCGTGGCGGGCGTCGCCGGCGGACTGGGTGGCTTCATGGTGGTGGCGGCGCTGTTCACGGTCTGCCTGATGCCGATCGCGGCGACCAACAAGGCGCAGCCCGTGTTCAGCTCGGCCAGCCCGTTCGGTCCCCGCAAGCTGCTCAAACATGCACCGGCGGCAGCCTATTCCGCCTTCATCGCAGGCGTCGTCAACAATGCCGTCGCCCAGCTCTACCCGGTCTTCGCCAGTTCGATCGAGCCCGGCCGGCCCAATCTGTTCGCCGCGGAGTTCAACGCTGCCCTGCTCGCCGGTGCCATGGTGACGCTCTGGCCGGCGGGCCTGCTGTCTGACCGCATAGACCGCCGCATGGTCATCGCATTGCTGGCGGGTATCGGTTCGGCCGCCGCGCTGGCCATGGTATTCCTGGTCCAGGTCCATACCGGCACGGGGCTCCTGATCCTGGCGGGGATCTTCGGTGGCGGATCGCTCAGCTATTACGCCGTGGCCGTGGCCCATGCCGCAGACCGGGCGGAGTCCGATCAGGCCACGTCCATGATGGCCGGAATTCTCGTGATCTGGGGGCTGGGTTCGATCCTCGGTCCGGCCCTTGCCGGTGCCGTGATGAGTCTGCCCATCGGCGCGCCGGGCCTGTTTGCCTTCTGCAGCGTAATGCTGGCAGGCTTGGGCGTCCTGATGTTCACGCGCGTGGTCAACACCGATCCCGTGCCCGAGGCGGAGAAGGAGCCCTTCGCCGTCTCGCCCGCAACCAGCTTCGCGGTGGCGGAGTTTGACCCTCGCGGCACGGAGGAGGAGCAGCTCGACCTGTTCGACGACTTCGCCCCCGAGCCCGACCCGGAGCCGGAGACCGAGCCATGACCGACCAGACCCTGCAGATCGCCATCAGCTTCTTTGCGATCCTCGCCGTCTTCCTCGGCATCGGCCTGGCGTCGGGCCGGATCGCCACGGGGGATCGCGAGGATTACTACCTCGCCGGGCGCAAGGTGCATCCCTGGCTTGCCGGCCTGTCGGCCGTGGCGACCAACAATTCCGGCTACATGTTCATCGGGGTGATCGGCTACACCTACAATGAGGGCGTGGCGGCCTTCTGGCTGATGTGCGGCTGGATCCTGGGGGATTTTCTCGGATCGAGCTTCATTCACCGCCGCCTGCGCCAGGCGACCGGCATCACCAAGGAAGCCTCCTTCGCCAGCGTCATGGCCCGCTGGCATGGTGAGGACTTCAATGTCTGGCGCCGCATCGCGGCCGTCGTGATGGTGGTGTTCCTGGCCGCCTACGCGTCCGCCCAGATCTCGGCCGGCAGCAAGGCCCTGGACGGCGTGCTCGGCATCGACCCCGCCATCGGGGCGACCTCGGTCGCCGTCATGGTGGTGATCTACTCGATCGTTGGCGGCCTGCGCGCCTCCATCTGGACCGACGGGGCGCAGTCGATCGCCATGCTGGTCGCGATGACCCTCCTGTTCGTGGTCGGTGTGGCCGGTCTGGGCGGGGTGTCGGGCACGCTGGAAGCCTGGCGCGGGGTGCCGGACTTCCTGGACCCCTATCCGCGCGACATGCTGGTCACGGGCCTGGCCGGGGTCGGCCTGTTCATCATGGGCTGGCTGTTTGCCGGCTTCTGCGTGGTCGGCCAGCCGCATGTCATGGTCCGCTTCATGTCCCTGCAGGACGACTCCCAGATGACGCGGGCGCGAAGCTGGTATTATGGCTATTTCATCCTCTTCTACCTCCTGGCGACCGGCGTGGGCATGCTGGCACGGATCTATCTGCCGGACCTGCAGCAGATCGACCCGGAACTGGCGCTGCCGCGCATGGCGGTGGAGTTGCTGCCCGGACTGCTCGTCGGCCTGATCCTGGCGGGCATCTTCGCGGCGACCATGTCGACCGCCGACAGCCTGGTGCTGTCCTGCTCCGCCGCGATCACCCATGACCTGACACCCCGGCGCCTTGAGTCGCCCATCTACCTCAAGTCGGCGACCGCCCTGACGACCCTGGTGGCGCTGGCCTTCGCGCTGACCGAGAGCCGCAGCATCTTCAGCCTGGTCATCCTGGCCTGGTCGACCCTGGGGGCCGCCTTCGGTCCCCTCCTGGCGCTCTATGCGCTCAACCGGCGGCTTGGCGAGCCGGCGGCCATCTTCCTGATGGCGCTTGGCGTCGGCCTCGCGCTTGCCTGGCGGTTCGTGTTCGGCCTGCACAACGAGATCAACGAGGCGCTGCCCGGGATCGCGATCCCGCTGCTTGTGGGCTGGCTCATGTCCAGGCCGAGCGGATCGGTTCAGGATACCGCCGCCCCGCGGGAGGATCCGGCCGCCGTCCCCGGCGCGTAGCCGCGGCGTCAGGGCTTGCCCGGGCGCCCGGTTGGTGCAGCTTATCGCACAACGAGACACCGGGGAGAGACCGCCATGGCAGACGTGCCGCCGAAGATGCAGGCCCTTGAGGTGCGTGACCTGGCCGCAGGCTATGCCGGCGTCGCCGTGCGCGAGATCGAGACGCCCGCGCCGGGTCCCGGTCAGGTCCAGGTGCGGGTCATGGCGAGCGCCATCGGCTTCCCCGACCTGTTGATGACCGAGGGCAAGTATCAGCACAAGCCGGACCTGCCCTTCGTTCTGGGCGGAGAAATGGCGGGCGTCGTGACGGCGGTGGGCGAGGGGGTGACCTGGCCGACACCGGGTAGCGCCGTCGTCGGCGGCGGATTGGGCAGCTTCGCCGAGTTCGGGCTCTACCGCGCCGAAGGCCTGCGCGCGATACCGGCGGGCCTGGATTTTGCCCGCGCCGCAGCCAGCGCCTCTGCCTATCTCACGGCCTATGTCTCGCTGGTGCGCCGTGCGGCATTGCAGCCGGGCGAGTGGCTGCTGGTCCATGGCGCGGCCGGAGGTGTGGGCCTGGCGGCCGTCGACCTTGGCCGGCATCTCGGCGCGAAGGTGATTGCCGCGGCATCCAGCGAGGACAAGCTCGCCGTGATCGCCGACGCGTATGCCCCCGACGCGACCCTGCTGAGCCGCCCAGGGTTCCGTGAGGAGGTCAAGGCCATTACGGGGGGCGGCGCGGACGTGATCTACGACCCGGTGGGCGGCGATGTGTTCGACGAGAGCGTCCGCTGCATCGCGTTTGACGGACGGCTCCTGGTGGTCGGCTTCGCCTCGGGCCGGATCCCGCAGGTTCCGGCCAACATGCCACTGATCAAGGGCTTTTCCGTGGTCGGTGTGCGGGCCGGCGAATATGGCCGCCGCTTTCCGCTGAAGGGCAGGGAGAATCTCGACGCCGTATGGCGCCTGGTGGCCGAGGGGTCGGTACGCCCGCGCGTCCATGCCCTGTTCGGCCTGGACGCCTGGCGCGATGCCTTTGCCGAGATCGAGGGCCGCCGCGCGGTCGGGCGCGTGATCCTGGCTCCGCATGGCCCCGACCGCGCCCTGGAGCGGGTCTGACGTCTGCCCGGCACACTCCATGGCGGGGCCGGCGGTGCCGGACCCGAACGTCGGTCTGCTCTCGCTCGCACCCGTCGACTTTGGCCAACGGCTCCGATGGAGGGCCAAGGAACCTCCAGGGGGCGGCGGGTTGTCACCTGCGGCGTGCTTTCGTCAGTGGCGAACCGGCTGTAAACAGCGTCTCCGGGCGTTGAGGGTGCCGGAGGATCTCGCATGTGGGATGAACGCTACGCCACCGATGACTATGTCTTCGGCACGGCGCCGAATGCCTTTCTCGTGGATGCGGCGCGGTATCTTCCAGCAGGCGGTCGGGTTCTTGCGGTCGCCGATGGGGAAGGCCGCAATGGCGTCTGGCTGGCGCAACAGGGGTTCGACGTCGTGTCGGTCGACGGTTCCGCCGTTGCGCTGGACAAGGCCCGCCGCCTGGCGGCCGCCCGGGGCGCGAGCGTCCGGTTCGAGCAGGTCGACCTTCTGAACTGGGACTGGCCACAGGCGGCCTATGACGCGGTGGTGGCGATCTTCATCCAGTTCGCCGGTCCGCCGGACCAGCACCGTCTTCTGCGTGGACTGGCCCAGGCGCTGCGTCCCGGTGGCGTCCTCCTCCTGCAGGGCTACCGGCCGGAACAGCTCGCCAACGGAACCGGCGGCCCCCCATGGGCGGAGAACATGTATACCGAGGCCCTGCTTCGGGCGACCTATGGCGACCTCGAATGCCTGCACCTGCGCAGTCACGACACGGTCATCGAGGAGGGCACCGGCCATAGCGGCCTGTCGGCCCTGATCGATCTGGTCGCGAGAAAGCCGGGCCGCACCACAGGCGAGCAAGGGGCGCACGGGGACGACTGAGGCAACGGACGGGCCGGTCACGCCCGGCCCGCCCCTTGCCCGGCCTTTGCAAGTGCGTCCCCGGCTTGCCGGCAACGGTCAGAGCAGTGCTGGCGGGACTCTGATCGGACCGGTTTGCAAGTCCGCAGAATTGGGGAATATGGCCCATGGGTCGCCGATGGGTCCTCTTCGCGTGTGTTGCCATCGTCACGGTGTTATCGGCCAGTCTTCTGGGCGGCCTGACCGTCCATGGCCTTGTGCGTTCGGCCGACCGTCTGACGATCGAGGGGCAAGCCGATGTGGTGCGCCCCATCCCGCCATCCTTCGGAGAGGGCTGGTCGGCCTATGGTGGGGACCCCATGGGAACCCGTTTTTCGACAGCGCGCACCATCAACCGGGAGACGGTCGGCGGGCTCGCCGTCGCCTGGACCTATCAAACGCGAGCCCTGGACGGGCGGACGGCGGTTCGCGACCGGACGACGTTCCAGGCAACGCCGATCCTGGTCGAGGGAAAGCTCATCTTCTGCACGCCGTTCAATGAGGTCATCGCGCTCGACCCGTCCAATGGCAGGGAAATCTGGCGTCACGATCCCGGCGTGCCGCTCGATGGCCGGCCGGCGAACCAGTTCACGTGCCGCGGGGTGTCGTCCTGGCGTGCTTCGGACGATGGCGATGCGGGACCGTGCGCCTCGCGCATCCTTGCCGCCACCGTGGACGCCCGCCTCATAGCGCTGGCGACCGCCACGGGGCGGCGCTGCGAGGATTTCGGCAGCGATGGAGAGGTCCGCATCGAGCCGGACATTGCCTTGCGCTGGCCTGGCGAGTTTCAGATCACGTCTGCACCCGCCGTCATCGGTGACGTCGTCGTGACCGGAACTGCGATCGGCGACAATCTGCGTACCGAGGCGCCGAAAGGCACCGTCTTTGCTTTCGACGTCCGCAGCGGCGATCTGAAATGGCGGTTCGATCCGATCCCCTCCGATCCCTCCGATCCCGCACACGCGACCTGGCAGGGCGGTTCGAGCCTCAGGACCGGACATGCGAATGTGTGGTCGACGATCTCGGCCGATCCTTCACGCAACCTCGTCTTCCTGCCCACCTCCAGCCCGAGCCCCGACTATTACGGCGGCAACCGGATCGGCGACGGGGCCTATGCGAACGCCGTCGTGGCACTGAACGCCGACACGGGCGAGGTGGTCTGGCACTTCCAGACAGTGCATCACGATGTCTGGGATTATGATCTGCCCGCCCAACCCGGCCTTTACGAGGTCTGGCGGGATGGCCGACCGCATGATGTCGTCGCCCAGGTCACGAAGACGGGTCTTCTCTTCGTTCTCGACCGCGACACCGGCGAGCCGTTTCTTCCGGTCGAGGAACGGGCGGTGCCCCAGGGCGCGGTGTCGGGCGAGGTGCTGTCGCCGACACAGCCTTTCCCGACAAGCACGCCCCCCATCGTTCCCAACCGTCTCGATCCCGACAAGGATGCGTTCGGGCTTACCCTCTGGGACCGGGCGGCCTGCGCCCGCCGTCTACGGGCCTATAGACACGACGGCCTCTACACGCCGCCGACTGAGGAGGGGACGCTGACCTATCCCTTCATGGGCGGCGGCGCCAATTGGGGAAGCACGGCCTATGACCCGACGCGGAACCTTCTCGTGGTCAATATGAGCAACCTGGCCGGCTTCGTCCGGCTCACGCGAAAATCCGAAGACGGCACGACAGCCGAGCGCATCGAGGACGGATCGGAACTGGCGCCCATGGAGGGCGCGCCCTTCGCGATGCAGCGCGGCATGGTGATGTCACCGCTCGGCCTGCCCTGTTCGCCGCCCCCCTGGGGTATCCTGGCGGGCATAGACCTGGCCACCGGGGAAATCGTCTGGCGCCGTCCGCTCGGGACCACCCGCGATCTGGCGCCGGGCGGCCTCGCCCTGCCCCTCGGCACGCCAAACCTTGGCGGACCCATGATTACGGCGTCCGGCCTGGTCTTCATCGGCGCGGCGATGGACGACTATCTGCGTGCGTTCGATGTCGAGACGGGCGAGGCGCTCTGGAAAGGGCGCCTGCCGGCGGGCGGCCAGGCCACGCCGATGACCTATGTTCATGAGGGCCGGCAATATGTCGTGATTGCAGCCGGCGGACATGCGAGGGCCGGCACCCGGATCGGCGACCACCTCGTCGCCTTCGCCCTCCCGGAATGAGCCCACCGCCTCGCCCGATGTCGCCAGGCAAGCGCATCTTCAAGTCAACGGTGGGCGACGATGCGCTAGCCTCTTGTTTTCGGGCATTTTATTAAAGCGACGGCCTTTCATGTCACTCCAGACCGTCGCTTTGCATCATTGTTTTTGCGCAAGTGTCCGTTCGCAACCAAGTCCGTTTGCTCCGAACAGGCATCAGGCGCGGCAGGCCCCTCGCGGATTTGCCAGTCGCTCATTTCAGTCCGAACCGTCGGTTCTGGTCCCTGAACTTGCGCGAGTCGCCGTTCGCGTTTGAGACCGGATGGACGGAACTCGCTACGGCGGGTTTGACCCGATATGCACGCGACCGCTCATGGCAGGTCCAGCGTGAAGTCGTAGTCATGCCTTTCAAGAGGTGTAGACGTGCCCGTTTCGTATGTATCGACCGCGACGCTGCCATCGGGCATCACCGTAACGACGCGATACATGGGAGTGTGCCGGGTTTCGTCCGGAATCTTTGTGCGTTCCAATGCGGGACTGTGGAGATGGTGAACGCCGTCGACCTGCTTGGAGTGACCGGTTCGGTCCATGTCCATATGCAGATCTCCCGAGATCACCACAGCAAGATTGCTGAGGTCCATGACATCACCAAAGCGGGCGTTGTGAACACCCTTGTCCGGATTCTCCGGGAATGTGCCCGCTTCGGCCGCGTGAACGACGAGGAAGACCGGCTTGGGCGCGGCGGCCTCGACCTGTCTGCGCATCCAGTCAATCCCTTCGTCTGCGAAATCACGCCCGCTGTCGGGTGAGGCGTGCACCATCACGATGGGACCGAGGTCACGGACGTAGCGCGGACTGTCCACCTCGTCATTCCAGCGCCCGGCATAATCAAGATACCGCTCAAGGGATGCGTTGAGTTCCTCATTCCCCATGATCGGGTAGAACGGCGCCCGGAGCCGCTCGAGTGCCCGCGTGGCATTCTCGTACTGGACGATCGTCCCCTTGTGCGCGATATCGCCGACCCCGACGACGAAATCGATCCGGTCCCGCGCGGACAGGGCATTCACGTCGGAAACCGCCGCTTCCAGCCCGGGGAACTCGGGTTCAGGTTTCGGTTCGGCGTCCCCCAGCACGGCAAAGCGAACCAGCGGGGCTGCTTCCGCTTCGGCATCCGGCGCCTCGATCACGGATGCGATGAGGAGAATCAGGGCTGCAGTCGCGAACTGGAAAATGATGTGCATGGCGTGGTCCGTTCATGGCTGAATTGTCGGCTGCAGCGGGTCGAAGCGGAGTCATCAACAACAGCAGCTTTTTCGGGTTTCCGTAATATCAGATGCCCTCCTCTTCGATTATCATTTAATAAAAACAATACCAACATACGAGGCGTGTAAAATCTTCGAACCTAAATACAATTGTGATATTATCGGAGATATAATAATTGAGAAAAGCTTCATCGAACAGTTTTTTGAGCGTCATAATTGTTGCCTAGCCTGATCGCGTTCGTTCAGGAGGGGTATTTCGATGATGAAATCACGTTTGAGTGGTAGCGCTGCGCTGGTCTGGGTCGTCCTTGCGGGAGGCGCAGCGACGTTTGCGATGCCGATGGCGGCTGAAGCCCAGTCCCAGGCCCAGGAGGAAGGTGTCATCTCGGGCCGCGTCGTGGATGCGTCGGGCCGTTACGGCTTCCAGGGCGCGCGGGTCGTGGTTGAGGAGCTCGGCCTGTCCGCGACGACCGAACGCGATGGTGGGTTTCGCTTCGGCGACCTGGCCCCGGGAACCTACACGTTGAAGGTGGAGTATCTCGGCGCTGAGCCGGCGCCGTCACAAGTGGAGGTCCTTCCAGGGCAGACGGCCCGCCCAGAGTTGCAACTCGGCGAGAACCAAGTCGTGATCGTGGTGGGCCAATCGGCAAGCGCGGCGGCGGCTCTGAACCGGGAGCGCCAGGCCGTCAACAATATCGACGTGCTGTCTTCCGACGCCATCGGCCAGTTCCCCGACGAGAACGTCGCCGAGGCGCTGCAGCGTGTGCCCGGCCTGGCCGTGATACGCGATCAGGGCGAGGGGCGTTCCGTCTCGATCCGCGGTGCGGCGTCCCAGTTCAACTCCGTGACGATCAATGGGCTGCGGGTCCCGTCTCCAGGCGGTTCGCGCGGCGTCAATCTCGATGTGGTTGCCTCCGAACTGGTGGAGAGTGCCGAAATCAGCAAGACGCTCACGCCGGCCATGGATGCCGATGGCGTGGGTGGGAACATTGAAATCACGACCCTGACCGCATTCGACCTCGGCAACAGCCTGACCGTCTCTGCCGAGGGCAGCTACAACGAGAAGCTGGAGGAAACGAGTCCGCGAGGATCGATCACCGCGACCCGCCTGTTCAGCATCGCCGGGGGCGAAGACAATTTTGGCGTTACGGCGTCCTACAACCAGTTCGATCGTGAATTCGCTGTCGATAATCTCGAAGCAGGGAATTCACCGCTCTTGGACTCGCCCCAGGGCGGCGCGTTCCGTTCGCCTGAGTCGATGGAGCAGCGCGACTATGAGTTGAGCCGCGAGAGGATCGGCGGCACGCTGAACTTCGATTTTCGCCCGGACGACAACTCGGAATATTATCTCCGGACATTGTTCAGCGATTTCGCCGATACCGAACTCGAACTCGAGCATGAATATCTCTACGAGGACGGGGACGTTGTGGAGCTCGACGCGGGTGGCGCAAGGTTCACCGATGGTGCGGTAGAGAAGCGCGGGAAGAAGACCACCGCGACACGTGACATCCTATCGATCGTTGCCGGCGGCGAGAACCGGTTCAATGACTGGTTGATCGATTATCAGATCGGCTATGCCGTCTCCACCACGGACGAGCCCTTCTCCCTGGGCTCCGCATTCCTCGCGGAAGGGCTCGATATCGGCTATGTGCGCGACGGTCGGCGCGAGACTCCTCTCCTGTTCTCCGACTCTCCGGAGATCGACGATCCTGAGGCGTTCGAGGGAATTCTGATCGAACTCGAGGAGGATTTCGTGGAAGAAATCGAGAACTCCTACAAGTTCAATGCAGGACGGGACGTCGATTACGGTAATTATCCCGGACGTATCCAGTTTGGCGTTCAGGCGCGTCTTCGCGAGAAGGAAGCTGACGTCAACAACACGAACTTCGAAGATTTCGGTCAGCCCTTCACGCTCGCTGATGTTGTCGGCCCCGGCGAGCGGGACTATCCACTGGGCGACTTCGGCCCCTATGTTGATGCTGGAGGCGCATTGCGTGAATACTTTGCTGACAACCGTCAAAACTTCAGTCGAAACGAAGAGGACTTCCTTATCGATAGCCAGGCGGAAGATTACCAGCTTGAGGAAGACATTTTCGCTGCGTATGTCATGAGCGAGGTCGACATCAACGGGTTCGAATTGCTCGGCGGCGTGCGGGTCGAACACACAACCATCGACCAGCAGGGTTTCCGGGCCATTATCGACGATGCGGATCCGGATGGATTGCCCGACATCGAGCCGTTCACAGGCAGCAATGAATACACCGAATGGTTCCCCAGCCTTCAGGGTGTTTACCGCTTCAGCGAACGGCTGCATGTCCGCCTCGGTGCGAACCGCACCATCGCGCGCCCCGATTTCGAGGCCGCGAGCCCTCGCCAGATCATCGAGATCGCGCGTGAAGGGACGGAGGTCGAAGAGCGTGTGGCCGAAGTCGGAAATCCTGACCTCGACCCGCTTTACTCCAACAATTTCGATGCGGAAGTCACATTCTATCCGCCGGGTGATCTCAGCGCTGCTTCCATTGGCGTCTTCTACAAGGATATTGAAGACTTCTTTGTGACGACAGATGTGGCTGGTCAGGCGCCGTTTGAAGACTTCGATGAGGTTGAGCAGACGATAAACGGCGACAGTGCAGAGGTGATGGGTATCGAGTTCAGCTATGTGCAGCAACTGGGCTTCCTGCCATCGCCATTCGACGGCTTCATCCTGACCGGCAATTACAGCATCATCGACAGTGAGGCCGATGTACCGTTCCGTGACGAACCCATCCCGCTTCCCGAGCAGGCGGACAGTATTGCCAACGTTTCGATCGGTTACGAGAAGTATGGGCTTTCAGCTCGCCTGGCGGCCAATTATCGTGGTGAGTACTTTGACGGAGTGGAGGACGCCGAAGATCCCGATCAGGACCGTTACGTCGATGGGGAGCTGCGCGTGGACTTCCAGGCCCAGTATGCGGTTACCGAAAGATGGTCGTTGCTGTTCAACGTAACCAATATTACCGACGAGCCATTCTACGCTTATCTCGGCGATCCGGACTTCAACTCGCAATATGACGAGTTCGGGCGTACGATCGAGTTCGGCCTGAAGGCGCGCTTCTAGCGCAAGTTTGGGGTGAACGGTGTCCTCTTCGAACGGATGCTTGTGCGGATAAAAGGATGTAAAGCGCCGGTTGGGAATGGATTGAAACACCGGCGCTTTGAAGATGCGTCAGACGCGTTTCCGAGCGGGCCCGGCCCCACTCCCACCCGGATGACGCGACAGGACAGGATCACATGACGGCAGCAGGTGCCCCTTGGGCACGTCGTCGACCCAGAGAGGGGCCACCGTGCGCAAAGTCGATTTCGTCGCCTTGTTGGGATTGATCTCCCTCACCGGAGCCTGCGCGTTCGCTCAGGGGTCGCAGAAGGACAGCGCCCCGGGTTTCCGCGTTCGAGGCGATGTGGAGGCGCCATTGAATGCGGACACCGGTTGGGCGGGCGCGCCTGGTGAGTCCGTCATCGTACAGGCCGACCGGCCTTTCCGTCTGCGCATGCTGGCGGAGGCAAGCGAGCGGCCTGGCCAGACCCGTGCCTACGGACTTCAGGTGAGGCGCAATGACGGGCCTTGGGTCCAGGTCACGGCGCACGATTTCCCGCGCTCCGAGCGGGAGGTCGTCATCACGTTCGAGGATGCCGAGCCCGGACCCGTTCCGCCGGACTGGGAGGTCGTCCCGTCTGGCGCCTCGGCGCATATCGATACCGGGGACCGGGCGTCCGGGCTGCTGATCGAGGCAGGCAAACGCGACGTCTTCGCGTTCTATACGCCTCCGTGGGCGCTCGACGATTTCAGTCTGGGTGCGCAGTTCCGACTGGACGAGATCAGCAGCCAGGGCGTCGATCTCGTCTTCGGCTATGTCGATGCTGACAATTACGCGTACGTCCGGTTCGATCCCTCATCCGATCAGATCCGTGTCGTGCGGGTCCGCGACGGTGACGCGACCTTGCTGGCCCGGGAATCCGTCGCCATCGAGGCGGGCAAGCGCCTTGAAGCAGAGGTGCAGGCCGAGGATGGAGAACTGGAGGTCAATTTCGACGACGACGCCTTTGAGTTTGCGATAGATCAGCCAGAGGAACTGCCCGCCGAGCGGGTGGGCTTGCGCGTGCCAGGGGGCGAGCGCGTGTTGTTTCCGGAATTCGTGGTGGAAGGCGAACCGCGGACTCCATCTGTGAGCATCGTGTCGGCGCTCACCTACGCTGACGGCACGCCAACAGAACCGATCCTCGGCGTGCCTGGCGTGGCACGCGGATTCGGCGTCTCGCTTTCCAAGACGACACCCGACTGGACCGTCAATCCGGGCGAGCGCGGCGAGTTCGAGTGGCCGCTGGTCGTGCGGCGTTTCGCCGACGGGGCGCACATGAATGACGCGGGCGATGTCTTCACCTTCCGCATGGTCGACGAAACCGGCGCGAGGGTGAATGTCGGGCCCGATCCAAGCCTCACGCTTGCCGTTCCCGACGGGCATCTGGGTGGCACCTTCGTGGAAACGCCGGGGCGGATTGGCCCCTGGCAGGCCGCGAATGGCGATCTCTATTTCATCATGGAGCCCACGGAGACGACCAATCTGTTCATGATGGTCAAGTCAGGCGATGGGGGGCGGACCTGGCGCGAGGTGGATGGAGCGAACAGGCCATCGACCGGCGATCTTGAATCGGTCGACGCCCGCATGGTCGGCGACACAATTCACATCGTTCATCAGGTTACCGAGTCTGTCCGCTATCATGCCTTTCACACGTCCAGCCACTCGGAGCGAGGGGACAGTTGGGCTGTGCGCGACGAACTGGCCGCAACCGACACGGCGGTGGCCCAGATGGCGACCCTTGCCACGCGGTCGGATGGAAGTCTCGTGGTTGTCTTCCTCGCCGATACGCTGCATTACGCGGTCCGCTCAGCCGAGGGGACCTGGTCGCGAGCCAAGTCCCTGGACACCGACGCCGATGGCATGACCGCAGGTCCCCAGGCCGTGCGTGGCGCGGACGACCGCATCCATATCGCCTATTATGAATCCCCGGGAGCGATATGGCATCGCGTGCTTGAGTCGGACGGTACGCTTTCCGAGCGCCGGCTCATCGCCGAGGGGGCGGGGAAAGGCAGTGAGGTTTACGGCGCCGTCCTGCCGCTCGTCTATCTGAACCAGACCGGGACGCTCGTCATTGTCTACCGCCTCGACGATGGCACACTCTGGGAGCGCCGTATTGAGGGCGGGCGGGGACCCAGCGATCCCGTCCGCGTAACCGACTTGAACGTGATTACCAACGCCGTGGACTCTCAACAGCCTGCCGCCGACGTGATCTCTGACGGGGACACGCTGCACGCACTTTTCGTCGAAACCGCTTCGCGCAACCTGTTCGGCACCTGCGATGCGGGCGGCTGGACAATGCCCAGACCTGTGGTGGAAGACGTGACCGGCTCTTGGGTTCGGGGCAATGTCTACACGCGACCCGATGGAACAAGTGTGTACGGCTTTGTCTACGACGCCGGATCTGAGGGGGGTGGAGGCCTGAATCGGTTTCGCGAAATCGAGCTGGACCCGGGTGACGAGACCTGTTGACGCGTGAAACCGCGCGCCGGTGTTCCCGGCCTGCGTCGCTCCCCGTGATGCTGCAAGGCCGCTCTGATGCGTCAGCCTTTCGTCTCGCGCCGGACTGTCACCTGCGGATTACAGCCTGACTTGAAGACGCGCGAGGCGAATGAGCGACAATCCCGGAGCGCGCATAAGGACCGCACCCGACCAAACCCCCTATCTCGCATCCTGTCGTGGTTGCTGGTGCCGCAGGGCAGGATTGAACTGCCGACCTCACCCTTACCAAGGGTGCGCTCTACCACTGAGCTACTGCGGCCTTGCGCGCGAGACCCCGGCTCCTAGCTTAGACCGGCGCAGATGAAAAGACCGATTCCAGGCGGGGCGGGCAAAAACCCGGCCTGTGGAGCCCATGAGCGAGCGAGATGGCGATGGCTGAAAATGACCCGACGGACCGAAACCCGGGGGGGCGGACCACGCCGGATCCCGACAGCCGCGAAGCCCGGCGGGCTGCGGCGCTGCGCGTCAATCTCCGGCGGCGCAAGCAGGCGCAGCGCGCCGCACGGGCCGGGGAGGAGGCGCAGCGCGACCCGGCGAAGGACATGGACTGAGCGCGGGCAGGGCCTGCGGCCCCGCGTCCCCCCTGATCGCCACTTTCCGGCCTTTCCCTCGCCCCTGGGCAGGCGTAACGGTGGAGTCATGGATCGACTGAGCCTCATGGGCGGCCGTCCGCTGGCGGGCCGCATTCCGATTTCCGGCGCGAAGAATTCCGCGCTGAAGCTGATGGTGGCGTCGCTGCTGACCGACCAACCGCTGACCCTGACCAATTGCCCGAACCTGGCCGACACACGGTTCCTGAGCGAGCTGCTGCAGACGCTCGGGGTCGAGGTGTACTGGCCCCGCGCCACCCACACCTGCCATCTGAACGCGGCGGAGCTGACCTCGACCATCGCGCCCTATGAGCAGGTGCGGAAGATGCGGGCGAGCTTCAACGTGCTGGGGCCTCTGCTGGCGCGCGCCGGCCACGCCACCGTGTCGCTGCCGGGCGGCTGTGCCATCGGTGCGCGGCCCGTGGACCTGCACCTGAAGGCGTTCGAGGCCATGGGCGCCGACCTCCTGATCGAGGGCGGCTATGTGAAGGCCGCCGCGCTTCGCGGTCTGAAGGGCGCCCATGTGAACTTTCCCTTCCCCTCGGTTGGGGCGACGGAACACGCCATGCTGGCCGCGACCCTGGCCCAGGGGGAAACGGTGCTGGAGAACGCCGCGCGCGAGCCGGAGATTGCCGACCTCGCCGCCTGCCTGAACGCCATGGGCGCGCGGATCACCGGGGCTGGCACCGATACGGTCCGCATCGTCGGCGTGGAGCGGCTGTCGGGGACCACCCATGACGTCATGCCCGACCGGATCGAGGCCGGGACGTTCGCCATTGCGGCGGCGGCGGCCGGCGGTGATGTCACCCTGGACAACGCGCCGGTGGATGCGCTCGGCGCCCTGATCGGGGCGCTCCGGCGGGCAGGGGTAACGGTGGCGGCGGATGGGGCGGCGCGTACGCTGCGGGTCCTTCGCGCGCCCGATCACCCGCTCCAGCCGGTCGACATCGACACCCAACCCCATCCCGGCTTTCCCACGGATCTCCAGGCACAGTTCATGGCGCTCATGACGCTGGCGCAGGGCACATCGATCATCCGCGAGAACATCTTCGAGAACCGCTTCATGCACGCGCCCGAGCTGGCACGGCTCGGCGCCGACGTGACCGTGCGCGGGCCCGAAGCGATCGTGAAGGGCGGACGCGGACTGCACGGCGCGCCGGTGATGGCGACCGACCTTCGCGCCTCGGTCTCCCTTGTCATCGCGGGACTTGCCGCCGAAGGGGAGACTGTGGTCAACCGCATCTACCATCTCGACCGCGGCTTTGAAGCCCTGGACGAGAAGCTCAGTGCCTGCGGTGCAGAGATCCGCCGGCTCAGCGACTAGGGAGCAGTCCGACCGCCATGGCCGACCCAACGCCGCTCAGGCTGATCGCCGAGGATGAAGAGGATTTGCAGGTGATTTCGGCGGCGGTGCAGGATGCCGTCACCAAGGCCGAGAACCTGCGCTACGAGGCCCGCCAGCGGCGCTTCTCCATCGAACTCAACCGCTTTCGCTGGGAAGCGGAGGGAACGGAGAAAGCCCGTGTCCGCGCGCTCCTGTCGGTGGACGGGGTGCTGACGGCGCGGGCGCGTGGGCTGGGTCAGGCGGATCCGGACACGGTTGTGTCGCTGCTGCAGATCGTTTTCGTTCCGGATGCCGAGCCGCCGGGCGGTCAGGTGATCCTGACCTTTGCCGGCGACGGCGAGATCGCCCTCAAGGTCGAGGTGCTGGATGTCACGCTGCTCGATTCCGACTATGTCTGGCACACGCGCAAGACACCGAGCCACGAAAGGCGCAAGCGATGACCACCCGCCTCGACGCCCGCAGTGCCGCCTTCGATGACCGGTTCGAGGCGTTTCTCAACGCGCCCCGCGGTGACGTGGCGGATGTGGCCGAGACCGTTCGCTCCATTCTG
Organism: uncultured Hyphomonadaceae bacterium; assembly: GCA_964492485.1. Lineage (GTDB taxonomy): Bacteria > Pseudomonadota > Alphaproteobacteria > Caulobacterales > Hyphomonadaceae > UBA5336. The sequence continues at coordinate 39,542 of CAZBKM010000006.1, read as the reverse complement.
GCCGACGTTCGGAGCCGGGGCGGTGCGGCCGTCGCCGAGCAGACGGCGAAGTTCGACCGACTGCAGCTCGATCCGGTGACGCTGACCTCCGACAATGTGGACCTGGGCGCCCTGGCTGCCGCTTGCCCGGCCGACCTGCGCGAGGCGATCGACTTTGCCGCCGCACGGATCGCCGCCTATCACGGCGCCCAGGCGCCGGACGATCACCGGTTCACCGATGCCGATGGTGTCGAACTGGGCTGGCGGTGGACGCCGCTGGATGCCGTGGGCGTCTATGTGCCGGGCGGGCGTGCCAGCTATCCGAGTTCGGTCCTGATGAACGTCGTTCCGGCGAAGGCTGCCGGCGTGGGGCGGGTCGTCATGGTGGCTCCGGCGCCCGACGGCGACCTGGCCCCCGCGGTGGCCTATGCCGCGCTGCGCGCCGGTGTCGACGAGTTTCACCCGATAGGCGGCGCCCAGGCCGTGGGCGCGCTGGCCTTCGGCGCAGGGCGTCTGCGCCCGGTGGACAAGATCGTCGGCCCCGGTAACGCCTATGTGGCGGAAGCCAAGCGGCAGGTCTTCGGCCGGGTCGGGATCGACACGATTGCCGGTCCGTCGGAAATCCTGGTGATCGCCGATGCCACCGCGAACCCCGACTGGGTGGCCGCCGATCTGCTGAGCCAGGCCGAACATGATCCCACCTCGCAATCGGTGCTCATCACACCCGATCCGGAGCTGGCCGAGGCGGTGGTACGCGCGGTCGAAGGCCAGCTCGATACCCTGGCGAGCGAGGCCGTCGCCCGCGAAAGCTGGACCGCCCATGGCGCGGTCATCGTCACCCGCGACCTCGACCAGGCGATGGTACTGGCCAACCGGATCGCGCCGGAGCACCTGGAACTGGCCGTCGCCGACCCGGATGCGCTTCTGCCCAAGGTGCGCCATGCCGGCGCGGTGTTCCTTGGCCACCACATGCCGGAGGCGCTGGGCGATTATGTTACCGGGTCGAACCATGTGCTGCCCACCTCGCGGGCGGCGCGATTCTCCTCCGGTCTCGGGCTTCTGGATTTCATGAAGCGGATCAGTGTCCAGCGCGCCGGCCAGGCGGGCTTCGAGGCGCTGGCGCCAGCGGCGCTGCGTCTGGCGGAGGCCGAGGGCCTGCCCGCCCATGCGCGCGCCATTTCGATCAGAAGCAACCATCCGGCCATCCGATCCGGGGATGGGGACAGATGACGTCCGACCGGCTCATTTCGGTGGATATCGATCCGGAGACGCTGTCGGCCTCCGGTCCGGAAGCCGAGCATGAGCGGCGCGTGGCCATCTTCGACCTGATCGAGGCGAACAGTTTCGCGGTGACAGGCGTCGACCGTGGACCCTACCGGCTGGGCCTGTCGCTGCAGGAACGCAAGCTGGTCTTCGACATTCGCGACGAGGCGGGCGAGCGTGTCCACACCTTCATTCTGAGCCTGACGCCCTTCCGTGCCGTGATCCGCGACTACTTCATGATCTGCGAAAGCTATTACAATGCGATCCGCCACCAGTCGCCGCATCAGATCGAGGCAATCGACATGGCGCGGCGCGGCATTCACAACGAGGGTTCGGAACTGGTGGCAGAGCGGCTGTCGGGAAAGGTCGACATCGACTTCGATACCGCCCGGCGCCTGTTCACGCTGATCTGCGCGCTGCATGCGGGGACGGGGCGCGCCCAGCTCACGAAGTAAGGATGGGGCGGGGCCGCCTGCCGCGTCACGACCGTTCGGCCCATACCTTCAGGATGTGATGCGCCACTGCCATGGGCGGCGGGCAGGTGAATCGCGGATGGTCGCCCGCGATCATCTGGCGGGCCTCGTCGCGGGTCACCCAATGGGCCGTTTCCAGCTCGCTCGTGTCGACCGTGATCTCGGTCGAGACAGCCGGCAGGATCAGACCGACCATGAGGGAGGAGGGGAAGGGCCAGGGCTGGCAGAACAGGTACTCCGCCTCCGCCGGATCGGCCGTGATCCCGGCTTCCTCGTACAGTTCCCGGGCGGCTGCCTGCTCCACGGTCTCGCCCGGCTCCACGAAGCCTGCCAGGCAGGAGACGAAGCCCGGCGGCCAGGCGCGCTGGCGCCCCACCAGGCAGCGCTCCCCATCGGTCGCGAGCATGATGGCAACCGGGTCGGTCCGTGGAAAATGTTCGGCCCCGCAGGTCCGGCAGGCGCGCTTCCAGCCAGCTTCCACGATCTGCGTCGGTGCCCCGCAATTGGCGCAGAAGCCGTGCCGGCGGTGCCATTCGAACAGGCTGCGGGCCGTGGCTGCCGCGCTGCCCTCCAGCGCAGATAGCCCCTGGGCGGCCGCGCGCATGTCCTCGAACGCGCCAAGCCCCTCGATCGGCGAGCCCGCAAGGCTGAAAGGCTCCGGCATGTTCAGGGCGAACGCCGGCGTGCCGCGCCGGTCCACGCCCAGAAAGACTTCGGTCTCCGGGTCGCCAAGCGTCCAGGCCTCCGCGCCCAGCCAGGCGATCGGACGGCTGGCGGGCGGTTGCCATGCCCCCACCGCACCGGATGCCTCGGGCCGTCCGCCCTCAATCAGGGGCTTTCCACCCTGCATCAGGAGGACGAGCACGTCTGGAGCCTGCCGTGCATCCTTCAGCCAGGCCAGATCGGCCCGGCGATGCGCGGCACGGTCCAGGCCGGGGCCTGAGAGGGGAATCTGGGTCTTCAGCGGCATGGCGCGCGACCCTAACGCCATTCTCCCACTTGTCACCCCGCTCCGAATTTCCGATGTAGGGGGCTGGAGGCTGGCGGCGGACGTACCGCTCGCCAACCGGGTCAGGTCCGGAAGGAAGCAGCCCTAACGAGTTTCGTACGGGTCGCTGTCCAGTCTCCTCCCCCGCACAGGCCCCGTCCGGCGCGACCGGATCAGCGCGATCGGCGCGACGCTACCAGACGAGGGCCTTCTTGAGCGCCTCGCCCAGATCGGCCGGGATTTCGTCGGGCAGGTCTGTTCCGCGCGCATCGGCCGGGGCGGCTTCGGGCGTCAGGTAGCGCCAGCCCTGGAAGGGCTTTTGGGGCTGCAATTCGGTGGGGACGAGTTCGGGGTCGAGGACCAGTTCGCACACGTCCCGACCGCTGGAGTCGGTCACCGTCCTGATGTCCAGAAGGCGCTGGCGGACGCGGATCTGGCGCTTGATGACCCAGAAGATGGACCCTCCGTCCAGGAGGTCGGCAAGGCGCTTGGGCGTCATGCGCGTATGGTGAACGGGCGTGGGGTGGTGCGTCATCACATGACGCTGCCAGGCCGCAAGATCGTCGACACTGTCTGCCCCGACGCAGAGCTTTACCAGGTGCACGGTCATCATCCGGCAGTTTAGAGCAGGTTCGGAGCAAACGGAATCGGTTGCGAACGGATACTTGCGCAATAATAATTATGTGAAGCGACGGTCTGGAGTGAAACGAAAGTCCGGCGCTTCAGGACGTTTTGCGACCGCGGCCATGGGGTCTTGTGGACTGCTGACGGGTGGGCACGACGTCAGGAGTCGGTGGACGCGCGGGCGGCGAGGTAGGCCTGTTCCGCCGCCGCGTTGGCGAAGAAGACCTCAACCTCGGTCACCTGCATCGCGTAACTGCGGTCCAGCGTGCGCCAGGCGGCGCGGGCTTCCAGATCGATCTCCATACGCGCGATATAGGTCAGGCCCCATTTCGGCTCGGTCTCCAGATAGTGGGTCTGTCGGTAGCCGGTCAGCATGCCGCCGTTCGGACCGGGAGTGGGTGCGCTCAGTTCGTGGTCGATGCGCAGGAACCGTTCCTGTGCCGGATCGAGCCAGGCGGTGGCGTCAAGTCGGCCTATGGCCCAACGGTCGAGCTCGCCATCATTTGCCGAAGGGCGATGCCGGAACTCGATCCGCCAGGCGCCGCCGAGATCCTGGCCCTGGACCCGGTCCGGCAGGCTGGCGCGCAGATCGTCGGGAAACAGCCGTCCATCGGGGGCCGGGTCGGCTCCCCAGGCGGCCGCAACCTCGTCGAGGAGGCTGTCGTCGCCGTCCGCCGATTCGAGACGCCACCGGTTGGCCCGCGGCCAGCGTGGATCATAGGCGAAGACGCGCGTCGCCTCGTCGCTGGACAGGGTCACCTTGAAGGCCGCGCGGAGGGTTTTCGGCGCCTCGGTCGCCGCCAGGGCCGCATCAAGCGGACCCGTCGCGGGCGAGAGCATGAGGCTGAGCAGGGCGGTAAGCAGCATGGGTCTGGCGGAGGTCAGCGTGCGGACAGGCCTCAGGCTAGGCAGGTCGGGTGAACGGAGTGTGACCGGCGCCCGAACCTGCCGAGCGGATCGCCATCCGGTCCTGTCTCAGGGTTCGGTTGCATCGGCGTCGGCGGCCTCCTCGGCCTTGCGTTCCATCAGGGCGACCAGCCAGATGCTCGCCTCGTAGAGCATGTAGACCGGCACGGTCAGAAGGATCTGGCTGATGATGTCCGGCGGCGTGAAGAAGGCGGCGAAGGCCAGGATGCCCACAAGGGCATATTTCCGCCCTTTCCGAAGGCTTTCGGCGCCGAGGATACCGGCGCGGCCCAACAGGCTGAGCACGACGGGTAGCTGGAAGGAGATCCCGAACGCCAGCATCAGCGCCATCACCAGCGACAGATATTCCGACACGCGCGGCAGCAGCTTGATCGCCGCCACGGAGCTGTCGATCTGTTCCTGGGACAGCGCAAAACGCGCCACCATGGGCATCATCACGAAATAGACGAAGGCCGCGCCCGCGGTGAACAGGACCGGTGCAGCCACCAGGAAGGGCAGAAAGGCCCGACGCTCGCGCTTGTAGAGGCCCGGCGCCACAAAGGCATAGACCTGGTAGGCCAGGACCGGAAAGGCGAGGAAGATCCCTCCGAACAGCGACAGGCGCAGCTTGGCGAAGAAGAATTCCAGCGGCCCGGTGTAGATCAGTTCCAGCGGCGCGCCGTCGCGCGCATTTCGGGCGACGGCGGCAAAGGGGCGCAGCAGCAGATTGTAGATGCCTTCGGCGAAGCCGAAACAGATCGCCGCGCAAACCGCCAGGGCCAGCAGCGCGTAGATCAGCCGTTTCCTGAGCTCGGTCAGGTGGTCCAGAAGCGGTGCCTCGGTCCCCGACAGCTCGTCCGGCTCGCCACCGGCGCCGCCGCCTGTCGATGTGGAGCCGCTCACGCCGACTTGCTCCTCGGGTGGGAGGTCGCAGCGGGTTCGGCCGTGTCCCCGGTTTCGGGTGCGTCGGGGGCCGGGGAGGGGGAGGGGGCCGCGCGCGCGTCGTTGCCAACGGGCGTCGCATCGCCGTCCTGGTCGGACTGTGCAGCCTGTGCGGCCTGGCCGGCCTGGCCGGCCTCGCGGTCGCGTCGCATGACGGTCTCGTTCACATCCCGCTCCATGGCCCGCAGGTCGTCCTGGGCCTGGGTCAGCGCATTGTTGCGCTTCAGATCCTCGATTTCCTTGCGCAGTTCGTCGAGTTCGGCCTGGCGTGCAATGTCATCGAAGGCGGCCTGGAACTCCCGCGCCATCGACCGACCCTTGGCCAGCATCTGGCCCAGCTTGCGCATCATCACAGGCAGGTCCCTGGGGCCGACCACGATCAGCGCCACGATCGCAAGCACAAGAAATTCCGAAAGGCCGAATTGGGGCAGCATTGCGCGCCTTTCCAGGCCGGGATCAGGACGACGGTGTGTTCGTCTTGTCCTTCTTCGGGGTCACGTTGACGTAGGAGTCCTCGTCATCGCTTCCGACGGCGCGGGTCGACTCCTCATCCTCATTGAGGCCCTTGCGAAAGCTTCGAACGCCCTTCGCCATGTCGCCCATGATCGAGGAGATCCGGCCGCGTCCGCCAAAGAGCAGGAGCGCGACGACCACCAAGAGAACAAGTTGCAGCGGGCCGACGGAACCCATGGCGATCTCCAAGCTGTGCCCTGTGAACATAGGCGCTGTGCGGCCCGGGGTAAACGGGCCGGTGCGACGGGTCTACTCCGCCGCAGTGCGCGCTGCATAATAATCGGTCACGAATTCCGCATCGGACGGCTCGCCGGCGTCCGCATGTGGCTCCGGATCGTCGATATCGCCCTCTTCGCGCGCCTGGCCGGGCCATTCGAACCCGTCGGGCACCACCTGGCCGAGCAACCCCTCGGCTTCCAGATCCGCCTTGCCGGGCAGCACCGCCAGGCTTTCCAGTCCAAAATGCTCGAGAAAGGCGTCGGTCGTGCCATAGGTCACGGGCCGGCCCGGCGTCTGGCGTCGGCCCTTGATGCGGATCCAGCCGGTCTCCATCAGCGTGTCCAGGGTGGTTTTCGAGACCGCCACGCCGCGTACAGCCTCGATTTCGGCGCGGGTCACGGGCTGTCCGTAGGCGATGATGGCCAGTGTCTCCAGCGCCGCCTGGCTGAGCTTCTTCTGCTCGTGGCGCTCTTCAACGAAGAGGAAGTCGAGATCTTCCGATGTCTGGAAACGCCATTTGCCGGCGACCTCGACGAGGTTCACGCCGCGGTCGGCATAGGCGGCCTTGAGGGCCATCAGCACGTCCGGTGCGTCGACGCCCGGCGGCAGCGTCTGCGCCACCGCTTCGGCCGACAGGGGCTCACCGGCGGCAAACAGGACGGCCTCTGCCCGCCTCAGGGCGTCGGCCATCTGGCTCTTGCGCGGCGCGTCGAGGGTCCTGGACGCGCGCTCATAGGCAAAGGAAAGCTGGCGCACCGCCTCGCGGATGTCGCCAGGGGCACGGTCTTCGGAGTCGAATGTCTCGCTCATGGCTGGGTCTCCAACGGGCGGGGGCCGGCACCGCGCAGATAGATCGGCGCGAAATGCGCATCCTGACGAAGATCGACATCGCCATCGCGGGCCAACTCGAGGGCGGCGGAAAACACCGAGGCGCGCACCGAGGCGGCGGGTATGTCGCCGGTCGCAGGCTGAAGCTCCGCTCCGATCCGGTCCAGGCTCAACCAGTCGGCGAGCCTCAGGCTCAGACCGCGCAACCGGTCGCGCGCCTGCTCCAGGGGCAGGATACCCTGCACCTCGACGCGGTGGGGCGCAGCTTTCGCCCGCCGCTGGCGGATGGCGCCGAAGGCCTGGGTCATGTGCCAGAGGGTGGTGTCATACTCGGTGTGGCGGACCACTCTCGGCTGTCGGGGCATACCGCGCAGGAATACCCGGGCACCCAGGATCGGTCCCCCCAGAAGCGCGTCGACCGCGTCGCGCATGGCATCGAGCCGCTTCAGGCGGAAGGCGAGCTGGGTCGCCATCTCCTCGCTGTCGGGCGCATCCTCTGTCTCCTTGCCCGGCTTGGGCAGCAGGAGACGCGACTTCAGATAGGCGAGCCAGGCGGCCATGAGCAGATAGTCCGCCGCAAGGTCGATCCGCTTCTCGCGGGCCGCGGCGATGAAGTCGAGATACTGTTCAGCCAGGGTCAGGATGGAGACGCGCCGCAGGTCAACCTTCTGGCGTCGAGCAAGCTCCAGCAGCAGGTGCAGCGGGCCTTCATAGCCGTCCAGGTCGACATGAAAGGCGTCGGCGCCCTCCGCTTCGCTGGCTTCCGCCGACAGGGCGTCGAGGGTCATCGTGTCACTCATGCGGCCGCCCCCGATCCCGCCAGCAGGGCATCGAGGCGTGCGCGACCGGCCTCGGCATCGAAGGGCCGGCCCCGGGTCGCGGCGGCCTCCGCTGCCCTGGCGCGGCGCAGCGCCTTGCCGGACAGGTCCGGAGCGGCTTCCCCGACGGCGCGCATCTCGTCCAGGATCACATCCGGGTCCTGACGGAAGCCCGCGCAGTGCAGCAGCACATCGCAACCCGCGACCAGTGCCCGGTGGGCCCGGTCGGCCAGGCTGCCTCGCAGGGCGTCCATGCCGAGATCATCCGTCATCAGAAGACCATCAAACCCGATTCGCTCGCGAATGACGCGCTTGATCACGGTGGGGGAGTGGGTGGCGGCCCGTCCCGCATCCAGCGAATCGTAGGCGATATGGGCGGTCATCGCCATCGGGGCGTCGGCGACCCGGGCGAACGCCTCGAAATCCGTGTCCAGTGCCGCCTCGCTGTCGGCCACGCGCGGCAGGGCTTCATGGCTGTCGACGCGTGCCCGGCCATGGCCGGGAATATGCTTGATCACACCCGCGACCCCGCCATCGGCGAGACCGTCCAGCGCGGTGCGGGCCAGGGCGGCTGCGTCCTCGGGGCGTGTGGCAAAGGCGCGGTCGCCGATGATGGCATGACTTCCCGGCGCGGGCAGATCGAGCACCGGCGCGCAGTCGGCATGGATACCCAGGGCGGCCAGCTCTGCGGCGATCAGCCGGTGCCCCAGCCAACTCGCCTCAAGACCGGCTTCCGGGTCTCGGGCATACAGCGCGCCATAGCTCGCCGCGGGCGGAAACGTCGGCCATTCCGGCGCTTTCAGTCGGGCCACTCGGCCGCCTTCCTGATCGATGAAGATCAGGCATGGGCGTTCCAGGGCGTCCCAGACGGCGTCCACCAGACGGCGCACCTGGTCGCGGGTCTGGCACGACCGGCCCATCAGGATGATCCCCCAGGGCTGCAGCCCCGACAGCAGGGCGCGTTCGGTCTCCAGGAGCACGGGACCCGACAGGCTGAGGATCGCGGCACGCATCGACGGTTACCGCTGGGCGACGATGCAGTCGCCGCCAGAAACCTTGACCGCGTCGCAGAACGCCTTCGCCTCGTCGCGACCGGCGAACGCGCCCGCGCGAAGGCGATAGAAGACGCCGCGCGCGCCGAGGTCGGCCCGCTGGATCATCTTCTCGGCGGGGCCATACAGGTCCGGTGCCCGGCGCACGGAACGTGCCCACGCCTCGTCGGCGGCCTCCCGGGACCGGAAGGCCGCAATCTGGACCACATAGGTGCCGTCGGCGGCGAAACGGAACCGGGGATCGGCGGTCGCCTCCGCCGGCGCCATGTCGTCGGGTGCGGGATCGGCCGTGCCGGCCGGACCCGACGGGCGCGGCAGCGGCACATCGCGGACGGCCGCGTAATCGCGTACCGCCTCGCCGTCGGCAGCCTCCGGCGCGTTGAGATCGGCCAGGCGTTCCACCTGACGGTCCACCTCGCGCGCGACGTCCTCGGGCAAGTCGCGTCCCGCTTCGCCGTCCTCTTCCGGCAGTGCCCCGGTGCGACCGGGGCGCAGCTCTATGGGCGGGCCGCCCTGCAATCCAGGGTCTGGCGCGTCGGCGGAGAGGGACGGCAGATTGCCGATCCGGCGCGGCCGGTCGCCAGGCGCGGGTGGGCCGCCGCCATCCAGATCGGCCAGTCGCTGGTTGCCGTCGAACTGGTCATAGATGCGCCGGTCGAGACCCGGCACGGTCTCACCCCCGGCCGTTTCGGGCCGGAACTTGTAGGGCCCTGCATCGGCGCGGATCACGGGCACCTCGCCAGGCGTCGCGCGCACGCCCTGGCGGTAGGTGTTCCAGACCACCGCCCCGAACACGATCAGCACGCCCACGGCCAGCACGAGGATCAGCGGTCCGCGCGCGGCATCGTCCTCGCGCAGGTCGAATCCCCGATAATCGTCGTCGACGGGTCCGAAGTCGACGTGGCTTTCCCTGTAGCGACCCATTCTGAATCCTCTCGGATTGCCCCGTTTACGTTAACGATAGAGCCTCCAACGTTAACGGAGATTGAATCCGTCGAGCCTGCACCCTTGGCCCGGAATGCGGCTAAATCATGCTGTCCAGGTTGAACAGGCGCCGATGTTCCTCGATGGCGTAGGTGTCGGTCATGCCTGCGATGTAGTCGCAGACCAGGCGGGCCCGGGCGTGGCGGTCCAGGGCTTCGGCCGACTGGCGCCAGGGCGGGGGCAGCGTGGCGGGTTCATCCAGGAACTGGTCGAACAGGTCGCGCAGGATCCGCTTGGCCTGGCTGCGCATGCGGTTGACCTTGTAGTGCTTGTACATCCGTTCGTGCAGGAAGCCGCGCAGGACCCGCTGCTGGCGGTCGAGCGTTTCGGAAAAGGCGACGATCGGCGCGTCCATCGCCCGCACGTCGGCTGCCGAGCGGGGACGGGCCTCCCGGGCGCGGCGGGTGGTTTCCGCCACCAGATCGTCGATCCAGAGACCGATGAGCCGGCGCACCGCCTCGGCGATCAGCCTGTCGCGCGGAATGCCGGGATGGTCGGCGCGCACCTGGCGGAACACGTCGCCCACCAGGTCCACCTCCATCAACTCGTCCAGGGAAAACACCCCGGCGGTGAGCCCGTCATCGATGTCGTGATTGTTGTAGGCGATGTCGTCCGACAGGGCCGCCACCTGCGCTTCCGGGCCGGCAAAGGTGTCAAGTTCGAGGGCCTCCAGGTGGGGAAAGTCCCGGAACGCGGCGGGCAGGGCGTCCACGCCGGTATCGGTGTCGATCAGGGGGCCATTGTGCTTCACCAGGCCCTCCAGCGTCTCCCAGGTGAGATTCAGGCCGTCGAAGCGGGGATAGCGGTGTTCCAGCTTGGTGACCACGCGCAGGGTCTGGGCGTTGTGGTCGAAGCCGTCGAAATCCCGCATGCAGGCGTCGAGCTGATCCTCTCCGGCATGGCCGAAGGGTGGATGCCCGAGATCGTGGGCCAGCGCCAGGGCCTCGGCGAGATCCTCGTCCAGGCCCAGCGTGCGGGCCACCGACCGGGCGATCTGCGCCACTTCCAGGGAGTGGGTCAGCCGGGTGCGGTAATGGTCGCCCTCATGGGCAACGAAGACCTGTGTCTTCTGCTTCAGCCGACGAAAGGCGGAGGCATGGATGATCCGGTCGCGGTCGCGCTGATAGGGGGTACGCGTGGCCGAGGGGGGCTCTGACTCGAACCGCCCCCGCGAGGCGCGCCAGTCCGTCGCGAAGGGCGCGCGTTCGGTTGGGATCTTTTCGGTCACCTCGGCATCTCCTATGTTGTGCCCATGAGCGAAGTTACTGTGTCTGAAGCCGCTGCCCGAAGGATTAAGGCGATTCTGGCCCGAAAGCCGGAAGCCGCCTTGCTGCGCGTCTCGATCGAGGGTGGCGGGTGTTCCGGGTTTTCCTACAGGTTCGACCTGACCGACAGTGTGAACGAGGATGACCTTGTGATCGAGCGGGATGGCGCTCGCGTCGCCATAGACGAAATGAGCCTTGAACTCATGCGCGGGTCCGAGATCGACTTTTGCGACGAACTGATCGGCGCGGCGTTCACCGTGCGAAATCCGAATGCCACGGCAGCCTGCGGCTGCGGCACCAGCTTCTCCCTCTAGACCGGGACCCGCCGGGCCGTGGCACCGCCAACCTGGCTTCCCAATGGCCTGACGCTTGCGCGGTGCGGTCTCGCCGTGGCGATCGCGGCGTCCCTGGTCGTCAGTTGGGGGGGCCCGCAGTCGCCCGCCACGGCGGCCGCCTTCTGGATGTTCCTGGCCGCAGCGGCGACGGATCTGCTGGATGGCTGGGCGGCGCGCCAGTTGAACGCCGAGAGTGCGTTTGGCGCCTGGCTCGATCCGATTGCCGACAAGCTGCTGGTGGGTCTCGTGCTCGCCGCGCTGGTCCTGACCGGCGGCCATGGCGTGCTTCTGGCCCTTCCCGCCCTTGCGATCATGGCCCGCGATGTGGGCGTCACCCTGTTGCGCCGGCGCCAGGGCGGCGGTCGGGCCTTGCCGGTCACGGGCCTGGCGAAATGGAAGACCGGGCTGGAACTGGGCGCAATCGGACTTCTGCTGCTGCCCGGTGCCGTGCCACCCGAGCTTGGCGCGCCGGCAGACGGCCCACCGCCGCTTGGCCTCGGACTTCTCTGGCTGGCGGCCGGGTTGTCGGTCTGGACGGGCTGGGGCTATTGGCGGACGTTTCGCGGCGGTGCCCGGACGTGAAGCGGCCGCTCCCGGGGGAGCGACCGCCCAACACGTGACAGGTCGCCTGCGAGGGGGAAAGGGATGGCGTCCCGTCATACGGAGACGGGAGGGGGACCCCGTCAGCGTCACACGTAAACGCGTTGAGCTTAAGATGCGGTTAAGTCCGCCGCCGACCGATCGCGGCTACCAGTGCCCCGCGCCCGACCGTCCGGCGACATGTTCGGCAAGGCGGCGTCGTGTTCCCGGGGTCACGTCCTCCGGCGGGCCGGCAGGATCGCACCAGACGAGTTCGGCGATCTCTCCGGCATTGTCGGTCGGGCAGGGGGTCCAGGCGTCCGGCGTTACACGGTAGAGAATCACGTGGTCGTTGGGAAAGTTCAGGTGATTGGAGAACACGCCGGCGAGCACCGGTGAGCCGTGCAGCGCCACACCGGCCTCCTCGCGCAGCTCCCGGTCCAGCGCGGTCTCGACCGTTTCGCCCCTCTCCACGCCGCCGCCGGGAAGAAACAGGCCTGGCACATAGGTATGTCGCACCAGCAGGATCTGGCCATCCTCGCGCACCACGAGGCCGCGGACACCCAGCGTCATCGGGCGACGAAGTCTGAACCAGGACTGGAACAGGCGGTTTCTTATCCTCGACATCGTCCCCGGCCTCCGGTTTTCGGCGTCTGCCTCTCGCCAAGCCGGGCGAGGGGCGCTATGGCACGTGCCAGACTCACGCGGTTCCGGGAAGGAAGACCATGTACGCCCTGATTGCGATCGGCTCTGTCGTTCTGCTCTTTGCGCTCCTAAACCTGATTGATCTGAAACGGCTCGACTAGACCCGGACCCCCGCCTTGACCGAACTCAGCCTTCTCGCGGCCCTTGTCGGCGGGCTGGTGATCCTGGTCGTGTCCGGGGATCTGCTCGTGGGCGGCGCGGTCTCCGTGACGCGGCGGCTCGGCCTGTCGCCGCTCGTGGCGGGGATCTTCATCGTCGGTTTCGGCACCTCTGCACCGGAAATGATCGTGGCCGTCGACGCCGCGATCGAGGGGTATCCGGCGCTGTCGCTCGGCAACATCGTTGGTTCCAACATCGCCAATGTCTGGCTGGTTCTCGGGCTGCCGGCGCTCCTCGCGCCGGTGGTCACGGGCATGTATGGCGAACGCAGGGCGGTGACCGCCGTTCTGGTGGCGACCCTCGCCTGGATCGTCATCACCGGGCTTTCACCGCTGCATGCCGGCGTGGGCGCCGCCTTCCTGCTCGCCCTCGTCGGCTATGCCGTCTACACGTTCCGCGTAACGGCCCGGGCCGCCCGGCGCGGCGTCGATGTGGGCGTGGACGATGACCTGCCCGACCTCGGTGTGGTGCGCGGGCTTGTCTATGTCCTGATCGGCCTGATCGGCTTGCCGCTGGGCGCGCACCTGATCGTGGACGGCGGCGTGGGGATCGCCCGTCTGCTCGACGTACGCGAGGAGATCATCGGCCTGACGCTGCTCGCGGTGGGGACAAGCCTGCCGGAGATCGGCGCGGGCATGGCTGCGGCGCTCAAGGGGCGCAACGCCGTGATCGTCGGCAACGTGCTCGGCTCCAACCTGTTCAATCTTCTTGCGGCAGGGGGGATCATCGCCTTCTTCAACGGCCCCGACGGCAATCCGATCCGCATCACCGAGACGTTCGTGCGCTACGACCATTGGGCGCTGGCGGCGGCCACGCTGACGCTTGCCGGGCTCATCTATCTGCGAGGGCGCATCACGCGGCTGGCGGGCGTCGCCCTCCTCCTGCTCTATGCCCTCTACGTCTACGGTCTGTTGCAGCGCTGGAATTTCCTGGCATTTGTCGGCCATGGCTGAACTGACCCCCGGGCGCGCCCTTGTGACCGGCGCCGGCAAGCGTCTCGGCCGCGCCATGGCCGAAGCGCTGGCTGCGCGCGGATGGGCCGTGGGCGTGCATTACAACCGGTCCGCCAGCGAGGCCGAGGCCGTCGTTGCCGCGATCCGGGCCGCAGGCGGAACCGCCGTCGCGCTCCGGGCCGATCTGGCCGTCGAGACACAGACCGCGGCCCTGATGCCCGAGGCCTGCGACGCGCTCGGTGGACCGGTCACGCTGCTCGTCAACTCTGCCTCGACCTTCGACGATGACACCGCCGCAGGTCACACGCGCGCGCAGTGGGACCACCACATGGAGCCCAATCTCCGCGCCCCGATCCGACTGGCCCAGGCGCTGGCAAACACGGTGCCGGCCGGCACGCCCGGTCTGGTGGTGAACCTGGTCGACCAGCGCGTGCGCAAGCCCACCCCGCGTTTCTTCACCTACGCCCTGTCCAAGGCCGCCCTCTGGGCGGCGACGCAGACGCTGGCACAGGCGCTGGCGCCGTCCATCCGCGTCAATGCCATCGCGCCGGGGCCGACCCTTCGCAACGTTCACCAGAGCGAGGCCGACTTCGCCGCCGAACGCGCAGCGACCCTGACGGGTGAGGGTGCCAGCCCCGACGAGATCGTGCGGGCGCTGCTTTTCCTGATCGCGGCGGAAAGCGTCACGGGTGAGATGATCGCCTGCGATGGCGGGCAGCATCTGATGTGGCAAACGCCGGACGCGATGCTCTGATGAGTTTCACGTCCGACACGTCGGCCCCGGCCCATCGCGCCTGTCTCGACGCGCTGTTGGCTGCCAATGCAGGGGTTGCGCCCAGCTATGGCGGCGATGCGGAGATGCAGGCACTGCACAGCCAGCTCGCTGAAACGTTCGCCACCGACGATTTCGACGCCTGGCCCGTGGCATCGGGCACGGCGGCCAATGCCCTTGCCCTGTCGGTGCTGTGCCCGCCGACGGGCGCCATCCTCTGTCACCGCGAGGCCCATATCGCCAATGATGAGCGTGGCGCGCCGGAATTCTACACCGGTGGCGGCAAGTTGCAGCTTCTGGACGGCCCTGCGGGCAAGCTCATGCCCGACACGCTCGACGGTGCGCTCGACGCGATCGATCCCGGCTTCGTCCACGCCACCCCGGCGCATGTCCTGTCGCTGACCAATCTGACCGAGTGCGGCACCGCCTATGCGGTGGAAGAGCTGGCCCGGCTCATGGCGCAGGCCCGCGACGGCGGGCTCTGGACCCATCTGGACGGTGCGCGTCTGGCCAATGCCCTGGTCGCCACTGGGCAGACGCCGGCAGCCATGACCTGGCAGGCCGGCGTGGATGTCCTGACCCTTGGCCTGACGAAGACCGGCGCGCTTGGATGCGAGATCATCCTGCTTTTCGGCCGGGCGCGCCGGCTGTTGCCCGACTTGCGGGCCAGGGCCAAGCGTGCCGGCCAGATGCCGCCCAAGATGCGCTACCTGGCGGCCCAGGGACGGGCGCTGCTCGCCGACGGTCTATGGCTGGAGCTTGCCGGCGTCGCCAATGCGCGCGCGCGGGCGCTCTCGGGCGCGCTCTGTCGCCATCCGGGCGTGACGCTGCTTTATCCCGTCGACGGGAACGAGGTGTTCACGGTCCTGCCCGCATCGCTTGTGCAGCGCCTCGAGGCGGCCGGCATCGGCTTCATTCCGTGGTCCGGCGGCGCCCATCGTTTCGTCTGTTCCTGGACCACCACCCAGGACGAGGTCGACGCCGTGGCAGGCGTCTGAAGCATTTTCGAGCGAAGTGGGTACCGGTTCGCGTTAAGAAAATGCTTGAGAACAAGAACCCACAGCATTTTCGAGCGAAGTGGGTACCGGTTCGCGTCAAGAAAATGCCCGGACAACCGGACCAAAGCGTATCGTCGCGGTCTCTGTTTGACTTGAAGATGCGCTGGGCCTGAGGCCGGCCGGGTCGCACCGCTTGGCGCGGGACTATCGCCGGGCCGCGTCCGCCGTTTGCTGCTTCCACCGGTAGATCAGGTCCAGCGCCTCGCGGGGGGAGAGCGTATCGGGATCGATGTCGCGCAGCAGGTCCGACACCGGATCGGCCGGTTGGTCCGGAACCGCCGGAGTGGGGTCGGTCCCGGCCGGCTCTGGCCGGGCGGCTGCGAACAGGGGCAGGGCGTCGGCCCCGGCACCCTCGCGCTCCAGTTCCTTCAGGATGGCCTCGGCCCGCGCGACGGCGCGGCGCGGCAGGCCCGCCAGCCGGGCCACCTGAACCCCGTAGGACCGGTCGGCCGGGCCAGGCTGCACCTCATGCAGGAAGATCAGATCGTCCTTCCATTCCCGGGCGCGCAGGCTGGCATTGGCGCCCGCCTTGAGGCGTTCGGCGAGCGCGGTCAGCTCATGATAATGCGTGGCAAAGAGGGCACGGCAGCGATTGGTGTCATGGAGATGCTCCACCGCCGCCCAGGCTATGGCGAGACCGTCAAAGGTCGAGGTGCCGCGCCCCACCTCGTCCAGGATCACGAAGCTGCGATCGGTCGCCTGGGTCAGGATCGTCGCGGTCTCGACCATTTCCACCATGAAGGTCGAACGTCCCCGTGCGAGATCGTCGGCCGCCCCCACGCGCGAGAACAGCCGGTCGACCAGGCCGAGCCTGAGACGTCGCGCCGGGACGAAGCTGCCGGCCTGTGCCAGCACGACCGCCAGCGCGGCCTGGCGCAGATAGGTCGACTTTCCGGCCATGTTGGGTCCGGTCACCAGGACCAGCCGGGGGTTGGCTGCACCGCTTGCGTCCAGGGCCAGATCGTTTGGGGTGAAACCGCTCGCCGTCCTTTGCAGGGCCGCCTCGACCACGGGGTGACGTAGGCCGTCCGCCTCGAAGACCGGCGTGTCGGCCAGGATGGGGCGCACGGCGTCGCACGCCTCGGCCCATTCGGCCAGCGCGGTGGCCACGTCGAGCTCCGCCAGAGCCTCGGCCGCCGCGCCCAGCGGGGCGGAGAGGGCGTCCAGACGGGCCACGAAGCCGGCGAAGATGTCCAGCTCGCGAGCCTTCGCCTCTTCCTCTGCCCGCGAGATGCGGCCGGCGAGGTCGGCCAGGTCCCGGGTCGAGAAACGGACATTCTTCGCCAGGGTCTGGCGGTGGATGAAGCGCGCATTGAGCGGCGCCTGCATCAGCGGTTCGGCCGCGCGGGCCGGCACGTCGATGAAATAGCCCAGCACGGCATTGTAGCGGATCTTAAGCGCCTGAATGCCCGTCTCGGCCGCATAGTCGCGCTCCAGCCCCGCAATGATCCGCCGGCTGTCATCGCGCAGGCTGCGGGCCTCGTCGAGCGCGGCGTCCCAGCCCGTCGCCACGAAGCCGCCGTCGCGCACCAGCACGGGCGGATCGGTCGCCAGCGCCCGGTCGAGGTCGGCGGCGAGGCGAGCGAGGTCCGGGGTCTCGCTGAGCGTAAGGGCACGCGCGGCGGCCTCGATCCGGGCAGGCGGTGGCGCGAGACGCCGCGCGATCGCTGCCACCGCGCTTTCCCCCGCCTTGAGCGCGCCGGCCACGGCCGCCAGGTCGCGCGGTCCACCCCGGCCTAGCTGGAGGCGGGTGCGCGCGCGTTCCAGATCGGGAGCGGCTTTCAGGGTCTCGCGCAGGCGGGCGCGCAGATCCGCGTCCTCCAGCGCCCAGGAGACGGCATCCAGACGGCTTTCGATTTCGCCGGCCTGTGCGGCCGGTTGGGACAGGCGCCGCGCGAGAAGCCTTGCACCCGGGGCGGTTCGCGTCCGGTCCAGGGTGGCGATAAGGCTGCCGCCACGTTCGCCGGACAGCGTCGTCTCGATCTCCAGGCTGGCGCGCGTCGCGGGGTCGATGGCCAGCGACTGGCCAGGTGGATCCCGGCGCGGCGGGGAGAGACGGATCTCGGCGCCCGCCTGGGTCAGGCTGATATAGTCGAGCAGCAGGCCGCACGCGGCCAGTTCGGCGCGGGTGAAGGTGCCGAACGCGTCGAGGGCGGCCACCTTCAGCGCAGCCTTCAGCGCCGCCTCCCCCGATGACGCGCTCGCCGCGCGGGCGGGGCGCTCGGTCACGGGGGCAGACAGGGCCTCGCGGGCACTGCGAAGGGCGGGCCGGTCGCGGTCCGCGTCGGCGATCAGAAGTTCGCTCACCGGATAGGCCGCCAGCGCCGCGCCCAACCCCTCGGCCGGGCAGGCCCTGACATCGAACGCGCCGGTGGAGACGTCGGCCGCCGCAAGGGCCGCCTCCCTCCCGCCATGGCTGAACGCCACGGCGACCAGCGCTTGGGCCTGTCGGGCGGGCAGCAGCGTGTCCTCGGTCAGCGTGCCTGGCGTCACCACCCGGACGACGTCGCGGCGCACGAGCGCCTTCGAGCCGCGCTTCTTCGCCTCGGCCGGCGTTTCCATCTGTTCGCACACCGCCACGCGGCGACCGGCACGAATCAGCCGTGCCAGATATGATTCGGCAGCATGGTAGGGCACGCCGGCCATGGGGATGGGCGCGCCGTCATGCTCGCCGCGTGCGGTCAGCGTGATGTCCAGAATCGCGGCGGCGTCGACGGCGTCCTCGAAGAACAGTTCGTAAAAGTCGCCCATGCGAAAGAAGAGGAGCGCATCGCGATGGCGGGCCTTCAGCTCGAGATACTGCGCCATGAACGGCGTCGCCCCGGCGGGATCGGGCATGGGTTCGGACGGTTTCGTGTCGGCGCTCATGTGTCCTGACTAACCCGCCGGCTGCTGGCTGCAAACGGCCTGCAAGACAACCTGTCTGGCATCGGACTTGCGGGTTGTAGGGGCCCGCGCACCTCAATAAGGTCGCCGTCGTTCCAACCCAAGTTCTGCCAGCGTTCAAGGTCGCGCCCCATGACAACAAAGAGACCCAGTTTCACCGATCAGGAAGCCCTGGACTTCCACGCGTTTCCGCGTCCGGGCAAGCTTTCGGTGACGCCGACCAAGCCTATGGCGACGCAGCGCGACCTGTCGCTGGCTTACAGCCCGGGCGTGGCAGTCCCCGTCAAGGCCATCGCGGAGGACCCGGACCTCGCCTACGACTACACGGCCAAGGGCAACATGGTCGCCGTGATTTCCAACGGCACGGCCATTCTCGGGCTGGGCAATCTCGGCGCCATGGCCTCGAAGCCTGTGATGGAGGGCAAGTCGGTCCTCTTCAAGCGCTTCGCCGACGTCGATTCGATCGACATCGAGGTGGACACCGAGGATACGGAGGAATTCTGCCGGACCGTCCGTGCGATCGGCGCGACGTTCGGCGGGATCAATCTTGAAGACATCGCCTCGCCGGAATGCTTCGTCATCGAGACCCGGCTGCGCGAGGAACTGGACATTCCCGTCTTCCACGACGACCAGCATGGCACCGCGATCATCGCCGCAGCCGGCATCATCAACGCCTGCCACATTACCGGCCGCCGGATCGAGGATCTGACCGTGGCCGTCTCCGGTGCGGGCGCCGCCGGTCTGTCGGTGGCCGGCCTGATCCGCCATCTTGGCGTGAAGCCCGAGAACATCCTGATGTGCGACCGCCGCGGGGTGGTCTATGAGGGGCGTACCGACGGCATGGACCAGTTCAAGTCCGCCTTCGCCGTGAAGACCGAGAAGCGGACCCTCGCGGAGGCGCTCGAGGGGGCCGACTGTTTCCTCGGTCTGTCGGTCAAGGGGGCGATGTCGCGTGACATGGTCGCCGCCATGGCGCCCGATCCGATCATCTTCGCCATGGCCAATCCCGATCCGGAGATCACGCCGGAGGAGATCAAGTCGGTGCGCGACGATGCGATCATTGCCACCGGGCGGTCCGATTATCCCAACCAGGTCAACAATGTGCTGGGATTTCCCTACATCTTCCGGGGTGCGCTGGACGTTCGGGCCCGCGGCATCAACGAGGAAATGAAGGTCGCCGCCGCCCAGGCGCTGGCGGAACTCGCCCGCGAGGACGTGCCCGACGAGGTGGCGGCCGCCTATCATGGCTCCCGCCCGCAATTCGGCCGCGATTACATCATCCCGACGCCGTTCGATCCGCGCCTGATCACCTTCGTGCCGCCCTTCGTGGCCCAGGCCGCCATGGATACGGGCGTGGCGCGCAAGCCGATCGAGGATATGGAGGCCTATCGCCATGCGCTGGCGCGGCGCCAGGATCCCACCGCATCCTTCATGCAGGCCCTGCAGAGTGCGGTGCGCGCCAACCAGCGCCGCATCGTGTTTGCCGAGGGCGAGGAGCCGGTGGTCGTCCGCGCAGCCTGGTCGTTCAAGAACCAGGGTCTCGGCGATCCGATCCTGATCGGACGCGAGGAGCGGGTGCAGGCGGCGATGGCGCAGATGGGCGTCCCCGCCGATGCGCTGAAGGTGGTCAATGCCCGCCTGTCGGACCGCAATCCCGACTATACCGATTATCTCTATGACAGGTTGAAGCGAGAGGGGTATCTCAAGCGCGACGTGCAAAGACTGGTGAACCAGGATCGGAACGTCTTCGGCTCATGCATGCTGGCCTTGGGCGATGCCGACGGCATGGTGACCGGCGTCACCCGGAACTACAATGTGGCGCTGGAAGATGCCCGACTGGTGCTCGACACGGTGCCGGGCCAGCCGGTCATCGGCATGTCCATGGTGATCGGACGCGGCCATACGGTCTTCATCGCCGACACCAGCGTGGAGGAGCTTCCCGACGGGCCGAAGATCGCGTCCATCGCCTGCGAGGCCGCCCGCGCCGTTCGTGCCCTGGGCTTCACGCCGCGTGTGGCGCTGCTGTCCTATTCGACCTTCGGCAATCCGATGGGCGAACGGATCGAGAAGGTGCGCGAGGCGGTTTCCATCCTGGACCAGCGTACCGATGTGGATTTCGAGTATGAGGGCGACATCAATGCCGATGTGGCGCTCAATCCGAACCACAAGCTCGTCTACCCCTTCTCCAGGCTGACCGGGCCGGCGAATGTGCTGATCATGCCGGCGATCCATTCCGCGTCGATCTCCACCAAGCTGCTGGATGCCATGGGTGGGGGGACGGTGCTCGGCCCGATGCTACTGGGCCTGCAGCGTCCGGTGCAGATCGCGTCACTGGGGGCAACGGTGTCCGACATCGTCACGCTGGCCACGATCGCGGCCTATGATGTCGACGGTGTCCTGCAGGGGCAGGCGCGCGCGGCCGAGGCCGAAGCGGAGGCTGCAGCGGACGCGGCTCCGACCCGAGCTGCGGAATAGGCCCGGCGCCGCACGCGTCGCGCCCGGAGGGCGGGCGACTTGTGCACAGCCTCGACGCCCGCTAGGGAACACACATATTGAGCCGGGCGCGAGCGAACGCGCCGTCGGTCCGGAGATGGCATGGCAAAAGAAGAACTGCTCGAATTCAACGGGACCGTGGTGGAACTGCTGCCCAACGCGACCTTCCGCGTGAAGCTGGAGAACGATCACGAGATCATTGCCCATACGGCGGGCAAGATGCGCAAGAACCGCATTCGCGTCCTCACGGGCGACAAGGTGCTGGTCGAGATGACGCCCTACGATCTGACCAAGGGGCGGATCACCTACCGTTTCAAGTAGCGTGGCGCGGCCGCTTTCCGCAACGCTAACCCTGGCGAGCGCCAGCCCGCGCCGCCGAGACCTGCTCCGGCAAATCGGCATTGTTCCGGACGCGGTCTGCCCTGCCGACATCGACGAGACGCCCGAACCCGGCGAACGCCCGCGTGCCCTTGCGCATCGCCTGGCCCTGGGCAAGGCGCGGGCGGTCGCTGCGGAAGGTTATGTGCTGGCTGCCGACACGGTCGTGGCCGTGGGGCGACGTCTCCTGCCAAAAACGCTCGACCGGGAAAGCGCCGACGCCTGCCTCCGGCTGATGTCGGGGCGCGCGCACATGGTGTTCACAGGTGTCTGCGTCCGCGCCCCTTGTGGGCGGGAAGCGGTCCGGGTCGTCGCGACACGGGTGCAGATGAAGCGCCTGACCGATGTCGAGCGGGTCTGGTATCTCGACAGCGGCGACTGGTCGGGCAAGGCGGGAGGCTATGGCATTCAGGGGCCGGCCGGAGCATTTGTTCGCGGTCTGAACGGATCCTATACGGGCGTTGTGGGCCTGCCCCTTTTCGAGACGCGCCAACTCCTCGTCGGCCTGGGCTGGCCTGCGCCTGGCTCCTCGCCGGAGGCCGGGGCGCCGCCCGCGCCGATGTAACGCGCCCGCGGCTCCGGGCCCGGGTCAGGGCCGCTGCGGCACGATCGCGGCGCAGGCGATCCGGCCGCCAGCCCCGCCAATCGGCTGACTGCGATGATCGTCGCGCGCCTCATGCAGGATCAGGGCGGTCCCGTCCTCGTCGGCGAGATCCTGGAGGCGTGCGAGATTGGTGAAGGCTTCCATCACCGCCGAACCATCGGCGTGGACATACAGATTGGGAAGGTCGCCCGCCTCGGGGCCGTCGGGATTGAGCAGTCCATGGCCGCCCTCGATCTTGCCGACATGGCCGCCGCTGCGTGTGAAGCTGCCGGTGTCGGAACAGTCACCGACCTGGTGCAGGTGCAGCCCGTGCCAGCCCGGCGGGAGCCCCCCCTCCTGCACGCTCACCTCGAGCAGCAGACCGTTCGGACCCGAAGTCAGGGTCGTCTTGCCGATCACGCTGCCTTCGGTCCCGATCAGATCCGCCGTCAGCACGGACGATGTGGGCGTCGGCACATCGGCGGGCGCCGCACGATTCATACGGGTGTCGGCGTCGGCATCCGGATCGGCGGCCGCGTCTGCGGGCATGTCATCACCGGCTGCACGCGATGCAGGGCCATCCGCCCCCTCGCCGGTCGTGCCCGAGGCCATGCCGGCGTCCGCAGCGTCCGGGGCCGGCTCGTCCCCGTCCGGCATCTGGCTGGCCGAACCGGTTTCGGCGTCCGTGCCGGCCTGAGCCGCGTCCGTCGCGGTGCTGGAGGCGTCCTGGGCCAGGGCGGCAAGCGGTGCGGCGGCGAGGCCAAGGGCGGCCAGGACCGCCAGACTTTGGGACTTGCGCATGATGTCTTTCCCCTGTTGCGTTTCGCCACGATATAGAGCCCGGCGCGCGACTTAAAGGTGCGGACTGTAGACAGGCGCGCGGTCCGGAACGGCAATTGCGGAGATCGCGATGCGGGAACGCGCCGATATCCTTCTTGTGCAGCGTGGCTTTTTCGAGAGCCGGAGCGCCGCGCGCGCCGCGATCGAGGCGGGCAGCGTGTGCGCCGACGGCATCCCCGTGCGCCGTCCAGGCGAGCGGGTCGACGAAGGTGCAAGGCTGGAGGCGTCCCCGGCGCACGCTTATGTGTCGCGCGGCGGAGTGAAACTTGCTCACGCACTGGACGCCTTCGGGATTGACGTTGCCGGCTGGCACGCGCTCGACCTTGGCGCATCGACCGGCGGGTTCACCGATGTCCTGCTCCAGAGGGGCGCTGCGCATGTGACCGCTGTGGATGTGGGTCATGGGCAGATGCATCCGCGCCTGGCGGCCGATGCCCGTGTGCGCTGCCTCGAGCACACCGACGCCCGCCATCTGACGCCGGACATGCTGAGCCGGCCACCGGATGGCATGGTCTGCGATCTGAGTTTCATCGGCCTTGAGAAGGCTCTCGGCCCGGCGCTGCGTCTGGCGGCCAGGGATGGCGTGCTGATCGCACTGTTCAAGCCGCAATTCCAGGTCGGCCGGGCCCATGTGGGCAAGGGGGGCGTTGTACGCGACGGCCCCGCGGTGCAGACCGCGCGCGCCCGGTTCACCGACTGGCTGGCTGGCGAAGGCTGGGCTGCCGAGGCGTGGTGCGACAGCCCGATCTCCGGTGGTGACGGCAATCGCGAATGGCTCGTCCTGGCGCGGCGTGTGGCCCGATAGGGCATGTGCGCGCGAAGCGGGAACGGTTCGTGTCAGGACGATGCGCATCGACATGACCCTGGTCGGCTTGCGCGCGGCGCCGCGGGGGCTGTGCGGCCGGTGGGCGGTTGCCCGCATCGGGGTTCGTCCAGGCAAAAACGCACCAGCCGACCGGACCTACCTGTCGCGTAACGAAGCCTGTTTTCACCATTCAGGTGAATCCCTGCGACCAATTCAGGCAGGCCGTGCTAAAACAACACAGTATTCGAATGGCCTCGCGAGTCATATCGACTAAAGAATTGCTCGCGTATCGAGTTTGCATCACATTGGCGCCGAATGGGATTGGCCATTTGGACCAATCCTTGCTGGCGTTGGGAAGCAGTAGGCTGTGACTCTTCAGCGGGGGCAGCCGGGGGCGCGTGTGGGACGACTTCTCAGGTCTCTACTGGTCGTGATCGTTCGCGGCGTGCGCGCCAGCGTGACGGGCAAGCTCGTCGCCGTGCTGGCGGTGGCGGCGCTTGTGACCGGACCGATGTATGGGGACCGTGTCATTGGCACCGTGACCGATGGCGTCGCGAACCTTACCTGGCCCACGCGGACGAGCGGACCCGACCGAGGACCGCTGGCGCCGGTGGCAGCCTGGTCACACGTGTCAGGCGGCAGTGCCTTTGACAAGATCGTCTCCTTGCGCCTGGTCGACGACCGGACCCTCATTGTCGGTGGCGTGAGTTTCGGGCTCAATCCCGACGATCCCTCCAATGCCCTGCGCCTGGAGATGAGTCGTGACGGCGAGGTTCTGGCACGTACCGAACTGCCGGCTCCGGAGGGGCACGTTTCCGATGTGCGCCTCAGCGAGAGGGGCGGGGCCTATGTCACGGTCTGGCAGGGCGATGCGTTGACCCTTGCGGAAGTCGGACCGGGCGGAAACCGGATCTGGTCCCGGCGCTATGAACGGGTGCGCGACACGGCCTGGGCGCAGATCGCGCCGGCCGACAATGGCGACGTGGTGCTCGCCCTGGCAGATGCCTACCAGGCTGGCGATGTGCGACTGATGCGGCTCGACGGCCAGGGGCGGATGCTGTGGCGGACGGACCTGCCTGTCAGCGCGGCATCGGAGCAGGGGCTGGTCCTGGCCGATGACGGCACCGGCGGTGCGCTGGCCGCCTTTTCTGTCGACAGCGGCGCCCGGCGGATGATCGTCGTGGCCCGGTTCGACCGTAGGGGCGGCGAGGCCTGGCGGCGCAATGTGGCCGGGGGCGTGGCCACCCGCGTGGCGGACTTGTCCGTTGTCGACGACGGTGTCGCCGTGCTGGTGGCCGGAGCGGAGTCGCAGGTGCTGAAGCTCGACCCGCTCGGGCAGCCGATCTGGGCGCGCGATTTGCCGACGCTCACCCCTGTGGGCAGCCATCTGGTCAGAGCCGATGCGACGGGCCGGCTACACGTCCTGGCCGAGCCCCAGGGTCGCCGAGGCGCACGGGAAGCGCTGTATGCCCGCTTCGGTGCCGATGGCAGGCCGGATCTTCTGGTGCGGCGGGAAAACCGGATCCGGGCGCGCCTGGAAGACATGCGGGTAGATGAACGCGGGACGGTGTTTGCTGGCGGTGCGGTGACCGACGCGGTGACCGGCGATGCGGACCGGCTGATCCTGGCCCTGGGGCCGAATGGCGCGTTCCCGGCCGGTTTCGAGACGGTCGACCCTGACCGGCCCGACCCCCGGGAGGCCGAGGAGTCCGTCCGCGCAGCACCGGCCGCTCGCGAGCCGACGGATCGGTCCCGCGTCCTGGCCAGCGCGGTCGTCGGCGAGGGCGACGACGGGACACCCAACGGGGATGCTGCGCCGTCGGACGCCGTGACGGTCGCGCCGGCGCCATCGGACGAGGCTGCGTCACGCATCGACGCCATGGCGCCGACGACGTCTGACGAACAGGTTGCGCCGCCCCCGGCAGACACGGCGGCCGCGGTGCCATCGCCGCAGCCGGAGCCAGCGCCAGCGCCAGCGCCAGCGCCAGAGCCTGAAGGCGACGGCGTCGTGGAACGCACGGTTCCAACTCCGGCCCGTCCCGCCCCATCGTCGCGGCCGCGGGGCGAGCCTGGCTATGCGTGTACCTTCACCTGTCGGGCCGATTTCGAGGATCTGGTGAAGTATCCGGTGACGGAGCGGTTCGCGTCCAGTGGCGAGCCGAATGCCGATCTGTTTGCCCTCGATGTCATGGGGCGCGCCGATGCCATCTGCCGGCGAAGCGGCGGGCGGGCACTGGACGGGCCAGGCCTGCCGCCGGTCTGCGAGCCTGTGGGAAACTGAACGGGATCCGGGACGGGGCCGGTCACACGGGTCGTGAGGGTGGCCGTGTCCGGTTGGGGCGCGTCCGCCGCAGGGACATTGGGCCAGGCGACGCGCCTGCCTCAGCCGGGACGGACGCTGTGGCGTTCGGCGACCTTGTCGCGTGCGCGGCGGATCAGGAGTTCCAGGAGCGCCGGCTGTTTCAGGCCGCGCCAGTCCACCGCGGTGGCCAGGTTGTAATCCTTGAGCAGGCGGCGCAGTTCCGAAGAGCTCATGCCGGCAAACAGGCGCCGAAAGCCGTCTTCGGTCTCCGACGCGGCCACGACCAGCGGGTTGAGAATGTCACCCTTTCGGGATTCGTCGAACACGACCTGTCCGCCCAGCGCCTTGACCAGGCGGTTGGCAAAGGCCGGGTTCGCCCGCACCTCCGAGCGCAACTCCTCGAAGAAGCGGTCGAGATACTCGACAGCGTCTAGTCCCTTACCGCTTTCCATTCCTCACCCGTCCTCACCCTGACGAATTCGGCATAGCGCCCGGCCAGCCGGCGCACGTCCCCTCGAACCGAACCGTATTTCCCCCGAAACGTGTTGTAACTGTCGTAGCCCGGACGGTCCATCGCCTTCAGGACACTGGCGCTTTCCGGGATCGTGGTGCCGAAGAAGCGGTCGCGCAGATAGACGTCGCGAAGCTCCTGTTCGATCTGACGCGCGATGGCCGTGTTCCGAAACCGGGTGATCATGACGAAGTTCCGTTCCGGCAGGTCAGGCGTCACGTGCTGTGTGACCCATTCGGAGAACTGTTTCGTGCCCCAGACCGAAACGGGGTCGGCAAGCGTTGGCATGATGTAGAAATCGGCCGTCGCCAGGGCGGCGCGCGCCAGCGGAGAGAGATGCGGCGGGCAGTCGATCAGGATCACGTCGTAGAGGGATCGCAGCGGCTTCAGCGCCTCGCGCACATGCTCGGTCAGGGCGTTGGCCAGCGTCGACGGCGTGCCGCGGGTCCCGTACCAGTCCTCCTCCAGTGACATCTCGCTCAGCCGCAATTGCGGGTGCGAGGGCAGCGCAGATATCCAGCCGAGACGCTCGTCGGCCTCTTCGGCCCGGCGCAGCTCCTCGATCGATACGGCATTGGGTATGATGAACGGGCCCGCTGCCGGCGCCTCGCCCTTGATGAACTGGGCCAGCAGCCGGTCTGCGCCCTTGCCCTGGTCGGCCGCCGCCTGGAGCCCCCGCTCCGCCAGAAGGATCTGGCTGGAATTGGCCTGCGCGTCGAGGTCGATCACCAGAACGTCGAGCCCATAGAAATAGGCCAGGCCGTCGGCCAGCATCACTGTCGTGGTGGATTTGCCCACACCGCCCTTCAGGTTCGCAACGGCGGTGATGTGTGCGGACCCCGACATGCGCGCATTCTCCCCCGGCTCCGAGACGACGTTGCTATGCGCTCCGGACGGTGCGTTCAAGCCGAAGTCGCGTCTGTGACCGCCACGGGTTACCTTCGTGCAGGTCGGCATGGCGTTTGCTCGCACCCCATGCATGATGGACGCCAACTGCAAACTGCGTTGCGATCACAGCCTGCGGGGCGCCCTGCGATGAAATCCCTCGTGATCTGTGTTCCCACCTATGACCGCAATGCGTCGCTGGGCGCCCTGCTGGAAGCGTTCAACGAACTGGAACTGCCGCCGCGCGACGCCGTGTCGGTCTCGGTGCTTGTCATCGACAACAATCGCGACGGCCGCGCCGAGACGGTCGTGCGCGCCGCCCAGGCCGACGCGCCCGCGCTGCCGATCCGCTACGTCCACGAGCCCCGGCCCGGTGTTTCCCATGTGCGCAACCGCGCCCTGGAGACATGCGCCGAGGCAGACCTGATCGCCTTCATCGATGATGACGAACTTCCCCACCCAGGCTGGATCGCGGGCCTGTGGGACCGCTGGCGGCTGACCGGTGCGGGCGCAGTATTCGGGCCGGTGAAGGCCGTGTATCCGAATGGCACGCCGAACTGGGTCCTGTCGGGAGATTTCCACTCGATCCCCATCGACCGTGACGGCCCACGCCGGATCACCGGCGCGACCTGCAACTGCCTGATCCATGTGCCGACGGTGCGCGAGCTGGGTCTGCGCTTCGATCCCAGCCTGTCCATGGTGGGCGGCGAGGACACGCTGTTCTTCGACATGTTGCTGCAGTGCGGCGGCAGGCTCGAGAACACCACGCGGGCGGTCACCTTCGAGATCGTGCCCCTGGCGCGTACCGAACTTGCCTGGCTCAAGCGCAGGTGGCGTCGCGGCGGGCTGACCGATGCGCTGATGTTCGCCCGGCGGGGCGGGTTGCGCCATCCGCGTCTCTCCGCGCTGGGGCAGGGCGTCGCCCGGATCGTGGCCGGGGGTGGCCTGCTCGTCCTGACCTGGTTGCTGGCGCTTGGGCGCATGACCCCCGGGGTCGCCCGCCGGATCTACACCGTCCAGCGTGGACGCGGCATGATCGACTTCGCCTTCGACCGGCGCCTGGAAGAGTATGCCCGTCCCGCCAACGCTGGGGCCGGCACACCATGAACCGACCGCCGGAACCGCCTTTGGTGAGCGTTCTCATCGCCGTCTACAATGGCGCCGGCCATGTCGGCGCAGCGGTGGAGAGCGCGCTGGCCCAAAGTCTTCCGGTGGAGGTCATCGTGGTCGACGATGCCTCCAGCGACGGCACCACCGCTGTGGTCGAGGCGGCCGGCAAGGGGGACCCGCGCCTGCGGCTGCTGCGTCAGCCGGTCAATGCCGGCCCGTCGGCGGCCCGAAACCTTGCCCTGTCGCAGGCCCGCGCGCCCTGGATCACCCCGCTGGATGCCGACGACCGGATGTCGCCCGACCGCCTGGCAAAACTGCATGCACTGGCCGTGCAGCGGGGCTGGGACATGGTCGGCGACGATCTGTGGCGACTTGGCGACTGGCAGCGTCCGCAGGCGGCGCGGCGCCATTGGCGCGACACGGAGATCGGCGTGATGGAGCTCGACTTCACGCGGTTCTGCAGGGAGAACCTGTTCACGGTCTGCGGCCCCGGGCGTGAGCTGGGCTTCCTGAAGCCTCTGATGCGCCGCGCTTTCCTGGACCGTCACGGGCTGACCTACGACCCGGATATGAGGCTCGGCGAGGATTTCGACCTCTATGCCCGCGCGCTTCTGGCCGGGGCGCGCTTCGGCCTCGTCGATCCCCAGGGCTATTGGGCGCACGACACACCGGGCAGCCTAAGCAGGCGGCACAGGGCTGTGGTCCTGGAGCAGGTCTACCGGGCCGACAGGCGTCTGCTCGCCGCCCACAGGTTGACCGGTGAGGATCGCGAGGCGCTGCTTGCGCATATGCGGCTGTCCCGGCGCAAATGGGTCTGGGTCCGGATGATCGAAGCGGTGCAGGCCCGCAATCCCGTGGCCTTCGCGGCCTGCTGGTGGTCCCCGCCCCATGTCTGGGCTGAACTGATCGCCAATCTCTGGACGCATTTCCGAGGAAAAACAGTACGCAAGTCGGAATCGCTTGAGATTTCGGACCAACGTCGGATGTAGTGGTAACGGGGCGGCGATTTGAAGTTGGTTCGGATCTTGCTCCGCTGTCCCAAATGGTGAAGATCGGCGTCGCTAAGACGGGTTTGACGCCGCCCAAGACTTGAACTGGGGCCGTTGCGTGCTGGTGCGGACGAAAAATGCGATCCAGAACACGGCCGAGCGCCTTTGGCGCTGGTCGAGCTACCGCGTGTTGTCGGCCTGGGACCGTGTGCGCGATTTCGTGGTCGAGCTCGAGGAGGAAACCCGACCTGCCCATCGCCGTCGTGGGCGCGAGCGCCGCGAACCGGCGGCACCGGCGGTGCCGGAACGGGTGCGCAAGGCGGCGGTGCCCGAGGACACACGGGTCTATGCTGTCGGCGATATTCACGGCCGGGCCGATCTCCTGAAACAGCTGATGGTGAAGATCGAAGCCGACGCCGAGGCGGCACCGGAGCGCCGCAAGGTGATCGTGTTCCTCGGCGATTATGTGGACCGGGGGTTCCAGTCCAAGGATGTGATCGATTTTCTGCTCAGCGATGCGCTCAGCGCCTACGAGACAAGGTTCCTGAAGGGGAACCATGAAAGCGCGCTGGAAATGTTCCTGAACGATCCGGAGTTCGGCCCCGAATGGGCCCGGTTCGGTGGGGCGGAGACCATCATGTCCTATGGCGTGCAACCGCCGCGTGCCCGGACCTCGCCGGACGAGTGGCGCGAGGCCTGCGAGCGGCTGAACACGCTGATGCCAAAGGCTCATCGTCATTTCCTGAGCGAGCTGGAGCTTTATTGCGAGCTTGGCGATTACCTGTTCGTCCATGCCGGGCTCCGCCCGGGCCGGCCGCTGGAGCAGCAGGCCGAGCGTGACCTCCTGTGGATCCGCGACGATTTCCTCAACGATCCGGGCCTGTTCGACCGTATGATCGTTCACGGCCACACCCCGATCCAGGCGCCCCACCGCGACGGACGCCGGATCGGCGTGGACACGGGGGCCTACCTGACCGGCCGTCTGACCGCGGCCTGCCTGTCCGGCACGAACGTGTCGTTCATCGCCACATGACCGACCATAGGGACCGGCCGCTGGGGGCCGGAACGAGACCAACAAGGGGGTAATCGAGATGAAGTGGACAAATTGGATCCTGGTGCTGGTTCTGGCGGGCCTGGCCGTGCTTGCGGGTTGCGCATCCGGCGCCGAGGCCACCCGCGGCCCCGCGCCCGTGATCGAGGCGCAGGAGACCGAGACCGGCGCCATGGCGGCTGCGCGCGCGGATCGTGACTATCGGCTAGGCGCCGGCGACCAGTTGCGTGTCACCGTGTTCGGCGAGCCCGAACTGTCGGGTGATTTCGAAGTGTCGGGCGCGGGTGAAGTCTCCATGCCCCTGATCGGCACGATCCCGGTGGAAGGCAAGTCGGTGCGCGAGTTCCAGGACGATCTGGAGCGCCGCCTCGCCAATGGCTATCTCAACAATCCGCGGGTCAGCGCCGAAGTCACGAACTATCGCCCCTACTACATTCTCGGCGAGGTGAACCAGCCAGGCGAATATCCCTACAGCAACGGCCTGACCGTGATGAACGCGGTCGCCACGGCCCAGGGCTTCACCTACCGTGCGAACAAGCGGGTGGTCTTTATCCGTGCTGCGGGCAGCGAGTCCGAACGCAAGGTCGAGCTGACCTCGTCCACGCCCGTCCGCCCCGGCGACACGATCCGGATCGGCGAGCGCATTTTCTAGCGAAGTGGACACCGGTTCGCGTGACGATGGTCGCGCAGCGCAACCGGCTGCTTCACCTGCACGATCCTGAGGCGCCCGCTCGCCATACAGCCGCCAGCCGCTCCCCGAATACGGGAGCGGCTGTTTTTCATGTGTCCCATATGGGGAAATTACAGACGTCGTTGCGTTTTGTGTAAGTCAATCCTCAGTCAACGTGTTAATTCTTTGTGGCGTTCGCGGTATTGCCGGTCCAGCCTGGATCGCCCATGGGGGCTGGTCACGGGGCGCATCGGCTTGCTGCGCCAGGGCGCAAGGGGACAGACGCCACCGCGCTGCACCAGGTGTCTTGCGGGCTTGGCACGAGAGTTGAACGGTCCCGGCCGTAACGTCCGGAACCGGTCTGGCGCTTCACGGGGCGGCAGACCACCAGAGTGGGGAAGACTTCATGAGCAAGTATCGGATTGCTGGGTGCGCCATCGTGTCGGCCGCCGTCATCGTGCCGGCCGCCCACGGACAGGGCTATTACGACCGGGACCGCTATCAGAACGTCCGCGACCGCTATCAGGCGGATTTCGATCCGGAGCCGGTGCGCCTGGGCGGCTTCGTGGCCAACCCTGCGCTGGAGCTGGGTGTCCAGTCGGACGATAACGTATTCGCCGACGCAGACGACACGGAGAGCGATGTGATCTTCCGCATCGCGCCGCGAGGCCGGCTCCAGTCCAACTGGTCGCGCCACCTGGTGTACGCCAATGTCAATGTCGAGCGTCTGGAGTATCAGGACCTGGACAGTGAATCCGTCACCAATCTGTCGGGAGATTTTGGCGGACGCCTCGACATCGGCAGTGACTGGAACGTGTCGGGCTCGCTCAATGCGGCCGATCTGAACGAACCGCGCTTCTCGGTCGCAAACCTCGATGTCTTCGAAGAGCCACTCAGCTACACAACGGTTGGCGGATACCTGGAGGCT
The DNA here is from genome assembly GCA_964492485.1 of uncultured Hyphomonadaceae bacterium. Lineage (GTDB taxonomy): Bacteria > Pseudomonadota > Alphaproteobacteria > Caulobacterales > Hyphomonadaceae > UBA5336. The sequence goes on along the minus strand of CAZBKM010000006.1, from coordinate 7,696 downwards.
GAGTACGAACGCGAGCGGGTGCAGCTTGTGGGCCGGTACGACACGACCGACTTCGATTATGACGACGCTGATCTCGTCGGCGGCGGGTCGGCCTCCCAGGACTTCCGCTCCCACCAGCTCCAGCGCCTGACCGGCCGCGCCTCCTTTGCGGTCTCGCCCGACGTGGCGGTCTTCGCGCAGGCCAGTGCCGACATGCGCGACTATGATGCGCCGAGCGTGGTCGCCGGCGTGCCGGAATCCCGCGACTCGGAGGGCTACAGCCTGCAGGCCGGGACGAGCTTCGAGCTTCCGGTCCTGCTGCGCGGCGACGTGGCGGTCGGCTATCTCGAGAACACGCCGGATTCCGATGCCTTCAACGAGACGTCGGGCCTGGCGGTCGACGCCAGCGTCGAGTGGTTTCCGTCCCGCCTGACGACCGTGACGTTCAGCGGCACCCGACGGGTGACGGACTCCGAGCTGATCGATGTGGGCACCGCGCTGGAAACGGTGGCCGGTGTCCGGGTCGATCACGAGCTGCGCCGCAATGTGCTGCTGTTCGGGCGCGCCGCCTATGAGGAGCGGGAATATGATGAGGTGAGCCGCGAGGACGAGAATACCGTGTTCGAGGTCGGCGCCACCTACAAGCTGAACAAGCGTGTCCACACGAGCGGATTCTTCCGGTTCCGCGACCGAACCTCGACGGAGGACTTCGAAACCTTCGACCGTAACGTGTTCGGCGTCAGCGTCACGCTCTATCCCTAGTGCCGGGCCCGGGGCGGCCCCGCGTCGCCCCGTCCCGCCTCTCCCGACCGACCGACGATTGGAGTATCGGCCGTGAACAAACCGACCCGGTTCAGCCTGCCACGCAGTGTCAAGGTTCCCTCGTTCCAGACGGCGTGGACGGACGGCGACCCGTTCGTTGACGTCAAGGCCGTGCTGCGCGCCCTGCGCCGGCACATCTGGCTCGGTGTCGTGACATTTGCCACCGTGTTCACGTCCGTGGCCGTCTACACCTTCCAGCAGACGCCGATCTACGCAAGCACCGCGCGTCTCGTCATCGACCAGCGCAACAACCAGCCGGCCATCGATTTCGGCAGCGCCTTCACCGGGCTGCCCGCCGACACCGCCGTCGTGGACACCGAGCTGGAAGTGATCAAGTCGAAGACCCTTCTGTCTAAGGTCGTTCCCAAGCTGGATCTCACCTCCTATCCCGAGTTCAACTTCGCCCTGCAGGAGCCCACAGCGATCGGATCGCTGAAGACGGCCCTGGGCGATGCCGCTGGCATGATCCTCGGCGGAAACGACGAGGACGAGGGACCCATGACCGAGGCGCAGCTCAAGGCTGCCGCCGAGGGGTACGCCGTATTCAAGCTGCAGCAGGCCATCACGGTGGAGCGACTGGGCCCGACCTATGTGATCGACATCACCGCCCGGTCGGAGACCCCGGAACTGGCCGCCCAGATCGCCAATACGGTGGCCGACCAGTATCTTGTCGAGCAGCTCGAGGCGAAGCTGGAATCGACCCGCCGCGCCAATGAATGGCTGTCGGAACGGATCAGCGGCCTGCGCGAGGAGGTGAACGCCAAGGAAAGCGCTGTGGAGATCTTCCGCAACGAGTCCGGCCTGCTCACCGCCCAGGGCTCGACCCTGACCGAGCAGCAAATCGCCGATATCCAGGCCCAGCGTTCGCAGCAGCTTGCTGAGCTGCGGGAAGCCGAGGCCCGGCTCAACAATGTGCGTAGCCGGCTCGACGCCGGTGGTGGCGCGGAAGCGATCGCCGAGGTGCTGAACTCCGCCGTCATCGGTGACCTGCGCAGCCAGCTTGCAGACGTGCAGCGGCGACGCGCCGACCTCCTCACCCGCTACGGCCCGCGCCATCCCGACGTGCAGCGCGTCAACAGCGAGGTCGCCGACCTGAATGAGCAGATCGACCAGGAGATCGGCCGGATCGTCTCGAACCTGGAAAGCCAGGTGTCGATTGCCCGCCAGCGTCTCAACTCCTTCGAGCAGAGCCTGCAGGAGGCCCGCGGTCGTCTGGCCAGCAACAACCGAGCCCAGGTGCGCCTGCGCGAACTCGAGCGCGAGGCCGAGGCGAGCCGCGTGCTCTACGAGGATTTTCTGGAACGGTTCAAGCAGACCAGCGAGGAGGACGATCTGGCCCGGCCCGATGCCCGCGTCCTGTCGGATGCCGGCGTGCCCACCGTGCCCGCGTCGCCCAATACCTCCGTCAACCTGATCCTTGGTTTCCTGATGTCGGGCGTATTCGCCGGCGGCTTCATCCTGATCGCCGAACTGCGGGAGAACCATTTCAGCTCCACCGACGAGATCGAGCGGGTCCTCGGCGTGCCGAGCCTGGGGACCATTCCGCTGGTGCCGGGCCTGCGCAGCTTCGGCCGGGCCAACAAGTCGCCCGCCGACTATGCCATCGAGAACCCGCTGTCGGCCTTCTCCGAGAGCATGCGCAACCTGCGGGCCTCGATCGTCTTCTCCGATCTGGACAATCCCGCGCGCACCGTAGCGATCTGTTCCTCGCTGCCCGACGAGGGCAAGACGATGACGAGCTATGCGCTGGGTCGAACGTCGGCCATGTCAGGGTCGCGCACCCTGGTGATCGACGGGGACTTCCGCCGCCGCCAACTGACCGAGGCTGCCGGTCTGGAGCCGGAGCAGGGGCTGATCGAGCATCTGTTCGGCGAGGTCTCGCTGGAGGAGGTGATGGTCCGCGACGAGGCCACGGGCCTGGACATCCTGCCGCTCAGCAATTCGCGCAACACGCCGCGTGACGTCTTCGGGTCACGTGCCTTCGACGCGCTGCTGCAGCAGCTCGAGGAACTCTACGACCTGATCGTGATCGACACGGGTCCGCTGCTTCTGATGGCGGAGTCCCGGGTGATCGTGTCGAAGGTCGACCAGGTGATCGTGGTGGCCAAGTGGCGGGGGACACCGCGCACGGCCGTCAGCCAGTCGCTTGGGCTGCTCAATCGCTTCCATGCCAATGTGTCCGGCGTCGTCCTGAATTTCGTCGACTTCCGGAAGCGGCGCCTGCTCGACCAGAGCGGGGCGAGCTACAAGGCCTACAGCAAGTACTATTCGGAAGGCCGGGGGTAGGCGCCCCCTGTCAGGCGACCTGGATGGCAGAGGAGATGGCCAGATGACCGCTGACACGACGGGGCGCACGGGGCGCCGGCACACCTGGAGACGTCGCCTGACCCTGGGTCTGGCGACGCTGGCAACGCCCGCGATCGTCGGGTTGGCCCTGTCTCTGGACTCGGGCAGCGCCCAGGCCGAGACATCCGGCGCGCCCGGCGTGGACGATCCCGCCCCGACCCATCCGGAGGCGACCGGCACGTCCTTCCGGCAGATTTTCGATGGACCGCTCGATGAGCGCGACTGGTTCATCGCCGATTTCGTTTACAAGTCCGATGCCCAGCGCACCGGATGGGAGCGCGACCATGTCACCTTCGAGGATGGCGAGATGCGCCTCAAGCTGACGCCGACGCCAAAACAGGGCCAGCCGAACACCGGTGCAGAGGTCAGCCGCAAGGGCCGTTTCCATTATGGCCGCTACGAAGTGGTCATGCGTGCCGCACCGGGGTCGGGCACCGTGTCGTCCATGTTCACCCATACCGGGGCGTATTTCGGTGATCCCCATGACGAGGTCGACATCGAGTTTCTCGGCAAGGATCTGCGGTCGGTCCATCCCAACTATTTCACGGACGGCAAGTCCGCCTCCATCGAGCCGGTCAAGCTGCCCTATGACGCCAGCGAGGTGTTCCAGCTCTATGCCTTCGAATGGGACGCCGATGAAATCCGCTGGTATGTCGGTGACGAGCTGGTGTCGGTGGCAACCCAGGCGGATCATCCCATTCCGACGACGCCCGGTCGCCTGATGGTCAATCTGTGGACGGGCAGCCCGGCTCAATATGACTGGCATGGCCGCCCGGATTTCGGCCCCGAGGCGGTGTCGGCCTACAAATGCCTGTCCTTCCGGCTGCCCGGCGATACCGAAACCCCTCAGTGCAGCGACTGGTTCGAGAGCGATCTGCCGCCCGTAACCCGATGAGCGAGACGGTCGACACCACCTGGCCTGGCGGCGACCTGGTCCCGTCAAGGTCCGCCGCCGGTGCCCCCGCCGCGCCGGCCGCCCGCGCGGGCGCGCGCACGGCGCCGGGTCCGCTCGCCTTTTTCGGTCACGATGCCGGGGAGTCCGCGAACCGCCGCCGGGCGGCCGCCTTCGAAGCCGACGGTGTCGATGTGGTCGGCTTCATGATGCGCCGGAGCGACCCCGTGGACACGCCCTGGCCGAACGTCGATCTGGGGCGCACGGCCGATGGCGCCTTCCTGCAGCGACTGCTGCGCGTGATCACAGGCGCGCGGCGGGCCGCCCGCGATCCCCGCCTGGCCGAGGCCCGTCTCCTGTATGCGCGAAACCTGGACATGCTGCTGTGCGCCGCACTGGCCCGCGGGTTCGCCGGACTCGACACGCCGATGGTCTATGAGTGTCTGGACGTGCACCGACTGACCACGAGGCGCGATCCCCTCGGCATGGCCATGCGCTGGCTGGAGGGCCGGCTTCTGGCGCGCTGTGCGGGACTGGTCGTCAGTTCGCCGGGCTTCCTGCGCCATCATTTCGAACGCCATCATGCCGGGCGTTACACTGCCCACCTGCTGGAGAACGGGTTGGTGGCGGGTCCCGACCTGCCGGAGCGTCCGTCCGCAAAGACGGTGCCCGCCGACCGCCCGCTGCGGGTCGGCTATGTGGGCAAGCTGCGCTGCCAGAGGTCGATCGACCTTCTGGTCGGGGTCGCCGACGTGCTGGGCCCGGCGGTGGAGATCCATCTCCATGGCGTTCCGGCCCGCCGGGAGGTCCGCCGCTTCGAGACCGCGTTCGAGGGCCGGGCGAACATCGTCCATCATGGCCCCTATCGTTGGCCCGCCGACCTGGCGAAGGTCTATGGCGGTGTCGATGTCGTCTGGGCCGGCGATTTCATGGAGGCAGGGCAGAATTCCGACTGGCTTCTGCCCAACCGCCTCTATGAAGGCGGCTACTTCGTTACGCCGCCACTCGCGCCTGCCGGAACCGAGACGGCCAACTGGATCGCGACGCGTGGCGCAGGTTTCGTGCTTGCCGAACCGCTGGAAGAGACCCTGCCAGCCAGTCTGGCCCGTCTGGCTGCCGACCGGGCACCGGTCGCGCGGGCCTCGGCCGAGCTCGCGGCGCTGCCGGACACGGTCTTTCTCCAGCCCCCTGGCGCGCTCGGCGACCTGGTGGCCCGGATCGTGGCGGAGGCCGCGCGGGCATGACCTTCCTGGCGACACCCCTGACCGATGACAGGTCGGGCGAGATCGCGCCGGCCGGAGCCGGCGCCGTTCCGGCCCATCGCGGCACGCTGTGGGAACAGGGGCTTGTCACGCTCTGGTTCCTGGCCGTGTTCGCCAACTGGCCTGGCAACGCGCTCATCCTGTATCCCATGGCCCTGTTCTTCTCCAGTGCGTTCCTGATCCGGCGGAACGAGCTGCTTCCCATGGTCATCATGGGCTGGATCCTGTTTCTGGTGCCGGTGCTGGCGGCGCTGTCGTGGGGTTGGTCGCCGGTCCCGCGCGGGGCGCTGCGCTTCGGCTTGCTCATGATCATGGGTGTATTGGCGGCGATCTATATCGGGACACGGCTGAACCTGGCCCAGACGCTGCGCTGCCTGTTCTTCGCCGGCCTGATCCTCATGGCCTACACCATTGCCACGGGCGCCTTTCCGTTCAGCATCATCTGGCCGCAGAAGAATTTCTTTGCCGACCGGGTCCTGTTCCTCCTCGTGACCGCTATGGGCATTGCCTACAATCGCGAAGAGCCCGCGCCGCTTCGGGCGCTCGCCTTTCTGGTCATACCCGTCGCCGCCTATCTGATCCTGCGGGCGGAATCGGTCACGGCCCTGGTTCTCGGGCTTGGTGCGGTCGTGATCATGACCGGGATCTGGCTGTTCTGGACCGGGCTGGCGCGCATCGCGCATCTGCGGTCCCTGCTGATGCTGTCGCTTGCGGGCGTCGCCTGCGTCGGAGGAATCTATCTGGCCAACACGCAGACCGACTATTTCGGCATGTTCCTCGACAATGTGGGGAAGGATCGCAGCCTCACCGGGCGGACCATGTTGTGGGAGGCGGCAGAGCGCATCACCCAGCAGCGCCCGCTTCTGGGGCTGGGGGCGGAAGGTTTCTGGCAGTGGAATGTCGGCGAGGCCCAGACCATCAACGAGCTATCCCACAAGGCGGCGGGAACCCGGTTCAGCTTTCACAGCTCCTATCTGGAAGTTCAGGTGCATCTCGGCCTCGTGGGGCTGGCATTCCTGATCCTGACCGTGGGCTGGACCACGCTCAGGATCGCCCGTCACTGGTTCGCCAGCCAGTCGGTCACGGCTTCGACCTACATGGTGATCACGGGCATGACGCTGACCTCCTCGTTCACGGAATCCAGACTGTTCCAGACCTTCGACCTGGGCATGATGATGCTGATGATTGCCGCGATCGCGACGCTCCGGCCGAAGCTCGACCAGGTGCTGGCACAACCGGCAGCCCTCTTCGACCCGGGCGCCGGGCCTGACGACAGCCATGAGGGCGCGCTGGGTCCTGCCCAGCCCCGACCTGCGGAATGACCGCCGCCGCCCCCGATGTCAGCGTGATCGTCGCGGCCTGGCGGGCAGAGGCCTACATCGCGGCGGCGGTCCGTTCGGCGCTCGACCAGACCGGTGTGAGTGTCGAGGTGATCGTGATCGACGATCAGTCGCCCGACGCCACGCTGGCGCGCGCGCGGGCCGCGGCGCCGGACGATCCGCGCCTCGTCCTGCGCCGGCTGCCGGAGAATGGCGGCCCGTCGGTGGCCCGCAATGCCGGGCTGGACCTGGCCCGCGGCCGGTTCGTGGCCGTGCTGGATGCCGACGATACCATGGCGCCAGAGCGCCTGGCGCGCCTGGTATCCCTGGCGGAGACAACGGGCGCAGACCTGGTCGCCGACAATCTGCTTGCGACGATACCCGGCCCGGTCGGGCCGGTTCCCAGGGGACCGTTCTATCGTTCCGACCAGTTGATGCGGAGCGATCCGGTGACGCTGGCGGCCTATCTCGACCCCAGGGTCCAGCGCCGTCTCGGCGGCAATCTGGGCTACATGAAACCGCTCGTGCGGCGGGAAAGCCTGAATCGCCTGGGCACGCGCTACGATCCGTCCCTGCGCAACAGTGAGGATTTTCACCTCGTCGCCGATCTTCTCGCCCAGGGCGCGGTGTTCCGGCTGATGCCCGATGCACTGTACCGCTACACGGTCCATGCCGGCTCGACGTCGCATCGGATTTCCGTCGAGGCGGTCACAGCCATCCTGCAGGCAGACGCGGCGCTGTTGGCGCGTCGGGCCGACGCCTTCGGACCCGCCGAGCGCGCCGCACTGCAACGGCGCCGGGCGGGTCTGGAACGGTTACGATTGGAAACGGCCTTCGCCGACCGGGTGAAGGCGGGTCGCCCCCTGAGCGGCCTTGCCGCACTGGCCGGTCAACCGACCCATGCCCCCGGCGTGCTGGTCCATTTCGCCGGGGTGGCTCTGGGGCGTCTTGCCGGGCGCACACCGGCAGCCAGTGCGAAACCGACCGAGTCGCTGGCAGACGGATAGCGTCGCCTCACACGCTATGGCATTTTCGAGCGAAGTGGGACCCGGTTCGCGTTAAGAAAATGCTCAAAA
>CAZBKM010000005.1:0-138027 GCA_964492485.1 uncultured Hyphomonadaceae bacterium | reverse complement strand
CGGTTTCCCGCCTACACGCGTTCCAGGCGTGCGCCTTCGACCACTCGGCCACCTCACCAGCGCCAGGCCGCCCGATATATAAAGTCAGGACGTTGCCCGCAAGGCGCGATTGTCCCGGTGTGTCCGGCGTCCCATATCCCGACCAGACAGGGTTCAAGCACAAGGGGCCCAAGCACAAAGGGAGTCTCGCATGCTGTTCAAGAGAAAGCCGCTGGCCGTTCCCAGCGCCGATGAGGCCCTGCCCGGCCGCGATGCGCCGATCGTCACCGCTCGGACGCATTTCGTGTTCGGCCGCGACCTGATCGCCGACCCGCCCGAGGGATACCAGACCGCGGTCCTGGGCATGGGCTGCTTCTGGGGCGCTGAACGCCTGTTCTGGAACACCGAGGGCGTCTGGCTGACCGCCGTCGGCTATGCGGGTGGCCATACCCCCAACCCGACCTACCAGGAGGTGTGCTCCGGCATGACCGGGCATACCGAAGTGGTGAAAGTCGTGTTCGACCCCGAGCAGGTCAGCTTCGGCCGTATCCTGGCCCTGTTCTGGGAGAACCACGATCCCACGCAGGGCATGCGGCAGGGCAACGATGTGGGCACCCAATACAGGTCGGCCATCTACACCCTTGCAGGCGAACAGGAGGTCGCGGCCCGCGAAAGTGCCGCCGCCTACGCCCGTGCCCTCGCAAATGCCGGCGTGACGGGGGAGATCACCACCGAAATCGCCCCCCTCAAGGCCTTCTTCCATGCCGAACCGGAACACCAGCAATACCTGGCCAAGAATCCAATGGGATATTGCGGCATTGGCGGGACGGGCGTGAGCTGTCCGACCGGCGTGGGCGTCACGGGTCGGGTATAGGCGCGTGACAGCCCGGTGTGACCGTTCGTGGAGCGGTCGTTCGTCCTGAGATTGCTCGAAGCGTTCAGGCGTTGAAATTGACCGCGAACCGGCGGCGCGTTTCCACCATCGACTGGGCACGGGCCAGGCCGTCGGCGGCCCGTTGCGCCTTGCGCAGGATGTCATGGCTGCGCAGGGCCTCGACCACGGTCGACAGGTTGACCGTTGCTTCCCGAAGGACAACCGGATCGAACTGGCGCTCGGCCCGCTTGAGGAGCGCCTGTCCCAGGTCGAGCCGCGCGTCCAACAATGCCATCGTGTCGGGCTCGTCCTTCAAGGCTTCGAGGGTCGCCCGCCGGCGCGCGATGACCTTGTCGAGCCAGTCGGCATGTCCCTCCTGATCGGCGAGATACAGGGCGATCGCGGTGAAATCCTGTTCCAGGTCGCGCCGGACGCTCGGCGCCATGGCCAGGTTTGCCTCGAGCAGGGCGTCCAGGATCTCGCCGACCTCCGCAATCCGCTCGGCCCGGAACGCATCGGGCCGTCCGAGGGCGGGGACCAGCTTTTTCGCGAGAAGATAGGCTGAGGCCCGGGCCTCCGGCGAGGTATGTCCCTCCAGGCCGCCTGGCAGGTAGAAGGCGAAGGGCTCGGCCTGTTCGGCATTCACGGCCCCGCCGCGCGCGACGCCGAAGAGGACCAGCCCGTCGGGCCCATCATCCCGGCGCACGCCCCACACGAACATATCGGCGCCGCTCTTCCTCAGCGCGCGTCGTGCCTGGCGAAGCACCACGCCGTCGGGTCGGCCGCGCGGCGAGCTGGCCCGAAACACCTGTGTGTGGGCACCGAACGTGTAGGCGGGCAGATGCGCCTCGAGGGCATCGCGCAGACTGTCTTCCAGATCCCGGCCCCCGGCCCCCTCGATCGCCCCCATCAGAACCCGATGCCCCGGCAGGCCCGGCGTCCGCCGGATACGGCCCAGCGGCTGGGTGCGCCGGGCAAACACCATCCGACCCACGCCGCGCAGGAGCCAAACGCTCAGCGCCAGACCCATAACGAGGAGGACGCAGAAACCCAGCGCAGCAAGGATCGACGATGGCAGGACCGTGTCCTCAAGCCAGGCAATGAAGGCGTCCAAAAGAGCTGAATCGGGGGTCATGGGTGCTTGCGTCTTGGGTCTCGCGGGCGGGTATGCCAGCTTAGAGCAGGCTGGCAATAGGAAAAGGCCGGTCGGACATTCCGGTTCGGTCCGGTCCGTGACCGCCTCGACATTGCCCTGCAAGACCCATGCTGACGCGCTTTGCCCCCTCTCCGACCGGCCTGCTGCATCTGGGCCATGCCGCCGCCGCGTTCAGGGTCTGGGAGGCGGCGCGCAGCGTGGGCGGGCGCGTCCGTCTGCGGATCGAGGATATCGACCGTCAGCGGTGCCGGCCCGAATTCGAGGCAGCCATCCTGGAGGATCTGACCTGGCTGGGATTGGCATGGGACGGACCGGTGCGTCGCCAGTCCGAGCATTTCGACGCGTATCGGGCCACGATCGAGACCCTGGCGGCGCGCGGCCTTGTCTATCGCTGTTTCCGCACCCGAGCCGACGTCGCGGCAGAGAGCGACCGCGCGCCCCATGGGGCGGAGCCACGCTTTCGCGGCGGGCCGCTTCCGGAGGCCGAGGAGCGACGGCGACTCGCCCGGGGCGATGCCCATGCCTGGCGCCTGTCGGTGGATGCGGCGCGCGGCGCGCTCGCCGCACAGGCTGAAACGCTGTCCTATCGCGAAACGGGTCGGGGCCGGGAACAGGACGTGCCCGTCGACTGGCAGACGCTGTCGGACGTTGTGCTGGCGCGAAAGGACGTCCCGACCAGCTATCATCTCGCCTGCACCCATGACGACGCCCTCCAGGGTGTGACCCACATCATTCGGGGCGAGGATCTTGTGGCATCCACACCGGTACATGTCGTGCTGCAGGCGCTGATGGGCTGGCCGACACCGGTCTACCATCACCACGCACTGCTCCTCGATGAACAGGGCAAGCGCTTCGCCAAGCGGAACCGGTCGATGACCCTGGCGGCCCTTCGGAGAAAGGGCGTGACACCGGAAGACATCCGTCGCATGACCCTGCGCCATGCGTGATCCGGACAGTATGGCAGGGCTGGGGCAGGCGTCACCCCGTGCGTGGCTTGGGCCAATGATGGTCCTGGGCGGGGGTGTCTGCATCGGGCTCGCGCCGATTGGCCTGCGGCTGGGCCTGGATACGCTCGGGCCACAAGCCATCGCGTTCTGGCGCTATCTCCTCGCCACGCCGGTGCTGTTCCTCATCCTGGTGACCATGACCCGGCGCCTGCCGTTCCGGCCGAACCGCTTCGTGATCGTTGCCGGCATCTGTTTCGCGCTCGATATTGGGCTCTGGCACTGGGCACTGGAGCGCACGACGGTGGCAAACGCCACCTTCATCGTGAATCTTGGCAACATAAGCGTTGGTTTGGTGGCCTGGCTGTTCCTGCGCGAAAGGCCGACCCTGCTGTGGGGCGTGGCGGTGGCCATCGCCGTGGCCGGCGCCGCCTTCCTGTCCCAGGGTGGTGTGCCCGACGGTAAGACCAGCCTGGAAGGCGACCTCCTGGCGCTCGCCGCGGCGTTCCTCGTCGCCGGCTACATGCTCGCCTCCTCGATCACGCGACGTCAGATGAGCGCGATCGACACGATCTTCTGGCTCACTTGCGTGGAAGCCGGCGTGGCGTTCTGCCTGGTCGCGGTATCGGGCGAACGGTTCTTTCCGGACACCCTTCAGGGCTTTGCCGCCCCGCTGTTCCTGGCGCTGGCCGTCCAGATCGCAGGCCAGGGGCTTATCATCGCAGGGCTGGGTCGCACCCCGGCCGCGATTGCGGGGGTCCTCGTTCTCGTCCAGCCAGTGACAGCGGCGGCCATTTCCTGGCAGATGTTCGACGAGACACTGACTTTGCTGCAGGCCATGGGCGGCCTGTTGATCCTGACAGGGGTCTTCCTCGCCCAGCGGAGCGGCCGGGTAAAGCTCGATCCGCGGCGGCCTGTTTCAGAAGCGTCACACTCATCCGTTAAGGGTGAGGGCTGACCGATCATGGGGACATCAAGGGGACCCACCACCATGCGCTACACGTTTGCCGTCTTCGTCTTTGCCCTGGCCTTTGCTGCGGCGGCGTGCAGCCGCACCACCACCGGCGTGGCCCTGCAGGCAAACCCCTCACCGGAACCGGCCTCGGCAGCCGCCAATGTCTCCACCGACCGTCCGGCCGCAACGCCGCGCCAGGCCGGCGACAGCTATTACGTCCAGGCCGCCGAAGCGGTCGCCCGGCGCGCGGCCGACCGAAAGGTTGGGGAGGCGCGGAACCTGATCCTCTTCGTGGGTGACGGCATGGGCGTGTCTACGCTGACGGCCGCCCGCATCTATGCGGGGCAGCGTCGCGGGCTCGACGGCGAGAGCTTCCGCCTTGCCATGGACCAGATGCCCCACCTGGCGCTAGCGAAGACCTACAGCCATAACGGCCAGGTCTCCGACAGCGCGGCGACCGCGACGGCCATGGTGGCCGGGGTGAAGACCAATCTGCGCACGCTCGGCGTGACCCAGGCCGCCAGCTTCAGCAATTGCGCGAGCCTCGAAGGCAACACCACCGACACCCTGTTCGAACTGGCGGAACGCGCGGGCCTCTCCACGGGCATCGTCTCCACCGCCCGGATCACGCATGCGACGCCAGCCTCCGCCTATGCCAAGACGCCGCACCGGGATTGGGAAGACGATACGGCCTTTGACGGAGCCGTGCCCGAGACGTGCAAGGACATTTCCAGCCAGTTCATCGGTTGGAATGCCGGCGATGGGTTCGAGATCGCCATGGGAGGCGGGCGGCGCCACTTCCTGCCGGCCGATCTGGCCGATCCGGAGTACCCCGAGGCCACCGGCCGGCGCGGGGACGGGCGGAACCTGATGACGGAGTGGTCGGAAAAGTCTGAGTCGCACGTGGTGGTGACCGACCGCGCCGGCTTCGACGCACTGGACTTCAATACCGACATCCGTGTTCTCGGTCTCTTCGAACCCAGCCACATGCAGTACGAACTGGACCGGGATAAGGATCCTGCGGGGGAACCCTCGCTCGCCGAGCTGACCCGCGCGGCCATCACCCGCCTGTCGCGGGATGAAGACGGCTACGTGCTGATGGTGGAAGCCGGCCGGATCGACCACGCTCACCATGGAACCAATGCAGCCCGGGCGCTGGCCGACACAGAGGCTCTGGACGAAGCGGTCGCCGCCGCCCTTGAGATGACCGACGCCGACGACACCCTCATCATCGTTACCGCCGACCATTCCCATACGCTCACCATGGCCGGCTATCCGGCCCGTGGAAACCCGATCCTTGGGCTGGCCGCCTTCGGCCCCGGCGGCATCATGCGCGGCGCCGACGGCAAGCCCTACACCACGCTGGGCTATGCCAACGGGCCGAGTGCCCCCTGCTTCTCGGACGGCGAGGACAGCGCACCCGACGAGCCGTGCGCGCGACGCGACCTGTCCGGGGTGGACACGGCCGCCAAGGATTTCCGCCAGCCAGCACTCGTACCGATGCCGTCGGAAACCCATGCCGGGGAGGACGTGCCGATCTTCGCGCGCGGGCCGGGCGCCAATCTCGTATCGGGCGTCATGGAGCAGCACGAGATCTTCCACGTCATGGGCCTGGCCAGCGGGCTGGTGGCGCCGGATACACCGGAACCAGCCTCCGCTCCGTCGACCCTGCCGGAAGACGATCTGACAAACTAGAGCGCCGGTCTTTCGTTGCACGCCGGACCGTCGCTTTACATCATTGGTCTTGCGCAAGTCTCCGTTCGCAACCGGGTCCGTTTGCTCCGAACTTGCTCTGAAACCTGCCGGAACGAAGTGGCCACCGCCTCACCTCAAGAAGATGCTCCACAACAAGATTGTAGGGCATCCTGACTGACACGTATCGACTGGAAAATGAGCTCGGCATGTCCCAATCGGTCGACATCCTGATCCTGTGTACCGGAAATTCCGCGAGATCGATTCTCGGGGAAGCGCTGATTTCGAGCCTTCCGGGTTTTCGCGGGCACTCCGCGGGGTCCACGCCGAAGGGTGCACCACACCCGATGGCGCTGCGTCTGCTGCAGGAAAAGGGGCATGACACGACCGGACTGACGTCCAAGAGCTGGGACGTGTTCGCCGCCCCGGACGCGCCGAGGATGCAGGCCGTCATCACCGTTTGCGACAATGCGGCGGGAGAAAACTGCCCCTACTGGCCGGGCCAGCCGGTCCAGGCCCATTGGGGCCTGCCCGATCCCGCGGCCGCGCCCGACGATACCCTGCGGGCGGCCTTCGAAGCCGCCTATGACGCGCTGGCCCATCGCGTGGCCCGTTTGCCGGAGCTCGCCTTCGACGGCACGGTCCCGGCCGCCGAGCTTCGCGCCCGGCTACAGGCAATCCACGACGAGGCCTGAGCGGCGCCCCCACCGCCCTCACCGCCGGGTAGGTCACCGGCGGTTCGATGGGCTCAAGACCGTCGCGGATAGCGTTTTCGCCTTTGACGGAAGCGCTATCCGCGAATGGCCACCCGCTACGCTTCCGTTGACGCGCGCGCCTCGGCCCGCGTCTCCTCAATCCAGCCGTTCACCCGGCGCTCCAGCAGGTCCAGCGGCATGGCCCCACCGGTCAGGACCGTGTCATGGAAGGCGGCGAGGTCGAAATCCTCACCCAGCTCGGCCTCGGCCTTTGCCCGCAGGGCCTGGATCTTCAGCATGCCGACCTTGTAGCTGACCGCCTGACCCGGCATGACCAGGTAGCGCTGAACCTCCGACTGGATCGACTTGAAGGGTTCCGGCGAATTCTTCATGAAGTAGTCGATCGCCTCGTCTTCTGTCCATCCCTTGGCATGCAGGCCCGTATCGACAACCAGGCGGACCGCGCGCCAAAGTTCCGTGGTCAGACGGCCGAAGTCGGAATACGCGTCCTGGTAGGTGCCCGGCATTTCCTTGGCGAGCGCTTCGGAGTACAGCGCCCAGCCCTCGATATAGACCCCGAAATGGGCCTGTGTCCGGAATTCCGGCACCGTATCCAGTTCCTGAGCGATCGAGATCTGCATGTGGTGGCCCGGAAGCCCCTCATGATAGGCGATCACTTCAAGCTGGTTTTTCGGCATGGCCGTCATGTCGGACAGGTGGACATAGTAGATGCCCGGTCGCGTGCCGTCGGGCGTGCCGGGATAGTAGTGCTGCGCCGCCCCGTCGCGCTCGCGAAACGGCTCGACGCGTTTCACCACCAGTTCGGCCTCGGGCAGCACGCCAAAATAGTCCGGCAGCCGCTCCCGGATGTTGTCGATGGCGGCCTTGGCATCGCGGAGATAGGCCTGCCGGCCCTCATCCGTATCCGGATAATAGTTCCAATCCGCCTCGCGAACATGCTCGAAGAAGGCCTGCAGGTCGCCCTCGAAGCCCACCTCGTCCTTGATCGCGAGCATCTCGCCACGGATACGCTCTACCTCCGACAGGCCCAGTTCGTGTATCTCGTCGGCGGTCATGTCGGTTGTGGTGTAGACCGAAAGCCGGTGGTCGTAATACGCCTCGCCATTGGGACGCGTCGACACGCCGCTGGCCGACCGTGCCGTATTGGGCAGATCCCGCTCGAGGAAGGCAATAAGTTCCTGATAGGCCGGCGCCACATGCAGGATGAGCGCGTCACGTGCCTGCACCCGCAGCGCCTCGGCTTCGCGGGGCGTCAACTGGCCGCCCTCCTCCAATCCCGAGATCTCCGCCTTGATGTCGGCCCAGAGGGCGGCATCCTCGTCGCTGTCGGTGAAGGGCGCGCCGGTGATCACTTTCCGGGCCTGGTCGATCACCTGCTCATAGGCGAAGCGCGGCGGACGCACACCGGCGGCGGCATTGTCGCGCGCCCGTGCCAGCGCCTGGCCGAGCGCCCGTTCCATCGCGACCAGGCGCGAGACATAGTCGCGCATGTCCTGCGCCGTCTGCACGTCATGGAAGTTGATCATGAAGGTGGGCAGGAAACTGTGCGGTCCACCCATCTGGTGGAAGACATACTCGTTCGCCCGGAACGCGCGTCCCTGCTCGGCCTGTTCAGCCTGGTACACCCAGAGATCATAGGACAGCCGGCCGGACGGGCTCAGCGCCTCGTAGTCGAACCGCGATTTCAGCGCCTCCACCGTGGCGAGGCGCCAGGCGAGCCGCGCCTCCTCTGCCGCCACCGAGTAATCGTCGAGTTCCGCGGTACGCGCGTCCCGCCCCTGCATGGTCAGACTGATCGGGCTGAAGTGAAGCTGCTCCTCATAGCGCGCATCCAGCCAGGCGTTCAGGCGTTCGGTCTCGCTTTCGGTCGGTGCCGCGCTGGGTATGGGTTCGCCGGGCATTGCGACCTCGCGCGCAGGCCCCGACGTCGCGCGCGTATCTGGAGAGGTTCCGATTTGCGCGCATGCCCCCAGCCCGAGCAGCAGGGGGAGCATCGCCATGCGTGTTCGTGGTAAAAACATCTCGCATCTCCCGCAGATCGAATAACGATATGCCCCGGTGCACCGGGATCGCAGCTTCGTCAAGCTTGCAAGCGCCGAATGCGCCGGGTAGGCGTCCGCCATGCCAAGCACCGCCCCCCTGATCCTGCGCGTGGGCACACGCGGTTCACCCCTCGCCCTGGCCCAGGCCCGCGAAGTGGCCGACGCGCTGGTGGCGCTGACCGATGGCGGTGTGCGCGGTGAGATCGTCAGCTACACGACCAGCGGCGACAAGCTGACGAGCGAACGGTTGATCAGTTCCGGCGGCAAGGGCCTGTTCACCAAGGAGATCGACCGGGCCCTGGCGGCGGGTGAAGTCGACATCGGCGTGCACTCGCTGAAGGACGTGCCAAGCCGCCTGCCTGCCGGCCAGACGGCAGTTGCGTGGCCTCGCCGGGCCGATCCGCGCGAAGCTTTCATCTGTGCCAGTTGCACCCATCCCCGCGCGCTTCCGGAAGGCGCCGTGGTGGGCACGGCCAGCCTGCGCCGCGAGGCACAGACACTCGCCCTCCGGCCGGACGTCCGCGTCGTGCCCTTTCGCGGGAAGGTCCAGACCCGGCTCGAGAAGCTGGAGGCCGGTCAGGCAGACGCCACGTGGCTCGCCATGGCCGGCCTCGAACGGCTTGGGATGACCCATGTGGGCCATCCGATCGACATGGCGGACATGCTGCCCTCCGCCGGTCAGGGCACAATCGTTGTCGTGATCCGCGATGCGGTTCTCACCGAAACGCTCAGCGAGGTCTTTGCCCGGATGACCGACGAGCCCACCCGCCGCGCCTCCCTGGCAGAGCGAAGTTTCCTGGCCACGCTGGACGGAAGCTGCCGCACCCCGATCGCCGGACATCTATTCGATGAAGGCGAGCGACTACGTTTGCGCGGCGAAGTGTTCAGCCTTGATGGCCGCCAGGTCTGGCGCGCGGAAGCCGACGTCGCTGCGGAGACCGACGACGCGGGCCTGATCGCGCTGGGCGCGGAGGTCGCAGAGACCATCCGGGAGGCGGCCGGCGGCGCGCTGCCCGCGTTTGAAGACCTGTGACCGCCCGCATCCTTGTCACACGGACCCAGCCGGGCGCGGAGGAGACCGCCGCGGCACTGCGCCATCGTGGCTACGAGCCCCTCGTCAGCCCCGCCCTGTCGCTGCACCCGACCGATCCTCCGCCCGAACTGTCCCTCGCCGGCCTTCAGGGTCTCCTGTTCACCAGCGCCAACGGCGTCAGGGCCTTTGCGGCCATGCGACCCGAACGTGATCTGACCGCCTGGTGCGTCGGTCCCGCGACCGACGCCGCGGCGCGGGACAGCGGATTCCAGGACCGGCGCTGCGCCCATGGCGACGCGTCTGCGCTTGCCGATCTGGTTGGCAGCACGGCAGATCCCGGTGCCGGCGCCTTGTTGCACGTGGCAAACGCAGCGGCCGCCGGACGGCTGGCCGAGAGCCTGCGGAACGCGGGGTTCGAGGTCCGTTTCGCCCCTCTCTATACCCCGCAACCCGCGCCGGCCTTTACGGCGGAGGTCGAGACCGCCCTGCGCACCGGCACGCTGGGGGCCGTCCTGTTCCATTCTGCGAAGGGGGCAGCCGCGTTCGCTGCGCTTGCCGTGGGCGCCGATCTCTCGAATACCCGGGCGGTCGCCGTCTCGGACGCCGCACTGGAACCGGTAGGGGATCTCAACTGGCGCGGACGCCATGTTGCCGGGGCGCCGAACGAGGCCGCCCTGCTCGCCACCCTGGACGCGGCGCTGGGTTCCGTTTGAGGTGGGCCGGGCGCGGGTATAGACTGCCGCCATGAGCGAATCAGACCGTCAGGAGGAAGCCTCGCCGGAGCCTGAGCCGGGCGACGCGCCGATTGACGCGGAGTTCGAGCCTGCGCCAGAGGATGCGCCGCGGTCGAGGCAGGGACCGGGATGGTTCGCACTGCTCCTGGTCCTGGTGCTGGCGATGGCTGGTGGCACCCTTGGCGGCACCGTTCTGACGCGCGCCACGGCGACCGACCCGGCTGCGGCCGGTCGCGATGCGGCGGGAAACCCCCAGGATCTGGGCGAGCTGCGCCGCCAGGTCTCGTCCCTCTCCGAGCGGGTCGATGCGATTGCCCCCCGGCTCGACCGTCTCGACGGGGCGGCCGCCATGGAAGCCGACGTGACCCGGCGTTTCGACAGCATCGAGCGGCGCCTCGACACGGTGGCCGCCAGGCTGGATGAGGCCACGGACCTTGCCGCACCGGCGCCGGGCGACGGCGCGGCCGCCGACACCAGCGGTCTGACGGCCCGGGTCCGGGCGCTCGCCAACCAGGCCGAGCGGACCGAAACACAGCTCGCCGATGTGGACAGCCGGGTGGAAAGCCAGGATCGGCGGATCGATCGCCTTGCCCAGACGCTCGAAGCCTTGACCGGCACGCTTTCGACCTTGCGGGCGGATCTCGACAGTCTCGATCCGGCCGACACCGGTCTGGGGGAGCGGGTCGGGTCCCTGGCCGATCAGGTCTCGCAGCTCGAGGCACGCCTGGACGACCGGCTGGCGGACCTGGCGGGCCGGATCGAAACGGTTCGCGTCGCAGGCCAGGCCGCCGCCGAGGCGTCGCGGGCCGCATTGTCGCTCGCCGAGATAGAGGCCGCCGCGCGACGGGGCCAGGGCTTCCAGCCAGCCTGGCGTGACCTGCGCGCGGCGCGGCCGGACGACCCCGTGGTCGCAGACCTTGAGGATCTGGCGCTGGAGGGCGCGCCTACACGCGAGACGCTGGCCCGGCGCCTGGACACGCTGGATGCCTCCCTGCGCGCCGCCCAGCAAGCCGACGCCAGCGGCGCCGAAGGACTCGTGGAACGGCTCTCGGGCGGGCAAATCCAGATTCGCCGCGACGGCGAGACGGGCCCCGACGTCGCGGTCGAGACGGCGCGCACCGCACTGGCGGCCGGCGATCTGGGCGGCGCCATCGGCGCCCTGGAGAGCCTGACCGGACCTGCGCTGGACGTCGCAGCGCCCTGGATCGAGGATGCCCGCCGCCGGCGTGATCTGGAGCGGACCATCGACCGGCTGCGGCTGACGCTGATGCGCGAGGAAGGGCCCACCGACCCATGATCCGACTGACAACGCTGATGGTCCTGCTGCTCGTCGCGGGCGGTGCAGCCTTCGCCGGCTATGCGCTCTACACCCTGGAGGGCACGGTCGAGATCACCGTTCCGGGCACGACCCTGTCGCTGCCGCTCGGTCTTGCCCTCTTGCTGGGCCTGCTGCTGGCGGGGCTGGCGGCCGCCGCCTGGTGGGTCACGACTGGCCTGGTCACCCTGCCCTGGTCGTTCGGCCGCGCGCGCAAGGCGGGACGTGCACGCAAGGCGAACAGGGCGCTGGCCGAGGGGCTCCTGGCGGCGGAGGCAGGTGATGCCCGTACCGCCTACAAGCTGCTTCGCAAGGCCTCGCCCCATGCCGAGGATGACCGGCTGAAACTGCTCCTCGAAGCCCGTGCCGCCGAGGCGGCCGAGGACTGGGCAGAGGCCGAGCGCGCCTGGGGCCAGTTGATGCGACTGCCGGGCGGCCAGCTTGCGGGCCTTCGAGGTGCAGCCGCCGCCGCGATTGCGCGCGGTGACACGAAGATCGCCGAGGACCGGGCCAGGCGAGCCCTGGACCTCAAGTCCAGCGCCGATTGGCCCTTCAACTCGCTCTTCGACCTTCAGGTCAGCCAGGGCCGCTGGGCGAGCGCGCTGGAGACCCTGGCCGCCGGCGCGCGCCGCGGGGCGATCCGGGGCGAGCGGTTGGATCGCAGGCGGGCCGTGCTGATGACGGCACAGGCTGCGGGCCTGGGTCCCAATCATCGCGGCGAGGCCCAGAAGGCGCTGGCGGACGCCATTCGGCTGGCACCAGACTTTCCACCCGCTGCCTGGCACGGCGCGCGCCACCTGATCGCAGACGGAAAGACCCGGGCCGCCCAGTCGGTCCTTGAGCTCGCCTGGAAGGCCCGCCCCCACCCGGCGCTGGCACACCTGGCTGGCAGGATCCTTCCCGGTGAAGGCCAGACTGCCGCCGAAAAGCGTCTGGATGCCCTGATCGCCGCCCATCCGGGCCACCGTGAGAGCCGCATCCTGATCGCGGAACGCGCAATGCAGCGTCGCGACTGGATCAATGCCGTACGCGAGCTCGCCCTGCTGATCGAGGAGAAGCCGACCGCGCGCCTGTGCCAGCTCCTGTCGCGGGCTCTGAAAGGCTATGGCGATACCGCCGAGGCGGACCGCTGGGCCCTGACCGCCGCCACGGCCGCCCGTGAGGCCGACTGGTCTGATCTGGACCCGCGCGGCGGCGCGTTCGACTACAGCGTCAGGGACTGGTCGCGCCTGGTCTATGCCTTCGGCGACACGGGCGAACTGGTGCACCCGCGCCATGAGGGATTCCACCGCGAGCTTGACGCCAGCAAGCCGCTGGCTCTGGCCGGACCCGACGGCGCCCCCGGCCCGCGCCGCGAGCCTGCGGCCGTTGACGCTGCGTCCGCTGACGGGCGGGCAACGCTACGGACACCCCAAAGCGAGGCGCTGGACCCCCCTCGCGACTACGCGCCCCGCGACGAAACCTGACACGACGCCACCCCACACCCGCGAAGGCTTGCGACCCCGCATCGCGCGCTGTATGGAGCGACCCGTGCTGCCGCAATAGCTCAGCTGGTAGAGCAATGCATTCGTAATGCATAGGTCGGGGGTTCGAGTCCCTCTTGCGGCACCACCCGCCTGCTGTCCGACCCGGACACATGGGTCAGACCTCGCCTCTGGCCTGAATGCGGACCCGGCTTCGGGTCCGGTCCTCGGTGGCCTCCGGTCCGGTGCGCATGCCGAAGGACGCGTGCCGGGCCCCAGTGCGGATGCCGGTCGTCCAGGCCATGCTTGATGCGCCGGCGTCGCGGTTTAGCTCCGCTGGCGGAACTCAGCCGGAGACAGGTCATGGATCATCTCTTGTATGCCATCCGGGAGCCGCTGGTCTGCAATGCCTGCCACGCCGAATTCAGCGCGGGCCAGACCGATGCGCGCTCGCTTCGGGACTACACGGTGCTGGACATCGGCTTCACCGACATGGGCCTTCAGGTCTGGTGCCGGCGCCATGAGCGCAATGTCTGTCACATCGATTTCGAGGGCCGCCGTCCGCAGGCGGACTTTCGCTGTCTTGAACCTGGTCCAGGCGCTGACCGAACAGGCTAGAGGATCGCCGGGATCACGCGATCTGGCGGCTTGTGTCCGTCGGCGAAGGTCTTGATGTTGATGATGACCTTCTCGCCCATCTCCACCCGCGCTTCCTCGGTTGCCGAGCCCATGTGCGGCAACAGCACCACATTGGGCAGGCTCTTCAGCGTCTCGTTGACGGCCGGCTCCCGCTCGAACACGTCGAGCCCCGCACCGGCGATGCGACCCTCCTCCAGCGCGCGGGCCAGCGCGCCTTCGTCGATCACCTCGCCTCGAGCGGTGTTGATCACGAAAGTGTCGGGCTTCATCAGGTCGATCCGGCGGGCGTTGAGCAGGTGGTAGGTGGCCGGCGTGTGCGGACAATGCACCGACACGATGTCCATCCGCGCCAGCATCTGGTCGAGGCTCTCCCAATAGGTCGCGCCCAGAAGCTCCTCGATCTTAGGACTCACCGGCTTTCGGTTGTGATAGTGGATCTGCAGACCGAATGCGCGCGCCCGCTTTGCGACGGCCTGTCCGATACGGCCCATGCCGATAATGCCAAGCCGTTTGCCGGCGATCCGGCGTCCCATCATCCAGGTGGGCGACCAGCCGGTGAACCCGCCCTGTCGAATCACGCGGGCGCCCTCGAACAGGCGCCGGGGCACGGACAGGATCAATGCCATGGCCGCGTCGGCGGTGTCGTCCGTCAGGACGCCCGGCGTATTGGTAACGGTCAGCCCCCGGTCCACGGCCGCATCTACCGCGATGTTGTCGATCCCCGCTCCGAACTGCGCGATCAGGCGAAGCTGCGCCCCGGCCCCGGCCACGAGCCCCGAATCGATCCGGTCAGTCACCGTCGGCACCAGAACGTCCGCCCGCGCCATGGCATCCGCGAGCTGGACCGGCGTGAAGGGCGTGTCCGTCTCGTTCAGTTCGGCGTCGAACAGTTCCTTCAGGCGAAGCTCCACCGCGCTGGGCAGCTTGCGGGTGACAACGACCTTTAGCTTGCGATTCGCCATTGGACCTCTCTCACGCGACGCCTGTTGTTAGCAGAGCGCCCGCGGCCCGCCAATCTCACGCAATTTACGAGGGATTCATCAACCCACGGCAAGATCACGCCATGCGTCCTGTGTCCCTGTCCCGCCCCAGCCGACTTGTGCGCGCGCGCCCTGCGCGACGCCTGGCGCGACGGTTGGCGGTCGCTGCCTGCGCGGTAGCGGGCACTTGCCTCTTTCCCACGGCCACTGCCCAGAGCGGCGAGCCGGAGGCTCGGATCAGCCATATCAGCGGCGAGCCGGTGCCTCGGTTTGCGAGCCTGCGCTACGGCGAGGTGAACGGCCGCGCCGGCCCGAGCGAGGAGCATCCGATCCTGTGGCAGTATCGCCGCCAGGACCTGCCGGTACTGATCGTGAAGGAAAGCATAGACTGGCGCCGGGTCCGCGACCCCGACGGCGACGAGGTCTGGGTCCATGCCCGAATGCTTGACGGGACACGCACCGGCCTGATCCGCATCGACACGCCGCTGCGCGACGGCCCACGCAGCGACGCGCCGGTTGCCGCCCGGCTGGAAGCGGGTCTCGTGGTGAAGCTTGGCGACTGCCTGCGCCACTGGTGCGACGTGCGCGTCGAGGGGCGGCGTGGCTGGGCGATCCGCGAGGCTGTCTGGGGCGCACGCGAGGAGTAGCACGGCCGCGACCTGGCAGCACTGCCGCTTGCCTGCCAAGGTTGCCGCATGGGCTGGGTTCGGGCAGGAACGAGCGAACACCAGAGCCGAGAGCTCGATTCAAGAGCCCGACCCAAGAGAAAGAGCAACCGCGTGCAGAGCCCCCACGACTTTCACTCCCCAAAGGCCGCCTATAGTCACGACGACCTGATCCGGTCCGGCCAGGGCGACCTCTTTGGCCCGGGCAACGCCCAGCTTCCCGCCCCGCCCATGCTGATGATGGACCGCATCACCGAAATCACGATGGAGGGCGGCACCTTCGGCAAGGGGCACGTGATCGGGGAATTGGACATTCATCCGGACCTCTGGTTCTTCCAGTGCCACTTCCCCGGCGATCCGGTCATGCCAGGCTGCCTCGGCCTCGACGCCATGTGGCAGGCCGTGGGCTACTGGCTTGGCTGGTCCGGCTCGCCGGGAAAGGGACGCGCCCTTGGCGTGGGCGAGGTCAAGTTCACCGGGCAGATCACGCCGTCGGTCAAGCGCGTGCGCTACGAGGTGGAGCTCAAGCGCGTGAAGCGCGGCCGCCTCGTGCTCGGGGTGGCGGACGGAAAGGTCTTCGCCGACGACAAACAAGTCTACACGGCAACCGACATGAAGGTCGGCCTGTTCCAGCCTAGCGAACTGTCGAACTGAAGCGCCGGCCTTTCGTTTCACGCCGGACCGTCGCTTTACATCACTGTTATTGCGCAAGTCTCCGTTCGCAACCGAGTCCGTCTGTTCCGAACTTTCTCCAGGCCGCTAGCCTGCAGCCAAGTCTTGCCTCACGCGCTTCCGGACGGCGAACCGGTACCCACTTCGCCTGGAAGCAGGTCTTGCCTCACGCGCTTCCGGACGGCGAACCGGTGCCCACTTCGCCTGGAAGCGCTTCAGACCGATTGACCCGCGCGCCGCCGCCGCCTAGCCAAAGCCCAGAAAACGGATCGGAGTGGATGGTATGTCGGAAGCCTGGACCCCGCCTGCGGGCGACCTGATGAAAGGCAAGCGTGGCCTCGTCATGGGCGTCGCCAACCAGAATTCCATCGCCTGGGGGATTTCCCGCCAATTGGCGGCCCAGGGCGCCGAACTGGCATTCACCTATCAGGGCGATGTCCTTGAAAAGCGCGTACGCCCGCTGGTGGAGTCGCTTGGCATGGATTTCATGGTACCGGCCGATGTAACCGACGACGCGCAGATGGACGCCGCCTTCGCCCGAATTGCCGACCGCTGGGGCCGACTGGACTTTCTGGTGCATGCCATTGCCTTTGCCGGAAAGGACGAACTGCAGGGCAGTTTCGTGGAGAACACGACCCGTGAGGGCTTCCGCCGCGCCATGGACATTTCCGTCTTTTCCTTTGTCGATGCCGCCCGCCGGGCCAGCGCCCTCATGACCGAGGGCGGCGCCATGGTCACCATGACCTATCTGGGCGCAGAGCGGACGGTCCCCTCCTACAATGTGATGGGTGTGGCCAAGGCCGGTCTCGAGGCGGCGACCCGCTACGCCGCGCGCGACCTCGGGCCCAAGGGTATTCGCGTGAACGCCATCTCGGCCGGACCGATGAAGACGCTCGCCATGGCCGGTATCCGGGGCGGCAAGAGCCTCATGTCCACCGGGCGCGACTGGTCCCTCCTGAAGGAGGACACACGCATGGACGGCGTGGCCGGTTGCGCGCTCTATCTTCTCTCGCCCCTGGGTCAATCGATTGCCGGGGAGGTGATCCATGTGGATGCCGGATTCCATGCCGTCGGCGTGCCCGACCTCGACACCTGACCCGGTCCTGCGTCTGCTGGAGATCCCGATGCGCCGCCTGGCCGCCTTCTCAGCCTGGTTCGTGCTGGCCCAGGCCACGGCCCTGCCTGCAGCGGCACATGCACGCGGCGAGGGTCTCGCAGGGGGATTCGCCTCGGGCTTCACGCATCCGCTGTTCGGCTGGGACCATGTCACCGCCATGGTCGCGGTGGGCATATGGGGCGCCTTCCTTCGCCAGCCGGCGATCTGGATGCTGCCGCTGGCCTTTCCCGCCATCATGGCACTGGGCGGAGCGGCCGGCGTGATCGGCTTGCCCCTGCCGCTCGTCGAGCCGGGAATCGCCTTATCCTCGATCGTCATCGGCCTGGCGATCCTTGCCGCCTGGCGCGCGCCCCTGAGCGTGGCGCTGGCACTTGTTGCCGCTTTCGCCGTGTTTCACGGCCATGCCCACGGCACCGAACTGCCCCATGCGGCCAATCCAGCGGCCTATGCGGTCGGCTTCGTTCTCTCCACAGGTCTGCTGCACCTGGCGGGGATCGGGTTCGGCCTGCTCGCAGACCGCCCGCAAGGACGCATCGTCCTGCAGGCCTCAGGCGCGGTGATCGCGATCCTGGGGACAGGGTTCCTGTTCGGCCTTGCCTAGGTTTCGCCGGTTTCCGGCCCTCCTCTGCGGCGCCATCCTGCTCGGTCAGGGGGCCCACGCCCACGCGCCGCTCCCCGGCGCAGAAGGGCTCGCCAGCGGCCTCGTCCAACCGATCCTCGAACCGGTTCAAGGTCTGCTCGCCGCAACGCTTGGCCTGGTCCTTGCCCGTGCCCCGACCGGCGCCCAGCCCCTGGCCTGGGCCATCTACCTTGCCGCCCTGCTTGCCGGCACGCTGATCGCCTGGGGGTTTGGTGGAGGAGAGGCGACCCTCGCGGCACTGGGCCTGATCGTGTTGTTCGGCGGAGGCGTTGCCGCGCAGGCATCCACCACGCGCGCGCCGGCGATGGCGGCTGCCCTGTCGGGCGGCCTCGTGGCCGGGCTCGCTGCCCTGCCCGACCTGTCCCCTATGGCGCGGGGTCTGCTGCCCACCACCCTCGGCAGCCTTGCCGGCGCGCTCCTGATGACGCTCTACCTCGCCGGCGCGGCAAGCTGGAGCCTGCGCCGGTCGCACCGGCACATGGCCTTCGCTCTGGCCCCCCGCATCCTGGGCGCCTGGGCGGCAGCCGCCGCGATCCTGCTGGTCGCATTCGAACTGCGCGTCCGGTGACAGGGCGCGGCATGGACCGGACGTATGCCCCCGCCGTCTGGCCCTGGCTCATCAGGGCGCGGTGCGGCTGAGGGTCAGTCCCGCCCGGTGCAGCCGTTCGAGGATCGGCGCCAGCATCCGTTCTATGGCGGCCTCCGAGGGAACGATGTCGCCATAGGCAGGCAGGCCCTCGTCGGCGATCACCAGGTCGGCCGAGAACTTGGCTGGATAGGTATGGCGGTAGTGAGCCGGCCGCACGCTTGCGAGATACTGGTTGAGCACACCCTCCACATCGCGGCCCCGCTCGACCACGTCGCGGCGCAACCGGCGGGCCAGTCGCAGATCGTCTGGCGTGTCAACATAAATCGCCAGGTCCACAAGCGGTCGCAGTTCCGGCAGGGACAAGGCGTGAATTCCCTCGAAGATCACCACAGGCCGTGGGGCAATCCGGCGCTGGGTGTCGCTTCGGTCGTGCCGGGCATAGTCATAGACGGGAATGTCGACTGCCTCCCCGCGCTTTACGGCTGCCAGATCGCTGACCAGGCGGCCGACATCCTTCGCCCCGGGATCGTCATAATCGACCCGGGCAGCCAGCTCGGCCCGCTCGGTGTCGGTTCGCGCCTCGCCATAATGGGACATCGGCCAGTAATAGGCATCTTCATGAACGACAATGCCCTGCTCAGGCCCGAGGCGGGCGAGCAGGGCATCGACGACCGTTGATTTGCCGGAGCCGGACCCTCCGGCAACGGCGATGAGAAAGACGCGGCGGTCACGGGTCATGCCGCGTCTTATCCCGACGCATGCGAAGGCGAAACCGTTCAGTCGGTATCGCGCGCTGCAGCGATCGTCGGACCGCTTACCATCGGACCGTTCAGGGCATAGACGGCGGTTCCCAGGCGCGCGTCGATCTCCAGATAGTAGGGCCCGTCTGCATCCGGCCCGCCGTTGCGGGCGAGGATCGTCGTGCCGAGCCCCCGACGCACCGGACGGCCATCGGACGCCTCGAGCCGCCAGGCTTCCGGTTCGAAGCGGGGGTTAAGCAGCTCGGCCTTCACCGATGCGAGCGCTGGAAGCCTGAGTGGCAGCGGGGTTTCCAACTCGCCATCCACCTGGGCGAAGACCTGCACCAGGTAGAGAGCGTCCGGCCCTTCGGCCACGCCGACGCCGGCATGGGTGAAGGACGACCGTGTGAGGTTCTCGCGGTTCACCTCATCCTCGATCAGCGCATTGAAGGCGTCGATCGGACCATAGCTCTTGGGGACCACGGCCACATTGGCGCCGGTCGCTCCGACCAGCAGCGTCCGGTCCAGAGCGCGCAACCTGTCGAGATGGTTTCGGCCTTCCGGGTCCGAGTGGGCCACATAGCCACGGGCGGCCATGTCGAGCGCATGGGCCCTGGCGGCCCGGTCGAGGCTGTCGCGGGTGGCGAACGCCGCCAGCCCCGCCTTGGCGCGAAGGCGTTCCGTGAGCACCGCGATCCGCTCCGCAGTTGCCTTGGCGGGCGCCGTGACCTCTCGCGCCAGACAGGCGTCGGCTTCAGCCATGAAGGCGGGTAGCTCCCGGGCGTAGCCATCGGAAAGTTCACATCCGTCGGATGCGGCGGGCTCGGCGTTGGCGGGGACCGTCAGTGCCGCAAGCGCCAGCACGGACAGGGTCCAATATTTGTCATAAAACTGTAACATGGATGTCATGGTTCGTATGTGACAGTTTATTGTCAATGACGTCATGGATTGAGTTGATCCGCACAGGAACCGTTTCGTGGGCCGCATTCGACAATTTTTGCAGTATTTTCCGGGTATTCGTCGCTTTCGGAAATTTTCCGTGTTGACACGAAAAAGGGCCGCCCTTCGCGGGCGGCCCTTCACGATCATCGATAATCCGTCAGTGGGCGGATGTTTAGTCTGCGGCTTCTGATTCTTCGGCGATCTCCAACCCCGTCTCCTGATCGACCATTTTCATGGAGAGACGCACTTTGCCGCGATCGTCGAAACCGACCAGCTTGACGTAAACGGTGTCGCCTTCCTTCAGGAGTTCATTGGGATGCTTCACCCGGTGATTGGCCATCTGCGAGACGTGCACCAGCCCGTCGCGCGCCCCGAAGAAATTCACGAAGGCGCCGAAATCCTTGAGGGAGACGACGCGGCCCTGGTAGATCTCGCCGACTTCAGGCTCTGCCGTGATTTCCTTGATCCGCTTCAATGCGGCGTCGATCGACGCACGGTCCAGCGCCGATACCTGCACGGTCCCGTCATCCTCGATATTCACCCGGGCGCCCGTCGTTTCCACGATGTCGCGGATGACCTTGCCACCCGAGCCGATGACCTCCCGGATCTTGTCGACCGGGATCTGCATCACCTCCATCTGTGGCGCATAGTCCGACAGAGCCTCGCGGCTGTTGGCGAGCGCCTTTTTCATTTCCTCGAGAATGTGCATCCGACCGCCTTTCGCCTGGTCCAGCGCGGTCTGCATGATCTCGCGGGTGATTCCGGCGATCTTGATGTCCATCTGCAGCGAGGTGACGCCCACGTCCGTACCGGCCACCTTGAAGTCCATATCGCCCAGGTGGTCCTCGTCGCCCAGGATGTCGGACAGCACGGCGTGCCGATCCCCTTCCTTGATCAGGCCCATGGCAATCCCCGATACGGGACGGGTGATCGGAATGCCGGCGTCCATCATTGCCAGCGCGCAACCGCAGACCGTCGCCATCGAGGACGAGCCGTTCGATTCGGTGATCTCCGACACCAGCCTCAGGGTGTAGGGAAAGGTCTCCGGCCCTGGAAGCACCGCGCTGAGCGCGCGCCAGGCGAGCTTGCCGTGGCCGATCTCCCGGCGGCCGGCACCGCCCATGCGGCCCGTCTCTCCGACCGAGTAGGGCGGGAAATTGTAATGCAGCATGAATCGCTGCTTCGAGGTGCCGCCCAGGCCATCGATGAACTGCTCGTCGTCGGATGTGCCCAGCGTCGCCACGCACAGCGCCTGGGTCTCGCCACGGGTAAACAGCGCCGAGCCATGGGTCCGCGGCAGCACGCCGGCCTCGGCCACGATCGGGCGAATATCAGCCAGGCCGCGGCCATCGATGCGCTTGCCGGTGTCCAGGATGGTACCGCGCACCACGTCCGCCTCGGCTTCCTTGAAGGCAGCCTTGAAGATCTGCGGCGTCATCCCGTCAGGCGCCGCCTCGGAGGCAACCAACGCGAGCTTTGCCCGGTCGCGCTGGGCCGCGACGGCGGTCTGGCGCTCCAGCTTGTCGACAATGCCGTAGGCCTCGCGCAGCTCCGCGCCGACCAGGTCGACGATCGCCTGCTTCGGACCCGACAGATCCTCCGGTTCGAACTCGAACGGTTCCTTTGCGGCCTGTTCGGCCAGCTTGATGATCGCATCGATCACGGGCTGCATGGCCTCATGACCCGCCATCACGGCGCCAAGCATGACGTCTTCGGGCAGTTCGCGGGCTTCGGATTCCACCATCATCACGGCATCGGCCGTCCCGGCGACCACCAGGTCGAGCTCGGACTCCATCAGGTCTTCGACCCGCGGATTGATAAGGTACTGCCCATCCCTGTAGCCGACCCGGGCGCCGGCAATGGGCCCCATGAAGGGCGCTCCCGACAGGACCAAGGCGGCTGAGGCCGCCACCATTCCCAGAATGTCCGGATCGTTCTCGAGATCGTAGGAAATCGCCGTGACGACGACCTGAACCTCGTTCTTGAACCCGTCGACGAACAGAGGTCGCAGCGGCCGGTCGATCAGGCGCGACGTCAGGGTTTCCTTCTCCGTCGGACGACCTTCGCGCTTGAAGAAGCCGCCGGGAATCCGTCCCGAGGCGTAGTACTTCTCCTGATAGTGCACGGTCAGCGGAAAGAAGTCCTGATCGGGATTTGCTGTCTTGTTGTAGACCGCCGTGGCAAGCACGGTGGTATCGCCATAGGTGGCGAGCACGGCCCCATCGGCCTGGCGAGCCATGCGTCCGGTTTCGAGCGTCAGTGTGCGGCCGGCCCATTCCAGCGACACGGATTTGGTATCAAACATATCGGCTATCTTTCACATGCATACGAAAAGCCCGCCGTACCCTCATCGGTGCGGCGGGCCAGGGCTGCCTAACGGCGAATGCCCAGTTCCTCGATGAGGGACTTGTAGCGGCCCTCATCCTTTCCCCTGACATAGTCAAGGAGCTTGCGCCGCGTTGCGACCAGTCCGAGCAAACCGCGGCGGGAGTGCTTGTCCGATGGATTGGACTTGAAATGCTCGGTCAGGTTGGTGATCCGCTCCGTCAGAATGGCCACCTGGACCTCCGGCGAACCGGTATCGCCCTCACCACGGGCGAACTTCTTGATAAGCTCTGCTTTCTTCTCAGCCGTAATCGACATCGCGCCTTTCCCATCTTTGCCCGTGCCTTTCGGCCGGGACGGGTCTACAGATTGAACACTCGAACCGGCTGGAACCGGCCCGCGCGGACTTCGCCGAGCGCCACCGCGCGGTCGCCACACATTGCCAAGGCCATGCGATCGTCCGGATCGGACGAGGTCTCAGCACGCCACTGTTCGACAATGTGGGGCAGGAGCACAACGGTGCGGCCCTGCAGCAGCTTCGCGGCCTCTTCCTCGCCCAAGGCCAGTGCCGGGATGTCGTCCAGCACGGTTTCGAGCGGTTGCAAGGCTGCGAACAGCTCCGCCTTATCGCTCATTTCCTCCAGCTTGGCCAGAGGAATCGACTCCTCGACGGACATCACGCCCACCCGGGTCCGGCGCAGGAAGGCGATATGGCCCTCGCAGCCCAGGTCGAAAGCCAGATCCCGTGCCAGTGCCCTGACATAGAAGCCCTTTCCACTACGCACCCGGAAGCGGGTCGTGTCGGCATCCGGCGTGTCCAGGAGCTCGGCGCTGTGAACCGTCACAGGCCGGCTCTCCAGCTCGAAGCGCTCCCCCTCGCGGGCCAGATCGTAGGCGCGCGCGCCATCCACCTTGATCGCCGAATAACGCGGCGGCACCTGCTCGATCTCGCCAACAAAGCCCGCCAGCGCGTCTTCGATCTGTGCGCGCGAGGGCCGCGCGTCGGAGCGAGCCGTCACCTCCCCCTCACGATCCTGGGTATCGGTGGAGGCACCCCAGGCAATATCGAAGACATAGGTCTTCTCAGCGTCCATGGCCCATTGCACGGTCTTGGTCGCTTCACCCAGCGCAATCGGAAGGACACCGTCGGCCAGAGGATCCAGGGTCCCGCCATGTCCGACCTTCTGGGCGTTGAAGAGCCGCTTGACCGCCCCCACGGCCTGGGTCGACGTCATGTCGATCGGCTTGGCCAGATTCAACCAGCCGTGAACGGGGTCGCCCTTGCGTTTGCGCTGTCGTGCCATCGCTACCGGATCCGGAAAGGAGGGACCCGCCACGAGCCGGCGGATCGAACGCCGGGCTGGACGGCCCGATTGGAAAGCCGGCCTCATGGCAGATCGGTGAGCGGTTGTGAAGCCCCGATGCCGCGTCTCGCGGCCCATATTCCTCGTCTCAGGACGCGACCGGTTCACCCTTCGAAGGCCGATCCAGATCGATCGTGTCACGGTTCAGATCGAATCGGCCGGTGGTGCCGGCATCCTCGGTGTCGATCTTCATCCGGATCGTGTCGCGAAGCTGTTCCAGCATGTCGCGTGAATCGTCCACCAGCGAGACGATCCGCCCGTCCGACGCACCGATCCTGAGACGGAAGTATGGCTGGCGACGCGTCATCTTTGCAGCACGCCAGGCGGCGAAGACGCACAAGACGAGGAACAGCCCAAGCGCAAGAAATCCGGTGACGCCGGCTGGATGCATGAGGCCGCCGCCGCTGACCCCCCAGACGATCAGGGCCAGAAGTCCGACCAGAAAGGTCAGGCTGGCCACCCCGAGGACCCACCTCTGGACCCGACGGTTCCGTGGAGTGTCCCAAGGCTGGAACGTTTCCGACTCGATCGACATCGTGGCGATGTTGTTAAGCGTGACGGTGTCCGGGCCCAGCTGCAATGTGTGGGCGAAGAGCTGCCCGGTCCGCGCACCTTCCTGATCGATGGTCTGACGGTCCATTGCAACCCCTCCCCAAGCCCGAAAACGCTAGCGCCAATTGATGACAGCTTCGCGGCGGCGGGATCAGGAGTCCAGGTCGCGCCTCACCTCCGGCTGGTCGAGCAGCCGGTCGATCTCGATCGCGGCATCGTAGCTGTCATCTGCAACGAAATGCAGGTTCGGGGTGAACTTCATCTCCACCGATTTCGCCAGTCGACTGCGCAGAAAGCCGGAGGCGCGGTTAAGCGCCGCAGCCAGGCGGTCACGACCGTCCACCGTCTCGTCTCCCAACGGAATGCAGAACACTTTGGCATGCTTGAGATCCGGTGAGCAGCGGACTTCACCAACGGTGATCGACACGCCCTGCAAATCGGGATCGCGCAGCTCCTCCCGGGTGAGGATGTCGATCAGCGCGTGGCGAACCAGCTCACCCGCGCGCAACTGGCGCTGGCTGGGCTCGAGTCCGGCAGACGGTTTAGACGGCTTGCGCCTTGCCATGGGGGTCGTCTCCTCGCCTTTCCAGGCGTTTCCAGAAGGCCTGTCGCGCCGCGCGATCGTCAAACCAGTCGTGCGGAACGATGACCGGATCGGTGCCATCGAACAGGATCGCGGTGTGACGGCGGGTGCGCCGGATCCGGCGCACGGCCGGCCAGCCGACATGAAGTGTAACCGGCCCGCGGCACATGCGTATCCCATCTTCGTCGACCGTGATCGACAGGCGCGGATCGAGCCGCGTATCGGCGGCGAAGTGCTGGCGATAGGACCAGCGCATGAAGATCAGGAACCACACGATCCCGGCGGTTGCCGCCAGCAGACCGGCGGCAAGCAAGGCCCAGAGGGTCGATACACCGACCGACAGGAGCACCGCCCGGGTCGTCACCGCCACACCGGCCGACACGATGGGGGCCGTCACGCCCGCATAATAGGTGGTCACAGGCCCCACATGTGTCGCCCGCGCCAGACGGGAAAGCTGCTTCAGATCGGTGTCGTCCAGGCGGCCCTCGACCGTTACCTCGGCGGCATCGCGCCTGGCTGGCGGGTCTGCACCGGGGTCGGCAAGATGGCGAGGGTCCTGTCGGTCCCTAGTCAAGCGTGCGTTTGACCTCTTCAACCGTGAAGCATTCGATCCGGTCACCCTCGCGAATGTCCTCATACTTCTCGAAGGCCATGCCGCATTCCATGCCGGACGACACCTCTGCGACCTCGTCCTTGAACCGCTTCAGCGTCTTCAGGCGCCCCTCGTGAATCACCACGTCATCGCGCAGAAGACGGACGCCGCAGCCGCGCTTCACGACACCCTCGCTGACCTTGCAGCCGGCAACCTTGCCCACACGGGTAATGTTGAAGACTTCCAGGATCTCGGCATAGCCGATGAAGGTCTCGCGCTTCTCGGGCGCAAGCAGGCCGGACATCGTGTCCTTCACGTCGTCGATCAGGTCGTAGATCACCGAATAGTAGCGGATCTCGACATTCTCGCGCTCGGCCAGCTCGCGGGCCTGCTTGTTGGCTCGCACATTGAACGCGAGGATCGGGGCGCCGGAGGACTGCGCCAGAAGGACGTCGCTTTCTGAGATACCGCCAGGCGCACCATGGATAACGGACGCCTTCACCTCGTCGGTGGACATGCCCTCCACCGCCTGGGTGATCGCCTCCACCGAGCCCTGGACGTCGGCCTTCACCACCAGCGGCAGTTCCTGGGCGTCGCGACTACCATCCTTCAGCTTGGTCAGAAGCTGATCCAGCGAGGCACGTGCCATGGTGCTGGCCTTGCCGCGCATCTGCCGCTTCTGGCGGACCCGGTATTCCGTGATCTCGCGGGCACGGGCCTCATTGTCCACGACATAGAACGGTTCGCCCGGATCGGGCGCGCCGTCGAGTCCCAGGATCTCGACCGGTTCTGCAGGACCGACCGTCTGCACCTGCTGGCCGCGCTCGTTCATCAACGCACGCACCTTGCCCCATTGGGTGCCGGCGACGACGATGTCCCCACGCGTCAGCGTACCGCGCTTGATGATCAGGGTCGCCACCGGGCCACGGCCCCGGTCGACCTGGCTCTCGATCACGAACCCATCCGCTTCGCGATCCGGGTTCGCCTTGAGCTCCAGGAGTTCCGATTGCAGGACGACCGCCTCCGACAGCGCTTCGAGGCCCATGCGCTCGAGCGCCGAAACCTCCACGGCCTGCACTTCACCGCCCATGGCCTCGACCTGGACGTCATGCTGCAGGAGGTCCGTCAGGACACGGTTGGGATTTGCGTCCGGCTTGTCGATCTTGTTGATAGCCACGATGATCGGGACCTTGGCGGCCTTGGCGTGATTGATGGCCTCTATGGTCTGAGGCATCACGCCGTCATCGGCTGCCACCACGAGGATGACGATATCCGTCAGATTTGCGCCGCGCGCGCGCATGGCCGAGAAGGCGGCATGGCCAGGCGTGTCGAGGAAGGTGATCCTCTCGCCCGATCCGAGCTGAACCTGATAGGCGCCTATATGCTGGGTGATCCCGCCGGCCTCGCCCGCGACCACGTCGGTCGAACGCATGGCGTCGAGAAGCGACGTCTTGCCATGGTCCACATGCCCCATGACGGTGACGATGGGGGCGCGAGGCTTCAGGTCCTTCGCGTCGTCATCCTCGCCTTCCAGGCCGATTTCCACATCGGACTCGGCAACCCGTCTCGCGGTATGGCCGAATTCCTCGATGATCAGCTCGGCGGTATCGGCGTCGACGATGTCGTTCGCCCGCATCATCTCGCCTTGCTGCATCATGAATTTCACCACGTCGGCGACGCGTTCGTTCATCCGCTGGGCCAGATCCTGAAGCGTGATCGTCTCGGGCAGGGTCACCTCGATCGAAACCTTCTCCCGGCCCTGATCGTTGGGGTCGCCCTGGCGGCGCTCGCGTTCGCGTTCCCTGGCCCGTCGCACCGATGCGAGCGACCGCTGCCGATCCCCATCGTCACCAAGGGCCGACGCGATCGTCAGCTTCCCTCTGCGCCGCTCGCCGGAACGGGGCTTGGTCGCAGGCTTGTCGCGGTCGTCGCGCGCCTTTTCCTTGCTGCGCTTGATCCGCCCGGCGCCAGCGCCTTCGGGGCCCGGGGCCTCGGCGGCAGGATCGGGGACGGCGGGCGCGCGACGGGCACTGTCCTTCGGCGGTTCGGCCGCCTTGGCCTGTGCGGCGGCCTCTTCCGCCTTCCGGCGTTCTTCCTCAGCCTTGCGGCGCTCCTCGGCCTCCTGGCGCTCTTTCTCTTCCTGGACCTTGCGCTGCTGCTCGCCGCGCAGACGCGCCTGAGCCTCGAGGCTCTTCTCGGCCTCGGCCTTGCGGGCTTCCTCCTGGGCCTTGCGCTGCAGCAGAACTTTCTGACGCGCGATCAGCTCGGCTTCGGTGATCCCCAGCTTCTTGGCCAGCGCAGCCAGCTTGCTGTCGCCCTGCCCCTTCTCGGCCGGCTTGCCTGAGGAGGTGCGCGCTCCGGACTGCGCGGCGCCGCCGCCCTGGCCACTGACGACACGCTTCTTCTTCTTCTCGACGACGACCTGCTTGGACCGGCCGTGGCTGAAGCTCTGCTTCACCGTTCCGGTATTGCCCCGCGTGGTGGCCGGTCTGCGTCCGCCAGTATCTTTCGTGTCGCTCATACGTCCAAAAATACCAAATTGTTGCCGGTACGCCATGTGCGGACCGGATTGTCCTAGCGATCGCCAGCCTTGAACCAGAGATCCCCGGGTTCCGGTCGGAACCCTGTAAGCCGTCCGTAGGCCGTGGTCCATGCCTCAGCCAACGGGCCAGGTCGAAGCAGGCTGTGTACCACACGCTCACGCCCGAAGGCCATGCCCAATTCGGCACTGGTGAGCGCCCCTGCGACGCGGACCTCCTCATATAGGGCCCGCGCCAGGAAATACACCTTCTCCCGGCCGTCGGTCGCGCCGTCGGACGCCTCGATCAGCCAGCCCGGAGGCCCGGCACGAAGGGCTGCGCGCACCTGATCGAAGCCCAGGACCACCTGCCCCGCCCGCTTGGCCAGCCCCAGAAGGTTCTGGCAGCGGCGAAGGAGCCCCTCGGCCACCTGGTCAACGAGACCCTCCGGCACCCGGACCTGACTCTTGAGCCCGCGGGCGAAGGCGTTGCGGCGCACCGCCTCCTCCAGAACCGCCCGATCCGCGGCGATCCAGACCCCGCGCCCGGGCAGCTTTTCTGTCAGGTCCGCCACCAGCACGCCATCGGGCCCCTTCACGAACCGGATCAGGGCGTCCTTCGGCCACCGTTCACGGGTGAGGGCGCACTGACGCTCCGGTCCGTCGGGCTCTTGAGGGGATTCAGGCCTTGGAATCGTCGTCCTCTCCCTCGCCGTCGAAGTCTGTCTCCTCGAGATCAATGTCGGCAAGCGCCTCCAGGTCGAATACCTCATCCGGGTCGGCATCGTCGCCGGCGGTGCCTTCCTCGGCCGCCTCGGTGGCGACCGCAGGAGTCTCGACCGCCTCGCCCGTGTCGCCATCATCTAGATCGTCGCGTGCATGGTCACCGGCACCGCCACCCAACTCGCCAAGGGCGAGGAGCGCCTTTTCCTCGTCGGTCAGGTCCATTTCCTCGCCGAGCTCGTCGGCGGCCTGCTGCGCCTCCAGGGCCTCGAGCGCCTCAGGTTCGATCCACCCGGCAGCAACACGCGCACGCATGATGAAGAGCTGTGCGTCATCCTTGCGCATCTCGCCCTTCTTGAGCAGCCCGTCGACCCATTGCGGCTTGCCATCCGGCCCCGGCTCACGCCAGCCGGTGATGTCGTCGGGGACGAGGCCGGCCACATCGTCGACCGTCTTGATCCCTTCCTCGCCGAGCTTGACCGCAAAGCCGGGGGTCATGCCCTCCAGATCCATCACGGCATCCTCGACGCCAAGCTCCCTGCGGCGGGCATCCTGTTCGGTGGCCAGCTTGTCGAGATACTCCCGGGCACGCTCCTGGATCTCGGCGGCCACGTCCTCGTCGAACCCCTCGATGGACAGGAAATCCTCAGGCGCCACATAGGCGATCTCGTCGACCGTCTCGAATCCCTCGGACGCCAGAAGTTGCGCCAGGGTCTCATCGGCGTCGAGCGCCTGCATGAAGGTCTCGGTCCGGGTCTGGAACTCGCGCTGATAACGTTCGGAATCGGCGGTCTCGGTGATCAGGTCGATCTGCCAGCCGGTCAATTGCGAGGCCAGCCTCACATTCTGCCCACGGCGACCGATGGCGAGGGGGAACTGATCGTCGGCCACCACGACCTCGACGCGCTGCTCCTCCTCGTCGAGCACGACCTTGGACACTTCGGCCGGCTGCAACGCGTTCACGATGAAGGTGGCGTCATCCGGGCTCCAGGGAATGATGTCGATCTTCTCGCCCGACAGTTCGCCAACCACGGCCTGAACCCGCGCGCCCCGCATACCGACGCAGGCCCCGACTGGATCGATGGAGCTGTCATTTGACAAGACGCCGATCTTGGCGCGGGAGCCGGGATCCCGGGCGCAGGCCTTGATCTCGATTACCCCGTCATAGACCTCGGGGACCTCCTGCGCGAACAGGCGCACCATGAAGTCGGGCGCGGCGCGCGACAGGAAGATCTGCGGGCCCTTGAGCTCCCGGCTGACCTTGTAGAGATAGGCACGCACACGATCGTTCGGCTGAAAATTCTCGCGCGGAATGCCGTCATTGCGGCGAATGATTCCCTCAGCCCGGCCCAGGTCGACGATGACATGGCCGTACTCCACACGCTTGACCACGCCATTGATGATCTCGCCGACGCGATCCTTGTACTCCTCATACTGGCGCTCGCGCTCGGCATCGCGAACCTTCTGCATGATCACCTGCTTGGCGGTCTGCGCCGCAACCCGGCCGAAGTCGAAAGGCGGCAGCGCTTCCTTGAGCTCATCGCCCACGGCGAGGTTTGGATCGAGCTTGCGGGCATCCGACAGCGAGAGCTGCTGGGCGTCATCCTCAACCTCGCCATCGGGAACGACGGTCTGCACCCGCCAGAGCGACTGCTCGCCCGTCTCGGCGTCGATCACGGCGCGGATATCGTGCTCCTGGCCATAGCGGGACTTCGCCGCCTTCTGGATCGCATCCTGCATCGCCTCGATCACGATGGCACGGTCGATGGACTTCTCTTCCGCGACCGCCTTGGCGATCTGCAGGATTTCGAGCCGGTTCGCGGAAACGCCGATGGTACTCATGATGGTTTGGACTCCGGGTCGCTGTCTTCGGTTGTCGGGTCGTCCTCGGCGTCATCCTCGTCGAGGTCGAAGTCTGAAAAATCGGGGTCGTCGGGCTGGATCGGCAGGCCGCCGCGCCGGCGGGCCTCCTCGATCAGGCTGTCGGTCAGGACAAGCGAGGCCTTGGTCATCTCGTGAACCTCCGCCACCAGCTCGGTCTCGTCATCGAGCAGCAGCCGGACGCCGTCCTGGCCCTCACCCGTGATGATCCCCTGAAAGCGGCGGCGGCCGTCCAGCGGACGGGCCAATTCGACTCTGGCGAGCTGCCCGGCCCAGCGCCCGAAATCACCGGCCCGCGTCAGCGGCCGGTCGATCCCAGGGGTGGACACTTCCAGCGTGTAGGCACCGCTGATGGGGTCGGCCGCATCGAGCGCCGGTGAGATGGCACGCGACAGCCGGGCGCAATCCTCAACATCGGTCGGCGCGCCGCCCGTCCGTTCGGCCATCACCTGGAGCTGCGGTCGGTTCCCACCGCCGATCCTGACGCGCACGATCTCCATCCCGAGGCCTTGGGCCACGGGTTCGATGACATCCAGCACCAGACGCTCCTGCGCATTCGACGCGATCACGTGTCGCCACCTCCAGGGCCACCGGCCGGTCCGCTCGGACGGTCAGGCCGGAACGAAAAGCGGCGGCCCCGTTCCCGGAACCGCCGCCGATATTGTTCGACTTGGCCTGAAGATAGGCGCCCTCGGCCCGCTTGTCACCCCGAAAAGATCGCGGTGAAGGCGAACGGGCGGCCGGCGGGGCGATCGCGCGGTCGCCGCTGGGAACAGCCAACTGGCGTGCGCGAGATCAGGACCCTGACCGTGTCCGTGTCCACCGAAGGCGACGTCGGGCCAGGGCGCATCCGTCGGGAAAGGACCCAGCCTAAAGCGCCGGCACGTCAATTCGTTCCGGACCGGCGCTTTATTTTCAAGTCCAGGAGCAAGTATCCGTTCGCAATCGTCTCCGATTGCTCGGAACCTGCTCTAGCTGACCTTCAGGTTCACCGCCGAGGTCTTGCCACGGCGTTCGTCGGTGTGCAGCTCGTACTCGACCGTCTGGTCTTCCTGCAGCGTGCGAAGGCCCGACCGCTCGACCGCCGAAATGTGCACGAACACGTCCGTGCCACCGGCGTCCGGCTTGATGAAGCCGAAGCCCTTTTGGTCGTTGAACCACTTTACTTTTCCGGTAGCCATATGCGGCACTCCCGTCTGTCTGCCGAGCCCGAAGCACCATGCGTAGGGTCGCGGCGGTCTCGTCTACGGGAGGGGAAGTCCAGGCCGTCGGTCTGACGGAAACTCGGGCATTCAGACCGACCGTATTCGATGGCCGCATACGCACATGGAACCGGGGCAAAGTCAAGCTCGACCCGCAGAGCATGTCGTGGCCGGCCGGCTCAGATCTTTGACCGTGCGGGATCGGACGGGCCGTTATCGCGCACGATACGCTCGGCAAGCCCGCGATGGCCATTGCACCAGGTCTCCACGAAGTCGACCAGGAAGGCCGATACAGTGTCGAGTTCGACACTGTAGATCAGGCTGCGCCCCTGGCGGCGGTAGGAGGCAAGCCCTGCCCGGGTCAACACGGCCAGATGGCCAGACAGCGTGTTCGGCGCGATGTCCAGGTCACGGGCGATCTCCCCCGCTGCCAGGCCGTCGGGCGCGACCTTCATGAGCTTGCCGAAAACCTGAAGGCGCGTCTCATTGCCCAAAGCGTGGAATTGATCGACGGTACGGTCTTGTCTCATCGGTCCGGAAGCGTTCCATCGTCTTGTGAAATACTGACAGGAGGATGGTTCGCGCGGCGATGTT
Source organism: uncultured Hyphomonadaceae bacterium (assembly GCA_964492485.1). GTDB lineage: Bacteria > Pseudomonadota > Alphaproteobacteria > Caulobacterales > Hyphomonadaceae > UBA5336. Next base: position 105,806 of record CAZBKM010000005.1, on the reverse strand, counting down.
TCCAAGTCGGTGCGGCAATCACGCGGACTTCACGAATGTGTAGAAGACCGGGGCACAATCCCCGAGCCGCTTCGCCTCGTAACGTGTTGTCACATGGTCGGCAGGCGGTGTGCGCCAGTCGGTCGCACGTTGCGCGCGCCAATTCAGTCCCGGCGTGCGGCGGAAGACGAGCAGCGCCTCGTCGGCATAACTCGCCACATCGGTCGCAAACCGCACTTCGCCACCCGGCTGCAGAACGCGGGCGAGTGCTGCGGTGAAGGCGGGCTGCACGATGCGCCGCTTCCAGTGGCGCCGCTTTGGCCAGGGATCGGGAAACAGCAGGTAGACCCGGGAAAGCGTCTCATCGGCCAGCCGGTCAAGCACGGCTCGGGCGTCGCCGTGGTGCAGGCGGACATTGCCGAGACCACGGTCCTCGATCCCCGCCAGCGCCTTCGCCATGCCGTCATCGAAGGGTTCGCAGCCGATCAGCCCGACTCGCTTGTGGGCCTCGGCCTGACCCAGCAGATGCTCCCCGCCGCCAAATCCGATCTCCAGCCAGACCTCCCCTACTCCGTCGAACAGGACGGCCGGGTCGAGGCCGGCGGCCGCCGTTTCCGGCACCGCACGGCGCGGCAGAAGGGTCTGCATGAGTGTCTGACGGCGCGACGAGAGGGGGCGGCCCCCCGTGCGACCGAAACTTCGCAAGCGATCCGGATGTGTGGCGGACAATCGGCTCTCCGTCGCGCGCGCCCGGCGACTTCGCGCGCCACGCCGCGAAGGTCAAGTCCGTGCTCGCCTGGGAGGATCGGCGACGGCCTCGCCATCGCTTCGCCATCCGGACGCGCGTCAAGACCGCAACGGTTCAGTTACGCGCCAGGTCCGCTCCGGACCCGTTGAGGGCGGTCGCCGCCGCGCGAACCGTCTGCAGGATCGACTTGCGCAAGGCGGGGTCGTCGATCTTCTGGAAGGCCGCGATGAGATCCAGCGTATCGGTGTCCATGACCGGTGCCGAGGCATTCTCGTCGGCCTCGGCAAAGTGACCCTTTTCCATCGCCAGATACTCTTCGGCCCCCTCATAGAAATAGGTGACCGGAACACTCAGCACGGAGGCCAGTTCGTACAGGCGCCCGGCGGAGATGCGATTCACGCCCTTCTCGTATTTTTGGACCTGCTGGAAGGTAAGATCGAGGAGATCACCAAGTTTTTCCTGGGTAAGCTTGAGCTCGCGGCGCCGCCAACGGATTCGTTGCCCCACCACCCGGTCGATCTCGCTCGGCAGTTTGCTGTCTGACATCATGCGACTCACTGGTTATACTTGCGTTTTCACCAGTCTTAACGGCGCCACGCGAAAAAAGCCAGTACTACCATTGCGGCGAGCGTAACCCAGAAGAACAGGGCACCCGCCCGGGTTTGGTAGACGGGAAGCGCAACCGGTGCGGGCAGCGCCGACTTGGCTACCTTCGCCGTCCAATCGTCGGGGCCACCCGCGACCGGACGGCCACGTGCCAGTTCCCGTCCAAGGCCATCGACGACGGCGCTCGTACCCCGGCTGGCGACACGCGCCATCGGCAGTCCGGTTTCGATGCTGCGATAGCGGTTCTGGGCATAATGCTGCGCCGGGCCGAGCCCCTCGCCGAACCACGCATCGTTCGAGATGGTCACCAGCCAGTCGGCGCGGTGACCCGCCAGCCTCTGCGCCTTGCGCGGCACCCCGGGATAGAGCGCCTCGTAGCAGATCATCGCAACGAAGGGCGGCAGGCGCTCGCCATAGACGATGGCCGGCCCCTCGCCCGGCTCGAATCCGCTTGTGGCAAGGCGTTGCAGGGCACCGGGCAGAATGGCCGAGATCTGCTCTCCAAAGGGCAGGATCCTCGAAAGCGGAAGCTCGCCCATCGGCACCAGCCGGTGCTTGTCGTAGAGGCCGAGCGCGCCCGACCTGTTGCTGTCCCGATTCAGAACCGCCAGGCTGTTATAGTACACGCGCCGGTCGAGACCCGCGGACACGTAGCGCGCCGTGCCTGCAATCAGCGTCCGCCTGCCGAGATAGGCCGAGATCACATCCATGGACTGGTCGTCCTGAAGCATCGTTACGGGCAGGGCCCCCTCCGGCCAGATCACGATATCATCGGCCCCGGTCTCCGTGCTCACCAGAAGTTCGGCGTATCGGCGCAGGATCTGGTCCTTCGGGACCTTGAACTTCTGGTTCTGCGGCACGCCGGCATCGATGAGGACCAGCTCGCGGGCCGTCAGCTCGGTCGGCTGCACGAGGCGTTGTGCCCCCCAGCTCCATAGCCCTGCAGCCGCCAGGACGGCCAGGAGCAGCGGCAGGATCCGGCCGGCAAGGCCGCGGGTGTCCCGCGTATCGACCAAGGCGGCCGGTGCGGCACATACGAAAACGGTGATCAGGGTCAGCCAGTACACGCCGCCCAGCGACGCCGCCTGCGACATGGGGCCGCCGGGGACCCAGCTCGTCCCGGGCAGGTTCCACGGAAATCCGCCGAACAGGTGCCCGCGACACATCTCACCCAGGGCGAAGAACACCGTAAAGATGAACACCCGCGACGGCGAGGCGGACCAGAAGGCACCCGCCATGGCCATGGCGGCACCCCAGATCAGCGCCATGCCCCCTGGAAGCAGGATCAGCGGCATCCAGATCAGCAGCGCCGTGCGCTCGGGCTCCACCAGGAAGGGCGCCGCGGTCCAGTAGAGACTGACGAGGAAGAAGCCGAAGCCAAAAGCCCAGCCACGGGCGAAGACGCTGCGGCCCCATCGGCGGGCACCACGGGCACCGTCGATCATCCAGACGAGGCCCGTCAGGCTGACCGCGAGGGCCGCCGTAAGGTGAAATGGCGCAAAGGCCAGGGCCGAGAACGCCCCCAACAGCGCCGCCATGCCGGCGGCCCGCAGGCCGGTCAGCCGGGCGAGCCCTTCATGCACCGGCCCCAGGGCGGTGGCGCCATGGCTGCGGGCAAGGCTGCCCTGCATCAGGCGGGGCCCTCCAGAGCCGGTGGGGCCGAGAGACGCAGCCGCAGGCGGCGGATGCGGCGCTGGTCGGCCTCCATGATCTCGATGTCCAGGCCGGCCGGATGGCGCAGGACCTCGCCGCGGACCGGAACACGCCCGGCAAGCGCAAAGGCCACCCCGCCCAGCGTATCTATCTCGTCCTCGTAATCGCTGAGCGCCAGGTCGAGCCCGGTCTCCTCGGCAAAGTCCTCGATCTCCATGCGCGCGTCGGCCTCCCAGACGGTGCGCCCACGGCGGACAAGGGCGGGCGCGTCCTCGTCATGCTCGTCTTCGATGTCGCCCACAATCTCCTCGACCAGATCCTCCAGCGACACCAGGCCGTCGGTCCCGCCATACTCGTCCACCACCAGCGCCAGATGGATCCGGGTACCCTGCATCCGAACGAGCAGGTCCGTAAGCGGCATCGACGCCGGAACATAGAGCATACGGCGCAGAAGCCGTTCCAGCGGCCGGGCGTCCGGAGCCGTCTCGCCACCCGCAACTTCGGCCATCACGTCCTTGATGTGAACGAATCCGAGGGGGTCATCCAGCGTTTCGCGATAGACCGGCATCCGCGAATGGGCCTCCTCCGCAAAGATCCGGATCAATTCGGTAAAGGTCGTGCCCACCTCAACCGACAGAATGTCGGCACGCGGGATCATAACGTCTGCGACGGTCGCAGCCTCGAACTCCGCCACGCGAAGTCGCATGTCATGGCTGGCGGTTGTGCCGTTGACGCCGGCGCCGGCCGATCTGGTCTCGTCAAGGTCTTCGGTCTTGCGTCCGAACCCGAACAGGCGGCCAAAGGGAGACGATCGGGGTTCTCCGTCGTCGCGGTCTGGGGTGTCGGTCATCGCTCTTCGTCTAGTGTCACACGATAGGGATCGCCAAGCCCGAGGCGGGCCATCGCCTCGACCTCCAGCGCTTCCATTTCGGCCGCCATGGCCGGTTGCTCATGATCGTGTCCGATCAGGTGAAGGTATCCGTGGATGATCAGATGGGTGACCCGCTCCGTCAACGGCTTACCCATCGCGGCGGCGTCGGCTGCGCACACACCGTGCCCCAATGCCAGGTCGCCCAGGAACCCGTGGAAAAACCCGTGGAGAAACCCGTGGTCTTCCGTCGCCGCGGGAAAGCTCAGCACATCGGTCGCCTTGTCCTGTCCACGCCACCGGGCATTGAGCTCGCGCATGGCGTCATCGCCTGTGAGCAGGACGCTCACCTGACCCGGACGCGGTGGCGGAGCGACACCCTGCACCGCCTCCAGCGCCGCCTGGCAAAGCGCCTCCCAGGGACCCGGTGCGCCCCAATCGGTCGAATCGACCCTCAGATCCAGCTCGACAGGCCCGCTCATGCCGTGCCGGCCCGGTCGTAGGCATCGATGATACGGCTCACCAGCTCATGGCGCACCACATCGCGCGGCGACAGCGCCACCTGGGCGATTCCGGGAATGTCGCGCAGGATGTCCAGCGCATGGATCAGGCCGGAGCCCTGACCTTTCGGCAGATCCACCTGACCGGGATCGCCGGTCACCACCATGCGACTGTCGCGGCCCATTCGTGTCAGAACCATCTTCATCTGGGACATGGTCGTGTTCTGCGCCTCATCCACGATGACGAACGCCTTCTTCAGCGTGCGTCCCCGCATGAAGGCAAGTGGCGCAACCTCGATTTCGCCCTTCTGGAGGCGGCGCTCCATCTGTTCCTGGCCAAGCAGTTCGCGCAGCGCATCCCAGATCGGCATCATGTAGGGGTCGACCTTTTCCTCCAGCGTGCCGGGCAGATAGCCGAGCTTTTCTCCGGCCTCCACGGCGGGCCGCGTCACGATCAGACGCTGGCGGGCCCCGCTGACGAGTTCCGCCACACCCACGGCGACGGCGAGGTAGGTCTTGCCCGTACCCGCCGGCCCACTCCCGAACACCAGCCCGTTGGCGGGATCGAGCAGGGCCGAAAGGTAGGTCGACTGGCCCGCCGATTGCGGCGCGATCTGCCGGCGCAGCACCTGCAGGGAGCCGAACCCCCCGGTGCCGGCCCGTGCCGCCTCGATCGCACCGTCGAGCTCCAGTTCCGCCGGTTCACCCCCGGCCCGGAGGCGTCGCTCGAACTCCGCAAGCGCCGCCTCGGCCAGCGCGACGCCCTCGGCCTGGCCAAACAGCAGAATTCCGCCGCCCTGACTTTCCGCGCGAAGGCCATAGGGCTCCAGGCGTTGCTCGAGCACCTGCAGGTGCCGGTGGTGGGGACCGCAAAGGTCGCGCAGTCGCTCGGGCGATCTCACATCATAAAGACGGCTCACGGGCGCACCCGGCGAACGGGACGGTCGAGGCTTCACGCTCAAGCGGCGGCCTCTCTGGCCTGGGGCAGCACCCCGGTGAGCGAGTTGAGCGAGGCGGCAATGATGTCGACCTCGACGATCTGGCCGATCAGTTCGGCCTCGCCGTCGAAATGGACCGCCTGAAGATACGGAGAGCGGCCATGGAGCTGGCCGGGCTGGCGGCCCGTCCCGCTGACGAGCACTGGAAGACGCTGGCCGATCTTGGAGGCGTTGAAGGCCTGCTGCTGTTCCCGCAAGAGCGCCTGGAGCCGCTGGAGCCGGTCGTCTGCAACCTCGTCCGGGACCTGGCCGAACATCTCGGCGGCCGGCGTACCCGGCCGCGGCGAGTATTTGAACGAATAGGCGCCCGCATAGCCGACCTCGCGCACGAGATCGAGCGTGGCCTGGAAATCCACCTCGCGTTCGCCTGGAAAGCCGACAATGAAGTCCGAGGCGAGCGCGATATCCGGCCGGGCCGCCCGAACGCGGTGGACGATGTCGAGGTATCGCGCGGCGTCGTGGCCGCGATTCATCGCCTTGAGGATCGGATCGGCGCCCGACTGAACCGGCAGGTGCAGGTAGGGCATCAGGGCCGGCGTATCGCCATGGGCCGCGATCAGGTCGTCAGCCATGTCGCGCGGATGACTGGTGGTGTAGCGGATCCGGTCGAGGCCACCGATCCGGCTCAGATGGCGCGCCAGCCGGCCCAACCCCCATTCGCTGCCGGCTGTCGGATCGAGGACGGGCGCGGCGCCGTGGAAGGCGTTGACGTTCTGCCCAAGGAGGGTGAGCTCGCGCACGCCCTGCGCGGCAAGTCCACGCGCCTCGGCGACGATGTCGTCCACAGCGCGGGAGACCTCCGCGCCACGCGTATAGGGCACGACGCAGAACGTGCAGAACTTGTCGCAGCCCTCCTGGATCGAGAGGAACGCGCTGGGTCCCTCCGCGCTTCGGGTTTTCGGCAGCGCGTCGAACTTCTCCAGCGTCTCGAACTCGGTCTCGAGCCGCTCGCCCGTCGCCCGCGCGGTCCGGGCGATCATCTCCGGCAGCTTGTGATAGGCCTGCGGACCAAGCACCAGATCGACCGCCGGCTGGCGGCGCATGATTTCTTCGCCTTCTGCCTGGGCAACGCAGCCGGCCACCGCAATGGTCATGCGCCCCCCGCTCGCGGCCTTCAGCTTCCGCATCTGCCCAAGCTCGGAATAGACCTTCTCGGTAGCCTTCTCCCGGATGTGGCAGGTGTTCAGCACGACCAGGTCGGCGCCCTCGGGTGTCTCGGTCGGCTCGTAGCCGAGTGGCCGCAGCACGTCGCGCATACGTTCGGAATCGTACACGTTCATCTGGCAGCCATACGTCTTGATGAAGAGGCGCTTTCGCGCCGCGTCGCCATGCTGTGTCGTCATCCCAGCGTCTATGCCCGAATCCAGGTTGAAATGCGAGTCATCGGCGTGGTCCGGAAGGGGTCTGTGCCTCCACCTTGCACGGTGGCGCCAGGGCTTGGGCTATGGCCTCGGCCCGGCTTCGGGTGAAGTGACCCGCAAGCAGCAGGTCACCGTCGAGAATCGGCGCCTGGACCACGGGCTCCATGAGGACCTCGTCGCCCACGCGAACCGGAAGGGTCTTGCCCACGGCGTAGCGCGTCATCTGCGCCAGTTGGGCCGCCGCCTCGACATCGAGCTGGATATGGACCGCGTAACCCTCCCCGGCGGCGCCAGGGCGAATCTCCACCTCGAGGCGCTCAGCGGGAACATCCAACTCCGCGATACGCAGAGTGGCCGGCGCCGTGCCGGCCGGACGGCAGGGCGCAGGGTGCGATCCCGCCGGCGTGTCCAGCTCTCCGCAGGACGAAAGCATCAGCGTGGCCACCAGCGTTCCGGCCCGACGCAACCAATACGGGTGGCGGCGACGCTGGACCACAGGCCCGGCCCGATCCTAGGCCTCGTCGGAGGTGTCCCCGGACGCGGCCTCTGCCTCGGCGGCTGCCGCCTCGGCCTCGGCCGCTCTGGCGCGATCCGCATCCTCGCGCGCTTTTGCCGCCTCTTCGCGCCGCGTTGCCCGGTCCGCCATGCGTTGGCGCTTCTTCTCGGTCTTGGAGACGGTGGTTTCCTGGGTCTCCATGCCGTGACCGGTCGTGCGCTCGGAAATCCGGGCGGATTTGCCGCGACGGTTGCGCAGGTAATAGAGCTTGGCCCGGCGGACATAGCCCTTGCGCTTGACCTCGATCGACTCGATCAAAGGCGAATAGACCGGGAAGACCCGCTCGACCCCCTCGCCGAAGGAGATCTTCCGGACGGTGAAATTCTCGTGCAGGCCGGCACCCGCCCGGGCGATGCAGACACCCTCGAAACGCTGGACCCGCTCGCGGTCGCCCTCCCGGATGCGGACATTCACCGACAGCGTGTCGCCCGGCGAGAAATCCGGAATGGGGCGGTCCTGGGTGAGGCGGGCCATTTCCTCGGCCTCGATTTGCTCAATCACGTTCATCGTCCGTCTCCGACGCTCGCTGGTTCCTGTCCTGGGCATGGGACCGCCAGAGGTCTGGCCGCCTTGCCCGTGTGATCTCTTCCTGTTGCGCCCGCCGCCAGGCGGCGATGCGTGCATGATCGCCTGACAGCAGAGCGGGCGGGATTTCCCGGCCCTCCCAGACACGCGGGCGCGTGTACTGAGGGTATTCGAGCAATCCGCCCTCGAAACTCTCCTCCTCCAGCGATGCGCGATTGCCCGCGACCCCTGGAAGCAGGCGCACGCACGCCTCGATCAGCGCCTGTGCCGCCACTTCGCCGCCGGCGAGCACAAAGTCGCCCAGCGAAAACTCTTCCATGCCGCGCGCGTCGATCGCACGCTGGTCCAACCCCTCGAACCGTCCGCAAAACACGACGACGCCAGGTCCCTGCGACAGGTCTCTGACGCGGCACTGGGTCAGCGGAGCGCCCCGAGGGCTCGGATATAGCAGCGGCCGCCCGTTCAGGGGAACCGCATCCACCGCCGCCGCCGCCACATCAGGGCGCAACACCATACCTGCGCCACCCCCAGCGGGCGTGTCGTCGACGGATCGGTGCTTATGATTCGAAAAATCCCGGATGTCCAGCGTTTCCAGCGACCAGAGGCCGCCTTCGCGGGCGCGCTCCAGGACCGACACGCCAAGAACGCCCGGAAACGCATCCGGAAACAGGGTCAGGCAGGTTGCGGCGAACATGGACGGACTTTCGCGGCAGGCTGGCAACATGGCGTCTCTAGGCGTGCCTTGCCGTCAAATGCAAGCGGCGGCGCCCTTTGAGAAAGGCGCCGCCGCGGATCGGCTAGCGCATCTTCAAGTCAATCGGAGTCAGTGAAGATGCGCTATGTTCTTGTTTTTGAGCATTTTCTTAACGTGAACCGGTGCCCACTTCGCTCGAAAATGCTTTAGACCCGTTAAGCGGTCTGCGGGTCCCTAATGCAGGCTGGCGGGCTTGAGGTTGTTGGCCCTCGCCGCCTCGAACGCCGCCTCCCGACCCTCGACGATTGCGATCCGCTGACCCCTTGAGTCGTGGACGGCAAAGAGGTTCTGCGTGTCGTTGAGTTCATCCAGCGCATTTGGCGGCAGGATCTGGTTCAGCTCGCCTTCGTCGATGGGACGGATGTAGACGAGATTGGCGGCTTCGAACTGTTCGAAGGTCACCCGGCTCTGGCTTTCATTGTGCATGCCTTATCCCTCCTAATGAGACAGGATTGGCGCCGGTCGGATGAGACCCCGCTGGCGGCGATCCCGCGAAATGCCCGACTGGCTTGACCGATAAATGGGCCCCGGCCGAAGCCACTTCAAGCGAGCGCCCGCGAACAAAGGGCGAAGACGACCTGCTTGAGAAAAGGTCGCCCGGCCGCCTTAAGACCGTCTCGCCGCAAGGCGTTCCTCGGCGTGGAGCGCCCGGCGCAGCGCGGTTTCCGCTTCACCCAGATGGCTGCGCGTCTCCTCGACTGCGCGACGCTGGGCCTCGATGTCGGCCAGGGCCTTGCGGATATGACCCTGCTGATGGGCGAGCTTGCGCAGCGTGAAGTCGAGGTGCTCGCTGTCGGTCGCATCCAGTCGCGCCACCGCCTCGCCGAGGGCCGCCTCGGCCTGGCGAACCCGCTGCTGCAGGGCGAGTACGGACTGCTCCGCAGCCTGGCGCTTCAGCGCGACCAGGCGCTGCAGCACGGCATCAGACCTGGCCATGCGGTGCCTCCATCTGCTTTCGGACGCGGTCGACGAACTGGATGGCGGCGGCCACCGCCGCGAAGTGTTGCGGGTGGATCTCTTCATCAATGTCCACCAGGGCGTAGATCGACCGGGCCGCGGGCGGATCCCTGTAGATCGGAATGTTGTTGGCCAGGGCGACCTCGCGAATGCGGGCGGCAAGATGGTCGACTCCCTTGGCGATGCAGACGGGCGCGCGATCGCCATCCGGATCCCATTTCAGCGCCACGGCATAGTGTTCCGGGTTGACCATGACCACCGTGGCGTCGGGGACGTTCTTGATCATCTGGCCGCGCGACATTTGCGACGCCTTCTGGCGGCGCGACTGTTTCAGCTGGGGGTCGCCCTCGTTCTGCTTGCTTTCCTTCTTGATCTCCTCGCGGGTCATCTTCAGCCGATTGGCGTGGAGTTGCTGTTGCAGCGGCAGGTCGATCGCAGCCAGCACAGCCTGGAAGACGCAGTAGGCGATGATCATGTTCAGGGTCTGGCGGAAGGTGAAACCGGCAAACTGGCCGACCTGCAGGGCGCTGCTGGCATAATAGTCGCGCGCGAACTGGATCAGGAACACCGTCGCGATCAGGCCCGCGAACAGCATCTTCGCCGTGTCCTTCAGGAAGTCCGTGAATCCCTTGGCACCATAGCGCTTCTTGATGTTCTCCACGGGATTGAGATTGTCCGCCTTCGGCTTGATCTTCTCCACCGAGAAGGCCACGCCGCGCTGAACCACCAGCGCGATCAGGACCGAGACGGCAAGCCCGAGCAGGAGCGGAACCATGGCCAGGATCACATCCTGCACCAGGCCGATCAGATTCGCGCCGCCCGCGTCGAACGCATCGGCAGCGAACCGGTCGCTGTGGTAGAGAAGCGCGGAAAAGTCGTTGAACAGCGCCGCACCCGCGAAGGCGCGGAACATGAAGGCCCCGCCGAGTATACCCAGGAAGAGGGCAAGGGTGTTGAACTCCTTCGACTGGGCGACATTCCCCTGGCGGCGCGCCTCCTGGCGCTTGTGCTCCGTGGCCTCGAATTCCTTCTCACCGCCACCGCTCTGGTTCTCTTCCGCCATGGCGCCTCACATCCACCCGATCACCTGCAGCGCCCGGTCCTTCCAGACTAGGAGCATTGCGGTCACCGACAGCGCCAGGAAGAACGTGCCGGCCCCGACGAGGAATGGCGCACCGACGAATGCCACCATGAGCTGTGGCAGCGCCTTGTTGATGAAGCCCAGCGCGATGTTGTAGAGCAGGTGAATGACCACGAACGGCCAGGCCAGCAGCAATCCGTAGCTGAACGCCTCGTAGAATCCCTGGATCAGGAATTCGAGATTCACCTGGGCCAGAGCCCCCACCGGCACGTCCTGATACAGGCGGATCAGGCCCGAAATCACATGCACATGAAAATTGGCCGTGAGCAGGATCGCCGCACCGGCCATGGCCAGGAGATTGGACGTGAAGGTCTGCGCTTCGGTCTCCAGGGCGACGCCGAGAAACTGCGCCAGGCCGATGGACTGGGCGATCACCGACCCTGCCGTCGAAAGCATCCAGATCGACAGACGCACCGTTGCCCCGAGGAAGAACCCGATGACGAGTTCCGTGACCAGCAGGCCCAGATAGCCGGCGAAGGGGCGCAGCGAGGGCGGCTCGATGACGCCGTTGGCCGTCAGCACCGCTGCGGTGGCGATCAGCATGGCCAGCCGGACCCGAACGGGGACCGTCTGTTCCCCGATCCCAGGCAGGAAGAACACCACGAGCGACAGACGCGCTACCAGCGCCATGAACGTTGCCACCCAGGGTTCCAGTTCGGTCAGAAGGGGCGCGAGCCCCTCCATCACACCACTCCGATGATGTAAGGCTTGGTCTTCGCGCCGATTTCCTCATAGGCGAGCACCGCGTTGCGCACGCCGCTGCTGGAAAGCACGGTCTGCAGGAACCGGCGCCGTCGGGCCGACGTCGCGACGGCAGCATTGATGCCCTTCTTGGCGACCTCGTTCAGCTTCTTCTGGACCGAGGAGGTCAATTCCCCAAACAGCTCCGGTGGCAGCGCGATGTCGGACCCGCCGCTGTCATTGGTGATCTCGTATTCGTTGAACCGCTTCTCCCATTCGGTGGAGAGCTGAACCAGCGGCAGGCGGCCCTGCTCGTCCTGCAGCCGGTCCACGATCTGGAAAGCCAAGCGTTGGCGCACCAGTTCGACGATTCGGGGCACACCGGACACATTGGACTTCACCTCGGCGATCGTCTCGACGATCAGGAACAGGTTGCGGATGGAAACCCGCTCCTCCAGAAGCGCCCGCAAAACAGACAGCAACATCTCGGGCGGCACCTTGCCGGGAATGTACTCGTCCAGGAATCGCTGGTTTGACGCCGCGCGTTCCGGCTCGCTGACCTGGGTGACGGCATCCAGCGTGTCCATCATCACCATGCGGGTGAAGACAAGCGAGAAGTTCGCCTGGATCGTCTCCAGCATGTGGGTCGCCAGCACCTCGATGGGGTCGATAGCCGGAATACCGGCGGCGGCGAGCTCCGGCTTCTTGCTGGCCGGGAGCCAGCGGGCGGCCGCCTTGTAGACCGGCTCACGGACCTTCTCGCCCTGGAGATGGGGAAGCTGGTCATCCTCCATCAGCGCCAGAACCCAGCCCGGACGCAGCTTGCCCGTATCGACCTTCACGCCCTGGATCCGGATACGGTAATCGTTGGACGCCAGGGTCGGATTGTCGGTCATGCGGATCGGCGGCAGCACGAAACCGTACTCTTCCGCAATATAGCGCCGAATCTTGTCGATCCGGCTCTCGAAGCCGGTTTCGCCGACCAGCACCATGCTGACGAGGTTTGGCGCCACTTCCAGATGGATCTCGTCCGCGTGTATGGCATCCCCGATACTGGGGGGCTTGCCCGGTTCGGGCTCCGCCGGCGCCTCCACCTCGGTCGCCTGGCGCTGCGCGGCCTGGCGGATCATGTAGCCGGCCGCCGCAAAGCCGCCCGCCGCCAGCATGAACGGAATGAAGGGCAGGCCCGGCACCACCGCGAAGACCGCGAGGATCCCGGCCACGATCATGAGCGCAGAGGCATTCCCGGCAAGCTGCTTGCCGAGCGCCAGGTCGATCGAGCCCTCGTCACGCCCCTTCGACAGGAGCAGGGCGGCGGAGACCGACACGATGACGGCGGGGATCTGTGACACGAGGCCGTCACCGACGGTGAGGATCGAATAGTTCGCCAGCGCCTCCGAGAAGGAAAGCTGGTGCACCGTCAGGCCGAAGCCGATCCCGGCAATCAGGTTCAGCGCCGTGATGAGCAGGCCCGCAATGGCATCGCCCTTGACGAATTTCGACGCGCCGTCGAGCGAGCCAAGGAAGGCGGCCTCCTCCTGCTCCCTGGCCCTGCGCTGCTTGGCTTCCTCATGGCTGATCGCGCCGACGGCAAGGTCGGAATCGATGGCCAGCTGCTTGCCGGGCATGGCATCCAGGGCGAAGCGGGCTCCCACCTCGGCCATGCGGCCCGCGCCCCGGGTAATCACCATGAAGTTCACGATGATCAGAACACCAAAGACGACCAGGCCGACGAACAGGTTTCCGCCCATGATGAACATGGCGAAGCCCTCGATGACCCCGCCGGCCGCATCGGTCCCGGTATGCCCCTCGCTGATGATCAGCTTTGTCGACGACACGTTCAGCGACAGCCGCAAGATCAGCGAGGCGAGCAGCACGCTGGGGAATGAGGAAAAGTCCAGCGGTTTCTCGATGAAGATCGTGGTTGTGAAGATCAGGATCGCGAAGGCAAAGGAAATGGTCAGGCCGATGTCCATGACCCAGGCGGGCACCGGAAGCACCATCACCAGGATTACCAGCATCAGCCCGATCGCGAGCAGGGCCGTCGGGCGCGACAGGTCGAAGGACAGGGCGGGCATCGCCTCCTACCCCGCAACCATGGGAAGGACGTGATTGTTGAACAGGTCGAGCGCGATGCGCGTCATGTAGCCCAGAGACAGCAGGAACACGACGGCCACTGCGAAGATCTTCGGAATGAAAGTCAGGGTCATCTCCTGGATCGAGGTCAGCGCCTGCACCAGGCCGATGGCAAAGCCCAGGAACAGCGTCGCCGCCAGGATCGGCAGCCCCATCATCACGGCGCCCCAGATGTGGGCGCGCAGGACATCGAGTATCTCGGCTTCGGACACGTCGTCCCCCTCCTGGTGTGCTGACCCGGCCCGTCCCCCGACAGACCCCTCATAACGGCTTGCCCCGACCGCACATCGCCCGTGCCGCCATCGACGGCAGAATCATCGCCCGGCGTGGCCTATACCGGCATGCGCAGCAGTTCCTGATACGCCTCGACCACCTTGTCGCGGATCGTCACCGCCGTATCGAGCGCCATCTCCGCATTCGCCAGCGCCTGAACCATGGCATGCGGGTCGGCGCCGGACACCGCAGTGTCCATGGCGGCCTTTTCGGCATCCTGGATGGCGGCCTTGAAGTTGGAGACGCCCTCGGCGACTTTCGCGCCGGCATCCTCCGTCTTGACCGCAGGCTTCGCCGCATCGCCCAGAGCAGAGGAATTGAGGGCCTGGTAGGGGTTGAAACTTACCGAAGACATGGGGCCAGCTCCCTATCCGTTCAGCGCCGCAGGATGTCCAGCAGCGACCGGTACATGTCGCGAGCCTGTTGGAACGAGTTGAGATTGGCCTCGTAGGAGCGGTTGGCCTCGCGCATGTCGGCCATTTCCGTCACCAGCGAGACGTTTGACATCGTCACATAGCCGTCGCCGTCGGCCAGCGGATGGGCGGGGTCGTAGGCGCGTTCGCCCGGCGTGGTGTCGAGCTGCACCCGCAGGGCCTTGAAAGCCTCGGCCGACGTGGCACCGGGCGCATCGACCAGCAGCTTGCGGCGATAGCCCGGCGTATCGGCATTGGAAATGTTCTCGGCGGTCACGCCAATGCGCTGGGACTGCGTCTGCATCCCGGACATGGCCTGCATCATCGTTGCCTTGAGGGAATTCATCAGACCGCTCCCTAACTGCGCCGACCGAGCGCCAGACGCATCAGGTCCAGCGATTTGGTGTAGACCGTCAATGCCAACTCATGCTGGCCCTTCGCCTCGGCCGCCCTGAACGCCTGCGCTTCCAGGCTCGACGTGTTGCCGTTCGGCGAGGCGGCCGACGGGCTGTCGAGCAGCTTGAATGATGCCGTCAGCCCCCCTCCGGGCGCCCCGTTCGACACCCGCGCGAGGTAATCCTGAAAGGATTCCAGCTCGACCGCCTGGTAGCCCGGCCGGTCGGCGTTCGCGATATTGGTCGCGCTGACACGCTGGCTCTCCGACGCGTGACGCGCCATCGCGCCGTAGATCTGGAACAGGGACAAATCGTTGATCATGGGCGATTCACCTTGGTTAACCGCACGGCAACACATCGACCGATACGTTAAAGAAACGGTTAACGCCTTCTGGGGACCCGCACGCCATGCCGCAGACCCGACATGCCCAGCGACAACGGCTGTTCCGGCTCTGGGGAACCGTGACCGACGTCGCCCCCGGTGCGTTAAGGATTGCCGGTGTCAGCGAGCTGGCCGGCGTTGGCAACGAGATCGTGGTGGAAAAACCGGGCTTCACCGCCCATGGCGAAGTGCTTCAGGTGTCGGAGGATTCGGTGACCGCGCTCCTGTTCTCGCCGTGCGATGCGATTCGCGTCGGCGACCGCGTGCGGATCGAGCCCGAA
This sequence comes from uncultured Hyphomonadaceae bacterium, assembly GCA_964492485.1. Classification (GTDB taxonomy): domain Bacteria; phylum Pseudomonadota; class Alphaproteobacteria; order Caulobacterales; family Hyphomonadaceae; genus UBA5336. Next base: position 90,599 of record CAZBKM010000005.1, on the reverse strand, counting down.
GCGACGGTCGCGCCGGGCGACCACTGGCTGGGACAGATCGTCAACTATCGCGGGGAAGTGGCCCGCCCGCCGACGGCTTCCGGTGTCGCTGATGCCGGCCTTGGGGCCGAGGCGAGGGCGCTGCTCGCCCCTGCGCCGCCGGCCCATGCGCGCCGCACGCTGGGACCGCGGCTGTCGTCCGGCTGGATGGCCACCGACACGCTGCTGCCCCTGTGCCGGGGGCAGCGTGTGGGGCTGTTTGCCGGCTCGGGAATTGGCAAGTCCACGCTGCTCGGCTCGCTGGCAGGGGGGATCGACGCCGACCGGGTTGTCATCGCCCTGATCGGTGAGCGCAGCCGAGAGGTGAACGAGTTCGTCACCAACACGTTGCCGGCCGACGCCCTGCCGCGCACCGTGGTCGTGACCGCAACCGCAAGTGAGCCGCCAGGCGCGAAGAAGCGGGCCGCCTATTGTGCCATGGCCGCAGCTGAGCATTTCCGCGACGAGGGCCACAACGTCCTGTTTCTGTTTGATTCGATTACCCGTTTTGCCGAGGCACATCGCGAGATCGCGCTCATGGCCGGCGAGACGCCTGCGCTGAATGCCTTCCCGCCCTCAACCGTGCGCGTGATCGCCGAACTGGCCGAACGCTCCGGCCCCGGCGTCCATGGCCAGGGCGACATCACCGCGATCTATTCGGTCCTGGTGGCGGGCTCCGACCTCGAAGAGCCGGTCGCCGACATGATCCGGGGCATTCTGGACGGACATATTGTCCTGTCACGCGCCATCGCCGAACGCGGCCGCTATCCCGCTATCGATGTGCTGCGCAGCGTCTCGCGCAGCCTGCCCAAGGCCGCGACCGAGGCGGAAAACGCGTGCCTTCAGGACTATCGCCGGCTGGTGGCCCTGTATGACGAGGTGGCGCCGATGCTCCGCGCCAATCTCTACGAATTCGGCAAGGACGCCGAGGCGGACCGCGCCATCGCGCTTTATCCCGCACTCGACGCATTTGTCGCCCGGCGCAATCCGGGCGATGTGGAGGCCGCTTTCGCCACGCTGGCGGAGATCCTTGCGTCGGTGCCGCCTCCGGGATCAGCGCAGGAGGCTTAGGAAAAGGTTCTGGCTGGCCCCGCTGCCAAAGCCGATGCTGCTGTTCAGCAGGGCCAGGGCCGTGGCCCCCGGAGTCGTTGGCGAGGGGCCCTGCTGGATCGCGTTCATGGCATGGTAGCGCTTGATCACCTCGTCGATCGTGTCCAGCCGGGTCAGGTCCGTCAGGTCGCGCACCCCGAGTTTGCTCGAGAGCTGCTCGCGCAGGATGTCCGCCTGCCGGTCGAGATCGAGGCTGCGCATATCCTGGGGCAGGTTGAGCGCGCCCTCCAGAACCGTGCGCAAGGGGACATTGCCGAGTATGCGGTAAAGGATCGCCTGATCGCTCGAGCCGACACCGACCATGTCCACGATCTCGGACTGGTAGTTCAGGCTGAGGCGCATCGAATTGTCGACCTCACCCACGGCAAGCTGGAAGGCGGCGCGTTCGAACTCTCCGGAAAGCTCGGCGAGCCGGTCGGGCGCGATGGCGATCTGACCGTTCTCCGGCACGAAGGTCTGGGCGTAGCGGGTGTATTTCGGATTGTTCAGCCTCTGGAAGAAGGTGCTTTCGGGATCGGCCGCCTCATCGAGCGCCTTCTCGACGAATCCGCGCTTCCACTCCTCACCGGCCAGGCCAAAGGCCGTCATGGTCACCCTGAGCAGCCGCCGGTCATCGAGGAACGCCTCGGTCGAGATCGGTTGCGAGAGCTTTTCGACCAGATAGTCGCGATCATTCCGGATCTGCGGCGAGTCCGCAAAGCTGTCGAGCTGGCGCGCATATGTGGACTGGAGGAATTTCCATCCTCCATAGCCGGGCAGGGGGATTGCCGGCTGGAACATGGTTTCAGGCAGCGCCCACGCCCATCAGGGCGTCGGGGTCCGGCCGGTAGCGGGCGAACAGGTCCGCCTCCAAGGCAATCATCTGGCGCATGTGGCAGAGTGCAGAATAGTAGTTTCCACGACCGATCATATCTTCGAGGGTCGGCACCAGGTCAGGCCGAATCGTGGAAAAGACGTCGCGCAGCCTGGCGCACGAGTCCGCGACCGCCGGCAGCGTCTCCTCTTCCTCGAGATCGCCCGTAATCAGGAGCTGAATCGCGAAATACACTCGCTTGACAGGGGTATCGACATCGTCTGGATGAAGTGCGTCACGACAGCGAAGGACACGCGCATTACCCGACGTGATCCGGATGCGCGAGGGGCGGTCGCCATTCTCCAGCGTCGCGCCGTTCACGACCACGCGCTCGCCCGGCGCCAGTTTCAGGACCAGACCGGACATCAGGCCGCATCCCCGGCCGCGTCGGCCGCTTCAGCGACAGACTGGACGGCAGACTGGGCCGCAGCAACCCCGGCCAGGCCGGTGATGATCGTCTCGTTGACCTCGATCAGGTCGTCGAGCGTGGCTTCCCTGGCCAGCACCTTAAGACTGTGCTGACGGACGAATTTGGAGATCTGGATCAGGCTGGCCTTGGTGTCGTCGGGAAGCCGGTTGGCCGCGCTCAGCACATCGGTGGAGATGATCGACCAGAGCTGCTGATTGCGGTGGATTGCGTCGGCCCAGTCTGCGAGCGGCGGATCGTCCTGGCGGGCGACGGTTCGCAGGGCCTGCGTGATCTGTTGGAAAAGCGCCAGTTCGATCTGCTTGTCGCTGGCGGTACGGGTCGTTGCCTCGCCGTAAGCCTTGTATGCCAGTTGCTGCAAGTTGCGCTCCTCGGGGTGGTTGACCCGGGCGCGCGCGGCGCCCGGGTCGGTCAGTCAACTTAACGGAAGAGGGACAGCAGGGTCTGCGGCGCCGAATTGGCGATCGACAGGGCCTGCACGCCCAGCTGCTGCTGCACCTGCAGCGCCTGCAGCTTGGCCGAGGCCGCCTCGATGTCCGCGTCGGTCAGGCCACCGACACCCGAGGTCAGGGAGTCGATCAGCGTGGAGACGAACTCCGACTGGTCAGCGATACGGCTCTGGGCCGAACCGAAAGCAGCAGCCGCATCGATGGCGGTGTCGAGCAGGCTTTCGACCGAGGTCAGAGCGGACGTTGCGCCGGCGTCAGTCGTAACATCGATGGTGGACAGGTTGCCGAGACCGCCTGCGCTTGTGCCAGCAGTACCGCCCGTGGCAGATTCAGCCGTGATCGTCAGCACATCGCCAGAGTTGTTCTCGACCGTGATGACATCATCGTCATAAGACACCGTGTAGTTGCTGTCGCCCGTTGCATCCAGAAAGGTCTGCATCTGATTGGCAAGGTTCGCGGCAACCGAGTTGGCGCTGTCATCGCTACTGGCAACATATTCGAAGGTGCGCTGGCCGATGCTGTTGGTCGTAGCCGTGTCGTCAAGGATGATGCGGTAGGAATAGCCGTCCGCGACGCTCGCGATCGTGATGTCCTGCGACGCGCTGTCGGCGACCGTGTCACTCGTACCGGCATTCGTGCCGCCATTGTCGATGATCGTCGTGTCGGTAACGCCGGTACCTCCAAACGTCGCTCCGGTCGCCGTATTCGAGATCGAGAGATCCTGACGGGCCACGTCGATATAGGACGCCGAAACCGTTCCGGAGGAAGAACGGTCGAGAGACGCCAGGATCGACACGTCAGCCGTGCTGGAACCGTCAACCAGGTTCAGGCCGGAGAACTGGGCAGCGCCGACCACGGTTTCAATCTGGGAGACCTTTGCGTCGATTTCGGTCTGGATCTTCGAACGGTCGACGTTCTGCTCCTGAGCGGACACGATCAGGGACTTGATGTCCTGAACGAGGCTCGTGACGGACTCCGCCGCGTTGCGGGCGACGCCAACGGTCGACGACCCGAGGTTCAGAGAGTCTGAGATCTGCTTGAAGCTCTCCACGTCCGTGGACATGACGGTCGAGATGGCCCAGATTGCCGCATTGTCCTTGGCGGAGCCGACCTTCTTGCCGGTCGAAATCTCGTTCTGAACGGTCTCGAGGTTCTTGTTGATGTTGCGCAGGGTCTCAAGCGCCACCATGGCGCTGTTGTTGGTAAGGATACTGGACATTTTTATCGCCCTTCACGATTGCAGCCGGCACCATGGCGCGGCCGGGTCTGAACACGTGTCATCCTGACAATCGGGAAACCCCAGCAACCCGTCTTGGTTGTTACCGACTGGGCTATCAGTGGCGACTTTACATAGGGTTAATCGAAACGGGGGTGCAGTCAGCCCCGGCTGCGATACCGACCGAACGCCCGGGAGAAGGGAAGTTGCGCCCCGTTTTCCCCATATGCCCCCACATAGGCGTTGGCGTGCAGGCCCTCTAGCCGCGAGATCGCGCTGCGCAGGCCATTGCGCACGGCCTCGAAGTGAAGCGCATTCTCCGCTGCCATGCGAATCACGCCGGCGATGGCGCGCTGGCGCTCCGGACCGACCGATCCACGGGCCTGTCCGTTGAGCGCGGCCTCAAGCGCCCGCAGAGCCTGGCTCTTCTCCTCAATCAGCGCCACGGCTTCCTTGGCGCGCCCGCTCCGCAACAGGTCGCGCTCGGTCTCCAGCAGCATGCGCAGATGCGCGACACTCTCATCCATGGGGCTCTCCCTTCCCGTCGCGGCCATGACCGGGCAGGGAGGCCGCTTCCGGCGCGGCGCCCCCCTCCGGCAGCGTCTCTCCAATCCCCAGCGGGTGGCGCGCGGCCAGATCCTTTGCCACGGCCTCCACCACGAACCGCGAGAAGGATGCCGCGCCTTCGCCGCCGCCACGGGTCAGGGCCTCCTCGAACCCGGCATGGCTCAGCATTTCGGCCCAGAGCATCTGTTCGAATCGCTGGCCCAGATCGGAGGCCTCGATGGCGGCAAGCTGGCGGTTGGCACGGCCCTCCATCGGCAACGCATTCAACTTTGCAAGGGTCATGTCGACCGGCGGCAAAGAGAAGGAATTCGTCATTTGCGACCATTCTCCACAGATTTTCGCACTCGCCCTGGCAGTCTTCGGCCCGGTTAACGCCCGATTTACCAACCTATGGTCGGGTGCGGTTAATCGGTACTTAATGGCGGTTAACCCATGTCCGGATCCATGCCCCTGGAATTCCTGTCGGTGGCGACCCGCGCCCCTGCGGAGAGTCCGAAGCCCGTGACCGACACGTCCGGACAGGGCGTCGGACGGGGCAAGGCCTTTGCAGACCAGCTCCGGGACGCCGACGCCAACGCCAATACCTCGCCGCGCGATGCGGGAACGGACAAGGATGCAGACGCCGCCACCGATCTGGGGCCGGCCGATGCACGCGGCCCGGCGAGGGATACGACCGCACCACGGGCCGCCGGTGATGCTGCAGGTGGCGCTGCAGGTTACCGGGCGGGCGCCGGGACCGAAATGGACGCAAGGGCCATGGGCCGTACGTCCGATGCCGGCAACCGGCAGCCAGGCCAGGCCAGCGCCTCCGCAGAGGTCGCTTTGGCCCCGCAGGCACCGCCCGCCGGATCCGCCACCGCAGAGCCTGCCGGGACACGTCCCGGGGCCGCCGCGGCCGAGGCGGCGGGCTCCGTCGACACCGCCGTCGCCGGCACGCAGGCGGGACGCACGGATGCAGCCGTGGCAGGGCAAGCCGGCGAGGTCGCCCCCAAACGTGGTGATCGCGACACCCCGGCAGGCGATCGGCCGTCGCCAACGGACCCCGAGGCCGCCCTTCAGACGCGCCGCGCAGCCGAGGCCGGTGTCACGGCCTCTCGTGCCGCGTCGGAAAGCGATCATCGGCGGGAAGTCAGGAGCCAACCGAGCCCCGGCGACGGCAAGTCCGCGCCGGAGGGCGAGACGGCGCGGACCGGAATACCGCTTGCCGGGGACCGCGCGAGCGACCAGGCGATCCGGGTCGATGCGCCACGTATGGCGGACCTCGCCGTTCAGGCCGATGGTCAGCGCGCCATCGCCGCAGACGCGACGCCGGGAGCCCTTGCGGGCGATGCGGCCGCACGCGCGCTCACCACCGGCACCGATGGTCTGAGCATGGGCGACGCGCCGCTTCTGGCGACTGCAACGGCACCGGCAACCGCCACGGCGCAGGCCACCCCACTTCAGACGGCCCTGGCCGCCGGCCCCGCTTCGTCCGGGGCGCCGGTCCAGGTGACCGCGGCGCCGGGGGACCTTCCCGCACTGGTCCAACAGACGCTCGCCGCCGGTGAGGATCGGCCCGACCGCATCGTCGTGCAACTGGATCCGCCCGAGCTCGGCCGCGTGTCGATCGATTTCAAGTTCGACGCCCAGGGCCTGCAGCATGTCACGATAACGGGCGAGAATCCCGACGCCATGCGCCAGCTCAGAAACCTCCATTTCGAACTCATCCAGGCGCTGGAGCGCAACGGGCTGTCGGGACAGGACATGAGCTTCCATCAGGACAGCCAGTCAGGGTCTGGCCGGCACGAGGCCGATCTGGCTCGCCTGCGGGCCGGGCTGCTGGAGACCGATGAGCCAAGGGGCCCTGGTCTGCCGGCTTCGGCACGCCAGGCACCTGACACACCGATTCGCCTGACGCCGTCTGGCGGACTCGATCTGAGACTTTGAGGCAGCGCGTCCTTGCAAGGATCCGACGCACCGCTTCGACCCATTTCGTGACGGGCCTCCGGGCAACAAACCGGTGTCCCCGTCACCTGGAAGCGCCATAGGAGCCCAAGATGTCCGGCATCAATCCCCTGCTTGGCGGGACCGCCGCCCAGTCGACCGCCTCGTCCTCAGGCGCGGATGCCGGGTCGACGACGGGAACCTCCTTCGGCGAGGACTTCCAGAGCTTCATCCAGCTCCTGACGGCTCAGGTACAGAACCAGGATCCGCTCTCTCCGATGGATTCGACCCAGTTCGTCGAACAGCTTGCCACCTTCTCGAGCCTCGAACAGCAAGTCCTCTCCAATGGCCACCTGGAGAGCATCGCAACGATGATCGGGGATCTTCACTCGGCCATCACCAGCGAATGGCTTGGCCAGAAGGTGTCGGTGGAGACCACGTCAGTGCCCTTCGATGGCGAGCCGGTCGAATTCACCGCGGATCTCCCCGAAGGAACCGACGAAGCCGTGCTGACGGTGACCAACAGCGCCGGCGAGCCGCTCTGGACCCAAAGCCTTGCGCCCGACGCGGACACCTATCGCTGGTCCGGCGAGACCCTGACGGGGGCGACGGCACCCAATGACGTCTACCAGTTCAGGATCGATCACTTCCGGAACGGCACGCCCACCGGCGCGGTGGCACCACGCGTCATCACGACAGTGACCGATGTGGCGAGCGAGAATGGCCAGGTACGACTCGGAACGGACTCGCATCTGACCGCCGACCTGACCTCGGTCCGCCGGGTCGATTGAGGCGAACTCGAAACAACCGGACCGGCCTGCGAACGGAAGGCCGCCGGGTCAGGGCGATTCGGCGGGCTCACACGTCCTGTTTTGCCATGTCCAGGATGAGAACATTCTGGACGCCTTCGGGCACCACGTTCTTGAGGTTCATCAGGATCATGCTGCGGACGGTCTCATAGCTTTCGACGTCGGTGATCGTTTCGAACGTATGCCCATCATTGCTGAGCGTGATGAGCGTGGTCATGATGTTATCGCGAAGCTTCGGGTCCAGTGAAAACAGATCTCCAGAAATCTTCTGATCGACTTCCAGATTGATGTTCAGAATCACAAGGCTCTTGACCCGACCACCGCGCAGAACCGGAACGACGAATTCTCGGCTGAACTTGTAGTAGGTCGTGCTACCGGATGATCCGGACCCGTATGCATCGCCGGCATGACCCCCGCCCTGCGCCTTCGCCGCGTCCTTGCCGCCATGTCCGTTCCCGCCCTTGGCGGATGTCTTCGCCTTGGTTTCCGCCTCGAGTGCGATCTGGGCCGGGCTCGACGCTGCGGCCGCTTCGCTTCCGCCAAGCATCCCTTTGAGGAAATGGCCGACCACGCCGCCCGCAACGATGCAGACGACCGCGATCAGCGCAGTGACCAGGTTCTTCATGGCAAGCTCCGGCGGCAGAGGGATCCAAGGCGTTTCCAGGCCAAGCGTGACGGGATCATCGGGACCACGGCCACGTCAGAAGGGAACGTAGCGGTCGAGGACCTTGGGCGCGGCCCTCCGGCCCACCGCCCCGGTCGCTTCGCCTTCGCTGACATAGGAGAATTGGGCATCGGCGATCTTGTCATAGGACACGGTGTTGGTCCGGGTGATGTCCTGGGAGCGGATCACGCCCGACACGCTCAGATAACGCACCTCGTTGCTGACCAGTGTCTGCTGGTAGCCCTGAATGATCAGGTTGCCATTCGGCTCGACGCCGATGACCCTGGCAGCGAGGCGGAACGCAACCTGTTCGGCCCGTTCGACGCTGCCCCCACCATTCAGGTTCGACTGGCGGCCGAAATCGATGGCGGGAGACACGCTGGCGCCGTTCGGAAGCGCGGCACCCGCAAGGTCCGGCAAGCCAAGCAGCGCGCGAATGTCGAGATTGTCGTCGGTGGACCGGTTCCGCGACAGCGAAGACTCCAGGCTGGCCTGGTCGTTCATCTGCACGACCACCGTCAGGAGGTCGCCGACATCCTTGGCGCGGCGCAGGGCGAGCAGCGCATTCGGGGAGGTGTCCCAGAGCGACCCCGTTTCGGCCGTGCTTGCAGCGGCAGGCCCCTCCGCTGGCGCCTGTGAGGGTCCGTAGGGCATGTAGATGCGCTCGGGTTCGCTGCCTGCACCGCTGGCACAGGCGGACACGGCAAGGGCGAGGGCACTCGTATAGATGGCGGTTTTCATTGGGCAAGCACCCATCCGGAGTCCTGCACGACACCGTGGACCAGTTCGCGCGATTTCAGGTTCATGACGGTGACCGGCTCCTGGGCGGCGGCTTCGCCCATGGCGCGGCCCGTGGTGCTGATTTCCAGCGGGCCCTTGATGTATTTCACGGTGACCATCTGGTTGCGCTTTACCAGGCGGGCGGCACGGGTGTTGTCAGGATCGATGGCCTGGCCCTCATAGACCGTTCGGTGGACTTCCCGGCCGATCAGGGCGCGGTCGCCGGCGCTCATCTGGCCGTCTGCGCTGGCGACATTGCTGGCGGAAATCGTGTCACCAGCGCGGATGACATCGGTGGCGACGAGGCCCGACTGGCCCCCCATGGCGAGGAGGACGGTCAGGCCGGCGGCAGCAAGCATGGCCATGGCGCTATCTCACCCGCGTGGTCGCGGCGAGCATCTCGTCGGAGGCCGTGATGACCTTCGAGTTGAGCTCGTAGCCGCGCTGGGCTTCGATCAGGTCGGAGATTTCCTTGACCACGTCGACGGCGGAGTCCTCGAGGAAACCCTGGCGCAGGATGCCGGTGCCCTGCGTGCCGGGAACAAGCCGGTTGGGCGCTCCCGCAGCCTCGGTCTCCCGGAACATGTTGTCGCCCATGGCTTCCAGACCCTTCTCGTTCACGAAACGTACGATGGAGATCGTCCCGATCGGCTGGCCCTGGGTCTCATTGTCGAAATAGGCGACCACCTCGCCGTCACGGCTGATCGAGATCCGGCGCGCATCCTCGGGGATCGCGATGCCATCGGCGAGCGGGTAACCGTCCATGGTGACGATCTCGCCCTCGGGGCTGCGGTTCAGCTTGCCGTCGCGCGTATAGGCGCTCTCACCGGACGGCAGGGTCACTTCCAGGAATCCGGTGCCGTCAATGGCCAGATCCAGCTCACCGCCGGTCTGGCGCAGGGACCCCTGCGTCACCTCCATGGAAACCGTCGACGGTCGGACCCCCGTGCCAAGCTGGATGCCCGCCGGCACGATTGTGCCCACCTGGGAGGTGATTGTGCCTGGCGTCAGCACCTGCTGGTACATGAGATCCGAGAACTCCGCCGTGCGTGGCCGGTAGGAGGCCGTACTCATGTTGGCGATGTTGTTCGAGATCACGTCGACGCGCATCTGTTGGGCAGCCATGCCCGTGGCGGCGATCTGTAGGGATTTCACGGCGCGACTCCTTCGCTGCGGCTTCCTGCTCTACTGGTTCCTAAGGGACTGGATCAGTTGCGTGATCCGCTGGTCCTCCCGCTCCAGGAGGGCCTGGCCCGCCTCATAGGCCCGCTGGACGTCGATCATCCTGGCGACTTCCAGCACGGGCGAGACATTCGATTTCTCCAGGGCCCCCTGAACCACGTTCGGACGTTCGGCCGGAAGGGTGCCGTCGGGGGCCTCGAAATAGGTGTTGGAATCCCGGCGCAGTTGGCCCTGCGGCAGGAACACACCGACCTGGTCGATCAGCTCCCCATCCGCAGACAGGCTGCCATCGGCCGCGATCGAGATCGCTGCGGCATCCTCCGGGATCGTGATCGGATTGCCACCGGCCCCCAGCACGGGATGGCCCTGCGGGTCGACAAGCTGGCTGTCGGGTGAGCGCATGAAATGTCCGGCCCGGGTCAGACGCTGTCCGGCCGGTGTCTCGATGGCGAAAAAGCCGTCGCCCTGGATGGCGAGGTCGAAGGTCGCCCCCGTCACATCGAGGGCCCCCTGCTCAAGCTGGAAATTGTGTGCCGCCAGGCTGCCCATGGAGAGGGAGGGTGTCTCCGCGCCGGTGCCGACAACCATCTCGGCGAAGATTGCCCGGTCGGACTTGTATCCGGTGGTGCTGGCATTGGCGATGTTGTTGGCGACGAGTTGCAGTTCCTGCATGAGGCCCTGCTGGCGCGCGAGGGAGGCGTAGACGGCATTCGACATCAGAAAGTCTCCTTTCCCAGCGTGTTGAGGACCGCCTCGCTACGCGCGAGCGCGTCACCGATTTCGGCGATCGACATCTCGGACGGTGCCTCCTGCCTGCCCCTGGCGCCATCGCGCATGGCAAGCACACGCGCCACTCGCTGGCGCTGCGCCGGCGCCTCCAGGCGGGTGGCCGTTTCGAACCAGGCCTCGGGCAGGACCCAGTGACCACTGTCCGCGTCAGCCTCGATCAGGCGCAGGACATTGGCAGGGTCTTGCGATATGCGGGGCAGGAAGTCCGAAACCGCCGCACCATCACCTGTGCGCACGGCGCCGAGCGCGGCGAGCAGGGCGATCCGGTCATCCTCGGTGTTGCGGCGAGCCATGGCGAACACCGTCTCGTATTCGCCCGCGCGATAGGCGCGTTCGGCGGTGTAGCGGGCGCCGCCGGCCTCATCGTCGATACGGGCCGCCAGGTCTGCCGCCAGGGACGGGAACCCGAACCGCTCGGCACGCGCTGCAGCGAGGTCGAAATAGCCATCACGGTCGTCAGCCTCGTCGAGCAGCGCGGCCTCCTGCGAGGCCAGCGCGCGAATGGCCGTGAGATTGCGAAGGGGATCGTCACTTGTCAGGTCTCGTCGAAACGCCGCAACGGCATGCAGCCGGATCATGTCCTGTACGGGCTTGCGTTGCAGTACGGGCATCCGCGCCAGCTCCAGGATCCGATCGTATTCGGCACGGGCGCTGAACGTCTTGAGCGCGAAGCTGACCGTAGCGGCCACGTCCTCGTCGCGCTCCGCCTTACGGATCTGCGTCATCAGGCCATCAAGCATGATCTCTGGATCGCCCATCTCCACATCGTGGCCCCGCCGCAACATCGCCGCCAGGGCCTCTTCCTGGTACGGAGGCTGGTTGAGGAAGCCGCGAACGACCTCCTCGGCGGCATCTTCACCGGAATTCAAGCGGGCCAGCGCAAGCTTGAACTGAAGTTCGGCCGAGCTCTCGATCTCTTCGGGTGTGAAGTCAGCCATCATCTTCTGAGAGATGACCGGTTCCGACAGCGCATCGAGCTTCGGTACGGCGAGGGCCGCCGCCTCGATTCTCAGACGCAGGGGTAACTGACGGAAGTCGCCGAGATTGGCATTGAGAAGGGCCGCGCCATCCGCTTCGCCTTCGGAGAGCAGGGCAAGCGCCAGCCAGAGTCGGCCCCGCTCATGACACGCGGCGAACTCCCTGAAAAAATCCGTGTCGGGCGCCGACTTGCCCTCGACCAGACGGGCAGCCTTGCGCAGGGCCATGGCCCGCGGGCTGTCGTCATCGCCGAGCGTCATCAGGGCTTCGGCTGTCAGGCCTAGGGCGAGATAGGCCTTGGCCAGCATCGCCTGGCCAAGGCTGTCGGACTGGGCCTCGGGCGCGTCCGGGTTGGCCCGGAAATCGTAGATCTCCTGATACCGCGTCAGTCCCTGATAGCCGTCAAAGTCCAGCGGAAAGGGCTGTCCACAATCGACACGGGCCCTGGGGAGGATGGGCGGAACGTCCACGGCCGCCTGCGGTTGGGTTGGCGGGGATCCAGGGACGCCCTCATCGCGCCCTGCGGGATCGCCCGTAGCCGGCCGCACCGGCGACAGGAGCCCCTGGCTCATGGCCTCTTGCAGGACCCGGTCGAGATCGTTCGCCAGGGCTTCCGCATCCTCACTGGCCCGTGTCTCACGCTCGGCCTCGTCGGAGCCGGCCGTACCGGCCGCCCAGACGGGTGCCAGCAGCAGCAGGACGGTCAGGAGCGGGGACGTGGCAAACCTCATGCGGCGCGCTTCAACTCCCTGATCGCTTGCTCGACCTCGTCGAAGGAGGGCCGCACACGCGTTGGCGCATGGCGGCGGGCCACTTCGACGCAGATGTTCACGGGATTGCGGTGCAGGTTGGAGACCAGCACCTCACCGATCATCGAGTAGAAGAAGTGTTCCTCGAGCCGTATCTGCTTCACCTTCTGGGCAAAGGGCCCGACAACGCCATAGGCGAGGAACACGCCAAGGAAGGTTCCGACCAGCGCACCACCGATCATTCCGCCCAGGATCTCCGGCGGCTTGTCGATGGATGCCATGGTCTTGATCACGCCCAGCACCGCGGCGACGATGCCCAGGGCGGGCAGCGCATCCGCCATGGTCTGCAAGGCATGCGCCCCGTGCTGACGCTCTTCCATGAGGGCGTCGAGCTGCTTCTCAAGCAGTTCCTCGACCTGGTGGACATTGTCGAAATTCATCAGGAAGGACCGTATGGTGTCGCAGATCATCTCGATCGCGGCGTGGTCCTTCAGGATCTTGGGATACTTCGTGAAGATGCTCGATTCCTGGGGCTTTTCGATGTGCGCCTCGATATCGACCGGGTTCTCTTTCAGGATATTGAGCAGTTCGTGCATCAGGCAGAGCAGGTCCTGATAGTCCGACTTCTTCCATTTGGGACCCGTGAAGGCGGCGACGACGTCGCCAGCCGTATGCTTGATCGTCTCGATATTGTTGGCCGCCACGAAGGCACCCATTGCGGCGCCGCCGATCATCATCATCTCGAAGGGCAGCGCATGCGTGATGATTTCCATCTTGCCGCCCGCCAGCAGGTAGCCGCCGAACACCATGACGAGCGTAATCGCCAATCCGCCAATCGCGTTCACCTCAAGCCTCCACTCACCACTTCACCCGTCACGGCGTGCGCCTCGGGGCGCCCGAGATGTCCCGGGCGAAGGACGCACTGACCGATGTTGTCAGCTTTAAAGCCCGTTGCTGTTTCAGAACTCCTAACTCGCCGGTTCCGATCTCGACGGATCCGTCGATGGTTTCCGCCATCAGCGACAGGCGCGACGGGTCGGCTTCAGCCAGCGGCAGGACCTGGCCGACCTTCAGATCCGCACACTCGCCAAGGGTGAGCGCCAGCCTGTCGATAACCGCATCGATGGTCACGGCTGTCGCCCGTACCCGGTCCTTCAATGTTTCCCGTGCGGTGGCGCTCGCCTGCCCCCGATCTTCCCCGCGTCGCCCCGTTTCCCGGCTGACACGCTGGACATAGTCTAGGTCCAGGACAAGCGTCACGGTGGCTGTCTGCCCGGACAGGTCGAGCATCAATTCGGCCAGGAGGTAGCGCGTGCCGTCCGCGAAGCCGCCTTTGGCACCCTTCCAGTCAGCCAGCGCCGCGATACCGGCCGACGGCGCATGTCCGGGAAGGGGGCCGCCGAGCCGGGACCAGAGGTCGACGGCCGGCTGCTCGCTCAGGAGGCGCAGAAACAGCACCGACGTGTCGGCCAGGGTCTCGACGTCCTGCTGTAACCTTTGCGATGCATTGAGACGGACGATGGCGTCATCGAAGGAGACTGCGCAGATGCCGGGCGCCACATCGGCAGCAAAGATGTGGCTGAAACCGCCTTCGAACATGATCGGTATGTCCGGACCCGGCATTATTCGCCGGGCACCGACGCGCACCTCCGCCTCCGCGCCGAGGCTAGCGCCGGCCCAGGTGCGAACGCCCGACACAAGCCCGTCCCAGAAGGCTTGCGCCCTCAGGATCGACGGCGGAATGCCCGTGGCGGCCTCGATCTTCTTTCGCAGAACCGTTGACACAATCGTCCCCGAGACTCGCATTGCTGCGTATGTCTGAACGGATGTGCTGCAACGGTTTACAAAAGATTATCGACTAGCCCGAATGTGGAGGTCCGTTAGGGATAATTCCTTCAGTACGCCCTGCTAATCATGCACCGATCACAGAACGGTGGGGCAGATGGACGTTAACCAAGCCACAGACGTGGCGCCGACGATCATCAAGCGGAAGAAGGTCCACAAGGCCGACGGGCACCATGGCGGGGCCTGGAAGGTGGCCTATGCCGACTTCGTCACTGCGATGATGGCGTTCTTTCTGCTGATGTGGCTTCTGAACGCGACCACCGAGGAGCAGCGCAAGGGGATCTCGGACTACTTCAACCCGACGATTCCGATCAGCCGGATTTCCGGCGGCGGCGCCGACGGTCTGAACGGGTCGTCGATCTTTTCCGAACAAACCTATGCGAAGATGGGGACAGGCGCTCAGCGCGAGAAGAGCGTCGCCTTTCCGAATGACCAGCTCTACCCGGAAAAGGGGCGCCAGGCGCCGAATGACGACGCCGCCTCGACGCCGAACACCGAGCGAACAGAGATCGCCCGAAACCTCGAGGACATGCGCTCGGGCCTCAGCGAGGACGGACAGCGTGTCTCCGAACACCTCCTGATCAAGATGTCGCCGGAAGGAATCGTCCTGGAGATCACCGATTCCGAGCGCGAACCCCTGTTCGAACTGGGCCAGAGCGAGCCGTCATTGCTGCTCGGCAAGTTGCTCTCGAGCGTGTCGGGGACGTTCGGCGGCTTCGAGAACGAGATCAAGATCGTCGGCCACACCGACAACCGTCCGTATCGCGGACGTGCAGATTACGACAATTGGGATCTGTCGGCAGATCGGGCGAATACCGCCCGGCGTCTCCTGACCGAAAACGGGCTCGAACCGTCGAGGATCGTCGAAGTCTCCGGCAAGGCCGACACCGACCCGCTCGTTCCGGCCAATCCCGCTGCCGCGCAGAACCGACGGATATCGATCACCATCCTGACGGAGTAGCCCGTCTTAACGTAGATTATGGGCTTGTTAACCAAAGGCCCGCCAGATTGCCCCTGTCCGGTCAGCAGGAGCAAACCGACATGAGCATTTCTGCGTCACTGAACGCGGGCGTGATGGGCCTGAATGCCAACGCCACGCGGCTGTCAACGATTTCCGACAACATCGCCAACTCTGCGACCTACGGCTACAAGCGCAGCCAGGCGGAGTTCTCCAGCCTGGTGGTGGAGCAACAGACGTCCGCCTACTCCGCGGGGGGCGTCAAGGTCGACACGTTCAAGGATGTGGCCGCGACCGGGTCCCTGATCTCCACGGGCAACGCCACGGACCTGGCGGTGGCCGGGCGCGGCCTGATGCCGGTGACGGACATTCAGGGGGTGAACGCCCTGTCGACGGAGCGGGACCTGATGCTGACGCCGACCGGCTCCTTCTACGCCGACGAAAACGGCTATCTACGCACACAGAGTGGGCTCTTCCTGCTGGGCTGGGAAGCCAATGCCGATGGCGAGATTGGCAATGTCAGCCGAAACAGCGGCGTGAACCTGGAACCGGTGAATGTGTCCGTTTCGCGCTTCACCGCGGCACCGACGGAAAACATCGAACTCGGCATTAACCTGCCCGCCGATGCGACGCTTGCCGGTGGATCCGGAGACGCCTACAGCGTGCCGATTGAGTATTTCGACAATCTCGGTCGACCGCAGACTTTGACCATGGAATTCACGCCCACGGTCCCTGCAGCGGGCGATCCGCCGTCCAACAACTGGACCGTGGAAATCTTCGACGGCGCGGGCGATCCCGCTGCCTCCATCGGCAACCTTGACATCACCTTCAGCGACACGCCTGCCAATGGCGGCCGGATCGCAAGCGTGACGGCAGGCGGGGGGGCGGCTTATGACGCGGCGACCGGACGCGTGTCCCTGACCCTCAACCACGGGCCCGTCGATGTTGCCATCGGACGGCCAGGCGATACGGTCGGCATCACGCAACTGTCCGCGCCGTTCGCTCCGACCGAGATCACCAAGGACGGGGCGCCCATCGGCGATCTGCAAACGGTGGAGGTCGACGAGCGCGGCTTCCTCCAGGCCATTTACGACACCGGACTTCGCCGCACCCTTTACCAGATCCCCGTGGGCGACGTGCCCAACATGAACGGCCTGAACGCGCGCGATTCGCAGGCCTTCTCGGTGTCCGCGGCCAGCGGCGACCTGTACCTCTGGGATGCCGGAACCGGACCGGTGGGTGGCATGTCTGGCTATGCCCTGATGGAATCGACCACCGACATTGCCTCCGAGCTTACAGACCTGATCGAGACGCAGCGCTCCTATTCGTCGAATGCGAAGATCGTCCAGACGGTGGACGAGATGCTGCAGGAAACCACCAACCTGAAGCGCTAGGCGCCCGGGTTGGCTAGGCCCTCAGTCACATGAGCCTGTCAGGCGCCATCGACGCGGCCCGCAGCGGCCTTCAGATCAACGGTCTGAGGGCGGACATCGTGGCCAACAACGTGGCGAATGCCGCCACGCCCGGCTATGTGCGGCGCTCCCTGGTCCTCAGCGAGCAGCTCGTCGCCGGCGACTCCAATGGCGTACGTGCCGAAGGGATCGCCAGGTCCCAGGACGCCGTCCTCACGGCTCAGCGACGCGCCGCAGGCAGCGACCTGGCACAGGCCAACGTGCTGTCCTCGGCCTGGCAGACCATCTCGGCACGGCTCGGCGACACCGCGGAGGGAACAGGGCTGTTCCAGCACTTCGCCGACTTCGAGCGCGGCCTGCGAAACGCGGTGGCCGCCCCGGAAAGCAGCGCCGATCTGAACGTGACGCTGAGCGCGGCGCAATCGATCATCGGCGAGTTCCACGCCCTGACCGACATGGTGGCAAACCAGCGCAAGGAGGCTGACCGCGCGATTTCCGACGGCGTACTGGAAGTCAATGCCGCGCTGAAGGACATCGAGCGTCTGAACGGCGAGATCGCCAGCGCGGGCGAGTTCACCAACCGCGCCGCCGGCCTCAAGGACGAACGCCAGCGCGCGCTCGATACCGTCGCCGAATACATGCCGCTGCAAGTCATTGAGCGCGATCGCGGCCGCGTGGACGTCCTGACCCAGGAAGGGGTCTACCTGGTGGCAGGAACCGCCAAGCAGCTCGAGTTCGAGGTCTCCACTGCCTTTCAGGCTGGCCAGACGGTCGAGACGGGAGACCTGTCGCGACTGACCGTCGAGGGTGTCGACCTGACGCCAGGCGCGACCTCTTACGGCGCCGTGTCCAGCGGACTGTTCGGCGCGCTGTTCACCCTGCGCGATCAGGACCTGCCGGGCTTTCAGGCCCAGCTCGACACGCTCGCGGGCGACCTGATTGGCCGGCTCTCGGCCGATTCCATCGATCCAACGAAAACGCCTGGCGATCCGGGGCTGTTCGTCGACAGTGCCGGCACGGGCGATCCGGGACTGGCCGGACGGATCGCGCTGAATCCGGCCGTCGATCCTGCCCAGGGCGGCGAGGCCTGGCGCCTGCGCGACGGACTTGAGGCTGCGGCACCAGGTCCCACAGGCTATGCCGACATCCTGCAGGGCCTGCTCGACGGCGTGACGACCGTCAACGCCATCGATGAGAGCGGTATCCAGGGCGCGTTCAGTTCCACCGAACTGGTCGGTCATTTCGCCTCGCTGACCGGACAGAAGCGTGTCGGTTACGATGCGGTCCTCTCTTCCACTACCGCACAGCACGCCATGCTGCGGGATGCCGAGCAGGCTCAGACTGCGGTCGATACCGACGCGGAGATGCAGGACCTTCTGCTCATCGAACAGGCCTACGCCGCGAATGCGAGGGTGATCCAGGTCGCCAATGAGATGCTGAACCGGCTGATGGAGCTCTAGGATGATCGATCTGCCGCCCCTGAGCGCCCTGATCGGCGGGCGCCTCTCAGACACGGTTGCCGACCTCCGTGGGCGGATCGAAACGGCCGCGGAGGAATCCACGACCGGTCGTCGCGCCGACCTGACCGGCCACCTCGGCGGCACGATCGGCAAGGCCATGCTCAGCCAGAAGGCCGTGACGGATCTCGAACAGGAGCGCACGCGCATCGGCTTTCGCGAGGCCCGGCTCGACATGATCCAGCGCAGCCTCACGGACCTTCACGACGACACCAACGAAGTGCATGTCCGGATGCTCGCGGCGCGCGGCGCAGAGGATGGACCCGGCCAGGCTGCCGCCGCGCGCGGCGCGGAGTCGGCGCTGGAACAGGCCTTCAGCGCCCTGAACGCGCGATATGGCGAGCGCTACCTCTTCTCCGGTGACGCGACATCCACCAAACCCTTCGCGCCGGTGGGCGAACTGCTCGCCGATATCCGCACCATAGCCGAAACGGCCACAGACGCCGCCGACTTCGAAGCGCAACTCGACGACTATTTCAATGATCCCGCCGGTGGCTGGCGAACCGACATCTATTCGGGAACCGAGACGGCCACAGATCCCGACGCCGTCACCGGCATGGACCCCGGTCTCCGGCGTCTGGTGTCGGGACTGGCGGTCTATGCCATCTCCGCACCGGGCGACCAGCCGGCCCTGATCGAGGCCAACCCGTCCATCCTGGACACCGCGTCCGAGCGGGTGAGCGAGGGCCAGGCTCAGGTCATGACGCTGCGTGCCGACAGGGGCGTGGTACAGGCCGAAATCGCTGAACGGCTGGAAACCATAGACGCGGAAGAAACCCTTCTGGCCGATCTGTTCAACGACATGGCCGCGCGCGACCAATATGAGGCCGCAACCGAACTACGGGAGCTTGAGCGCAATCTCGAAGCCGCGTACCTGCTGACATCACGGCTCGCCAATCTCAGCCTGCTGAATTATCTGAGGTAAGCCTATGGCCCGTTTCGCCGCCCTTGCCGCATGCGTGATGACCGCGCTCACCGTGGCCGTCCTGGCGTTGCCGGCGCCGGCGCAGGCCCAGGTGCGGATCCGCGACGTGGTCGACGTGCAGGGCGTCCGGCAGAACGATCTGGTAGGTTACGGCCTTGTCGTCGGCCTGAACGGAACGGGAGATTCGGTACGGAATTCTCCGTATACCGAGGACTCGCTGTCCCATATCCTTGAGCGTCTCGGCATCAATGTTCAGGGTGAGGAAATCAAGCCCCAGAACGTCGCGGCGGTCCTGGTGACCGCGACGCTTCCGCCCTTCGCGCGCAACGGATCCACAATCGACGTGTCGGTGGCCTCCATCGGCGACGCCGAGAGTCTCGAAGGCGGGACGCTGGTGCTTACACCCCTCAAGGGCGCCGACAACAATGTCTACGCGGTCGCCCAGGGTGCGATCGTGGTAAGCGGCCTTGACGTGCAGGCCCAGGGCGCGCGCACCCGCCAGGGCATTCCGACCACCGGCGCCATTCCATCAGGTGCCCGGGTAGAGCGGGAGATCAATTTCGATTTCAACGGCCGCGACGAAATGGTCCTGGCCCTGAGGGATCCGAACTTCACCACGGCCGCGCGGATCGAGGACACGATCAACCGGGCGCTCGGTACGGGCGTCGCGACGGTTCGCGATCCGGGGACGATCGACCTCAATCTTCGTAGCCTGTCCGGATCGCCCTCTCGCATCCTGGCCGATATCGAGAACCTGCCGGTCAAGGTCGCGACCCGGGCGCGCATCGTGATCGACGAGCAGTCGGGCACGATCGTTCTGGGAGAGGATGTGACGATCTCGAAGGTCGCCATAGCCCAGGGCAACATCGCGATCACGATCCGGGAGACCCCTGTCGTGTCCCAACCCAATCCGTTTGCGGAGGGAGAGACGATCACCCTGCCACGCTCGGAGATCGAGATCGAGGAAACCGGTAATCAGAACATCGCGCTGCTGGAGTCCAATGCGACGCTTTCGGAGCTGATAGCGGGTCTCAACGCGCTGGGCGTCTCACCTCAGGAAATGGTGGACATCATCCGGTCGATGAGTGCGGCGGGCGCCATCCACGCAGATCTGGTCATCCGCTGACGCGCCGCCAGCTCGCCAACCCGGCTTTCGGTCAATTCGGGTTTCGGACGTTGCGCTGACATCCCGTCTGCGAGTGTTTCCTGACCCGAGCTGGCGCCTGCCCTGTTCGACTCTTCTTTGACGTCAGATGGCGACGTAGAGCCCCCGTCTCCGAACGGCGTGCATGCGGCAGGCTGCTGGTTCAGCCGGAATCCTCTTCCTTGTCAGGCTCGGGGGCCGGGCGTTCCAGCGTGATCACGCCCCGCTGCTTGAGGCCCATGAGCGTGGTCAGGAACTCGCGCTGCAACGCCTCGGCCTCGGCTTCGGGCAGCGGCTTGAAGTCCGTCAGGTCGTCGCGATACTGGTCTGCCATCCGCGATGAAATGTTGCCCAACAAGTATTCGGCGACCTGGGGATAGGCCGTCTGGAACGTGCCGAGCAGCTTTGTCAGAACGGACCCCTCCAATTCCCGGAACACGACCGGGACGCTGTTGCGTGGCAGGATCGCCGGCAAGGCCTCGATCGTGAGGATCGACTGTTCGATACGCCGAAGCTTTGTTTCATGTTCGCGCTTGAGGTAGGCGACCAGGCTCTCGCGCTTTTCATCTGGGATCAGGGTCAGCATCTCGCCGATCGCCTCCAGATGGGACTGGTCCTCCTCATCGGCGTCCGGTTCGCCGTTTAGGAACTCCATTTCGACCATGCGCGCCACCACGGACTCGATCCCGGGATCCATGGGCTTGACGTCCACCAGGAACCCCATGGTCGGCACAAGACGCGCCTCGTCGAGATGGCACAGCACTTCGGAGGAGGCCGCAACATCCAGTTTCCGAAGGATCAGCGCGATGAGGTTCGGGGTAAGCCCGCTGAGATAGGCCGCAATGGCGGCCGGTTTCCGGCGCGCGAGCCGGCTCCAGACGTCACCCGTGTCCTCTGTTCCAGCCGGGTCTTGGCCCGTCTCACGCGGCGCCTCGCCGAGAATGACGCTGAGGCGGCGGGAGTCCACGAGACTGCCGACGATCTCTCGGGCGGTGTCGCGCCCACCTCGAAGGGCACCGGACGATTTGTGCAGGCTCGTCAGGAAGTCGACGACGATCTCGACCAGAGCCTCGCGGCTGAGCACCGAAATGCTCTCCAGCGCCGCGACAACCCGGGTGAGTTCCCGGTCACCGAGCTTGTCGACGATCGGCCGGGCGGCCTCCTCGCCCAGCATGGCGATGATGACCGCCGCGCGCTGGGCAGGCGTCACCTCACCGGCAGACTGGCGCGCGACCTCGGCCCGCTTGGCAGCCAGCGAATGGACCACGGCCGTCTGTCCGGCCTCGGCTCTGGAGTCGGTACTCATCCGGCATACCCCCGCAACACGGCCTCGGTGATCTTCAGCCACCCATCGGCCAGAACGAAAAAGCCCAGCTTGAAGGGCAGTGACACGACGGTCGGCGGCACCATCATCATGCCAACCGCCATAAGGACGGACGCAACCACCAGGTCGATGATCATGAATGGCAGAAAGACCACGAAACCGATCTGAAACGCATGCTTGATCTCCGACAGCATGAAGCCGGTGGCCAGCATGGCAAAGGAAGGCGCCTCCCCTTCGACGAGCTGGCGATTGAGCGCGTCACTCAGGGTGGACAAAGCCTCGGGATCGGTGCGCGCGGTCATGAAGGCGCGAAAGGGGTCCGTGGACTGCAGCCAGGCTTCGGCCTCCCCGATCTCGCCATTCATGTAGGGCTGAATCCCTTCCTGCCACGCGGTCATGAAGACAGGCTCCATGACGAAGAAGGTCAGGAACATGGCCAGCGCCATGATCATCATGTTCGGGGGCGCCTGCTGAACCCCCAGCGCCTGACGCATGAAAGAGAAGACGATCACCAAGAAGGGGAGGCAGGTCACCATCATGGCGATGCCCGGCGCAAGACTCAGCACCGTCACCAGGATGAACAGCTGGATGACAGACGCGCTCAGTCGTCCGTCGGCCTCAGGGCTCAGCATGTCGGCGAGCGCGTCGGCCGGTCCCGGCGGCACGTCCTGGGCGAGCGCAGGCGCCGCCAGCCAGGCCACCGCAATGCAGAGAAGGAAACCGGCCCGAAGAAGGCCCGGCATCCTAGCCATGATCAATCGGGGCCTCCTCGGGGATCTCGGTGATCCGGACAGCAAGGCCGCCCTCGTCCGTCTCTACGAGGTCGCCACGGGCGATGACCCTGTTGTCGATCGTCAGCTCGACCGGATCCTCGAGGCGCGCATTCAATGGCACGATCGAATCGGACTGCAGGTCGAGCACATCCGACACGCTGAGACGCATCTGGCCGAGGGACACGGTGACGGTAACCGGAACCTGGTAGATTGATCGCTTCGATTTCTGGATCGACGCGGAGTCGCTGGTATCGACAAGCTCGGTTTCCTGCGTGGCCTGTTCGGGAATCGCCATGTCTTACACCCCATTTCTTGGTTGTGCGGGTTCCAGCCGGGCAAGACAGGCTGCAAGGAGCCCGTCGAAATCGAAATCCAGTCCCCCGGTGCGCCACGACACGCGCACCTGGGTGTCGCCGCTTTCCCGACCCGACACCAGCGTGGCACGCGCCGCCAGGTCCGGTGACCGCGCCAGCGCCGCCTCCAGCATCGGGTGCAGCGCATCGGGCGCGGTGATCGTTACGCCTGCCGCCGAAACCGGCAGCCAGTCGCGCAGGTGCCGGACGATCTCCTCGGCGAGGAAGGCGTCCGACAGCGCCGGAAACAATGTCTCGGCCATGGTCCGCAAGGCCACCACCGCTTCGGCCTGAGCGTCCCGGGCCGCCTCTGCGATGGCGGTGCCGAGTGCGCCGATCAGGGCCTTGACCTCTTCAGGATCCGCAGGCTCGGGCGAGGGCGCCACCGGGTCGGCTTTCGCGGGCTCATCGCCCGAATCTGCCGCCGGCGCGGCGTCCGCTTCCGGCTCGGGCGCAGGGCGTGGCTCCGGGTCGCGCGGTGGCGGCGCAAGGGCCTGGGCACTCACCAGGCGGCGCAGCCTCTGCGACGGCGTCGTCTCCGGGACGCGGTCGAACCGTGGAAACCGGGCGAACAGGGGCTCACTCATTTGCAGCGACGTTCCGGTCTTCGTTCAGCCATTCCTGAAGCAGGGCGGCCGTTTCGTCCTGCCGGTCGCGGGCATAGTCCCGCAAGTATTCGAATGGATCAGTCGGCTGTTCGTTCGACGGGGCGTCGAGCATGCCTGGCGCGCCGCCGATGGCGCCCTGGACTGCCGTGCCGGCCTGGGCCGGGCTGCGTTGTGTGAGCAGCGGCCGGATCACCCCCAGACCCAGGGCGATGACGACGAGCCCCAGGAGCAGGACCTGAAGCGCCGACCAGAAATAGCGCTGCATGAGCTGCTCGAACAGGCCGGGCGCGGAAACCATGTCTTCCGTCGGCAGGTCCAGGAACGGCATGAGCTCCACGGTCAGCGTATCCCCCCGGGCCATGTCGAGCCCGGCGCCCGACCGGATCAGCTCCTCGAACTCGCCGATGATTTCGCGTGCCTGCACGTCGGCCTCAGGCGCCCCGGGCTCGAGGCCGAGCGCCGTCTCGTTCAGCAGCACGGCAACCGAAACGCGTTGAACCTGACCGGGCAGCGTTTCCGTTTCGGTGCGGGTCTCGTTCATCTCGTAGGACACGCTCTCGGATGAATTCCGGACATTGCTGGAATTTGTCGCACCGCCTTCCGCCTCGCCCTGGGGCAGATTGCTGGCAACGGTGAGACCTGGCTGGGTTCCCTCGCTGGCCTCCGTGACATCATTGATCGTGCGGCTCCGGATCACGCGCGACCGCGGATCATAGGTGACCGCCGAGGTCCTCTGCCGCTCCCGGCTTACGTCCACGCTGACCGAAACCTGGGCATTACCAGGCCCGACGCGGGCGCTGAGCAGGCGCATGATCTTCTGTTCGAGCCTTTCCGCCTGGGTGCCGGCGGCGGCGGCCGGCGACTCCATCTTGTCCGTCCCGGGTCCAGCCAGGATGCCGCGTTGCGCATCGATGACCGCAACCTCATCCGGCGACATGCCTGGCACGGCCAGCGCAACCAGATACTGGATCGCCTCGGCCTGCGCCGGGTCGAGCTGACGGGCGGCGGCGAGGGTTACCGAAGCCGTCTGTGCAGGCTGCGACCGAGAGAAGCCGCTGCGCAGGTTCGCCCCGATATGCACCCGGGCCGACTCCACGCCCGGAATCGCCAGCAGCGTGCGTGTAAGCTCGCCCTCCTTCGCGCGCCAGTAGGTGGCGTTGTACATTTCCGAGGTGACCGAGAAGCCGTTGACCTCATCGAGCAGCTCGTAGCCCTGCACGGACTGTTTCGGCAGGCCTTGCTGGGCCAGAGAGAACCGGACCGCGTCGCGTTGCGACTCAGGGATGAAAATCGATTCGCCCCGGATCTCGTACGTGACGCCGCGCTGCTCCAGCTCCTGAATGACCTCTCCAGCGTGACTGGGATCGAGCCCGGAATAGAGGAGCGCCATCGGCGACTGCATCGCTCCGCGCACCAGCACGGTCATCGCCAGGACGACACCGAGCACCGCGCCGGCGAGCATGAGCTGCCGTTGCAGGGGCAGGGCACGTAGCGTGTCGATGAACTTCATGAGCCCCCTGCCGGCCATCTCGAATCATTAACGCTATGGGCTAGCGCGATTCCGCCCACCCAAGATAGTTAACGTTACACCCGGAAATCATTAACGCTTCCTTTACTACAGGTCGTCCTAAAAGGAGCCTGCGACGCTGGGATCGTTTTGCGAGGTCTAGATGGCTGACAGCGAAGAAACGGCAGATGCCAAACCGGCGGGTAAACAGGGTGGTGGGGTGTTCGGGTTAGCCGTCCTGGCGGTGGGGTCGTTCGCCACGACACTTGCGACAGTTTTTTTACTGACACCCGAAGGATCGGCATCAACGGCCCCCTGCCCCACAGTCACCGAGGCGGCGGCGCCGGCGCCTCCAGCCGTGGACCTCAACCGGGACTATGTCGACCTTGAAGAGCTGATCGTCACCATTGGCAGCGCACCGGCAACGCGCTACCTGAAGATGAATATCGCTGTCGTCACGAAAAAGGGCAATGCCGGTCAGGTAAAGGACGCCCAGCCGGTCCTGATCGATGCCTTCGTGAATTATCTGAGGGCTGTGGAACTGGAGGATTTCGAGGATCCCGGCTTCTATTCGGAGATGCGCGAACAATTGGCGCGGCGTGCAGAGCTTGTCCTCGGCGGGTCGGTGGCCGATGGCGTGCTGATTACCGAGTTTCTGCTAAGGTGACCGCATGAGCGTCCAGCCCACCGACATCGCCATCATCCTCGTATCGCTGGCCGCCTGCGGCTATTGCTTCGTGCTCAGCCGCAGGCTGAAAGCGCTGCAGGACACCCGAGACGGCCTTGGCGCGACGATCATGGCCCTGTCAAAATCGATCTCGGCCATGTCCGCCACGACCCAGGAGACGCGCGCCCATGCCGGCGAACTCGCGACACGGCTGTCGAAGCTGCTCGACGAGGCCGACAGGATGTGCGCGCGGATTTCCGACCTGAACGCCAGCATGGAATCGACCCACGCCACTGCGCTCGAGCAGGTCAACGCTGCCCATGGGGAGCTCAGCACGTCGATGCGTGACATGCTCGAAGAATCCCGCGACCGTATTGTTGAAATGTCTGCGATGATGCGGCAAATGCGAACGCTGATGCCGGAAGAGGGAATGGCTCGGTCAGACTCCTACCTCCAGGGCGGTGAACCGGTTTCGGCAGGGGGCAAATCGCGCTTCAGCTATGAATATTAACGCCACCCGAAAATCGCATGTCCTGGTCACGCTGGGCGTCCTGTTCACCCTGGGCGGCGCCACACGCCTCGTGTTCAGCAACTTCGCCGAAGCCGAAAACGCGCCCACAACCACTGCCTCGGCGGCGGACACGGGCGGCGAGGTGGATCTCGGCGACCCGGACGCGTTCAGCCAGGTGCCGGGCAACGGGCAAATCTGCTTCAGTGGCGAGACGGCGAACCTTCTGGCCGAAGACCAGTCCTTCCTGAACGCCGAGACGGAGCGGATGGAGCAGGAACGCCTTGCGCTGAAGGCCTGGGAGCAGGAGCTTGAGCGCCAGACGGCCGAGCTCAAGACCCTGCAGGAAGCCCTCGACGGCCGGTGGCGCGAGATGCAGGTCGCTGCCGACGAGGACATGCAGCACCTGGCGATGATGTATGGCGCCATGAAGGCCGATCAGGCGGCCAACATCTTCAACCAGATGGATCCAAGCTTCGCGGCCGGCTTCCTGCGTCTGCTACCGAGCGAACAGGCCGGCCAGATCATGGCCGGGATGACCAGCGAGAAGGCCTATATCGTCAGTGTCGAACTCGCGTCCCTGAACAACGACATTCGCACGGCGTCGGCCACCAACTGATAGAGGCGGCTGCGACGCGGCCAGGTTCGCGCGGCCCGTAACGTGGCGAGATGGCCCGTGGCCGCAAGCCCCGCTTGAGCCGGCCTCAGCCTGCACGGCCATGCCCCAGTCCGCCCATTCGCCCCGTGACGTTATGGCCTTCGCAATAGCCAGATTGGTGGAGCCAGGCGGAATCGAACCGCCGACCTCTTGAATGCCATTCAAGCGCTCTCCCAACTGAGCTATGGCCCCACGGGTTGGGAAGTTGCGGGTAATAAGGCGCCCGCGTCCGGCGATCAAGTCTTGTCTTCGGTCGGCTCGCCAGAAATGTCGTCATCCTCGCCCACGTCGATGTCCTGATCGTCATCGTCGAGGCTGAACGTGTCGTCATCATCGTCGTCGAGGATCAGTCCGCTATCGTCCTCATCGTCGTCCTCGTCCAGGCTGTCCTCCTGGAAGCCGGCGGGGGCGCCGGGCACGGCACTGTCATCCTCTTCGTCGTCGGTCGACAGAACCACGTCGTCCGTATCCTCGCCAAGCTCGCGGGCGGAGGTGTCGGTGTCGTCCTCCTCCTCATCGTCACCTGCGTCGGCCACAGGCGCCGCGGCCTCGACCTCGTCGTCGTCTTCCTCGAGATCGTCCTCGTCATCGTCGGGACGGGCCCGCGTCGCGGCGGCCTTGGCCTTCATCTTGGCTTTGGTCGTCTTCACCACGTCATCGTCGGGATCGAACGCCGTCTGGCATTTGGGGCAGACCGCCGGGCGCCGGTTCAGGTCGTAGAACCTGGCGCCGCACGACGGACAAAGCTGCTTTGTTCCGAGTTCAGGTTTCGACACGGGGGCCTGCTCCCATCTGAATTCTTGCGATGTCGGCGCGCGCTTGCCATGAACGCACCGCCCTGTCAAAGCGCAAAATTATCTGCGCGCGCCCCGTGTTGGAGAGCCTCCATGCCCTGGACATCCCATCCCGTTGCCGGCCTGTCCGGCGTGCTGCGCGCGCCGGGCGACAAGTCGTGCTCTCACCGGGCGCTGATCCTCGGCGGGCTCGCAGAGGGCACGAGCACATTCGACGGCCTGCTCGATGGTGACGATGTCCTGCGCACCGGCGACGCCATGGCGGCGCTGGGCGCCGGTGTCACCCGGCTGGGCCCCGGCCGCTGGCGCATGACCGGCGTGGGAGGCCGCGGACTGTCGAGCCCGGGCGGTGTGCTCGATTTCGGCAATTCCGGCACCGGCTCGCGGCTCATGATGGGTGCCATGGCAGGCCATGATCTGACCGCTCGGCTCACGGGCGACGACAGCCTGCGCCGGAGACCGATGAATCGCATCCTCGAACCGCTCCGGCAGATGGGGCTCGTCGACACCGCCGCACCCGACGGGCGTCTCCCCTTCGAAATCACGGGGCGGCGGGGACTCGCGCCGATCGACTACACGCCCCCCGTTGCATCGGCCCAGGTGAAATCCGCCATCCTGCTCGCGGCGCTCGGCGCCGAGGGGACATCGACCTTGCGGGAGGCACGCACGACCCGCGACCATACGGAGAAGATGCTGCGCGGCTTCGGCGTCCGGCTGACCCGAACCGCAACGCCGGGAGGCGGCCAGACGGTGACGCTTGCCGGCGGCCAGGCGCTGACCGCGATCGAGACCGAGATTCCGGGCGATCCGTCCTCTGCCGCCTTTGCGCTGGTCGCTTCGGCCGTGGCGGCGCGCGGCAGCGTCCTGGTTGAAGGCGTCCTGTCCAACGAGACCCGGGACGGCCTCGTGCAGGCGCTGGCCCTGATGGGGGCACCCATCGGTGCGGAAGCGACGGGCGAGGCGGCGGGCGAGCGGCTGGTCGATCTGCAGGCCGAAGCCTGCGGGCTCAAGGGCATCGTGGTGCCGGAACGCCTCGTTGCATCGATGATCGACGAGTTTCCGATCCTCGCCGTTGCCGCCGCTTTTGCCACCGGCGAGACCGTGGTCAGCGGTGCCGAGGAATTGCGCGTCAAGGAGAGCGACCGCATCGCCGCCATCGTGGCGATGC
This sequence comes from uncultured Hyphomonadaceae bacterium, assembly GCA_964492485.1. GTDB lineage: Bacteria > Pseudomonadota > Alphaproteobacteria > Caulobacterales > Hyphomonadaceae > UBA5336. The sequence goes on along the minus strand of CAZBKM010000005.1, from coordinate 61,924 downwards.
TTCGCGCGAACGGGGTCGAGGCCGAGGAACGCCCTGACGGGTTTGCCGTCCAGGGCTGCGGTGGCCCTCCTCCCGGCGGCGGTCTGGTCGAGACCCGCCACGATCACCGAATCGCGATGAGTGCTCTCGTCATGGGAACGGCCAGCAAGTCGCCGGTGAGCGTCGACGACATTTCCATGATCGCAACGAGCTACCCCGCCTTCCTGGCCGACATGACCGCCCTAGGCGCCGACATCCGCGAGGGCCAACCATGATCATCGCCATAGACGGCACGCTGGCGTCCGGGAAAGGCACGCTGGCGCGCAGGATATCCGCCCATTACCGTCTGCCGCACCTCGACACGGGACGGCTCTACCGCGCCGTGGGCGTGCGTGCGATGGACGCCGGCCTTGCACTGGACGACGGGCCGGCGCTGGCCCGGCTTGCCGCTTCGCTGGACATGACGGACCTGCCGGACGCCCGGCTGCGGACGGCTGAGGCCGGCCAGGCCGCGAGCAAGGTCGCCGCGCTGGGAGAGGTGCGCCAGGCGCTCCTCGACCTGCAGCGTGTCTTCGCCCGTCAGCCGGGTGGCGCGGTTCTGGACGGGCGCGACATCGGCACGGTGATCTGCCCCGAAGCGGATGTGAAGCTCTGGATCGACGCGGCCGTGGAGGAACGGGCCCGCCGGCGCTGCGCCGAACTCGCTGCGGCGGGCACGCCCCTTCCCCAGGATGAAATGATCAGGCAGTTGAACGAGCGCGACGCCCGTGATCGCGGCCGGAAGGACGCGCCAATGAAACGCGCCGACGACGCCGTCTTGATCGACACGACCGACCTGTCTATAGACGCGGCTGTGGAAAAGGCGCTGACTGTGATCGAAGCGGTGCGCGCCCGACAGTTTCCAGACCGGTCCTAGCAGCCGGATGCCGAACCGGCTTCCGCACACGCTAAATCCAAAGGCCGGTCGCCCGCCATCCGCACGAGTTCGCATCCGCCTGGAGTGCGTCACACCGTCCCGTCTGGGCGGCGGGGCGCTGTGGCGGAGCCCAACCCCAAACTAGACGACCCCACGGACACCGAATGGACACCGAAACAACACTGAACCCCTCCACCGATGATTTTGCCGCGATGTTCGAGGACAGCGCGGCCGCGGCGGCAATGACCGAAGGCAAGGTGGTACCTGCCACCGTGACGGCGATCGAGAACGATTTCGTCATCGTCGATGTGGGCCTGAAGACCGAGGGCCGCATTCCGATGCGCGAGTTCAACAATGACGAGACCAAGCCGGAAGTCGGTTCGATCGTCGAAGTCTATCTCGACCGGATCGAGAACGCGCTTGGCGATGCGATCCTGTCGCGCGACAAGGCCCGTCGCGAGGAAAGCTGGATTCGCCTGGAAGACGCCTTCAACGCCGGGAACCCGGTGAAGGGTGCCATTGTCGGACGCGTGAAGGGTGGCTTTACGGTCGACCTGGGCGGCGTCAACGCCTTCCTTCCCGGATCGCAGGTCGACATTCGACCGGTGCGCGACGTGACCCCTCTGATGGGCGAGACGCAGCCATTCGCAATCCTGAAAATGGACCGTCCGCGCGGGAACGTGGTCGTTTCCCGGCGCGCGATCCTGGAAGAGAACAGGGCCGAGCAGCGCGCCGAGATCGTCGGCAACATGGCCGAGGGAGATGTGCGCGACGGGGTGGTGAAGAACATCACCGACTACGGTGCCTTCGTGGACCTCGGTGGCATCGATGGCCTGCTGCATGTGACCGACATGAGCTGGAAGCGGGTCAACCATCCGAGCCAGGTCGTGAATGTTGGCGACACGGTGAAGGTGCAGATCATCAAGATCAATCACGACACCCAGCGCATCTCGCTCGGCATGAAGCAGCTCGAAGCCGACCCCTGGGAAGGCGTGGACCTCAAGTATCCGGTGGGCATGCGCCTCACCGGTCAGGTCACGAACATCACCGATTACGGCGCCTTTGTGGAGCTCGAGGACGGTGTCGAGGGGCTCATCCACGTCTCCGAAATGAGCTGGACAAAGAAGAACGTCCATCCCGGCAAGATCGTCGCCACCTCTCAGGAAGTCGACGTGGAAGTGCTCGACGTCGACGCCGACAAGCGCCGCATCTCTCTGGGCCTCAAGCAGACCCAGGACAATCCCTGGTCCGCCTTCCTGGCCGAACACCCCATCGGCACCGAGGTCGAAGGCGAGATCCGCGGGATCACCGAATTCGGCCTGTTCGTCGGTCTCGGCCCGGAACTGGACGGGATGGTCCACATCAACGACATCGCCTGGGACAAGTCCGGCGAGGAGGCGATCCAGGCCTACAACAAGGGCGACGTGGTGCGCGCCCAGGTTCTAGACGTGGACGTGGACAAGGAACGGATCTCGCTCGGGATGAAGCAACTGGCCGGGGATCCGCTTTCCGATGGCGGTCTGCGCCGTGGCACCGTGGTCACCTGCGTGGTCACCGAGGTCACCTCCGGCGGGATCGAGGTGGAATTCGGCGATCCCCCGATGCGCAGCTTCATCCGCCGTTCCGACCTGTCGCGCGACCGGTCCGAGCAGCGGCCCGAACGCTTCGCCACCGGGGACAAGATTGACGCCAAGGTCACCCAGCTCGACAAGGGATCACGCCGCGTGAGCCTGTCGATCAAGGCACTGGAGATCGCCGAGGAACAGGAAGCGGTGGCGCAGTATGGCTCGGCCGATTCCGGCGCGTCCCTTGGCGACATCCTGGGCGCGGCCCTTGCAACCGGATCGGGTGCCAGTGCCGGAACGGCCGACGGCGACACCACTGCCCCCGCGTCCGGCCCGGCCGGAAGCGGCAAGGCCGGCGCAGAGACCGACGCCAATGGCCGGCTGACAGCACCGGTCGGCGAGGCCGATGACCTCAAGCAGATCAAGGGTCTTGGCAAGGTTCTGGAAGGCAAGCTGAATGATGCGGGAGTCTTCCACTTCTGGCAGATTGCGAACCTGAACGCCGAACAGATCGCCACACTTGAAGAGGAATTGGCTATTCAGGGCCGGTTCGAACGTGACGACTGGATCGCCCAGGCGCGGACACTGATGGCCGAATAGGCGGTCGTCGCGAAAAAATACGCAAAATGACTGCGGCGGGGGCTTACACTCCCGCCGCAAATGCGTTTAATTACAGGGTCATGTTGCGCTCGGAACTTGTTGCCAAACTCGCGGAGTCCTACAAGCATCTTCCAGCGGAAGATCTTGAACGGGTCGTGGCCGTCATTCTCGACGAGATTGCAGATGCACTGGCCCGGGGGGAACGCGTCGAGCTTCGCGGATTTGGCGCGTTCTCGGTCCGCCATCGCGACGCCCGGACGGGCCGAAACCCGCGCACAGGCGAAACCGTTCACGTCCCGGAAAAATCGGTGCCCTACTTCAAGGCTGGCAAGGAATTGCGGGCGCGGATCAACAACGGCCAGGACCCCGAGGCGCGTTAGAGCAAGTCCGGAGCAAGCGGACTCGGTTGCGAACGGAGACTTGCGCAAGACCGATGATGAAAAGCGACGGTCTGGAGTGAAATGAAAGACCGTCGCTTTAAAGCATTTTCGAGCGAAGTGGGCACCGGTTCGCGTTAAGAAAATGCTCAAAAACAAGAACATAGCGCATCTTCACTGACTCCGATTGATTTGAAGATGCGCTAAAGCACCGGTCCCTGCGCCAATCGTGCCCAGGTCGCCCGTGTCCTGGGCGCGAACTCGACCGAACCCACGCCGATCTGCACGCCGCCATGACAATTTTGATGAAACGTTAGCTGTTTTGCGCTACAACCCCACCCAGTAGAGTATGGGTAGAGTGTGGAAGGGGCGGTCCAAGCGGGCCGCCCTTTCTTCTCGGTGTCAGCGGTCGGCGTCTGTGGCTGAACCTGCCGGTACCAACGCTTCAGCGACAGCCCGCCAGTCGACCAGCTTGAAATTCTGGTTCTGCTCCGGCGCGGGGTTTCCGTCATCCTGAACCACGAGAAGGCCCGCCGGGTAGCCCGGCAAGGGCGCCGACACGATGTCGAGGCCGTCGGTATGGGTCACGGCGTCGATCCCGGTCACGGGGTCGGCAACGATCTGGAAAACACCGCGCACCGCATGGGGCGGGAGGCGGTCATACACCACGAAGCGGTCCGCCTCCTGGGCAGAGGCGACGATAAACCCGCCACCGTCGGCGCCACGCCAGATCGACACGCCTTCCACATCGGCGACCAGTCCGCTTCCCGACCCTACTGAATCGACTGCCGCGAAGGCGCTATCCGGATCGGCAAGGTCCAGCGACCAGAGACCGACCGCCTCCTCGCCCACGAACAATCGGGCGTGTGCATCGTCGAAGACACAACCTTCCGGCTGGCTGCCCACGGCTGCGATACGCGTCAGGACGCCATTCAGTCCATCGCCGGTGCCGATCAGAGTCCAGAGCTGGACGGTGCCATCCTTGTAGGTGACGCCGACCGTGGGCCGGTCGTCGATCATGCCAAGGCAGATCCCGTAGGGCTCGGACTTGCCCGTGGCGATGTCGAGCACATGGACGACGTCCCCACTGTTCCGGTCGATGTCGAAAAGGCTGATGGCGTCGCGCCCGTCATGACTCGCCACGGCAAGGTCGTGGGATCGCTCCGGCGTTGGCCGGAGGTCGACATTGTTGATCGGTCCAACAGGGAGGCGCTGGCGCACGGCACCGTCGAGCCCGTAGACCACCAGCCCTTCCTGCTTGTTGGTCGCAAGGATCCGGCTGCGCGAGGCGACCTCCGGGTGGACCCAGATTGCAGGGTCGTCAGCACTGTCGCCCGTCTCACCCGCAGGGGCGGTCTCGAGACTGGGGCGGACCTCCACCACATCATAGGCTGGCGAACTCGCACATCCTGCCAACAGCAGCGCCAGGCCGCACGCCCCCAGAATGGCACGGGCGGCGCGTTCCGGCCCCAACGAACCGCTTGATTTCCGCATCGTCATCATCCCCATGGCACCTGTTGAACGATCCGCCCGTTCGATCGGATCAGTATTCATACTTTTCCAGCGAATCGAGCGTGATCGTGTAGGCTGCGTCCGCAAGCTCGGAGTCCTGGCGTTGCGCCTTCAGGGTGCCTTCGACCCAGACCGCCTGTGCGAGGTCGCGCAGCTTGATCGGCTTGTCGGTCTGCACGAACACGGTCTGGTTCGGTGGTGGCGGCGGTGCATGAATGCAGGCGCCATAATAGGGAACGAGCAGGAATTCGGTGATCTCGGCGTCGCGTCCGTATTCGAAAGGCACGGTATAGCCGGGCAGGCGAATGGTCAGGCCATCCAGCTCGGGGACGGTATTGAAGGTGCCGATCTGGATCATCTGATCGGCGGCCGAGCCTTCCTCGATCGGGCCGCTCTGGCTGTAGAGCTGCTGCATCTGCTTCTGATAGAGTTGCACGAGGCGTTCTTCCTCGCCCTCGGGCATAAGCTCTTCCCATCCGAGTTCGCGCACCCCGTCGCGGGACATGGCCGCCTCCCCACCCGTACGCGGAATGGTATCGCCTACCTGCGGGGACTGCGCCCCTGCGGCCAGTGGCAGGCCGAGCGCCAGGCCCGTCATAAGCGTCAGCACGTGAAGTCTCAGCGACATCTCCGGTCTCCCTTCTGGACTGCGCGCACCTCATCGCGACGCGCATACGTTGGCAAGGTCACATCTTCACCGTCAGGCCGTCGGCGAGCGAACGCCGGAACGCAGCCCAGGCCGGAAACACCCCCATGAAGGTGGCCGACGCGGTCACGGCAAGAAGGGTGTAGAGATCCGTCAGGCCCGGCGCGATGCCCACAAGCACGATCCCGTAGGCGTCGGTCAGGGCAGGCGCGAGCACGGCCAATCCGGCATTCACCAGAAGGGCGCCAAGCAGGGCGCCGACAAGACCAAGCAGACCCGCTTCGGCGACCAGAAGGCCGAAGATCTGACCGGGCCGGGCACCCGCCGCACGCAGGATCGCCATCTCCCGTCGTCGCTCGTTCAGGCTGCTGAGGATACTGGTCAGGATCGAGACGAGGCCCACGGCGATCACGAAGGCCGACACCGCCAGAAGCGCCCGTTCCGCCACGCCCGTCACCTCCCAGAGCTGTGCCAGGGCCTGGCCCGGTATGATCGCCATCAGGGCCTCGCCACGATAGGTGTCGATGGCACGCCGCGTGCGCAGGATGGTGCCTTTCTGCTCCAGACCGACAAGCACCGCGGTCACTGTGCGCGGCGTCAGGTCGAAGCCCCGGATCATGTCCTCCGTTATGGAGTCGGCCATGGGATTCCGCGCGCCGGTCTCCCATCCGACATGGATGGCCGTAATCGCCTCGAGGGACACATGGATCGAACGGTCGACCGGCGTCCCGGTCCGCGCAAGGATGCCCGACACGCGGAATGGCCGGTTGTCATGGTCGGAGAGGCCCGCCCGCCCGAGCCCATGGGTCAGCACCAGAGGCGTGCCGATCTCGTAACCAAGGGCGTCGGCCACGTCGGCACCGATCACGGCATCGAAGAGGTCGTCGAACCGGTCTCCCTCGGCCATTCGCAGGGTCTGGCCCCCACCATAGGCGTAGCGGTCGAAATACTCCGTTGTCGTCCCGACCACCCGATAGCCCCGGTGGCTGTCACCCAGGGATAGCGGCACGGTCCAGGACACATCTGGACGCTCCTGCAGCCAGCGATAGGAGTCCCAGGACACCTCCGCCGTCGCATCGCCGATCCGAAACACCGAGTACAGGAGCAGGTTCACCGGACCCGATCGGGCACCAACGATCAGGTCGGTCCCGTGAATGGTCGACTGAAAGCCCTCGCGCGCGCCCGTTCGGGTCTTCTCCACCCCGAGAAACAGTCCGACCGACAGCGCCACGGCAAGCACGGTCAACAGGGCCGAGACCCGCCGATTGAGCAGACTCTTCCAGGCAAGGCGCAGGATCGCCGAGCGCATCAGACGGCCTCCTCACGTTCCACCCTGGCCGGAGAGGCTCGATTGATCTCCGCAAGATCGACCGCGCGCTCGAAATGGCCGGACAGCGCGGCGTCGTGGCTGACAAAGAGCAGCGCGGCCCGGGATCTCTCCGCCTCATCGCGGAGCAGGGCGATGAACCGGTCGCGGGTATCGGCATCCAGCGCAGAGGTGGGCTCGTCGGCGACGACGAGCGAAGGCCCACCGATCAAAGCACGCGCCACCGCCACACGCTGTTGCTGACCCACCGAAAGGTCGGTCACCCGCCGCGCCATCAGGTCTTCCGAAAGGCCGAGACGGGCGAGGAGACGGCGCGCCTCGCCCGCCGGATTGCTGCCGACCGCCTTCCGTCGTGCGTCCGAGAACAGAAGTGGCAGGGTCACGTTCTCCACTACGCTGAGATAGGGCACGAGATTGAAGAGCTGGAAGATGACCCCGATCCCGTCGGCGCGAAGCCGGTCGCGTCTGGCACCGCTGAGGGCCGCCATGTCCTGGCCAAGCACCCGCACTTCACCTGCATCCGGCGCAAGAACGCCGGCGATCAGACCGAGAAGGGTGGACTTTCCCGACCCCGAAGGCCCTTTCAGAAACACGCGCTCGCCAGGCCCGACGTCGAATCGGGCGATATCGAGCACGGGCGGGCCGGAGGACGTCCAGGCAAACCGGACATCGCGCAAGGCCACCGCAGGCGCCGGGTCCGGTACCGACACGGCGATCAGCGCGTGACCGCAGGCGCCTGGGCGGTCAGTTCGAAGGCCGACTGTTCGCCATTGTCCAGGAAGATCGCGTCCACCGTCTCGAAACCCTCGAACCGGTCAAACATCATCAAGGCGACACTGCTCAATGCCTCGGGTTGGACGCAGTTGAAGACGAAATCCACCGTCACGGCGGCGTGATCGCCTGACCGGCGGACATCGAACACGTGGCTCTCGGGCTCGCACGCCGCTGCGGTGTTCACGGCAACGGCGCGATTGGCCGGCGTGAGCGCTTCTTCCAGTGCAGCAATCTCGGCGTCCGTGGCCCCACCTTCACTGAGACCGAAATTGGCGAGCGGCGCGTCCAGTGTCACCGTCAGCCGTGCGCCCTCAAGCACCACCGACAGATCCGCATGGCCGTGCTCGTGGGCTTCGCCGCCGACGGGCGCAGGATCGATCGGCGCGTCACTGGCCGCTTCGGCGGTCTCGCCAGTCTCGCTATCGGGCGTGGTCTCCGCTTCGGACGCCTCCGCCGGCGCGGCTGGCGCCGCATCCTCTGTCGCCGCGGGTGGCTCGGCCTGTTCGCCCGAACCGCAACCCGCCAGCCAGAGCGCCGCGCCAAGCGCACACGCCACCAAATACCCTGATCTCGAATCCTGCATGGGTCCTGCCTCGTCTTGCGTCCTGCGCGTTATCTAGCAAGCCGAGGCGCTTGCGAAAAGTGAAATAGTATAACATGTTCAGCCGCGATGGGGCCGCGGTCGCGGTCTCCAGCCGGAGCCCTTCCATGTCGTTCACCCTCCTGGCGCCCGTGCTGTTCGGGCTGATTGCCGCGTCCGTGACGGGGCTGGGCCTTCTGCTCGTTGCCTGGCAAAGCGGCTGGACGGCTCGCCATGCCAGCCTGTTCGGCATCGCCGCAGGGGGCATGCTGGTGACGCTGACGCTGCTGCACATCGCGCCCGAGGCGCTGGGGCATGCCGGTGCGGCGGGTCCCGCTCTGGTTCTGGCGGGCTATCTGGTGGGCACCCTTGCAATGGCGACCGCGCGGCTCGTGGCGCCCATCGGGCCGCAGGGCGCGGCGCGCCTCGCACCGGCCGGCGCGCTGGGTCCGCTGATCGCGGTGGCCCTGCACAGCCTCATCGATGGCATGGTCTATTCCGCCACCTTCGTGGCCAGTCCGGAAGCTGGAACATACGCCGCAGCATCGCTGATCCTGCATGAAATCCCAGAGGCGGTGGTTGCCTTCGCCTTGATGCGTCAGCAGGGTGCGGCCCTCCGACCGGCGCTGCTCTGGGCTTTCCTGGCCGCCGGGGCGACGACGCCGCTCGGCGCGGCGCTCTCACTGCCGGTCGTGCACCTGGTCGCCGAAACCCTGCGTCCCAGCCTGCTGGCGCTCAGTGCCGGACTTCTCCTCTACATCGCGACGGGACCGCTTCTGGCACCCCTGCGGGAAAGCCCCCAGGCAAGAGGTCTCGGCGCGTTGGGTGTCGGCCTGGCGGCAGGGCTCCTGCTCCTCCGGTTGCCGTTGCATGCGCACACGATTGACACCGGCGACACCGGGCCGCATGCGCACGTCCACGATGCGTCCTCCGGCCACGATCACCCCCACCCGCACCCAGATCCGCAACGATTCTCGCCCTTTCCACCGCACTGAGACGCGGCGGGGCCGGGCCGGCCCGCTGGTCGCCCTCGCGCTGGCGGTGCTCGTCGGCCTCATCCTGCCACGGCCAGCCCATGCCCACCCGGCCGACGCGTTCTGCAGCCCGGGCGGTGGTCTGGATCCCGCCCTGTGCCGCGCCCTCTCCGACCTGGACAGTGGCGAAACCCGAGCGGCGGGACCGCTCGCCGACGCGCCCCTGACACGTCATTGGACCGAAACCTTTCGGGTTTACGCTTGGTTGGGTGTTCGACACATTCTGCCGTCTGGAAGCGATCACATCCTCTTCATGGTCGCGCTGTTCCTGGCTGCGCGCCGTGCCGACCGGCTCGCCCTGCAAGTATCGGCGTTCACGCTGGCCCATACGGTGACCCTGGGCCTCACCCTGGCCGGTGTCGTGAGTCCGCCCGACACGGTGGTCTCGCCCTTGATCGCTGCAAGCATTGCCGTGGTCGGCCTCGAAGGGGCGTTCGCCCGTCGCGATCCACCTTGGCGAGCCGGACTCGTCTTCCTTTTCGGACTGGTCCACGGGCTGGGCTTTGCCGACGCTTTCGCCGGGGTCGGCCTGCCGGACGCGCAGTTCTGGCCGGCACTCATAGCGTTCAATGTCGGGGTCGAATTGGGCCAGGTCGCCGTCGGCCTCGCGGCTGTGGCGGCGGCCCTGAGCTTGCGTGCCGCCCTGCCCGGAACGCCCCTGTCCACACATGCAGGCTACCGCGCCTGGATCGTGCGCCCGGTCTCACTGACGATCGCGGCGGCCGGAACCGCCTGGACCCTGGCCAGCCTGTTTCCGTCACCGCCTTGACCGATTTCGCGCTCGAATGCGTCGTCCGGCATCGTCGGGTCGATCCGCATCCGTGAAGATGTCTTAAATCGAGTTCGGAGCAAACAGGATCGGTTGCAAACGGAGACTTGCGCAAGACCAATGATGGAAAGCGACGGTCCGGAGTGAAACGAAAGACCGGCGCTCTATAGCATTTTCGAGCGAAGTGGGCACCGGTTCTCGTTAAGAAAACGCTCAAAAACAAGAACATAGCGCATCTTCACTGACTCCGATTGACTTGAAGATGCGCTAGAGGTTCGGGAGAAGTCCCGCCTCTTCCGGGTCGCCGACGATCCGCTCGAGCGCCTTGCGAAGCTTTCCCAGGGCCTGGTGCTCGATCTGCCGCACCCGCTCCTTGGAGATCCCCAGTTCCTTGCCCAGCGTTTCCAGCGTCACGGTGTCTTCGGCCAATCGACGCTGGCGAATGATCAGCAGTTCGCGCTCGTTCAACGCCTTCAGCGCATCCTGAATCCACGCCTTGCGACGGTCGCTGTCGCGCGCCTCCATGACCGTGTCCTCCGTCGAGGGCGACTCGTCGGCCAGAAGGTCCTGCCATTCTGCGTCTCCATCCACCGCCAGTGGCGCGTTCAGGGATCGATCGGAGGCCGACAGCCGCGAAGCCATGGCCTCGACGTCGCGCTCGGGCACGCCGAGATGTTCGGACACCCAGGCTCGGTTCGACTGGCTCATCACCCCATCGTCGGTATCGTCGATCTGTGCGCGAAGCCGGCGCAGATTGAAAAACAGGGATTTCTGCGCCGCCGTTGTCCCGGTTCGGACAATGGACCAGTTGCGAAGCACATAATCCTGGATGGACGATCGGATCCACCAGCTTGCATAGGTCGAAAAGCGCACCTCGCGCGACGGCTCGAACCGGGCGGCCGCCTGCATCAGTCCGACATTGCCCTCCTGCACCAGATCCGGCATCGGCAGGCCGTAATGGCGGAACCGGGACGCCATTGCGATGACGAGACGCATGTACGCGGTGGTCAGCTCATGCAGGGCGCGTTCATCGTTCTGGTCGCGCCAGCGGCGGGCAAGTTCCAGCTCGTGATCCTGCTGGAGCAAGGGCGCTTTCATGGCCTCTTTCACGAAGCGGCGGTCGGCGGTGCCGTTTCCGTACGATGATGAGGCCATCTGTCTCTCCCTTGCATGCTGCAACAAGCCCGCGGCGGGGTTCGTTAAGTGTTACGCAGGGATCGACGATCCGGTTCACCGATTCGCCACATTTTATACACGCGAGCCCACGCGCATCGCGTGTGGACAAAAAAGCCGGCGCCCGAAGGCGCCGGCTCCAATCCGTCAGGACCCGAACGGTCCGGGTCGGAAGACCTCAGGCGGCCACCCGCTTCTTCGCAAGGGATTTCGCGAGCAGATCCATCGCCTTGTCGCGTGCGATGTTCTCCACCGCAGCCAGCTCCCTGGCCATGCGGTCAAGCGCACTCTCATACAGTTGGCGCTCGGAGTAGGATTGCTCCTGATCCTCGCCCCGGTGCAGGTCGCGCACCACTTCGGCGATCGAGATCAAATCCCCGGAATTGATCTTCGCTTCATACTCCTGCGCACGGCGCGACCACATGGTCCGCTTGATCCGCGGCTTGCCGCCAAGGGTCTTGAGCGCGTCGTCCACGAGGCTGGAGCCGGCCAGCGCACGCATCCCCGACGCGCTGGCACGATTGGTCGGCACGCGGAGAATCATTTTGTCCTGTTCGAAGGAAACCACATAGACCTCGAGCTCCATGCCGGCCACGGTCTGCGTCTCGATGGCCGTTACCTGACCGACGCCGTGCGCGGGATAGACGATCGTTTGTCCGATCTCGAATTCGAGTTCGGCTTTGGCCTGGTTCTTCTTTGTCATCGGATCCACGCTTCTCTTACGCGACACGCCCGACGGAGTTCAGCCCGGTGCCGTATCAACAGCCCAGCTTGAATCGCCCATCGGGGTCGGGGGGTTTGAACAAGCCCTGATAGTAACAAAAGTTCAACATATCCACAAGCGGGCGGCGCATTGCACCCGCGAACAGCGGACCGTCAGGCGTCACCCGTGCCTGGATTGGGGCTGAAATACTTTTCCAGCTTTCCCTCTTCCTCCACGAACGCCTCGTGGTCGGCGGGCGGTTCCTTCTTGCGGGTAATGTTCGGCCAGATCTTGGCGTATTCCGTATTGAGCTTCAGCCACTTGGAATCCGGATCATCCTCGGTATCCGGCTTGATCGCCTCCACGGGACATTCCGGCTCACAGACGCCACAGTCGATGCACTCGTCCGGATCGATGACGAGCATGTTCTCGCCCTCGTAGAAGCAGTCCACCGGACAGACCTCAACGCAATCCATGTATTTGCATTTGATGCAGGCGTCGACGACGATGTAGGTCATGGGGCGGCGGGTCACTCCAGAAACAGTCCAGACCTTCGCACTTAAAGGGCAGCGGCTGCATGTCAATCTGCTGCGCCGCCACATGCATGGACGGTTTAGGCGCGCTTACCCGTCGCCTTGCGATGCGGCCCAGGCTTCGGCGCGCCGGCGGGCCTGTGCGCGCGGGACATCTTCAACATGGAGTAGCGAGGCGACATGGCGGACGAAGGCATTTTCCCGGTCCGAGTTCTCGCCATCGGCGAAGGCCACCCGGTACAGCCCCTCGACGACACCCAGGCGAGCCGCCTCGCTCAGCGTCTTGATCTCCATTGTGTAGCGATGCGCCCCGATGGCGTCGTCGGCGAGGGCCTCGCCCCGCGCCAGCAGGTATTCGGCCTCCGCGTCGTCGAGGTCAAAGGCCTCGCGCAGAACCGCCAAGATGGACCGGCGCTCGATCTGGTCGAAGACACCGTCGGCACGGGCGGCCTCGACCAGCAGCACCGTCGCGGCCGTTTCCGGCGTCACTTCCGGGCCCGCGGCGCCGGACGCCGACCCGTTTCCCGTCAGCAACCGCTTGATGGCGTCAAACATTTCCGTCTCCAATCCGCCGGTACAGTCCGGCGGCTTCCCGGGCCGGACCGCGCCGGACACCCAGGTCGAGCACTTCCATGGTCTCGATCTGGGGCCCACGCGAAAAGGTCAAGACATCGCCGACCCGGATCGCCGTTCCTGGCTTGTCCACGCGGCGCACCAGGCCGTGGCGCGACACGCGGACTCCCTGCCCGCCGATCCGTTCCGCAGCCAATGCACGGGTCTTGAAGATGCGGGCCCGCCACAGCCACACATCCAGACGGACGGAGGCCTCGGGCGGTTCGGTCATTCAAAGGGCACGTAACGGAACCCGGCCGCATCCTGGCCGCCAGTGGAATGCCCCTTGCCACCGCGCCGCTTGCGCTTCGGCTTCGATTTCCCGGTTTTCGCAGACGGGGCGTCCGGCTCGAGGAGCACGGCCAGTGCGGCAAACGGGCTGTCCGGGTCCACCCGCGGCCGCCGGTCGGGCGAGGCCTTGCGCGGGCGCGCCGGCTCACCTTCGGACGGCCCCTGCCGGCGCCGTACCTGGCCGCCTGCGCCATGGCCCGTCGACCGATCCCCCTGACCCTGGGGCCTGCGGGGCTTGCGGGGCCGGGCGTGCGCCGTCGGCCCGGCGTCCGACGCACCCGCCTCCCCTTCGGCGGGCCGTCCCATCCCTTCGGGTTTCCGGCGGCGGGCGCTGCGCCCGCCCTCGGGCGAGGTGCGCGACGCATAACGCCACAGCGTCACCGTTCCGGCCGCCTCGTCGCGCTCAGCCGGCACCACGCCAAACCCCCGAGCCACGTCCGGGAAGTCCTCACCCGGCACCGAAACGATGGAGGCCAGCTCGGCCGGGAGGTCGAACAGGTTCTTGCCGGCCTCCTTGCGGCGTCTGGCAATTTCCCAGCCCAACCGCTCGGCCAGGTCTGCGCGCACCGCCCGCTTGCCGAACCGGAGATAGCCGTTGGCCGCCAGCGCCACATCCGTCCAGGCCACGTCGTCCGAGGTGACGGAAAAGGAGCCCGCGCCTTCCGGCGCCGCCGGGCAGGCTACCCCATCATACAATGTATGGAGCAGGGCTATCAGGCGTTGCGCCGCTGGCTTCTGGGCATCAGGCACATGTGCCGCGACACGGCCTGCACGCACGCCGATGGCCTTCAACGCCTCGCGCTGTTCCCGGGTAAGGCGGTGACCGGGATCGTCGTTGCGCAGATCGACGGCCGCCCCACTTTCCATGACCCGGAATGCGAGGCCGCGCGCGGGACCTTCCAGCGTCTTCGCCGCCCCGCCCAGGCGCAGACCCTGAAGTGTCGGCAGCCGCTTGGCGAGTTCACGCGTGAACCAGGACTCGATCCGCGCGCGGGCCTGTTCCCGGGCGTCGGCGTCGTCCTGCTCGCTGGCGACGAGCTCGACCCGAGGCGACAGCCAGTCGGCCCCCCGCACGAGCCGGGCCACAGGTTCGCCGCGAAAGGCGATGACCCCTTCGCTGTCATAGCTGAAGGCGGCCCCATCCTCGCGCGCGATGTCCGCCAGGCGCCGGGCCAGAATCGGGCGGACCGCCTGCAGCGCGGCATTGCGTACCGCCCGGCCTTCGAGCGTACGGGCGTTGGAGGCGGGCTCGAACCGCAGGCCCACCAGTCGGCCGACCACATGGCCCTCCACGGTGACCTCCCCCATGTCGTCCATGTCGGACACCAGGGCGTCCTCCTTGCGCATTCCGGCCAGAAGGGCGGTGGTCCGGCGGTCGACGAAGCGGGCGGTCAGTGCCGTATGCAGCGCGTCGGAAAGGGCGTCTTCCACCTCGCGGGTCCGTTCCCGCCAGTTTTCTGGATTCTCCAGCCAGTCGTCGCGGTGAGCGGCATAGGTCCAGGTCCGGATCGACGCCAGGCGCTGCTGCAATTGGGCGATGTCGCCCGCCGTAATCGCAAGCGATTCCAGCCGCTTGGCCATTCCGGCATCGCCCAGCCTCGCATCGGGATCGGCCAGGGTCTCGGCGAGGCCCAGCACCAGCCGCCCGTGCCCTTCCCGACCGGCCTTGCGGAAATCGGGCAGCCGCGCGAGGTCCCAGAGCCTGCGCACCAGACGGTCGCCGCGCACGTCCGGCCCGATATGCCCGGCCTCTGCCATCCGGTGCAGGACCCACTCGTCCAGCGCATCCACGCTCTGGCGCAGGACTGGATGGCCGGAGCTCCGCGACAGGCTGGCCATGAGCGTCTTGATCGAGCGGAAATCGAGCTCGCTGTTGCGCCATTGTAGCTGGTCGACCGGGTCGAACGCATGGTCCTCGATCCGTCGCACAAGCTCTTCGGAAAAGGTCGGGCAATCGGCGGTCTCCGAAAAGCGCCCGTCCTCCCTGAAGCGACCGGCTCGCCCTGCGATCTGCCCGCACTCGGCCGGCGTCAGCGTGCGATGGCGCCGGCCGTCGAACTTTGCGCAGGCGGCGAAGGCGATCTGCTCCACATCCAGGTTCAGACCCATGCCGATGGCGTCGGTGGCGACAAGATAGTCCACCTCGCCCGCCTGATAGAGCTCCACCTGGGCGTTGCGGGTGCGTGGGCTGAGGGCCCCCATGACGACTGCGGCTCCCCCTTTCTGCCGGCGCAGCAGCTCCGCGATCGCGTAGACCTCCTCGGCGGAGAACGCGACGATGGCGGAGCGCTTGGGCAGGCGGGTCAGCTTTGCCGGCCCGGCATAGCTGAGCTGGCTGAACCGTTCCCGTGTGTCGGTGTCGACGTTCAGATCGAGGTCCCGCAACACCGGGCGCATGGTGTCGGCACCCAGGAGAAGCGTCTCATGCAGGCCGCGTGCGTTCAGGATACGGTCGGTGAAGACGTGACCGCGATCGGGATCCTCGGCCAGCTGGATCTCGTCCACGGCCAGGAAGTCGACCGGTTTCTGAACCGGCATCGCCTCGACCGTGCAGACAAAGTAGCGCGCCGTCGCCGGCTCGATGCGCTCCTCGCCAGTGATCAGGGCGCATTGAGCAGGCCCCTTGACCGCCACGACCCGATCATAGACCTCCCGCGCCAGAAGCCGCAGGGGCAGACCGATCATGCCGGAGGCGTGGCCCAGCATGCGGTCGATGGCATAATGGGTCTTGCCGGTATTGGTCGGGCCGAGAATGGCCTTCAACTGGGTCATGCCGGGAGCGTGCCGTCCTTACTGATCGCGGCGACCTTACTGGCACGGTGGGGCGGTCATGCAAGGGCAAATCCGATCCCGGCCCGCCGCAGATCCGGCTCAGCCACCGCCAGAAACCGCAGCCTCACGGGCCATGATCGGTTCGAATTGCAGCTCCGACGCCTGCAGCACCACCTTGCCGATGGCATCGGTATCGGCCTCGATCCGCACCGGAATCGTCGCGCCGTTCCCGAGCGGAGCCAGCCACATGCGCAGCGGACCATCAATCCCGGCCAGGGTATCCCGGTTCATTTCGTCGCGATCGAATCCCGCAACCCGCTCGAGCTGTATATGGCATTCGATCGCCTCACCCCGCCAGGCGTCCGAGCGAACGGTCCGCATGCCCTCGAAGGTCAGATGCAGGTGGGACAATTGACGCCCGTCGAACACCTTGATCGGACCGCCGCAGGGATCTTCATCCGGATTACGCGGTTCCAGGCCGAAACTGATCAGCGCCGTGATCGGGTCGAGCGCCTCCAGCTTCTGCTCCGGCATGGCGGGCGGGTCGCCGAGATCGCCGAATGCCGGCTTCACGACGGCCGCGACGTCCCTCTCGCCATAGACGAGTTCGACGCGGCGGTTCTTCTTTCCGTCGTCGTTCTGGGAGACGTAGGCGTAGGTGTCGAGCCGGTCGTCGCGAACATAGCCGGTGGCCGACAGGCCAAGGTCGTAATTCACCAGGATGTCCGCCAGCCCGGTCGTCTTCACGCTGGACGTGATGCGGTAGGTATCCGGCTGCAGGTCCGCCGTGAACCGGGCGCGACCGGTGACCGGCAGGATGAAAGCCCAGGCCGATGCCCTCAACTCGTAGGTGAGGCGCATGGGTTGACCGTCGCGCACCGCCGCAAGCGGCGTTGCGGGACGCTCGGCGGCGGTGTCCGCCAGGGCGGGCGACAGGAAGCCTGCGCCAAGGATGAGGCCCGCAACGATCAGGGGGGCCACGCTACGATTGCGGATCATCGCCGGTCTCCTTCCAGCGTCGAATGGTGTCTTTTGCCTCAATACGGGACCGCGCTGCAACGCCCGCTGAACAGGACCGCCCGTCTTTCGCCAAAGGTGTGGCGCGCGGCGGCTTGACGGGCGCGGCTCGGCCCTGTAGCTAGCGCGGCTTCAAGTTTGACACCCATCAAGAACGGGGCACGTCGATGTCGCGCCAATGCGAACTGACCGGCACCAAGCCGATGGTTGGCCATCATGTCAGCCACTCGCAGATCAAGACCAAGCGCCGGTTCCTGCCGAACCTGCTCTCGGTTTCTCTGCACTCCGAGACGCTGGATCAGAACTTCCGCATGACCATTGCGGCGCGCGCCCTTCGCACCGTCGACAAGCTGGGCGGCCTCGACGCCTATCTGGACAAGGTCAGCGAAGAGAAATTGTCGGCCCGCGCGGCGAAGATCAAGCGCGACATCGCCAAGAAACGCGCCGAGGCCTAGGGTCCTGCGTGGCGGTTGAGGAAACATGCCACCGCCGCGACGCATCGGACCATGGCAGATCACTGCGGACGCCGTCGTCTATGACAATCCCTGGATACGGGTCACGGACCACGCGGTGATCCATCCGGGTGGGGCGCCCGGCCAGTACGGTACGGTGCATTACAAGAACCGGGCGATCGGCGTTCTGGCGGTGCGAGATGACGGCGCCATCCCGCTGGTCGGCCAGCACCGCTTCCCGCTCGACGCCTATAGCTGGGAGCTGCCCGAAGGTGGCGGCCCGCTGGGTCAGGATCCCCTGGCGGGCGCGCAGCGGGAACTTCAGGAGGAGACGGGCTATACCGCCGGCGCCTGGTTGCCTCTGGTCGAGGCTGATCTTTCCAATTCGGTCAGCGACGAGGCCGCGATCGGCTTCCTCGCCTGGAACCTGACGCCGGGTCCTTCCGCTCCGGAGCCGAGCGAAGAGCTCGCGGTCAGGTATGTGGACTTCCCCACCCTGACGGGGATGTGTCTGACGGGCGAAATCCGCGACAGCCTGACCCTGCTCATGGTCCTGGCCGCAGCCGAGCGGCTGCGAAGGGGCGAACTTCCACCCTGGCTGTCTGCGCGTCTCGACCCGGCGGGATAAGGCATTTGCAGGCGAAACGCGCGCAGGTTCGCGTCAGGAGAATGCCCCAGGACCGGGCTCGACAACGCTTTTGACTTTGGCGGACGTACGTCGCGGGGAACCGCCCGCCGGCCGGTCTGGCCTACCCCGGGCGGCCCATCAGGAGCCACTGGCGCGCGTGGGACATTCGGTTTCCGTTCCAGCAGGAAGGGCTTGCCCGTCCGGTCCCGGCGGGCCAAACACCATGGCTTCGCGCAGAGGAGGCGCGTTCGAATGGGCGACACCGCCACCCCGACCCCGGAAGTCACCCACATCGCCCCGGCGAAGCTGGGCATCCGAACGGGTGAATTCGTGGTGATGATCGCCGGGCTGATGGCGCTCAACGCCCTTGCGATCGACGTGATGCTGCCCGCGCTCGACGACATTTCCCGCGAGCTGGGGGTCACGCGCCCCAACGATCAGCAGCTTGTCATCTACATGTACATTCTCGGTTTCGGATTCCCCCAGCTCATATGGGGGCCGGTCTCCGACAGCCTCGGACGGCGGCCGGTGATGTTCGCCGCCCTGATCGGATACACGGTGACCGGCTTTGCCTGCATGCTGGCGCAGGATTTCGGCCTGCTGCTGGCCATGCGCTTCTGCCAGGGCATCTTCGCTGCCGGCGTGCGGGTGGTTGCGGTCAGCGTTGTGCGCGACGTCTTCGCTGGCCGCAGCATGGCGCGGATCATGTCGCTGGTGATGACGATCTTCATGGTCGTGCCGATCCTGGCGCCCTCGATCGGCCAGGCGATCATCTTTGTGGCACCCTGGGGCTGGACATTCGGCATCCTGGGACTTGCCGGTCTGGCGATGCTTGCATGGACCTATCTGCGGCTGCGCGAAACGCTGCCCGAGCCCGACCGCTGGCCGCTCAACCTGCGCGCCACGGGCGACGCCTATCTTCACGTTATCCGGACGCGGGTCACGTTCGGATACATGTGCGCGTCGGGCGTCATCTTTGGGTCGCTGTTCGGCTTCATCGGCAGCGCGGAGCAGATCTTCACCGACGTGTTCGGACAGGAGGACAGTTTCCCGCTCTGGTTCGCGGGGATCGCCCTGTGCCTGTCGGCCGCGAATTTCACGAATTCGCGTCTGGTCGAGAGACTCGGCATGCGCCGGCTGAGCCATGGGGCGCTGGTCGGCTTCACGGTCCTGTCGCTGACCCTGGCTGTGGCCATGCGACTCGGTGGGGAAAGGCTGGAGATCTTCTTCCCCCTCTTCGCGCTGATCTTTGCCTGTTTCGGCCTGATCGGCTCGAACTTCTCGGCGCTCGCCATGGAGCCGCAGGGGCGCAATGCCGGGACGGCGAGCGCCGTCTACGGGTTTGCGACCACAACGGTGGCAAGCCTGTTCGGCTGGATGATCGGCAGCCAGTTCGACGGCAGCAGCGTGCCGCTTCTGACTGGATATGTCCTGCTTGGCCTGACCTCGCTCAGCATCGTGCTGATCGCCGAGCGGGGCCGCCTGTTTCATTCGCGCTGATCACGCCTCGCGCAGTTGGGGGAACCGGGTCTCGGCTTCACCGGGTCGGGTCAGCGTGCGCACCTTGCCTTCGAGATACGTATAGACGGCACCGGCAACGTCCCGGCCGGTGGCCGCCTCGATCCCTTCCAGACCGGGCGACGAGTTCACTTCCAGAACGACGGGGCCGTGGACCGTCTGCAGCAGATCCACGCCAGCAAAGGACAGGCCGAGGCATTTCGCAGCCGCCACGGCGGTACGCCGTTCCTCAGTGCTCAACTTGATACGACGCGCCGATCCGCCCCGGTGCAGGTTGGAGCGGAACTCGCCCTCCGCGGCCTGACGCTTCATGGCCCCGATCACCTTGCCGCCGACCACCAGGCAGCGGACGTCGGCGCCGGCCGCCTCCTTCACGAAGGTCTGGACCAGAAAATTGGCATCAAGATTCCGGAAGGCATCGACCAGGCTTTCCGCCGCCTTGCGGGTTTCCGCAAGCACCACGCCCCGCCCCTGGGTCGACTCCAGGAGCTTGACCACCACGGGTGCATCGCCCGCCAGTCGGATCAGATCCTTGGTGTCCTTGGGCGAGTGCGCGAACGCCGTCACGGGCATGCCGATTTTCGCGCTGGCCATGCGCTGCTGGGCGAGCAGCTTGTCGCGCGATGCCCCGATCGCCTCGGCAGAGTTGAGCGGATAGGCCCCCGTCATCGCGAACTGGCGCAGGACCGCCATGCCGTAACTTGTGAGGGACGCACCGATCCGCGGGATCACGGCATCGTATCGTGGCAGTGCTTCGCCGTCATAATGGACCTGCGGGCTCAGCGTATCGATCCGCATGTAGCAGCGGCTCGTGTTGATCGCTTCGACCACATGGCCGCGGGCCTCGCCCGCCTCGATCAGGCGACGCGAGGAATAGTTTTCCGGCTCCCGGGTCAGAAGCGCAACGCGCAGCGGCCGACGAGGCGGTCTGCGGCGCGGGATGTTGCCATAGGCGGCGTAACTGAGCCGGGGCTGCACGAAGGAGGCATGCGGGGTGACGACGATGTCATCGCCGAGTGCGCCGCGGCCCAGCAGCATCCGATACGCCATCGTGCCGCGATCGGTGAGCGTGAGATCGATGTTCCAGCGCCGGCCACCGATCTCGACCGGGGTCGAGATGACATAGCGCAGCTCCGACTCGCCGTTCGAGCTCGTGACTTCGCGCCGGTCCACCACCTTCGCCGAACAGGTCACGGCCAGGGTCGGATCGTCGGGGTTCGGCTGCAGCAGGAACCGCACCTGGGGCGCGCCCACGGGGCCGAAGGGCTCGATGGCCTGCGCGTGCAACGCCGAGGTGCGGGCCCCGGTGTCGACCTTGGCCTTGATGGCGGGCAGGTCGAGCGCGGGCAGGGCCAGCCACTCTTCCCAGCCCAGGGTGAATAGATCCTGTTCGCTCATGGCCCGTCCCGTGCCTGACCCCCGGCATGTCGTCAAATTCGGCCGCTCCGGCAAGCGGCTTCGCGCAGGCAACTCACCACGACATGGCCAATCCGATCCGGGTGCCATAAGCGGTCTGAAGCGCTCGCGTGACCGGCCCGACCCCGCCTTCTCCAATGGCACCGCCGTCCAGATGCGTCAGGCCGACGACCCCGGCACCGGTCGAGGTCAGGAACAGTTCGGACGCCCGGGCCGCCTCCTCCAGGGTGAAGGCCCGCTCCTGAACGACGCGGCCAGCAGATCTGGCGAGGTCCAGAACCACCCGTCGCGTCACACCGGCCAGGATTTCGGGACCCAAAGGACGCGTCACGACGGTCCCGTCCCGCGTCACCAGCCAGGCATTGGCAGAGGCAGCCTCGGTCACCGTCCCATCATCGGCGCACATCAGAGCCGTCTGGGCCCCTGCCGCAAGGGCGGCCCGATAGCCGCGCGTCTGACTCAGCAATTGGGTTGTCTTCAGATCGCGACGTGCCCAGCGCTCGTCGCGACAGGATATGGCCCGCACCCCGTCGATCTGCGGGGAGCCCCAAAGCGGACGTGCCGTCGTGAACAGGAACGCGGTCGGGGTGAACGCCTCCGGCCCGACAAAGTCGCGCCCGCCATAGGCCCCCCCGGACACCTGAAGGTAGACAACACCTTCGGTCAGGTCATTTGCCTCGATGATCGCCGCGTGGATTGCCCGCCAATCCGGACTGGCACGCGTGACGGGGATTTCCAGCGCCGCCAGCGTTCGGTCCAGCCTGTCCATGTGGGCCTCGAGGTCGACCGTCTTGCCGGCGACCACCGCGGTGACCTCATAGGCGGCCTGGGCGAACAGGACACCCCTGTCAAACAGCGACAGCTTCGCGCTGTCGCGGTCCACGATCTCGCCGTCGATCCAGACGGCCGCTCCGGCACTGATCAACGTGCGCCTCCCTGCTCCTTTTCCCATGCCGTCCATCGCAAGCCATTTCAATCGAAGTGGGCACCGGTTCGCATTGGGAAAACGGTGAAAAAACCGGAACCCAGCGCATCTTCAATGACCCTGATTGACTTGAAGATGCGCTAGGGATCATCGATGAGAGGCCGTTCGACGATGCTGCGCACCGGGGTCGCGAAGTCGCGCCAGTCCGTCCGGTTCAGCTCGAACGCCCAGCCTTCGGCCCGTCGGTTGATCGCCGCAGCACGCGCCGCCCCCTCGCCGGCTTCGACGGCCCGCAGCGTCACGTAGCGACCATCGACCTCGCGAAACGCCCTCACGTCAACTTCGAGCCCATCATGGGTCATGGTCACATGGCGGGCCAGCGGCTGGGTAGACAGGGCGTCGGCCGGCTTCACGTCGATCGGGGCGAAGCGCGACAAAGCCAGGCCAGGTCCGGCAGCCGCCAGCGGGTTCACGAGCCGGTCATTCTCATGGGGCGGTGCCGGGCGAAACGCGCGTGGGCCATCGCCCGGCGCGCGGGCCAGGAGGAGCCGTTCGCCGCGTTCGTCCTCGATCCGGACGGCACGAACGGTTTCTGCGGCCAGTTCGATGACGGCAAGGTCCATCCAGGCCGCACGCGCATAGAACGGCGGAAGCTCGCCGTGCAGCCGGAAGGCCACGTCTTCCTCCGGGCGCCGGGCATAGATCCCGTCATTCCGACGCCCGGAGATCAGCGCGGCAAGCTCCCGACCTTCGCCATCCAGGATCGTCACGAGTGCCCCGGCGCCATCCTCGCGGGGGTCACCGAGACCCAACCGATCGAATTTGCGGGGGTCACGCGTGCGCGCCTCGCCCCATTCGAGGGAGCGCACACCTTCGGCCAGCGTGGCCAGGCGGTCGGCGCGTAGGGGAAACCCGTCGGCCGCGTCCATGGCCCAGCCCTGCGCGCCGCGAACGAGCCGATAGCCGCCATCCGCCAGCGTCACCTCTATGATCCTCGCTGCGTCGAGAACCCGCTCACCATCGGGAAACACCGCCGTTCCCGTGCGCGGATGCGTGGCCTCCTGGGGTGGCCGCGACACGGCCTGAACCAGCGCCATGAGCAACAGCACCCCGGCCATGGTGGCGAGGCCAGCGAGGATGCGCTGGCGGCGCTGGCGCGTCTGCGGGGTCATGTGCGCTGCCTCCGCCGGCGGATCAGGATCGCCGCCCCCAGACCGAGCACCAGGAGCGGACCGCCCCAGATGTTGATCAGCTTGAGGCGGGCCTCGAGCGCATCGATTTCGCGACGGAAGTCACGCTCGATTTCGCGCAGCCGGTTTCGTGTCGTCAGAAGGTCGGCTCGCAGCGCCTCGAGTTCGCGCCGCTCCTCAGGCGACAATCCGGACATGGGATCGCCCACCACCGCGGGCGCCTCCTCCATGGCTCTCTGCAAGTCCTCGATCCGCGCCTGGTGCGCGCGCAACTCGGCCTCGAGCGCCTGCTGTTCCTCGAAGTAACGGGATTCCGCCGCCTGGCGCAGCCGGTCCACGCGCGTCATGGGCCGGCGTCCGGGCACCCGCGAGCGAAGGGACTGCAACCCGGAAGCACCGGTCAGCGTGTCGAGCGCATTGATCACGAAGGCCGCATTGTCGGCGATGGGATTTCCCGACGCCGGATCGACATAGAATCCGTCATCCAGAAGATCGGTGTCGGCCACGGCGATCACCAATCCGTCGGCGGTCGATGTCGTCAGATGATCCGGTGCGGTTTCGGCAGCCGCCGCAGCCAGCTCGTCACGCACCCTGTCACCGCTGCGCGGAACGGGTGGCGGTCCGTCCGGAAAGGCCGTCGTGAAAGCGCCCGACAGCCGCCCTGCGAGCACCAAAGGTCCCTCGAGCGCGTCATAGGCTGCGACAACCTCCTCCGGACGCATGTCCTCCACAGCCCGATCTGCCGAAACGAAACTGGGCGATTCACCCGTTTCCAGGAGGGGTGCAAAGGCGAGCGGGTCTTGCGGCGCCGCCTCGAGCGCGCCGGGCGCACCCAGATGCACGCCGCGCGCAAGCTGCGAGACGATCGGGTCACGCGGATTCTGCGTCTCCGGAGTTGTCGCGAGGAACAGCGGCTGGCCAACCACGCCTGCCCGGCCGTTCCGGGCGCGTCCCTCGACCGGCAGGGCCAGGGACGCATCCGCAACCGCCTGCCGGCTGAGGGTCAGACCCCAGTGTCGGCCAAGCAGGCCGAGATCCGAACGGGCCCGACGGGACTGGGTATTGAACGCTCCGCCCAACGTTGCCGCCTTGGCGGCGGGGTCCACGAACACAAGCAACCGGCCACCGCGCAGGAGGTACTGATCGATCAACCACGCCTGGTAGGGGTCAAGGGCGGGTGGATGGGCCAATACGAGCGCGTCGAGGTCTTCCGGCAGCGTGACGAAGTCGGGCTCGATGGGCGCGATTCGAAAGCTCTTCGCCATTTCCCGACGGACGAGATAGCCCGCCTCTTCCCCCTGGCCGCGCAGACCCTCCAGCCCGCTGAGCAGGCCGATGCGGGCCGGCGAGGGGTCGTCCAGTCGCGCGACGAGCCGTGTCAGGTCGTATTCGAGCGTGCCCTCGCGATCGGGCGAGAGGAAGGGAATCACCCGTGCGTCATCGATGGCATTCCGACCGATCAGACCGAAGTATAACGGGTCGCCCGCGCCGATCTCCACCGCCCTGAGCCCGGCATCCAGCGCACGATCCTCCGCTTCGGAGAACGGCTCGGGATCCACCTCGTGCAACCGGATCGACTCGCCGGCGAGGGCGGAATAGGTCTGAAGCACCTCGCGTACCCGGTCCGCATAGGCGCGGATCTCCGGATAGGCCTGCCCCACCTGGCGGGTATAGACGAAGGTCAGGTCGATGGGCTCGGCAAGCTGCGCCAGCGTCTCGCGCGTTCCCTTCGACAGTGTGTAGAGGCGACGCTCGGTCAGATCGAGCTGCACGCCCGCCAGGCGCGGCTGCAACAGGTAATTCCCGAGGCCGAACACGAGAACCGCCAGCACTGTGACGAGCGGATACCAGACGGTGCGCGTCAGCAGACGCCTCATGCCGCGCGCCTCCGCGAGACCCAGAGCCCGTTCAACACGAGGAAAAGGACGATCGTCGACAGGAAGAACAACAGCGCATCAACCTCGAGGACACCGCGCTGCGCGCTTTCGAAGTGCGTCAGGAACGAAAATCGCGCAACGGCGTCAGCGAATGCCGCCCCGAACACGTCGGCAAGCCCCGACAGGATCACCGGCCAACCGGCCGCGGTGAACAGGAACGCGACGACCACCGCGAGGACGAACGCGCTCACCTGACGGCGGGTCAATGCGGACGCGGCCGCGCCGATGGCCAGATAGGCACCGGCCATAAGCGCGCTCATTCCATAGCTGAGGGCAATGGCAGTATTGTCTGGCGCGCCGAGATAGTTCGCCGTGAACCACATGGGGACGGTGAAGGCGAGCGCGACGAGTGCCACGCTCCATGCCGCAAGGAACTTGCCCGCCACCAGCCCCGACAGCCCCACAGGCAGGGAGAGGAGCAGCTCCGCCGTGCCGTCGCTGTACTCATCGGCCCAGAGCCGCATGGCGAGCGCAGGGAGAAAGATCATGAACAGCCACGGATGCCACAGGAAGAAGGGGGTCAGATCCACCGAGCCGGTATCGAAGTAGCGGGCGCCCTCCCAGGTGAATAGACCGAGCGCCACAAGAAAGGCGACCAGGAACAGATAGGCGATCGGCGCGCCGAAATACGCCGCGAGCTCGCGCCGATAGGCCGCGCTCAGCCCCCGAAACGCGTCCTGCCAGTTGATCATGCGGCGTCGGCCTGCTCGGTCAGGGTGACAAAGGCACGCTCCAGCGTCCCCTCGCCGGCCAGCTCATCCGGGGTCGTATCGGCAACGATCCGGCCCCGATCGATCACGAGCACGCGGTTGCACATGGCCGGGACCTCTTCCAGCGTGTGGGTCGAGATCAGGATCGCCTTGGTTGGGGCCATGCGCGCCACGAGCGCCCGCACGGCCTGTT
This sequence comes from uncultured Hyphomonadaceae bacterium, assembly GCA_964492485.1. Lineage (GTDB taxonomy): Bacteria > Pseudomonadota > Alphaproteobacteria > Caulobacterales > Hyphomonadaceae > UBA5336. The sequence continues at coordinate 35,775 of CAZBKM010000005.1, read as the reverse complement.
TCTGATGGGGGTCAAGGCCATCGGTCGGCTCGTCGAGCACAAGAACCTCCGGATCGTGCAGGATCGCGCCAGCCAGTGCGACCCGGCGCCGATAGCCCTTCGAAAGCTCCCCGATCCGCTTCGACGCGACACTGCTGATCCGCGCATCTGCTATCGTGCGTTCTATGGCCGAGCGCTGCTCTGCCTTCGGCAGGTCGCGCGCCCGGGCAATGAAGGTCAGGAACTCTGCCGGCGTCAGGTCCGCATAAAGAGGTGCGCCCTCGGGGAGGTAGCCAAGAACGGCTTGCGCGCTGCGCCGCGCGGTGAGGATCGAGTGTCCGTCAATCTCCACATGGCCTTCGTCCGGTTCGAGAACGCCGGCGATCATGCGCATCGTGGTCGACTTGCCCGCCCCGTTGGGCCCCAGGCACGCCGCCACATCGCCCCGGCCGACCGAGAAGGAGAGCTGGTCGACCGCCTTGCGGCCGCCAAAGGATTTCGACAGGTGATCGACCTTCAGCATCGCGGTGCGCTTTCGTTCGTCACCCCCCGGCGGCTGCCGACTGTCTACCCGCGTTCCATTGTCCTGGCCAGAGGGTCACCCGGCGGCCGACCGCCGGAAATTTCATCGAGACGGGGCTGAAACCGGCGCGCCAGACCGGTACAAGTCAAGGTGCAGCCGATAGGAGACGAACCATGGCCACGACGAGCCGCAGCTTTGATTACGCCGTTAACGGGAACACCTATGAGGGCTATCTCGCTCTGCCCGAGGGCGGCCCGGCCCCTGTCGTCCTGGTGGGCCATGCCTGGGCCGGTCCGTCGGACTATGAACGGGGGAAGGCCGACCGGATCGCATCCGAACTGGGCTATGCCGCCTTCGCCTTCGACGTCTATGGCAAGGGCAGGCGTGGCAACAGTGTGGAGGAGAACCAGGCCCTGATGACGCCGCTGGTCGGCGACCGGGCAGAACTGCAGGCCCGACTCAAGGGGGCTATCGACCACGCCAAGACGCTGGACGGAGTCGATACGGGTCGCCGGGCCGCGATCGGGTTCTGCTTTGGCGGACTGTGTGTCCTCGACATGGCGCGCGCCGGCCTTGACGTCGCCGGTGTGGCTAGTTTCCACGGCATCTTCCGCCCCGCCGAGAACCTGCCCAATCCGGAGATTTCCGCCAAGGTGGTCGCCTATCATGGCTGGGACGACCCCATGGCGACCCCGGACGACGTGCTGGCCTTCGCCAGGGAGATGACGGCCGCAAAGGCGGATTGGCAGCTCCACGCCTATGGCCACACCGCCCATGCCTTCACCACGCCGGGCGCCAACAATCCCGACCTCGGCACGATCTACAACGCCGATGCCGACCGGCGAAGCTGGGCCGCTCTCAAAGACTTCCTCGGCGAGGTCCTGTAGCATCTTCAAGCGAAATGGGCCCCGGTTCGCGTTAAGAATACGCTCAAAAACAAGAACATAGCGTATCTTAACGGTCGCCGGTCACGCCCAAGTCGAGCAAGAAGGCCGTGGCAACCGTCTGGCGCTGACCGGCAGACGGTCGCTTCGTGCCGCCTTGAGGACGGCTCGCTCCGGTCGCCCGAAAGGGTCCAAGGCGCCGGTCTTTCGTTTCACTCCGGACCGTCGCTTTCCATCATTGGTCTTGCGCAGGTCTCCGTTCGCAACCGAGTCTGATCGCTCCGAACGTGCTTCAAAGCCGGTAGCCCCCCGCCAGGATCGTTTCGTACTCGTCCTGGGTCAGCGGAACATACTCGCCGCGCTCGGGATGGGCAAAATAAAGCGGCTCGTTGACCTCACTCGGATCAAAGCCGTCCTTGACGAGATCCACCTTGCGATACTTGAAGGTGCCCGTAGTCTCGGCCTCTCGCTGCAATCGCAGGAACACCGGCACCGCATAGTCCGGCAGCCGCTCGCGCAACCAGCGATGCAACCCAGCCACGTCACACCCCTCATCGGCGGTGATCGCCGCCATGCCCGCGCGCCCGTCCATCCCGGGGACCTGGACGCCGTAGACATTGGCATGCTCGATCCCGGGATAGCCGGAAAGCACCTCCCCGACCTCGTTCGTGGCGACGTTCTCGCCCTTCCAGCGGAAGGTGTCGCCCGTGCGATCGACGAAATAGATCCAGCCGCCCTCGTCCATCTTCATGAGGTCGCCCGTGCGGTACCACATGTCCCCCGTCTCGAAGACATCCCGCAGGATCTTCTTCCGGGTAGCCTCCGGATCGTTATAGCCCTCGAACCGTTCGCGCACCTCATTTGAGATGCGCCCGATCATTTCGCCGGCCTCATTGGCCTCCGCGGGAATGCAGAAGCCGTCGGCGCCGCGAACCGGCGACTCCGTTTCCACGTCGAACTTCACGATCTGCACATTGGCATAGGTCCTGCGCAGAATCCTCGGGATCCGGCCGACGGCGCCGACCTTTCCGTCAAGGTTCATGAAGCTGACATTGCCCTCGGTCGAGCCATAGAACTCCGCAAGATACGGAATACCGAAACGCTCATGGAACGCTTCCCAGATTTCCGGGCGCAGGCCATTGCCAAAGCCGCTGCGGATCCGATGGGCCCGCTCCATTGGATGCGGCGGCTGGTTGAGCAGGTAGCGGCAGAGCTCGCCAATATAGGCGAAAAGCGTGGCGCCTTCGCGTGCGGCCTCATCCCAGAAGGCCGAGGCTGAAAACTTCCGGCGCAGGATGATCGAGGCACCCACCGACAGCGCAAGGCCGACCCCGCACAGTCCCCCCGTCCCGTGGTACAGTGGCAGCGTCACATAGATCCGGTCGCGCGGGGTTGCCTTGCAGGCCGCCACGAAACTTCGCATCATGCCCTGCGTGCGCACGTGCGGAAGCCGCGCGGCCTTTGGCAGGCCCGTCGTCCCGGACGTGTAGACATACAGACACAGCGCCCCGGCCTTGATGCCGGCACGGTGGCTGCGGTCCGGTCGCGTCGACGGAAGCGTCGCCAAGGTCTTCTCGAGATCCTGAACCCCGTCGGCGACGGACCCGCCCAGCGTCCAGAAACTTGGCGTGCCGGTCAGGAAGGGCCGCGCACTCTGAAGCTGGTCATGCTGCTCGCCACCCATGACGACGGCCTTGGCGTCGGCAATGTTGATGCAGTGGGCGAGTGCATTGTCACCGAGATTCGAATTGATCAGCGCGGTCACGACGCCAACCTTCGAGAGGCCGAACCAGACGGCGACATAATCGGGGCGGTTTTCCATGAACAGCGCCACGCAGTCGCCCGGCTTCAGACCTTCCGCCAGCGCCCAATGGGCGATGCTGTTCGCACGGGCCTCGAACTCGTCATAGGTCGTCAGCTGGCCCTCGAACCGGAACACGACATTGGCGCCGTGGCGGTCCACCGTCGCTTCGATATCATCGGGAACGAGGTTCTCGGACTCCGGATCGATGTCCCCAACCCATTTGAGGGTTCGGCGTAGACCGAGCACGGTCCGTGCCGTCATGCGAACATCCTGCAAGAGTCCCATCAGCGCGCCTCCAACCAGATCAACCGCCCGTAGCATGGCGAGGCCGCCAGCCGTGGGCAAGGCTTTCTGCGACGCAGATCGCGCGCCGCTCCGCGTGGACGGCTATCCCAGACAGGCAAAGATTCGCTTAAATCGACGAACGCTGGACAGCGGCTCTCCCGGCAATGGCCATCAGGCGCGTCAACTTTCCAGCTCGATGTCCCAATACAGATAATCCATCCACGTCTCGTGGAGGTAGTTGGGCGGGAACCGTCGGCCCATGTCCTGAAGCTGATGATTGGTTGGGCGGCGCGGGCGGCGTGCCATGTGCATGTCCGCCTCTCGCGGCGTTCGTCCGCCTTTGCGCAGATTGCACCGCGAACAGGCGGTGGCGATGTTGTCCCACGACGTCCGCCCCCCCTTCGACCGCGGGATGACATGATCGAAGGTCAGGTCCTCCGGCGAACCGCAATAGACGCAGGCAAAGCCGTCACGCAGGAACAGGTTGAAGCGCGTGAACGCCGGTGGACGATCCTGGCGGACGAATTCACGCAGGGCGATGACACTGGGAAGCCGCATCTCGAAGGACGGGGAACGCACGACCCAGTCGTATTCCGCAATGACATCGACACGGTCGAGAAAGACCGCCTTGACGACCTCCTGCCAGGGCCAGAGAGACAGGGGATAATAGCTCAGGGGCCGGAAATCGGCGTTCAACACCAGGGCGGGGCGCCCGTTGGGCGGTGTCTTGACGACCTCAGCCATGGTGCCGTCCTCCGGCGATGGCGGTCGTGTTATGGCGAGCGAACCAGGTGAAAGCGCCTGTCCTCCGTTATCGAGCCCCGTGTACACGATTCCCGGCTACATAATTATGACAGATCCGCGCCGGGGCGAAGCCCCGATCGCGAGTCCCCCGGAGCGTGCAAGCACTCATCGGGTCCGGCGCTGGTGGTTGAGCCAGTCCCACAGGAGATGGGCCGCCACGCCGCGATAGGGGCGCCAACCCTCGGCCAAGGCGTCGAATGCGGGCCGGTCCAGCCGGTCTGCCGCGCCCGACACCTGCCGGTGGCTCTCCAAAAGGCCGACATCGCCCCGCGGGAAGGCGTCGAGATCACCCGCGGCATACAGTCGAAACAGGTTGGCCGTCCAGGGACCTATCCCCCGCACGGACACGAGCGTCGCATGGGCCGTTTCGGCGGGGGCGTCCGCGACCGCCCTGGGGTCCAGCACGCCGGTCACGCACGCTTCGGCGATCGCTTTCAGGTGGCTCCGTTTCGGGCGCGACAGGCCGCAGCGGCGCAGCATCTCGTCTTCGGCGCCCAGAATCGTTTCCGCTTCGACCGTCGGGAATGCCTGCTCCATCCGCTGCCAGATCGCCGCGCCGGCTGTGGTGGAGATCTGTTGAAAGACGACCAGCCGCGCAAGCGTCGCATAGGTTGCCGGCGCCGCACGCCAGGCCGGCACGCCGCGGGCGGCATAAGCGCGGCTCAAGGCAGGGTCGCGGGCCGCCAACGCCTCGCAGGCGGCCACAAGGACCTCTGCGGCAGGGACGGTCATAAGACCGCCGGCATGTCGGCGACCCTCTGGCCGAGGAAATAGACCCCGCCATCGCGAACCGACAGGTCGAGAAACCGGCCATCGCGCGACGCGGCGCCCACGGCGGTAACGCCGCGCTCGAGTTCGGGCGTCAGGCGACCCGCCTGGCGAAGCGCGTCGAGAAGGGCGCCGGCATCCTCCAGCCGCAGACCGACATCGCCCACAAGGGCCCCGTCGGGACCCAGAGCGATCTCCCCTCTGGCGCCCAGCCGGGCCGGCCCCCAGTCGAGGATCAGTTGCGGCACCCTGACTTCTCCCCCAAGGGCAAGCAGCACGTCGGGCACTTCCGCCAGATCCTTGGCCGTGCCCAAGGCGCGCCAGGCCTTCGTTGCTTCCATCCGGAGGATCGACGGCCCCAGATCCCGCCCCAGGAAGTCCAGTTCGGGGACCCGATCCGCGAGGGTCAGCTCCTGCCAGCTCGCCTGAACCTGCAGCAGGTCCGGCGCGGAGGGCGGCGGGCGGAGATGCAGCTCCAGATCCTGTCCCGAGACGACGGGGGCGCGATTGCGCCGGGCTGCCACCTCGTCCAGAGACACCGACAGTCGGCGAAGGCCCGTCGGGGTCCAGGACAGGCTTGCGGCCGATCCGGTCCCGATGTCGAGCTCGATCACGTCGCGACCGGTGTCGATCCGGTTGAGGCCCGGCGCGCGAACGATCACGTGGCGCCAGTTCCAGGGCTGCATCACCAGGTCCAGGCGCTCGCCCTGCCAGGTCTGTCCGCTGCGCGGATCCGACAGGCGAGGCCCTTCCACGCGCAGGGCGAACCGATAGGGATAACCGCCCAGCCTGCGCGATTCGTAACCGACCTCGACCCCGGCCGCACGCTGCGAGGCGATCCATCCGTCGACCGCTGCGGCAAGCTGGCTCCGCGCCCAGAGCCAATAGGCGGAATAGGCGGCGATCAGGACGCCCAGCAGGATGAAGGGCAGGTAGAGCCCGCGGCGGCGGACGCGCCGGTTCATGCCGCAAGCCCCAGATCGGTCTTCGTGCGGCCCTGCGCCTCCAACCCCTCGTCGAGGAGGCGGGCCGATGCCGGCTCGAGCGCCGCCTCGAGACGGGCCATCATCTCGCGGCGCTCCAGGCCAGGGGCAATGGGGGGAAGGATCTCGTACACGACCCGCCCCGGCCGGCGAAGCACCCCACGCGCCGGCCAGCACAGGCCCGAATTCGTCGCGACAGGCACCACCGGTACGTCGAGCGCCCGATACAACGCACCTGTTCCGGCCGAGAAATACCCGACCACCGCACCGGGTGGGTGCCGCGTCCCCTCGGGAAAGATCACCACGTCGCGACCCGCTCCGACGCGCGCCTTCGCGGCCGTCACCATTCGCCGCAGGGTGCGACCGGCACCGGCCCGGTCGATCGGGATCATGGCGGTCTTCAGGGCGTACCAGCCGAAGACGGGATACCAGTTCAGCTCGCGCTTCATGATGATGGCCGGGTCCGCGCGCAGCAGGACCGGGATGAAGACGTCCCACATGCACTGATGCTTTCCGGCATAGAGGATTGGCCCATCTGGGAGGTTGTGTACGCCCCGGATCTCCGTCGGTGCGCCCACGATCCAGGCCAGGCCGAGCCGGACATGCCTCGCGAACAGCCGGATACCAGCCATCGCCACGCGGCGCGGCAATATCAGGGACGGCAGCCACACGACACCGAGGACGAGCAGGCCGCCATACATCCACACCAGGAAAAGCGCCGTCCGCAGATAGGTCATGTCATTTGTCTAGTCAGTCGAACCAGGGTCGTCACGCGCCATTTGGCCCATTCCCGGACGACGCCCCGAAAGGAGCGCGGGTCGGTGAAGGTGCGTGCCGGATCGATCCGCGTGCGCACCGGAACCGCAACGAGCGTTCGACCCGGCATGGCATCACCGAGAACCAGAAGGGTGCGCGGCATGTGGTAGTCCGACGTAACGATGGCGAGCCGGCGAAACCCGTTCGACTGCGCCCAGTCCGCCGCTTCGCTGCCGTTGCCGAGCGTCGATTCCGCCCGGTAGCCCAGATCCACGCAGCAGGCGAACAGATCCGGCGCCCCGCCAACCCGAGCGGCCACCTCGTCCATGCCGATGGAGGGGTTCACCCCTGAGATCAGAAGGCGCCGGCCTTCCCCCACCTCGAGCAGACGAAGACCCTCCGTGATCCGCATCCCCGACCCGCCGGTCAGCACCACGATCCCGTCAGCCGCAATCCGCTCGGGGGGCGTCAGCCGCTCGACCCGGGCCCGGAACGCCAGAAGATCGAGTACCGCGACGAGCGCCAGCGCCGCAAGAACAGCGCCGAGCAGGGCGGGACGTGTACGGCGTCTGGTCCTGGCCATGGTCTAGCTGGACGCCCGCAAGGCGCGCATCACGGTAAACCGGGCGGCGAGCCGGGCGGCGATCGCAGCAACGACGGGCGTCGACAGCAGGATGGTCAGATCCTGAAGGTCTAGCCCCAGTTCCGGCAGCAGGCCGCTTCGGCCACTGCTCGACGAAGCGAAAAACAGTGCCAGGGCGGCGCCGCCCAGGGCGAACAGTGCCCCTACGACACCTGCCCGCAGGCCAAGCATCCAGAAGCGTCGCTCGAACAGGCGGGCGATGTAGCGGTCCGTCGCCCCCGACAGGTGCAGGACATCGACAATGTCACGCCGCGCGAGAAGCGCAGCATGTGTGGCGAAGGCGATGACCGACAGCGCCGTAGCGACAAGAAGCGCCACCACGGACAGGGCGCTCACCCTTACGATGCCGAGGGCCCGGGCGACGTCGCTGGCCCAATCGGCATGGGCATCCACCACGGCATCGAGACCCGCACCCCTCAACCGATCGGACAACCGCGCGTCGAGGTCGGTGGCGTCCGTTTCGCCGCGCACCGCCAGTATGTCCGGCAGCGGCAGGCCAGCCGGCAAGCCACCCCGCCCGAAGCTGGGCTCCAGAAGCCGGGTGATCTCGTCGCGGTCGAGCAGGCGGGCACTGACCACCCCATCCGTGGCGCGCACCAGGTTGAGGGCCTCGTCCGCCGCCCGCCGGTCGGTGTCACGCAACCGGATGGTGAACTCGCCCTGGACAGCCTCGCTCCAGTCCTTCGCAGCGCTGTAGCTGGCCTTCGCCGAAAGGGCGGCCAGCGCCGCCAGGAAGCACAACGCAGCAACGACGAAGAACAGGGCCGCCTCGCGGGCGTCGCGCTCGGGCAGCAGCGACGTGTCTTGCCTCATGCGTCGGCTCCGAACTCCACGTCGCGCGCGATCAGCCCATGCTGCAACCTCAGGACCGGCGCCTCCATGGACCGGATCAGCCCGAGATCGTGACTGGCGATCAGGACGGTCGTGCCGAGGCGGCGATTCAATTCGGTGAACAGGTGCATGAGCCTCCCGGCCATCTCCGGATCGACATTGCCGGTGGGCTCGTCGGCGATCAGCAGATCCGGCTTGTTGACCAGGGCACGGGCGATGGCGACGCGCTGCTGCTCGCCGCCAGAAAGCGTATGGGGATAGGCCTCAAGTCGACCGCCGAGCCCGACCCAGCGCAGAAGCTCCTCGACATCCGTGCGGTAGTCGGAGTCCTTCCGGCCGGTGACACGGAGGGGAAGCGCGGCATTCTCATAGGCCGTAAGGTGGTCGAGCAGCCTGAACTCCTGGAAGACGATGCCGATACGCCGCCGAAGGGTCGCCACCTGGTTGCGGGTCAGGTCGCGGGTTCGACGGCCGAACAGCGAGATTTCCCCACGCGTCGGCGGCATCGCCAGGTAGATGAGCTTGAGGAGCGTGGTCTTTCCGGCGCCAGACGGCCCGGTGAGAAAGGTGAAGCTACCCGGCTTGAGCGCCATGTTCACGCCGGCGAGCACATCCTCGCTGCTGTCGTATTGCAGGCTGACCTCGTCGAGGCGTACCGCATGATCGCCAAAAAGGTCAGGTGAGCGTGGTCCCATGGATCCGTCCGATGATCCTGCTGATCGTGGCGCCCGAAGCCACGCCGGAGCATAGACCAATGGGGCGAATTGCGCGAATAACCAAGCCATGATCCTCACCTGCCCGGCCTGCGAAACCCAGTACTATACGGAAGAGGCCCGCATTCCGGTCGAGGGGCGGGAGGTACGCTGTCCGGCCTGCCGTCATGCCTGGACGGTGTATCCGGAGGGCAGCGAGGCCGGCGCAGCAGGCGCCAAGGCAGCCCATGAACGCTATCTCGAAGCGCGAAGCCTGCGCCAACGCCGGCGAAACCGCATGGCCGCAACCCTGGTCTGGAGCGTGACGGGCGGCCTTTTCGTCAGCGCGCTCGCTGGCGCTATCCTCATGCGCAACGAGGTGGTCCGCGTCTGGCCCGAAAGCGCCAGCCTGTTCCAGCGCGCCGGGCTCGAGGTGAACCGGTTCGGTGTCGAATTCGCAGATGTCGAACGGATGCGCGAGCTACAGGGCACGAAACCGGTCCTGACGGTGCGCGGCGTTGTCCGCAACAGCGGGCGCGTGGCACGTACGGCGCCAGCGGTTCGGATCGGTCTGCGTGACGATTTCGGCCGCGAGGTGGCGGTCCTCCACGCAAAGGTCGCGCCCGCCACACTCTCGCCGGGAGAGACCGGACGGTTCGAGGCCGTGATGGACAATCCCCCGCCGGAATCCTACGCCCTCGATCTGCGTTTCGTCCCGAAGAACGCGATGCCCGCCCCGCGCACGCCCGCCGGAGACACCGCAGAGGCCGGAACAGGATGACCGCCGCGGGGATCGACTGCGTCATCGACGAAGCCACACTGATGGCGGCCATCGACTCGCTTGCAGACCGCCTGGTCCCGCGGCTGGCTGGCGAGTGGACCGTGGTCTCGGTACTGATCGGTGCCACCCCCTTCACCAGCGACCTGATGAAGGCGCTCGCCCGACGCGGCGTTCACCCCCTGCTGGACGCCCTCTGGCTCGAAAGCTACCGCGACGCGCGCGAGAGCACCGGCCGCGTGGTGGTCCGCGCCGACGTCTCGCGTCCCGTGGACGGACGGGGCGTTCTGATCCTGGATGATGTCTTCGACACCGGGCGCACCCTGGCCTATGCGCGCAAGCACCTGCTCGCAAAGGGTGCGCGCGAGGCCATCTGTTGCGCGCTGGCGCTGAAACCGGGCGCGCCCGAAGCGGGCCTCGACGAGCACGCCCTGGAAGCGCCGGACCGGTTTCTGGTGGGATACGGCATGGACGATGCCGGCCGCTACCGCGGTCTGCCCTTCATTGGTGCCGTGAACGGCCCGTCTCAGGATTGAAGGCGGTAGCCGCCCGTCTCCGTCAGCAGCAGCCGCGCCCTGGAAGGATCGGTTTCGATCTTCTGGCGAAGGCGATAGACATGGGTTTCCAGCGTGTGGGTGGTGACATTGGCGTTGTAGCCCCACACCTCCGAAAGCAGCTCTTCCCGAACCACGGTCTTTCCGCCGGCGCGATACAGATACTTGAGGATGTTGGTTTCCTTTTCGGTCAGCCGGATCTTCCGGCTTTCGCCCTGCTGCAGCATCTTCATGGACGGACGGAACTCGTAGGGCCCGATCTGGAAGACGGCGTCGTCGGTCTGTTCGAACGACCGAAGCTGGGCCCGCACGCGCGCCAGCAATACCGAAAACCGGAAGGGCTTCGTCACATAATCATTCGCACCGGACTCCAGCCCGAGGATCGTGTCAGCATCGGTGCCATGCCCGGTCAGCATGACGATCGGCGTGTTCACGCCTTTTGCCCGTAATTGCTTGCAGGCCTCCCGCCCGTCCATGTCGGGCAGATCCACATCCAGCAGGATCAGGTCGACACGTTCGGCCAGCGCGCGGGAAATGCCCTCCGCAGCGGTGGCCGCCTCCAGCGTGGCAAAGCCGTCATGAACATCGAACTGTTCCGCCAGCGCCGCACGCATGTCGCCGTCGTCGTCCACAAGCAGGATGGTCTTCGGTGCGGACATCGCCTAGCCTCCCTCTGATCCCCACGGTTCGGGACATCGAACTGTTCCTTGCAATCGCGTCGAGTTCAAGCCCGCAAGGAGAGGCACACCATGACAGCCTTCACGGTCACGTCGGAGGGTCGCATGACCGGCACACGCGGCGCCTGGCGGGCCGCGCTGGGCAGGGGCGGCGTGACAGGGGCGGCGCTGAAACGCGAAGGCGACGGCGCCTCCCCGATGGGCGACTGGCCGATGCGCCGCGTGTTCTACCGGCCCGACCGGCTCGCCCCGCCCGCCACAGCCCTGCCGCGCGTGCCGTTACAGCCATGGGACGGGTGGTGCGATGCGCCAGACGACCCGCTCTACAACCGACCGGTCACCCGGCCCTACCCCGCCTCCCATGAGGCGCTGTGGCGTGATGACGGCCGCTACGATGTGATCGTCGAGCTCGGCTACAATGACGATCCCCCCTTATCGGGCCGCGGCAGCGCGATCTTTCTCCATGTCGCCGCGCCTGATTACGCGCCAACCGAAGGGTGTATCGCGCTGGCTTTGCCGGACCTGCTGGCCCTGCTGGGGGAGGCGGAGCCCGGAAGTATCCTGCGGATCACGACCTGACCAGATGCCTTGGCTCCAGGGCTCGGCCAAGGCTGAACAGGGGGCCAAGCAAGGGGTGGTCAAGGGACCCGTTGAGCGGTCTCACGCCTCCCGCGCGCCGAACAGCGCGCTACCCACGCGCACATGGGTCGCGCCGTACCGCGCTCCCAGCTCGTAATCCGCGCTCATACCCATGGAGAGGCGTGTCAGACCATGGCGTCTGGCAAGCTCGGCGAGAAGCGCAAAGTGAGGTCCGGCCGGTTCGTCCACGGGCGGGATGCACATCAGCCCGGACACCTGCAGTCCCGCTTCGCGCGCCTCATCGAGCAGGGCGGCCAGATCGCCCGGTGCGACCCCCGCCTTCTGGGGCTCTTCCCCGGTGTTCACCTGCACCAGGCAGTCGGGAGAACGTCCCAGCTTCCGCATGGCGTCAGCCAGCGCCTTGACGATCTTCGGTCGATCCACCGTCTCGATTGCATCGAAGAGGGCCACCGCATCCTCGGCCTTGTTGGATTGCAATGGGCCGACCAGGCGTAGCTCCAGATCCGGCCAGTCTTTGCGGCGCTGCGCCCAGCGGGTCTGGGCTTCCTGGACCCGGTTCTCACCGAACACGCGCTGGCCGGCTGCCAGCGCCGCGTCGATCCGGGCGTCAGGCTGGCGTTTGCTCACGGCCACCAGGGTCACCGTCCTGTCTGGCGCGGCAGCGGCCAGCGCGTCTAGGATCGCACGGCGGCGTTCCGCGAGTCCGTCATCTCGTGTATCGCTCATCCATGGGGTTGAACACCGAAAGCCGGGACGTACGCAAGCTGCGCGCCGCCGCACGCCGGGCCGCGCGCCACCTTCCAGCGGATCTGCCTCCAGGCCTCGCCCTCACCGATCCAGACCGGGTCGCCGATCCAGTGGCATTGGCATGGGCCCTGCCGCGCGGCTGGGGTCTCGTTTACCGGCACTTCGGAGTCCCCGGGGCCGGCACCATGGCCCGTGCGCTCGCCCGGGTCTGCCACCGCCGTGGCCTGGCTCTGCTCATCGCCGGTGATCCCGGACTGGCGTGTCAGGTTGGCGCGACCGGCGTGCACTGGCCCGAGGCCCGGCTTGCCGAGGCCCGGAGGTGGCAAGGCCGGTTCCGACTGACGACGGCGAGCGCGCACCCCGCCCGCGCGACAGGCCTTGGCCTCCTCGGGCGAGGATGGCCGACCGGTGTGGATGCCCTCCTCGTCTCGACGGTGTTTGCCTCGGCGAGCCCCAGTGCGGGCGCAGCCATGGGCGCCCTGCGCCTGCGCGACCTGGCGAAACGGGCCGCCGGCCCGATCTATGCGCTGGGCGGCGTGGACGCGGAGACCGCGGGCTCGGTCGCCGGTTGGGCCGGGCTCGCCGCGGTCGACGGGGCATTGCGATTTGCGGAACGGCCAGAGCAAGTTCGGAGCAACGGACCTGGTTGCGAACGGAGTCTTGCGCAAGACCAATGATGAAAGGCGACGGTCTGGAGTGAAACGAAAGACCGGCGCTTTAAAACTTGAAGGCGGAGCGCAGGCGAATCCCGGTCTCGAGATCCTGGGCCGTCCAGGTGGAGCTGTCCTCCAACTCCTGGCCACCGACGCTCACATCCCCGCCGATGGAAAAGCGTGGCGTGATCCGGAAGGTCGCGCCGGCCGACATCTCCTCCCGCGGAAGCGGCGAATTCTCCGCCCGACTCGTCAGGTCAACCGTGAATTCCCAACGGCCATTGTTCAACCATTTCAGCCGAACATCCTTGGCTGGCCGCTCTTCCAGTTCAGCCGTGGCGGTCTTGGCCGCTGGCTCACTGAGTGTGAATTTGCGGAACCATTCAGGGCGCGCGCTCTCGGTTTCCGAGACGTTGGGCGGGCTGATGTGGGCACTCAGATCCGTTTCGGCATGCTGCGCCATCGCCGGTGCTGCACACACCGCCGCTGCCGCCATTCCGAGGATCAGCCCCTTGATCATCGTGCGCTCCTTCACGCGGCACACAATATGAACTGCGCGCCCTTTATCAATGATTAACATCCCGCCATGCAGTGTTATCCCATTGCGAGTGTGATTTCGATCACAGCCGAAGCGTTCCTGCGGACGGAATGGGCATCCATTTGGACAGGTCCCGTCGCCTCGAGGCGCTGGGACTGGAGGGCGCCCGTCACTGTCAGGCCCTGCCCGAGCGTACGGCCGACCGAAACCGACCAATTGCGCGCGTCCAGGGCGAGGCCGTCGGACTCCGCACCGCCGACCCGCGCGCCGACATCCCAGTCGCCGAACGCGCGCGCCACGCCCGCCGAAACGCTCCGGTAACGTCCACCCGCCAGGCCCTCATCCATGTCGACACCCGACACGCCGAATGCGAGCGGCCCGACCTCCAGCTCCGCGCCGGTCGACCAGCCCTCCACGGTGCCCGCGCCGCGCGCCGGCGTCCCGGCCGCATAGCCCACGCCGACACGGAGCCGCGCACCACTGTCCGGCAAGCGACGCGACAGGTTGAGCGCCACCTCGACGGTATCAGACAGGTCGGTGCCTCGCCCCGTTGCAGCGCGGTCGAGCCCGTCGGCTTCGCGCTCCGGCGTGTAGGAAACCCCGCCCTGCAGCCCCAGGAGCCGGGGCGTGGTATAACTCACCTTCGCCGAAGGCCCCGTCGGGTCGAGCCGCGTGGTCACGAAGCCCAGGCCGAGGGCATCGAGCCGCGGCCCATCGAGCGTTGCGAAGCGCAACGGGCCCGTCTGGCCTTCCTGGAAACGTGCCGCCACGCCGATGTCACGTCCGGCCGACAACTCACCGTAGCCGCCTCGGACATAGACGTGCGCAAGCTCGAGGCGGCCGCGCGGACCCGCCTCGACCGGTGACGGGCCGGCGCGCACATCCGTCAACGCCGCTGCCTCGGTCCCCCCTGCCAGCGGCAGCACCCCCGCAAAGCCAGGCCGCGCAGGATGATCCTTCTGTACGCGCAGGGCCGTGCGCGCCCCGAGCTCGGCGCCATTGTCCAGAAGACGGGACAGCGTGACGGATAGGCCCAATTCGTACAGAACGGCTTCCGGGCGGATCTCTTCCCCGGCCACGCCGCCGCCCGGCGTGGCCACAACCGCCAGGTCGCCGGCGGTCTCGACCTCCCAGACCGGAAAGCGCTCGTCGAACGGGGATTGCGCCATGGCTGGCATCGCCAGGACGGCACAACCGAGAGACAGAAGAGGCGCGCGGTGGCGGAACATTGCGACTCCTGGCGCGAATGCGTTTAAGAATTGCAGACTGGCCCCACCGAAACCCCATTGGTATAGGGTGCCGTCTTTCAAGCTGCCTACAGGACGATCCATGACCTTTCGTCTCCTTACCGCCGCCCTCCTTGCCACCGCAACGCTTGGAAGCTGCGGCTCCGGCGGAAATGCAGACCGGTCCGTGGTCCGTGAGGTGCAGGGCGGGGTCAATCCGTACCTGTGGCGGGCAACGCTGGACACGCTCGAGAGCCTGCCTCTGGCCCAACAGCCGGACCCGGTGGGCGGCGTCATCCTCTATGACTGGAAGAGCTTCGAGGAGGCCCCGGACGAACGGATCAAGGCAACCGTCTACATTCTGGACACCCGCCTGCGCGCGGACGGCGTGAAGGTCTCCGTCTTCCGGCAGGTTCGCCGCGACGGGGCGTGGCAGGACGCACCGACCGACCCCGCGACCGCGACCCAGCTTGAAAATCGAATCCTAGAGCGCGCTCGCCGACTGAAGGCAGCTGAAATCAGCTAGCGCCGGCTCCGGCCCCTGGCAGAAGCAGGACACGTCATGGCGTCTCGTTACGATCCGCGTGAGTCGGAAGGCAAATGGCAGTCGGCCTGGGAGGCCGAACGTCTGTTCGAGGCGGTTCCGGCCGCGGCTGCGGGCGACCGGCCGAAAGCCTATGTGCTGGAGATGTTTCCCTACCCGTCGGGCCGTCTCCACATGGGGCACGTGCGTAATTACGCCATAGGCGACGCCATTGCACGCCATCGCCGGGCGAAGGGGTTCAACGTCCTGCATCCCATGGGCTGGGACGCCTTCGGCCTACCGGCCGAGAACGCGGCCATCGAACGCGGCGTGCACCCGGGCCAGTGGACGTATGCCAACATCAAGGCCATGAAAGCGCAGTTCGCCAAGCTGGGCCTCGCTCTCGACTGGAGCCGGGAGTTCGCGACCTGCGATCCCGCCTATTACGGAGACCAGCAGCGGCTGTTCCTGAAGCTGCTCGCGCATGGCCTCGCCTACCGCAAGGCTTCGAAGGTGAACTGGGACCCGGTCGAACAGACCGTCCTGGCGAATGAGCAGGTCATCGACGGCCGTGGCTGGCGGTCGGGGGCGGAGGTGGAGAGCCGGGACCTGACCCAGTGGTTCTTTCGCATCACGGCCTATGCCGACGATCTCCTGACTGCGGTCCAGGGCCTGGAGCGCTGGCCGGAAAAGGTTCGCACAATGCAGGCGAACTGGATTGGCCGCTCCGAGGGTCTGCAGATGCGCTTCGCTTGGTCGGGTGCGGCGCCGGAAGGGTTTGGCGACGGGATCGAGGTGTTCACCACCCGGCCGGATACGCTGTTCGGCGCCAGTTTCATCGCGCTCTCACCGGATCATCCGCTGACGGTGACGCTGGCCTCGGACAATCCGGACCTCCAGGCGTTTCGCGAGAGCTGCGCCCGGATGGGAACCTCGGAAGAGGCGATCGAGAAAGCGGAGAAGCGCGGCGTCGACACCGGTCTGCGCGTTCGCCACCCGTTCGACGGCCGGACGCTGCCGGTCTGGGTCGCGAATTTCGTGCTCATGGGCTACGGGACCGGCGCGATCTTCGCCTGCCCGGCCCACGACCAACGCGACCTCGACTTCGCCCGGACATACGATCTACCCGTCCTGCCGGTGGTGCTGCCACCCGGTGCCGATCCGGAGACTTTCCGCGTGGACGATACCGCCTATACCGGTGCCGGGACCCTGTTCCGGTCCGGTTTCCTGGACGGTCTCGACATGGACGAGGCGAAAGCCCGCATCATCGACGAGATCGAGGCACGCGGCGAAGGGCGTCGGCTCGTGAACTACCGCCTGCGCGACTGGGGTGTGTCGCGCCAGCGGTACTGGGGTTGTCCGATACCGATCGTGCACTGCGAAACCTGCGGTCCCGTCCCGGTGCCCGAGGCCGATCTCCCGGTCATGCTGCCCGAGGATGTGAGCTTCGAGAAGCCGGGAAATCCGCTCGCCCACCACCCCACCTGGAAACATGTGACCTGCCCGCGCTGTGGCGCGGCGGCGGAGCGCGAGACCGACACGTTCGACACCTTCGTTGACAGCTCCTGGTATTATGCGCGCTTCGCCTCGCCCGACGACCCCGCCGAGCGGGGATACTGGCTGCCGGTCGACCAGTATGTGGGCGGTGTGGAGCACGCCGTCCTGCATCTCCTCTATGCCCGCTTCTTTGCCCGCGCCCTGAGGGATATCGGCGAGCTGGACCTGCCCAGCGGCGAGCCCTTCGCCGGGCTGTTCACCCAGGGCATGGTGACCCACGAGACCTATCGCGACGGCGATGGTCGCTGGCTCGCGCCGGACGAAGTCCGCATGGACGGGGAGCGCGTCGTCCATGCCGTAACCGGTGCCGACGTCGCGCGCGGCCCTGTCGAGAAGATGTCAAAGTCGAAACGCAACACCGTCGATCCCGATGCCATCATCGAGCGCTACGGCGCCGACGTCGCGCGACTGTTCGTGTTGTCCGACAGTCCGCCCGAAAGGGACGTGGAATGGACCCAGGCCGGGGTGGACGGATCCGCGCGGTTCGTCCAGCGCATCTGGGCGATCTTCGACGCCCTGCCGGATACCTGTATTCCGAAGACCGCGACGGGACAGTCCGACCTGCGCAAGACCAGCCACCGGGCCGTCGCGGCGATCGACGAGGCCATTGCGGAGTTCCGCTTCAACTCGGCGATTGCCTCCTTCCATGAATGGGTAACCGTGCTCCGGAAAGCCGAGACGTCGGCCAGTCTGGAGGATCGCGGCGAGGCCTGTGCGCTGCTGGCGATCTGCCTTACGCCGTTCATGCCACATCTTGCGGAAAGCTGCTGGGCGCGCATCGGGGGCGAGGGTCTCGTCTCTGCCGCCGCCTGGCCGACACCGGACCCCGACCTATTGACGGATGACGAAATCCTCCTGCCTGTCCAGGTCAACGGCAAGAAGCGGGGCGACATTGCGGTTGCAGCGGATGCCGACCAGGACAGCGTCCAGGCCGCCGCGCTGGCGTCACCCGCCATCTCGGCCTTCCTCGCTGACAAGACCGTCAAGAAAGTGATTGTCGTGCCGGGGCGCATCGTGAATATCGTTGCGTCATGACCCGGCGCCTCGCCAGCCTTGCCCTGTTGGGGCTTCTGCCCGGCCTGTCCGCCTGCGGGTTCACCCCCGTCTACAGCCAGGCCGGTCTCACCCAGAGCCCGGTGGAGATCGCGACGATACCCGGCCGCACCGGCCATGCGCTGCGCCGCGAACTGACACGCGAACTGGCCGCCGGGCTGCCGGGCCTGGCCTCGGGTGCGCAAATGCAGGTCCGGCTCGACGAGACCGTCGGCCGCCTCGCCTTTCGCCCCGATGGCGCCGCGTCGCGCTCCAGCATCACCCTGACCGCCACCTATACCCTTCGCACCGAAGACCACACCGTAGAGGGAAACGCGCAGGCGCAGTCGCTCTACAATGTGCCCGATGGGCCCTATGGCGATGTCAGCGCACAGATTCGGGCGACCGAGGATGCGGCCCGCGCGCTCGCCCGTGAGATCGTCCTCGACCTGCGCCTCCGCGTGCCGCCGGACGCGGGATGAAGGTCTCCGGCGCGTCCGCCGACGGGTTTCTCGACGCGCCCAGGCCAGGGCTCTGGGCCGCCCTGGTGTTCAGCGAGGACGAAGGCGTTGCCCATGATGCCGCTGAACGCCTGGCGCGCGCCTGGACGGCCGACGGACCAGACACCGAGCGTATCAGCCTTGACGAGGAGACGATCAAACGGGATCCGGCGGCGTTCTTCGATGCGCTTGAGGCCCGCTCGCTGCTCGGTGAAGGCCGTCTTATCCGTATACGGACGAATGGGGACAAGATTGCCTCGCCTCTCAGCCGCGCCCTGCAGGACGCCGATGCCCGTCCGGGTCGGTTCGAAGCACGCCTGATTGTGATCGCAGGGCGACTGCCCGCGAAGTCGAAGCTGCGACTGGCCTTTGAAGGGGCCGACACGGCGGCAGCCATCGGCCTGAACGCCGACAGCGTCTCGGATCTGCGCGCGCTCGTGAGCCAGACACTCGACGCCAGCGGCTGCCGAATCGATGCGGACGCGCTCGACCTCTTCGTCGAGGCCCTTCCGGGGCATCGCCGCCTCGCGCACAATGAAGCCGAGAAGCTGGCGCTTTTCGCCAGGGGCCTCGACCGCGCGATTGATGCAGCCGACGTCCGCGCCCTGTCGGCGACCGATGTGGATCAGGATCTGTTCGATTTCGTCACTTGTGTCTTCTCCGGACATCATGCGGCCGCCGCGCGCGAGCACGATCGACTGAGCCTTGCAGGAACCCAGACCATCAGCCTGGTTCGTGCGCTGCAGCGAGAAGCCCAACGCCTGCACGACGCCCACGCCCTCGGGGCCGCCAGCGGTGCGAATGTGGGCATGAAACTCAGCCCCCCGGTCTTCGCCAGAGAGTGGCCCGGCTTCCTGGCGCGCTTGCGCGGATGGCCTCCGGCACGCCTGATTCACCTCATGGAGCGGCTGTACGATGTCGAGGCCACAGCCAAGGCCGCCGGTCCCGTGGCTGACGCCGGTCTTCGACAGTTGATCGCCCGCGTCGGTCCGGCCGCTTCCAAGGCAGCCCGACGCTGAGGCCGTGTCCGGGCGACTGGGGCATCGCGACCGGAGTATCGGGTCGGTGTTTCGCCGTTACAGCTCGCCTCGACGGCCGGTGAGCTTCCGGCACACATCGTCCAGCTGCTCCAGATCGCGGTACCTGATCCGAAGCTCTCCCCCTTTCGGTGTATGGCGAATGTCCACGTCAAGGCCGAGCGACCGGGTCAGGTCTGCTTCCAGGGCCTGCGTATCCACATCCTTGTCCTTGCCGCCGGCTGGTTTCGGCGCGCCGCTGCTAGCGTTCCCCGCCTCGCGTGCCCGTTTGGCCAGCGCTTCGACCTCACGCACCGAAAGGTTGCGGTCGACCGCCTGTTGCGCAAGACCGGCCGGATCGGGCGCCGTCAGCACCGCCCGCGCATGACCCGCACTCAACCGCCCGGTCCGGAGATGATCGCGCACGCCATCCGGCAGATTGAGCAGGCGCAGCGTGTTGGCAATGTGGGCGCGGCTCTTGCCGACGCTCTCGGCGAGACTTTCCTGCGTCCGCCCGAACCGTTTCATCAACGCGTCATAGGCCTCGGCCTCTTCCA
The DNA here is from genome assembly GCA_964492485.1 of uncultured Hyphomonadaceae bacterium. Classification (GTDB taxonomy): domain Bacteria; phylum Pseudomonadota; class Alphaproteobacteria; order Caulobacterales; family Hyphomonadaceae; genus UBA5336. Next base: position 15,865 of record CAZBKM010000005.1, on the reverse strand, counting down.
TCGGATTGAGGTCGGTGCGCTGGACGTTCTCGATGATACCCACTTCCAGGAGGGCGAGCTCGTCGAGCTCCCGCACCACGGCCGGGATCGCCGCCAGTCCGGCCCGCTTCGCCGCGCGCCAGCGGCGCTCGCCGGCGACGATCTGAAACTTGCCCTCCGCCTTTGGATCTGGCCGCACGAGGATTGCCTGCAGGACCCCTTTCGCCCGGATCGACTCCGCCAGCTCGTCCAGCGCCACCTCGTCGAAGTGCCGACGCGGCTGTGTCGGATTCGCCCTTATGTCCGCGACCGCAATCTCCATCGGCGCAGCGCGCGGCGTCTCGTCTGCCGAGGTCTCGCCGGCGCGCGGCGCACTTGCCTCGACCTCCCCGATCAGTGAGGAAAGCCCCCGACCGAGCCGGCTGGTCTTCTGGCGCTGAGGATCGCTCATGGCCTAGGCTGCCTGCGTTTCACGTTCGCGCTGCAGCACTTCCGATGCCAGGCGGATATACGCCTCGCTTCCGGGACAGCGATAATCGTAAAGAAGGGCTGGCTTGCCGAAGGATGGGGCCTCCGAAAGGCGGACGTTCCGAGGTATGACCGTATTGTAGACCTTGTTTCCGAAAAAGGTGCGCACCTCGTGTGCGACCTGGTCGCAAAGATTGTTGCGACGGTCGTACATCGTCAGCACGACGCCCTGGATTTCCAGATCGGGATTGAGGCCGCTTCGCACCACCTCGATTGTCCGCAGGAGCTGACTCAGGCCCTCAAGCGCCAGAAACTCGCACTGCAGTGGGACCAGTACGGCATCCGCGGCCGTCATGGCATTGACCGTAAGCGAAGACAGCGAGGGCGGGCAGTCGATGAAGATGTAATCATAGGGCGCCTCGCCGCGCGCGCCGACCCGGTCGAGATAGCTTCGGATGCCATCACGAAGCCGATAGGATCGCCGGTTGTCCGTGGCGAGCTCCGTCTCGACGCCGGCCAGATTCTCGTCTCCCGGAACAATGTCCAGGCGCGGCACGAGTGTCGTCAGTACGGCTTCCTCGAGGGGCACATTGTCGATGACCAGGTCGTAACTGGTGAGCGTTCGCCGACCATGTTCGATCCCAAGGCCGGTCGACGCGTTACCCTGTGCGTCGAAATCCACGATCAGGACCCGGCGGCCGACGGCCGCCAGCGCCGTGCCCAGATTGATCGATGTCGTCGTCTTTCCGACACCGCCCTTCTGGTTGGCGACCGCGAGAATTCGGGTTGCGTCACGTGGCACGGCGAACCTCCGTCAGTTTCAAGATGGCGCCCGACTCATCGGTGCGACTCGGTATCGTGTCGCACGCGAACGTCCACCGTTCCTGCGCCAAGGTCAATTCTTCCGCCCATGTTTTCCCCTTGAGAAAGAGACCCGTCGCGCCCGTCGCCAGCCACGGCGCCGCAAGATCCAGCAGCTTGGGCAGCGGCGCCAGGGCTCTGGCGGTGACGTGGGTCACCGGAAAGGGCGCGAGCGCTTCTACCCGCCGCGCCTCGACGCGAGCCGGAAGGCTGGCGGCCTGCGCGGCCGCCGCGAGGAACGCGGCCTTCTTCCCGACCGACTCCACCAGCGTGACCTCCCCCCGCCCCTTGAGCGCCGCAGCGAGAATGAGACCCGGGAAGCCCGCCCCCGAACCCATATCCAGAAGTCGCACGTCACGGGATCCCAGATGCGGAAGGAGCTGGAGGCTGTCCTCCACGTGCCGCGTCCAGATGTCCGGCCATTCGCGCGGACCCATGAGGTTCATTCGCGGGCGCCACTGGGCGAGGACCTCGAGGACCTGTTCGATCCGGTCCAGTGTTTCACGTGAAACATTGCACCGCTTCAGGACATCGTCGCGACCGGACCGGGGTAGTGCCGCGTTGGACCTACTCACGATGCAGCCCTGCGAGCGCGCTGACGGACATGTCCGAGAAGGGCCGTCAAGGCGCCGGGGGTAACGCCCTCGATCCTTGACGCCTGCCCCAGCGTTCTTGGGCGAATCCGGACGAGCTTCTCCCGAACCTCGTTCGACAGACCACCAATCGCGTCATAGTCCAGATCGTCGGGCAGGATCAAAGCCTCGTCCCGGCGCATGGCGGCGACATCGTCGGCCTGCCGAGCAATATACCCTGCATACTGTGCCTCGATTTCCATCTGCGCCCGGATCGGCCCGGCAATCTCGCCGAGGTCCGGCCAGACCGCCACGAGATCCGCGAACCCGACCGCCGGATAGGCCAGGTAGTCGAAGGCGCTCCGCTTTCGACCGTCCTGATTGACGTTCCAGCCATGCCTTGCCGCCTCACTCGGTGACATGATCCGCGCCTCCAGAACCTGGCGTGCGGCCTGCAACGCCGATCGTTTCACGTGAAACGCCGAGGCGCGTCGCGCACCAATCAGCCCCCACGCCTCACCTGTCGGGGTCAGTCTCTGGTCGGCATTGTCGGCGCGAAGCGCCAGGCGGTACTCCGCGCGAGAGGTAAACATGCGATAGGGCTCCGTCACGCCCCGGGTGACCAGATCGTCGATGAGCACCCCGATATAAGCCTCTGCCCGATCGAGGGTCACACCGGTCTGACCCCCAGTCCGACGAGCCGCGTTCAATCCGGCCATCAGACCCTGGGCAGCAGCCTCCTCATAACCGGTCGTTCCATTGATCTGTCCGGCAAGGAACACTCGGGGCAGAACCTTGAGTTCCAGCGTCGGCGACAGAGCGCGCGGGTCGACATAGTCATACTCGATCGCATACCCGTGCTGCAGGACGCGGGCCCACTCCAGCCCGGGAATCGTCTTCAGGAACGCATCCTGGACCGCCTCCGGCAATGAGGACGAGATGCCATTCGGATAGACCGTGTCATCCTCCAGGCCCTCCGGCTCCAGGAAGATCTGGTGCCCGGTCCGGTCGGGGAAGCGGTGCACCTTGTCCTCTATGGACGGACAGTATCTTGGACCACGCCCCGCGATCGCGCCGGAATACACGGCCGACTTGTCCAAGTTCTCCGCGATGACCCGATGGGTCGCCTCCGTGGTGTGGGTGATCCCGCAAGCGATCTGCGGCACCTCGATTCGGGCCGTGGATGTGGAGAACGGTATCGGGTCCGCATCGGCCGGCTGGCGCTCGCACCGGTCCCAGTCGATCGTCCGCCCGTCGAGACGCGCGGGCGTCCCGGTCTTGAGGCGTCCCATTGGCAGGCCCAACGCATAGAGCCGGTCGGACAGCCCGACCGAAGGCGCCTCTCCCACGCGGCCGGCCGGGATTCGTCGCGTGCCGACATGGATGACCCCCTTCAGAAAGGTGCCCGTCGTGATCACGACAGCGCCCGCGGAAACCCTACCGCCACTGGCACCCAGAACCCCCGAGACCTGTCCGTCGCCATCCAGAACCAGATCCTCGACGGCGTCCTCGATGACGGTCAGACCGGACTGACCGGCGATCTCGGCCTGCATCTCGTGCCGATAAAGGGCTCGGTCGATCTGCGCGCGGGGTCCCCACACCGCAGGGCCTTTCGAGCGGTTGAGCATTCGGAACTGTATGCCCGACCGGTCTGCGACCCGACCCATGAGTCCATCCAGGGCGTCGATCTCCCGCACCAGGTGACCCTTTCCAAGGCCACCAATGGCGGGATTGCAGGACATCTGCCCGATCGTATCGCGACGGTGGGTGACAAGGGCAACCCGGGCGCCCACCCGCGCGGCCGCCGCCGCGGCCTCACAGCCCGCATGGCCACCGCCGACCACGATGACATCGAAAGAGGTGTCCGTCCGCATGTCGCGCTCCCTCGAGAAGCGGTTCGAAACACGCCCATATAGGACGGTCGCCGCAAAAAATCACTTCCCGATACAGAATTGCGAAAAGACCGCCCCCAGAACGTCCTCGACATCCACATGGCCGAGCAGACTGCCCAAACGGCGCGCGGCCATGCGGAGGTCTTCCGCCACCAGTTCCGCCCCCACACCATCCACCAGACCCCGCCGCGCCATGGCCAGCGCATCGCGCGCTTGGGATAGCGCCTCGCGGTGACGGCGCCGGGTCACGACCGATGGCGGCCGACCGGCCACCCTCACGCGCAGGGTCTGCGCCAGCCACGCTTCGAGCGCGTCCAGGCCCTCGCCGGTCCGGGCCGAGACGGCCAATGTTTCACGTGAAACACTCTGGTAAGGATAGCAGGCGTCTAGGGGTTCCCGCGCCAGGTCTTGCTTGTTGAAGAGGATCAGATCTCCAGGTCTCAGAAGATCAAGGCCGACCTCGTCTTCGGCCGCCCCATCTGGCCGAATGCGCGTCGAATCGACGACAAGCACCCGTATGTCGGCCTGCTCGGCCCAATGCCGCGCCCGACTGACCCCTTCACGCTCGACCCTGTCGGTCGTCTCGCGCAAGCCCGCCGTGTCGGCGACGATGGCCAACTGCGCACCCAGGGACAGCCGCACCTCGACGATATCGCGGGTCGTACCGGGGATCTCGGTGACAATGGCCGCATCGCGCCTGGCGAGCCGGTTAAGCAGACTCGACTTGCCGGCATTCGGCGCGCCGATGAGCGCAATCCTGAACCCGTCCCGGACGCGCTCACCCACACCGTCATCGGCGAGCGCCGCGTCGAGGTCACTGATAAGGCCGTCAAGTTTCGGAAGGACCAGATGAGTCGTTTCGGTGGGCGCGTCGTCCTCATCCGGGAAATCGACCATCACCTCGACCCATGCGAGGCACGACACCAGACGGTCACGCCAGTCCGAGACCCGGGCCGACATGTCGCCCGCCAGTTGCCGCAGAGCCTGTTCGCGCTGCCCCACCGTTTCGGCATCGATCAGGTCTGCGACGCCTTCCGCCTCTGCCAGATCGAGCTTCCCCGCTTCGAAAGCCCGGCGTGTGAACTCTCCGGGATCGGCCAGGCGCACGGTCCCATGGCCACACAGCACATCAAGGACTCCGTCCACGACGGCCCGCCCGCCATGCAGGTGCAGTTCCAGGATGTCTTCACCGGTATAGCTTCGGGGCCCGCGGAACCAGATCGCGACGGCTTGATCCAGAACGGTTCCGCGCCCGTCCACGACGGAACACAAGGTGGCCTGGCGCGGCTCTCGCGGAACCGGATCGACATGGGCAGCCAGAAGCGCAGCCACGTCCGGTCCACTGACGCGGACGATGGCGATGGCCGATGGAAGCGGTCCGGATGCCAGCGCGCAGATCGTGTCCCGGATCCCGCCCTCGCCCATGGGCTGCTCCCTAGTTCTTCATTGCCTCGTAGAACTCATCATTGGTTTTTGTCTGGCGGAGCTTGTCGAGGAGGAAGTCGATGGCATCGGCCGTGCCCATCGGGTTCAGGATCCGCCGGAGCACGTACATCTTCTGGAGTTGCTCCTTCGGCGTGATCAATTCTTCTTTCCGTGTGCCAGACTTCATGATGTCGATGGCCGGGAAGGTCCGCTTGTCGGCGACCTTGCGGTCGAGCACGATCTCGCAATTGCCGGTTCCCTTGAACTCTTCGAAGATCACCTCATCCATCCGCGACCCGGTGTCGATCAGCGCGGTCGAGATGATGGTGAGCGATCCGCCCTCTTCGAGGTTCCGCGCCGCACCGAAGAATCGCTTGGGGCGCTGCAAGGCGTTCGCATCGACGCCGCCAGTCAGCACCTTGCCCGAGGAGGGGACCACCGTATTGTAGGCACGCCCGAGACGCGTGATGGAATCCAGGAGGATGACCACATCCCGGCCATGTTCTGCCAGTCGCTTTGCCTTTTCGATCACCATCTCGGCCACCTGAACGTGCCGGGTCGCCGGCTCGTCAAAGGTTGAAGAAATGACCTCGCCCTTCACGGTCCGTTTCATGTCCGTGACCTCTTCCGGGCGCTCATCGATCAAAAGCACGATCAGATAGCATTCCGGGTGGTTCTCCTCGATCGAGGACGCGATGTTCTGCAACAGCACCGTCTTGCCGGTGCGAGGCGGCGCGACGATCAATGCCCGCTGCCCCTTACCGATGGGGCTGACAATATCGATCACGCGTCCGGACCGGTCCTTCCGCGTGGGATCGCGGCCTTCCATGTGCAGCCGCTCTTCGGGATAAAGCGGGGTCAGATTGTCGAAATGCACCTTCTGACGCGCTTTTTCCGGGGTCTCGAAATTGATGGACGCCACATCCGTCAGCGCAAAATAGCGCTCGTTCTCGCGTGGCTCCTTGATCGGTCCTTCGACGGTATCACCCGTGCGCAGACCCGAGGATTTCAGCACATTCGGACTGACATAGATATCGTCCGGACCCGGCAGATAGTTCGACTCCGGTGATCGGAGGAAACCGAAGCCATCCGGCAGGACTTCAAGGACGCCTTCGCCGATGATTTCCACATCGCGTTCGGCGAGTTCCTTCAGGATCGCAAACAGCATGTCCTGCGTGCGCAGCGCGGAGGCATTCTCCACTTCGAGCGCTTCGGCATAGGCGAGCAGTTCCGTTGGACTCTTCGCCTTGAGTTCGTGGAGCGTCACGCGGGTGACGGTGTCGAGATCTAGATCTGTCATGGGCTCTGCAGGAGAGAGGGAATGGCGCCGCACCTGACGGAAGGTCACGTAATGGGGACACGTGACGTTGCGACGATAGACTATACATCGACGCACGCGCCTGCGGCGTCAAGCAAAGTTTTCACGACTGTGCCCGGCCAGCCCTAGAATGGCTTCACGACGGCCAGGAGTATGACAAGGATCATGAGGACGAAGGGGACCTCGTTCAGCATCCGAAGCCGCCCCGCCGAAACACCCTCACCGCCCGCATCCACCTTGCGTCCCAGTGCGATGAAATAGCCATGAAGGCCGGACAGTGCGACGACCAGCAGAAGTTTCCCATGGAACCAGCCCGCTTGCAGGAGCCCCGGGTTGAGCCAGAGCATGGTCAGTCCGAGCGCCCAGACAAGGATCAGGCTCGGCGTCAGAATGATCCGCCGAAGCTGCCCCGATGCCGTTTTCATGGTCTCGAATAGCGGCTCGCCAGGTGACGCCTGCAATTGATGCACCTTGTAGCGAGGGAACACGAGGAGGCCCGCCATCCATGCCACGACGAAGATCAGGTGCACCGCCTGAAGGGAAAGGTATGTCATCACATGGTCTCCCGCGCGAAGGGGCAGTCAGTAAACCCGTCCGGACAGAGTCGCCCGCCCGCGCAGGACCGCAAGGTCCGGTCACCCTGGCGAGCGCTCTGGACGAGATCCGCCAACAGGTCGACGAACGCCGGATGGGTGCCCAGGGCGGGTACGGTCGTGTAGCCGTGGCCGCCATGGTCCTCGAACAGCTCCTTGTACTCAATGCCCAGTTCCACCAGCGTCTCGATGTGTTCCGACACAAAGGCGATCGGCGCGATCAACACGTGCCGTCCATCCCTCGCAGCCCGCGTCACTTCATCCTCGGTCGCAGGGCCGATCCATTTCAGCGGTCCGACGCGTGACTGATAACAGACCTGGGTTTCCCAGTCGGCAGGCAGGCGTTCCTTGAGCTTCTCCGCCATCTGCTCGACCTGCCACTGGTACGGATCGCCGTCCCGGACCACCGACTCCGGCAGCCCATGTGCCGACATCAGGACGCGTACGCCTTCCGGCTCGCCTTCGGACCGCCAGGCCTCGATGATCCGCTCCGCATGCGCCTCGATCAGCCGCTCGTCGAAAGGGTAGCAGCAGACTGTCCGGGCCTCGCCATTGAAGGCCCTGTTCCAGGCCGAAAGGGACGACCCGGTCGTGGTGGAGGAGAATTGTGGATAGAGCGGCAGCAGGACGACGTCATCCGGCGCCCATTCCATGACCTCACGGGCCGCCTCTTCCGTGAAGGGGTGCCAGTATCGCATGGCAATGAAGCACTGGAAAACCGTATCCGGGTCACGCGCGGCAAGTGCCCTGGTCAGTGCGTCCGCCTGGGCTTCCGTCTCCGGAAGCAGTGGAGAGCCACCGCCCGGTGCGTTCATCAGCGCATAGTTCTTCTTCACGGAGGGCGCGCGCAGCCGCGAAATCAGGCGTGCTAGACCCCAACGGACTGGCGTCGGAACCCGCAGGATTGCGGGATCGCGAAACAGATACTGAAGAAAAGGCTGGACCGTCTCCTGGCGGTCAGGGCCCCCGAGATTGAACAGGACGATAGCGACCTTACGCGGCATGTGATGCCTGCTCCTTTACCTGGCGCACGACGGCTTCGACGTGAGGAATGGGTGTTTCCGGCGGAATGCCGTGTCCGAGATTGAAAACGTAGGGACGTCCGGCGTAGGCGGTGAGGAGCGAATTGACGCGGGTTTCCAGACGCGGGCCTCCCGCCACAAGCAGCAAGGGGTCGAGATGGCCCTGAAGCGGCACACTCGGCGCGATCATGCGCTTGACCGAAACGGGATCCGCCGCCGTATCGAGGCCGAGAGCTGTGACGCCCGTCGCGCTCACATAATGGCCCACCTGTACGCCTGCGCCGCGTGGAAACCCGATAATGGGTTGTTCGACGCCCAACTCGCGCACGCGGCGGACCACCTTCGCCGTGGGTGCCACCACCACCTCCTGGAACACGTCGTTCGCCAGTCCTTCCGCCCAGCTGTCGAACAACATCAATGCCTGGGCGCCGGCGCTGGCCTGGGCAGCGAGGTAATGGGCGGTGGCCTCTGCAAGCAGATCGAGAGCGGCTGCAAGGTCATCCGGCCTGGTGTAGGCCCAGCTCCGCGCCCGGGACTGGTCCGTCTTGCCCCGTCCTTCAATCGCATACAGGAGCACGGTCCACGGCGCGCCGGCGAACCCGATCAGGGTCGTCTCTGCCGGGAGGGCCGTGCGAACGCGACTTACGGTCTCGCTGACCGGCGCCAGCCTGTCCAGCACACGCGGGATGGGTGCACGCGCAAGATCTGCGGCGCGTTCGATCTGCTCGACGATCGGACCCACCCCTTTCTCAAACCGAACCTTGAGCCCCATCGCATCCAGTAACAGGAGAATGTCGGCGAACAGGATCGCCCCATCCATTCCGTAGCGGCGAACCGGTTGCAGTGTCGCTTCGGTGGCAAGGCTCGGCGTATAGCAGAAGTCCAGAAAGTCGCGCGCCCGAGCGCGCAGCTCCAGGTACTCTGGCAGGTGCCGTCCCGCCTGGCGCATCATCCAGACCGGAGTCCGCTGCGTAACCTCTCCAAGCAGGGCGCGCAGGAGAAGGGGGGAGCTGGCATCCGCCATGGGGCCTCCTTGAACGGGACAGGATAACTGGACCTGATGATTATTAGGGCGTTGAAGCTGGGGACAAAGGTCGCTCTGGCCAATGCGTCACCGGCTGTCCACCCCAAATCCACAAGCCGGAGCGGCTCTGCGTGGCACGTTAACCAGTTGGCAAGACGGCGTTAACCGATCGTTTACGATCGCCGCGTCAACAGCCCGTGAACGTATCGGGATTCCGGCATGTGTCGTTCGCCGCATTGTGAATGGCCTGTGACACCTTCGGGAGCGATCAGGAAACCCACAGCCCCTTCACAGGCCTTGCGATGCCTGGTGACACGCGGCAAGACGAGGCGGCCCCGCCGGAGCAGCGCCAGTGTCCATACGCTTTTCGATCTACTTCAACATTCACCTTGTCTCGGACTCGACGGGCGAGACGCTGAACGCCGTCATGCGGGCGGCCAGCGCGCAGTTCGAGGCGGTCCAGCCACTCGAGCACAATTACTACCTGGTCCGATCCGAGAAGCAGCTCGCGCGGGTGATGCGCGAGATCAAGGCTGCGCCGGGGGTCGTCTGGTACACGATCGCGGATGAGGCCCTGCGGTCGCGCCTGGAATCGGAATGCCGCGCAAGCGGCATCTCGACCCTGCCGGTGCTGGACCCGGCGGTTCACATGCTCAGCCGTCATCTGGGAATCATGGCGAGCGAGCGGGTGGCGGGCCAGCACTCCATGACGCAGGAGTATTTCGATCGGATCGAGGCGATCGACTTCACCTTGCGCCATGACGATGGCCAGGGTCTGGCCGGGTTGAATGAGGCGGACGTGGTGCTTGTGGGGGTAAGCCGCACGTCAAAGACCCCGACATGCGTCTATCTGGCCAATCGGGGGATTCGAGCGGGCAATGTCCCTCTCGTGCCCGGCGTACCGGTGCCGCCCATACTGAACGAACTGAACAGGCCGATGATCGTGGGATTGAAAATCAGTGCCGAGCGGCTCGTCCAGATCCGCAGGCAGCGTCTCATCTCGCTGCACGAAGACACGGAAACCGACTACGCCAATGAGGAAGCCGTGCGGCAGGAAGTGACCGAGGCGAACCGCCTGTTTCAGCGCATGCGCTGGGAAACCATCGACGTTTCGCGCCGCTCCGTGGAGGAAACCGCCGCCGCGATCCTCAACAAGCTGAACGAGAGAAGGGGCCATTGATGTCGAGTGACCTCATCCTCGCATCCGGCAGCGCCAGCCGCCGCCTGCTTCTGGCGAATGCCGGCGTCGAGGCCCTGTGTGTTCGCCCCAATGTGGACGAGGACGCCGCGAAGGCGGCGATGCGTGCCGAGGGCCTGCCGGCACGCGAACAGGCCATGAGGCTTGCGGAGCTTAAAGCGCTGAAGGTGTCGCAAACCCGACCCGGCCTGGTGATCGGCGGTGACCAGATGCTGGCGCTGGGCGATCGCGTGTTCGACAAGCCTGCGAACCGGTCCGAGGCCAGGTCCCATCTGGAGGCCTTGTCAGGCCGGTCACACCGGTTGGAGACCGCGATCGTCATCTATGAAGGCGGTCAATCCGTGTGGCGTCATCTCGCCCGCCCGAAACTCACCATGCGACCACTTTCGGAGGCGTTCATGGAGGCCTATCTCGATCAGGCCGGCGAGACCATCCTGTCAACGGTCGGCGGTTACCAGCTCGAAGGCCTGGGGGCGCAGCTCTTCACGAACATCGAGGGTGACTATTTCTCGATCCTGGGCCTGCCCCTTCTGCCTTTGCTGGATTATCTGCGCGTTCGTGGAGTCCTCGCGACATGACACAGCTCTACGGCGTCATCGGCGACCCGGTTTCTCACAGTCTTTCGCCCGTGATCCATCGCGGCTGGTACCGGGACCATGGGATCGATGCGGACTATCGGGCGCTGCGTGTGGCGTCCGGTGAGACCGCGAGCGGGCTCGAAACGCTGACCCGTCAGGGCTTCAGGGGCCTGAACGTCACCCTGCCCCACAAATCGGCAGTGCTGGACGCATGTCAGACGGTCAGCTCCCTTGCCGCCCGACTGGGCGCCGTGAACACGTTGCGCAGGACATCGTCGGGCGGGTGGGAAGGCGAGAACACGGACTATGGCGGCTTTCTGGATGACCTGGCCGAGGGCGTCGACGGGACGAGCCCCAGGGGACGGACGGTGCTGGTCCTGGGGGCCGGCGGTGCAGCGCGGGCCGTCGCCCTGGCGCTGTGGGATTCGGGGGCGCGCCTGACGCTGGCGAACCGAACCCTGGCACGCGCCAGAACCCTGTGTGCCGATCTGGGCCTCGAGGGGGTCGAGGTGATCGATCTCGAGGCGGGCATGGCGCGACGCCGGGATGTGGATATCGTCGTGAACACGACAAGCCTCGGTCATGCCGCCGGCGAGGCGATTACATGGCCGGCCGGCGATGGCCGCTTCGTTTACGACATTTCCTACGGCCCCGCAGCGGGACCCAATCTCGAGGCCGCACGCGCTTCGGGCTGGCGCACGCGCGATGGACTCGGCATGCTCGTGGCCCAGGCGGCGCGCGCGTTCACGCTCTGGTTCGGTCTCGAGCCGGACCGGTCGGTGGCCATGAAACGGTGCCGCACGGCTCTGGAGATGGCAGGCGGATGATCATCCTGGGACTGACAGGGTCGATTGGCATGGGAAAATCGGCCACGGCACGGATGTTTCGTGAGGGCGGCGTTCCGGTCTACGATGCCGATGCGGCGGTTCATGCGATCTATCGGCCCGGCGGGGCCGCCGTGGCGCCGCTTGCCGAGGCGTTCCCGGATGTCCTGGATAGCGAGGGTGGCATCGACCGGATCAGGCTGCGCGATGCGGTCATGAACGATGCCGACGCCATGCGGCGGCTGGAATCCATCGTCCATCCGCTTGTCGGGGAAACCCAGCGCGCCTTCCGCGAGGAGGCCCTGGCGTCCGGGGCTCCATGCGCGGTGCTGGACATCCCGCTCCTGTATGAAACCGGCGGCGACGCCCGCTGTGATCATGTGGCTGTCGTGACGGCGCCGCCGAAGGTGCAGCGCGAGCGGGTTCTGGCGAGACCCGGCATGACCGAAGCGGCCTTCGAGGCGATCCTCGCCAAGCAGGTTCCAGATGCGGAGAAGCGTGCCCGGGCCGATTTCATCATCAATACAGGTTTCGGGTTCGACTTTGCACGCGCCCATGTGACCGCCATCCTGTCGCTCATGAGGCGGCTGCATGCGGAGCGATCGAAATGAAGGACCTGCGCGAAATCGCGTTCGATACCGAGACGACGGGCCTTGATCCGGACAAGGGCGACCGGGTGATCGAGGTCGGCGCGGTGGAACTGGTGAACCACATCCCCTCCGGTCGGACGTTCCGGCGCCTGATCAATCCAGGTCGGCCGGTATCCGATGCCACCGTGCAGATCACGGGGATCACCGATGACATGCTCGCCGACAAGCCGCCCTTCGAGGATCCAGACGTGGTCGACGCCCTTCTGGCGTTCATCGGAGACGCGACCCTCGTGGCGCACAATGCCCGCTTCGATCGCAGCTTTCTGAACATGGAGCTCGAGCGGTGTGGCAGGTCGCCCCTGCCGGCCGACCGCTGGATCGATACTGTCGCGCTGGCGCGACAGAAGTTTCCTGGTGCTCCGGCAAGTCTCGACGCGCTTTGTCGACGGTTCAACGTGTCACTGGAAAGTCGATCGCTGCATGGCGCGTTGCTGGATTCCCAACTCCTCGCGGACGTCTATCTCGAACTTCTGGGCGGGCGTGCCCGCGCGTTCGACTTCGATGCGAGGGACACGAGCGAGACCGAAAGATCGGCCGGGCCGGCCGCGTCGAGACCCCGGCCCCTGGCTCCGCGGCTGACCGACGAGGAGGCAGCGCGCCACCGCGCCTTTGTCGAGGGTCTGGGTGAGTCGCCACTCTGGCACCGCGTCAAAGACCTTCAGAGCCAATAGCGTTTCCGCCAGTCGCGTTTCCAGGCGAAGTGGGTACCGGTTCGCCGTCCGGAAACGCGACCGGCAAGACCTGTTTCCAGGCGAAGTGGGTACCGGTTCGCCGTCTGCGAGCCTGGCGGCCCGGACCCTCAGGCCTGTTGCGATCCCGCGCTGTCGCCGCCCTCGGTCGTCCGGGATTGCTTCTGGTTCCGGTAGAGCGAGGCGAAATCCACCGGATCGATCAGCAGCGGCGGAAAGCCGCCCTCGCGGGTGATATCGGCGATCAGGCGGCGCGCGAACGGAAACAGAAGCCGCGGGCATTCGATCAGCAGGGCGGATTCGGCCTCCTTTTCGCCCATGCCCTCGACCTGGAAGAGGCCGCCATAGTCAAGCTCGAGCACGAACAGGGTCGTGTCCTGGATCTGCGCCAGGGCGCGCAGCTTGAGCGACACTTCATAGACGCCATTCCCCTGGCGGTGGGGAGTCGCCTGGACATCGATTCCGATATCGATGTTCGGCTGGCCCTGAGCCATCGGGTTGCCGGGGTTCTCGAAGGACAGGTCCTTCACGAATTGCGACAGCGCCCGGAGCTGCGGGCTGCCCTTCTGGTTCGGGTCCCTGCCGGTGAGCGGGGCCTCTTGAGGGCCGGATTGGGTGGGATCGGTCATGAATACTCACGCTAAGACTGGAAACCGCCGGTAACATGAGGCAGGGTCTGCAGCAACTTACACACTGGCGCTCGCGGCCTCCGGGACATATCTGACGGGGGAGCCGAAGCGACTTGCAAAGACGTCCAGATGATTGAAGTCCTGATCCTCGCCGCCATTGCGCTGTTCGTGCTCTCACGCCTCTACACGGCGCTGGGACGCGACGATGGCCCACCCGACGGCCGGAACCGGTCGTCCCAGCCAACACCGATGCGGCCAGCGCCGGCGAATGCGCCCGCGGAACGGTCGAGCGACGGGCTCGATCCCAAGGATGACCCCGCTTTCACGGGTCCTGCGGCGGGCGGTCTGGAAGACATCTACCACCGCGACCGGACCTTCAATCCCAAGGATTTCATCCAGGGGGCACGCGCAGCCTACGAGATGATCGTGGAGGCTTTCAGCCGCGGCGATCGCGAGACGTTGAAGCCCCTTCTGGACGGCGACGTCTATGCGGCCTGGGATGAGGCCATCGCCGCACGCGAGGGGGACAACACACCCGCTTTCGGACTGCTGCGGATCCGTAAGGCGGAGATCGAAAGCGCGGGCATGGAGGGCGATATGGCCCGGGTCTCGGTGTTCTACGAGGCCGACCTGGGCGACGGAGAGCGCACCAAGACCGCCCGGGAGATCTGGACCTTCAAGCGGGATGTGCGCTCGGATGACCCCAACTGGATCCTCGATGACGTCGAAGCCGCAGACGGCTGACAGGCGGGGGATGCGGTGGGCGGATCTTGGTTCGGCGCGTCTGATGCGTCGGGAACGGCCTTCGGGCTGGGTCCTTCTGGCGGCCTTGCTAAGTCTCGTATTGGCCGGGTGTAGCACGCGCCCTCAACCGCCGATCGAACTGCGCCGCACCGTTCCGCCGCCTCAGGTGTCGGCCCCGGGCCAGGCCGCCCCTCCGTTTCTTGCGCTTCCAGGTTGGCAGGAGGCCGATCTGTCGCCAGGCCTGGCCGCCTTTCGCCGGAGCTGCGCGGCCATGGACGGGCGGTCGGGTCGGTTGAGCGATGCACCCGATGCCGGATGGGCCGGCCGCGTTTCGGATTGGGAACCGGTTTGCACCGCGCTTGCGCGCACCGAAGATGCGGCGGCGGCGAAGGCACTGCTCGAACGGACCATGGTTCCGGTGGAGATTCTCGAGCCCGATGGCAGCGGTGGTCGCTTTACCGGTTATTTCGAGCCCCTGATCGAGGCTCGCAGGCAGCCTGCCGGAGCGTACACCGCGCCAGTCCCGGGTCCGCCATCGGACCTGGTCATGCGCGACGCCACACCCTATCAACGCGGGCCCGACGGCCATCTGCGACCCTATCCGCCACGCGCCGAGATCACGCCCGAACCGGAACGCGTGCTGGGATATGCCCACCCGGCGGATGTCTTCTTCCTACAGATCCAGGGGTCGGGACGGCTTCGCTTTCCTGATGGCCAGACCGTCCGGGCGGCTTACTACGCGACGAACGGCCAACCTTTCCGCTCGACGGCGAACTGGCTCATGCGGCGCGGGTGGATTTCACGCGGCGAGGCATCCATGCAGGGGATTCGGGCCTGGATGGACCGGGCCTCGCCGGATCAGGTCCGCGCTGCGATGAATGCGAATCCGCGATACGTCTTCTTCCAGGCCAAACCGGAGGGCGAGGCAGGCCTGGGACCCGAGGGGGCTGCCGGCCTGCCGCTCACCCCGCTCGGCTCCATGGCCGTGGACCCCTCGCTCCATGCGCTTGGCGTGCCGTATTTCGTGGAGACCGAGGCGCCGGGCCTGGGTGGGCGCTGGCAGGGATTGCTGGTCGCGCAGGATACCGGTGGTGCCATCAAGGGGGCCGTGCGCGGCGACCTCTATTTCGGAACCGGAGATGCGGCCGGTCGGCGGGCCGGGACGATGAATGCGCCGGGACGCATGTGGGTGCTCCTGCCGCGTGACGTGGCCGAGCGTTTGCGGACTGCCGGCGTTTGAAACGCAAGGCTGGCGCGTTTCTCCCATCCATGCCGGAAGCGGATGGGGGCGGCGGGTTTTACCTGGCCTCCCTGGAGGCATAAATACGCGCCATGAACGAACGGGACCTAGAGCGGATTCCATTCAATCTGCACCGTATCCGCAGGCGGCGAAGTAGTT
>CAZBKM010000004.1:0-146663 GCA_964492485.1 uncultured Hyphomonadaceae bacterium | reverse complement strand
CGCACGGCAGGCGCCGCCAGCACCGGACGATCCGCCTTGTCGGGATCAGGGGCGGGATCAGGGGCGGTCTCGGGGGTGGTCTCGGGGGGCGGTGGTGGGTCCTCCGGCGTGCTCTCCTCCGGGGCGTCCGTCTCGCCGACCGGGCGCTCGCGAGGATCGGTCGTCTCGATGACGAGAAGTTCGCTGCCCACCGCAAGCGTGTCGCCGACGTCGCCGTTTCGGGCGACCACGGTGCCTGCGACGGGGGAGGGGATCTCCACCGTGGCCTTGTCGGTCATCACGTCGACGACATCCTGGTCTTCCGCCACCGTGTCGCCGACGTCCACATGCCAGGCGACGATTTCCGCTTCGACCACACCTTCGCCGACATCGGGCAGCTTCAGGCGGTGCTCGGCCATGCTCGATCCTCCAGGGTCCGTCGCAGCGCGCGGCCCACGCGGGCCGGGCCGGGGAAGTAGCTCCATTCGTGGGCGTGGGGATAGGGTGTGTCCCAGCCGGTCACGCGCTGGACCGGCGCTTCCAGGTGATAGAAGCAGTCCTCCTGAACCTGGGCGATGAGTTCTGCGCCGAAGCCGGAGGTGCGCGGTGCCTCGTGCAGCACCACGCATCGGCCCGTGCGCCGCACCGAGTCCGCGACGGTCTCGATGTCGTAGGGTATCAGGGTTCTGAGATCGATAATCTCCGCATCGATCCCTTCGGTCTCCGCTGCGGCAAGCGCCACATGCACCATTGTGCCGTAGGCGAGCACGGTCAGGTCCTGGCCGGTGCGGACGATCTCCGCCTTGCCAAGGGGCACCGTGTAGTGGCCATCGGGGACTTCGCCCTTGGGATGGTTCGCCCAGCTGGCCGCCTGGGCATGGGGGTCACCGGAGAATGGCCCATTGTAGAGCCGCTTGGGCTCGAAGAAGAGGACAGGATCATCCCTTTCGATCGCCGAGATGAGCAGTCCCTTCGCGTCATGGGGGTTCGACGGCATCGCCACGACCAGGCCCGGGATATGGGTAAAGAAGGCCTCGGGGCTCATCGAGTGCGTCTGGCCGCCATAGATCCCGCCGCCGGAAGGCACGCGAAGGGTTACCGGCGCAGTAAACTGGCCCGCGGAGCGGTAGCGGATACGGGTGAGCTCCGACACGATCTGGTCGAACCCCGGAAAGATGTAGTCGGCGAACTGGATCTCCGCGATCGGACGCAGCCCGTTTACCGCCATGCCCATGGCCATGGCGACGATGGCACCCTCATTGATCGGGGCGTCGAAGACCCGATGGGTGCCGTGGCGATCCTGCAGACCGCGCGTGACGCCGAAGACGCCGCCGAAATACCCGACATCCTCTCCGAAGACGAGCACGTCGCCATCATCGGACAGCTTCACGTCGAGCGCGCTGTTCAGCGCCTGGATCATCGACCGAACGGGCAAGGCTCTAGGCTCCCAGATCGGCCTTCTGGCGGGCCAGGTGCCAGGGTTGCCGCGCGAAGACATCGTCGAACAGGGTGCCGGCGGGCGCGTGGGGACCCTCTTCCAGCGTGCCGTGGGTGAGCGCCTGTTTCCAGGCCCGGTCGACATGGCGCTTGCAGTCGGCTTCGAGGTCGCCAAGGTCTCCGGCCTCCCAAACGCCCAGGCCGATCAGGTGCTGGCTCAGCCGCGCGATCGGATCGCCCAGGGGCCACGACTTCCACGCGTCCTTCGGACGGTAGCGTGAGGGATCATCTGACGTGGAGTGGGCCTCGCCACGATACGTGTAGACCTCGATCAGCGTGGCGCCGTGGCCGGCACGTGCCCGCTGGGCGGCCCAGTCGGTGGCCGCATGAACGGCGAGAAAGTCGTTTCCGTCGACGCGCAGCCCGGGAAGGCCGTATCCGATCGCCTTGGCGGCGAAACTCTCCGCCTGGCCGAGGGAGATCGACTGGTGCATCGAGATCGCCCACTGATTGTTGACCACATTGAGGATTGCTGGCGCATTGTAGGTTGAGGCCAGCGTCAGCGCGGCGTGGAAATCGCTCTCCGCCGTCGTGCCTTCGCCGATCCAGCTGCAGGCGAGGGCGTCGCGCCCCTTCAGCGCGCTGGCCATGGCCCAGCCGACGGCCTGGGGAAACTGCGTGCCGAGATTGCCCGAGACCGAGAACCAGTTTCTGGCAGCATCGGCATAGTGGACGGGAAGCTGACGACCCAGAAGGGGATCGGCGGCGTTCGAGATGCACTGACACATCATGTCGGTCAGGTCGGCGCCGCGTGCGATATAGGCCGCCTGCTGGCGGTAGGACGGAAACAGCATGTCCTCGTCGCGAAGCGCCATGGCACCGGCCGTCGCAACCGCCTCCTCGCCAAGACATTTCATGTAGAAGGACAGCCGCTTGGTGCGCTGCATCTTCATCATCCGCGCATCATAGGCCCGGGTGAGGACCATGGTTTGCAGACCGGCCTTCAGCGTGTCGGCGTCCAGATCCGGCGCCCAGGCACCCCGGGCCTGGCCTTCATCATCGAGAACCCGCACGAGCCCGTGGGCGTGGGCTGCGAGGTCGCGCGCCGGCGCGTCGATCGGCGGCCGGGGCAGCGCGTCTGGCGCGGGCACGCGGAGCTGGCTGAAATCCGGGGCGTCGCCCGGCCGGAATTCCGGCCCGGGGACCGTGAACGGGCGCTCGGGCAAGGCCATGAGGCGATCCTCCTGTCATCGATAGGATATGCCTGCATATAATCACATGGACAATCAGAATTGCAAGAAAGCTTATATATAAGCAATGAATTACCTCGTACACGGTATTTTATGGGTCCGCCTACCTTTCTTCTCAGGTCTGCGGCGCGCGCGAGGAAGGCTTTGCCCGTGCTTGACGTCCACGCGCCACTCGCGCCAATCCTTTCGGCCATGTCGCGTGCTCCCCGTTGTCGTCTTTACCTGATCACCCCGCCCCAGGTGGCGGACGTGGCCGCCTTTGGACGGGCGCTGGAGGCGGCGCTGGACGGCGGCGATGTCGCCTGCCTGCAGCTTCGCCTGAAGACGGGCGACGGCGTGTTGGACCCGGACGCGACCCGGAGGGTTGCCGACGGCGTCATGGAACTGGCCCAGGCGCGGGGCGTGGCGGTGGTGGTCAATGACGATCCCGCCCTGGCGCTGGAACTGGGCGCCGACGGCGTGCATGTGGGCCTTGACGATACGCCCGTCGCCGAGGCCCGCGCCCGGCTGGGTCCGGAGGCCATTGTCGGCGCCACCTGTAAGGACAGCCGTCATGCGGCGATGGAGGCGGGAGAAGCGGGGGCCGATTACGTGGCCTTCGGGGCGTTCCATCCAACCGGCACGAAATCGGACACGGCGGTGGCGGGCCTGGATCTCCTGTCGTGGTGGCAGGAGGTGGCGGAGCTGCCCTGCGTCGCGATTGGCGGGATCACGGTGGACGCCGCCGCCGCCCTCGTGGAAGCGGGCGCGGATTTCCTCGCGGTCAGTTCCGGTGTCTGGCAGCATCCCGAAGGGCCGGGCGCTGCCGTGGCGGCGTTCAACGCCGTCTTCGACCGCCTGGCCCTGCCGGACGAGGCCTGAGCGACGCCTCCGCAACCGTCGCTTTACGATCCCGAGTCGCCGGAAAACGCCCCCTGGCGCATCTTCAGGTCAATCAGACCTAGTGAAGATGCGGCATGTTCTTGTTTTTGGGCATTCCGGTGCCCGGTTCGCTCGAAAAGCCCTTAGATTTCGGTCTTGTCCTCAGTGGTGCCAAGCCAGTGATTGCGCACGTCGCGCAAATCGTCACTGATCCGGAAGAAGAGCAGGTAGATTTCGCAGAGGAAACGCCAGAGGATCAGATAGATCAGGCCTGCCACCGGCGCGAGGATCAGTCCGCCGACCGCGGCCGTCACCGAATTTCCCATCTGCATCAGCGACATCAGCATGAAGAAGACGGTGCCGAGCGCGATGAGCGCAAGACCGATGAAGTAGATCAGCTTGATCAGACTTGGTCCGATCAGCTTGTCGAAGCTCAGGAAACGTTGCGCAAAGCCGCTCATGGTCTGCCCCCCATTCAGAAAACGGTGAAACCAACCTAACCGAGTTTGCGGGACGCGCAATCCGGGCAAACTTGACCGTTTTGCGTCTGCCGGCTACGCGCCGGCACGGAGTCCACTTCGCGAGGCGAACACGATATGGCCAAGATCAATGGCAACGAGATCAAACCGGGCATGGTGATCGAGCACCAGGGCGGTGTCTGGCGTGCCGTGAAGACCAACCACGTCAAGCCCGGAAAGGGCGGCGCTTTCGCCCAGGTGGAGTTGCGCAACCTGATAACCGGATCGAAGGCCAATGAACGCTTCCGGGCGAACGAAACCGTCGAACGCGTCCGGCTCGAACAGAAGGACTATCAGTTCCTTTTCGACAGCGGTGCCACCTACACCTTCATGGATCAGGAAACCTTCGAGCAGATCGAACTGGACAAGGACTGGGTCGGCGACCAGGGCGCCTATCTCCAGGACGGCATGACGGTCGAGATCGAGTTCTATGGTGACAAGCCGATCGGGATCGCGCTGCCCGAGCAGGTCATTGTGGAGGTGGCGGAGACAGAGCCCGTCGTGAAGGGGCAGACGGCCGCCAACTCCTTCAAGCCCGCTGTCTGTGACAATGGCGTGCGGGTCATGGTGCCGCCCTTCATCGGGGTCGGCGAACGCATCGTCGTCCAGACCGCTGACTCGACCTATCTGCGCCGCGCGGACTAGGTCATGTCGCGCCCGTCCCCAGTCGGCACGGTGATGATCAAGGCTGCCCGCGATGCGGGACGGCTGCTGGCGCGCGACTTCGGCGAGGTGGAAAACCTTCAGGTGTCGCGCAAGGGCCCCGCCGATTTCGTCTCCAACGCCGATCACAAGGCCGAGGATGCCATCTTCGACAGTCTGTCCAAGGCCCGGCCCGGTTACAGCTTCCTGATGGAAGAACGCGGCGAGGTGAAGGGAACGGACAGGACGAACCGTTTCATCGTCGACCCGCTGGACGGGACGCTGAACTTTCTCCATGGCCAGCCGCACTTTGCTGTCTCCATCGCCCTGGAGCGCGAGGGACGGCTTTTCTGCGGTGTCGTCTATGACGTCATCAAGAACGAGATCTTCTGGGCCGAAGTCGGTCGCGGTGCCTGGCTGGGCCAGCGCAAGCTGGTCGTCGCCGCCCGGCGCAGGCTGAGTGAAGCCGTGATCGCGACGGGCACGCCCTATCATGGCAAGGCCGAGCACACCCATGCCACCTTCTGGGGCGAACTGGCGGCCCTGACCCCGGCCACCGCAGGAATCCGGCGCTATGGCTCGGCGGCGCTCGATCTCGCCTGGGTCGCAGCGGGCCGGTTCGATGGTTTCTGGGAGCGTGACCTGAAGCCCTGGGATATCGCCGCAGGCATCGTCATCGTGCGCGAGGCCGGTGGCGTCGTGAACGACATCGATGGGGGTCAGGTGCTGGAAAGCGGCAACATCGTCGCCAGCAACGAGCCGCTGCACGGCGATCTGGTCAATCGGCTGCGCAAGGCGAAGGCGTTCCGCCGCCACCTTCCCGACGTCGATTAGGCAGGTTCGGAGCAATCGGGACCGATTGCGAACGGATACCTGCGCCGATCCGAGGAACACAATCGATGGTCTGGAGTGAAACGAAAGAGGTCTATATACTTAACTAGCCGGTCTAAGCAAGGGCACCCCCGGCTAGTGAGATTAGCTAGACGAACCGCGAACGGCTGGGTAAAAGTATCGCAAGGAGCGACGACTACCGCCTTCTCATGTGTCTCTAGGGCTGCAACCCGTTAACGAGACGGATACGAGCGACACTGAGCAATGACACGCTCAATGCGCCCAAACCGAAGCCGGAAATATGAGCGAACGCTCACCGGCTTCGGCCACGCACAAGATACCATCGGCACCTTCATAGCAGATCAGCAGGTTGAGCCTGCCTCTCCGGGGTCACACCACGCTCCCCCGCCCGTATCAGGGGTTTGCAGTGCTAAGAGGTGACGGTAGCCGTCCGATAACCTTATACGCGGTGACGCTAAGCTGAGTCGAGACCGTTTTTGTTCGTGAAGAGTTCTTCGTTCGCCCCCGGCAAGACTCTAGTTTTTCCGGGGCGAGAAGAAGTCAGGCCACATTGAATGCTGGCCATCCAGCGGGCCAAACCTCTTTTCGTACATGCGCTTGAAGTCATCGATATCGTCTGCCAGCTTGAGCATCGTGAGCACTTCTTGACGCTGCTCTCTGAGCTTCTCAAGGCCGTATCCCTTGGACAAGAATTGGTGGAACTTTTGCTTCCGGGTTCCTCGGACATCCACTTTCGGGTTTTTTCGCTCCAGTTCCTTCAGAACTTCCCCGTTTTCCAGCGGTCCATAGACGTATTTCCTAGTGAAGTTCCCGAAGTGCTGCGGCTTGTTGATAACCATGGCACCGCTGGACTTGGACACGTAAGGGTCGGATCCATAAACCTTGTTAAGCGACAGGTAGAAATCGTCAGGAAACTCCTTCTCCCACTCTCGCTTCTCCTGCTCAATATACGCTTCCACAAGCAAGCGGAGAGCGTCAGGGTCCCGGTCAGTTTGGTAGCCCGTTGCCTCGTCAATCAGCGCAACAATACCGACCTTGGCTAGCGCGTTCACGATTGCCTTGGCTTGGCGAACCATAGATGCCTGAGACGATTTCAGTTTTCCTGCGTCATCAGCCCGGACAACAGCCTTGCAAATCTCAACTAATACTTCTGCTTCGTAGCCGTGCGCTGGATCCGACCCTACCGCCTTGAAAAGTATTGGGTTTTCGATCTTTTCCCAAAGATCTTGGTCAATTTCGGATCCAAGGCTTTTGCGGGACAACGTCTTCATGAACGCGTTACCACCTTCAGACTTCAGACCGAGGGCCTTCGCCATCCCGCGCTTGTGAAAGACGCGGCGTCCATCATCGAGAACGTAGCAATCAAGTTGTAAGCCCGCTATCGGGAGGATGCCGGGATGCGTCGCCTCTGCCATGCCCTCTGTCGGTTCGGGGCTTTCCTCGCCCTTCGCGATAGCGTCGACTACCTCATCAAAGGTCGCGTCGATTGGCTGTATTTCGTCTTTCTTCTCAGGCATCGATCAGTCCTTGGTACGTGAGGCGCTTGTCCACCATCCGGTCGATGGTCATTCCGATGAAGTTCATCGTTCCGGCCCGAGCCGTGTTGTGGCGGAACGAGAACTCTTTGATGTAGCGGTGCAGGTGCTTGGCGCTCATGTAGTGATAGATGCCGTAGTGCCCGCGCTTGAGCAGAGCCCAGAAGCTTTCGATGCCATTGGTGTGGGCCATGCCGTTGATGTACTCGCCCGCCGAGTGGTTCACGCGGATATGCTGGAAGCCCGCGCCTTCGAGGCCGATGTATCCGCCATGGTGGTCGGTCACGATCGTAGCGCCCTGCTGAGTGTGCTTGCGGACGAAACGCTCAAGGGTGGCGGCTTTGGTGTCCTCAACGACTACCACCCGAACTTCGCCGGTTTCAGAGCGGATGCCGACGACCGGGGTCTTACCCACGGTGCCGCGACCCGCGCGGAGCTTTTTGCTGGCGTGCTTGTTCTTTTCTTTACCGCCCACGTAGGTCTCATCAACCTGCACTTGGCCGTCCATGTGGTCGTCGCGGTCCTTGAGCCACGTTTCGCGGATGCGCTGCGCGAGGAACCATGCGGTCTTCTGGGTGACGCCAAGCTCGCGGGCCATCTGGGTGCTGGGGATGCCCTTACGCGCGCTGGTCAGCATGAAAATCGCCAGCAGCCATTTCTGGAGCGGGAGACGGCTTTCGGCCAAAACGGTGCCGGTGCGAACGCTGAAGTGCTTCCGGCAGTCGCGGCAGCGGTAAGGCATGGGCTTGTGGTTTTTGCACTCAACCACATCGACCGAACCGCAGTGACCGCAAACCGGCTCGTCACCCCAGCGCCGTGCCTCAAAGAACTTGCGCGCGGCATCCTCGTTCGGGAACTTCTGAAAGAACTCGAAGGTGGAAAGCGTCTCGGGGTTCGACATGGGTCAGGCTCCTTATGGAACCTGTTTAACTTAACTAGCCACTGGTGGCAAGCTATTTTTGGCTAGTTAAGTATATAGACCCCAAACGAAAGACCGGCGCTCAAAGCGTGTTCAAGCGACGTGGACACCGGTTCGCGTCAAATAAATGCGCAAAAACAACAACATGGCGCATCGTCACTGACTTCGATTGACTTGAAGATGCGCGAGTCCGGTTCAGACCCCTGCGCGCGCCATCAGTGCATCGAACGCCGTCCAGAACTTGGCTCGCGTCTCGTCCGTCTCCATCAGAATCTCGTGCAGGGCGTCCTCGATCACGATGTGCTCGCAATCAGGCAGACGGGCGCAGAGGCGCACGTGGGACGCATTGTCGACCAGCTTCTCGTGCGCGGCGGAGGCCACCAGGACGGGAACCGTGATGTCCTTGAGGGCCATGCGCCCTGAAAAGGCGTCGACGATGTCGAGCGCCGCGCCGAGCCAGCCCCAGGTGACCTGCCCGATGGCGAGATCAGGCGCGGTCTCGACCAGGGTGCGCTGCAGTGACCAGCGGGCCCGGTCGCTGGTGACGATGTTGCCTTCGAACGTCTCCGGCGGCCCGGGCGGGCGGGCATAGTCACCCGAGCGCCCCAGCGCCCGCATGGCCCAGACCAGGTAGCGAAGCCCGAACGGACGTCTGGCCAATCCCCACATGGGCGCGGAGAAGGCGGCCGCGTCCACGCGCAGGCGTTTCCCGGCAAGGGCGCCCAGTGCGATTGCCCCTCCCATGGAATGGGCGAGCGCGACATGGGGGCGCGGCAGGTGTTCGGCCAACTGCTCAAGGGCGTCCTCGAGGGCCGCAATGAAGGTCTCGAACGTGTCGACATGGCCGCGCCGGGGATCCTGCAAAAGACGCTGCGAACGACCCTGGCCCGGCCAGTCCAGGATCAGGACCGCGAAGCCGCGCTCCTGGAGCTCCCGCGCGACCTCGAAATATTTCTCGATGAACTCGGTCCGGCCGGGACAGACGATGCAGGTGCCGCGCGCGGCGTTACTGTTCCCGGACGGGACGCGGCACGCCCGCAGCCTCAGCCCGGAGCGGGAGGTGAACCACACGCACATCGCGCCATCGGGTGTCGGGTTCCCCTCGACCTCGACAAAGTGGTCATGCTCCAGAGATGACATCATCAACCCGGACCCTGGCGGCCGGCCAGCCTGAGGGCTCAGGCCAGGTTCTTCATGAGCGACTGAAGCTGCATGGCCACGGACATGTCGCCCTCCACTTTCAGCTTGCCCTGCATGAACGCCATGGTCGGGTCCATCTCGCCCTTGGCGATCCGCAGGAAGTCGTCCCAGGCGACACGGATGGTGGCGTCGGCGGCGCCGTCATCGTTCGTGACGCTCCGGGACGCTCCGTCGATCAGCAGTTTTCCGACATCGCCAAAGTCGAACTTGATGGCTTTCGAGAAGTCGGCGCCACCGGAAAGGGCATCGGAGGCTTTTTGCGTGAGTTCGGCGAGGTCCATGGTCGGCTCCCTGACAGATGTCCTGACGAGATAAAGCCGGGCCGCGCCGCCCTTCGCAAGGGGAAGTTCGGACGATGACGCAGGGAGAGGCTTGGCGGGCACTGGATTGCGCCGCTACACCAAGGGACATGAGCTGGGAAAAATCGATCGAGGAACTGCGCCGGCGCGAACGCCTGGCCGAACGGATGGGTGGCGAGGAGCCCGTCGCCCGACAGCGGGGGCGCGGCAAGCTGACGGTCCGCGAACGCGTCGCCTTTCTCTGCGATCCCGGCAGTTTCCATGAGATTGGCAAGATCGCCGGACGCGCCACCTATGACGACCGGGAGCAGATCGAAACCTTCACCCCGTCGACCAGCGTTGTCGGCCGCGCGCGCCTCAACGGCCGCCCGGCGGTGATCGTGGCCGACGATTTCACCGTCCGGGGCGGCGCCAGCGACGCGGCGATCTGGCAAAAAACCGTGCTCGCCCTGAAGATGGCCACGGAATACCACATGCCGCTGGTCCAGATGATCGATGGCACGGGCGGCGGCGGTTCGGTCAAGTCGCTGGAGAAGGATCCGCGGACCTACATTCCCGAGACGCCGGGCTGGGCCGAAATCGTGCACGGCCTTTCGCGGGTGCCTTTCGTGTCGCTGGCGCTCGGCCCCTGCGCCGGGCTGGGTGCCGGACGGGTGGCGGCAAGCCACTATTCGGTGATGGTGAAGGAGATTTCCCAGGTTTTCGTCGCCGGCCCCCCGGTCGCCGTCGCCCTCGGCGAGGATGTCAGCAAGGAAGCACTCGGCGGTTGGCAGATCCAGGCCCGCAACGGCACGGTGGACGACGTCGTCGAGACCGAGGCTGACGCCTTCGAAGCCGCACGCCGGTTCTTGTCCTACCTGCCGCCGTCGGTGGACCATCTGCCCGAACGGACGCCATCCACCGACGATCCAGGCCGGCGGGAGGAGTCGCTGATCTCGATCGTTCCGACCGATGGGGTCACGCCCTACAAGCCGCGCCGGATCATCGAGGCCTGCGTCGATGCGGGGACCTTCTTCGAGATCGGACGCCAGTGGGGGCGTGGTATCGTCACCGGACTGGCCCGGATAGACGGCTATCCCGTGGCGATCCTGGCGGGTGATCCCTTCTTTCTAGACGGGGCGTGGACGGCCGATGTCTGTGACAAGGTCAGTCGGCACATGGATCTGGCCACGCTGTTTCACCTGCCCGTGGTGCATTTCGTCGACTGTCCCGGTTTTGCCGTCGGCGTGAAGCACGAGACCGCCGGCGTCACACGGCGCGGCGTGCGGGCCATGGCCGCCGTCTATCAGGCAGACGTGCCCGTCTGCTCGGTGGTCGTGAGAAAGGCTTACGGTCTTGCCGGTTCGGCGATGATGAACCAGTCGCGCACCAAGTGGCGGTATTGCTGGCCGTCGGGCGATTGGGGATCACTGCCCTTTGCGGGCGGGATCGAGGTCGCGTTCCGGAAAGAACTGTCGGAGGCCGAAGATCCTGACGCCCTGCTGGAACAGTTGCGCCGGAAGTTTCAGGCGATCCGGTCGCCTTTCCGGACAGCGGAGAGCTTTTTGGCGGAGGAGATCATCGATCCCCGCGAGACCCGCCCCCTGCTGGTGGATTTCGTCGCCCACGCCCAGCGGGCCCTGAAGGCGGGCGTGGTCCCCCACGGTTACCGTCCCTAGGCGCCGGCCCGGCCTTTCTGCCTTGGCGTCTTGAGGGCGCGGTTCCCGTGTCCGGGCCACCGGAGCGGGTCTGCGGTTCCCGGCGCGACGCGTGTCCAGGGGGCTTGTCCTCCGGTTCGCCCCGTGCGGCCCGTATCAGACGGGCGCGTTCCCTTGCGCCGAGCGGACGCCAGAGCCCTTCCTCCAGGCTGCCAAGGCTGACGGGCCCGATCCGGACGCGGATGAGGTCCAGCACCTTGAGGTCGACAAGCTGGCACATGCGGCGGATCTGGCGGTTGCGTCCTTCCGTCAGAACGAATTTCAACAGGCCCGGCGACATCTCCTCGACCACGGCGCGCTTCAAGGGCTTCTCGTCGAGCATGAGGCCATGGCGCAGCCGCTCGAGCTGGGCGGGCGTCACCCGGCCCGTCACGCGGACCCGGTACTCCTTTTCAAGCCGGGACTCGGGCCCGATCACGGCCCGCGCCAGCACGCCATCGTCCGACAGCAGCAGCAGTCCCCGGCTATCCTGGTCCAGCCGGCCGAGCGGGGCAAGCTGGGTGCGTGGACCGGGAATGACCGGACTGCGACCCGACAGGGTCTCGCGTGTCACGAGGCGGATGGCCGGCACCTGGTCGCCCTCCGGCGTGCCGGATACGTAGCCTTCCGGCTTGTGAAGAATGACGGTGAGCTTGCTGTCGAGCGCCGCCTGGCCGCCGGCTTCGAGGGTCAGGGTCTCGCCCGGCGCAATCTTGCGACCCGGCTCGGTCACCTGCACGCCATCGATGGCGATCTGGCCCTTCGCGATCAGGGCTTCAGCCTCGCGCCGCGAGCAGATACCCTCCTGGGCCAACCACTTGTTCAGACGCACCGGCGCATCGCCGGAATAGGTTCGGGTGAGAGACATCGGCTGAGGCTATCGCGGTGCGCGGAACATGCGAAGGGGCTTACACGACGCTCTTGTTCCAGCGCACCTGGTAGAGGTCGAAGCGCCGATCCTTCAGGTTCTGGACCGCGCCGGACTGCCGGCTCACGAGCAGGTCCGACAGGGACAGGTCGGCAATGGCCACGGTTTCGGTATTGGGCGCGGTATCGGCGGCCACGCCGTCGCGGGCGAAGGCGAAATCCGACGGGGTCAGGATGCAGCTCTCGGCATAGTGGATGTCCATGTTCTCCACGTTCGGCAGATTGCCGACCACACCGGACATGACCACATAGCACTGGTTCTCGACCGCGCGCGCATGGCAGCAATACCGGACCCGCATGTAGCCTCGACGTTCGTCGGTGCAGAAGGGGACGAACAGGATCACGGCGCCCTGGTCGACCAGGTGACGGGCCATTTCGGGAAATTCGCTGTCATAGCAGATCATCACCCCGACCGGCCCGCAATCGGTGGGGATGATCGACACACCCTCGCCACCCTTGATGTTCCACCAGCGTCGCTCCGATGGCGTCGGATGCAGCTTCTCCTGCTGGTAGATGGCGCCGTCGCGGAGGAAGGCGTAGGAGATATTGCGTATGTCGCCATTCTCCATCCGCGTCGGATGCGACCCACCGATGATGTTGATGTTGTAGGAGACCGCCAGGGTCTCCATGAACGCCGTGAAGCGTGGCGTGTAATCGGCGATCTTTTCGATGGCTTCGGTGGGCGGCAGACGGTTTGCCTCCAGGGACAGGAGCTGCAGCGTGAACAGTTCGGGGAAGGTGACGAAGTCCGACTGGTAGTCGGATGCCACGTCGGTGAAGTATTCGATCTGTTCCTCGAACTCCTCGACCTTCGTTATGCGGCGCATCTGGAACTGCACCGTGGCTACGCGCACGCTCTGGGGGAGCCGCTTGTCGGCACGGGTGGTCTTGTTTTCCGTGGCTTCCGGCGCCAGCGGATTGCGCCAGAACATGTGCGTGGCGTAGCCACGGCTGTCCTTGTCCGTCGGCATGTAATTGTCGAGCACGCCGATCGGCTCGAAGCCCTGGGCCAGGTGAAAGCCGATCACCTGGTCGCGGATCTCCCGATTGATCACGGCGTCCACATACGCTCTCGGATCGGGAAAGTCCCTTGCCCGGCGCGCATAGCCAGGCATCCGGCCGCCAAAGACGATTCCCTTCAGCTCCAGATATTCGCACAGGTCGCGGCGCACCTTGTAGAAGCGCTGTCCGATCCGCAGGCGCCGGAAGGCCGGATCGACGGCCACGTCCATGCCGTAGAGCACATCGCCCTCCGGATTGTGGCGGGAGCCGAAACCGCCACCGGTGATCTCCATCCAGCTGTGTGGACCCAGGGCGACCTGCTCGTCGATGACGAAGGTCGCGCAATGGCCGACGATGCGGCCCTCATATTCGGCCACGAACTGGCCTTCCGGGAAATTGTTGATCTGCCCGCGTATATGGGCGTCAAGATGGGCCTCCACTGCGCCATAGACCCGGCGCGATAGGGACACGATGCCGGGAACATCCGACAGTTCGGCATTGCGGACAACGAGCTTGGCCTTGGTCATGGCAGTCCTCTTATGGGGTGGCGAACGCCGACCTGGGCGACGCGTGTCAGGTGCGCGGACTCGTGGCGAGTTCGGCGCAGGTGGCCTTCAGCCGGACAATGTCAACGGGGCGTGACAGCCGGTGGTCTCCATCCTTGATGAGCGTAAGGACCAGGTCGGGCGTGGTCAGCGTGTCGACCAGACGCTGGGCATGGGTCCAGGGCACGTCGGGATCCTGCATCCCCTGGAGGATCCGGACCGGACCCTGGAAGGGGAGTGGCGCGTCAAGCACCGTATGCGCTTCGCCGCTCTCGATCAGTGCCCGGGTCAGGGGGACGGGCTCGCCATAGTCCGATGGCTGAAGATGAACGCCGTCACGCAGGATGTCCTGCTGCGCTTCAGGCGAGAGCGATGGCCACATGAGCCGGGAGGTGAAGTCCGGCGCGGGGGCCAGAAGGACAAGGCCTGCGACCCGGTCGGGCCGCGCCCGCGCCGCCAGGAGGGCCATCCACGCGCCCATGGAGGACCCGACAAGGATCTGGGGTCCTTCGGTGAGGGCATCCAGCGCGGCCAGGCTGTCCTCGTGCCAGTCGGTGATGGTTCCGTCCTCGAATCGCCCCCCGGACTCTCCGTGTCCGGAATAGTCGAAGGCCAGAAAACCGTGACCCGACGCATGGGCCCAGGCTTCCAATTCGGTCACCTTGCCGCCCTGCATGTCTGACTTGAACCCGGTCAGCCAGACGAAACTCGTGCCCGTTTGGCCGCGACGACGCCGATAGGCGAGGCGACGGCCCTGGGGTGTGTTCAGAAAGTCGGTCATGGCGAGGGTATGGACCCGCGCCGCCATCGCCTCAAGGCCCCGGTCAGGGCTGCCGCCCGCCGACGGCGCCTCAGTCGTCTTCGAACAGGCCGGACTGCAGCCCACCTGGCGGTGGCAGGCCCAGCCTTGCAAAGGCGCCCGGCGTGGCCACGCGCCCCCGGGGGGTCCGCGCAACCAGACCGCGTTGCATCAGGAAGGGTTCGATCACTTCTTCCACGGCATCTCGGGCTTCGGAAAGGGCCGCGGCCAGGGTGTCGACCCCGACCGGTCCGCCGGCATAGGTGCGCACCAGAGCATCGAGATAGCGCCGGTCTAGCGCATCGAGCCCCTCGGTATCCACGTCGAGCCGGGCCAGCGCGCGGTCGGCGGCATGGCGATCGATGCGTGCGCCCTCGGCCTCGGCGAAGTCGCGGACCCGGCGCAGGAGCCGCAGGGCGATCCGGGGCGTACCCCGGGCGCGGCGCGCGATCTCCACGGCCCCCTCCTCGGTGAGATCGGCACCGAGCTTCCGCCCTGCCGCCAGCACGATCCGGGACAGCTCCTCGGGTACATAGAAATCCAGGCGGATCGGGATGCCGAACCGGTCGCGCAGAGGGGTTGCCAGAAGTCCGGCCCGCGTCGTCGCGCCGACCAGGGTGAAGGGTTGTAGGTCGAGGCGCACCGATCGGGCTGAAGGCCCTTCCCCGATCAAGATGTCGAGCGCGTAATCCTCCATGGCCGGATAGAGGATCTCCTCGACCGCCGCCGGAAGACGGTGGATCTCGTCGATGAACAGGACGTCATGGGCCTCCAGATTGGTGAGGATGGCGGCCAGATCACCCGCCTTTGCGATCACCGGACCCGACGTGGCGCGAAAGCCCACGCCCAGTTCGCGCGCCAGGATCTGTGCGAGGGTCGTCTTGCCAAGGCCAGGCGGGCCGAACAGCAGGACGTGATCGAGCGCCTCGCGTCGCTTCGCAGCCGCCTCCACATAGACCTTGAGGTTCGCCTTTGCGTGGGTCTGGCCGATATAGTCGTCAAAGGTCTGGGGCCGCAGGGCGCGGTCGAGGGCTTCGCCGGCCGCCGCTTCGGGATCGGTAATGGTGCCGTCGCGACTCATGGCGCGAGTTCCTTCAGCGCACCCTTGATGAGAGCGCCCAGATCGTCATCGGGTGTGCCAGCCGCCACGGCCGCTGCCACTGCGCGCCCGGCCTCGGTCGTTGCGTATCCCAAATTCGTCAGCGCCGAAACCGCTTCGCTGCGGGCACCCGACTGGGTGGTGCCCAAACGGCCCTCGCTGTCGCCAGCGGTTCCGTCACCGGAAGGGGAGGACCCGGCGAGGCGGCCGAAGCGCCCGAGGGGGGGCGGCTTGCCCGAGAGTTCGCCCACGATACGCTCCGCGAGGCGCTTTCCGACGCCCTTGGCGCGGGTGATGGCGGTCAGATCGCCCAGGGCGACGGCGTCTGCGAGGTCTCCCGGGCTCAATGCGTCGGTGATGGCCAGCGCGGCCTTTCCGCCAACGCCGGGCACATCCTGAAGGCGCACGAACCAGGCCCGCGCGGCGTCACTCTCGAAGGCATAGAGGATGATCGTGGCTTCGGTCACGCGGGTCTCGACATGAAGTTCGGCCTGCATGCCGGGCGACAGGCGCGACAGAAGACGGCTGCCGGCCACTGCCACATAGGCGACGCCGCCGATATCGATCATCACGGTGTCTTCTCCGAGTGCGGCGACCTCACCGCGCAGGCGCCCGATGATCATGCCGCCCCCCGGAACCCGGCCCGAGCGCCAGTGCGATGATGGGCGGCGCAGATCGCGCAGGCCAGCGCGTCGGCGGCGTCGGCCGTCACCCTGCCCGCGCGCGGCAGGAGGCGTTGCACCATGAAGGCGACCTGGTCCTTGTCCGCAGCGCCGGTGCCAACGACGGCGAGCTTGATCTGGCGCGGCGCGTGCTCGCTGACGGGCAGGCCACGCTGTGCCAGTGCGGCCATTGCGGCGCCTCGCGCCTGACCCAGCTTCAGCGCGGAGCGGGCGCCGGCATTGACCAGGGTCTCCTCAACGCCGGCAAGGTCAGGGGCATGTTCCGCGATCAGGGCCGTCACTTGGGAAAAGATGCCGCCCAGGCGGTCCGACAGCGGCTGGTCCGGCGGCACGCGGATCACGCCATGGGCCACGTGCGTCAACTGTGGCCCCTTAGAGACGATCACGCCCCAGCCGGTGGCTCGCAGCCCCGGATCGAGGCCAAGTATCCGAATCGGTTCGCCCATGTCGCTACCCTACTCCCACGGGACCCTTAAGGGCATCCAAAGATCGCGCCCCAGGCCCCAGTCCAACAGCCAGACCCTGTCAGCGGAATGCCGTATCGGGATGCTGCGCTGCAAAAATGTCCTATTCCGGTCAGCCTCCGGTCACTTACCTCGTGTAGTCGGAAGCACGATCATGACCCGACGCATCACCACAGCCCTCGACGATGGCACGCCCCTCCTTCTGCGCCCGCTGACCCTGGCGGACGAGCGCCAACTGCACGACGGGATTGCGCGCTTGTCGGACCGTTCGCGTTACCTGCGCTTTTTCACCGGCGCCCGGCATGTGCCGGACGCGGTCGTGCGGCGCCTGTGCGACGCCGACGGGCATCTGAACGTGTCCTGGGGCGCGATCGTCGGGCGTGGA
This sequence comes from uncultured Hyphomonadaceae bacterium, assembly GCA_964492485.1. Classification (GTDB taxonomy): domain Bacteria; phylum Pseudomonadota; class Alphaproteobacteria; order Caulobacterales; family Hyphomonadaceae; genus UBA5336. Next base: position 129,591 of record CAZBKM010000004.1, on the reverse strand, counting down.
CCCCTGGCACAGCCGGTGGGGGCGGCCCACGTCCTGCGCGCGGGCGAATCCGACGAACCGGAACTGGCCTTCGGCGTCCTGGACGCCTGGCACGCCAGGGGTCTGGCCCGCATGATGATCGCGGCAGTTCTGATCGACTGTGCCGCCGATGGCATGCGCCAGGTCAGAGCCGATGTCCTGTCGGAGAACGCAAACGCGCATGCCTTGCTTGCGCACCTGGGGGGCGTCAGGCGAGCCCTTTCCGACGGCGTGGCAACCTATTCGGTGAGTGTCCATACTGCGCTGGCGCGCCTTGCCGCAGCGCGACGGCCTGCCGGCCTGGCCGACGTGTTCCGGGGGACCGACCGCACCGTGTGCGCCGCCTGACCCTGGGATTTGCCTTCGGTCCGAACCGGGTCAGGCACGGCCAAACGCGCCCGGGTCGGAATCAGGCCACCCGCTCCACCATCATGTCCTTGATCTTGGCGATCGCCTTGGCGGGATTCAGGCCCTTGGGGCAGACCTGCGCACAGTTCATGATCGTGTGGCATCGATAGAGCTTGAACGGATCTTCCAGGTCGTCGAGCCGCTCTCCTGTGGCTTCATCGCGTGAGTCGATCAGCCAGCGATAGGCCTGCAACAGTGCCGCCGGGCCCAGATACTTGTCTCCGTTCCACCAGTAGGAGGGGCAGGAGGTGGAACAGCAGGCGCAAAGGATGCACTCATAGAGCCCGTCCAGTTTCGACCGCTCATCTTCCGACTGGCGCCACTCCTTTTGCGGGGTCGGCGACTCGGTCTTGAGATAGGGTTGCACATAGGCATGCTGAGCGTAGAAATTGGTCAGGTCCGGGATCAGATCCTTGACGACCGGCATGTGCGGCAAGGGCGCGATGGTGATCGTGCTGCCCGCGACTTCGTCCCAGCCCTTGGTGCAGGCGATCGTGTTATGGCCGCCAATGTTCATGGCGCAGGATCCGCAGACCCCCTCGCGGCAGGAGCGGCGAAAGGCCAGCGTCGGATCAATCGTGTTCTTGATATAGAACAGCACGTCCAAAACCATGGGACCGCACTTGTCCAGGTCCACGTGGTACGTGTCCCAGCGCGGATTGCCACCCTCTTCGGGGCTGTAGCGGTACACCTTGAACGCCTTGGTGCGCGTCGCACCTTCGGGCTTCGGCCACACCTTGCCCTTGCGGACCTTGGAATTGCGCGGAAGTGTCAGTTGGACCATCTGCTTCTAACTCACCTCTCCGGGCCATCGGGCTGACCCACTCGCGGGACCGGCGCTCAGGCCGGGCTCGCGTCCATCACTCCGGCGCATCTTCGTGCCAGGAAGATGCCCTAATACACGCGCGCCTTGGGCTCGATATAGCTGATCTCGTTGGACAGCGTGTAATCATGCACGCCACGATAGTCGATCGTGACCTGACCGCCATCGTCGACCCAGGCCAGCGTGTGCTTCATCCAGTTCGCGTCGTCGCGCTCGGTGAAGTCCTCGCGGGCATGGGCGCCCCGGCTCTCGGTCCGGTTGGCAGCCGAATTCACGGTCACCGCAGCCTGTGCGATCAGATTGTCGAACTCAAGCGCCTCCACCAGGTCCGTGTTCCAGACCATGCCACGATCCTTCACATCAATGCCTGGCAGCTTCTTGAACAGGTCGTCGATCTTTTCGACTCCCTCGCGCAGGATGTCGCCGGTGCGGAACACCGCGCAGTTGGACTGCATGGCCTTTTGCATTTCCAGGCGGAGCTTCGCGACCGGCTGGTCACCCGAAGCGTTGCGCATCTTGTCGAGGCGCGCGATGTGGCGATCGGTCCAGGTATCACTCACCTCTGGCTGGCGGGCGCCGGGTTCGACGGTCTTGCCGCAGTGCAGTCCGGCTGCCCGGCCGAACACCACCAGATCGATCAGCGAGTTGGAGCCGAGTCGGTTCGCGCCGTGGACGGACACGCAGGCCGCCTCGCCCACGGCCATCAGGCCCGGGACCACCTTGTCCGGGTCGCCATTTGCCTTCGTCAGGACCTCGCCGTGATAGTTCGTCGGGATGCCGCCCATATTATAGTGGACGGTTGGCAGGACGGGAATCGGCTCCTTGGTCACGTCGACCCCTGCAAAGACGCGCGCGCTCTCCGAGATCCCCGGCAGGCGCTCGGCAAGGGTTTCCGGGGGCAGGTGATTGAGGTTCAGATGGATATGGTCGCCTTCGGCGCCGACGCCGCGGCCCTCGCGGATCTCCATGGTCATGGCGCGCGACACGACGTCACGCGATGCCAGGTCCTTCGCGCTGGGCGCATAGCGCTCCATGAAGCGCTCTCCCTCGGCATTGGTGAGGTAGCCGCCCTCGCCGCGCGCGCCTTCCGTGATCAGACACCCAGCCCCGTAGATTCCCGTCGGGTGGAACTGGACGAACTCCATGTCCTGAAGCGGCAGGCCGGCGCGCAGCACCATGGCATTGCCATCACCGGTGCAGGTGTGTGCCGAGGTGCAGGAGAAATAGGCGCGCCCGTACCCGCCCGTCGCCAGGATGGTCTTCTGCGCCGTGAAGCGGTGAAGCGTACCATCGTCGAGCTTCCAGGCGGTGACGCCCCGGCAGACCCCCTCCTCGTCCATGATCAGGTCGAGCGCGAAATACTCGATGAAGAACTCGGTCTGGTTCTTCAAGGCCTGACCGTAAAGCGTGTGCAGCATGGCGTGGCCGGTGCGGTCGGCGGCCGCGCAGGTGCGCTGGACGGGCCCTTCGCCGAAATTCTTGGTCATGCCCCCAAAGGCCCGCTGGTAGATCTTGCCTTCCTCGGTTCGCGAGAAGGGCATCCCCCAGTGTTCGAGCTCGTAGACCGCGTCCGGCGCGTGCTTGCAGAGATATTCGATCGCGTCCTGGTCGCCGAGCCAGTCCGACCCCTTGACGGTGTCGTACATATGCCAGCGCCAGTCGTCCGAACTCATGTTGCCGAGCGACGCGGCAATGCCGCCCTGCGCCGCAACCGTATGGGACCGGGTCGGAAACACCTTGGTGATACAGGCCGTGCGCAGGCCCGCCTGAGCCGCGCCAAGTGCCGCACGCAGGCCTGACCCGCCTGCGCCGACGACAACCACGTCATAGCTGTGATCGTTCCAAGTATAGTCGCTCATCCCATGACCCTCACGAGTGCGCAGCGCTAGGCGCCCGCGGAAACCCAGATCTTCAGCACGGTCAGCGCGGTGACCGCAAACAGACCGACGGCCGCGAACGTGTTCAGCACCAGAAGCGCCTGCCGCGTACCTGTCTTTGCGATGTAGTCTTCGATGACCGTCTGCATACCAAGACGCATGTGAAAGAATGCCGCGCCGAAGGTGAGAATCAACAGGATGGCGTTCCAGGGTTGCGCCGCCCAGTCGCGCGCACCCGCATAACCTGCATCCATGGCGCCGATGACCGAGAACAGGAACCACGGCACGAGCACGATCAAAGCCAGGGCGGAGACCCGCTGGCGGACATAGTGACTGACCCCTTCCTTGGCCGAGCCGAGACCGCGGGCACGGGCAGTGGGGGTCTGGAAGTCTTGATGGGCCGACATGGCGATCTCCGGGGCGCTAGGTCAGGGCAACGCCGGCCCAGATGGCGGCGGCCCCGAGAATGGCGAAAGCGAAGTTGAAGACGGACACGGCGCTGGCAATTCGGGGGCTGAAGCCGATGCCCGGCCCGTCCCAGAGCAGGTGCCGGATTCCGTTTGCGAAGTGATAGAGGACTGCGGCCGCCCATAGAACGAGCACCACCTGGCCCGGAATCGAGGAGACGGCCAGGTCGATCCACTGGAACAGTACGGGTGCGGTCCCGTCGGCCGCTGGGTCGAGACCCAGGGCGACGATCCAGGCCGCGATCAGGACGCTGCCGAAATACAACGCGACGCCCGTGACCCGGTGGAAAATGGACGCCGCCATGGTGGCGTGCCATTTCCAGACCTGGATGTGTGGGGACATCGGCCGCGGATCGTTCCAGTCTGCGCCTGCCATGGATTGCCCTCATTGCTTTCCGGTGTGTTAGGTGGGGTTCTAGAGAGGCGGCGCCCACTGTCAACGAGGCGTCGAGCCCACGGGGACCCGGGCCATGGCTGTTTACACCGCACCGCATGCGACTTTGGTCGAGAATTCGCCGCGCGCCTGGCCGCGCCTGGCGGCGCTGTTTCTGGCTGCACTTGTCCTCGCCGCCCCCTTGGCGGACGCCGCGCCGGAGACGGGAGCGGGCGCCGGATCGCAGGCGGACGCCGGGTCGATGGTTGAGGGCGCGCCCGACGGGTTCGACGCCTTCCTTGCGGACTTCGAAACCCTCGAGGCCGATGCGGATCCCAGCCAGGCGGCGCGTCGATCGGGCGAGGCCGCGCGGCGCTGGCTCGATGTCTCGCTTGAAGCGGTGTCCGAGCGGGCGGAGCGGGCCGAAGCCCTTCTGACCCGCCTCGCGCGGCTCGAGCCGAAGTCCGGGGTCGATGCCGCCATTGCGGCAGAACTTCTGCGTGGCCGGATCCGGGCCGCGGAGCACGATCTTGCCCGGATTCCCTTCACGGGCGACTACGGCTTCCATGCCGAGCCGGTCTTCACCGCCCTGCGTCTTGCTCCGGCCGACCAGAGCGAGGCGGAGGCCTGGATCGACCGGCTTCGCGATGTGCCCCGCTACTTTGCGCAGAACGTGGAAAACATGCGCCGCGGAATGGAGACGGGGTGGACCGCGCATGCTGATCCCCTGGCCACGACCATCGCGCAGGTGCGCGAACAGGCCGAACGCCCGGTTCGAGAGAGCGAGCTCTACCTGCCTTTCACCCGGCTTCCCGCCAATCTGCCCCTGGATGTGCGCGCCCGGCTCAGGGCGGAAGGGCGTGAGGCTGTAGCGGAGGCCATTGCGGCCTATGGCGAGCTTCTGGTCTTTCTCGAGGGCGCCTATGCCCAGGCGGTGCGGCCATCGCCCGGACTGGCCAGCCTGCCGGGCGGCCGGGACGCCTATGTTGCCCTTCTGGAAGAGCATACCTCCGGAGCCGATTACGGGCCGGCAACGCTGCACGATCTCGGCCTGGCGGAAGTGGCCCGGATTCGGGCGGAGATGGATGCGATCATTGCCGAGACGGGATTCCAGGGCGGTTTCGAGGCCTTTGTCCGCTACCTTCGCACCGATCCCCGCTTCTATGCCGAAACGCCCGACGAGCTGATGGCCGCCGCCAATGCGCTTGCCGACCGGCTGGATGCGATCCTGCCGCGCTATTTCAACCATCTGCCGAGGCTCAGCTATGCCGTAGCGCCGGTACCGGGGTCGATCGCTCCGGGCTATACTACCGGTCGCTATGTCCAGGGCGACCCCGAGCGCGGAGAGGTCGGGACCTATCTCGTGAACACCTATCGGCTGGACCAGCGCCCGCTTTACGAACTTCCCGCCCTGACAGCCCATGAGGCGGTGCCGGGCCACCATCTCCAGATCGCACTGGCCCAGGAACTTCGCCATGTGCCGGACTTTCGCCGCCGCTACTATGCCACGGCCTTCGGCGAAGGCTGGGGGCTGTATGCCGAGCGTCTGGCAGGGGAGGCCGGGATCTATCAGACGCCGTATGAGCGGTTTGGCGCCCTGTCCTTCGAAATGTGGCGGGCCTGCCGCCTGGTCGCCGATACGGGCCTGCACTGGTATGGCTGGTCGCGTGAGCGCGCCGCGCGATGTTTCCGGGAGAACACAGCGCTCAGCGAACACAATATCGAGACGGAGGTAACGCGCTATATCGGCTGGCCCGGCCAGGCGACTGCCTACAAGGTCGGGGAGCTCAAGATTCTCGAACTCCGCCGCGCTGCCCGGGAGCGCCTTGGGCCGGCATTCGACATCAAGGCCTTTCATGACCATCTGCTGCGCGACGGCGCCTTGCCGCTGTCCCTGCTTGAACCGCGCATGAAACGCTGGATCGATGGGCAGGTGCAGGCGGTCGGTGCTCCGGATCAGGCGGGTGTGAGCCCATGATCCTGACCGTGATCGAGACGGGCAGGCCGCCTGCGGCAATTCAGTCGGCGTGGCCAGGCTATCCGGCGATGTTCCGAACGCTCCTTCGGCCGCAATTGCCGGAACTGGAGGTCGAGATCGTGGCGCTCGCCCGGGGGCAGAGCCTGCCTGATCCTGCGGGTCTTGAGGCGGTGCTCATCACCGGCTCGGCCGCAGGGGTGTATGATGACGAGCCCTGGATCCCGCCCCTGCTTGACTTCATCCGCTGGGCGGCGGCCGAAGCGACGCCCCAGGTCGGCATTTGCTTCGGGCACCAGGCACTTGGCCAGGCGCTGGGTGGCCAGGTCATCGCGTCACCGAAGGGGTGGGGGCTTGGCCGGCATGTCTACGACATCCTCGCCCCGCAGCCCTGGATGGGGAAGATGCCGCCGGCCCGGTTCAGCCTGAACGTCAGTCACCAGGATCAGGTCGTGGTCCCGCCGCCGGGAGCCGTCACCTTCGCCGCCTCCAGCTTCACGCCGCATGCCGCGCTGGCCTACGCCCAGGGGCCGGCGATCAGTTTCCAGGGGCATCCCGAGTTCAGTGACGCCTTCTCCGGCGCCCTTTACCGCGCGCGGCAGGGGCGGCCGCTGACGGAACGGCAGGTGGCCGAGGCCGAACGGTCTCTGTCTGGAGGACCGGCGGATGCCGATCTGGTCGCCGGCTGGATCGCCGGGTTCCTGAAGCACGCCATGGCCCACCGAGCGTGAGCTATGGCATCTTCGAGCGAAGTGGGCATCGGTTCGCGTTAAGAAAATGCGCAAAAACAAGAACATAGCGCATCTTCAATGCCCCCGATTGACGTAAGGATGTGCCAGGTCGCCCGGCGATGCCCACTGCGTGAAATGGTGGAGCCAGGCGGAATCGAACCGCCGACCTCGTCATTGCGAACGACGCGCTCTCCCAACTGAGCTATGGCCCCATGCCGGTGGCGACAGGTTCGGCGGACATAAAGCCCCTCGCGCGGGCGCGCAAGGGGCTTCGTTCCGCCCTGAACGGGCGAGACCCTTTGCGGTCTTGCCGGAATGGGTCTCGCCAGTCCGGACCGTGCCGCTCAGGCACCGAACCGGTAGCGCGCTCCGATACTGAAGACGTTCTGCTCGTTCTCCACCTCCAGAGACCCCGGGAAGAGCTGGTTGTCGAGCTCGACATCCTCGCTGGCGCGATAGGCATACTCGCCATAGACCTCCCAGGCATCGGTCACGCGCAGCGTGCCGCCGGCCTTGAGCTGGTAGGCGAAACCGGACTCGGTGTCGTCGATGATGCCCACGCCGGAGGGTTCGTACTGGACATCGCTCCACATGTAGCCGATGCCGCCGCCGACATAGGGCTGGACGTTTCCGGCGCGATTGAAGTCGTAATAGACGTTCGCGAACAGACCGGTGTTCGACAGCTCGCCGCGACCCTCGGCGACCACGTCGGCGACCGTTGCGCCAAGCTGCGTCTCGGACCCCGTGAGCACGGCGGCGTCCACCGTGCCGATCGGATCTCCGCCGAGCGTGACCCCCTGGTGCGTATCGACGTCCGACTGGTTGTAGACGAGCTCAATGCCCGACCGCAGGCCGTTGCCATAGCGCGCGCCGAACTCGCCGGCGAGTTCATAGCCCTCGCTGAACTCCGTGGTCCAGCCATAGGACGTACCCTCGGCGATCGCGGTGCCGAAGGGTACCGCCGGCGCGCCGTTGCCGGTCGTGAAGGCTCCGGTGCTGCCGGAGTTTTCGCTGTCGTTCTGCTGCACATAGCCGACCGAGCCCCCGGCATACCATTCCTGGGCCTGGGCAATGCCGGACATGCCTGTGAACGCGCCGAGTGCGGCGAGAAGCTTCCACGATTTCATAGTCCACTCTCCAGTCTTTCAGATTGGCGGAGGCGCATTCGGCAAGCCTCCCCGTCGACGGATCGATCCGCCGACACGGCTGACTTAGAATTGGGTAGGGTTTCAACTATAAATATTCAGTCATCTTTTTGCGGTGGTGCTTCTTCAGCCCCGCATACTTGGCCCCGTGCTTGCATTGCAGGGCGCAGTCCAGCGGACTTGACCTTTCCTCCGGGGCGTCCCAACCGTCGCCCAGTCGTACCGGCGGCGGAGGCCGCAACAGGGAGTTATCGGGATGCGCGTTGCGGTCATTGGAACAGGTTATGTGGGTCTGGTTTCCGGCGCCTGCTTTGCTGATTTCGGCCATGTGGTGACATGTGTCGACAAGGACGCCGAGAAGATCGATCGCCTGAACCGGGGCGAGATTCCGATCTTCGAGCCGGGCCTGGACGATCTCGTGGCCAAGAACGTCAAGGAAGAACGGCTCTTCTTCACCACGCAAGCCGCGGCGGCGATCACGGAAGCCGACGCCGTGTTCATCGCGGTCGGCACCCCGTCGCGGCGTGGCGACGGACATGCGGATCTCTCCTATGTCTACGCTGCGGCCGAGGAGGTGGGTGGGCTGATCGACGGTTTCACCGTGATCGTCACGAAATCAACGGTGCCTGTCGGCACGGGCGACGAGGTCGAGGCGATCGTGCGCCGCGTGCGCCCGGATGCCGATTTCGCGGTCGTCTCCAATCCGGAGTTCCTGCGCGAGGGTGCCGCCATCAAGGATTTCATGATCCCCGACCGTGTCGTCGTCGGCACCGACGACGAACGGGCGCGGGAGGTGATGCGGGAACTCTACCGGCCGCTGTTCCTGAATGAGACCCCGATCCTCTTCACCGCGCGGCGGACGTCGGAGCTCATCAAGTACGCCGCCAACGCCTTCCTCGCCGTCAAGATCACCTTCATCAACGAAATTGCCGATCTGTGCGAGCGCGTCGGCGCAAACGTGCAGGAGGTCTCGCGCGGGATCGGCCTTGACGGGCGGATCGGATCGAAATTCCTGCACGCCGGACCCGGTTATGGGGGCTCCTGCTTCCCCAAGGACACGCTCGCGCTCACCCGCACGGCACACGAGGCCGGCAGTCCCGTCCGCATTGTCGATACGGTCATCGAGGTGAATGATCGCCGCAAGCGCGCCATGGCCGACAAGGTCATCGACGCGCTCGACGGCCAGCTTGAGGGCAAGACGATCGCCGCCCTGGGCCTCGCCTTCAAGCCGAACACGGACGACATGCGCGAGGCGCCGTCGCTGGACATCCTGCCAGCCCTGCAGTCCCGTGGTGCGACCGTGAAGGCCTATGACCCCGAAGCGATGGGCGAGGCGCGCAGGCTGATGCCTGACCTGACCTATTGCGACACACCCTGGGACGCGCTCGAGGGAGCGGATGCCCTCGTCATCATAACCGAGTGGCACCAGTTCCGCGCGCTCGACATGAAGCGGATTCACGAGACCATGCGGGGCCGCGTGGTCGTCGACCTGCGCAACATCTACGACCCGAAGGATATGGCGAAGCGGGGCTTCGACTACACCTCAATCGGTCGCCCACCGGAGGCTGAAACCTGATGCATCTCGCACCACGGATCCTGGTCACGGGGGGCGCCGGCTTCATCGGCTCTTTCCTGTGTGAACGCCTTCTGGAGGCTGGCGCGGAAGTGCTCTGCGTCGACAACTTCTTCACTGGCACCCGCACCAATGTCGGGCACCTCCTGCCCAATCCGCGCTTCGAGCTGATGCGTCACGACGTGACGATGCCGCTCTATGTCGAGGTGGACCAGATCTACAACATGGCCTGCCCGGCCAGTCCGGTGCACTATCAGTTCGACCCGGTCCAGACGACCAAGACGTCCGTCCATGGGGCCATCAACATGCTCGGCCTTGCCAAGCGGACCAAGGCGAGGATCCTGCAGGCGTCAACCAGCGAGGTCTACGGCGATCCGGAAGTCCATCCGCAGCCGGAATCCTATTGGGGCAACGTCAACCCGCTGGGACCACGCGCCTGTTATGACGAGGGCAAGCGCTGCGCGGAAACCCTGTGTTTCGACTACCATCGCCAGCACGGCGTCGCCATCAAGGTGGCGCGCATCTTCAACACCTACGGCCCACGGATGCACCCAAATGACGGGCGCGTGGTGTCGAACTTCATCGTCCAGGCGCTGCGGGGTGAACCGATCACGCTCTACGGCGACGGCCAGCAGACACGCAGCTTCTGCTATGTGGACGACCTGGTCGAAGGCCTCATCGCCCTGATGTCGACGCCGGGCGACGTGACGGGGCCGATCAATCTCGGCAACCCCGGCGAGTTCACCATCCGCGAACTGGCCGAGACCATCATCGATCTGACAGGTTCCGCATCGGAGCTGGTGCACAAGCCGCTCCCCGCCGACGATCCGCGCCAGCGACGCCCCGACATCACGAAGGCCCACGACGTTCTTGGCTGGGCTCCGACGGTGGCTCTGCGCGAGGGGCTGACACGCACCATCGCCTATTTTGACGACATGCTCCGCACCGCGCCGGCCCGGGTCTGAGTGGCACCAACCGGAGCTGACGCAACGCGAGCCCTTTCCCTTTCGGCCTGGACAGTCCTAACCTGTAAAAAAGTACGATAGGGAGGAGACGGGGCATGGACGCCTATCGGGAACTTGACCGCTCGATCGCGGGGCGCGCGGCCATCGTGACGGGGGCCGCCAGCGGGATGGGCCGGGCGACCGCGCATCTCTTCGCCCGCGAGGGGGCGCATGTGGCGGTCACGGACCTGGATCAGGGGGCCTGCGACGCCGTGGTGGCCGAGATCGAGGCCGCCGGCTACCGAACCGCGCGAGCCTGGGCATTGGACGTATCGGATGCCGACCGGATCCGCACCGTGGTGGCCGAGGCGGCAGCGGCCTTCGGACGGCTCGACATCGTGGTCAACAATGCCGGTTTCGCCCTTCCGGCCGAGATCGACCAGGAGGATTCCTACGAGGTGAGCTGGGCGCGGAGCCTGGAGGTGATGCTGACAAGCCATCAGCGCCTGATCCGCGCGGCCCTGCCGCATCTGCGCCAGAGCGACGCCGCGCGTATCGTCAACGTCGCGTCCACCGAAGGGCTGGGCGCCACCGGCCGCAACTCGCCCTATGTTGCCGCCAAGCACGGCGTCATCGGCCTTACCCGGGCTCTGGCCGTCGACCTTGGCAAGGAGGGCATCACGGTCAACTGCATCTGTCCCGGACCGATCCATACCGGGATTACCGCGGCGATCCCCGAGGAGCACAAGGAGGTCTATGGCCGCCGTCGCACGGCACTGCGCCGTTACGGTCTTCCCGAAGAGGTCGCAAACATAACCCTGTCGGTGGTGCTTCCCGCCGCCAGTTTCCTCACCGGCGTTGCCATACCTGTCGATGGCGGACTGACCATCCGTAACGCGTGACGATGACCGGGGGAGACCTGTCCATGTCCAGCGATCCGCTCGACTTCACTGGCCGGACCGTCCTCGTCGTGGGCGGGTCCTCCGGCATCGGCAAGGGCATCGCCCAGGCGTTCCGGGCGCGCGGGGCGGAGGTACATGTCTGGGGCACGCGCCCATCGGCTTCGGCCTATGGCGCCGAGGCCGGCAGCGATCTGACCGGGTTGCACTATAGCCAGGTGGATGTGGCCGATATGGACGCCGTGGCCGCATGGACCCCGCCTTTCGAAACACTCGACGTCCTGGTGTGCAGCCAGGGGACGGTCGTCTACAAGCGGGGCGAGTTCGATCGTGAGGGGTGGGACCGCGTGATCGACGTGAACCTGAACTCCGTCATGGCTTGCGCGCGGGCCTTTCACGAGGCCCTGGCAAGGGCCGGCGGTGCCATGATCGTGATCAGTTCCGTGGCCGGCTTCAATGCAACGGTGGGCAATCCGGCCTACAGTGCTTCCAAGCACGGCGCCGTGGGCCTCGTGAAGACGCTCGGTGCCGCCTGGGCCAGCGAGGGTATTCGTGTGAACGGCATCGCGCCTGGCCTGGTGGCCACGAAACTGACCGCGGTGACCACGGAAAACCCCAAACGGCTGGAGGCGTCGCTCCGCGCCATCCCCCAGGGACGCATGGGCACGCCCGACGACATGGCCGGCGCCGCGCTGTTCCTGGCCTCTCCGCTGGCGGCCTATGTCTGCGGCCAGACCCTGGTGGTGGATGGTGGCCTCAGCCTGTCCTGACCGCGCAGGCGCCCGCGCCTACCAGGTCCCGATGTTCTCGGCACTCGCCCAGGGCTCCTTCGGAGGCAGCGGATCGCCGGCCTGCAGGAGTTCGATCGAAATCCCGTCGGGAGAGCGAACGAAAGCCATCCGCCCATCGCGCGGCGGCCGGTTGATGGTCACGCCCATGTCGGCCAGGTGCTCGACTGCGGCGTAGATATCGCTCACCCGGTAGGCGAGGTGGCCAAAATTGCGGCCGCCGTCATAGGGTTCGGGATCCCAGTTGTAGGTCAACTCGATCATGGGCAGGCCAGGAGGGAGCGGCCTCTCCGACCCGTCCACATTGGCACGCTCCGCATCGGCCGGCGATGTCAGGAAGACCAGTGTGAACCGGCCCTGTTCATTGTCGACCCGGCGGACTTCCTTCAGGCCAAGGCCATCGCGGTAGAAACGCAGCGACTCTTCGATGTCGCTGACCCGCACCATCGTGTGGAGATATTCGATCGTCATGGTTCAAGTCCTTCGTTCAGATCCCTGACCGCGCGTCGCAGATCCTTCGGGCGACGCATGTAGTACCGCCGCAGCCCGACCCACAGCACGGTGATCATGATCCCCATGGACATCAGGAAAAGGGAAAACGTGTAGACGAGCGTGCCGCGTGCCGCAGGCTGGAACCGGCCGGTCATCAGCCAGATCTCATGCCAAACCTGGGAAAACACCGCCATCATCGGCGGTATGGCCACCGTACACAGAAGGGCACAGACCAGCGTGTAAATGCCGCCGCGCGGACCTTCGGCGGCGAGATAGGCGCGGCGAAACGCCGGCTCGCCCACATGTCCGGCCAACTCGCCGCGTTCGCGCAAGGCCGTGTAGACGGGACCGACCTGCCGCCGCGCCTGGTAGACGCGGTAGGCGATCACGCCGGCCCACAGACCGAATGCCACGCCCAGAACGGTCAGGATGGTGGTGGGCTGGATCAGGACGTCCTGGTTCATGGGCTCCCTTCCCGGGCGGTTGGCTCGGGCCTGGCGGTATGGATCGCTTCGTAAGCCAGCATCGCGCGTTTCCGGTCCACACCCCAATGGTAATTATGCAGCCGGCCATCCGCGGCCAAGGCCCTGTGACAGGGAATGAACCAGCTCAGCGGATTTGCGCCTATTGCCGCGCCTGCTGCACGCGCCGCGCGCGGGTGGCCCGCGCGGGCCGCCACCTCGCCATAGCTTGCCGTCTCGCCAGGGGGAATGGACAGGAGTGCCCGCCAGATCTGTCGACGGAAGGGGGTCCCGTACAGTGCGACCGGGAGCGGCTCACCCTCCTCGAACACCTGACGGGCGAGCCGCTCGGCGGCGCCATCGTCGCGCAGGATCCGGGCGCCAGGGTAACGGCGGGTCAGGTCCTCGAACGCCGTGGCCTCCCCGCACCGGCCCGCTTGAGGGTCTATGAACCCCAGTGCCACGAGCCCCCGGTCCGAGAGAAGCCAGGCGCCCAGACCGAAGGGTGTGGGCGCCCGGCCCAGGCGCAGCGTCGCGCCTTGCCCGCCCCGGGCCGCTTCGCCAGGGGTGAGGGCCTCATGGGCGATGAACAGGTCGTGCAACCGGGCTCCGCCGGTGAGGCCGGCCATGTCGGCAGCTTCCAGGACATTCGCCCCATCGCGCAATGCCTCTCCGGCCAGACCATGCGCCAAGGCACCCTGGTACTGCCGCGGGCTCAGTCCGGCCCAGCGGCTGAACTCGCGCTGGAAATGATAGGGAGACAGGCCCATCGCGCGGGCGCAGGTGGCCAGATCGGGCCTCGCCTGCCAGGTGTCACCAAGATACGCCAGAGCCCTGGCCATGCGGGCGTAGGCGGCGGCGCGGTCATCCAGGGGCGCGGGGAGGGCAGTGGTCCGGGTCATGTCGGGCAGTCTGTCAGCGGCCGGATGCGAGCGCGACCCGCTTCTTGCGGATGCGGCCCGATCCCCGCATCAAGCTGGCGCTTCACCGTTCAGCGCCAGAACGTCGCCGGCCAGATAGAGGGACCCACAGATCAGGATCTGGTCCGGCTGGCTCGCAACCGCCGCGTCGAAAGCGGCCTCGAAACTGTCATGGGCCTCGGCCTCCAGGCCGACCGCGCGGGCGTCCTCAGCCAGCCTGACGGGCGGCGCGCCCTCATGCCCCTCGGCGTTCGGCGCGCAGAAGACGCGCGGCCCCAGGCGTGAGAAGGCGGCCAGGAAGCCGCGGGCATCCTTGCTCGCCATCATGGCGCAGACCAGTGCGACCCGGCCTGGCATGTCCTCCAGGAGTGCCGCAACGGCCCGCGCGGCGTGCGGATTGTGTCCGCCATCCAACCAAACGTCGGTCTCGCCTGCGCGTTCGGTCAGCGGTCCGCGGGCCAGCTTTTGCATCCGTGCGGGCCAGCTTGCCGTGCGCACGCCGACCTGAATGGCTTCCAGCGGGAAGGTGTTGCCGCTGCGGACCCGGAGCGCCAGTGCGGCAAGGGCGGCATTGGCGAGCTGGTGAGCGCCCTTCAGCGCCAATGGCGGATCGATCATCGCCCTGTCGGCGGCGGACAGCACACGCAACGGCGCGTCCAGCGCGGCGGCCTGCGCCGCAATGGCCTCCGCAACGACGGGTGCCTGAACCGCCGAGACGACGGGCCGACCGGCCTTGATGATCCCGGCCTTTTCGCCCGCGATCCCGGCCAGGTCGTCGCCGAGGAACTGCTTGTGATCGTAATCGACCGGGGTAATGACGGCGATGTCGGGCGCCTCGATCACATTGGTCGCGTCATATCGTCCGCCCAGCCCTACTTCGAGGACGAGCAGGTCGGCCGGTCGTTCGCTGAACGCCAGCAGGGCCGCCGCTGTCGTCGCCTCGAAATGGGTGATCTCGCCCTCGCCCAGTGCCTCTCGGGTGCGCGTCAGCACATCCACGAGGTCGGCGTCCGAAATCAGACGGCCGGCCAGGCGGATCCGTTCGTTGAAGCGCACGAGGTGCGGCGAGGAAAACACGTGTACGCGCTGGCCGGCCGCTTCCGCCATGGCCCGGATGAAGGCGCAGGTGGAGCCCTTCCCATTGGTCCCGGCCACATGAATGGTCGGGGGCAGCCGATCCTGCGGGCGTCCCATCCGGTCGAGAAGGGACAGAATCCTGCCCAGCGACAATTCGATGGTTCGGGGGTAGCGGTGCTCGAAGGCCGCCAGAGCGGCTGCGACCTCAGGCGAAGGCGTGGTCAATCCGCGTCGTCCCTGCTCGGCGTGGCGTCACCATCGGGGGCTGGCGGCGTCACACGTTGAGTCTCGCGCGTGCCGGACCGGGCGACTTTCGGCATCAGATGGCCGATCAGCCTGGACAGCGTGGCCTTGAGCTCCCGCCGGTCGCAGACCACGTCCACCTGGCCCTTCTCCCGAAGGAATTCCGAGCGCTGAAAGCCTTCCGGCAGCTTCTCGCGGATGGTCTGCTCGATCACCCGCGGTCCGGAAAACGCGATCATCGCGCCCGGTTCGGCGATGTGCAGGTCACCCAGCATGGCGTAGGATGCTGACACCCCGCCTGAGGTTGGGTCGGTCAGCACCACAATGTAGGGCAGCCTCGCCTCGCGCACCTCGGTGATGGCCAGCGTGGTTCGCGGCATCTGCATCAGCGACAGGGTCCCTTCCTGCATCCGGGCGCCGCCGGAGGCGGTGCAGACCACGAATGCCGCCTTCCGCGCGACGGCCATCTGCGCCGCCGTGATGAAGGCCTCGCCCGCAGCCATGCCGAGCGAGCCACCCATGAAGGCGAAATCCTGTACCAGCACGACGGTCGGCAGACCCCCGACCTTGCCGAAGGCGGCCGCCATGCAGTCATCCTGGTGGACGGGTGCTCCGCCGCTGGCGGATTCGGCCTTGTCGCGCTGGGCGATCTTGGCGCGCGCGGCTTTGAGTCGGGCCGGGTAGGGCTTGTCATCGCGGAACTTCAGCGGATCGCTCGGCACGTCCGGAAGCAGGATCGGTTCCCACTGTTCCTCGTCGAAGAGCAGGCGGAACCGGGTGCGCGGCGAGATGCGCAGGTGCGCGCCTGCCGGCGTGACGTGCCAGTTTTCCTCAAGGTCGCTGCGATAGACGAGTTCGCCCGACGTCGGGCATTTTACCCAGAGATTGTCGGGCGTGTCCTTCTTGTTCAGCCAGGATTTGAGGCCGGGGGGGCGGAAATTGGTGAGCCAGTTCATCGGGGCCTGCCGTCCTAAATGTCTTCGGTTGCGGCGCGACCCGCCATCGCCTGGGACAGTGTCCGCGCCAGGTCTCCCATCGCCCTGGGCGCAGCGGCATGGTCGCCCGATTCGTATGCGTATTGTGCATGGTCCACGAAAGCGGAGCCGACAACAACCCCGTCGGCGATCGCGGCCATGGCGGCTGCCTGCTCGCCCGTACGCACGCCAAAGCCGACGCAGACCGGCAATCCCGAGACCCGCCGGGCAAGGTCGATGCGCGGACGGATCGCGGCAGGGTCGGCGGAGCGGGCGCCGGTGACACCCGTGACCGAGACGAAATAGAGAAAGCCGGAGGCCCCTTCGGCAACCCGGGCCATCCGGGCCTCGTCGGTGGTGGGCGTCGCCAGGCGAATGACGGACACCTGACGGACGTTCAGGGCGTCGCGGAGCGGGCCGTCCTCCTCGGGTGGCAGGTCGACGGTAATCACCCCATCGATCCCGGCAGCGGATGCAGCTTCGGCGAAGGCGTCATAGCCCATGTGATGGATAGGATTTGCATAGCCCATGAGGATAAGCGGCGTTTCGGTGTCGGTTTCCCGGAAGCGGCCCGCAAGCGCGAGCAGGTCGACCAGCCGCGTGCCGGCCTTGAGGCTGCGCTGGCCCGCGCGCTGGATCGACGGGCCATCGGCCATCGGGTCCGTGAAGGGCGCACCCAGCTCGATGATGTCCGCGCCATTGTCACGAAGCGCCTGCATCGCCGCGAAACTTGTCTCCAGATCGGGATCGCCGCCCATCAGATAGGTGACGAGCACGGCGCGGCCCTCGGCCTTGGCGGCCGCGAAACGGGCATCGATTCGGGCGGTGGGCATGAGGCGCCTTTACTCCTTGCAGGCTGCTGCGGGGCCTGGGCCCCGGCGGCTGGCGGACGCATCGCTCTAGCGCCTAGGCGTCCGTGTTGTCCACCAGCCAGCGGGCGTAGTCGGGTTCGGCCTCGATGACCGGAATCGCCAGGATCGCCGGCGTGTCGAAGGGGTGATGCCGTTTCACAAGGTCACGCAGGGCGCTCCAGGCGCTGGCGCGGGCCTTCAGCACAAGGACATACTCCGCTTCCTGCTCCACATGGCCCTGCCAGATATAGTTTGCGGTCACCGGCCCGGACAGGTTGGTGCAGGCGGCCAGGCGGGCCTCGATCGCCGCCTTGGCGACGGTCTGGGCCGTGGCCGCGTCGGGACAGTTCACGCGCACGAGGATCAGGTCGGTCATCGGGACCTCCCGTTCGGCTTTCAGATATCCATGCCCAGGTGGCCCGCCACCGAGAAGATGTCCTTGTCTCCCCGCCCGCACATGTTCAGGATCAGGGCACCGTCGGGGCCGATCTCTCTGGCCACCTCGCCCACCCGGGCGATGGCATGGGCAGGTTCCAGCGCCGGGATAATGCCCTCGAGGCGGGTGCAGAGCTGGAACGCTTCGAGCGCTTCCTTGTCGGTGCAGCTCAGATACTCCGCACGCCCCGTATCGCGCAGCCAGGCGTGTTCCGGTCCAATACCCGGATAGTCGAGGCCAGCCGAGATCGAATGGGCATCCAGGATCTGACCGTTCGGATCCTGAAGCAGATAGGTCCGATTCCCGTGCAGGATGCCGGGTGCCCCGCCGTTCAGGGCTGCCGCATGTTCGCCAGTCTCGATGCCGTGACCGGCGGCCTCTACACCGATCAACCGCACGCCCTCATCCTCGATGAAGGGATGGAACAGGCCGATCGCATTGGATCCCCCGCCGATACAGGCCATGACGGCATCCGGCAGCCGGTCTTCCGCCTCAAGGAACTGCCGGCGCGCTTCCTGTCCGATGACACTCTGGAAGTCGCGAACGAGCTCAGGGTACGGATGGGGGCCGGCGGCGGTGCCGATGACGTAGAACGTGTCGTCCACATGCGTCACCCAATCCCGCAACGCCTCGTTCATCGCGTCCTTGAGCGTTCCGGTGCCCGAGGAGACCGGAACGATCTCGGCGCCCAGAAGGCGCATCCGGAACACGTTCGGGCGCTGACGCTCGACGTCGGTCTCGCCCATGAACACGATACAGGGCAGACCGAAACGGGCACAGACCGTTGCCGTGGCCACCCCGTGCTGTCCGGCCCCGGTCTCGGCAATGATCCGGGTCTTGCCCATGCGTCGAGCCAGAAGCACCTGGCCCAGGCAGTTGTTGATCTTGTGCGCGCCCGTGTGATTGAGCTCGTCACGCTTCAGATAAATCCTGGCGCCGCCGAAATGCTCCGTCATCCGTTCGGCCAGGTAAAGCGGGGAGGGACGGCCCACATAGGTGCGCCACAGCTCATCCATCTCCGCCACGAATGCCGGATCGGTCTTGGCTTGCCGATATTCCGCCTCGAGGTCCAGGATCAACGGCATGAGCGTTTCGGCGACATAGCGACCGCCGAACTCGCCGTATCGGCCTTGGGCGTCGGGCCAGTTGTCCCAGGTATTGCGCTTGTCCATGTCCGTCCTCACGCGGCGCGAGCGGCGTTCAGGAACGCCGCAATGCGGGTCGCATCCTTTAGCCCGGGCCGCCTTTCGACGCCAGAGGAGACATCCACGGCGGGCGCTCCGGTCGCAGCGATGGCCTCGCTCACGGTCTCAGGTGTCAGTCCCCCCGCCAGGAGCCATGGCCGGTCGGCCTTCCAGCCAGAGAGCAGGGCGGCATCGAAACGGATGCCATGACCGCCGGGCCGGTCGGCGCCGGAGGGCGGGCGGGCATCGAGCAGGAACCGATCGGCGGCCTCATAGGCTGCCAGAGCTTCCAGGTCTCCCGGCGCGGCAATGCCCACGGCCTTCCAGACCTCCGCACCGGTGCGCGCCTTGATCTCCGCCACGCGGGCAGGCGTCTCCCGACCGTGGAGCTGGAGGACCGGCATGCCCAGCGCCGCCATACGCGACACCAGGGCGTCGTCGGGATCCACCAACAGGCCCACCGGAATGGCCCGGCCCATGCCGAGCAGCAGCGTCTCTGCCGCCTCCACCGTCACGGCGCGCGGGCTGGTCGGGTGGAAAACCAGCCCGATCCAGTCTGCGCCGAGGGCAGCGGTGCGACGCACCATATCCGGGTCGGTCAGCCCGCAGATCTTCACCTTCGCCATGAGCGCCAAGTCGGTCGGGCGCGCCGCTTAGTCAAGCGATGCCTTTTCGTGTCAGTCTCCGCGCACGTTTTCCTGCGGCGAACCGCTGCCCACTTCGCCGTGTAATGCGTCAGGCGATGCCCGTCTCGATCGCCCTGACAACGATATCTGTCCGGTTCCGGGCAGTCAGCTTTTCGCTGATCGAGCGCAGGTGGAGCTTCACGGTCGTTTCCGCGATGTTCAGCGCGCGGGCGATCTCCTTGTTCGAATGACCCCGCCGCAGTTCTGCCAGAACCTCAGCCTCGCGCTCGGTCAGGGGCACCGCCAGTCCCGGCGCGGTGCGTTCGCGACGTGCGGTCAGAAGACCCGTCGGCACATAGGTTTCCCCCGACGCCACCAGCCGAATGGCGTTGATCAGCGAGCGGCCGGCCAGGGTTTTCGGTACGAAGCCCCGGACACCCACCTTGAGTGCGGCCTGCACGTCGCTGGCATTGGTCTGGCCCGACAGGATCATGACCGGCGTGTCCGGACAAAGCTCGATCATCTTCTGGGCGCCCATGAGCCCGTTCATCCCCGGCATCCGCAGGTCGAGCATGATCAGGTCGTATTTCACTCCCCGGCGCACCGAGGCCAGCGCAGCCATCAGATCCTCTGCCGTGTCGACCTGCATGGACGGATCGTCCTTGGCCAGGAGTGCACTGATGGCATCGCGTACAAGATCGTGGTCGTCAGCAATGAGAAGTCTCACCCGTTATCTCCGTTATTCTCGTGCCGATGGGCGCGTCCTGCTCGCCGAAAACGTCCTGTTCTCACCCAATAGACGTGATAAAACCATCAAAAGAAGAATATTCTATGAATGCGCGTTAAGCGCGTGTAACGCAGCCAGACCGGATTGACCAGAAAAATCCACACCCGGTACCGCGCGGTCGGTGCGTGACGGCCCATAGCGTCCCTCAATCAACCAAGGGCTGAATCGATGGCCCGTTTCAGGTCTTCCGGAGCGAGCGGTTTGCGCAGGATTGCGGAGAACAGCGGATCGCGCGGCAGATACCCCGCCTGGCCGGAATACAGGATGATCGGAAGGCTTGGACAGACCGCCCTGACCATCTTCGCCAGCCTGTCGCCGGTCAGACCGGGCATGGAATAGTCGGTCAGCAAAAGGTCCGCCTGGTCGGGTTCCGAGCGGAGTTCCGAAAGAGCGTCCTCGGGATGCTGGAACCATGTCGCCCAGTAGCCCAGGCGCCGCAACGTCTCAGCCAGCGGTTCACCGACCATGGGATCGTCGTCGACCAGGAAAATGGTCAATGAGCCTGCCGATGGAGAGTTCCCTGTCGCGGCATCCCCGCCGGCGTCAGTGTCCTGGCCGGCCATCCCCGTCTCCTGGTCATGCGGGATCGCGATCCCGTCATCATCGGCCCGGAACAGGATGGAGACCCGCGTCCCACGCTGCGGGACACTCTCCACCCGCAAGGTTGCGCCCGTTGTGTCGGCGAGAATCTTCAGGGACTGCAGCCCCAGGCCCAGACCGGCGCCCCCCCGTCGCGTCTTGGTCGTGTAGAACGGGTCGAAGATCTGGCCGAGCTTGTCTTGCGGGATTCCGGCACCTGTGTCGGTGATCTCCAGCACGGCGCCGGGGCTCACATCGGGATCGCCAATGAACAGTGCTTCGCCATCCCTCGCAAACGGCCGGTCGGGCTTGCGCGCAAGCCGGACCTTCAAAATTCCCGCCGGGCCCAAGGCCTCATATCCGTTCTTCACGACATTGAAGATGCAGCGCGACAGGAGCACGTCGTCGGTACGCACCCTCAGGCCCGGCAGGATATCGGTATGCACGGTAACGCCCTGGGGCCGCATCGCCTCCATGATTTCAACGGCCGTCTGAACCAGGTGGCTGAGATCGCAAGGCCCGAGTGTCGGTGTCTCTCCGGACGGGTCGGCCTGCAGCGCCTGGACAACCTGCGTCGCCTGCGCGGTGGCCTGGAGGATGCGCTGCGCCCGGCGCCGGTTCTCTGGATCGTCGGGCAGATCTTCCTCGATCAGCCTGGCATAGCTGGAGATCACCGCAATCACATTGTTGAAATCATGGGCGATGGCGTGTCCGACGACAGCGACGGCGGCGTCGTGCTCCGCTGCGCGCAGACGGCTCTCCATCTCGCGCACCTGCGCATCGCGTCGCTTGCGCTCGGAAATGTCGCGCGCCGTGCAGATGGCGCCGCCATTGCCGATCTGGGTGAGCAGCACTTCCTGCTGCACGGTGCGCCCCCCGGCGGTACGAGCGACGGCCTCCCCACGCCAGACGCCGTGCTCCTGGAGAATGGGACGCACGTCGCGTTCGACTTTGCGGACCGTCGCTTCGTCATAGAGGTCGCGCCAAGAGGTGCCGATCAAGGCGCGATGCGGGAATCCGAACAATGCCTCGAAGGCACGATTCGTGTAGACGAAGTGTTCCCGCCCGTTGAGCAGCGCGATGCCTTCCGTTGCGGTTTCCACCGCGGCCGACAGCGCCCGCGACCGCCGTGCTTCCTTGCGCAGTCTCTCTTCGGTCTCTCTCAGGCGCGTGGCCTGGCGGGCAAGCTCGAGTTCGCCAGCCTTTCGGGCGGCCCGTTCCTGATCCAGGCGCTTGAGAAGCGCGGGCACCGTCCTCGAGGGGTCGGCATCGGGGCGTTCCACATGGCTCATCGCGATCTCCTTAGAGGGGCGCGGACCTGCGCCGATGAGCGCCCGGAATCGGTTAGACACCTCAACGTGTATAATATCTGATAAACCCGCAAAAGACGAATTATGCACCGATCGGAGCATTTCGGCTAAAGGAGGGGTTGGCGGCGGATGTGCGTGGCCTGACACTCCCTGTATCGTGGCAAGGTCATTGCCGCTGGCCGCGGACCATGCCGCGCGTTGAAGCCGCGCGGTGGTGCCATGCAAGGCCCGGGACAGCCAGGCCCTGAGACCCAGGCCCGGAGAGCCTGGCAGGGACAGCCAGGGAAGGAACCGCCCATGACCGCTTATCGCGAGATTCTGGCCGCCGTCGATGCCGATCCGGAGGCGTTCTGGCGGGCGGCGGCAGACGCCATCGACTGGATCGTTGCGCCGGAAACGACCCTGGCCACCCGTGACGATCCGCTTCCGCGCTGGTTTCCAGACGGTGTGACGAACACTTGCTACAATTGCGTCGACAGGCATGTGGAGGACGGCCATGGCCGTCAGCTTGCCCTTGTTTTCGAGAGCCCGGTCACCGGCACACGGCGTACGCTGACCTATCAGGAACTCCAGGATCGCGTGTCGCGCCTTGCAGGTGCGCTGCGGGCGCGCGGCATCGGTCAGGGCGACCGGGTTCTTATCTACATGCCCAACTCTCCGGAAGCGGCGATGGCCATGCTTGCTTGCGCACGCCTCGGGGCGGTTCATTCCGTCGTGTTCGGCGGTTTCGCGGCCCCGGAACTGGCCACGCGGATCGACGATGCGCGGCCCCGCGCGGTGATCGCTTCGTCCTGCGGACTCGAGCCGGGGCGGGTCATCCCCTACAAGCCCATCCTGGAGCGGGCCTTCGACCTGGCCGCCTTCCCCCCCACACACTGTTTCGTGTTCCAGCGTCCGGAACATCCCGCAGACCTTTCCAGCCCCGGCGACGTCGATGCGCTGGCGGCGCTGGAGGCGGCCGAACCGACCGAGTGCGTACCCGTCATCGCCACCGATCCGCTCTACATCCTGTATACATCGGGCACGACGGGTCAGCCGAAGGGGATCGTCCGCGACACGGGCGGCCACATGGTGGCATTGGCCTGGTCGATGCGAAACCTCTACGGCGTGGCGCCGGGGGAGACGTTCTGGGCGGCCAGCGACGTCGGCTGGGTCGTGGGACACAGCTACATGGTCTACGGTCCGCTGCTGAACCGGAACACGACGGTCATCTTCGAGGGCAAGCCGGTCGGCACGCCCGATGCCGGGGTGTTCTGGCGCACGATCGAGGCGAACCAGGTCGCCGTCTTCTTCACCGCGCCGACCGCTATTCGGGCGATCCGGCAGGTCGACCCGGATGGTGCCCTGGTCCGGGCAAGTGATCTGTCGGGACTGCGGGCGCTGTTCCTCGCCGGGGAGCGCACCGATCCCGACACGCTGGCCTGGTCGCAACGCGTGCTCGACCGGCCTGTGGTGGACCATTGGTGGCAGACCGAGACGGGCTGGGCCATCTGCGGAAATCCGCTCGGGATCGAGCCGCAGCCGGTGAAGCCGGGATCCACCGGTCTGCCCATGCCGGGCTGGCGCGTCCGCTGTCTCGACGAGGACGGACAGGCGATGCCTCCGGGCGGGATCGGCGCCCTGGCCATCGAACTGCCCCTGCCACCAGGGGCGGCGCCGACGCTCTGGAACGCTCCCGACCGGTATCGCCAGGCCTATCTTTCGGCGTTTCCCGGTCATTATGCCTCGGGCGATGCCGGCACCATCGATGCCGATGGCTATGTCAGCGTCATGACCAGAATGGATGACGTCATCAATGTGGCCGGCCACCGACTGTCGACCGGGGCCCTGGAAGAGGCACTCATCCAGCATCCCCGCGTGGCCGAGTGTGCCGTCGTCGGGGCCCATGACGAGCTCAAGGGCATGGTGCCTGTCGGCTTCGTCGTTCTGAGCGGGCCAGCCGACCCCGACTCCGAAGCCGCGATCAGATCCGAGCTCGTCCGTACCGTGCGCGAGACGATTGGCCCGGTCGCGGCGCTCAAGCGCGTGGCCGTGGTGCCACGCCTGCCGAAGACCCGGTCCGGGAAGATCCTGCGCAATGTCCTCAAGCGGGTCGTGGACGGCACGCCCTACGACCTTCCGCCGACCATCGATGATCCTGGCGCGGTGGACGATGTGGCGGCGGTCTTGCGTCGCGATGGCGCAACACCCTGACAGGGAACGCGCCGCCGGGGTGCCAAGTGCTTTGACGCACTGCACAAAGCCGGTAGAGTGGCGGTTTGGGTTCGATTCAACCCGGGAGAAGAGGCATGACGAAACTCAAGCGCGTCGGCGTGGTCGGTGCGGGTCAGATGGGCAATGGCATTGCGCATGTTTGCGCCCTGTCTGGCCATGACGTGGTGCTGAACGACATCTCCGAGGACGCGCTGGAACGCGGCATCGCCACGATCGAGAAGAACATGGTTCGCCAGGTCGCGCGCGAGGCGATCACGAAGGGCGAGATGGAAGCCGCGCTGGGACGGATCTCCACCAGCGCCTCCCTGGCGCCGTTCGCGGATGTGGATATCGCCATCGAGGCGGCGACGGAGGACCGCCAGGTCAAGGAGAAGATCTTCCTCGCCCTGTGCGAGGTGATCGGCAGCCATACCCTTCTGGCGACCAATACATCGTCCATCTCCATCACGCGCTTGGCCAGCGTCACTGATCGGCCTGAGCGGTTCATCGGGCTGCACTTCATGAACCCGGTGCCGCTGATGAAGCTGGTGGAGGTGATCCGTGGACTGGCGACGGATCAGCAGACCTATGAGACTGTGACCGCCTTTGCAAAGGACCTGGGCAAGACCACGACGAATGCCGAGGATTATCCGGCCTTCATCGTCAACCGGATCCTCGTGCCGATGATCAATGAAGCGGTCTATGCGCTCTATGAAGGGGTTGGCA
Organism: uncultured Hyphomonadaceae bacterium; assembly: GCA_964492485.1. GTDB lineage: Bacteria > Pseudomonadota > Alphaproteobacteria > Caulobacterales > Hyphomonadaceae > UBA5336. Next base: position 104,711 of record CAZBKM010000004.1, on the reverse strand, counting down.
CCGTGGAAGCGATCGACACGGCCATGCGGCTGGGCGCCAATCATCCAATGGGGCCGCTGACACTGGCCGATTTCATCGGGCTGGATACCTGCCTGTCCATCATGCAGGTGCTCTATGATGGTCTGGCCGACAGCAAGTACAGGCCCTGTCCGTTGCTCGTGAAATATGTCGAGGCCGGCTGGGTCGGACGGAAGGTCGGCAAGGGCTTTTACGACTATGGCGGCGACGCGCCTGTCCCGACCCGCTGATGCCCTGACACATCGTTGGGGTGCGCGCCCTTGCGCAGCCTCTCCGCGTCCGCCCGGATTGGCGACGTGAGCCGGCCAGCCCTCGTCCGGACGCGCCGTCGGCGCGGGTACGAAGAATGGCTATTTACCCTTCTTCTTTTTCTTCTTTTTCTTGTCCTTGTCCTTCTTGGCCGCAGCCTTTTTCGGCTTGTCGGCTTTCGCCTCCTCGGTCTCGGCCTTGCGTCGGGGATCCTCCGTCCCGGTTTCCGTCAGCCTCGACAGGATATCGATGAAGGCGCTGCGCCGGTTCTTGGGCAAGGCCTCAAGAAGCTTTTCGTCCGCCGAGCGAACGGCGGGTCCTGCAACATCAAGGGCGTGGCGACCCGCATCGGTCAGGGAAACGGCCTTTGCGCGGGCATCTGTTTCCGACCGGACGCGCTGGATCAGTCCGGCATCCTGCATCCGCGAGACCATGTCGGCCAGGGTGGAGCGATCTATGCCGGTCGCCTCGACGAGGCGGGACTGGCTGACCCCCTCGGTCTCGGCGATGGCAGCCAGCACCGAGAACTGGCGCAGCGTTATGCCGGCTTCCTTCAGGGCCGCGGCCGACTGGATCGCCGCGAACTGCTGGGCTCGGTGGAGCAGATGGCTCGGGCTCTCGTTGAGGGAGAACCCCGTGGCCGGCGCATGATCTTCAGCCGCTTCGCTCATCACCAGGTCCCCGTGGCCCATGCCCTTGTCCATCCGCCTCTCCGGTTCATACTCGCGGTGCAACACGCACCGTAGGCGGACAATCCCTTATTTCCAATAGCGCGACAGGTTTACGAACTGATGACACAGGCCCTGACCCCCCATTTCGAGATGCGAATACCGGATGGTGACGACCGCGCGCGCCGCATCTGCACGCATTGCAACTTCATCGACTATGAGAACCCCCGTATCGTCACGGGTTCCGTGGCGACGCGGGATGGCCGCATCCTGCTCTGCCGGCGGGCCATCGAGCCACGCAAGGGCTTCTGGACGCTGCCCGCCGGATTCATGGAGAAGGGCGAGAGCGTCGAGGCGGCGGCGCGCCGCGAGGCGCGTGAGGAGGCCATGGCCGAGCTGGAGATTGACCGCGTCCTTGCCATCTACACCGTGGAGCGGATCGCTCAGGTGCAGATCATGTTCCGGGCCAGGCTCGTCTCCGACGTGTCCGCGGGTCCGGAAAGCCTGGAGGTGGCCCTCTTCGATTGGGCTGACATTCCCTGGTCAGACCTTGCCTTCCCCACGGTGGTCTGGGCACTGACCCACTATGCCGAGACGCGCGACCGTGATCACTTCCCGCCCTTCTCCAATCCGCCCGGGACCGAAGCGCTGACCACCTGAGCGGGCAAGGTCGAAGGACCGCTGTTGCCTGCAGCGGACCCGGCCGCCGGTTTGGTTTCGCCCACATCGGTCGATTTTCGTCAACGGCGCCGCGGAGGCGGCCTGTCCGGTCATGGTTGGGTATGGGCTACTCGGCCGGCGGCGCCTCTGGTACCTGGCTCGACGTTGGAGCCCCGGGTTCGGGCTTGCCCCAGTGCTTCATCGTGTAGGGGATGTTCAGGGCACCGAACGCCATCACGATGGCAATGTTGCCGAGCTTCCAGTTCGCCCAGACCTCTTCGGAGTGAAAGCGCCAGAGGTACTCGTTCCAGAGTGCCATGGCGACGAAGAAGACCCCCCAACGGATCGCCAGCGTCCGCCAGGCATGGTTCGGCAGATCGAACACGGACTGGAAGAACATCTTCCAGATGTTGCGTCCCACCGCCAGGCCGCCGAAGATGATCGCAGCGTAAAGCAGGTTCACGATGGTCGGTTTGACGAACAGGAATGTCTTCGACTGCCAGAGGATCCCGATGGTTCCGAACACCCCGATCACGGTCGTCGAAATCAGCATGAAAGGCGGGATCTTCTGCTTGCGGACGAGCTTCGCCCCGATCACCGCCAGGGCGGCCACGATGAGCACCCCGGTCGCCCAGTAGAGCGCCGTCGCCTTCGAAACCAGGCCGGTCTCCGGAAAGCGCAGCAGGACATTGTAGACGATCACGAAGGCGACCGCCGGGCCGACCTCGCTCCAGAGGTTGCCCGCCTTGCCTGCTGTCTGCGTGCCGGAAATCTTGTCGCTCATGTGCCTGTCTACGTCTCCGCAGCCCGTCTGGATGCCTGTTTGTGGCCGGCGTGTCAGCCGCCAATCTGCATCAGCACCAGACCGGCGGCCAAGACAAGGGCGGCCAGCGTGCGGCGTGGGCCCAGCCCCTCCTTCAGGTACAGCCAGCCGAGCAGGGCGGCGAAGACCACCGCGCTTTCCCTAAGGGCCGAGATGCGGGCGACCTCGGTCAGGGTCATGCCGTAGAGCGCTGCGCCGAAGGACAGGACTGACAGCGTGCCGGCGGTCGCGCCAAACCGCCAGCCATGGCGCAGGGCGCCCACCAGCCGGTCCGGGGCCACGGCCAGATTGACCAGGACGATCCCGATCCAGTCCAGCAGAAACAGCCAGACGATATAGGTCTCGGCCTGTGGCGCGATGCGGACTCCACGAGCATCGGCGACGGAATAGAGCGCGATGCCCGCTGCGGTCGCCACGGCCCAGACAAGGGCGCCTCCATCAGGATGCCGCGACAGGGCAAGGCCGCGCGCCGGGGCGGCGAACACCAGCACCGCACCCGTGACCGCAAGGAGGCCGAGGATGGCTGCGGGCGACAGCGCCTCGCCCAGGGCGGCCCAGGCGGCCAGTGCGGTGAGCAGCGGCGCAAGCCCCCGCATGACGGGAAAGACAAGCGAGAGGTCGCCGCGATGCAGGGCGCGGACCAGGCAGGCCTGGTAGATGAAATGAGCCGGCAATGCCCAGGCCAGCGCCTGCCAGGTGGCCCTGTCGGGCAGCGGAACCAGCGCCACGGCAGGCAGGACGAGCGCCGCGGAGGTGAGCTGGGTGACCGCGCGGGTCGACAGGATATCGCCGCCGCGCTTTACCGCCGTGTTCGCCAGCGCAAGGGTCAGCGCCGAGAACAGGCCGAGCAGGAAGGGCGCGAGGTCCGCAGATGGCATGGTGCCGTGTACGGCGCTTCCGTTCGCCAGGGAAGCCGCCCGGCTCGCCTTTGGCGACCGCCGGCCGGGACCCGGCGGGACGGGGCGCGTCTCCACGTCAATCAGAGAAAGTGAGAACGCGCTGGTTTATCGCTTTTGGGGGTCTTCCTAACGCGAACCGGTGCCCACTTCGCTTGAAAATGCGCTAACCGGCGACGCGGGCGGCTGCCGTCTCCGCTGGCGTCATGTGCAGGAACGGGTCCGGTTGTGGATGACCGATCAGGAAGCCCTGGGCAAAGTCGCATCCAAGCGCCTCGAGCCGCTGCAGCGAAGAGGCTGTTTCCACGCCTTCGGCGCAGGTCTTCAGACCGAGGGCCCGGCTGAGGCTCACCGTGGCCGCGAGAATCTTCGTGGAATGGTCCGACCATGGCAGGGAGTTCACGAAAGACTGGTCGATCTTGAGCTTCGTGAGCGGAAGTTCGTGGACGAGCGACAGGGATGACTGACCGGTGCCGAAATCATCCAGCACGACCCCCACGCCGGCATCGGCCAGCGTCTTGAGCTTGCCCGCCGCGCTCGAAAGATCACGGAACACCGCCTTTTCGGTAATCTCCACCTCGATCCGTGGCGCCGCGATGTCGTGGCGCTCGAGCACGCCAAACAGGCGTTGGCAGAAGGCCGGATTGTGCAGCTGCGCCGGCGAGATGTTGAAGGCCAGGACCTGGTCGTCCGGTCCGTCGCTCCAGGCTTCCAGGGCCTGTTCCATCATCCGCCAGAACAGCCTGTCGATCAGGCCGAGGCGTTCGGCGACGGGGACGAAGGCACCCGGCGAGGGGGCGTCGCAAGGCGTCTGTCCCGACCAGCGCGCGAGCACCTCGAATCCGCCCCGGCGCCCCGTTGCAATCTCCCGAAAGGGCTGGAAGGCTGGGACAATGCGGTCACTGTGTATCGCGACGCGCAATGCTTCTTCGAAGTCTGCAGCGTCCAGTTCATCGGTGTCGAGCGCGGGATCGAACAGGCGGACGCCACCGCCTTCCGCCTTGGCTCGCATCATCGCCTTGTCGGCGGCGCGCAGCATTGCCGAGGCGGCTGGGGTGGCCCCGGTGCGACACGCGATGCCGATCGACGCCCCCACATAGACAGGGCCGGCCGACGTGAAGACTGGCTCGCAGATGGCGCCGTGAAGGGCGAGGAACACGTCCGTCGCGTCCTGCGTCTCCTCCAGTCCGGGCAGGATCACCCCGAATTCATCACCTCCCAGACGCGCGACGTCCGAATGCGGAATCGTCTCCTGGAGGCGACACGCCAGTCGTTGAAACACTTCGTCGCCAACGCCGTGCCCATGACAGTCATTGACCGCCTTGAACCTGTCCAGATCGACGAAGGCCAGAGCGAAGATTCCACTGCCTGCGAGTTGGGCATCGAGCAGCTCGGTGAAGCGACGCCGGTTGTGAAGGCCGGTCAGCGGGTCGGTGTTCGCCATTTTCTCGAGCCGCGCCTGGTAGAGGCCGAGCCGCAGGCTGCTCTGGGCGAGAAGAAGCGCAATTGGCACCGAAACGAGACTCGACACCACAAGTGTTCCGAGGAGATTCATCAGGTGAGTCTCCGGCGGAATGATCTCAAAGGAAATTACAGATAGAATGCACGAAATGGAGATGGCTGAAAGTGAGACCATCCCCACGAAAACCAAGGCATCCTTCCGGGTTCGAATGGGCGCCACGAGAGTGAACTCCTTGCGTATACGTGTTTTCGACTACCAGAATCTTCTGAAAGGCCGGAAAACCGGGTGCCCGTAATTTCCAAGAAGATTGACCGGGTTTTCCACCGATCGCGTCGCGCGGCGTCTTTGCACGCGGTGCGGGCCGCAGGCATATGCTGGGTGTCATGGCCGTCGCGCGTATCCTGTTCCCCCTGCCGCTTCCCGAGCCGTTCGACTATCTGGTCCCTGAGGGCATGGTCTGTTGCGTGGGGGCCTATGTCGTCGCGCCGCTGGGCAAGGTGGAGCGGCTGGGGGTGGTGTGGGACCTGGCCCCGGACGCTGCAGCCGGCGAGCGGTCGCTGAAACCCCTGTCTCACCTGCTGCCTGCGCCGCCCATGCCGGACGACATGCGCGCCTTCATCGAATGGACAGCCCGCTACACGGTGGCCGCGCCCGGTCAGGTCCTGGCGATGGCCCTGCGGGCTCGACAGGGCCTGTTGCCGTCGCCGACGGAGATTGCCTATGTGCGTGGCCCCGCAACGCCCGAGCGGATGACGCCTGCGCGGGCGCGCGTTCTGGAGGTGGCGGATGCGACACCGCGTTCGGCGGCTGCGCTGGTCCAGGCGGCGGGCGTCTCTGCGTCGGTGGTGAAGGGGCTGGCGGATGCCGGTGCCCTGCGGGCTGTCGAGGAGCCGGTCGACCCGCCCTTCCCCGAGCCCGCGCCGGGCCCGCCGCCGCACCATTTGACAGATGAACAGCGCGCTGCCGCCGACAGGCTGGTTGCAGCGGTCCGCGCCGGTGGTTTCGCCCCGTTTCTGCTGGATGGCGTGACCGGGTCGGGCAAGACAGAGGTCTATTTCGAGGCCATTGCGGCCGCGCTGGACCGCGATGCGGGCGGTCAGGTCCTGGTGCTTCTGCCGGAGATTGCGCTGACCCAGGCGATCCTCTCACGCTTCGAGGCACGCTTCGGTGCGGCCCCGGCAGCGTGGCATTCGGGATTGTCAGACAAGCTGCGGCGGCGGACCCTACGGGAAGTGGCGGCGGGCCGGGCACGGATCGTGGTCGGCGCGCGGTCGGCATTGTTTCTTCCCTTCGCGCGTCTGGCGTTGCTGGTCGTCGATGAAGAGCACGACACCTCCTACAAGCAGGAGGAAGGCGTGACCTACCATGCCCGCGACCTGGCGGTGATGCGGGCAAAGCTCGCCGGGGCGACCATCGTTCTGGCCTCGGCGACACCCTCGATGGAGACCGCTGTCAATGCCCGCTCCGGGCGCTATGGCCTGCTGACGCTCTCGGCCCGGCCGGGCGCCGCGCGGCTGCCCGAGGTCGACCTGATCGACCTGCGCGCCGATCCTCCCGCACGTGGCGAGTGGTTGTCCCCGCGCTTGCGGGAGGCGTTGAAGGTCACCCTCGCGAGGGGTGAGCAGAGCCTCCTGTTCCTGAACCGGCGCGGATATGCGCCGCTGGTTCTGTGCCGTGCCTGCGGTGAGAAGCTGAAGAGCCCCGGAACCGAAAGCTGGCTGACCGAACACCGCTATACCGGGCGCCTGGTCTGTCACTTGACGGGCTTCAGCATGGCGAGGCCCGAGGCCTGTCCCGCCTGCGGCGCCCGCAACACGCTGATGGGCGTCGGGCCCGGTGTGGAGCGCGTGGCGGAGGAAAGTCGGGCCCTGCTGCCCGACGCGCGGATCGAGATCTTTTCCTCGGATACCGCACAGACCGGCGAGGAGACCCGTGCGCTCGTGGACCGGATGGCGCGGGGCGACATCGACGTTCTGATCGGTACCCAGATGGTTGCAAAGGGACACAATTTTCCCAACCTGACCCTGGTCGGGGTGGTCGACGCGGATTCCGGGCTCAAGGGTGGGGATCTGCGGGCCGGAGAGCGGACGTTCCAGCTCCTTTCCCAGGTGGCGGGCCGCGCCGGGCGTGCCGAGCGGCCGGGCCGTGCGCTGGTTCAGACCGCGGATCCCGATAATCCGGCCATGATCGCCCTGGCCGCAGGTGACCGCGACGGCTTTCTCGAGATCGAGCGTACGGTCCGCGCCGAAATGGGCCTGCCGCCCTATGGCCGCCTTGCGGCGCTGATCCTTTCCGCGCCCACGGCGTCGTTGCTGGAGGACGCCGGACTGCGCACGCTTCAGGCCGCGCCCAATGCCGAGGGTGTTGACGTCTTCGGCCCGGCGCCGGCTCCCATTGCGGTGCTTCGCGGACGCCATCGCAGCCGGTTCCTGGTGCAGTCGCCCCGCGAGGTGGACCTGTCTGCCTACATGGCGGCCTGGCGGGCGCGGCTGAAATTGCCCGGCTCGGTTCGGCTCACGATCGACATCGATCCCTATTCCTTCCTTTAGGCGGCCGGCGCGACGGTCGGTGGGTTCGCCTGTGAAGGGTCCCGTAGAATCGACGATTTCGCTGGCGCACGGCTGCGTGCCAATCTGCCGCAATTTCCGACCCTCGCCCATGTTGTCAGAGCAAAGGTCCGGTGCTAAGCCCCGCCGAATTCCTGCGCGGGGGGCTGACTTCGCGCAGGTCATGCCGTGCAATTTCCGGGCGCTCGCCCCCAGACAGACAGACGGACATCGTTTTGGCCAAAGCCTCGACCTCGACCGCCAGCGAAGCGGCCCAGCGCTACGCCAGCGCTCTGTTCGAATTGGCTCAGGACACGGGCCAGCTCGCGGACATTCATCGTGACTTCGAGGGCTTCGCCGAGCTGGTCAGGGACAATGCCGATCTGGTTCGCCTTGTCCGGTCGCCGGCCTTCGGGCGTGCGACCAAGGCCGATGCCCTCACCGCTGTGGCGCGTGAAGCGGGGGTGGCCGACCTTCTGGTCAGGTTCGTCGGCACCATGGCGGCCAATGGCCGGGCCGGGGAGATTGTCGCCGCCCAGCGCGCCTTCGATGCGCTCTACGCCAATCAGCGCGGTGTGAAGCGCGCAAGCGTGCGCACCGCCAAACCGCTCACCGACGCCCAGCGTGACCGCATCCAGGGGATCCTGGCCAAGGCCGTGGGCGGCGAAGTGGAATTGACCGAGGACGTGGATGAGGCCCTGATCGGCGGCATCCAGCTTCGCCTCGGATCGAAACTCGTTGACGCGAGCCTTGCGTCGAAGCTCGACCGTATGAACGCCGCCATGAAGGGAGCCTGAGCGCGATGGACATCAGCGCAGCCGAGATCTCCGGAATTCTCAAACGTCAGATCGAATCCTTCGGGGTCGAAGCCGAAGTGGCCGACATCGGTCAGGTTCTTTCCGTCGGTGACGGTATTGCCCGCATCTATGGGCTCGACAGCGTCCAGGCGGGCGAGATGGTCGAGTTCGAGACCGGCGCAAAGGGCATGGCCCTGAACCTGGAACACGACAATGTCGGCGTTGTGATCTTCGGGAATGACCGCGGTATCAACGAGGGTTCGACCGTCAAGCGCCTGGGCGCCATCGTCGATGCGCCTGTGGGCAAGGGCCTGCTTGGCCGTGTCGTCGACGCGCTCGGCGAACCGGTGGACGGCAAGGGCGCTCTCACCGATGTGGCCTCGCGCAACCGCGTCGACGTGAAGGCGCCTGGCATCATCCCGCGAAAGTCGGTGCACGAGCCGATGATGACGGGTATCAAGGCCATCGACGGCATGATCCCGATCGGCCGCGGCCAGCGCGAGTTGATCATCGGTGACCGCCAGACGGGCAAGACCGCGATCTGCATCGACACGATCCTGAACCAGAAGCAGATCAACGACGCGGCCAAATCGGATGGCGAGAAGCTGTTCTGCGTTTACGTCGCCGTCGGCCAGAAGCGGTCGACCGTGGCGAACGTGGTGAAGATCCTCGAAGAGCGCGGCGCGCTCGACTACACCGTCGTGGTGGCGGCGACAGCGTCCGAGCCGGCTCCGCTCCAGTATCTTGCGCCCTATACGGGCTGCACGATCGGCGAGTGGTTCCGCGATAATGGCATGCACGCGCTTATCATCTACGACGATCTGTCCAAGCAGGCCGTGGCCTACCGCCAGATGTCACTGCTGCTGCGGCGTCCTCCCGGCCGTGAAGCCTATCCGGGCGACGTGTTCTACCTGCACTCCCGCCTCCTGGAGCGGGCGGCAAAGCTGAACGACGACCACAAGGCGGGCTCGCTGACGGCGCTGCCCATCATCGAGACCCAGGCAAACGACGTCTCGGCCTATATTCCGACCAATGTGATCTCGATCACCGATGGCCAGATCTTCCTGGAAACCGACCTTTTCTACCAGGGTATTCGCCCGGCGGTGAATGTCGGCCTGTCGGTCTCGCGTGTGGGATCGGCCGCCCAGACGAAGGCCATGAAGAAGGTGGCCGGCGCGATGAAGGGCGAGCTTGCGCAATACCGCGAGATGGCGGCGTTTGCGAAGTTCGGCTCCGATCTGGACGCTGCAACCCAGCGCCTTCTGAACCGCGGCGCGCGCCTGACTGAGCTTCTGAAACAGCCGCAATATTCGCCGCTGCAGATGGAAGAGCAGGTCATCGTGATCTATGCGGGCACGCGCGGCTTCCTGGATGGTGTGGCGCTCAACGACGTCGTGCGCTTTGAGCAGGAACTCCTCAAGCACCTGCACAGCCAGAAATCGGCCTTGCTCGCGAAGATCCGCGACGAGAAGGCGCTGAGTGACGAGATAGAGTCCGAGATCAAGTCCACGCTCGAAGCGTTTGCCAAGAGCTTTGCCTAGGGGCAGAGGCCCGGAATGAGCGACGAAACCGGCCGCGCCGGCGCCGATACATCGGAGCGAAGCTGAGATGCCCAGCCTGAAGGACCTGAAAAATCGGATCTCGAGCGTGAAGTCCACGCAGAAGATCACCAAGGCGATGCAGCTCGTGGCGGCGTCGAAGCTGAAACGTGCCCAGGAGGCGGCAGAGGCTTCGCGCCCCTATGCCGAGCGGATGGCGGCCGTGGTGGCCAATCTGGCCGCGTCGCTGGGCGATGGCGCCACGGGACCGAAACTCCTGGCCGGTAGCGGCAAGGACGATGTGCATTGCCTGGTCGTCATGACGGCGGAGCGCGGTCTTTGCGGTGGCTTCAATGCCAATGTGGTGAAGCTGGCGCGCCAGTGGATCGGTGAGCTACGCGCGGCCGGCAAGTCGGTGAAGATCGTCACGGTGGGCAAGAAAGGTCGCGAGCAATTGGCCCGCGAGTATGGCGACCTGTTTCTCGATCATGTGGACCTGTCGGATATCCGGAACGATTATACCGAGCCGGGCCTTGCCCTCGGCCGGCGGCTGACTGCCGGCTTCGAGGCGGGCGAATTCGACTTCTGCACCCTCATTTATTCGCAGTTCAGGAACGTCCTGACCCAGGTTCCCTCCGGTCAGCAACTGATCCCAGTGACGACGCCGGACGAGGATGCGGCCGAGACGATCGATCTCGGCGGCGCGGTTTATGCCTACGAGCCGTCGGAACCGGAAATCCTCGACGTTCTTCTGCCGCGCTACATCAATACCCAGATCATTTCAGCCATGCTGGAAAGCGCGGCCGGCGAACAGGCCGCCCGGATGTCCGCCATGGACAACGCCACGCGCAATGCAGGTGAGATGATCGACGACCTGTCATTGCAGTACAACCGGGCCCGCCAGGCGGCCATCACCAAGGAGCTGATCGAGATCATCTCCGGCGCGGAAGCGCTATAGGAGGCGGCATGCGCTACTGGGTCTACGAGAACAAGATCTCAAAGCGGGCACGCATTCACCTGTCCACCTGCCGGTATTGCAATGACGGTCAGGGTGTGGGGGGCGACCGGTCAAACGACGACGATACCTGGCATGGTCCCTTCGACACGCTCGAGGCCGCGCAAGCCTGCACCGATGGTCTGCCCTATTCGGACAAGCGCGCCTGTGGCGTCTGCAAGCCCGAATCCGTGGCGGACAAGACCTCACCCTCCGAGGCGCCGGCCGCATCCGCTCCGGCTGGCGCGCCCTCTCCGTCCGAGCCGGTGAAGACCGGTGCAGCATCGAAAACGGCGGCGTCGAGCGCCTCGCCGCCAGACCGAGCGGCGAAGGCGGACGGCCCGGCCAAGACCGGCGCCGCAACGCGCGCCAATCCCACGACCCCCGCTCCCAAGGAGACGACCCGCATGAACATTTCCGCCAATGTGAAGGGCCAGATTTCCCAGGTCATCGGCGCCGTTGTCGACGTAGAGTTCGACGGCCATCTGCCCGCGATCCAGAACGCGCTCGAAACCGACAATCACGGCATTCGCCTCGTGCTCGAAGTCGCGCAGCACCTTGGGGAAAACACGGTGCGCACGATCGCGATGGACTCCACCGAAGGTCTGGTCCGTGGCCAGGATGTCACCGACACCGGTCGCCCGATCACCGTGCCCGTTGGGCCGGCGACGCTCGGGCGCATCCTGAACGTGATCGGTGAGCCGATCGACGAACGCGGCCCGGTCGAGACCGAGGAGTACCGTGCCATCCACCAGGACGCCCCGGCTTTCGTCGATCAGTCCACCGAGAAGGAAATCCTGGTGACCGGCATCAAGGTTATCGACCTTCTCTGCCCCTACACCAAGGGCGGAAAGATCGGCCTGTTCGGCGGCGCCGGTGTCGGCAAGACCGTTCTCATCCAGGAGCTGATCAACAACATCGCCAAGCTGTTCGGCGGCTATTCTGTGTTTGCCGGTGTCGGCGAACGGACCCGTGAGGGCAACGATCTCTACCACGAGATGATGGATGCCAAGGTGATCAACCTTGATGGCGAGAGCCGTGCGACGCTGGTTTACGGGCAGATGAACGAGCCGCCGGGCGCGCGGGCCCGGGTGGCGTTGACCGGTCTGACCCAGGCCGAATACTTCCGGGACGTCGAAGGCAAGGACGTGCTGTTCTTCGTGGACAACATCTTCCGGTTTACCCAGGCGGGCTCGGAAGTGTCGGCGCTGCTCGGACGCATCCCGTCTGCGGTGGGCTATCAGCCGACATTGGCCACCGACATGGGTCTGCTGCAGGAGCGGATCACGTCCACGACCAAGGGGTCCATCACGTCAGTGCAGGCGATTTACGTGCCCGCCGACGACCTGACCGACCCTGCGCCGGCGACCTCGTTCGCCCACCTCGACGCGACCACGGTTCTGAACCGGGCGATCGCGGAAAAGGGCATCTACCCGGCTGTTGACCCGCTCGATTCGACCTCGCGGATCCTGGATCCGTTCGTGATCGGCCAGGACCATTACGAGGCCGCCCGCGGCGTGCAGCAGATCCTTCAGCGCTACAAGGAACTCCAGGACATCATCGCGATCCTTGGGATGGATGAACTGTCGGAGGACGACAAGCTGGTCGTGGCACGCGCGCGCAAGGTGGAACGCTTCCTGTCGCAGCCTTTCGACGTTGCCGAGGTTTTCACCGGTTCGCCGGGCATCCAGGTGAAGCTCGAAGACACGATCAAGGGCTTCAAGGGCCTGATCGAAGGCGAGTATGACCACCTGCCGGAACAGGCCTTCTACATGGTCGGCACCATCGAGGATGCCGTGAAGAAGGCCGAGAAGATGATGGAAGACGCGTAAGCCGCGTTATCCAGGCACCGGAGCGAGATCCAGCATGGCCGACACCCTGTCATTTGCCCTCGTTTCACCCGCCCGGGAAGAGTTCTCCGGCGAGGTGGATCACGTGATTGCGCCGGGCGCCGAAGGCGAGTTCGGCGTGCTTCCAGATCACGCACCCTTCATGACGACGCTGCGGAACGGTGTCGTTCGGGTCCTGCGCGGCGGACAGCCGGATCTGCGCCTCTTCGTGCGGGGAGGGTTTGCCGATGTCACCGCTGCGGGTCTGACCATCCTGGCAGAAGAATCGGTGAATCTTGCCAACGTCGATCCCGCGCGCGTCGATGCGGACCTTCAGGAAACCCGCGAAAAGCTCAAGGCCCACAGTCGGGATGACGGTCAGTACGCCATGCTCGAAACACGCCTGCGGTATCTGGAAGATCTGCGCGCCGCGATCTGACGGGTTTGAGGCGTTTCCGCCTCTCGGGTGAGTGCGATGTGAGCAAGGCTCGCGGATGGGCGGGGCAAGCACCGCTTTTCGCCGTGACGGAGATGTCCCGGACCGGCGCGCCTATCCAACCGACGATACGGCGCGCCGCATCCTCCAGGGTCATGCCTCAGTGACGGAAGTGGCGCATGCCGGTAAACACCATCGCCAGCCCGGCCTCGTCAGCCGCTGCAATCACCTCGTCGTCCCGGATGGAGCCGCCAGGCTGGATCACGGCGGTTGCGCCAGCCTCGGCGGCCTGAAGCAGACCGTCCGCAAACGGAAAGAACGCGTCGGAGGCCGCCACGCACCCCTTCGTTCGGGGCTCTGGCCAGCCGGCGGCGTGCGCGGCGTCCTCCGCCTTCCGGGCAGCGATTCGGGCCGCGTCCACGCGGCTCATCTGGCCTGCTCCGATGCCGACCGTCGCGCCGTCCCTCGCGTAGACGATCGTGTTCGACTTCACATGTTTGGCCACGCGCCAGGCAAACAGCAGGTCGGCGCGTTCCTGATCGGTGGGGGTGCGGCGCGTCACTGTACGCAGGTCGGTTTCGTTCACGCGGCCATGGTCACGCGATTGCAGCAACAGGCCGCCGGCGACACTCTTCACAACCGTGCCGGGTGCCTCCGGATCCGGCAGGCCGCCGGTGAGCAGAAGGCGCAGGTTCTTCTTTCTGGCGAAGACGGCCCTGGCCTCCTCGGTCGCGTCCGGCGCGATCACGACTTCGGTGAAGATGTCGGCGACCGCCTCTGCGGTGTCCATGTCGATCACGCCGTTCAGGGCCACGATGCCGCCAAAAGCCGATGTCGGGTCGCACGCGAGGGCGGCGCGATAAGCGGAAAGCAGGTCATCACCGAGGGCCACGCCGCAGGGATTGGCATGTTTGATGATCGCCACGGCCGGGCGTGCGTCGCCGAGTTCGCCGATCAGTTCGAAGGCTGCGTCGGTGTCGTTGATGTTGTTGTAGGACAGCGCCTTGCCCTGGACCTGTTGGGCGGTTGCGACGCCCGGCCGGGGCTCGCCGGTGGTGTAGAACGCTGCCGCCTGATGCGGGTTTTCGCCGTAGCGCAGAGCCTGGGCCAGACGACCGCCGCGAGCCATCCAGTCGGGCGCCACCATCGCGGTCTGGTCCGCGTACCAAGTGGAGATCGCCGCATCATAAGCGGCCGTGCGGGCGAAGGTCTTTGCCGCAAGATGGCGTCGGGTCTGCGCCGAGAGCGCACCGCCGGCGCGCTCCATTTCGTCCAGGACCGCTTTGATGTCGCCCGTGTCGGTGCAGACGGCCACGAAGTCTGCATTCTTTGCCGCCGCGCGCAGCATGGCGGGGCCGCCGATATCGATGTTTTCAATACAGGTGGCCGCATCTGCGCCCGAGGCCACCGTCGCCTCGAACGGATAGAGGTTGATGTAGACCAGGTCGATCGCGGTGATGCCGTGCCGGGATGCGTCGGCCACATGGGCGTCGACATCCCGGCGGTATAGAAGGCCGCCATGGATCGCGGGGTGCAGGGTCTTCACCCGCCCGTCCATCATTTCCGGGAAACCGGTCAGGCTGGCGACATCGGTCACCTCGAGCCCGGCGTCCGCCAGCGTCTGTGCGCTGCCGCCCGTGGAAACGAGCTCGACCCCAAGCGCGGCGAGGCGGCGCGCCTGGTCGACCAGGCCGGTCTTGTCGGAAACGGAGAGGAGGGCGCGGCGAACGCGGACGGGAGCTGCTGTCATGACATGGACTCGGGACTGGCGACCACTCGGAACGGGCCGGTTCGTCAGGCGGCTACCACACGGCGGGGCGGGGTCAAGCGCCGGCGGCCTGGTCCTCGGTGCGCACGCGGTTGCTGTCATATTGCGGCACCAACCGGCCAAGAAGGCGCAGCGCCTCGCCGTGCTCCCGTCGGTTTGCCGCGCGCAACAGGCTGGCCAGGGTCAGGTCGAAGTCCTCCGTCACCCCGTTCACCCCGCGAACCCGCAGCACGCCGTCGACCCGTGTCGGCGCAATATCCTCGAAATCATAGGCGAGGGATTCGTGCAGCTTCTCGCCCGGACGCAGGCCGGTATGCGCGATCTCGATGTCGACGCCGGGGACCAGCCCGCGCAGACGGATCATTTCCTCGGCCAGCGCTTCGATCCGGATCGGCTCGCCCATGTCCAGAACATAAAGGCTCGGCGGGTCGCCGACCTCCTGCAGCGCCGCCGCCTGGAGGGTCAGCGCGGCGGCCTCCTCCACGGTCATGAAGTACCTCGTCACGTCGGGATGGGTCACCGTGACCGGGCCGCCGGCCTCGATCTGTTCATTGAACAGCGGGACGACCGAACCCGATGAGCCCAGCACATTCCCGAACCGCACAAGCGAGACCGTCATTCCGGCCTGTCGTCCGATCCGGGCGGCGGCGATCTCGGCAATCCGCTTGGTTGCGCCCATCACATTGTCCGGGTCTACCGCCTTGTCGGTGGAGATGAAGACCATGTGGCGCGTTCCGGTCTGGACGGCAGCCCGTGCCACATTGATGCAGCCCGCCACGTTCGTGAGGATCGCTTCGCAGACATGGCGTTCCATGAGCGGCACATGTTTCAGGGCGGCGGCATGGAAGACGATGTCAGGCCTTTCGCTGCGGCAGACCTGCTCGACACGGGTCACATCGCGCACATCACCGATATAGAAATTCATTTCCAGGCCGGGCGAGGTGCGACGCAGGGTCATCTCGCTTCGGTAGATCGCGTACTCCGATGCGTCGAGGATGGTCAGCCTGGCCGGCTCTAGATCGGCCACCTGGCGCGCAAGTTCGCTGCCGATCGTTCCGCCGCCGCCGGTGACCAGGACGCGACGCCCTTGCACAAGCGCCTTGACGGCGGCCATGTCCAGATTTCGCTCGGCCCGCGCAAGCAGGTCAGCCGGGCGCAGGTCCTGG
Source organism: uncultured Hyphomonadaceae bacterium (assembly GCA_964492485.1). Classification (GTDB taxonomy): domain Bacteria; phylum Pseudomonadota; class Alphaproteobacteria; order Caulobacterales; family Hyphomonadaceae; genus UBA5336. Next base: position 88,861 of record CAZBKM010000004.1, on the reverse strand, counting down.
AGCTGTGGGGTGCTGTTCGCTCCGTTCAGGGCCATGACCTTGGTCTTCTTGGTCGCCGCCGTTTCCAGGATCGACCGCATCCGCCGGGGGCTCCTGGCCTTGCCGGTGACCGCCACCCACGGCACTTCGCCATAGCGTGCGCGCATCACGTCGAGCACGTAGCCCAGCTCGTCCACATGGCCGAGAACCGTTACGCCCCGGATCGCGCGGCCAGGTTCGGCCCGGCCAAGCTGGACGAGGCCCAGGATCCGCAGCCGCGCCGCACCGGGTGAGGCCTGGATATCGCGCAGGGCGCTGGCCGCGGCCTCCGTGTCGCCGACCAGGATTGCGGCTGGTGCATCACGATGCACGCGCGTGAAGAGCTGAAGGGGCCGATGCGTCGACCGACTGAGTGCGTACATCCGGCCTGCCAGCATGATGAGAAGCCAGACAACGAGGGCGATCGGTAGGCTGGAACGTGGAAACCCCTCCAGCCGGTTCCAAAGGAAGAGTGTCGGCAGGAACAGAAGCGCCGTCAGCCCGACCGCCTGCAGGACCTGCATCACGTCGCCTGCGCCCATGTGGCGCCAGACCTGGCGGTGGACCCGAAGCAGGAAAAAGGCGATTCCCGCCATGGCAGGGAACAGAAGTCCGGAGAGGATCGTGATCTCCAGCGGGTTGGGCGGCATCGTACCGGTGGCCAGCCACCGCAGGTAGATGGCGAACAGTATCGCCCCCGCTGCGGCCGCCAGATCGAAGCCGAGGGTCATCGCCATGGCGCGACGCGCCTGGACGGTCGCGTTCCTCATGACGCATCCTCCCGCAGGAAGGTCCAGCGCACGCAATTGGGCGGACCCGCGCCATCGCCATTGGGATCGGCCCAGCCAGAGATCACGATGCTCTGCGGTCGTTCGGCGGTGCCGCGCGCCAGGTACAGCGTTGGTTCCAGACGCGGCGTCTGGCTCGTCTTGAAGGACCAGACGGGGCCGCGATCACTGACGAGCTTGATGCGGTCGCGTTCCGAATAGGCCCTGACCGTGGGATGGAGGTGGAACCGGATCTCGAAGGACACGGGCCGGCGGTCGTCGCTGGGTGGGCGAGCGACCGGGCGAGAGAGGCTGTCCTCGCCCGTCACGCGCCGGCCGTCTCCCGACATGAACAGGCGCCGGCGGTGGAGCAGTCCGACACTGTCACGGTAGCCGCTGTGCTGCGCGTCCAGCCAAATCTCGTCGGCTTCTTCCAGCCGCTTCGCCGCAATTCCGTCGGGACCGACGGGGCAGAGCAGCCGCGAGGCCGGGTTGACCTGGAACGCCGCCGAATCGCGCCCGGCCAGAACCAGGGTGGAATGGGCCGCGGTCCGGCGCGCGGCGGCCTGAAAATGCACATACAGCGCCGGGTGGAACCCGCAGGACGTCACCAGCCTCGCAGCGCCGTCGCTGATCTCTATCCCCAGACCGCCGGCATGGGCGAAGTCGGCAAAGGGCAGCTCGGGCGCTTCTCCCACATCGAGGATGAGCTGGACCCCGCCACGCGTGAGCTTCTGGTAACCCGAGCGCGGGGAAAAGGAAAAGCGCCGGGGCGGCGTTTCCACGGCGTCGAGCGCTGCAGCCACCCGTTCCGGACGGGACTCACTGCCATCGTTGAACGGATGAAGGCCACCGTCCTCGGCCCGGAAGAATGCCAGCATCGCTGCCATCCTGAGCAGCCATCGCGACAGCCAGTCGGGCACCTCGAGACTGCATCCGGTCAGCGTGTTGCGCACCGCCACAAGGTCGCACAGAGCGCCGAGCAGGCGTTCGGGACTTCGGCTCACATGTCCGCCATCCGGGAGGATCTGGGCGCTGCATTCGGCTTCGAGGCGGCCGAGCGCACGCTGCAATCGGTCCGCATCGTCTCCCATCGCGCCAAGGCAGACCAGAAGGCAGAAGCTGCGCAACCTCGCCTGCACGTCCGGACTGTCTGCGGCCAGGGCATCGAGATGGGCAACCTGGCGTTCGAAACAGGCCAGACGCTCGCGTGCCGCCCGGTCCTCGGCGCGCCCGAACAGCAGCGTGGCGCAGCGCAGCCAGTTCCAGGCCCGGTCCGCACACGGTCCGGCGCGCCAGGCGAAGGGGTCGAAGGTGCCGTGATCCTCGATCCAGCGGTCCGTCAGATCCAGCGCGCGGGCTGCGCCGGCCTCTCCATGATTGGCCAGGTCGGGTAACCAGTCGAAACGGTGCATCAGATCGCAGAAGTGCCGGGTTGCGCCTGGGATGGCCCAAGGGCGGGGTGCATCAACCTCGAGTTCGAAACGTTCGGTGCCGGCCCGCCAGATATTGCCCAGCAAGGCTTCGGCCCGCAGGTCATCGGCCGGGTCGATCGATCCGAACCGGCTCCAGTCGGGAACCGGCTGGCCGGCCGAGACGACCCGAAGCCAGGCCCGTTCGCCGGGCGAAACGGGATCGCCGAGCGCACCCTTGAACCGGGACCAGAGCGCGGCATCTTCGTCGGGGCTGCGGGGTCGGCTCATCGGTCTTCGCAGTCGGGAGCTCATGCCCGCGCTCCTGCCTCAAGCCATGAGACGAGGGCGAAGCGCGGCGATGTTGTCGGCATAGGCGTCGCGCCCCCCCCTGAACACGGCCGATCCTGCTACGATCGCCGTGACGCCTGCGTCGATCACGCGCGGCGCGGTTTCTGCGTTGATCCCACCATCCACCTCAAGAACGATATCCCGGCCGGTCGCGTCAATGCGCTGGCGCAGAGCCTCGATCTTTCGAAGCTGGCTGTCGATGAAGGCCTGGCCGCCAAAGCCCGGATTCACCGACATCACAAGGATCAGGTCCACCTCGTCCAGGATCGGGTCGACCACATCGGCCGGAGTCCCGGGATTGAGGGCCACGCCCGGCTTCATGCCGTGGGCGCGGATCGCTTGCAGGGTGCGATGGATGTGGGGTCCGGCTTCCGGGTGAACCGTGAGAATGTCGGCACCGGCGTCCGCGAAGGCCGAAATGAACGGGTCTACGGGCGCGATCATCAGGTGCACGTCGAATGGCTTGTCGCTGTGCGGGGTCAGCTTCTTCAGAACCGGGGGTCCAAAGGTCAGGTTCGGCACGAAATGGCCGTCCATGACATCGATATGGATCATGTCCGCGCCCGCCGCGTCGACGGCGCGGATCTCCGCGCCAAGGTCGGCGAAGTCGGCAGACAGGATCGAGGGGGAAATAAGCACGCCACGCATGACATGTCTGTAAAAGCTAACCGCCGCTCACACAAGGCGAGCGGCGGCCATGATGTTCGTGTTCCAGACGAAGTCGTTTGCGCTGGATCGCCTAATAGGCAGCGGGTGTCACAACTACGCCATCGGATCGAAACGTCACGTTCACACGCGAGCCCGCTGGAATGAAGACGTCCGCGCCCTGGACGATCTCCTTCACCTCGCCGCTGTCGAAGCGTACGGTATAGGCGAGCCCCGGGCGCGTGTTGGCCGCCTTGCCCACCTCGCTGCCGGCGATGCCGCCAAGTACCGCACCACCGATGGCGCCCGCGGTCTGGGCCTTGTCGCCACCGCCCAGTTCCGAGCCAGCGAGACCGCCAAGAACGGCGCCGACCCCGGCGCCGAGGACGGACCTGTCGGGCTTGATCCGGACCTCCCTTACGGCGGTCACCGTGCCGGAGCGAACCGTTGCCGCCTCGCGAACGCCGGCGGACGTGACTTCGTTTGCGCCATAGGAGCCGGCGCAGCCTGCCAGCGCGAACGTCATGGCCGCGAAAGCGCCCGCCATCAATCGGCTGGGCCGTGTGGTCGTTGGGGTATGGACGGTCATGAGTCGTGCTCCTCTTGCACCCAATCTACGGGTTCACTGTCGTACCTGAACACTGAATGCCAAATGAACTCGCCGTGACGATTTCGCGGCGGCACGAAAGCCGATGATCCGCGCCGCCTAGAAACCGTGTTTGTTTCGTCGGTGTTGGAACGACCAAATTGGCGCCATTTCTTTGGGACGCGGCTCAGGTCCGCTGCAGATGGGCGATGTAGAATGCGTCGTGGAGCGCAGGCGGAGGCGTCCCAGCGGGCGGTATGGTCAGCAGGTCGCCTTCCGGCGTCAGGCAGGGCTCGAAGCCGGGCACATCGTCTGCGCGGATCGCCAGCCGGGTAAGCCCACCCGCCTCAAGCGCGGCCGACACCACGCTGCGCCCTTCCGCAGCCAGCGGCGTGCAGACACAGTAGACCAGGCGGCCGCCGGGGCGGAGCCGCTCGGCCGCTGCACGCAGCAACCTGGCCTGGACGTCAGGGTAGCGGGCGATGTCCTCGGCCCGCTTTATCCAGGCGCCCTCCGGATGGCGCCGAAGGGTGCCGAGCGCGGAGCAGGGCGGGTCGAGAAGCAGGGCATCCACTGGCCGTTCGGGTCGCCAGGTCTCGACCTTGCCCGTCACGATCTGAACCCGGTCGGCAAGGCCGGTACGCTCGAGATTGGCCCGCAGGCGCTGCAGTCGGCCGGCCGCGCGGTCGACGGCGATGACGTCGGCGCCCGTGGCGGCAAGTTGCAGGGTCTTGCCGCCGGGTGCCGCGCACAGGTCGGCGACGGTCTCGCCGGGCCGGGCCGCCAAGAGGCGTGCGGGCAGGGCGGCCGCGGCGTCCTGGACCCACCAGTCGCCCTCATCATAGCCGACCAGTGCTTCGACAGGCGTGCCCGGCAGGCTCACCGTCCCGCCGGGAAGACACATCGCGTGCAGGCTCGGATCCAGGCGCGCGCGGAGCGCGTCGGGGTCGCGGGCCGTCAGATGCAGATGGGGCGGGGCGGCTTGGGCTGCGGCGAGGCGGCGGGCCGCATCGGAACCCAGATCCGCGCTCAGACGGTCAAGCAACCAGTCCGGCCAGGCGCTCTCCACCCGCCAGGCCGACAGCCGGTCTGGATCCGCGGCGGCCTTTCGCAGCACGGCGTTGATCAGTCCACCGGCCCGCCTTGCGCCGTCGAGCGAGCGTGCGGCCGCCACCGTTTCCCCGACCGCTGCATGTGCGGGGGTGCCAAGGTGCCAGATCTGGGCGGCGCCGATACGCAGCAATGCCCGCACGTCCGGATCGAGCGACCCTGCCGGACGGTCCACCAGGTCCACCAGCGCCCGATCGATTCGTCCCAGATCGCGCAGTGCGGCGCTGACCATCGCGCGGGCAAACCCGCGATCGGCGCCCGCAAGCCGGTCATAGAGGGCCACGCGGGCCATGGCCTCGTCGAGCGTCACGCGCGCGTCGAGGCAGGTCTCGAGCAGTCGGGCCGCAGCGGCCCGCGTCAGAGTGGCGGTGGGAAGGGACACTCGGCGCCCGGCGGTCCCTAGCCCCAGGGTCCGCGTGCCCGTGCCCGATCGTCATCGCTCACGACGCCGCCGCCCGGCAGGTCCGGAGTGGCGCTGCCCATGTCCTGGGCGAGGCGGCGCAAAGCCGCGACGCGGTTGGCCGTGCTGGGGTGGGTGGAGAAGAGATTGTCACCCCTCTGACCGTTCAGGGGGTTGATGATATACATGTGAGCGGCTGCGGGGTGCTTTTCCGCATGAACATTCATCTGGGCCCGGGCCCCACGCTCGATCCTGCTCAGGGCGGATGCCAGCCATTCCGGATGGCCGCAGATTTCCGCACCCCGTCGATCGGCTTCGTACTCGCGGGCCCGGCTGATCGCCATCTGGACGAGGGCGGCTGCCATTGGCGCAAAGATCATGATCGCCAGCGACGCGATCAAGCCGCCGCGATCGCGCCCGCCAAAGAACAACGCGAAATTAGCCAGAAGGCCGATGGCGCCCGCCAGGGTCGCGGTGATCGTCATGGTCAGGCTGTCACGGTTCTGAACGTGCGCAAGCTCGTGGGCCATCACGCCGGCGACCTCCTCGCGCGACAGGGTGTTCAGCAGACCGGTGGTGGCGGCCACGGCCGCATTTTCCGGGTTACGGCCGGTCGCGAACGCGTTGGGCTGGGCCGTATCGATAAGGTAGATGCGCGGGGCGGGCAGGCCGGCATGTTCCGCCAGCCGGCGGGTATCGGCCACGAAGGTGCGCACGATGGGAGAGGCCGCCTGCTCGTCGACCTCCCGCGCGCCCTGCATCCGCAGGACGATGCGGTCGGAATTCCAGTAGGCGTAGAGGTTCATGCCGGCCGCGGCCGCCAGCGCGATGCCCGCGCCAAGGGGACCGGCCGTGAGATAGCCCACCGCCAGGATCAGCGCCGTCATGGCGGCCATAAGCATAAAGGTCTTCATCATGCCCATCGGGCACCCGCTCCGTTAATCGAACACCGCATGTTTCTTACGTCTGACACCGACTTATATGGGAGAGGTTAATGCGGTTGGGAGACCCTGGACACATGTCGGACGCGATGTTGAGCGAAGCGGAAATCGAGCGCCGCAAGACGCTGCCCGAGGCGGCGCGTCGGGCACTGGAGGAAGCCGACGCCCGCCGTTCCGAGCAGGCGGCCCGCCAGGCCGAGCTCGAGGCCGCCCGCGCCAATGAGGTGAACGGGCCCAAGGGCGCCGAGCCGACCCGCTACACCGACTGGGAGCGGAAAGGCATCGCCTACGATTTCTGATCGACCTGGCAGGTCTCAGCCTCCCGGTGCGGCCATCGACTACACATCTAGTGCCTACAGTCGCCGAGGCGGCGCGCCTCAACCCGCATGTCGATCGACTGGCTGCCCGCGCCCATATCGCGGCTGGCCATGACACCGGCAATCTGGAACTGTTCGGACTCGTAATCCATGGACAGTTGCGCGGTGTCGATCGGGCCTGTCGCGCACGCCATCACGAAGGTCACTGAGCCGGGAACGTCGCGCACGACGGTCGCGGAACAGTCGGCGCCGCCAGCGAACTCCCGCACGACATCGCGGGTATCGAGGCCGGCATCATCGGCCGACATGCAATCGGTACTCGCTTCGGCGAAGGACTGGTCCATCAGGCGCATCTCGATGTTGTAGGACCACTCGCCGGGTTTGAATCTCGCGGGTTCGGCTGCGGCGGTCAGGCCGAGACCGAGACCCGGCAAGAGGGTGGCCATGAGTTTGACTGCCCAATTCATCGCGCGCCCCCTCACGAGTTCTGGCTCACCCCGTGAGCTCAATGCACGGAGAGCGTGCATGGATTCGACGAGAGATGGAAGCGTTCAGCCGCCTGGGTCGGTCAGGCCGACGAGGGCACGGGCAAAGGCTCGGGCCGAGAATGGCTGAAGATCCTCGGCCCTTTCCCCCACGCCGACAAAGTGGATCGGCAGGTCGTAGCGGTCGGCGATGGCGACGAGGACGCCGCCCTTTGCAGTGCCGTCTAGCTTCGTCATGACCAGCCCTGTCACCTCGGCCGTCTGGCCGAACGCCTCCACCTGCGACAGGGCATTTTGTCCCACGGTCGCGTCGAGCACCAGGATCACGTCATGGGGGGCGTCGGGATCCAGCTTCCGGCAGACCCGAACGATCTTCGCCAGTTCCGACATCAGCTCGGACTTGTTCTGCAGACGCCCGGCCGTATCGACCAGAACCAGGTCGAGATCGTCAGCCCGCGCCTTCTCCATCGCCTCATAGACAAGACCTGCGGCATCTGCTCCCGTCGGCTTAGACAGGACCGGGATACGGGCGCGCTCGCCCCAGACCTGGAGCTGTTCGATCGCCGCGGCCCGGAACGTATCGCCGGCAACCAGAAGGGCGCGTGCGCCCTGGTCGGTGAGTTTGGATGCGATCTTCCCTATGGTCGTGGTCTTGCCCGATCCATTGACCCCCACGAAGAGGACGATGCGCGGGCGCGGACCCTGGCCGAAATCGACCAGCGCTTCGCGCGGCTTCAGCACCTGCTCGATCTCGGCCGCAAGAGCGGACTTGATCTCTTCGGGGGTCACATCCTTGTCGAAACGGTCCCTTGCGAGATTTGCCGTCACGCGCGCCGCGACGCCTGCGCCGAGATCGGCGGAGATCAACAGATCTTCCAGAGCCTCGAGGGTCTCGTCGTCCAGCTTGCGCTTGGTAAAGACACCGCCGATGCCATCGGCCAGCCGACCAGAGGAACGTGACAGGCCCTGACCCAGCCGCTGGAGGAAGCCGGGCTTGCGCGTTTCGGCGACCGGATCCGCCTCGCTGACCGCATCGGGTCCGTCCGGCGGGGAAGGTTCGGACGGCAAGGTTGACGGGGCCTGCGGTGCGGCATCGTCGTTCGTCTCGTCGGCGTCCGGAGACGCGTAAGCCGCCGGATCCGCCGTGCCGTTGGCTTCCATGGCCCGGCCGGCCTCCAGCAGGTCCTCGCGCTTCTTCTTCTTGCCGAACCAGAGGATCATGCGGGAACGCCTCTCAGGACGGCGCCGTCATGGCTGGTGAGGCGAACGCGAAGCGGCCGTCCTGCCTCTCCGGCGGGTGGCGCGGGGTCCAGTTTGACCGGAGAGAAGTCTGCCAGACGCGCGCTGGCCCCGCGCTCGATCAGGGCGGTGCGGCAGGAGCCCACATGCCGGTCGAGATGGCGTGACAGCGCGGCGGCCCCCGCCTGGCGCAGCCGCGCCGCGCGTTCCTTGATGACGGCACGGGCCAATTGCGGCATTCGCGCTGCAGGGGTGCCGGGCCGGGGTGAGTAGGGAAATGCGTGGAGATAGGCCAGCCCGCAGGCATCGATCAGGTCGAGGGACCGGGCGAACTGGTCCTCCGTCTCGGTCGGGAAGCCGGCAATCAGGTCGGCGCCGAGGGCAATGTCCGGGCGGATCTGGCGCAGCCGCCCGCAGAGCGCGATGGCCTGCTCCCGGCTGTGGCGACGTTTCATGCGCTTCAGGATCAGATTGTCGCCATGCTGCAGCGACAGGTGCATGAAGGGTGCGAGGCGGGGGTCGCCAACCGTCTCCATCAGGGCCTCATCCATCTCGATCGCGTCGATGGACGAGATCCGCAACTGCGCCAGCTCCGGCACCAGCTTCAGGATCCGCTGCACGAGATTGCCCAGCGCCGGCTGTCCCGGCAGGTCCTGGCCCCATGAGGTGAGGTCGACACCGGTGAGCACGACTTCGTGATGGCCTGCCTCAGCCAGCGTGCGGACCTGGTCGACCACGGTGCCGGCCGGCACCGAGCGGGAGTTTCCCCTGCCATAGGGAATGACGCAGAACGTGCAGCGATGGTCGCAACCGGTCTGGACCTGGACATAGGCCCGAGCGCGTCCGGCCATCCCATCGATGAGATGCGCGGCTGTCTCGCGCACCGACATGATGTCGTCGACCAGGATCCGCGGCGGGATCTGATCGGTCGTGTGCCGGGCCCAGGTCTCCGGCTGCATCTTCTCGTGATTGCCGATCACCTGCGAGACTTCCGGCATGGCGGCGAAGGCGTCGGGATCTATCTGTGCGGCGCAGCCGGTCACGACGATTCGAGCCTCCGGCCTCTCCCGTGCGGTCCGGCGGATCGCCTGTCGCGCCTGGCGAACCGCCTCGGCGGTCACGGCACAGGTGTTCACGATGACGGTATCCGTCAGACCGCCGGCCTCCGCATGGCGCCGCATCACCTCCGACTCATAGGTGTTCAGCCGGCAGCCCAGCGTGATCAGGCGGGGGCCGGTATCTTCCATAGGCGAGGGGTGCGGCACGGTCATGGCGGTCACATCGCGCTCCCGGCGCACAAGATCAAGCCATGGCGGATCGCGAAGCGGCTAGATGTCCATTTCGTATTCGAGTTCCACCGGACCGGTCATGAGCACATGGTCAGTGTCCTCACGCCAGGTCACGGTGAGGTCTCCACCGTCCAGAATGAGGCGTGCGGTCCGGTCGGTGCGCCCGGCGCGGGCGGCGCAGACCAGGGCCGCACAGGCCCCGGTGCCACAGGCCTTGGTCAGACCCGCGCCGCGCTCCCAGACCCGAAGGCGGATCGTCTGGCGATCGATCACCTGGGCGAACCCGACATTGGCCCCCTCGGGAAAGACGGGATGCCATTCGACGAGCGGGCCCAGCGCGGCGATGTCGTAGGCCTCCACATCGTCGACGAAGAACACGGCATGGGGGTTGCCCATGGACACCACCGCCGGGCGCGACAGGTAGGGAGCATCCATGGGGCCGATCTTGAGGTCGATACCCCGCACGTCCATTTTCTCGGCCAGGGGAATGTCGGTCCAGCCCATCAGGGGCGACCCCATGTCCACGGTGACGAGGCCGTCACCGGCGGCCTCAGCCCACAACATGTCGGCGCGCGTCTGGATGCGCACGCGGGGCTTTCCGGTCTCGTCCAGCAGCAACTGGCCAACGCAGCGGGTGGCATTCCCACAGGCGGCGACTTCCCCGCCATCGGCGTTCCATATCCGCATGAAGGCGTCTTTCTCCGCGTCCCGCTCCAGCGCGATGATCTGGTCGGCCGCCATGGTGGCCGCGATGTCGCGGATCTGGTCCGCGCTCGGCTCGAACAGCGCATCGCGGGCGTCGAACACCGCGAAGGCGTTACCGGCCCCGTTCATCTTCCAGACCTTCATCCGCCTCTAAATAACGGGGCTGTGCCGCCAGCGGAAGCCGCGCCTTGGCGAAATCCGAACGAGTTAGCGCGGCAGTCGCATCACCAGCACCCAGCCGGCAAGCTGTGCGCCGAGCGCGCTCAGAAGGAGGAGCGACATCAGATCTCCGCCCAGAAAGAAGGACAGTGCCGCCACACCGATACAGGCCCAATCGACGCGGTCATCGCTGATCAGATGCCCCAGGGGCCGCCTGGCCCGCGCAATGTCGTCCATGGTCACATGACGCCAGACACGGCCCATGTCGGGCGGGCCAAAGACATCCTGCAGCTGACGGGGGTCCGTGATGCCGGTGAGCTCGCAAAGATCCTGGACGCGCGCTTGCGCCAGGGCCACGGCATCGCGCCGCTGTGCGGAGCCGGCGAGGCTGACCAGAGCCAGCAGGATGGTCGCAAGCGCGGCTGCCACTTGCGCCAATCCGTCGAAAGGTCCGTATCCGCTCATGCCGACGCTCCCGGGCACGTCATAGAGGCGAACGCGGCCTGTCGGCAACGGCCCGCGACCCCAAGCGGCGAGTCGATTTGCCACAACTGCCGAATGCGCCTATGTTTTGCACTGCAACACAAGTGTCCATGGTCGTCCGTGGGACGCTCCGTGGTCTGAGGGCAAAACATGCTGTATTCAATGGTCGAGATGAACCGCGTCGCCATGGCGCCCTTGCGCATCGCCGCGAAAGCCGGGCGTGCAGCGTTGAACCATCCCCTCAACCCGGCCAGCGATACGGAGTATGGCCGGTCTTTCCTCGCCCTGGCCGATGTCTTCGAGAGCGCGACACGCTACTACGGCAAGCCCGACTGGCAGATTCCGTCAACGCGGATAAACGGTGTCGACGTGGCCGTGACCCCGGTGACGGTATGGTCCACACCCTGGTGCGGACTGGTGCATTTCCGCCGGGATGATGAGGATTTGAGCCGTGCCCGCGGAGAGACGGCGGCGCCCCAGAAACGGCTGCTCATCGTCGCCCCGCTGTCGGGTCACTACGCCACGCTGCTTCGCGGTACCGTGGAAGCCTTCCTGCCGGATTACGAAGTCTATATCACCGATTGGGCCGACGCCCGGCTGGCACCGGTCTGGCTCGGACGGTTCGATCTCGACGATTATGTCACCCATATCCGCGACATGCTCACCTGGCTTGGGCCGGGCGCAAACGTGCTGGGCGTCTGCCAGCCGGGGCCGCCGGTGCTCGCGGCCATCGCGCTGATGTGCGAGGATGACGATCCGGCCCGGCCATCCACGATGACGTTCATGGGCTCGCCCATCGATGCGCGACGGTCGCCGACCGTTCCCAACCTGCTCGCGGAAGAGCGGCCGTTCTCCTGGTTTGAGGAGACGATGATCCACACGGTACCTGGACCCTGGCCGGGCATGTTCCGCCGGGTCTATCCAGGCTTCGTGCAGCTTTCGAGCTTCATGAACATGAACTGGTCACGGCACAAGGAAGCGCAGTGGCGGTTCTTCAATCATCTGGTCGCAGGCGACGGGGACAGCGTCGACAAGCACCGGCAGTTCTATGATGAATACCTCTCGGTATTGGACCTTACGGAGGAATTCTACCTCCAGACGATCCGGCGCGTGTTCCAGGAACATCATCTGCCGCGCGGGGTGTTCCGCCACCATGGCCGCCTTGTGAAGCCGGAAGCGATCCGCGACGTCGCGCTGATGACCGTGGAAGGCGAGAAAGACGACATTTCCGGTATTGGCCAGACCCAGGCCGCCCACGATCTGTGCGTGAATCTGCCCGAGGACATGCAGGTCGACTACATCCAGCCCGGCGTCGGACATTATGGCGTGTTCAACGGCTCCCGGTTCCGCAACGAGATCGTGCCCCGCGTGAACGAGTTCATCCGCCGCTTCGGAGCGCGCGACGCCGAGCCGCGACGCAGCCTCCGCGTGGTGTGATCCTGCTCTTCAGGACGTTCGGGCCTGACCGCGTGCACGGCTGACGCGCCGTCACGCGCGCGCCGTGATTGCGTCCGCTCCGCGCCTGGTTCACTCTCTGGCTGACAAGGTCCCCGCCAGTGGGGCCCGGAGGTGCGCGAACCTGCGCCCGGACATCAGGGGAGGACAGCTGATGACAACCCACGATCTCGTGGTTCGCGGCGGTCTGGTCTATGACGGCACGGGCGCTGCGCCGCGCGAGGCCGACATCGCCGTCAATCGCGGCCGTATCGACGCGGTGGGGCAGGTGCAGGGGCGTGGGCTCAGGGAGATCGACGCCCGCGGCCAGATCGTGACGCCCGGCGTGGTCGACATCCATACCCATTATGACGGCCAGGCCACCTGGTCCGAGCAGCTTTCGCCCTCGTCCCTCCATGGCGTGACAACGGCGGTGATGGGCAATTGCGGGGTCGGCTTCGCCCCCTGTCGCCCGGCCGATCATGATCGGCTGATCCGGCTCATGGAGGGTGTGGAGGACATTCCGTTCCCGGTCCTCTCGCAAGGTCTTCCCTGGGATTGGGAGACGTTCCCCGACTATCTCGACCGGCTGGACGCCCGGCGTTTCGACATCGATCTGGCAACCCAGCTGCCCCACGCCGCCTTGCGCGTGTATGTCATGGGAGAACGCGGCGCCAATCGCGAGCCGGCCAGCGCGGCCGACATCGCCGAAATGTCGAGACTGGCGGAAGAGGCCGTGCGCGCCGGTGCGCTGGGCTTTTCCACCTCCCGAACGCTCAATCATCGCACCTCCGACGGTCAACCGACGCCGACGCTGACGGCGGCGGAAGACGAGCTGATCGGGATCGCCCAGGGGCTGAGCCGGGCGGGACGTGGCGTGGTGCAGATCGTGTCCGATTTCGAGGACCCGGAACGCGAGGCAGGGATGCTGCGCCGGATCGTCGAACGTTCGGGCCGCCCGCTGTCGGTCTCCCTGGCCCAGTCGGCCGCGAAACCGGAGGGTTGGCGCGACCTGCTGAGCGGACTGGAGGCAGCGGCGAATGAGGGACTGCCGATCCGGGCACAGGTGTGCGGACGGCCAGTCGGCCTGCTCCTGGGGCTCGAACTGACTCTCAACCCGTTCAGCGCCTGTCCCGTCTATCAGGAGATCGCCGACCAGCCGCTGGAGGCGCGCGTGGCGGCCCTTCGCGACCCGGACGTCCGCGCCCGCCTGCTGGCCGATACGCCGCGTTCGGACAATCCCTTCGTGAAGGCGGTTCTGCGAAATTTCTCGACGATGTTCGTTCTGGGCGATCCCCCGGACTACGAACCTGGTCCGGAGCGGACATTGGCGCACATGGCTCGCACCCGGAACACCACGCCCGAGGCGGTTGCGCTCGACCTCATGCTCGAAAACGAGGGGCGGGGCATGCTGTACTTCCCGTTCCTCAATTATGCGCAAGGCTCATTGGACCCCTCCTACGAGATGCTGACCAGTGCCCATACCGTCCCAGGCCTGTCGGATGGCGGCGCCCATGTGGGCATGATCTGCGACGGATCCTTCCCGACGTCGATGCTGACGCATTGGACCCGCGACCGGACCCGCGGTCCGAAGCTGCCGGTCGAGTATGTCGTCCGCCGGCAGTGTCGCGATACCGCAGAGGCCGTTGGTCTCCTCGACAGGGGCCTCCTGGCGCCGGGCTACCGCGCCGACCTGAACGTCATCGATTACGACCGGCTGACTCTCCACGCGCCCGATGTGATCCATGACCTTCCGGGGGGAGGGCGGCGACTGATGCAGCGCGCCAGCGGCTATACCGCCACGGTGGTCGCCGGCGAGGTGGTGATCGATCATGATCAACCCACCGCCGCAAGACCGGGCCGGCTGGTACGCGGGGCGCGCGCCGAACCGGCACGCGCCGTCGCTGCGGAATAGTCCGGGCGTCTCCCCCTTGCTCCTGCCCGGAAGCCCGGTACGACTCGTACAAGGCCTGAACCGGGCCGGACGCAGCGGGGCAGGGGCTTCAGGACCATGACGGCAAAGCAGATCGGCCTCTGGCTCGGGCCTCTCCTCGCGCTGGCGATCCAGATACCGGGTCCGCCCGACGGCGTCGGCCTGGCAGGGTGGGGTACGGCCTCCCTTCTGTTGCTGATGGCGGTCTGGTGGGCGACGGAAGCCATCCCGATTCCGGCGACGTCGCTCCTGCCCCTGATCATCCTGCCCCTGGTGGGTGCCGGCAGCCGGGCCGAGATCGCAGCCGGCTATGCCAGCCCCATCGTCCTGCTCCTGCTGGGTGGTTTCATCATCGCCCTGGGGATCGAGCGATGGGACCTCCACCGTCGGATCGCGCTCAATGTGGTGGCGCGCACCGGCGACCACCCTGCGGCGCTGATCCTCGGTTTCATGGCGGCCACGGCCCTTCTCTCCATGTGGATCTCCAACACCGCCACGACCCTGATGATGGTGCCCATTGCGCTCTCGGCGGCGGCGGCCCTGAAGGACGAGAGCGGGCGCTTCGTCGTCGCGCTGCTGCTGGGGGTCTGCTATGCGGCCTCGATCGGAGGTGTGGCGACCCCGCTGGGAACACCGACAAATTTGATTGCCATCGATTGGCTGCGGCGGGAAACAGGCGCAGTCATCGGGTATCCACAGTGGATGGCCTTCGGGGTTCCGGCCATGTTGCTGCTCGTCCCCGCCGCCGCATTCGTGGTCAGCCGCGGGGTGACGCACCTGACCGGCGGACAGGCGGCCCTGGCCGAAGTCCACCGGCAGAAGGCCGGTCTGGGACCCATGCGAGGGGCGGAGCGCCGGGTCGCGCTGCTCTTCGGCGTGGTGGCGGTCTGCTGGGTCGGACGCGTTCCGCTCCAGCAGGCGGTCGCGGCGCAGGGTTGGGACTGGCCCGCCCTGCAGGCGGTTTCCGACATGGGAATTGCGATTGCCGGGGCCGTGGCCGCCTTCCTGATCCCGGCGGGCGGCGCAGAACGCCGCGCGCTCCTGACATGGGAGGAGGCCGTCCGTCTGCCCTGGGGGGTCCTCATCCTGTTCGGCGGCGGGATCAGCCTCGGCAATGCGGTCAGCGCCACGGGACTGTCGGCCTGGATCGGGTCGCAGCTTTCCGTCCTCTCCATCCTGCCGCCCATCCTGTTCGTCGCTGCGGTGGTCACCCTTGTGATCTTTCTGACCGAACTGACCTCGAACGTGGCCACGATGACCACACTCGCGCCGATCTTGCTGACCCTGGCGGCCGCCGTCGATGCGAGCGCCGCCAGTCTCCTGGCGCCGGCAGCCGTGGCCGCGTCTTGCGCCTTCATGCTGCCCGTGGCCACCGCGCCGAATGCGATCATCTATGCCAGCGGCGAAGTCAGCATCGCGCAGATGATGCGCGCCGGAGTGCGGGTCAATCTGCTTGGCGTCCTGATCATCACGCTGATCGGGATCACGATTGCCCCGGCGGTCCTGGCGTGAACCGCGTTCAGCGCAAATAGCCGGTTCGCTGCATGGCCCGGGCGTAGAGGAACTGTCCCACCGCGGCCGCCACGAGCACGACGGTCATGATGATCCCGGCCACCCCGTAGATCTCCGCGCCGCCGGCCATCAGGTAGTTGTGGGCGAAGGACACGGCCATGCCGGCAAGCGAGATGCCATAGGCGACCGAGGCCCATCCGCTGCGCAACAGCAGCAGGCAGGCGGCGACGAAGCCCGACCAGACGGCGAGGGCCCAGAAGAACACCACCCAGTCGGGCATCGACCTGAAGAAATCGAGTTGCTCGGCGGAAAAGTCATGGAGGTAGGCCGCGTCCTCGGTCACGGTCATGATGTAGTCGTAGGCGCCGAAGCCGTTCCAGACGACGGCCAGAAGCCCGACCACCCAAAGGTGCCAGGGCGCCTTGTGGCGCCCGTCGACCCGCAATTTCGACGATCCCATGGCGTTACCCTCTTGTCCTTGGGGTGTGAGACTACAGCAGATGGCGAAAAGACGAAACGAGCGCGGCGACTGAAGCCGGCCGTCGTCTATCCACCCCTCCCACCCTCGTCGCAGTGGCCAGGCGAGCGCACCGAGGCGTCAGCCTGCACCGTCCGGCCGTATCAGTGCGCGGCGGCCCAGGTGGCCGCAGCCTTTGCCTCCACGTCCAGGGGTACGCTCAGTTCGAGCGCGGGCAGGGGGGCGTCCTCCATAACCTTGCGCACACACGCCATGGTCGCCTCGGCTTCGGCTTCGGGAACTTCGAAGATGAGTTCATCGTGCACCTGAAGCAGCATGCGGGCCGACAGACCGGCCGCGCGCAGCGCGTTTGGCATCGCGATCATTGCCCGCTTGATGATATCGGCCGCCGTACCCTGGATCGGCGCATTGATCGCCTGGCGTTCCGCAAAGGTGCGCTGGCCCATGTTCTTCGACTGGATGTCCTTGAGGTGCAGGCGCCGGCCGAACGCCGTGGACACATAGCCGTGGTCGCGCGCGAAGGCCTTGGTATCGTCCATATAGGCGCGGATTCCAGGGAATTTCTCGAAATAGGCCTTTATGTAGGCAGAGGCCTCCTCGCGCGGGATGGCAAGCTGGTTGGCAAGCCCATAGGCCGATATGCCGTAGATGATGCCGAAATTGATTGCCTTCGCCTGGCGGCGCACCATGGGATCCATCCCGTCCATGGGTGTGTCGAAGATCTCCGACGCGGTCATGGCATGGATGTCCTGGCCCTCCCGGAAGGCAGCCTTCAGCGCTTCGATATCGGCCATGTGGGCGAGGATCCGCAACTCGATCTGGCTGTAATCGGCGGCGACCAGCACATGCCCCGGCTCGGCGATGAAGGCTTCGCGGATCTTACGTCCTTCCTCGGTCCGCACGGGAATGTTCTGCAGGTTCGGATCGGTGGAGGACAGGCGGCCCGTTTGGGCGCCTGCCATCATGAAGGAAGTGTGCACCCGCCCCGTTTCCGGATTGATCGCGTCCTGGAGCGCCTCGGTATAGGTCGAACGCAGCTTGGAGAGCATGCGCCAGTTCAGGATCGTCTGAGGAAGCGCATGGCCTTCGGCGGCCAGCTCTTCGAGGGTCTCGGCACCCGTGGACCATGCGCCGGTCTTGGTCTTCTTTCCGCCCGGCAGGCCCATCGCCCCAAACAGAACATCTCCGATCTGCTTCGGACTGCCCATGTTGAATGTGCCGCCCGCCTGCTCATAGGCTTCCGCCTCCAGGGCGGCCATGCGTTGGGCAAAGTCGGAGGACAGCCGAGAGAGTGCGTCGCGATCGACCCGAATGCCGGCGCGCTCCATCTCCGCCAGCACCGGGATCAGCGGCCGGTCGAGCGTCTCATAGACGGTGGTCACATGTTCGCGCGCCAGCCGCGGCTTGAAGCGTTCCCACAGGCGCAGCGTGATGTCTGCATCCTCGGCGGCATAGGCTGTGGCCTTGTCGAGTGCGACCCGGTCGAACCCGATCTGACTCTTCCCGGTCCCGCACACGTCCTTGAACGGGATCGGGGCATGGGAGAGGTAGCGCTCCGACAGTTCATCCATTCCATGCCCGTGGATCCCCGCATGTAGCGCAAAGGACAGAAGCATGGTGTCGTCGACGGGCGTCACCGCAAGTCCCTCCCGCGACAGGACGGACACGTCATACTTGATGTTCTGGCCGATCTTCAGGACGCAGGGATCTTCCAGCAGGGGTTTCAGTACGGCGATGGCTTCGGCTGCGGGGATCTGGCGAGGCGGTGTGGCGCTCCACATGTCCCCGTCCTGTGCGCCGGGATCGACATGACGAAGGGGGATGTAGCAGGCCGACCCGGGCGCCACGGCCAGCGAGACACCGATCAATCGCGCCGACACGCTTTCGAGGCTGTCGGTCTCGGTGTCGACCGCCACGCGCCCGGCGGATCGGGCCCGCGCGACCCAGGCCTTCAGGGCATCTAGATCCGTCACGGTCTCGTAGGCCGTACGGTCGACCGGCGGCGGCCCCTCGGCGCTGGCCTCAACGGCGACGCCCTCCAACTCGAAATGTTCGCGCACGCGGCGGGTGATGGTGCGAAACTCCATCCTTTCCAGAAAGTCGATCAGGGTCCGGGGGTCGGGTTCGGAGACGGCCAGGTCTTCCAGGGGCACATCGACGGGAACATCGTCCTTCAGGATGACCAGATCGCGCGACAGGCGAACCTGGTCGGCATGGTCGATCAGCGTTTGCCGGCGCTTGGGCTGTGGGATCTCGTCGAGCCGGGCCAGAAGTCCGTCCAGGCTGCCATACTCCCCGATCAGTGCGGCCGCCGTCTTGACGCCGATTCCGGGTGCGCCCGGAATGTTGTCGATGCTGTCGCCGGCCAACGCCTGCACATCGACGACGCGGTCGGGATCGACACCGAACTTCTCGCGCACCGAATCGGGGCCCATTACCTTGTTCTTCATCGTGTCCAGCATCTGGATGCGGTCGGACACGAGCTGCATCAGGTCCTTGTCCGACGATACGATCGTCACTCTGGCGCCCTTGGCCGCCGCCTGGCGGGCATAGGTCGCGATCAGGTCGTCGGCCTCATACCCCTCCAGTTCGAGCGAATGGGTGGCGAACGCCCTTGCTGCCTCGCGCACCAGAGGGAATTGCGGCACCAGATCCTCGGGCGGCGCGTCGCGGTTCGCCTTGTAGTCGGCGTAGAGGTCGTTGCGGAAGGAGTAGGCCGAATGGTCGAAGATGCAGGCAAAGTGCGTGGGCTGGTCGGGGCCGCGCAGATCCTCCAGCAGCTTCCAAAGCATGTTGCAGAACCCGCTGACCGCCCCAACGGGCAGTCCGTCACTTGCCCGGCTCAATGGCGGAAGCGCGTGATAGGCCCGGAAGATGTAGGCGGAGGCGTCGACCAGGTAGAGATGGCTGGCTTCGGTGATCGGGGCGGACGGCATGGCGGCGGGCCTTTTCGACGGAACCGCTCCCGACTTAGCCCGCCCGACCCGATACGTCATCCTCACCGCCTCTTTTCGCGGGCCTTCGCTGTGGGTAAGGGGCATCCATGACGCTGGACGCCTCGACCCTGCCTCCCTTGCGCGGAAAATGCCTGATCGGGGCGCCGCTGCGACCCTATACCTGGTTCCGGGTCGGAGGACCGGCAGATGCGCTGGTGATCCCGGCCGATGAGGAGGACCTGGCCGCGTTCCTCTCGGCGCTTGATCCCAATATACCGGTGACGGTGCTTGGCGTCGGCTCGAACGTGATCGTGCGCGATGGCGGCGTCGCCGGCATTGTCGTGCGCCTGGCCGGCAGGCCCTGGGGAGACGTCGAGGTGACCGGTCACGACACGTTGAGCGTCGGCGCCGGGGCGCTGGACCTCTCTGTTGCCAAGGTCGCCGCTCGGGCCGGGATTGACGGGTTCGGCTTCCTGTCAGGCATTCCGGGCAGCCTGGGTGGCGCAACCCGGACCAATGCCGGCTGCTATGGCCGGGAACTTCGCGACGTCCTCGTGCGCCTGCACGGTGTCCTGCGTGATGGTTCTCGCCTGACCCTGGCGGGGCCGCAGGCGGAGGCAGGCACCGCGCCGGAGATCGACCTCACCTACCGCCACAGCGATCTGCGCGAGGATCTCATCGTAACCCGTCTGGAGCTCAGGGGCACCGGCACCGGCTGTCCCGACCGCCTGTCAGACGAGATACGGACGCTCCAGTCCCAGCGGGCCGCCAGCCAGCCGATCCGCGACAGGACCTCGGGGTCGACCTTCGCGAATCCCGATCCGCCCGGAACGCCCGGCGCGAGGCGTGCCTGGAAGCTGATCGACGAGGCCGGCTGCCGCGGCCTGCGCGTTGGCGGTGCCCAGGTGTCGGAGAAGCACTGCAACTTCCTGATCAACACCGGCACGGCCACCGCAGCGGACCTCGAGGCGCTGGGCGAGCTTGTGCGCGCCCGAGTTCTGGCGACGAGTGGTGTCGCCCTGCGCTGGGAAGTCCGCCGGATCGGACGGTTTCCCCCGCCGTGCGGGGCGACCGGGGCAGCGCACGCGTCGGATTGATCAGCCCCGGCGTGCCTCGTCTTCCGTCGCCATGGCGGCGCGCCGGTCCTCCTCGAGATCGCGGGTCATGTCCTCGATCTTCTCGATCAACGCGTCGGCCGAGCCGTTCGTCCTGTCCAGAAGGGCGAGGAACTGGGCCCGCTGCTCGATCGCCAGCCACAAAAGATTGCCGTCGATGTTCAGGGCCACATCGACGACCTGATAGTCGCCGTCATCCTTGAGGACCCGCCAGCGCACATCCATGTCCTGGCCGTCCTGACGACGGATCACCGTGTTGACGATCGTGTCACGCTCCGAGCGGTCCACCGACCCGGTCACGTCCACGCGCTCGCCACGATAGCGGTCGAGCTCCGTCTCATACACCGTGAGGGCGTACTTGCGGAACGCCTCCCGGTAGCGCTCGAGCTCGGTGTCGGAAAACCGGCGCGCATATTTGCCAATTACGAAATTCGACACGCGCTTTAGGTCGGTAAACTTGTCCATGTAGCCGCTGAACGCTTTGGTCCGGGCAGCTGAGTCCAGCTCCGGATTGTTCAGGGTCTCGAGGACCTGATTCGCGTTCTCCTCGACATAGGCTTCTGCGGCCTCGTCGGCCTGGGCTGCCATTGCCAGCATGGAAGCCGTGAAGATGGCCGCCATCATCCGTGCCAGTCGTCCCATGGTCTTCTCCCTCGTCCTTGCATCCCTACCGAGCCTAGAAGTCATCGAAATCAGGCAAATCTTTGTAGGGATCTTGCTCTTCCTGGCCATTTCGGATCGCGGCCGCGCGCTGTTGGGTATAGGTCCGGCGCAGCGCGATGTAGGGTTCGGGCTGGTCGCGCAGCATGTCCAGCTGATCGTCGACCGCGACCCGGGCCTGCAGCACGCCCAGCACCGCCCGCGACGTCGCGATATGGTCGTCCAGGTCTTCGTCGGACTCGAATTCCACCCAGTTCAGGGGGTCGGCGGCGGCATCGAAGCCGCGCCCGGCCACGTCGCGAAGGTTTGCCGGTCCCGCAAGCGGCAGGACCAGGAAGGGGCCTGCATCGACCCCCCAAACCGCCAGGGTCTGACCGAAATCTTCCTCATGACCCTCGACACCGAACGCCGCGGCGGCGTCCCAAACGCCAAGGACGCCGATCGTCGAATTGACGAAGAAGCGGTAGAAGGTGTCGCCAGCCCGTCGGTCATTGCCCTGTAGAAGGTCGTTCACGAAGATCACAGGGGACCGGAGATTGGCCAGCACATTGCCGACCCCTTCCCGGGCAAGGCGCGGGGTTACGGTCTCATAGACCTCGGCGACCGGTCCGATCACGGCCCTGTCGGCGGCCTCGTTGAATGCGAACACCTGGCGATTGACCGGCTCGAATGGATCGTAGACCTCACCCGCGGCCCTTTCCGAGGTGCTGGCGCATCCTGCTGTTGCGGCCAGCGCGAGCGCCAGCGGAAGATAACGTTGCATCAATCGTCCCCGTTTCAGTGCGCTGGATATGTAAGGGCGAAGCGGCGGCTGCAACCTGGACGCCCCCGCCAGGGCGTGCACGAGCGCGTGAAGTGGCTTCCCGGACACAGTCGCGGGCAACATCCCCGCTTGCAAAAACATATAAGGATATATTTATATGCGCCCTATGACAGCGCGCATCGAACACGCCGTGGAGTATCTGCGCGCCGCTGGCGAGGCCACCCGCCTGCGGATCCTCTCGCTTTTGAGCCTGGGCGATCTGGCGGTGGGCGAACTTGTCCAGATCCTCGGCCAGAGCCAGCCGCGCTTGTCGCACCATCTCAAGGTCCTGGCTTCGGCCGGTCTGGTCGAGCGTCTGCCGGAAGGCGCCTGGGTGTTCTATCGTGCCGCCCAGACGGGCCCGGCCGGAGAGCTCGTGGCGTTTCTGCTGTCACAATTGGATCCGGACGACAGTGAGCTTGCGCGCGACCGCGACCGCCTGGAGATGATCCGCGAGGCACGGATCACGGCTGCCGAGGCCTATTTCGCATCCGTCGCGGAAGACTGGGACCGCATCCGGTCTCTGCACTATCCGAACGAGGCGATCGAGCACGCACTCATCGACATTGCCGGGCGGGGCCCGTTTCGCAAGGTCATCGATCTGGGCACCGGTACGGGGCGCATGCTGGCGCTGTTCGCCCCCCATGCGGCCCATGCCGAGGGGCTAGACCTCAGCCATCAGATGCTGACGGTTGCGCGGGCGAACCTGGCGAAGGCGGGGATCGAGAATGCCCGGGTTCGTCAGGGCGACGCGGCGGCGACCCCGTTTGAGGATGCGTCGGCGGATTTCGTCATCATTCATCAGGTCCTTCACTATATCGATGCGCCCGAGCGCGTGCTGGCGGAGGCTGCGCGTCTCCTTATGCCGGGCGGCCGGCTGATGATCGTCGATTTCGCGCCGCACGACCTGGAATTCCTGCGCAGCGAACACGGACACCGCCGCCTCGGCATCCGGTCGGAGATGATGCACGACTGGATCGGCGACACAGGCCTGAGACTGGCGCCGCCGCGCCATTTCGACCCGCCCGAAGGTCCCGCGAATGGCCTGGCCGTCCAGATCTGGACCGCCCTGAAACCCGAAACAGAACAGGAGGTGGCAGCATGAGCAGCCCAGCCCTGGCTACGACCGCAGGTGCGGCCGCGCCGAAGGTCTCCTTCGAATTCTTTCCACCGAAGAATGAGAAGATGGAGCAGTCGCTTTGGGACAGCGTACGGCGGCTCGAGCCCATGGCGCCCCATTTCGTCTCGGTGACCTATGGCGCCGGGGGATCCACCCGTGAGCGGACGCACGACACGGTCCGCCGGCTGGTCCAGGACACTGCGCTTACGCCCGCTGCCCACCTGACATGCGTCGATGCCAGCAAGGACGACGTACTGTCAGTGGCCGAGGACTATTGGGACGCCGGCGTGCGCCATATCGTGGCCCTGCGTGGGGATCCGCCCTCTGGCGTAGGTGACCGATTCGAGCCGCACCCGAAGGGCTTTGCGGACTCGGTGGAGCTGATCGAGGCCCTGCGCGCGCAGGGCGGAGAGATGGGTGAGGGCTTCGAGATTTCCGTCTCATGCTATCCCGAACCCCATCCCGAGAGCCGGGGTGAGGCGGCCGATCTGGCCTTCCTGAAAGCCAAGCAGGATGCCGGCGCCGATCGTGCCATCACTCAGTTCTTCTTCGAGCCGGAGCACTTCCTGCGCTTTCGTGACCGGGCGGCGAAAGCCGGGATTACCATGCCTCTGGTGCCGGGCGTGATGCTGCAGTCCAACTTCAAGGGTCTGCAGAAGTTTGCCGGCATGTGCGGGGCTTACCTGCCTGACTGGCTCCACACGCTCTATGAAGGGCTTGAGGACGACGCCGAAACACGCGACCTGGTCACCGCGAAGGTCGCCGCCGACCTGTGCGGCCGCCTTGCCGATGAAGGTGTCGACCAGTTCCACTTCTATACGCTGAACCGGGCGGGCCTGGCCTTGTCGACCTGCCATCTCCTGGGCCTGAAGCCGGAAACCGTGGAGGCTGCCTAGTCATGACGCGCGAAGATCGCATTGCCGCGCTCGAAGCCGAGGCGGCGACCCGGATCGTGTTCCTGGATGGCGCCATGGGCACCATGATCCAGGGACTCGGCCTGTCGGAGGAGGATTTCCGAGGTGATCGCTTCACCGACTGGGACAGGGCCTTGCAGGGCAACAACGACGTCCTGAACCTGACCCGGCCGGACGCGATCGAGGAGATCCACCGCCAGTTCATCGAGGCCGGCGCCGACCTGATCGAAACGAACACCTTCAGCGCAACCCGTATCGCCCAGGGCGACTACGCCATGCAGGATCTGGCTCCGGAGATCGCCGAGGAAGGCGCCAGGGTGGCACGCCGCGCCGCCGACGCCGCGGGACGGACAGTCTGTGTGCTTGGGGCCATCGGACCGACGAACAAGACCCTGTCCCTGTCGCCCGACGTGAATGATCCGGGCTACCGTGAAGTGACCTTCGACGATGTCCGCGACGCCTATTCCGAGCAGGCCAGGGCCATGGCGCCGCATGTGGATTTCTTTCTGGTGGAGACCATTTTCGACACGCTGAATGCCAAGGCGGCCATCAAGGCGCTCCTGGATCTGCGTGCGGAGACGGGTGAGACGATCCCGCTCGTCATTTCCGGGACGATCACGGACGCCTCGGGCCGGACCCTGTCGGGTCAGACCGCGGAGGCTTTCTGGTACAGCGTCCGCCATGCGCGTCCCTGGGCCATCGGCCTGAATTGCGCGCTCGGCGCCAGGATGATGCGTCCGCATATTGCCGCCATCGCGAAGGTGGCCGACACCCGGGTCATCGCCTACCCGAATGCCGGTCTGCCGAACGCCTTCGGCGAGTATGACGAGACCCCGGACGAAACGGCGACGCAACTCGAGGAGTGGGCCTCGCAGGGCCTGGTGAACGTGTTGGGCGGATGCTGCGGCACGACGCCAGCGCACATCGCCGCGATCACCCGGGCGGCGTCCGGCAAACCCCCGCGAACGATCGCGCAGCCCGCACCCGCCATGCGCCTTTCGGGCCTAGAGCCGTTCGTTCTGGCTTGATGAGGCAGATGACCGTCAACGGACCCGTCTCCCCCGGCGATCTGTTCGCCTTTTATGGTCTGCTGAAGCGGGGTGCCGCCGGCATGCCGTCTCACATCGACCTCGAATCGGCCGGCGCCTTCGAGGGCCCGTGCCGCCTGGCGGGGCGCCTGTTCGACCTGGGCGGCTTTCCGGGACTCGTCGACGGGGCGGGGCTGGTTCACGCGGTCCGCTACAGGATTGCCGACACCGACATCGTGCCGGCGCTCGACGCCTTCGAGGACGTGGTCCCAGACGCGCCAGCCACGTCGCTTTACCTGCGCCGGCCAATGGCGCTCATCGACCTGGACGGGATGCCCACCGGCGAGACCGCCTGGGTCTACTGGTACAACCGGCCCGTTGAGGGCTGCCGCGAGATCGAGGATGGCAACTGGCCCCTCGGCGCGGGACGGACACGGACATGACCATGGACACCGCATCGCAGACTTTCGTGAACATCGGCGAACGCACCAACGTGACCGGCTCGGCCCGGTTCCGTAATCTCGTCAGGAATGCCGATTACGAGGCCGCCGTCGACGTTGCCCGCCAGCAGGTGGAGAACGGCGCTCAGATCATTGACGTGAACATGGATGAAGGCCTCCTGGACTCCAAGCAGGCCATGGTCACCTTCCTGAACCTGATCGCCGCCGAACCCGACATCGCCCGGGTGCCGATCATGATCGACAGTTCGAAATGGGAGGTGATCGAAGCCGGCCTCAAATGCGTCCAGGGCAAGGCCATCGTGAACTCGATTTCGCTCAAGGAAGGCCTGGAGCCGTTCCTCGAGCAGGCCCGCGCATGCCTTGCCTATGGCGCCGCAGTCGTCGTGATGGCCTTCGACGAGGACGGCCAGGCGGACACGGCGGCGAGAAAGGTCGAGATCTGCCAGCGCGCCTACAGGATCCTGACCGAGGAGGTCGGATTCCCGGCCGAGGACATCATCTTCGATCCGAACATCTTCGCCGTCGCCACCGGCATCGAGGAGCACAACACCTATGCCCTCGACTTCATCGAGGCGACCCGCGAGATCCGGAAGACATGTCCGGGGGCGCATGTGTCCGGCGGGCTTTCGAATATTTCCTTCAGCTTCCGCGGGAACGAGCCCGTGCGCCGGGCCATGCACTCGGTCTTTCTCTACCATGCGATCCCGGCCGGGATGGACATGGGGATCGTCAATGCCGGACAGCTCGACATCTATGACGAGATCGACCCGGACCTTCGCGAACACGTCGAGGATGTGATCCTCAATCGCCGCAGCGATGCCACCGAACGCCTCGTGGACCTGGCCGAGCGCTACCGCGGGGAGAAGGGCAAGACCCAGGAGAAGGACCTGTCCTGGCGCGAGGCACCGGTGGAGGAGCGCCTGCGCCATGCGCTGGTGCGCGGTATCACCGAGTACGTCGTGGAGGACACCGAAGAAGCCCGCCAAGCGCTCGATCGCCCGCTACACGTGATCGAAGGGCCGCTCATGGACGGTATGAACGTGGTCGGCGACCTCTTTGGCGCGGGCAAGATGTTCCTGCCCCAGGTCGTCAAGTCGGCCCGGGTCATGAAACAGGCCGTCGCCTATCTCGAGCCCTACATGGAAGAGGAAAAGCGCCGCACCGGCCTTGAGGGCACCTCCTACGGCAAGGTGCTGCTGGCGACCGTGAAGGGCGACGTCCACGACATCGGCAAGAACATCGTCGGCGTCGTTCTGGCATGCAATGGCTATGAGGTCATCGATCTCGGCGTCATGGTGCCGGCCGAAAGGATCCTCGACGAGGCGGAGCGCCAGGGCGTCGACATGATCGGCCTGTCAGGCCTGATCACGCCCTCGCTGGACGAGATGGTCTTCGTGGCTGCCGAGATGCAGCGCCGGGGCATGGACCTCCCCCTTCTGATCGGCGGCGCGACCACCAGTCCGGCCCACACGGCGGTGAAGATCGAACCGGCCTATGATCGCGGTCCCATTGTACATGTCAGCGACGCAAGCCGTGCGGTCGGTGTCGTCGGCGCGCTGATGAACAAGAGCGAGCGCAATGCCTATTGGGAAACCAACAAGGCGCGCCATGCCCGGCTGCGCGAGTCCCGGTCCAAGGGGCCGCCGACAAAGCGTCTGCCGCTTGAGGAGGCGCGTGCGAAGGCCTTCGACCCGGCGCCTGGACGGGTGGAGACGCCAGCGCCGAGCTTCACCGGCGTGCGCACCTTCGACAAGTTCGACCTGGCCGAGATCGCCCGCTACATCGACTGGACACCCTTCTTCATGAGCTGGGATCTGGCCGGCCGGTATCCGCAGATCCTGGAGGACGACGTTGTCGGCGAGGCGGCACGCGACCTGTGGAACGAGGGTCAGTCGATGCTGCAACGGATCATCGGGGAGCAATGGTTCGCGCCCAAGGCCGTAATCGGCTTCTGGGAGGCGCACCGCGATGGCGACGATATCCGCCTGGGTACGGGCGACACCCTTCACACGCTGCGCCAGCAAATGGTGAAGAACAATGAGCGGCCGAACTTCGCTCTGGCCGACTTCATCCACGACGCGGGCGATCATGTGGGAGCCTTCTGCGTGACCTCGGGCAGGGAAGCCGACGAACGCGCCAAGGCATTCGAGGCGCAGGGGGACGACTATTCCGCCATCATGGTGAAGGCCCTCGCCGACCGTTTCGCCGAAGCCATGGCCGAGATGATGCACGAACGGGTGCGCAAGGAACTCTGGGGGTATGATCCCGACGAGGCCTATGACAATGCCGCGCTGATCAAGGAGGCCTATCGTGGCATCCGTCCGGCTCCCGGCTATCCGGCCCAGCCCGACCATACCGAGAAAGAGACACTGTTCCGCCTGTTGGAGTGCGAATCCCGGATCGGGGTCTCCCTTACGTCAAGCTTTGCCATGGATCCCGCGCCGAGCGTCTCGGGCCTCTATCTCGCGCATCCAGAGGCCGTTTACTTCGCCGTTGGACGCATAGAGCGCGACCAGGTCGCCGACTATGCCCGGCGCAAGGGTTGGGACGTGCGTACGGCCGAACGCTGGCTGGCGCCAATCCTGAACTATGATCCGTTCGAGCTGGCCGCAGCGGCCGAGTGATCCGCGATCAGGCGTTCGAGCATGTCGGTCATGACCTTGCGGGCGGCATCCACGGACAGGTTCTGTTCGCGGCGCAGACGTTGCCAGAGGTCGAAACTCATCGCCGCGCTGATCGACTGGAACCGGACCGGGTCCTCGGCGAGCGGCGCTGGCAAGTGGTTCAGGAGTCCCGCATGTTCCAGAGCCAGGAACTGACGGTGGTCCTGCATGAGATAGTCCGACTGGAAGCGCCGGATCGCCGAGCAGACCTTCACGGGCATCAGGATCTCGTAAGCCTCCATCCGGCGTTCGAGAAGTTCCCTTAGCCGGCCTTTCCAGGTGCGTTCGATGAAGGGACGCTGCAGGATCGGCCGGACCCGCGCCTGGATCTCCCGGGCGATCTCGCGATACAGGGTGTCCATGTCCTCGAAATGGCGAAACACGGTGCGCAGGCTGACATCCGCTTCCTCTGCCACGCGCGCCGCGCTCGGGGCCATGTCGCCGGACTCGATCAGTTCCATCATCGCCTCGACGATGAGTTGCCGATTGCGTTCCGAACGTAGCCTGCGGCCGTCCGCAGGGGCTGCGGAGGCCGATTGGGATGCGGAAAGGTCGGTTTTCGGACCGGTCACGTCCGGCTCCCGTGGTCGCTTGGCTTCAAACGCGGGTAAATGGGACGTCTATCCGGAGTCAGCAAGCCGGCACATCAGGCCCCTGGCCGGCGAAACCCGGTTGTCCAGCAGATCCCGCCACGCGGCCCTGACCGCATCCGGACCCTGCAGCGTGTCGATGTCGAGCGGGCCGGCAACGGCGCGAGCCAGGGCCGCGCTGGCCAGGTTCGCCCGGCGCAGCATTTCGCCCTGGCCCCATTCGGCATCCCGCTTGGCGATCTGTCCGGGCGCAAAGAAGAATTCCGGCTCTGGACCCTCGGCTGGCCCTTGCGCCCCGCCAAGAGCTTCCCAGTGCGTTGCGCCCACCTGGACATGCTTGACCAGGCTTGGGCCCAGATGGTTGCGCAGACGGGCATGTACGTCCCGGTCGCCCGACATGTCGACGAAGACGGTGGTTGCGTCTGCGTCCAGGTCGGTTTCCTGACCATAGGTCACGATCCGGTCGCACGCATCCAGTGTGCGGACGAAATCGACGTTTCCCGGCGAGGTGAGACCCACGGTTTCGACCGTGACGTCCGTATCGTGGCGCAGCAGGCGTGCCAGACCGAATCCGGTCTTCGACGAGACGGAACCGATCACGACCTGGCGCGCGCCGAATGCGTCATTGTCCTTGAGGTAGTCGGCGAGTACGTAACTCGTCACGAACAGCGGAAACAGCAGGCAGCGGGCATCCTCCAGCCCGGTGAGTGCCTCCGGATCGCCGGCGGTATTGGCGTATCCATTGTAGAGGCCCGGAAGGGCCTGGCGGTGCGGGGCGGCATCGACGAAGCCGCTGGGGCCGACCCGTCCCGGGCGCAGGCGTACATGGCTCGCCATCGGCAGGAAGCCCCAAACCCGCGTGCCGACCGGCACGTCAGGATGGGCCGAGGCCGTGACGTCGGCAAAGCCCCAGACCGGGACGTGGCCCCACGGGTCAGGCGCCGGATAGAACCCCCAATACCCGATCTCGTCGCCATACTGGGCGTAGGACACATTGTTCGCCGTCAGGCCGAAGCGGTCCACCCGCGCCACCACTTCCCCGGTGTCCGGCGGGGTCAGAGCCTGGGTGACGGTGCGAGCGGTCCGGAAGTCGCGGCGGTCCACCTGTATCGCAACGGCCTCGTCCATGTCGCACCTCCCTTTATGAAACCGATGCTGTCATGGAGCGTGCCAGAAGACAATCGGCAGGGCGTTCAGACGATCTCGGCGGCGACCTGTCCTTCCTCGACGACGTCTCCTTCGGCGAGGTCGAGGCGCGAGAGCCGGCCGGCAACAGGCGCGGTATAGGGCACTTCCATTTTCATCACTTCCAGGATGAAGAGCTCCTGGCCTGCCTGAACCTCCTCACCGGCCTGGACCAGCACTTTCCAGACGGTGCCCCCGGACTCCAGTTCGATCCGTGTGGCCATGGCAGGTCTCCTCAGGGGCGGACGGTGAAGGCGCGCTGGCCCAGAAGGGGCGGCAGGAGCGGCTGGACCCTGTCGATCCAGCGGCACAGCATCGGACGCGTCTCGCGGGGATCGATCAGTTCGTGCACGCTCAGGGCCTCGGCGCGCGGGAAGGGCGACTGGCGGGCAGCCAGCGCTGCTTCCAGTTCCTGGCGCTTGGCGTCGGGATCTTCGGCGGCCTCGATCTCGCGCCGGAAGGCCACGGCGACGCCACCTTCCACCGGCAGCGGTCCGCTCTCGGCCGACGGCCAGGCCAGGACATAGGCATCCGGGCCGTAATGGGCGGCCTGGGCAACGCCGAAACTGCGCCGGACCATGACAGACGCCCAGGGGACCTGGCTCATCGCAGCGGTCAGAACGGTGCGCGCGCCGTGCCGAATGGTGGCCTCGCGTTCCGCTTTCGAACCGATCATGAAGCCCGGCTCGTCGACGAGGCACACGATGGGCAGGTGGAACGTCTCGCAGAGTTCGATGAAGCGCTGGGCCTTCTGCGCACCGTCCGCGGTCATCGCGCCTGCAAGATGGCGGCCGTCATTGGCCCACACCCCCACCGGCTGCCCGTTGAGACGCGCCAGGCCGACGATCTGTCCCCGACCGTACCCCTTGCCGATCTCGAAGAGGCTGCCGGTGTCGAAGATCAGCCGGATGGCCTGGCGCATGTCGAATGCGCGTCGGCGCGAGCGCGGGACGAGATCCAGCAGCGCCTCCTCCTGCCGGTCGACCGGATCGTCGCATGGCAGGACGGGCGCGAGCTGCCAGACATGATCGGGCAGATACGACAGGAAGCGCCGGATCTGGGCGAGGGCGTCGCGCTCATCGTCTGCCGCATTGTCCACTGTGCCGTTGCGGGTGTGCACCTCCGCGCCGCCGAGATCGTCCTTGCTCAGCGTTTCGCCCATGGCGCGCTCGACGACCGCCGGACCCGCCACCATCACCTGGGCCGTGGCCTTGGACATCACGGAAAAATGCGACGACACGAGCCGGGCCGCCGGCAGTCCGGCGACTGCACCCAGTGCAGCGCTCGCAACGGGCACACTGGCCATGGCATCGGCCACGGCGCGAAACCGGGACGGGCCGAACACCGGCGGCGGCAGGTTCGGCCCCCCGGATCCGCCAACGCTGCCGCCGGCGCCTTCATGCAGCCGGATCAGTGGGACACGTGACCGTATGGCGAGGTCTTCTGTATAGACCGACTTGCGCAGGCCCGCCGGGGAAGGCGACCCGCCCCGGATCGTGAAATCCTCGCCGCCGACGATGACCCTGCGTCCGTCTATCCGGGCAAAGCCAAGGAGGAAGTTTGCAGGCGTGAAGTCGAGCGTCTCGCCATTGGCCCCGCGTTCGGCCGCGCCGGCACCGATCCCGATTTCCTCGAAACTGCCGGAATCGACCAACAGCTTGATCCGTTCCCGGATTGTCAGCCGGCCCTTCTCATGCTGACGGCCTACGCCCGCCGCGCCCCCCTGCTCCAGGGCCAGGGCGCGCCGCCGGTGAATCTCGTCGACTTCGTCTTTCCAGCTCATGGCTTTCCAGTGTCGGCGCAGGTGCCCTGGAAGTCAAAACGAACCTTGGCGGGCTCAGCCCTGGGTGGCGGCGATGGTGAAGAGAAGGGCCAGATACCCCACGAAGGCAACCGCCGCGAGGCAGCCATTGCGCTGGCGTCGCCTGCGCGCGCGCGCCGATAGCCTGGGGTTTCGCTCCGCCTCCATCTCGAAGGTGTCAGCCATGTTCTTGTCCTGTCCAGATGGCTACTCGTCTGAACCGACGGCCCGGGCCGCATCGGGATGCGGCTTCGAGCCGCCGCTGATATCGGTATGGTGGCCGCGTCCTTTCAAGATGATCGGAGGGATCGGCGCTCAGGCCGCGGGACCGTCTGGGTCCGCTACGGGACCAAGTAAAACAGGCACGCGTTACGCCATCGCCTGACGCTGGGTAAGCTGCGTCTTCGCAATCGCAGAATCTGTGGCAATAATACAATCTGCTACACTTTTGGGGCCTCCGCCCGGCTGCAGGCAGTTGACATGTCTGTGCGCTGCAAAAGAGTATACCCTTGCGCTGTCCATCCCAGAACCGACATCTTGCGCAAAAAAGTGATCATAATGACAGGCGTTTCTTTTTCGAGAACCGCCCGGGAGGAGTTTAATCAATGAAATCGTCCCCACGCCACAAGTACATCCTGCTCGCGGGCGCATCTCTGTTTGCAGTCGGCGCCTACAGTCCTGCGCTTGGCCAGGAAGCCGGGGAAGCCGCACAGGCTCCGGAAGCCGAGGCAAGCACCGCGCGGCGCCTTGGCCAGATCACCGTGACGGCAACCCAGCGGGAAGAGAGCCTGCAGGATGTGCCGATCGCCGTGACGGCGCTTGACCCCGAAGCGCTGGAACGTTCCGGGGTGCGCGACATTGGCGGGCTCGAGCAGTTGGCCCCCAGCTTCAACCTGAACACGTCGGACACGCAATCGGGTGGGGTTACCCTTCGTCTGCGCGGCGTCGGGACAACCGGCAACAATATCGGCCTGGAAAGCTCGGTCGGCGTGTTCGTCGACGGGGTTTATCTGTCGCGCCCGGGCATTGCGCTCGCCGATCTTCTGGACATCCAGCAGATCGAAGTGCTGCGCGGGCCCCAGGGGACTCTGTTCGGCCGCAACACCTCCGCGGGTGCCCTCGTCGTGCGCACCAAGAAGCCGAACCTCTCCGAGGTCGAGGGCTTTGCGAACGCGACCGTCGGCAATTACGAGCTTCGCAGCCTGCAGGCCGGCGTGAGCATTCCGGTCGTCGAGGACATGCTGGGCGTGCGCCTTTCAGGTGCCGTGCGTGAACGTGAAGGCTTCGTCGAGGGGCTGAACGGGTCGGAAAGCGGCGCGCTGGACCGTCTCGTCCTGCGCGGCCAGGCCCTGGCCGACCTGGGCGAGGGCGGTGAGATGCGCCTGATCCTGGACTATAACGAGGCCGAGGATCAGTGCTGCGACGCGGTCTGGCACAATGACACAACCCGTGCGGCCGCCTTTGCTGCGCCCGCGGGCTTCTTCGGGCCAGGTTTCCCCTCCGGCACGCTGGGTCCGACCGGCGGCGCGCCGAACATTCCCGGGCCCGAACTGGAAGATTACGATTCCAATGGGGAGAATTTCTTCGAGAAGGTCGAGAGCTTCGGTCTTTCCGCAGAGTACAATGTCGAGACGCCGCTGGGTGACCTCACCTACATCGGCTCCTATCGCGATTTCGAGACCCAATCCTTCCGCAATACCGACTATGTCGGCGCCGATCTGTTTACTGTCGGCGTCTCACCGGAGGCGGAAGCCCTCGGCGGCGGGAATTTCTTCCCCGGCGGTACGGACATCGAGACCATCACCCATGAGCTTCGACTGGCGGGACTCGCCTTCGACGACCGGCTCGACTGGCTTGTCGGTGCCTACTACTCCGACGAGGAGATCGTCTCTGCCGGTTCGCTGACCCTGCTCGGCGACCTTCAGGAGTCCACGGCGCTCAGCATTCTGGGCGGATCGGCAGGCAACGTCTTCGCCAATCTCGCCGCGGGCGTCAGCACCGAGGGCGATTTCGCTGAGAACACCTTCACCCAGCAGGGTGAATCGATGTCGATCTTCACCCACAACGTCCTGGAGGTCACCGACCGGATCGATCTGACAGTCGGTCTGCGTTACGTCGACGAGTCGAAGGACGGCAAGTTCGAACAGACGGGTGGACAGTTCAACGCCTGTAATGCGTTCTACAGCACGGTGGCGGCGGGCTTCGCGCCGAACACCAACCTGTCGGACGTGATTCGCCTGGATGAGCTGTCGGCCGTGGTGAACTGCTTCGTGTTCGCCGCGCCCGCGATCGATCCGGACAATCTGCAGGAACCCTACGCCAGTGTGGCGGCGGGGCCGCAGGCCTATCTCCTCAATTCGCTGCCGCAGGAGTTCGACGACACCTTCGAGGATGACGAACTCGTCTACACCGTGAAGGGCAGCTACGCTGTCAATGACACGACGAACGTGTATGCGAGCTTCACCCACGGCTTCAAGTCGGGCGGCTTTAACCTGGACGCCTCCGCGGCGGCCGGTGGGGGCGATCCGCGCTTCGACTCCGAGAAGATCGACGCCTATGAGGTTGGTCTGAAGAGCGACCTGCTCGACGGACGGGCGCGCGCCAATGTGGCCGTGTTCTTCCAGGAGATGGAGGACTTCCAGGTTCTCGAGTTCACCGGGACCCGATTCCAGACGTTCAATGTCGGCAAGGCCGAAAGCTCCGGCGTCGAGTTCGAGGGCGCGGTCCAGCTCACCGATGCGCTGGGCACGAGCCTTGGCGTCACCTACGCGGACGCCAAGTATCCCGACGACTGCACGCCATTCGACCCGAACGATCCGGACTTCGCCCGCAATCCGCTGACCCTTTGCGGAAGCGACCTGACGAATGCGCCGGAATGGGTGGCGATCCTGGGGGCCACCTATGAGAAGCCGATCTTCAATGGCGGCGTGAACTTCTTCGCCACCGGATCGGTGCGCTATGAGACGGAGCGGCGAACGAGCACCCAGCCTGTCGAGGCTGTGACCGAGCTTCAGATCGACAATCCTGACGGTCTGGACGGGCTGGGCGTCGGCCTCGTCGGACCCGCCGACACGGTCGAGGAAGTGCTGGCCCTTGTGGCTGCGCAGCCTGAGCTTCCCGGCGATATCCAGGACGCCAACACCAAGGTGAACCTGCGTATCGGCTTCGAGGCTCCGGACAAGGCCTGGGCGATCGAATTCTGGGGCCAGAATATCTTCGACGAGCGGACAAAGAACGTGACGTTCAACATCCCGCTGCGTGGTGGCTATGGCGACCGGGCCCGTGGGCAATTCGTCCAGGATCCCGCCACTTACGGCGTAACGCTGCGCACCCGGTTCTAGATCAAGTTCGGAGCAAACGGACCCGGTTGCGAACGGATGTTTGCGCAAGACCAATGATGCAAAGCGCCGGTCTGGCGTGAAACGAAAGACCAACTCTTTAGACCGCGCTTCCAGTTGCAGTGTTTCATTGCAGGCGGGCGGCTCCTCCGGGGCCGCCCGCCGCTTGCGTGTGGCGGGGGCGTCGGTGGACCCGGCGGGCCTGCCGCGCGAATTCGCCTGCCATTACGAGAGGGGCAAGCGTGGCGATCAGGAACGCTGTCTCAAGATCGCTTGTCCCCGCGAGGGTGCCGACGAGCGGGGGACCGACCACGCTGCCCAGGGCGACGGCGGTCAAGGCCAGGGTGAACCCGCGAGATCCCCGGCCAGGAAACAATCGCAGGCTCCAGAAGGACAGAACCGCACTTATGGTCATGACGCCCGCGCCGTGCAGCCCGGCCGAGGCGAGAACCGCGACCCATCGGTCCGGGGCGAGGCCCAGAAGAGCAAGCGAGAGCGCAAATGCGCCGAATATCATGGCCAGAAGCCCTGCAAGACCGGTCCGGGCTTCAAGGTGCCCCGTCCACAGGCCGACGAGTCCGGTGGCGCCATAGGCGAGAAAGATGACCGCACCGGCCATGCGGTCCTGCGCGAGCCCGAGCCCGCCTGAGGCCACCACGAGATCGGCGGCAAACGATAGATAGACGGCGTTGCTTGCCCCGAAGACCAGAGCCGCGGCATAGAGCAGGGCCTTTGCAGGGGAGAATGGGGTGAAGCCCTCGACACCCGCGGGCCGCGCCCGGCGGCTTGGCATGTGGCGCGCCGCCAGAAGGGCCTGCAGGATCGCTGTGCCGGCAAACAGGCTCCAGACGAGGCGCCAGTCGAGGGCATGACTGGCCACGGCAAGGTAGAGCGCGCCGGCGGCGGCAACGCCCGTGGTGGTGCCGGTTGACACCGCTGACAGGACGCCGGGGCGCTGGGCTGGCTCGAGCGTACGCTCGGCAGCATCGTTGAAAGGTGCCCAGCAGAAACCGGCGCAGGTGCCGGCCAGAGCCACGCCCAGCGCGAGGGCGCCGGGTGACGTAGCGCCTGCAACGGTGACGAAGCCAACACTGGCGAGGAGCGCGCCGGCGCACACGGGCAATCGCTGACCGAACCGCTCGCTCAGCCACGCCGCCACGGGCAGCGCCAGCAGAAACGCCAGGAACCCCAGGCCGGCGATGATCCCTGCGTCCGCGATCGTCAGGGCGAACCGGTCACGGAAGGTCGGCAGGAACAGGCCAAACCCCATGCGCGCGGGGCCGAAGCCGATCGCCGTGGACAGAAAGCCGGTAACGGCCAGGCGAAGGGAGGGGGACATGCGCGCAATCCCGGTTTCTCGGCCATCTGGCCGGCCATCCCCGGCCTGGGCGTCACCTAAGTGTGAAATCGCGCGGAAAAAGGGTGTCCCGATCCATCTGTCAGCAGGATGAGGGACGTGCGCCGGCCCGTCGACTGACAACAAACTGTCGCGTCAGGCTTTGGTTCATGCGCAAGACACTGTTTGCAAACGATTCCGTTTGCTCCGAACTTGGTTTAATAACCGGGGATGAGCCGTTTCAAGCCACAGGTCATGCCCCCCGACCAGGTGTGCCTGATCCTTCTGAACAAGCCTTATGGGGTGCTGTCACAGTTCACCGGAGGGGCGGCGGTGGATGGATCGGACACTTTGGCGCCGCTGGTCGAGGTGGGAGGCGTCTATCCGGCCGGACGGCTGGACAAGGACAGTGAAGGACTTCTCCTGCTGACCAATGACGGCGCGTTGCAGGCCCGGATCGCCAGTCCTCGCTTCAAGCTGGCCAAGGCCTACCTGGTTCAGGTCGAAGGTGAGCCATCGGGCGAGGCGCTGGATCGGCTGCGCCGGGGCGTGCGCCTCAAGGATGGGACCACGCGTCCAGCGGAGGTCGAGCGGATCGAGCCGCCCGACCTTTGGCCACGCGATCCGCCGGTCCGGTTTCGGAAGTCCGTTCCCGATTGCTGGCTGCGGATCACCCTGCGGGAAGGACGCAACCGACAGGTCCGCAGAATGACCGCGACCGTGGGTCATCCGACGCTTCGGCTGGTTCGTTGGCGCATCGGCGGCGCCTCTGTGGACGGTTTGATGCCCGGGCAGACCCGACGGGTCGATGGGACCGCCGCGTATGCGGTACTGGACCCGACCGCCTAGTGCTTCTTCAAGTCAAACAGGGTCAGTGAGTATGCCCCAGGGTCTTGTGCTGAGCATTTTCTTCACGCGAACCGGTGCCCACTTCGTTTGACAAGGATCTGGGCATGACGCCATCCCCCCATAGCCAAGGAGGCGATGCGATGAGCCGCCTGTTCGAGGAACTGGATTACTGCCCGACCCCGATCGGCGCCCTCAGCCTGCGCCGCCGGCACGATGCCCGCCTCGGCAGGGAGGTCTACGAGATCCTCCTGGGCGAGGCGTTCCTGATGACCAGCCACTTCGTTGACTCGGAAGTCGCGCTTGCCACGTACGGCGTGTCCGCGTGCCGGAGCCAGGGCGGCGGTGAGGAGGCGCGGCCCGACCCGATCGCGGTGGGGACGGACGCCGCAGCCGGGGGACTGGACGTGGTCGTCGGCGGTCTGGGGCTTGGCTATACGGCCCGAGCCGCGCTGGACGCGCCGGGTGTGGCGGATGTGCGTGTCGTGGAATTCCTGGCGCCGGTGATCGAGTGGCACGAGGCCGGCCTCCTGCCGCTGGGCCGTCAGCTCGTTGAGGATCCGCGGTGTCACCTGGTGACGGGAGATTTCTTCGCCATGGCGGCCGGCGCAGGCTTCGATCCACAGCGCCCGGGCCGCCGGTTCGATGCCATCCTGGCCGACATCGACCACGCGCCCGACGATCTTCTCGACGGGCGCAGCAAGGGATTCTACCAGCCTGACGGCCTGAGGGCATTGGCCCGGTTCCTGAAACCCGGCGGGGTGTTCGGCCTGTGGTCCGATGCGGCGACCGATCCGCGGTTCCTGGCCTGCCTTGAAGCGGTCTTTCCTGTCGCCTGGGCCGTGCCTGTGCGGTTCGATAATCCCCTGACGGGCCGGGAGGTTACGCAAACGGTGTACCTGGCACGCACGGCCTGAGGCGGACCCATGGGCGAATGCTGGGCAAGACCGGACGCAATCCCTATCTCCGGAAGCGGTGGTTCGGACCGCGCAACGGGGTTGATCGCAGGGGATATGCTTGACCAGTCGCACGATCGGCCGGGTGTTGAAATGGATGGGCCTGGGCCTGACGGCCGGGCTGGCCATGGCGTGGATGGGCCTGTCCATGCTGGGCGCGGTGAGCGCAATGCCCCGCGCACCGGTTGAGCCCGCGGGCACGCTGGTCGAGGTGGCGCCGGGCCGTCACCTGCATGTGCGCTGCATGGGACCGGACGGCGCGCCTTTCGTTCTGTATGACGCCGGCGCCTTTGGCATCCACGCCGATGGCTGGTGGATTCAGCAGCACCTGAAATCGGACCATCGCGTCTGTCTCTACGACCGTGCCGGGCTCGGCTGGAGCGACCCGCCACCGCGGGGCCAGGCGCCGACACCCGACTGGCATGTGGAAGACATGCGCCGCCTGCGCGATGCGCTGGGGCAGGCTGGACCGTTCGTGCTGGTGGGTCATTCCATGGCCGGCTTGCGCCTGCACGCCTGGGCCAACCTCTACCCCGAAGAGCTTTCCGGTCTCGTGTTCATTGATGCGGTGCGGCCCCAGACCCTCGACCGTGCCCGGGCGCAGCGGTTCTTTCCCTGGGCGCTGCGCGCCATGGACGCCGGTATCGTCCTGGCCAGGACGGGCGCCCTCTCGGGCCTGGCGGTTCTACTGCCCGATCCGCTTGACCTCCCCGCCGATGCGGCCGCGGACAAGCGCCGCGCCATGGGCCAACCGGCCCATCACCGCGCGGCCCGCGCCGAAATCGCGGCCGTGCTCGAACAGGGGCTCGAGATGGACTGGCTGCAGGGCATGGCCGCGTCCCGAACGCCCGTTTCGGTCTTCACGAACACCCCTGGCGGGGGCGGCAACGCACCGGTGGCCGCCGCCGCCGCGGAGCAGGTGGGATTCGGCCGGGTGACCGTCATCCCAGATGCCACACATGTCTCGCTTCTGAACCGGTCCAATGCCGCGCGGATCGCGGCCGATATCCGAGCGATGACCTCGCGCCAGGTGGGTAGCGATGGGTGAGCCCGTCGGCAGTTGGCGCGAACGGGGCGGCGCGATGGTCTTCGACCGAGCGCCACGCGCCGTGGCGATCCTGGTCTTTCTGGCCGGTGCGCTCGCGCTGGTTTCCGCCGCGCTGCCGGGCTCCCAACTGGCCGCCGTGTCGCGGGCCTATCGGCCCACGGCCGAGCTTCCCGGTTATCTGCTGGCGATGGGCGGCCTGGCCCTCATGACCCTGTCGACCGGCCTCTTGCGCCGGGTCCGCGCGGCCTGGGTGCTGACGCTCCTGGTGGTCTTGCACGGACTCATCCTGTCGACGGTCTTCAAGCCGCGCCCGATCGAGGCGGCCATGTATCTTGGGCTCGCGGTGCTGCTGGTATCGGTCCGCCACGCCTTCTTCCGGAAATCGGCGCTCAGCCGGATTTCCTTCAGCTGGACCTGGACACTCGCCACGACCCTCGCGCTGTTGGCCGCCGCCTTTGCCGCGTTGCTATGGATCAGTCACAGGTCCGGCTTCGTCGAGGCGAGCTTTCACGACCTGGTCCTGGACGCCGATCTGGGAATTGCCGGACGGCCGGTCGCCCTCGTTCTCGTGACCTTCTTCGCCGGGGCCGTTGTGTGGCTTGCGTCCAGTCCGGCCCGCCAGCGTGCCGCGCCGCCCGGGGATCAGGATCTGAGACAGGTGGCGGCCTGCCTGGCAGCCGCCGACGGGGCCCGGCCCGAGGCGGTGCTCGCGCTCGCCGGTGACAAGCGCGTGTTCATCGCGCCCGGCGGGGAGGCGGCCATCGCGTTTGGAGAGATCGGGTCCTCCCGCATCGCACTGGGGGCGCCCATCGGCCCCCGCGCCGCCTGGGCGGCGGCGCTGACAGCGTTTCTTGAAGCGGCCGAACGTGACGCCATGCAGCCCGCCGTCTATGCGGTACCGCCGGAGGCCCTGCCCGTCCTGTTCGATCTTGGCTTCAAGGCCGAGAAGGTCGGTGAGAATGCGGTCCTCGACCTGGCCGCCTTTTCCCTGTCGGGGCGAAAGCGCGAGGTTATCCGCCGCGGGCGCCGGAAGCTCGCGGAACGCCATGGCGCCACCTTCACCCTCTCGATGCCGCCCCATGATCCAGCGCTTATCGCACGACTGAGGCCCGTTTCGGACGCCTGGATCGAGATGAATGGCGGGCACGAGAAGGGGTTTTCCCTCGGTGCGTTCGATCCTGGCTTCCTCGATCACTGCCCCATAGGGATTGCGGAGCTGGGCGGGCAGGCGGTCGCGTTCGGCTCTCTTCTGGTCACGCCGGACCGCGGATGGGCCGGGATCGATCTCATGCGTTACGATCCGGAGCGCGCGGTGACGAACACGATGGACTTCCTGCTCGTGGAGCTCATCCTCTGGGCACAGTCGGTGGGCTACCGCCGCTTCGACCTGGCCATGGCGCCGCTTTCGGGCCTCGTGGACGCGCGCCATGCCCCGATCTTTGCCCGTGTTGGCCAGTTGATCTATGACCGGGGCGAGCGCTTCTACAATTTCCAGGGTCTTCGCCGCTTCAAGGAGAAATTCGACCCCGACTGGGAGCCACGCTACATCGCCGCGCCCCGTGACGCGACCCTGCTGGCGATCCTGGCCCGGGTGGCCCAGCTGACCAGTCGCGCCGGCGAGGCCGGATCGCGCGCCGGGACCGGTTGAGCGCCATCCTGCCGGGCCCGCCGGCCGCGCTGCGGAGCCTGCTTTACCCCGGACCGGTGCGTCTTTTTAACTGACGTGGCATGAGACCTGCTGTCTTGGCAACACAGCCCGAGGCGCCGAAACGCGAAGGATTGCCATGACCCGCCCGAAACGCCCGGACTTCGCCATCATTGGTGCGATGCGAGCCGGCACGACCCAGATCTACGACCTGCTTCGTCAGGTACCGCAGATTTCCGTGGCCAGGATGAAAGAGACCGATTTCTTCTGCTCGAAGCAATCGGTGGCCAGGGGGTTCAACTGGTATGCCAGCCAGTTCGCTGGCGAGGAGACCCTTTGGGGCGACATCTCGCCCAACTACGCCAAGACCGACATCAACCCCGACGCAGCCGAGCTGCTGCATCAGGCGAACCCGGACATGGCCGTGTTCTTTGTGGCCCGCGACCCGGTCGACCGGGCCATATCGCAGTATCGCAAGCATTGGCTTGAGGCCGACACGCCCCCGCCGGAAGAGCTGCTGTCCAGCTGGACCGGGCGGCACATCCTGCATGCCAGTCGCTACCACCTGTGCCTCGAACCCTTTTGGGCGCGTTTTGGCGACAGGGTCCGGATCATCGATTTCGACGATCTCATTACCGACCCGGAGGCGACGGTGTCGGGCCTCTGCGAGACCTTGGGGATTTCCGGTGTCCGCCTGACCCCCCTCGAGATGGGGAGCAACTCCACA
Organism: uncultured Hyphomonadaceae bacterium; assembly: GCA_964492485.1. Lineage (GTDB taxonomy): Bacteria > Pseudomonadota > Alphaproteobacteria > Caulobacterales > Hyphomonadaceae > UBA5336. Next base: position 47,426 of record CAZBKM010000004.1, on the reverse strand, counting down.
GAGGAACTGGCCCGCCGCCCTCGCTGGTGGAGTCGCCTGCGGCAGTCGGAACTCGGCCAGCAATTGCGTGGGCGTCTGCCTCGCTCCGTGATCAATCTGGCGAAACGCCACGTGGTCCTGCCGGAGGCGAAAGCGCCACCCCCCAGTTTCCCGGACAGGGTGAGGGCCCGCCTGGCCGACGCCTTGGCGGACGACGCCGCGCGATTCCGGAAGGCCACGGGTCTCGCCTTCAAGCAATGGACGGTCTGATGCGCCGCGTCGTCAGGCCGGGCGTGCTGCGCGTGCCGGAAGCAGCCACGCGCGTTCATCCGATGAGTTGCGGCCTCAGGCCTTTTCCGTTTCCTTCGGCCTTTCGACGGAACGTGGCCGGCTGCGTGCGCGCGGTTTCGGCAGGAGCCTGAAGCGCGACTGACACCAGGCGAAGCCGACACCGACATCGAGCAATGCGTCCGCACGCTGGCAGGGGCAGGCGAAGTCCAGGGCGGCGGCAACGATGTAGGTTTCGCCGGCCACCAGGGGAACGGGCATGCCCGTCACATGGTTGGGACCCGCATTCACGCACAGGACCAGATCGCCGGGACCGATCGCATCACTCATAGGCGCGGCGTATAGCACGCCCGCAGTACCGACAGAAACCGCTGCGTGAAGCATTTTCAAGCGAAGTAGACACCGGGTTGCGGCAAGAAAATGCTCAAAAACAAGAACATAGCGCATCTTCACTGACTTCGATTGACTTGAAGATGCGCTAAGACTGAGGTGAAGATGCCCTAAAACGCCGATCTGTCGCTTCACTCCAGACCGTCGCTTTACATCATTGTTCCTGCGCAAGTATCCGTCCGTAACCGAGTCCGTTTGCGCCGAACTTGCTTTCTAGGGATCAGGGGACTCGGCCGACTGGGGGCGGCAATGGTCGCGGTCGCGCACGTCGAGGGCTTGCTGGAGGACGCGCTCCGGGGTCGCCAGGCGCCGGATCAGCGCCACACCTTTCCGGGTCGGGGAGATGACCGTCTCGACGGGGGGCGCATCGGCTTCCGGAATGGCCTGCGCCCGATCACGCGACAGCACGAGCCGCACGCGCTTTGCCTCACCCTCATACTCAAGATCGTTGACCACATAATAGTTGTTGGTCCGCGAGTCGTAGAGCGACAGCGAATGGTACGCGTCAAAGCGCGTCATCCTGATATCCACCGGACCTTCGGCCAGGTCGTAGATGCAGATCGAATAGATCAGATCGGGCGACGGTCGCACGACGTTTCTCGACGCCGGGGTCACCGGCTGGGCGTGGACGAGGGTGTTCTCCCGTTCGCCATCGCGGCCGGTTCGGTCGATGACGGTCTGCATCTCCCGCGCCGGATAGGCGTGAAGCGTCGCGGCGTGTGCGACCGTGCCGGACACGATCGCGGCGAGACCGAGCCAGATCCATTCACGCCGCATCATTGTCACCCCCCTCACAGCCAATGCGCTCGACACGCGGGAAATCGAACGTGTCAGGCGACTGCCGGAGCGCGTCCGATGGATTGTACAGCCTCAGCGTCAGACTGAACGCACCCGCCTCGGCCGTGGACAGCCAGGGACCTTCGGCGCGCGAAGGTCCTATCGTTGCGTCCCAGCTCCCATCGTTCATGCCCGGCGAGGATGCCGACACGGAATGTGCGCCGTCGTCATTTCGGGCGAGATAGTCGTCGGCGGCATAGAGCGTCACCGACCACCAGCGCGCGGGCAGGGGCGAGCCCGAAAGCCTGTAGGTGCAGGCGGCCCGGAGCCGGCGACCCGCATCATCGCGATCACGAAAGAAGTAGATGGCTTCGTCGCGCGCCAGGGCCATGAGACCGCGCCGGGCGATCCGGGCGCGCGTATAGGGGTCGCTGGCCGTCGAGCCGATCGCGGTATCGCCGGTCCAGCCGTCCACCGAGATCCTGTAACCGGAGCTGGACCCACCGAGCGCGCCGATCGACCAGAGGGCCGTCGCCGCACCGATCCCGACGCCCAGGAGCACCGCCAGACCGAGCCGTATAACAATCCCCATAACCCCTCCCTTTCGGCTTTACACCCCACTACGGCACCCCTTACATTGTCAACAATATTGTGCGCGTTTGAGAGGTGGGGTTTCGAGGATGGGCGACCGAGATGAACGCCGAACCGAGCGAACGGCTTCGTGGCTGCACCGCCGAACGCTGTTGGCCTGGTGTACGGCGATGCCCCTGTCTGCCGCCGCATGCTCGGTGCGGTCGGGTACCGGATTGCCGGACTGGAGAGGGAAGGGGTCAGCCATGGATGGACATGCCTTGCAGGCCGACGTGGAACGGTACGTCGAACTGGGTGTGCACAGGACTGCCTCTCCTGGTGATCTGGCGACGGCCGATTGGCTTCGTGAAGGTCTGGACCATAGCGGGTTCGAGACCCGGTTCATCGAGGGTCGGGTGCCCTATTTCGAGCCGCGGACGACCGAGATCGCGTGGGAGGCGTCGGCACCTCTGGGCCTGTTTCCCGCCTGGCCGATCGTTACCACGCCGGCCGCTGGCATCGAGGCCAGGGGTGTGCTCGTCACGGATCCGACAGGGCCTCTGCCGGACGTTGCGGGTTGCATCGCGGTGGTCGATCTGCCGTTTCCGACCTATGGGACCCTCAATCAGGGACCTGCGCGGGACCAACTCGACACGATAATCGCGGGTCAACCTGCCGGTGTCGTCCTTCTGACGCAAGGATTGACCGGCGAAATCATCGCCCTGAACTCTAACGTCTCCCGGACCCCTTTTCCCTGTCCCGTGGCCTACGGTGCTCCCCGGGAAGCGTCGGGACTGCGTGACGCCGCACGGGCGGGGGCTCGTCTGACGCTGCGCGTCCAGGCCGATCTGGAACCGCAGGCGGTCATGCGCAGTGTCGCCGGCGAGCGTCCGGGGGCCGGGCCGGCGATCGTCGTGTCGACGCCAATCTCGGGCTGGTTCCATTGCGGAGGCGAACGGGGTCCGGGGATCGCGTTCTGGCGGGCGCTCGCATCGCGCCTTCCGGAGCGTCTTCCCGGCCGTCGTCTCGTCTTCATTGCGAATTCGGGACACGAGATTGATGGGGTCGGCGCGCGCGATGCCCTACGCCGCGCCGTTCCCAAGCCAGGTGAGGTCGCGGTCTGGGCTCATCTGGGCGCAGGGATGGCCACCTACCAGTGGCGCAGCAGCGACGCAGGTCTGCGGCGGGCGGAAGACCTTGGACCCGATGCGGCACGCTATCTCGTCACCGGCACGAAGGCCTTCCTTCCGACGCTTGCCACGGCCTTTGCCGGTCAGCCGGGACTTGAGCGACCCCAGCATGTCCGGCCGGAAGAAGCGCATGGCGAGACCCGTGTCTTCCTGGCTGAGGGTTACGAGAACCTGTTTGGTGTGTTTGCGAGTCATGACCTGCACCACACGCCCATCGACATGGCCGACAGCACAGGCCCGGAGCTTCTTGCGCCGGTGGCGGATGGGCTGGAACGGGCCATCCTGGCACTTGCGACCGCGTGATCAGCCGACGATCTCGAGTGCGGCTTGCAGGGCGTCGATATGAACTTCCCAGGCAAGCCGGCTGGCGCTGTCGGGGTCTCCCGCTTTGATCGCATCGACCAGGCGCTCCCACTTGGCGACAGCGGTCCTGCGCAGTCCCTCCGTGGTGAAACCGAGGGGGCCGAACATGTCTGGTGCCCCGATGCGCGCGTCGCTCAGATGGGCGGAGAGTTTCGGGCTGTTGGCAAGCTTCATGGTCGAGATGCCAAGCCGTAGCGTCTGGCGGAAGAAATCCCGGGCATTGGATCCGTCGTCCACCATGGATTTCAGAGACGCGAGGTCATGCTCGAGGCGTTTGGTGTCAGCCGGGCATGCACGGGCCGCCCGCGCCGCGGTGAGCGCGAATAGCGCTGCGCTGATCTCGACCATGTCGCGCGCGTCCTCGTCGGTGAGCCGGGCGACCGATGCCCCGCGCATGGGTTCGATCTTGACCAGCGACTTCGCCTCGAGCGAACGCAGGGCCTCGCGGACCGGCCCGCGGCTGACACCGAAGCGAGCCGCCAGTTCCTGCTCCCGAAGCCGGTCGCCAGGCTGATAGACTTTCCCATCGATCAGGCGGATCAATTGCGCCGCGATATCTTCTGACGTGACCCGTCTGCGGGGAGAACCGGACATTCATTCGCTCTTGATTGTTGACACAGTTGTATACGTCAAAGCCTGCAAAACGCAATGAAAAGACGGGTGCGCCCTGGTGCGCTGGGCGTGCCGCGCCAGCCGGACAAGACGCGCCGGCCTGACTGGCGGCGTCTGCGGACGCGTCTGGCCTGGCCGGACGGCTGCGAACAGTATCAAGACTGTCAGGACGCCAACGGGCTTCGGGTGACCGCCTCTATGACTTGCGGCCCGCCTTCGGCAAGTGCGCGTTCGAGCGCTCGATCGAAGTCGTCCGCCGTCTCGCACGTCATCGCCGAAAGCCCGAAGCCGCGGGCGATCGCGGCGAAATCGGTATGGGGCGGATCGAGGCTCAGAGCCTTCATGACCCCCGGCCCCGGATTGATGTGCGGCATCCGGCTGAGTTCGAATTTGAGGATATCGTAGCTCCGGTTGGCGATCACGATGACCGTCACGTCCAGGCCCTCCCGGGCAAGGGTCCACAAGGAGGAGAGGGTATAGAGGGCCGCGCCGTCGCCTGTGAGACACACGTTGCGGCGGCCGGGTTCGGCGAGCGAGGCGCCGATAGCCAGTGGGACTCCCAGACCGAGCGCGCCGCCTGTCAGCTTGAGCCAGTCGTGCCTCGGCCCGCCGCCGCAAGCCGAGAAGGCGAACCCGCTTGCCGTGACGCCGTCATCGGAGACGATGGCGTCTTCGGGCAGATGGCGTCGCAGCGATAACGCCAGGGTCTCCAGCGTGATCGATCCGGCGGGCTGTCCGGGCCGCTCCTGTGCGGCGGCGCCGATTGGTGCCGATTTCGGTGCGCCGAGCGCGTCCGCAAGCTGGTCCAACGCGCGGTCGACCCGTCTCGGATCAGTGCGGAGAACCATGTCTTCACATCCCTCGGGAAGGGGCCTGGCCGGCCGATCACGATAGGCAAACGTGCCGGCCGGTGCAGGGGTTCCTGCCACGAGGAGAAGGTCGGTTCCGGTGAGCTGGGACTGCGCGGCTTCGGTGAAGTATTGCAGTGGCTCTGGAACGAAGCGACCTGCGCCACGTGCATGCCGCGCCGGAAAGAGTTCGCTCAGGATACGGATGCCCGCGTGCGAGAGACGGGCGCAGGCCGCAAGCCCGGTCTCGGACAGACCGCGCCCGCCAACGAGCAGCGCGGGTTGGCGGGCCTGGGCGAGGGCACGGGCCGCCCCTTCGATGTCCGGCGCCGTATCGGGTTCGGGTACCCGTCCTGCGGTCGCGAGGTCCTGGTTCGCCGACAGATCCGTCCATGCAGCTTCCGCCGAAACCAGAAGCGTTGCGGTCCCGCTCGAACGTTGCGCCTCACGTGTGGCGTCGACGGCCGATGCGTGCGCGTCGCGTGCATCGTCCACCCTGGATAGCCAGACCGACAGGGGGCTCGCAATCGCCTCCAGATCGGCACTGAGTGCCGTATCGTAGGCCCGATGGTCACGGGCATGGTCGCCGACGACCGCGACGATCGGGCTTGCCGCCTTCCGTGCGTTGTGGAGGTTCGCCGACGCATTGTGAAATCCGGGCGCGAGGTGCAGCAGGGTCGCTGCAGGACGTCCCGACATCCGCGCAAAGCCATCCGCTGCGCCTGTCGCGACTCCTTCGAAGGTCACCGGGACCGTGCGGAGTCGGGTCTCCTTCTCCAGAGCGGCCACGAGATCCAGCTCGCTGGTCCCGGGATTGGAAAAGCACAGGTCTACGCCGGCATCGGCCAGGCCGCCCACAAGGGCTTCCGCCCCGTTCGCGTAGGGATGATCGGTGTCACTCATGGCTTTGGTCCTCGGATTTCGTGGAGTCATCGGATGAAGCGCGCCGGATCGAGACGAGAAGTGCGGCGGCCAGGAGATTGAAGACGACGGACGCCGCGAGCCCGATCCGCAGCGCGTCGGCAGGCGATGCTCCGCCCCGGCCGGCGAGATCGCTGAGGGCGCCGACAAGGCTTGGCCCCAGTCCGAGGCCGAGCAGATTGACGATCAGGTTGAAGACCGCCGCGGCCATGGCGCGCGTGCGGGGTTCCGCCAGCTCCTGCACCTCGGAGAAAACGGGGCCGTACCAGCAGGAATTCAGGGCGGACACGACCAGGAGGATCGCGAAGGCCGCCACGGCTGATGGTGCCCAGAGCGCCAGCAGGACGAGAGGTGTCGCGGCGGCCAGAGCGGCCCCGGCGCCTCGCCGTGCCCCGCGAGCTCCGCCAAGAAGCGTTCGGAAATAGCCCCCCGCGATCGAGCCCAAGGCGCCGCCGATCCCGATTGCGAGGCCCAGGCCGAGCCCGATCTCGGAAAGGGACAGGCCATACGACCTGACGAAGAAGACGCCGAGAAAGGCGACAAGGCCATACCCGGCGACGCTTGCCATGGCGGCCGCCAGGGTGAGCCGGACGTAGGCCGGCGTTCTCAGAAGTGTTCCGACGGCGGCGCCGAGCTTCGGTGCAGGAGGTGCATGGGCCGCACGCGCCGGCTCGGCGACGGTCAGCCAGGTCAGGAGGGCAAGAAGCAGGCCGGGAATGCCGAGCACCAGAAACGCAGCGCGCCAGCCGTATGCATCGGCAACGGCGCCCCCGATCCAGAGCCCCGCGAGGGTGCCGACGGGTATGCCCATCGCGAAGATCGCGAGGGCCTTGGCGCGTCCCTCCGGCCCGAAATAGTCGCTGATGATCGAATGGGAGGTCGGCACGCAGGCCGCTTCCCCGACACCGACGCCCACACGGGCGAGAAACAGGGTCGTGAAGGACTGGGCAAGGCCGCAGACCGCGGTCATGCCACTCCAGAGGGCGCAGGCGATGGCGAGGAGCCGGACCCGATTGAAGCGGTCCGCCAGCCAGGCAAGGGGCAGACCCAGAACGCTGTAGAACACCGCAAAGGCCAGACCGGTGATCAACCCGACCTGCAGGTCCGAAAGGCCCAGGTCCGTCTGGATCGGCGCCGCCAGGATCGAGACGATCTGCCGGTCCAGGAAATTGAGCGTATAGACGACGAGCAGAATCCCCACGACGTACGCGCGATAGGACCCCGCCCGGGTCTCACGAATGGGTGCGGACCGTGCCAAACGTCTCTCCTTCATCGCGCAACGGCGTAACGATTGATTACTAGATTGTCGACAATTTTTCTCGAGCCGCAGGCGGCATATCTGAAGAATCGTCCTTTTCGCCTTGTATGATCTGTTCGGTTGAGCGATAAATTGTAGACAATAAAGCAGGCAATAGGTCGACTTTGAAGGGGAGGGAACCCGTGCGCGAACCAGCCGATCAGACTGAGACCGCCGTCTGGCGGCGCCGCAGGGTGCTTGCCGCGTTGGGCGTCACGACCACGGGATTGGCCATGGGGTGCGCCGCTGCCCAGGAAGCCCCCCAGGCACCGCAGTCCCGGCTTCGCCGCCGCCTGCTCGAGCAGCGGGGGATAAGTCTGCCGGAACTGCCCGAGGACCTTCCCACGGCACGCTATGATGACCCCCATGCACGACCCGGCCCCTTCGCGGTCGACGATGTGCAGGGCATATGGGTTGATGAGGCGAGGTCAGGCCGACACGTTCCGTGGCGTGCCTACCTTCCGCAGGCTGACGAGGCGGCGCCCGTCCTGATCTACTCCCATGGCGGCGGCGGGACCCGTGACAGCGGCGAAACGTTCGGGCGTCACCTGGCCAGCCATGGGCTGGCATCGCTGCACCTCCAGCACCTGGGAAGCGACCGTGATGCGTTTCGCGAGGACGCCCAGCAGATTTCGCGCGCGGTGCGGGATCCGCAGTATGGGGCGGTTCGCTTCCAGGATGTGGGCTACGCCGTGGAGCAGATCCGGACGGCCGCAGAGGATGTCCTGCGCCGGCTCGATCCCGATCGCGCGGGCGTGTACGGGCATTCCTTTGGCGCGATAACGGCCCAGATCGTGGCTGGCCAGAGCGTGGAGGGGTTCGGACAGTCTCTGGCGCTGCCCTCCCTCAAAGCGGCAGCCGCGCTGAGCCCATCGCCGCCTCGACCCGGCTACGGAACGGCCGAAACGGCGTTCCGGAACATGCTCATGCCGATTGCGCACATCACGGGAACGGAGGATCACGCGCCGAACGGTGATTTCGACGCCCCCGCCCGTCTGGTCCCCTTCGAGCAGATCAGCACCGTCGAGCAGCATCTCCTTGTCCTGGCCGGCGCAAACCATTTCACGTTTTCCGGCGATCCGGATCCTGCGCTTCGCGGCCTGTCGTTCAGTTATCCTGGCCTGCCCCGCCACCACGATCTGATCCGAGCGATGCTTACGGCGTTCTTCCGGCTGCATCTGGCGGGGGTCGAGGGCGAGCGGTCATACCTGTCCGCAAAAGGCCTCGGAGCCGCGCTGACACAAGCGGATCGGCTCGACTTCAAGGGCGCGGCCTGATGGGCAGGACGGACGCTCTCGGGGTGGAGGTATACTGGTCGGTGCGTTCACCCTATTCGTACCTGGTTACGCCACGCCTGTTCCAGCTCCACAAAGGATCGAATGCTGAGGTCAGCGTGCGCCCTGTCTATCCCCATGCCGTGCGCATGCCAGAGATGATCGAGTCGCGCAGCGCCCTATGGCTGGCATATTTCAAGCTCGACATCGTGCGGACGGCCGACTTTCTGGGTCTGCCGCTCGCCTGGCCGACACCGGACCCCGTGGCCGTCGATGCGCAGACGGGCCGGCTTCTCGCGGACCAGTCCCGGGTGCGGGATCTGACATGGCGGATCGCCGCCGCAGAGGAACTCGGCGCCGGCATCGCCTACATTCATCATTTGAGCCGGCTGCTCTGGTCGCCAGAGGTCGAGGACTGGTCTTCCGGCAGGCAGCTCGATGACGTCGCTGCCCGCGCGGGCGTCGATCCTGAACACGTCTCCAGACTGGTTGATCGCGACCATGAGCGACTGGAGCGTGTCGTCCAGGACAACCAGCGCCGCGAGACCGACATCGGTCATTGGGGGGCACCGGTGATGGTGTTTCGCGGCGAACCCTTTTTCGGCCAGGACCGTTTCGACCAGTTGGTGTGGCGACTGCGCCAGCACGGCCTTGAGGGCTTTACCGAACACATGGGAGACGATGCATGAGCGACCTGTCACGGCGAGACATTCTGGCACTTGGCACCGCAGGCCTCGCGAGTTCCGCCCTTGGCACCTCGACGGCCTCGGCCCAGGCGGTCCCGTCGGACTGGGACAGTGGGGATGTCACGCATATCCTGCCAACCGCGTCCGATACGGAACTGCTGCTCAAGGTCAGTTTCGCCACGCCGAAGTCCGATGTCCGTCTCCTGGTCAATGGTCGGGAGGCCGAGGCGACTGCCCAGGATACCGAGGGTCGGTTCTGGCGCTTCAGGGCAAGGGATCTGCCGCCCGGGCGGGCCTGCGACCTTGTCCTCAGGGGGCCTGAAGGGGCAATTGCGGCGCCGTGGACGGTGCGAACCCTGCCGCCACCAGACGCCGAAGTGGGGAGTTTCAGGATCCTGAGCTTCACGTGTGCCGGTGGCCTGGAGACGGCCAAGAGTGTCGGAGGCGTTGAGGCCTTCAGGCCTCTGGCTCTGCGTCAACGCCTCCTCGAACGGGGCCTTTCCTTCGACCCCGATATCGTGGTTGCAAACGGCGATCACATCTACTGGGACCAGAAAGCGTGGCTTGAGCACCCCAATGCCGAAATCCGCCAGCTCACGAAGGAGGTCTATGACGAATACGGCTATTTCGATCGGTCGGACCTGATGACCAGAGGTGCGAACGAGGCGTTGATAAAGCGATTGGCCGATCCGCAGATCGCGCACCTCTACGGAACCCGGCTGCGTTCCGTACCGACCTTCTTCATCGGCGACGATCACGACTATTTCGAAAATGACGACGCGTTCGAATCCTATGTCGCGTTCCCGCCGAGCGATTTCATGCTTCGGGCCGGACGGGCTGTTCAGCGGCTCTACTATCCGGAATTCCTGCCCAGTCCGACCCGGCCTGTGGCCTTTCCCGGTGCCTCGGCGCCGGGCAACGGCCCGGGCGTTTCCGAAGCCTTCGGAACCATACGTGCGGGCCGGCTCTTCGAGGCTGCCCTGTACGACTGCGGCCGGTTCCTCACGCTCAAGGGGCAGGCCGCCGGCCTCGTCCCCCCCGTCGTGGAGGATTGGCTGATCGCGCGGACGCAGGCGGAAGAGACCCACCACTTCCTTCAGATCCCGTCGCATCCGATCGGCTGGAGCGCTGGCAAGTGGCGGGAATGGTATCCTGACGTGGTCGCCCCATCCGGTTCCGCAGGTGATGTCGTCGTCAGCACCCATGGGGGCGGCGCCGGGGAACTGACCACACGGAGACGCAAATTCATGTGGCAGTCGGGATGGTTCGAACAGCATCAGCGCCTTGTCGCCGCCCTGAGCGGCCAATCCCGACGTCCGGCGGCGATGATGTCCGGTGACCTGCACGCCATCGGCCACGGCGCCGTAACCCGATCGAGAGAGCTCGACCTGTCGGCAAATCCGGTTCACTCGATCCTGGCAGGTCCGCTCGGATCCTCGACGGCGGGATGGCCGAGCTTCGCGCGCGGGATCGTTCCGACCCCGTCCGGATTGATCGAGTTCGACCAGACGGCCCCGCCCGACGAGCGCAACGGCTTCACCCTGATCGACGTAATGCCGGACAGGATGGTTGTCCGCCAGTTCTCATGGCGCGAGCCCGACCCCGTCGAGGCGATCGACACGCTGGAACCCGACCGCACCTTCGAGATCGTCCGACCGGCATGAGGCGGTCAGGGGGGCTCGAACATCGGGGACGTCCCGCCGCCCATTCCAGGCGAGGCGTCCCGTTCGTGTCCTGTCCGTGCACCGAAGCCTACTGCACCCGCTTCGGCGCTATAGCGTGACGGCGCGGGCCGCTTCGGTTGCATCGGTGTAGAGGTTGATCGCGATCCGCTCTGCCTTTCGCCCGTCGCCCTCGGCGATGGCGCGTGCGAGCAGTTGCCAGTTGTTCGCCGACCGCCGGCGAAGCGCCCGGGTGGTGAACCCCAGCGGCCCGAAGATGTTTGCAGGCCCTGCTCGCGATTCCTGAAGCTCGTTCTGCAGTCTCTCGCTCTTCGTCGCTGCCAGGAGCACGCGCCCCGCCACGAGGGTCGCCAGGAAGTAGTCCTTCGGGAGCGTGTCCCCAGCCGCAAGCTGCGTCAGCCGGTCCGCTTCCGCCTTGATCGCGGCCTGATCGTCGGGTGAGGCACGCTCGGCCGCCCTGCGGGCCGCGAGACCGAATATGACGGCACTTATATCGATCGCGTCGCGCGCTTCTTCGTCGCTGAAGCGGACCACCGACGCGCCGCGCTGGGGTTCGATCTTGAGAACGCCCTTTGCGGCCAGGATCCGAAGCGCTTCCCGCACTGGCCCACGGCTGACGCCGAACCGGTCGGCGACGTCCTGTTCGATGACCCTTTCGCCCGGTTGATAGACCTGGGCCACAATCAATTCCAGCAACGCGTTGGCAATGTCGGTCGCGGGCATGCGCGTCCGGGCTGCGCGTGCGTCCGTCTCGGTCTGTTCGGTCAAATCCACTCCTCTGGCACTCCTCTGGCACGCCACTGGGCCGGTACCGGGCTCCTGTCTCCGGGTCAGGCGAAACTTTGTCAACAAACCGGTCACTCAGGCATGACAATAATGACAGGGTGCCCATAGGTCGGGCGTCCAGAGAAAAAAGGCGTCCTGCAAACCGCAGAACGCCAGTCAATGGGAGGTTTGTAGCGTCGTTCGACGCGGCCGCCTGCCGGTCAAGGTCAGACGGCCGCTTCGTGCATCTTCCAGCCGACCCGCATCAGGCAGGCTGCTCTGGCGCAAGTCTGCGTTGGCAAACGGGTCTGTCTGCTCCGACCTTGCGTCAATACCGGTAGCTGATCTCGATCCCGGCCTTGCGGGGCTCATTATAATAATTGTTCTGGAGCACATTCTGCAGGAGGTACAGTTCGTCGCCCAGATTGCGGACATAGACGGACGCGCTCCAGCGCTCCCAGGTCAGGCCGGCACGGATGTCGGCAAGCAGGAAGTTCTCCAGTGAGCGGCCCGCAAAGAACGTATTCGGGTTGCCGGACTCGTAACGCGTCGGAGAGTCTCCGATGGCATTCTCGTACCCGCCGCCTTCGGCCTGGAGACTCCCCCCAAAGAAGGCGGTGGCCCCTTCCGCAATGGGAAAACTGTAGAAGGCGTTCAGAGCGAGAATGTAGTCGCGCGTGCGCGGAACCCGTGCCCCGGAAAGATCGAACTCCACGATCCCCACGCCACCGACAGACGACAGGAGCTCCGTTCCGTCGTCAAACTCGCCATACAGGGTCGAGGCATTCAGACCCCCGGACAGCGTTCCGGGTCCGACCGGCACCCCCCAGTTCAGCTCGACTTCGAGGCCGTAGACCTCCGAGCCGCTGACATTCTGCAAGGCCGTGGTGGTGTCCTCCTGGGAAATCGCGGTTGCAAGCTGGGGGTCATCCGTCTGCATCAGGTAGGCGGCCACCCTGTAGTCCAACCGGTTGTCCAGGAGCGAGTGCTTCCACCCGATCTCGTAGGACTGCACCGTCTCTTCGTCATAGGGAATGAAGTCTTCATCCGGCACGCCGGTGTTGAACCCGAACGGCCGATAGCCCGTCGCGAACCTGGCATAGACGTTCCCGTGCTCGGCGAGGTCGAAACCGAGCGTGGCGCCAGGCAGGAAGCGGGTTTCATCGACTTCGAGTTCGCCGGTGTCGATCGCCGTCGTTCCAAGCTGGGTTCGCACGAAGGAAAAGGTCTTGCGGTCGTTGACGAGGCGACCCTCGACGGACAGGGAGACCACATCGTTGACCTGATATTCGGCGGTGGCGAACAAGGAATAGGATGACAGCTCCTCGAGCGAGTCATCACTGCGCGTTCCCAGCGCCGCAAGCCCCGGGCTGAGCGATGTGCCGTCATTCTCCAGCAGCACGTCGCTTTCGTAGCCCTGAACATCTGTCCCGACCAGCCAGGTAAGGGCACCCTCCGTATTGGAGGAAAGGCGGGCCTCCACCGTGTAGCGCTCGAAGGCCTCGCGCTGTGACACCGTCAGATCGGTCGCCGCCACGCCCTCGAAGCCCAGGAAATGATCCAGGTCGTCGCCAAAGCGCCGGCCGTCACGGTCCTTGTAGTTGAACAGGATGTCGAACGTCGCGAAGCCGAGATTCGTGGTAAAGTCCCCGAATGCGGCGATCTCCTCGATATCGACGCGACCGCCGGCATTGCTGGCGTTCCGCTCGAAGGGGCCGGGATCCGTGCGCCCCGGGATCGGAACACCGCCATTGTCCACGGGCAAGCGCTCGCCAAGGGTAACGAAGCTGGGCGCGTCGCTGTTCAGGGTCTCGAGGCTCAGATTGGCTTCCGTCTCTGCGGCAAGGCGCGCGCGAAGGGCTCCGCGGATCCCGTAATACTCCTGGGTGTCCAGCGTCTCTCCCGTGTTAACATCGGTATAGAAGCCGTCTTCCTGGTCGACGTAGAACCCGCTGACCCGCACAGCGAGCGTGTCGCTCAGTGGGAGGTTCCCGACGGCTTCCAGCGTGTATCGCTCGGTGTCCTCATAACCAACCTTCAACCGGCCTCCCGGTTCGAATTCGGGCTTGTTGGTGATGATGTTCACGGCCCCGCCCACCGCGTTGCGCCCGTACAGGCCGCTCTGGGGGCCGCGATAGGTCTCTATGGACTGGACGTCGAACAGATCCATCCGATTGAACGACCTGCCGCCGAAGCCGCCGCCGGCGACGTAGATGCCGTTTCGGTAGATGCCCGTTGCCGATTCGGTGAATCCGAGGCGACCGGCGCCCTGGCCGCGGATCGAGATGTCCGCCAGATATTCCGGTCCGCCGCTGACAAAGGTGGCGCTTGGGATCTGACGAACGAGGTCGATCCCGGACTGGATGGTCAGGCGCTCCAATGCCTCCTCGTCGACCGAGGAGACGGCGACCGGGGCATCCTCGAGCGATTCCTCGATCTTCCGCGCGCGCACCGTCACCGTGTCGAGGCGGGCCTCGTCGTCGACGGCCGTCTGGCGCTCGGACCCGTCTGCCGCCTGGGCCCAGGCCGGGGACTGATCATGACCATAGAGGGCAAGGGCCAGGGCGGCCCCGCTCAACCAAAACTGTTTCATCGTTTCCTCCCACCGGTCCATGTCTCTCTGACCGGATTACCAATTAAGTCACAGCGCCCCATTATATGTCCACAGGTTTGTAGACAATCTTGAGCGCCAAGCGAACCTCTCCACGACGTGTGGCTCGGGGGCATCAGGTTCCGTTGGGGCCGTTCGACCTCACTCGGCTCGGGTCGAGACCTGCAGGCGGTGTATCTCCGGCGCCCGGCTCGATGCGGTGTAGACAACGCCGTCGCAATCGGGTGCCAGAACGGTCCCTCCCATGCGGGCGAAGGCGTCGCTGCGCGCGCGGATCTCGCCGGTTTCGGCCCGTCTCCAGACCATGGCCTCTCTTGTGTAGTCGGGCCGGTACCCGTCCGCGATGTCGCTGGACACCAGGACTCGCCCGTCGCGCGGACCGACCAGCGCTGAAAAGCTCAGCGATCCCTGTTCGGCCCGCCAGACGGTTTCGAAGCCGCGTTCCGGATCAAGGCGAAGCGCGGCAAGACCCGGTGCAAGCCCGTCGGTGACGAAGATCAGGCCAAGCTCAGGGTCCACGCTTGGCATCGAAGGGATCATCGACCTTGCCCTGTCGGCAAAGGGCTGGACGGTAAACTGCGTCGATGGATCGCTTTGCGAGATGGCGGTCAGCCGACTTGGCACGTCTGTGGGAAGGGCATTCGACTGGACGATCACGAACTCACCAAGCACGGCGGCGGCGGTCGCCGGGGTTTCCCGACCCTCGCGATAGCGGACCGGTGCCCAGTCATCATCATAGGAAAGCTGTCCGTCGCGCCAGGCGAACCGATGCAGATTGTCCAGACCCGGCGCATAGACATAGGCCGTTCCGTCATGCTCGGTCACCGTGATCCGCCCGCCGATGAGCTCTGGCGCATCGGCTTGCCCGACGATCTCCATCGTCTCCGGATCGACCACGGCCAGGACCGAAGCGGAGGCCCCGTCGGTCCCGCACGCCAGGAATGCGCGGAACCCGTCCACGTCGCAATCGGCAGGCCGATGGTGCGATTTCAGCACCAGCTTCCCATCGGGCAAGGCCGAAAAGCCGTTATAGCCGCTGTCGGCGGCTGCACCCCGGATCGGGAGGTCCGTCTGCGCGACGATCCGCCCCGACTCCGGGTCGAGCCGGGTCAGCCGATTGTCCTGTACGGCATAGATATCGCCGTTCGCGGGTATCCCGACAACGCCCGGATACGTCCATGGCGTCTTGCCGTCCCCCGAGGGTGCCTTTGGAAGCTCGGTCCGCCAAACGTCCCGTCCGGTCGGCATGTCGACCCTTGCCACATAGGGGACGCTGTCATCCAGCCGTCCGGACGTCGCGCCACCCAGGACATAGACCTCGCCAGGACTTCGGACGGCGAAATTATAGACGCCCGGATAGGTCTCATGGGTCTGCAGGGAGACGGTGCTTGCCGGCCCCAGATCGCGGGCGTCGGGCTCCGGTATCGTCTTGAACAGGTGGGTGCGGGCCGAATCCGCATGCTCGAAAGCGGCGGGCCCCTGATACCACTCCCTGGCGAGTGCGGGATCGACGGCCGGGCAGGCCAGGGCGCGTTCACCGGATGACGCGGCCGGTGTCTGGACGCATCCTGCGACGAGGCTGCCCCCCAGAACGCCAAGGTATATGCGCTTTCGGTCGATCATGATCATCTTGTCCTCCCCAAATGTGAAGACAAAAATGTCGACAATATAGCCCCTGTCAATACGGCCTGGAAACGCTCCATCGGGCTGTCCCGCTCGAACGGAGCGTCTGGGGACACGGATCGAAGGCGCCCGGTATTCAAGGGAATGGCATCATGTGGGGCAGAAGACGCCGTATCAGCCGTCACGCTTCAATGGCGGACCAGAAGCCCGCCCAGCGCCTGTTCGACGTGCGCGCGCACATGCGCCTCAAGGTCGATCTGCTCGATATCGTTGAACAGAAGTGACCATATGCCCGCCAGAACGGCGGGTCCCATGACAATCCGCGCCAGGACGGCCGCATCCACCGGGCGAAACTCGCCGCGCGCGACGCCAAGTTCAATGGTGCGACGGAAGGCGCCCGAGACCCGGGTGATGACGTTCGCATGGTAATAGGTCCGCAAGGCTGGAAACCGTTCGCCCTCTGCGATCAGGCACCGCATGATCGCACGGGGTCTTGGTGACACGATGTGCGTGTAGGCCGTGCGCAACTGCGTCTCGAGCAGGTGTCTGACGTCACCGTCATGATCATCATGGGCCGCCTCGATGTTCGCAACGACGGGAACGATATGTTGGCGGACGGCGGCCTCGAACAGCGCTTCCTTGCTGTCGAAGTAGAGGTACACGGTCCCTTTCGCCAGGCCTGCCAAGCGAGCGACATCGTCGATCTTCGCGGCCGCGAAGCCGCGCTCGATAAACACCTTCATGGCTGCTTCAAGGATCGCGATGCGTCGCGCCTCCCGCGCCGCGGCGGCTGGATCCAGGCGCGGGTCCTCGCTGTGCTCACTCATGGAAAGGGGCCTCCACAGCCGCGCTTGCCTCGGATCTCGCGAGCCCATGGCTTAAAACAAGTTCGGAGCAAACGGACTCGGTTGCGAACGGATACTTGCGCAAGAACAATGATGTAAAGCCACGGTCTGGAGTGAAATGAAAGACCGGCGCTTCAGGGGGCTCGGGTCCCTAAGCCGGTTTTTCCGGTCGCCGACACCTCCCCTGAACCTGCCACACGCGTTGCTCCTTGACAATGACTGACCGACCAGTCATTGAAATGACCGGCTGGTCAGATGGGTGCGGTCGGCATGCTCTGCCGGCACGTCGAACGCCGCTGCGCCGTCCGGCTGTCCCCGGGAGCGTGCGGGCGGTGATCGGAGCCATTGGAGACGGACACATGCTCAGACCCTTGCGCTTGCTTCTCCCGGCAGTGGCCCTTGCCGGGTGCGGTGGTGACCGGTCGCCACGGATCGAGTCGGGGCGACCGGTCATTGAGGCGGCGCGCCTGGTGTCCGCGCAGAATGCCGGACAAAGATACTACGCCGGCCGTGTCATTGCCGTCGATCAGGTCCAGCTCGCCTTCGAGATCGCGGGTCGCGTCGAAGAGGTCGCCGTGGACATCGGGGACCGGTTCGAAGCCGGCGATACATTGGCGCGGCTTGACGCGGTGGACGCTGAACTGGCCCTGCAGCGCACGCGCGCGGAGCTGCAGGACGCCAGGGCTGCGGCTGAAGAGGCGCGGCGCAACCTGGAACGCACCACGACGCTTGCCAGAAGCAAGGCCGCCTCCGAGGCGGCACTCGACCAGGCTGAAGCCCTGGCCGAACGGACGGAAGCTCAGGTTTCCGCACTCAAGGTTGCGCTCGACCAGGCGCGAGAGCGGCTTGCCGACACGCAGTTGACCGCGCCCTACGGTGGGACTGTCGCGCAAAGGCGGGTTGAGCCCGCCCAGACGGTGCATGCCGGCCAAACCGCGTTCGCGATCGACGCTGCGGGAGACGGCTACGAGATCGCATACCACGTTCCTGCACGCGACCTTGCACGTCTTCGGCAAGGGGATGTGGTCACGGTTGTGCCGGCCGCCCTTGACCAGAGACTTGTGGCCATCGTCACCCACGTCGCGCGCAGCGCCGGTCCTCAGGGATTGTATGAAGTCCGCGCCCGGCTCGAAAGCCCGCCCGCCACCCTGGCGCCCGGCATGGCGGCGGATGTCCTGGCGTCCGGGCGATCGCCCGAGGGCGCGCTGCTCGCCCCCATGAGTGCCGTCGTGGCAGGTCGCGAGGGGCAGGGTCGGGTCATGGCGATCGACATGGAGACCGGCGCTGTCAGCGCGCGTGACGTGCGGATCCTCGCGGTCATGGACGCCGGCCTGGTGATCGGCGGGGATGTTGGCGAGGGCGACATCGTCGCCGCACGCGGCGCCCAGCATCTGAGCGATGGAACCAAGGTCGAAACCGTCGGCCTGCCCGACGCCACCGCCCGTTACAACAATTAGGCGCCCGACATGAACCTCACCCTTCTCGCCCACCGGTTCCAACCGGTTGTCCAGCTCGTCATGGTGGCGGCAACCATCGCCGGACTGGTGAGCTATTTCACGCTGCCTGCACGGGAAGATCCCGAGGTGACGATCCGGCAAGCTGTGGTCACCACCGCTCATCCGGGCCTGCCGGCCGAGGATGTGGAGCGGCTGATCACCCAGCGGCTGGAAGAGGCCGTCATCGAACTGCCCCAGCTTGACGAGGTGCGCTCCACCTCGCTCGACGGCCTGTCGATCATCCATGCCCAGGCCTATGACCGGTACTTCGAGCTCGATCAGATCTGGGACGAGCTGCGCGAACAGGTGCTCGACGTCCAGGACGATCTGCCGCCCGGAACCCGTCCCCCCGTGGTGAATGATGATTTCAGCGACGTGGCGGTGATCACACTGGCCTTGACGGGGGCCGATTACACCATGCCGGAGCTGAACGATTACGCCGAGCATGTGCGCCAGCGTCTTCTCCAGGTGCCGGGCACCCGAAAGATCGACATCATCGGTGCGCAGCCGGAACGCCTCTACATCGATCTCGAGACCGCGCGCCTGGCCGAGACCGGACTGACCCCGGCTCTCGTGGCGCAGGCGCTGCAGGCGACGAACGTGCTGGGTTCGGGCGGGCGTCTGGATACCGGCGACATCGCGTTCACCCTCCAGCAGACAGGCCGTTTCGAGCGTGCCGAGGACGTGGCCGACCTGCTCATACAGCCGCCGGGCGGGGAGGGTCTCGTCCGCCTCGGCGACATCGCCGAGGTGCGCCGCGGTGTCGTCGATCCCGCTCCGCGCGCCGCCTTCCATAACGGGGACCAGGCGGTGGTTCTGGCGGTGAACATGCAGCCATACGAAAGCGTCATCAACTACTCCCGCCGCGCCGCCGAAGCCATCGACGAGGTGGCCGCAACCCTGCCGGCTGGCCTGAGCCTGGCCATCACCACGTTTCAGTCCGACCAGGTGCAGAAGGCGGTCTACGGGGTCTCCTTCTCCGTCTTGCAGACCCTGGCGGTCGTGCTTGGCGTCGTGATCCTGTTCCTCGGCGTGCGCACCGGCCTCATCGTGGGCGCCATCGTGCCCGGCGTCATGCTGGCCACGCTTGCCATCATGGCGGTCTTCGACATGCAGCTCGAGCGTATGAGCCTCGCCACGCATGTCATCGCGCTCGGTCTCCTCGTGGACAATGGGATCGTCATCGCGGAGGACTTCAAGCGCCGGCTGGAGGCGCATGGCGACCGCGACCGGGCCCTGCGCGAAACCGGTGGCGAGCTGGCCCTGCCGCTGCTGTCCTCATCCGCAACGACCGTGCTGGTGTTCATCCCGCTCATGCTGGCCCAGCACTCGGCCGGCGAATACACGCGCAACATCTCGCTCGTGATCCTGATCTCGCTGTCGGTGTCTTGGCTGCTCGCTCTTATGGTTACGCCGTCGCTTTGTCATCGCTTCATGAAGCAGCCCAAGCGGCGCGCGTCAGA
The DNA here is from genome assembly GCA_964492485.1 of uncultured Hyphomonadaceae bacterium. GTDB lineage: Bacteria > Pseudomonadota > Alphaproteobacteria > Caulobacterales > Hyphomonadaceae > UBA5336. Next base: position 27,746 of record CAZBKM010000004.1, on the reverse strand, counting down.
CGGGCGTGCGGGCGGCCTCTTCGGCCGGATCGAAACGGTCTATGGCTGGCTCCTGCGTGCAGGCCTGCGGGTCAGGATTCCGATACTGGTTGCCATGCTGGCGATCTTTGCCGGCTCTGTCGTGGCCCTCCAGGGGCTGCCTCAGCGCTTCTTTCCTCAGAGCGACCGTTCGCAAATCCTGGTCTATGTGACCCTGCCGGCCGGCGTCACAACGCGGACCACGGAAGACCGGATCCAGGCGATGAGCGCCGTCGTCACAGATGATACACGTTACCCCGAGCTGGGCGACGTGGTCGCCTATAGCGGCTTCGGCGGACCACGCTTCGTGCTTTCACTCACGCCCCTCGATCCCGCGCCGAATGTGGGCTTCATGGTCATCAACGCGGACAGTCTCGAGGCGGTCCTCGATGCCATCCCCAAACTCCGGCGCGACTTCGCATCCAAATTTCCCGATGTCGACGCACGGGTGACGCGCATGTTTGTCGGGCCGACCGACCCCAACGTGATCCAGGTTCAGGTGAAGGGTCCCGACAGGGATCATGTCTTCGACCAGGCCGACGAACTGAAACGCATCCTCGCCGGCGTGGACGGAACGATCGATATCTGGTCGGACTGGCACAACAGGACCACCCGGCTCGATGTCGACGTCGACCAGGCTGCGGCGCGACGCGCCGGGGTTTCCAGTCAGGATGTCGCCGCCGCCCTTCAGACACTCACCGAAGGGCGCGTCATCGCGCGGTTCGAGGCCGACGACGAGGTCACGCCCATCGCCGTGCGTCTGGCCGATGGCGAACGAAACAGCGCCGACCGTCTGGCAACGCTGCCAATCTACCCTTCGGACGGCGGCGCGCCGGTTCCTCTCGCGCAGGTCGCCGACATCGTTCCGGTCGCCGATTTCTCGCACATTCAGCGCGAGGACATGGTCCCCACCGTAACCGTGGCCGCCCGACATCCCGCAATCTCGCCGGAAGACATGGCGCCAATGATCGCCGACGAGCTGGAGGCATTGAACCGGAAGCTCGAGCCCGGCCATCGCGCGGAGTTCGACGGTATCGTGGTCGATTCACAAGCCGGCCGCGCTGCGCTGGCTGCGAACTTTCCCCTCGCATTCGGTGCGATCGTCCTGCTGCTGGTTGCCCAGTTCAACAGCTACCGGCGTCCCCTCATCATCCTTCTGACCATGCCGCTGGTCATCACCGGTGCGGTGCTCGGGCTGACCGCAGCCCGAGCGGACTTCGGCTTCATCCCGATCCTCGGTCTGCTGGCGCTCGCAGGTATCATTGTGAACAACGCGATCGTGCTCATCGACCGCATCGATATCGAGCGATCCCGCGGGGATCAGTCCGACTGGGATGCTCTGATTGCCGCTTGTCAGCGCCGCCTGCGCCCGATCGTGATGACCACGATCACGACGATGGTCGGCCTGGCGCCGCTGATCATCGCCCGGGACGTCCTTTTCTACGGCATGGCCAGCGCGGTGGCCGCAGGTCTTGCGGTGGGCACGGTGCTCACGCTGGGGATGGTCCCGGTCCTGTACGCGCTGTTCTTCAACATCACCGCGCCGCCCAAGGAAGCCTCCGATGAAAGCTGATCGCAAACGCCTGGCCGCCGGCGCGCTGACCCTGGCGCTCGGTGCGTGCGCGACCCAGCCAGGTCCATCCACGCCTCGGTTCACGCCGGCACCGGGCTTTTCCGAATGGGTCGAGGGGCAGGCCCTGGTCGCCGCGGGCATGTCGATCGACCTGGACTGGTGGCAGCGGTTCGACGATCCGGTCCTGATCGACCTGATCGAGGAGACCCGGAACAAGGCGCCCAGCCTGCGCCAGGCGCTGGCGCGGGTGGAGGAGGCGCGTGCGCTGGCGGACATCAGCGAAGCGGCGGGCGGCCCGAACGTGTCGGCCAGCGCGGGGGCAGCGCGGCAGCGCCAGAGTGAGGCCGTTGCCCCTCCGGTCAGCGCCGGTCCCGGTGCGGCGCTGGAAGACGACCAGTTCACCGCGGACCTGTCGGCCGGCTGGGAGATTGACCTGTTCGGTCGCCTCGCCCGGCGCGAAGAGGCCGCCGAGGCGCGGTTCGAGGCGAGCCGCGAGGACGTTCGCGCCGTGTCTCTCGCGCTCATGGCCGGGGTCGCGAGCACGTATTTCGATTATCGCGCCGCCCAGCGCGCTCAGATGCTTCAGTCCCGCAACGAGGCCCTCGCCGAAGAGACCGTCGCGCTGATCCGGACCCGGTTCGCGGCAGGGGCGGATGACGGTCAGGCCTTGCAGGCCGCGCGCGCCGCCCTGGAAAGCGTGCGCGCCGAGGCGCCCGAAATCGAGGCGCGCCTGCGATCGGGTCGCGCCGCGCTGGCCGTGCTGACGGGACGTGCGCCTCATGAGGCTGGAACGCTCGACCTCGGCGCGGCCAGGGGCCCCGTCGCCGCTCGACCGGTTCCACTGGGCTTGCCAAGCGAATTGCTCCGGCGCCGGCCTGATATTCGCGCCGCAAAGGCCCGTCTGGCCGCCGCCGACGCCGAGGTGGCGGCCGCACGCGCCGACCGGTTTCCGGTGTTCAGCCTGACCGGACGCGTTGGCAGCTTGGCGACCTCACTCGACGATCTCGTCGCTTCGGGGCGTGATACCTGGTCGATCGCCGGATTCATCGACTGGCCGATCCTTCAGGCCGGGCGCCTGCAGGCGAACATCGAGGCCGCTGACGCTCGCGGCGATGCGGCTGAGGCGGAGTATGACGCCGCGATACTCGGCGCCTTCCGCGACGTGGAGACGGCCCTTGCCCGATACATCGGCATTGTCGAAGAGGCCCACCGCCTGGAGCGCGCGCTCGAGGCGCAACGCCAGGCCTTGGATCTGGCCCGCGCCCGGTTCGAGGCGGGCGCGACGACGCTCTTGCCGCTGCTGGACGCCCAACGCGAAACGATCGGCCTCGAGACACGCCTCGAACGGGTCCTGAACGCGCGCGCCAATGCTCAAGTCGATCTGTATCGCGCCCTTGGGGGCGGCTGGTCGGTCAACGAGGTCGCACATGCGGTTGCGCGGGCAGGAAGCCGTCACCAAGGGTAGCTCGCTCCGGTGCGATACTGGTCTGCCTGAGTCCAGCGAGATCCCTGTTTTCATGGCGATCCCGACTGGATTCGAACCAGTGACCTACAGATTAGGAATCTGTTGCTCTATCCTGCTGAGCTACGGGACCGTTGCCGGGCTCATAGCGGAAATCGGTCGGGGGTTGAAGGGTCCGGTCGGGGTTGGGCGGTCAGAGCGGCGGGCCTGGGCCGGCAGCGGTGGCGACGAGGTTGGCGGCCACCAGAAGAAGCGCGCCGATGAACCCGCTCAATGCCGAATAGCCCATTGCGCGCATCACGGGGGTTTCCGGGCGGGCCTCCATCTTCGCGAAGGCCATCATCGCGCTGAGAAACAGAATGTACAGCATGACCAGGAAGAGGTGCGCCCCGTCTCGCGGCAGGATCGTCCAGGCCAGGATCAGCGGGCTGAACAGGATGGCGGCGAGGATCAGCGCAACCGCCGTCACGGGCCAGACCCGGGCGTCACGGCGGGTTCTGATCGTGAGGTATACGCCGTAGCCATAAACCGCGATCACCGGGACATAGAGCAGCGTCAGGAACACGGCGCGTGGCAGACTCTCCATGAGAATGGAGAGTGCCAGCGCCAGCAGGAGCGAGATCACGGCGCCGGCGCCTCCGATCGCCGAGAGCTTGATCCAGTCCCTGCGCGAGCGCATGCGGATGGCCAGGGGCAGGGAGCGCACCAGCGCCAGCGGCAGGATCAGGAACAGAAGGAACAGGTGCTGCCAGCTCCCATGGACAGAGAGATGCACGCCAAGCGTGTTGCGCGCGAACGCGATCAGGGGTTGAACGATCAAGGCCTCCACGGGAGACAGCAGCCGTGCGCAGAACGCTTCGAAATCGTCGGAAATCTCCACCACAAGGGACAGGAGGCCCGCATCGCCAAACACGGCCCGATAGATGGAGAACATCGACGGCGTGCCCACGACGAGGCCATAGGCGCCGATCAGCCAGAGCGTATGGGACAGGGGTGTGCCGATCCGCTGTGCAGGTTCTGACATGGAGCCCCCTTTCCCGACCGGTATCCTATGGACCAATCTCGCGCGCCGAAAGATGCGGCCTTGCAGAACCGCCGGGTCGGCGCGCCTCCTTGGCAGGATGTCGTGCCGGGCTTGCGGTGTTCATGCTGTGTCTGGTGGGCGCGTGTGGAGCGCCCGGGCCTCTGAAGGGGCTGGAGCGGGGCGAGACCGGGCGGGTCGTGCGAATCGTCGATGGCGACACGTTGGTGCTGGAGACCGGACTGACCGTTCGCCTGGTCGGGATCGAGGCGCCGGCACGGGGCCGAGGCACGGCGCCGGATGCCCCATGGGCCGATGAGTCGGCCCGCGCCCTCGAAGACGCCGCGCTGGGCCGGCGGGTGAGGCTCCATTATGGCGGGCTGACCCGTGACCGGTATGACCGGGCGCTCGCCCATGCGGTGACCGATGACCGACTGGGTCCACGGATCTGGCTGAATGGCGCGCAGCTCGAGGCGGGCGCCGCCTGGTTGCGGCTTTATCCTGACACCTCCAACGGCGCACCGCGGCTTGCGGCGCTGGAGGACGAGGCGCGCGCGTCGGCGCGGGGACTCTGGCGCCTCGCGGCTTACCGCCCTCAGGATACCGGCAACTTGCCCGATCCTGGCTGGAGGATCGTGCAGGGCCGGCTGGACCCGGCGCGCGGACCCGAGCCCGTGGCAGCGACGGCCGGTGCCGGCGGCGGAGATGCGGACCGGCCCGGCGACGCGGCGCCCGTGGCCTGCCTTCTGGGACTGGATGACGGGCGCGCCGAGATCCGTGTGCCCGACCACGCGGCCAAGGCCTGCGAGACGCCGGCCGGCGCGATGGTGGACGTGCGCGGTTACTGGCGTGCCGGGGTAACCACGCTGGCCCATGCCGCACATCTCCGCGCGGTACCGGTGCCCGCTTCGGCGCCCCCCTGAGGCGGGGTGGACGACAACCGATGTCGCCACCGGCTCCGCTGGGGCAACCACAGAGCCGTCAGACCGGCCGGCGGATGATCACCCGCGGCGCGGGTCCGCCAAGGGTCAATGCGCTATGAACAACTCTCCGAGAGGAAAGGGATCTCGCTCACCCGGCGCGGGCGGAGGTAATGGACCTCCTGCATGTTGATTTCCCCATCCATGATCTTGCCAATGGGGGAGACGAAGCCGTAGCGGACCTCGGCCATGATCACGGAACGGCCATTGACCAGCACGTCCTCCGGCAGGGTCACCTCGCTGCCTTCCGCGCGGGGCGCCCAGTCAGGATTGGCGAAGCTCCAGTCGACGATGCCTGCGGTCAGCCCGTCGTCGGAGTCGTCTTCGTCCTCGTCTTCGTCCTCGTCATCCTCCGGCGGCACGACGCTCGTCACCCGCAGGCGCATCGTGTCGGTGCCGAACGGCTCCATCAGCAGGTCGGCGGCGGCGAATATGTCGCTGACATCGCAATTGGTGACCGACCGGCCGCGCGAAACCAGGTCGCCAATGGTCGAGGCGGTGGTCGAGACCTTCCGGTCGGCCATCATGCCGAGCGAGAGCTCGATCGCGCCGGCGTAGAAAAGGGCGAGGATCGGCAGGATCAGGGCGAATTCGAGGGCGGACACGCCGCGCCGGTCGCGGCCCAGACGGCGGACCCACTGGCGGCACCTGCTGTCGGTGGCCCGGCGGCTAGAACGGTTCATTGCGCAGCACCACGGTGGATTGAAGCAGGCGGCTGTTGCCCGGCAGATTGGCCATGGGCGCGGTAAGGCCGGGCATGATCAGATCCCATTTGTAGTAGGCCCGCACCACGACGATATCTTCGCGGCCGCTGTTCTCGAATACCAGCGCGCTGTCGTCGATCTCGTCATCATCGTCCAGCGGGTCGAGCGGGTCTATGTCGCTGAACTGGCCGACGGTCCGAACATCCATGAACAGCTTGTTCCGGCAATCGAACAGGTCGACCATCGCGTCGCAGACGCGCGCCCGGAAGGCGTCCTTCATTTCGCTCTCCGTCAGGCCCTCGGAGGCGTTCTGGAATTCGCCGGTCCGGATCGAACGGGCTGCCGATCCGATGCCGGCATCCATCATGGTCGACATCATGAAGATCAGGCTGATCTCGATCAGGCCGAACAGTAGGATGAAGAAGGGCAGGGCAACGATGGAGAATTCGACCGCAGTGGCTCCGTCGTCGCGTGATCGGTAGCGGCGTGTCGTCTTCAGAAGATGAGAGGTGACGCGCATGGTAAGGCCTGGATGGCGTTCCTTTAAGGATTCGTGACGCCCCAGAGACTTCCATATCTTGATTTGCGGGCGCTTAGACGAAACCGGCAAATTTTGCAGATCGACAGGTCAGGACCCGGCGCATCCCAAGCGAGCGCCAGTAAAGATTGTCGAAATTGAAAATACAATCTATGGTCCAGAAAGGGTGGCAAAACGGGTGATGGGTCAGGCCTGCCGTGAAGCGCAGACACGATTCCTACTGGCCGGACGAAACGGCGCCGGCAGCCTGGGTCCGCATTCGGGCCCTCCTGCGGCGGGCCGGCCGCGAGGCGCGCCGCCTGTCTGCCGTCGAGATCGGCCTGATCGTGGCCCTGATCGCGGTGATTGCGGCCGCTGTTGCGGGCACGCTTGACCATACGGCGATCCAGGGCACGACGGGCACGGATCCCGTCTTCGCGCCTACCGCGCCGTCACCGTCCGAACGCGGCACTTGATATCGCGCAGTATAAATCCCGATCAACAGAAAATTTCCAAGAATAGTTCGGTTAACAGAGTATTCCCGAAGTCGCCGGCCTTTATTGTTCCGTTTTACGGCGGATTCATCTCAATCGGTTACCCCTGTCAGCGTCTCGGGGGCGAACCCGAAAACTCGGGACACTCGAACAAACGCATGATGGGAGTCTCCAATGAAACTGTTTGCTCGTCTCTTCAAGAATGAGTCCGGCGCCACCGCCATCGAATACGGCCTGATCGCCGCCCTGATCGCCGTGGCGATCATCGGCGGAGCCAGCGCCGTCGGCACCAGCACCGGTGATACGTTCGACGCTGTGTCCAATGAGCTGGACAACAACCAGCCCACCCCGTAAGTCAGTCGGGAATGTACACTTTTACCTAACAAGGGGGCCGTCGGGGATCCGGCGGCCCCTTTTCCGTTTAAACTCCCGATCAGGCCGGGCGATTCGTGCACACGGCGGGGAGGTGCCCCTTTGCTGACCCTGATCCTGACCCTGGCCTTTCTGGGGCTCTGCCTGGCTGCGGCCGTGCACGACCTCTTGACCCTGACCATTCCCAACTGGCTGAACCTGGCCCTCGCCGGTCTGTCGGCCGCGGCGCTGCTGGCGGCGCAGCCGACGCCGGACCTGGCGATCGCGCACGTCCTGACGGCGGGCGCGGCGTTCGTGGTGTGCTTCGGCCTGTTTGCGCTTAACGTCTTCGGCGGCGGAGACGCGAAGATGATCCCCGCCGTCATGCTCGGGCTCGGCCCCCAGGCGGCGTTTCCCTTCCTGTTCTGGATGGCGCTATCCGGCGGCCTGCTTGCCGCGCTTCTTGTATTGGCAAGACGTTACCCCGGAGCTGAGCGTGTTCCAGCCCAATTGAAGAAGACCTTCACGCACGGAGAAGGTGTGCCCTATGGTATTTCTATTGCGACGGGTGTATTCGTCGCATTTCAATCGTCGTCAATTCTCGGAACGACTTAGTCGATCCCCTTTTTTGTTAATCCTTTTTTTCCCCTGGCGTGGAAGTTTCCGCGCAGCCGAGGGGAAGACGCGCCCCTCGTGCGATCCGAGGAGAGGGTGTGCCCATGTCCCCCATGCGACTGATCATCCTGCTGATCGCCGCGGCGGCTGCCGTGGGCGCCGGTCTCCTGATGCGGAACTATGTGCCCGGCGACCCCGCCCCACAGCAGGGCGACACGGTCGCCCCGGAGCAGATCACGGTGACGGAATACCGTGACGCGCCGCAGACCCCTGTCCTCGTGGCGACCCGCGACCTGTCCATGGGCGAGCTGCTCGGCCCCAACGACATCGAGTGGCGCGACTGGCCCGACAAGACGCTGAGCCCCAATTATGTGGTCAGGGAGGCGGTGCCCGACGCACTGGAACTCTTTGCCAACAGCGTTGTGCGCTCACCCATCTACAAGGACGAGCCGATCCGTCCGCAGAAGATTGTGCGCAAGGGCGAGACCGGTTACATGGCCGCCCTGCTGGACCCGGGGATGCGTGCGGTATCGGTGGAGATTTCCACCGATAACGCATCTGGCGGGTTCATCCTGCCCAACGACCGGGTCGACGTGATGGTCACCTATGAGGTCGAACTGACCGACGGCGAAGAAGACTTCACGCGGCCCACCACCACCACGATCCTGCAGAACGTCCGCGTGCTGGCCATCGATCAGCTCATGCAATCGGGCGAGGGCGGTACCTATGCCATCGGGTCGACCGCCACGCTGGAGCTGGAACCGCGTGCGGCGCGGCTGCTGGTGATGGCGGAACAGATGGGCGATGTCTCGCTGGCCCTGCGCTCGGCCCGCGATGCGGCGGTGTCGGGCAACCAGGTCAAGGCCCGCACCGACTTCCTCATCGACGTCATGCCGTATCAGACCCAGGCCGCGCCCGGGGGCGGTGACCGCGGGCCGGGGGTCAACGTCTACCGCAACGGCCGCCTGACGGAGACCGCGGAGGGAGGAAGCTAGCATGATCCGCCGCTCAATCGGTCTCGTCCGGACGGTCCTCGTCGCCTCCGTGGCGTCTGCGGCGCCGCTTGCGGCAGCCGAGGTGCCGCCGCCGGTCGGCGTCGCCCTGACCCAGCCGGGCCAGTCCGATGCCAGCCAGGCCGTCGTCCTGGGGCTGAACAAGTCCACGGTGATCGATCTGGAGCGACCGGCGGCCGACCTCGTCATCACGAATGCCGAAATCGCCGATGCCGTCGTGCAGACCCGCCAGCGCCTGATCTTCCGGGGCGTGCAGGTCGGCCAGACGAACGCATTCATCTATGATGATGAGGGCCGCGAGATCCTGAACCTCGAAATCACGGTCGAGAACGATCTCGGCAATCTCAACGAGCTGCTGGCGCGTCACGTGCCCAATGCGCGGGTGCGGGCGGAGTCGGTGAACGGCAGCGTCGTCCTGAGCGGCAATGTGAAGTCGGTGTCGGAGAGCGAGACCGTGATGCAGCTCGCCAAGCTCTATGCCGGTGAGGACGCGCAGATTGCCAACATGCTCAGCGTCGCGGCGAAGGACCAGGTGCTCCTGGAGGTTCGCGTCGTGGAGATGCAGCGCACCTTCCTGAAGCAGCTGGGCATCAACCCGTCCGCAGATGTCGGCTTCGGTGACCTGGCCAATCAGGTGTCGAAGGAGCTGTTTGCCGGCGATCCGCCGGTTTCGACCGGTCAGGACGTTCTGGCGCCGGGCCTGCCCTTCTCCAACACCACGGATTTCGGCTTCCAGAACAATCTGAGTTCCGACGCCGGTCTGTCCGGCCAGTTCGGGTACAACAATTATGTCGGCGATGACCTGCAGACGGAAGCCAGCCTCGCCATCGAGGCGCTTGAACGCGTGGGGATCGCGCGCACCCTTGCTGAGCCGAACATCACGGCGGTTTCCGGTGAAACCGCGAACTTCCTGGCCGGCGGGGAATATCCGGTTCCCGGGCCGCCCGACGAGTTCGGCCGCGTCGGTATCGAGTTCAAGCAGTTTGGCGTCGGCCTGGGATTCACGCCGATCGTTCTCTCGGAAGACCGGATCTCGCTGAAAGTCTCCACCGAAGTGTCCGAACTCAGCGAGGAGGGCTCCGTCCAGGGTGTGCCGGCCCTGGCCGTGCGACGGGTCGAAAGCACCGTGGAATTGCCGTCGGGCAAGTCGATGATGCTCGCCGGCCTGATCCAGACCCGCTCGCGCCAGACCCTGGACCAGATCCCAGGCATAAAGAACGTGCCGGTGCTGGGACAGCTCTTCCAGTCACGCGACTTCACCAATTCCGAGACCGAACTGGTGGTCATCATCACACCCTATCTGGTCGACCCGACGACCAAGGCCAAGCTTCGCACGCCGGCTGACGGCATGGCCTATGCCAGCGATGCCGGCACGTTGATCTGGGGCCGCCTGAACCGCCTCTACGGCGATGGCGAGACCCAGATCGACGGCGAATCCTATCAGGCGCCCATCGGATTCATCGAGGAATGAGAGCCATGATCCCCGTCCGGTCCTCCCGCCGCCTTGCTGCCCTCGCACTGGGCCTGGGTCTGCCAGCCATCCTGGCCGCAGGCTGTCAGTCCACGCCGCCGCCCCAGGATGCCGCAACCTTCGACGGCACGGTCCTCGACCGCAACGCCATCCAGGTTGAGGCCGCCACGGAGATGATGGAAGTCACCGTCGATCCGCAGTTCGCCACGCTCAGGGCTGGCGATCGCCGACGGATCGAGGGGTTCGTCAGCGCCTACCGCGACCGCGGACACGGCCGGCTTGTCATGATCCTGCCCGAGAACTTCCCGGAGGAGGGGCTCGCCGTGGAAATGCTGAAGGAGGCCCGCGAAATCGCCTGGCGCCGGGGCGTTGCCTATGAGGAGATGGACGAGCAGACCTATGACGCACGCGGCACCCGCGCGCCTCTGGTTCTGGCGTTCGACGTCTATGAGGCCGTCGCGCCCGACTGCAAGTCGATCGGCGCCTACGACCTTGGCGACATTTCAAGCAACAACGAGCAGGCCTGGCTGGGCTGCAGCGTGCGCAACAACATGGCCGCCATGATCGCCGATCCGGGCGATCTGCTCGGTCAGCGTACCCTGGGGCCGCGCGACAACCGCAGGGTCGGGATCATCATGGAAGCCTATCGCCAGGGCCAGCCCACGGGTGCAGCCACGGGCGAAGAGGACGTCGCCGTCTCCGAGGTCGGGGACTAGGCGACGGTCGCAGAGGAGTTCTGAAACGATGGACAACGCACTGCGCGACACCGGGTTCGACGAGGAATTCGACCTCACCGCCGCCGGCGAAGGCGCCGATGACGGAGCGGCACCCGGGCTGATGGCTGCGGTGGACGAGGCTGTCGACGCACCCGCCAACGACACCGTGGCCGGGGACTTCACGAGCGACCCCGGCGGCGCGCGGCTCATCCCGGCCATTTCCATCCTCGCCTTCCCGGAGACCGACGAGGTGCATGACGTGCTGCAAGGTCTTGCGGTGGACCGACGCCTGGCGCGAGCCTCGATGGACATCGTGCGCGGCGGCCTCGATGCGGCGGTCCGCCATCTTGCCGAGCATCCCACTCCGAACCTGCTGATCCTCGAGTCGACGGCCAGCGCGTCGGACCTGGTCGGTCAGATCGACCGGCTGGCGGAGCATTGCGAGGATGGCGTGGAGGTCATGGTCATCGGTGCGGTGAATGACATCCGCCTCTATCGGCAACTCATGGCGCGCGGCGTCAGCGAATACATCGTCCCGCCGGTTCAGCCGCTGCAGCTCTACGGGTCGATCTCAGATCTCTTCGCGGACCCCTCGCAACCCTTCCTGGGCAAGTCGATTGCCGTGATCGGCGCAAAGGGCGGGGTCGGGTCGTCGACCATTGCCCACAATCTGGCCTGGTCGATGGCGGAGAATTGCGGGTTGAACACGACGCTGGTGGACCTCGACCTGTCCTTCGGGACCACCGCGCTCGATTTCAACCATGACCCGCAGGCGACCGTTCTCGATGCCCTTCTCGATCCCGAGCGCGCCGACGATGCCGTGGTGGAGCGGTTGATCGCGAAGACGACCGAGCGGCTGTCGCTGTTCTCCGCGCCGGCGACCGTGGCCAACATGCCGGAGGTCGATCCTGGCGCCTACGCCCATGTTATCGAGACGGTGCGCCACAACGTACCCTATGTGGTGCTCGACCTGCCTCACCTGTGGAGTGGCTGGGTGCGCGACACGCTCGTGGCGGCCGATGAGATCGTGCTCGTCTGCCAGCCTGATCTGGCCTCGCTTCGCAACGGGAAGAACCTGCTCGATCAGCTGGTTGCGGAACGCGCCAATGACGCGCCGCCGCGGGTGATCCTCAACATGGCCGGAGTGCCCAAGCGTCCGGAGATCCCGGTAAACGATTTCGCCGCCGCCATGGGCACGACGCCGGAAGAGGTCATCGCCTTCGATCCGCAGCTCTTCGGCATCGCGTCGAACAATGGGCAGATGTTGTCGGAAGCCGACCCGTCCGCCAAGGCGTCGCAGGCGCTCGACCGTCTGGCCTCCGTTCTGACGGGGCAGTTTGCGGAGCCGCGTTCGAAGTCGCTTCTGCAGAAGCTGCTGCGGAAATAGTCGTCAGAGAGTGAGTGAGCGACATGGGGTTTGGAAAGAAGCGAGCCGATGGGGAGACCGCTGCGCCGCCGCGTCCGGCGCCACAGGCCCGCGCTCAGGCGGCACCCAGGCCCAAGCCGGCAGCCAAGCCCGCGCCCGCGCCGGCTTCCGGGGCGGCGGTCCGGTCCAAGCCGGCCTTGCGGGCACCTGCACCTGCAGCCGCGCCGGAGCCGTCCTTTGACCTCGCGCCGCAGAACGACACCCGCTCGCAGCACTATCACCAGACCAAGACGACCGTCTTCAACGCGCTGATCGACACGATCGATCTGGCACAGCTCGCTCAGCTCGATCCGGAAAGCGCGCGCGACGAGATCCGCGACATCGTCGTGGAAATCATCTCGATCAAGAATGTCGTCATGTCGATTTCCGAGCAGGAACAGCTGCTTGACGACATTTGTAACGACGTCCTGGGCTATGGGCCGCTGGAGCCCTTGCTGGCACGTGACGACATTGCCGACATCATGGTGAATGGCGCCGACACCTGCTACATCGAGGTCAACGGCAAGATCCAGCGAACGAATGTCCGGTTCCGCGACAACAGCCAGCTGATGAACATCTGTCAGCGGATCGTCAGCCAGGTCGGCCGCCGGGTGGACGAGAGTTCGCCGATCTGTGACGCGCGCCTCCTCGATGGCAGCCGCGTGAACGTGATCGCGCCGCCGCTGTCGATCGACGGGCCATCGCTCACGATACGTAAGTTCAAGAAGGACAAGCTGAAGCTCCAGGATCTGGTGAATTTCGGCTCGATCTCGCCTGCCGGTGCCGAGGTGCTCCGGATCATCGGCCACTGCCGCTGCAATGTCCTGATCTCCGGTGGAACCGGGTCCGGCAAGACGACCCTTCTGAATTCGCTCACGGGCTTCATCGACACCAGCGAACGGGTCATCACCTGCGAGGACTCTGCCGAACTGCAGCTCCAGCAGCCGCACGTGGTCCGTCTCGAGACCCGACCGCCGAACATCGAGGGGTCCGGCGAGGTGACGATGCGTGACCTGGTCAAGAACTGCCTGCGTATGCGGCCTGAGCGGATCATCGTGGGCGAGGTGCGGGGTCCCGAGGCCTTCGATCTCCTGCAGGCCATGAACACAGGCCATGACGGGTCCATGGGTACGCTGCACGCCAACTCGCCGCGAGAGGCGTTGAGCCGTCTGGAATCCATGATCACCATGGGTGGGATCGGCCTGCCGCCCAAGACCATCCGCGAAATGATCGTCGGTTCGATCGACGTGGTAATCCAGGCGTCGCGCCTGCGCGACGGGTCGCGGAAGATCGTCTGCGTCACCGAGGTCATGGGCCTGGAGGGCGAGATGATCGTCCTGCAGGACATACTGAAATTCGAGATCGAAGGCGAGGACGAGAACGGCCGGATCAAGGGACGCCATCGCGGCACCGGTGTGGGGCGTCCCCGATTCTGGGAGCGCGCGTCCTATTACAACATGGAGCGGGAACTGGCCGAGGCGCTGGACGAGCTGGAGGCGCGCTAGTGGAGTCACGGGAACTCATCCTCTATGCCGTGGCGGGCCTGGCCTTCGTGGCGGTGGCGGGCGCGGGGCTTGCCCTCGCGGGGGGGTCCGGCAGCGAGACGGCTGCGAAGCGGGCCCGCCAGTACCAGCAACGCCAGCGCGGGGCGGGGCAGAAGTCCGAGGGCCAGGACGAGGTCAAGGCCCGCAGGCGCCAGACCCAGCAGATGCTCAAGACCCTGCGAAACGAGAACCGGCCGCGCAAGGGGCCGGCCATCCTGCCGCAGGACATCAAGAGCCGGATGCAGCAGGCGGGCATAGAAGCGCCGGCCATCGCCTTCTGGATCGCCTCGCTCCTCATGGGTCTGGCCCTGGCGATCCTGGCCTACATGTCGGGCGCTGACGGGTTCACCTGGAACGATGTCGATTACCGCTCGCGCCCCCTCGTCGTCACGGCGGCAGGTCTTGCCGGAGGCATCGGACTGCCGCGGTGGCTTCTCGGAATGATGATCAAGGCGCGGCACAAGAAGCTTACGGGCCAGTTCGCCGATGCCATCGACATCATCGTTCGCGGCGTCAAATCTGGTCTGCCGCTGAACGAGTGCCTGCAGATCATAGGTCGGGAAAGCGCCGAGCCGCTGGGCCGGGAATTCCGGGACCTGTCGTCCAATCTCAAGATGGGCAATACGCTGGAGCAGGCGCTGCGGAAATTCTACAAGCGCGTGGCCATCCCGGAGGTGAACTTCTTCATCACGGTGCTGAACATCCAGTCCAAATCCGGTGGCAACCTGTCGGAGGCGCTCGGCAACCTGTCCTCGGTGATCCGGGCGCGGCGCATGATGCGCGAGAAAATCAAGGCGATGTCGTCGGAGGCGAAGGCGTCGGCGGGAATCATCGCCGCACTTCCCTTCGCGGTGACGCTGATGGTGTACTTCACGACCCCAGACTACATCATGCTGCTCTTCACCGACCCGACGGGCCACCTGATCCTGGCGCTGGGCGCGCTCTTGATGTTCGTTGGCGTCATGGTGATGCGCCGCATGATCAGTTTCGACATTTGAGGCGCCGCCCATGGATTTCGCCGCACTCACCAACGACCTCAGCGGGCTGCTCCGGCCCGGCGCGCTGGCCAGCCTGCTGGCTGCGCTGGCGGCGTTTGCGACGGTGATCACAGTGGCGCTGCCCGCGCTCAAGGGCGACAAGCTCGAGACGCGGCTGAAGGCGGTGACCCAGCGGCGCGAGCAGCTCCGAAAGCAGAGCCGTGCGCGCCTGGACGAAGCCGCTCATCGCCGACTGCGGCGGGACAATACCGGATTGATGAGCGATGTCACGAAGCGCCTGAATCTGGCCAAGGCGCTGGAAGATCCCACGATCGAGGCGAAGCTCGCCCAGGCCGGCCTGCGCGGCCCGAAACCTCTGGCGGCGTTCTATTTCTTCCGCTTCTGCCTGCCCTTTGCCGGCGCCATGGGAGCGTTCGTCTACATCTTCCTGGTGAACGACCACGGCTTGCAGCCGGTCATGAAATACGGGTCGATCCTGTTCGGGGCGGCAGCGGGTTTCTATGCACCCAACCTCTACATCCAGAACCTGGCCCAGAAACGCCAGCAGTCGATCATGCGCGCCTTTCCCGACGCGCTGGATATGATGCTTATCTGCGTGGAGTCCGGCATGTCGATCGAGATGGCGTTTGCCAAGGTCGGGGCCGAGGTGGGCACGGCCTCGCCGGAGCTGGCCGAGGAACTGACCCTGACCACCGCTGAGCTTTCCTATCTGCCCGAACGCCGGATGGCCTATGAGAATCTCTCCAAGCGCGTCAGCCATGAGGGCGTGAAGTCCGTGTGCATGGCGCTCAACCAGGCGGAACGCTATGGCACGCCGCTGGGCGATGCATTGCGCGTGATGGCGAGGGAGAACCGCGATCTGCGCATGTCCGAAGCCGAAAAGAAGGCGGCGTCGCTTCCGGCGAAGCTCACGGTTCCGATGATCCTGTTCTTCCTGCCGGTGCTGTTCCTCGTGGTGCTCGGCCCGGCCTACATCAAGCTGACCGAAAACGAGGAGACCCAGGTCTCCCGTAACGAGGCGCCGGGCGACACGCCGCTCGGCTGAAGTGCCGGTCTTTTGTTCCACTCCAGAGCGTCGCTTTACATCATCGGTCTTGCGCGCGTATCCGTTCGCAACCGAGTCGGTTTGCCTGCGCTCGCGCCGGTTGCCTTCGCCAGCGGCTCCACGGAAGCGTCTGGCGAAGCGCGTGCGCTCAGGACCGACGATCCTGTCCGCCAGAGCTGGATCCCCCGGTCCGGGGCCGCTCCAGAGCCGCCAGGGTCACGCCAGGATCGCTGGCATGGGGCAGGTCGAAGGGGTCGAGCGCCACGAGCCCGAAACTGCGCTTGGGCGTGTCATACTCTCCGGTCAGGATCTCGAAGTGCAGGTGGACCGGTATACGGTAGGCGGCCGTGTTGCCCATCGGGCCGAGCGGGGTCCCCAACTCCACCGTCAGGCCGGGACGCAAGGCCCCTTCCAGTCGGGCGAGATGGGCATAGCGCGTATAGACGCCTTCGCCATGCTCGATCACGACCTGATTGCCATAATCGTCGCGATAGGCGGCCTCGCGAACCGTTCCTGCACCGGCAGCATACACCATGGGGCGGTCCTTGCTGTAGAGGTCTATGCCCTTGTGGAGGCGGCTGCCGCGAGGGCCGAAACCGGAGCTGAGGCAGACGCCGGTCGTCGGTACGCGCGCCAGTCTGATGCGCGCCGTCACCTGTGCAAACGGCGCGAAGTCGACCACGGTCTGGTCGGCCCCGCTCGCCGGCGCGTTGGAAATCCCCATACGGGGGCAGAGGCTCAGCGTTTCCTGATACGCGACGCCCGCCAATGGATCGACTGATGTGGCCGGCGGCTCCGAGGGGCTTGTGGGGCGTTCCGGGAGTGGCTCGTCCGGCGGCGGCAATGTGGTGTCCGCGGGATCTCCATCGGGGGCCGGCTCGGGTATGGGAGCCCTTGCCGGCGCGTCCGGCTGGGTCACGCAGCCTGTCCCGATAAGCGGCGCGGCCAGGCCTGCGGCCAGCAAAAACGGTGTCCAGATCCGTCGCATCATGGTCGTCTCCCCAGCGTCCGGAGGCAGGATAGGCCAGAGTGGCGAAACGGGGTACAACCGCCCGCCAGGGTATCTTGAAGTGAAGTCGGCACCGGTTCGCGTCAGGAAAATTCGCCGAAACAGGATGTTAGCGCCTCTTCACGGACGCCGGCTGCCTGGAAGGCGCGCAAGACCCGCACGCCAGACGTGTGGTTGCGGCCCTATTGGAGGGAAGCGGGGTCGACCTTGCCGCGGAGCGCCTTCAGGAGTTTGGCGTTCTGTTCGACAATCGACTGAGGAGCGTCGGCGGACACTTCGCGCATACCGTCATAGTCGCCCTTCAGACCCAGGACGAGCGCAAGGTTCTGGCGCACGCGGGTGTTCGCGTCGGGCAAGGCGATGGCCTTGCGAAGCTCGTGCTCAGCGGCCTCCAGCTCCCCGGTCAGGGCCAGCGACAGGCCAAGGTTCGATCGCGTGCTCGCCCGGTCCGGCTGCAGTTGCAAGGCCTGGCGGTAGGCGGCCTGGGCCGCATCATGTTCGCCCAGCCGGTCGAGGCTCAACCCTTTCGCGGCAAACGCGTCGGCATTCTGCGGATTCAGTCGGCTCGCCTGCTCGAACGCCTTGCGTGCCGTTTGGTGCTGCCCCTGTGCGGCGAGCGCCCGGCCGAGTGCGACGTAGAGCGCGTCGCTTTCCAGATGGATGACGGCTGCCTGGGAGGCAACCTCCGCTGCGCGCTCATGACTGCCGATCCCGCGCAGCGCCGCGATGAAGTGAAGTGCCGTGTCGAGGTCCTCCGGGTTCTTGGCGTGTTCGCCCGCCCAGAAATTCGCCCGTTCCAGAGGCGGCGCCCGGTCGGCGGCGTCGCGCAATTCGGCCTGGCTCAGCGCCGGCCCGGTGTCGGAACCCGCTGTATCGGCTTCCGCCTGCTCTGCCGCGCCATCGCCGGCCGGGCTCGCGGCGCAGGCACCTGCCACCAGAAACAGGGCAAGCAGCGCGGCAGGGGCGGGGTGGGCCGGTCTCCGCCAGGCACTGGACATCGGGGGACTCCTCACGATCTCTTGGGGACCATTCTGTCCGGCTGCGGTCAACGTAGGGTTAACGTGACCGGTGCCGATCTTAATGCCCCGAAGGAGCCACAGCGACACACCATGACCCGACCTTTTGTCCGTGCCGACGAGACGGCCACACCCATTCACACATTCACACCGAGCGGTTGGGAGACGCCCAGCCTGCCAGATCCCGTGGTCACGTTCGCCAGGACCCAGCGGTTTACCGGGGCAGCCGGCCAGACGGTCCTGATGCCCGATGCCGAGGGCCGTCTCGCTCATGTCCTGTTCGGCCTGGGAGAGGGCGTTGACGCGCTGGCGCCGGCCAGCCTGGCCGCCACCCTGCCGGCGGGCAGCTACCGGCTGGCAGGGGATCCGGCACCGCTGACGCCCGCACAGTTTGCTGCCGCTTGGGCGGACGGCGCGTATCGTTTCAACACCTATCTGTCGGACCCGGCCGAGGTGCCCCGCCTGGTTGTGCCCGAAGGTCTCGATCCGACGGCGGTCGAGCGCCTGGCCGACGCCGAGCGCCTTCTGCGCGACCTGATCAACACGCCGGCGGAGGACATGGGGCCGGCCGGACTTCAGGCGGCCGTCTCAGCCCTGGCGGAGACCCATGGCGCGCGCGTCGACATCATCATGGGTGACGCCCTGCTGGACGAAAACTATCCGATGATCCATGCCGTGGGCCGCGCCGCCGCGCAGGCGCCGCGCCTGATGCGCCTGGCATGGGGCGATCCGTCGAAGCCGCACCTGGCATTGGTCGGCAAGGGTGTCGCGTTCGACAGCGGGGGCCTGAACCTCAAGCCCGGTGATGGCATGCGCGACATGAAGAAGGATATGGGCGGAGCCGCACATGCCATCGCGCTGGCGGATCTGGTGATGGGCGCAGGCCTGCCGGTTTATCTCACCCTTTCGGTACCGGCAGTCGAGAACGCGATCTCCGAAGCGAGCTTCCGGCCCGGCGACATTCTGCGCAGCCGCAAGGGTTTGAGCGTGGAGATCGACAATACCGACGCGGAAGGCCGGCTCATCCTGGCGGACGCGCTGACGCGGGTCTGCGAGGACGAGCCGGACCTGATCGTCGATTTCGCGACCTTGACCGGTGCGGCGCGCGTGGCGCTCGGTCCGGATCTGGCGCCCTTTTATACAGACCGTGACGAGCTGGCCGCCGCGCTCGAGGCTGCCGCCCGTGAGAGTGGCGATCCGGTCTGGCGGCTGCCATTGTGGATGGCCTACCGGCGGATGCTGAAGAGCGGGGTGGCCGATATCGCCAACGCCGGTGGCCGAATGGCGGGCTCCATCACGGCTGCGGTGTTTCTCAAGCAGTTCGTCGACACAACCGACTGGATCCACTTCGATATCTGGGCCTGGCGGACCGCGCGCTATGGCCGGCCGGCCGGCGCCGCTGCCTGTGGGCTGCGAGCCACCTGGGCGATGCTGCAGGCCCGTTACGGTGCGTGAGGAGGGGCTCCAGCGCCTGCGACCCGGTCGAAAACGGCACGGGGGAAATCGGCAAGTCTTGACTCTTGTAGGGAAGGGCAAATCACCCGATTCTCAGATCAGGGATCGGGTTGGCCGGCCCCTGGAACGGGCAGGGCGAGATGGTCATTTCAGAACGCGCCGCATTGAAGGCACTGGGCCAGGCCTTTACCGGTCTGGTGCGTGCTGACGAGCCGGATCTGACCCTGCGTCAGCAGGCCATTCTCTTCACCGTGGCGCTGGAAGCGGGACCCCACACCGTGCGTGGACTGGCAGCCCGGTTGGGACTCGCCAAGCCGGCCGTCACGCGGGCCCTGGATACGTTGTGCCGGCTGGGATTCCTGCGGCGGGTGGCTGACGAGGCGGACTTGCGCAACGTCTTCATAGAGCGCACCGTCGAGGGCATGTCCTATCTGCGCACGCTCTCGGCGTTCATGGGCGACGCGGGGGTTACGGACCGGACTGTTGCGACGCGGCCGGAGCCCGACATGCCGCCTGTCCCAGCGGCGGGCGCTGCGGCCTGATACCGGAGGCCTTATGCCAGAGTCCAGCGATCGACGGCTGGCGGCGCCAGAGGGGCGTCCGTCACCCTTCCAGGTCAGTGCCGGTGTCGCCGCGATCCGCGCCGAGCCCGCACCGGATGCGGAAATGGTGACCCAGGCCCTGCACGGCGAGACGCTTCAGGTCTTCTCCGAAACGGGCGAATTCGGTGCCGTGCAGCTCGACCGCGACAATTATGTGGGTTGGGTGCTGATGGAAGCCGTGTCCGCGCCGCCGCTGTGCGCGACCCACCGGGTCCAGGCGTTGCGCACCTATGTTTACAGCGAGCCGGATCTGAAGTCGGCGCCACGCTTTCTGGTGTCGCTGAATGCGCGCATGGTCGTCGAGCCCGAACGGTCGGGACGGTTCGTGAAGTGCGCCCGAGCCGGATGGGTGGTTGCCGACCATCTGGTTCCGCTGGACGTGTGGGAGCCGGACCCCGCCAGCGTGGCCGAACGGTTCATCGGGGCGCCCTATCTCTGGGGTGGGCGCGAAAGTCTGGGCCTCGATTGCACCGGGCTGACGGCGGCGGCCTTCGGCGCCTGTGGTGTCGAACTGCCTCGCGACAGCGACATGCAATTCGCCTGGGCCGGCGAGCCCATCGAGGATTGGAACCAGCCCGGCGCCCTGCACCGCGGCGACATGGTCTTCTGGAAGGGGCATGTGGGACTGCTGGCCGATGGACATACGCTGGTCCACGCCAATGCCCATCACATGGCGGTTGCACGCGAAAGCCTGTCAGCGGCGATCGAACGGATCGCGCCACTCCACGGCCCGCCGATCGGCGCTCGCCGGCTGAGCGTGGCTGCCGCCCGCGCCCATCATCCCGACTGGCTGGCCCGCGATTAGAGCAAGTTCGGAGCAAACGGACTCGGTTGCGAACGGATACTTGCGCAAAAACAATGATGTAAAGCGCCGGCCTGGAGTGAAACGAAAGGCTGGCGCTTTAGAGCATCTTCAAGTCAAACGGGGTCAGTGAAGATGCGCCATGTTCCTGTTCTTGCGCCGGGACGATGACCTGAGGCGGATACTTTACGGCTGGCCGGGCGATCCGCCGGTCGACTCGCTACCGGCTTCGACGGGTGCGGCTTCGGTTTCCGCAGCCTCGGTCTCGCTCGCCGTGCCGTCGGGCGATTCGGGTTCGGCCGCGTCCGCTCCCTCGGCAGGGTTGCCGTCGGCCATGGTGTCGCCCTCGCCTTCATCGCCGCCCGTGTCGAGAGGCTCCGGGAACTCCGGCGCGTCGGGAGAATACTGTGCCAGATAGGCGATCACGTTCACCCGCTCATCGTCGCGACGCAGCCCGGCGAAGGCCATCGAGGTGCCGCGCACATAGGAAGACGGGTTGTAGAGCCAGTCGTTCATGTTGGCATACGTCCACTCGCCCTCCATGCCCTCGAGGGCGGACGAATAGCTGAAGCCCTCATGGGCGGCCTTCTCGGCACCGACGACGTTGTAGAGGTTGGGGCCCGTCCCGTTGGCGCCGCCCTGTTCGATGGTGTGGCAGGTGGCGCATTTGCCCTTAAATGCCCGTTCGCCGCGCGATGGATCGGCGTTCGCCAGCATCAGGCCGAGATCGAACACCTCTTCCTCCTCGCCGCCGGCCCCCCCGGCGGTCTCGACTTCCACATAATAGGCGTAGCGTTCGGCCAGACGCTCGTTCAACGTCTGCTCCTCGCCGTGATGGTCGCCGCCATGCTCGGCGCCGGACGAGAAAACGAGCGACGACAATTCGTGGAGACCGAAGATCGTCAGGGCGGCCGCCAGCATGGCGCCGATGAACTTGTTGAGGGTAAGATCGCCCATGGGTTCTTTATCCGCTTGCTACGCGTGTGTCTTGGCGCGCGCTTATTGGCACGCTATTCACCGCTGCTCAATATACGCCTTGACGCAGCCGCTCGCGCCCCAAGCGTGAGCGGCGAACCGACGCACGCCGCGCGGGCACCTCTGGCCCGCCGACGACCAGGATCTGGAGACTGTCGCCCGTGTCGCCCCTGATCGTCATCCCGGCCCGGATGGCTTCGACCCGCCTGCCGGGCAAGCCGCTGGCCGACCTGAACGGGGCGCCCATGATCGTGCGTGTCTGCCAGGTGGCCGATGCCTCGGGGGTGGGCCGGGTGGCCGTGGCCGCCGCGGAGCCGGAGATCGTGCAGGTGGTTCGCGAGGCCGGTTACGAGGCCGTCCTGACCGATCCCGATCTCCCGTCGGGCTCCGACCGCGTCCATGCCGCCCTGCTGCATTTGGACCCCGACAGCCATCACGACACGGTCGTGAATCTCCAGGGCGATATGCCGACGCTGCCACCCCGGTGTCTTCGGGACGTGATCGCTCCGCTCTGCCCGACCGGTGCGGCCGACATCGCGACCCTTGTCTGCCGGATCGAGGATGAGGCGGAACGCGTCGACCCCAACGTCGTCAAGGCGGTGATGTCCCTGCCGCCCGGCGCACGCTCGGGGCGGGCCTTGTACTTCACCCGCGCCACGGCACCCTGGGGAGACGGACCGCTATATCATCATGTCGGCGTCTACGCCTATCGCCGCGCCGCGCTGGACCGCTTCGTCGGGGCGCCCCAGACGGCACTTGAGACGCGGGAACGCCTGGAACAGCTTCGCGCCCTGGAACTCGGGCTGCGCATTGACGCTGTCGAAATTCCCGGCCCCCCACCCAACGGGGTCGATACCCCTGCCGATCTCGCGGCTGCCCGCCGGATCCTTGCCCTGACGCCATAGGAGTTGCCCGTGAAGATCGTCTACCAGGGAGAGCCTGGCGCCAATTCCCACATCGCCGCGCGAGATCGGTGTCCTGACCATGAAGCGGTTGCGTGCCGGACCTTCGAGGACGTGCTGGGTGCGGTGGAACGCGGGGAGGCGGACCTGGCCATGATCCCGGTGGAAAACACGATCGCGGGCCGGGTGGGCGACATTCACCACCTGCTGCCAAGCACCAGTCTCCACATCGTGGGCGAACATTTCCTGCCGATTCGTTTCCAGTTGCTGGGGCTGAAGGGCGCCAGGCTGGAAGACGTTCACTCGGCCGCCTCGCATGTCATGGCGCTGGGCCAGTGCCGCCGCTATCTCCGTGAGCACGGGATCGAGCCGGTCCCGGCCGCCGACACGGCCGGAGCGGCCCGCCAGGTCGCCGAGGCCGGCGATCCGTCGCGCGCGGCCATCGCGCCACGGCTCGCAGCGGAGGTCTATGGTCTCGAGATTCTGGCCGAGAATATCGAGGATGCGGCCCACAATACGACCCGGTTCATTCTCATGGCCCGCGATCCGGCGGACCTGGAGCCAGATGACGGGCCTGCCAAGACGGCCTTCCTGTTTCAGGTGCGCAACATTCCGGCTGCACTCTACAAGGCCATGGGCGGCTTTGCGACGAATGGCGTCAACATGACGAAGCTGGAAAGCTACCAGATCGACGGGGCCTTCACCGCGACCCAGTTCTATGCCGAGATCGAAGGCCATCCGAATGACAGGCCTGTCCAGCTCGCCCTGGAAGAGTTGGGCTTCTTTTCCAGTTCCCTGAAGATCCTGGGCGTGTTTCCGGCCGAGCGGCCCGGCCAGGCCTGAGGCAAGTTCGGCGCAAACGGACCCGGTTTCGAACGGAGACTTGCGCAGGAACGATGATGGAAAGCGACGGTCCGGAGTGAAACGAAAGACCGGCGCTTCAGACAAGTCTGGCGAAAGGAAGACGGCGCCGTCGCCTTGACGTGAGGATGCGCTATCCCCGGGTCGCGCGCATGAAAGCGCGCACGGTTTCGAGCACGACACGGCGCTGGTCCTGGGTAAGGGTCGGCCAGGCTTCCAGGAGCTCGGTCAGTTGCGCCTCCGATGGACTTCGTTCCGATAAGACGGCGAGCGCGGCAAGCACCTTTGTCTGAGTGTCGCTTCGAAGATTGATCGTGTCTCCGGCACAAAAGCTGTATAATGTCGTTGGCCGAAGACCTGCTTCGCGCGCGACCCGGGCCACGCCGATGGCTCGAATCCGCTCTCGCAACTCGTCTGGCCTGACTGCGTCGAACATAACCGCAGGGTTCTACGGGAACCCGGAATTCCTGTCTCCTACGTTCTTTCGTAAGTTTTTCCTTGACCTGATCCACCGCAACGTAAACATGAGCCATGGGCAAGGCTGTGGTAGAGAGATTTCGCGAAGGCCTGCGGGCAAAGCGGTTCACGCTGACCGCGGTTGCACGTGCAACGGGTATTCCGTTGACGACGCTGGCGGAGATGCAGAACGAGGCTTGGGGCCAGCGGCTGTTCGAGGCGCTTGATCGTCTCACCCGGATCGAGCAGGCCATGGACGAACTGGAAGGCAAGCCACGCGACGCGGACCCGACCTGACCCGTTTCCAGCAAAACTGGGCGGCGGTTCGCCGGGAAATGCCTTATTCCGTGAGGTTTCCCAGCGTGTCGCGCTGCTTGCGCCGTCTCAGGCGAAGTCGTTGCCAGAACCGCCGGCGTTCAGGTGCCGGCAGGGGCTGGAGGTTCTCCACAAACGCTTCGGCGCAGGCGCGCCATGAGAAGCCTTCAGCATAGGCGCGGCAGCGGCTGCGGTCCAGGTTCAGGCAATCCAGCGCCGCTTGGCCAAGGCCATCGTCCTGCATGGCGATGCGGCCGGCACCCGATCCCGGGATCACGTCGCGGGGCCCGGTCGCGTCGAACGCAGCCACGGGCGTCCCGGCGGCCATCGCTTCAAGCACCACAAGGCCGAACGTGTCGGTCAGGCTCGGAAACACGAACACGTCCGCCGATGCATAGGCCGCCGCCAGATCCTCACCGAACATCGAGCCCAGGAAATGCGCGTCCGGATAGGTCCTCTCCAGCTCCGCGCGGTAGGGTCCGTCGCCGATCACGACTTTCGAGCCCGGCAGGTCGGCCGCGAGGAAGGCGTCGAGGTTCTTCTCGACCGCGACCCGGCCTACGTTCAGGAAGATCGGCCGCGGCAGGCCCTTGAACGGGTCGTCTGACGCGCCTTCGACCCGCCGCTTGTCGGGATGGAACAGAACGGTGTCGACACCCCGGCCCCATGCCACCGTATTGGTGAAGCCCTTGCTCTGGAGATGTTCCACCATGGACGGCGTCGGCACCATGACCTTGCCGGAATGGCGGTGGAACCAGCGAACGAAGGCGTAGCCCCAGGACACGGGGATCGGGAACCGCGCAGCCACATATTCGGGAAAACGGGTGTGGTAGGCCGTGGAAAAGGGGTGCTCCAGCTTGATGCACATGGCGCGTCCGGCCATGCCCAGAGTACCTTCGGTGACAATGTGCACCGCGTCGGGTTCATATTCATGGAAGCGCTGCTCGATCCGTCGGCGCGCAAACAGGGCCAGCTTGATTTCGGGATAGGTCGGCAGCGGCACGGTCCAGAAGCCGTCGGCTGGCGAAACGATTTCCCAGTCGTGGCCCATCGCGATGGCCTCGTCGATCACGCGGCGCATGGTCCGCACCACACCATTCACCTGGGGCTCCCAGGCATCGGTGATGAGCATGATCTTCATTCAGATTCCCTCACGGATCGAGCCGGACGGGCGCATATGTGACCGGGTGCGCGGGCAAGGTAAAGCCTGAGCGGGCGACCTTGCCCCGTCGTTGGCTTTCCCTTGGGGAAGTGGGTGACAAGCCCGCCTGGAGCGATCAAGATTTGGCATTCACGAGGGAGGAGACTCTGGGCGAAGATATGCGCCAAGTCGTCTTGCGACGCTACTGTGTCGGCCGGCCGACCCCGGAGGATTTTGCGGTTGTGGCCCGTCCCGTACCCGATCCGGAGCCTGGCCAGTTCCTGGTGCGGCATATCTGGAATTCCGTGGATCCGGGGACAAGGTCGCGCCTGTCGGGCGAAGGCAGCTATGCGCCGGCGCTCGGTCTGGGCAAGGCGGTCGATGGCTTCTCTGTGGGGCGGATCGTCCAGTCGCAGGCGCCGGACTGGCCCGTGGGCACGCTGGTCTTCTGCGCTGGCGGCTGGCGCACCCATTCGTTGCAGACCGGACAGGGATTCATAGGGCGGATTCCGACCACGGACCTTCCGCTTTCCTACTGGATCGGCGTTCTGGGCGTGCCCGGCCTGACGGCCTGGTTCGGCCTGAAGGAAACGGGCGGTTTCCGAGCTGGCGACCGCGTGCTTGTGACCTCCGCAGCGGGGCCTGTCGGCGCAACGGCCGGTCAGCTCGCCCGCGCAGAGGGGGCTGGAAACGTGGTCGGCGTGGCGGGATCGGCGGACAAGTGTGCCTGGCTGACCCAGGAGGCGGGCTTCGATGCGGCCCTCGACTACAAGACCGAGCCGGATCTGACGGCCGCCATACAGACCGTCATGCCTGACGGTATCGACATCCTGTTCGACAATGTCGGCAACGCGATGATCGACAGGGTGTTGCCACTGATGCGGCGGGGCGGACGGATCGTCGTTTCGGGGCAGGTGGCCGATTACAACCTTGCGCCGGAAACCCGCCCGGGGATCCGCAACACGACCCCCTTCATCACGCAGCGCGTCCGCATGGAGGGGCTGGTGGTCTTCGACTTTGCCGCCCGGTTTCCCGACGCCCTGAACGGCCTTGTGCGGCTGATCCAGGCCGGACAGATCCAGGTGCGGGAAGAGCGGTTCGAAGGGCTCGAAAATATGCCGGAGGCCTTCTGTGGCCTGTTCGAAGGTGAAAACTTTGGGCGACGCGTCGTCCGTGTCGGAGAGGATGAATGAGCGCCCAGTTCCGTATCGAGGACCGCCCCTATCAGCGGTTCGCCTTCACCCGCGACGGTCGCGTCCTGACCGCCTGGATCACCTCGGACCACCCGGTGAACGGCGTCGACGCACAGATGCATGATGAACTGGCCACCGTGTTCACGGATCTGCAGCGCGACTGCGATAGCGACATCGTGATTCTGGCCGCCAGGGGCAGGGCCTTCTGTGCCGGAGGCGATTTCGACTGGTTCGAGACCCAGATCTCGGATCCCGCCGCGTTTCGCGACATCGCCTGGGACGCCAAGCGTATCGTGAACAGCCTCCTTGAGATGGAGAAGCCTCTCCTGTGCCGCCTTCATGGCGCCGCGGCGGGACTTGGCGCGACCATCGCACTTCTCTGCGACATCATCGTGGCCGCCGACAGCGCGATCATCGGAGACCCGCATGTGAAGGTGGGTCTGGTCGCAGGTGATGGCGGCGCCCTGATCTGGCCCCAGCTCATCGGTTATGCGAAGGCCAAGGAACTCCTGATGACCGGTGACCTGCTCACCGCCGCCGAGGCGAAAGACCTTGGCCTCATCAATTACGCCGTGCCCGCCGCAGAACTCGATGCCAGGGTTGCCGAACTCGTGGCCAAACTCCAGGCCAACCCCAAATGGGCGGTGCGCTGGACCAAGACGGTCACCAATATCCCCTTGCGCGCGCTCGCCGCCCAGCTCATGGACGCCAGCGTCGGCTGGGAGAGCGTGTCGAACTATCTCGATGACCGCCGCGAGGCCGTGAAAGCGACCATGGAGAAGCGCAAGCCGGACCTGACCGGGAATTGAGGGTGCGGGGTAGGGGTATTATTTTCGGCGAATGAGTAATACCGAAGACCGCAACTACCGTCTCACCAGCAAGGGCCAGGTCATGGTACCCAAGGCCGTCCGCAAGCATCTCGGCGTCTGCGAAGGCAAAGCCGTGCGCTTTGAGGTGGAGCCTGATGGCGATGTGGTCATCCGCAGGGCGAGCGCGCCGGAGGAGGCTGAAAGCTATGAAGAGCGCGACAGGAAAGCCGTCGAATGGGCCAGCGAGAATGTCGACTGGGGCGGGATGACGGCCGACGAATAC
>CAZBKM010000003.1:0-217495 GCA_964492485.1 uncultured Hyphomonadaceae bacterium | reverse complement strand
TGCCGATGTTCACGTGCGGCTTGCTGCGTTCAAACTTCTCCTTGGCCATGGGGCCTCTCCTGATCTTCTGGTGAAGCCCGCGTCGACGCAGGCATTGTAGGGGAAAGGGACCGGGCTCGCGCGCCCGTTGACCGCGCGACATACTACCGTGTCGACGGGCTTTCAAGCGGTTCCGGCGGGGCGCTGCGCCCCCCGCTTGCGCATCGCCGTCCCAGTCGGCAAGCCGTTTGCACGCCTGCCGGCGATTGCCGCCCTTGACCGCCCCGACCCAACCGCAGGAGATGCCATGTTCGCCCCGCTCTTTCCGCATGCCGAGCGCCTGGCCCACACCCCCCTCTCGACGCTTGCCGAGGCCCGTAGCGGCGCAGCGCCGCTGACTGCGGCCGGATGGACCCTGGACACCTGCCGGCAGCGCCTCGACGCGGCTGCGGACGCAGCGCTGCTCGATCTGGCGCGCGAGGCTGGCCTGTCGGAGGCGCTGACCGCCCTGTTCTCCGGCGCCGTGGTCAATCCGTCGGAAGACCGACCCGCCCTTCACTGGGCCCTTCGGGCGCCCACCACCCTGTCCGGCGAAGCGGAGGCCGTCCGCCAGAGCCTGGATGCACCGCTCCGGGCCGCAGCGGATCTTCGCACGGGCCGGCTGACGGCCAGCGATGGCGGCCCCTTCGACGCGATCGTCCACATCGGAATCGGCGGCTCCGATTTCGGTCCCCGACTATTGGCCGATGCCTTCGAGGCAGAGCGTGCCGACGGACCGGTCCTGCGGTTTTGCGCCAACCTCGATCCGGTCGACCTGACCCTCGCGCTTCAGGGTCTCGATCCGCGCCGGACCCTTGTCGTCGGCGTCTCGAAATCCTTCGGGACGGAAGAAACCCTGTACAATCTCGCCCGCGCCCGCGACTGGCTGGCCGGCGCGCTCGGCGACCGGGCCGCAGCACACCTCGCCCTGGTCACCGCCCGCCCAGACAAGGCCGAAGGCTGGCTCGGCGCCGGCGGCGAGGCCGCGCTCAGGTTTCATCTGCCGCTCAGTGTCGGCGGGCGCTTCTCGATATGGTCGTCGGCCGCCTTCAGTTGCATGGCTGCACTTGGTCCCGAACGGTTCCGGTCTCTCCTGGCGGGCGCGGCAGAGATGGACGAAAATGTCCGCACCGCAGCGCCGGGCGAGAACCTGGCCGTCCGCCTGGCCCTGCTCGACGTCTGGAACGCAAGCGTCCTTGGCTATCCGATGCGGGTTCTGCTTGCCTATGCGCGCCGGCTCCGTCTCCTTCCGGCCTATCTCCAGCAGCTTGAGATGGAATCCAACGGGAAATCCGTCGCCTCCCCGGATGGCACGCCGCTCAGTCACGCGACCGCGCCGGCGCTCTGGGGCGGCGAAGGCAGTATCGGCCAGCACTCCTACCATCAATGGCTCCACCAGGGGACCCATCCGGTGCCGAGCGAGTTCATCCTCGCCCTGGAACCGGGCGGCGACATCGACGGGCAGCGCGCCCTTGCCGCCCATGCGTTGGCCCAGGCAGAGGTCCTGGCGAACGGCCACGATCTCGACGCGGTGACCGCCGACGCCCCCGACCTTCCGGCGACCGTCGCTCGCCAGAAGGTCCATGCCGGCGGACGCCCCTCGACGATGCTGGTCTGCGCGCAGTTCGACGCCGCAGCCCTCGGCGCGCTGATCGCCCTGTACGAGCACCGGACCTATCTGGCCGGCCGCCTTTGGGGCGTAAATCCGTTCGACCAATGGGGTGTCGAGCGTGGAAAGACGATGGCCGCCACCCTCAAACCGGTGCTTTCCGGCCGGCAGTCCGCACACGATCCCGTCACGGCGCGACTTGCAGACCTGCTTGGCCGCCTTGGCTGAGCGGGCCGGTCAGAGAGGTCCGGGTCCGGTCGGAGGCAGGCGGTCGTAACGGTAGACGCTGAAGGGCAAGTCGTTGCGCTCATCGGCCTCCTGGCGCGCCAGTTCGGTGATCGTCCACTGGGCCGGGTCCAGGTCGGGGAACGTGACGTCGCCCTCCGGCGCGGCATCAACCGCCGTGAGATAGATCCGGTCGGCCTGCGGCAGGGCATGGGCGTAGAGCCCTGCACCCCCGATCGCGACAACCTCGTCACCGCCTTTCCGCAGGGCTATGGCGCGGGCGGCGTGCAGCGCCGTCGGAAAGCTGGAATAGACCCGCGCGCCGGGTGCGACGAAATTCCAACGGGTGCTGAGGACGATATTGTCGCGTTGGGGCAGCGGCTGGATCGGCAGACTGTCCCAGGTCTTGCGCCCCATGAGCACGGGCTTTCCTAAGGTGGTCTGCTTGAAGAAGCGCATGTCGTCGCGCAGGCGCCAGGGCAGATCGCCCTCACGGCCGATCACGCCGTTGCGCGCACGCGCCACGATCAGGGACAAGATCACACGCGACATTCAGACACCCATTCCGACCAGACATCACCTAGCGCTCTATCGGCGGGCGCCTAACCGGAGTCCGCCGACACCCCCTTGTCTGGGCCGTTGCCAAGCCTCGCGGACGCGATAGGTTCCGCTCCGCATGCGGGGGTTACGCCGCGCGAGGGGTTCGCGATGTTCAACGCGCTTGTCAATGCACTCACCAACAATGGCCAGGCACCGCTCCTGGTGGTCATGGCCCTGCTGGCGGGCACGTTCGCGATCGTCTACCTGCTGCGCGGACGCGGCTGGGCAGTGCTTTACGTCGCGCTTATTCCGTTCCTCAACTGGTCCTTCGGGATCATACCGGAATTCCCGCTGGTCGACCCGAACACGGTCTTCACCAAGGGGATCTCCCTGCATCCCATGACGGTGGTGACCGGGCTGGTCTTCGTCGTGCGCGACTTCGTGCAAAGGGAGATGGGTCACCGGGTCATCGCGGTGATGGTGCTCGCCATCGCATGGTCGTTCTTCTACGCGTGGCCGGTCATCGCCCTTGCATCGGGCCTTGCCTTCGCGGTGTCGGAATTCGTCGACTGGGTGCTGTTCACGTTCACCCGCTACCGCCTGTCGACCCGGATCCTTCTCTCCAGCGCCGTCGCAGCCCCCGTGGATACGACAATCTTCCTCTACGGGGCCGACCTGGCGAAGCAGATGGAACTGGGGCTGGAACCTGGCAACACGCTCCACCTTGCCAACTGGATCGTCTTCATCATCGGCAAGATGGTCGGTGCGGTCATCGTCTCACGCGCCATCCGCGCCCGGGAGGATCGCGGTCAGATCGACCCCGCCGCCGCCTGACCCGTCCACGCCTTCGAGGCGGTCCGTTCAGACCGCCACGGGAGCCCGTATCGCGGGGTGGGGATCATATCCGACAAGGGTGAAATCCTCGTAGTCCCAGCCGAACAGGTCGGTCTTTCCGGGCGCCAGTTCCATGCGCGGCAGGGGACGCGGCTCGCGGGCAAGCTGACGCTCCGCCTGCTCGAAATGATTGTGGTAGAGATGGACGTCGCCGAAGGTGTGAACGAAGTCTCCGGGCGCCAGGCCGGTGGCACGCGCCATCATCAATGTCAGCAAGGCGTAGGACGCGATGTTGAATGGCACGCCCAGGAACACATCGGCAGAGCGCTGATAGAGCTGGCAGCTTAACCGACCGTCCATGACGTTGAACTGGAACAGGCAGTGGCACGGCGGCAGGGCCATGTCGGCCATGTCGGCCGGGTTCCAGGCGCTGACCACGAGCCGGCGCGACGCGGGATTTCTCAGGATCTCGTCGCGCACCCAGGCGATCTGATCAATGACCCGGCCATCGGGCGCCTGCCAGCTCCGCCACTGCTTGCCATAGACCGGCCCGAGATCGCCGTCCGGCCCGGCCCATTCGTCCCAGATCGACACGCCATGCGCCTGCAGCCAACGGGCATTCGTGTCGCCACGCAGGAACCAGAGCAATTCATAGATGATCGATTTAAGGTGCACCTTCTTGGTGGTGATCAGGGGAAACCCCTCCGCCAGATCGAACCGCATCTGCCGGCCGAAGACGGCCCGCGTTCCGGTCCCCGTACGGTCGGGTCGGTCGACGCCGCGTGCGAGAATGTCGGCCAGAAGGTCGTGATAGGCTTGCATGCGCAAGGCGCTCCCTTGATTCGCCCAGCCTCAGGATCGCCGAGGCGGGGCGACGGGGCAACGGGACATGATCGCGGCACGGGCGATCGGGTTCAACTCACGAAAATTGCAGGGTTCGTTTTCAGCTTCCGCTAAGGCTGGGCTGATATTCATGTCTTCGCGAGAAAAAACAAGTACTTCCGGGTTTCATTATGAGACATTCACAGAATTGGCTCGCAAACATTCTCCTGGATCGGCGTGGCAACATCGCCCCGATCTTTGCGTTGTCCCTGCTCCCGCTCTGCGCTGCCATGGCGCTGTCGGTCGACCTCGGCCTGGCCACCCGCATGAAGGACTCGTCGCTGCAGGCGCTCGACGCTGCCTTGCTGGCCGCCGTCCGTTCGCGGCTGGACGGTGGCGACCGCGAGAAGATGGAGCAGGACCTGAAGGGCTATTTCGAGGTGATGCGGGACACACAGCCCGGCAACACGACCTGCACCGAGCCCGAACTCAGCCCTGGGCGAACCGACCGGGAATGGGTGGCCACGTCCCGGTGCACGACCGAAACGCTGATCGCCGGGGTCATCGGCAAGAGCGCGATGGATTTCAGCATCAGCTCGCGCGTCACCACGGGCATCGGCAAGCTGGACATCGCCTTCGTCTTCGACGTGTCCGGCTCCATGAACGATCCCTCCGCGCCTGGTTACGGACAGCCCAGCAAGCTTGCGGCGCTCAAATCGGCCGCAAAGGAGGCCGTCGAGAACCTGCTCGACTTCGAATCGACCGACCGGGACGATGTGCGCATCGGAATGGTGAGCTATTCCACCGCCATCAATGCCGGCTCATACTTCCACGCCGTGACCGGCGAAAGCGCCACACGGACCTATGAGGAGGATGTCGTTGAAGGTCGCTGGGAACGCGAATGCGACGGCTGGCGCTGGTGGACCTGCGAATGGGTCTGGCGGTCGGAAACCGTAACTGTGACCCGCACCATCGAGAACACCTGCACCTATGAGCGCAACTCCAGCGAGGCGTTCGAGGCCACACGGCCGCGGTCGGGCCATTACCTGTCCTATGGCTCTCCGGACTATAATGAGAGCACGGGCACCTGGACGAATGTGGCCGACTGCAACGATGCCGTGCCCCAACCGCTGACCAACAATGTGGACACGCTCACGACCTATATCGACCGGCTGACGGCCAATGGCGGGACGGCGGGCCATCTGGGTGTTGCCTGGGGCCGGTATCTCATCTCGCCCGACTGGTCGACGGTCTGGCCCACCGACAGCGATCCCCTGGCCTGGGACGAGCCCGACAGCCAGAAGGTGATCATCATGATGACCGACGGTGCCTTCAACAGCACCTATCACGGCACGCTGGGCAGCTCGTTCGATCAGGCAAAGGCGCATTGCGACGCGGCGAAGGACGAGCATGGCGTTCTGATCTACACGGTCGCGTTCAATGCGCCCTATGAGGGCCGCGAGATCCTGGACTATTGCTCCAGCGGCGCGGAGTATGCCTTCGATGCCCAGAATGGCCAGGAACTGCTCGACGCGTATACCGCCATCGCCCAATCCATCTCCGATCTGCGGATTTCCGGCTGACCCCTTCAAACGGCGGCCAGAGCCGGCTATATAAGGGATGTTCTTCGGAACTATGGCGATAAACGCACGTGGAATAAGCGGTTCGGACCCGGGGGCGGTACCCGGCGGCTCCACCATTTACGGGGCCGAAACAGGATCGACGGACGTGTAAAGACGTTGCTTTCGCCCGCATGAGCCGCGTTAGAAGCTCACTAGCAAATAGTTGCCAATGACAACTTTGCTGAAGGTGAACTGCTCGCTGCGTAATGCAGCTGCGGTAAACCGCTCTTAACTCCTGGGGCATCAGCGCCTCAGGCGGGGCCCGGAGGCGCCTGGCAACAGAAGCCTCCACTCCCCTTCCGAGCGTCCCCCGGGGCCGGCGACCGCCGATCCCTGCGATCACTGGTCCTGTCGCGCAAGCGCCATGGGCGCGCCGTCAGCATCGACCACGGTCATCTCGTCGATCAGCGCGAGCGCGCCGTCGACCTGCGCCATGGTCCAGAGCATGTAACGGCTGTCCACGTGGATCGTGCGCGTCGTTTCCGGATCGAAGAGCCAGTCGGCGTTCACGCTCTCGAGCGTCCCGTCGAAGAGCAGGCCAACCAGTTCACCGTCCGCGTTGAGTGTCGGCGACCCGGAATTGCCTCCCGTGGAGTCGAGGTCGGTCAGGAAATTCACCGGCACGGACCCAAGGGCGGGATCGGCAAAGGGCCCGTAGGCCCCTGCCCGGATTCGCTCGAGCTGGCGTTCGGGCGCATCGAACGGGTCCTCCCCGGTGTTCTTCTCCAGGATTCCTTCCAGCGTCGTGAACGGGGCATAACGAAGCCCGTCGCGGTCGGCTGGCCCACCCATCACCGTGCCATAGGTGACGCGAAGCGTTCCGTTGGCGTCGGGATAGGCCGGCAGACCGTCCCGGGACTGCCAGTCGATGATCGCCTGCATGTAGGCCGGGCGAAGCAGGGCCATTCGACCTGCCAGGGCCTCCTCGACATCCTCGAACCGGCGGTCGGCCTCGGAGATGGCCACGGCCAGGCGCAGGAAGGGATCGTTGCTCGCCTCGATCTCTGCGGGTGTCGCGTCCATCAGGCCGAGACGAGTGTCGGCCTCGTCCAGCCGGGTTGCCTCGTAGAAGGCCGCAAGCCGCGACGAGAGGGTCTCGCGGTCGACATCCGGCCCCAGACCCAGAGCGGCGTCATAATCGGCCACGCGCACCGCGTCCGGCTGGGCCATGTAGCGCTCGAGAAACAGCAGCCATTCCTGGCGGTCGACCTCGGGATCGAAGCGCCTCGACAGGGCTTCGAGCCGTTGGCGGATGAACGGCTCGTCGCGTTCCTGGTAGCCGGGTTCGCGCGACTCGTCGGGCTTCTGGCGTTCCTGGGCCAAGCGGTAGAGGATGCGTGCCGCGTCGAGGAGCTGCGGGCGGCGGACCTGATCGTACCAGAACCGGCGCCGTTCTGCCGCATTGGTCTGCTCGATCAGGCGGTCCAGATCCGCGATCTGCGCCTGGGCGTTTGCGCCATTGGGCCGGGACGCCAGCCATCGCGACAGGGCGGCCTCGCGCTCGGCCCGGCGGTCGATCAGCCCGGCCGCCTGCGCGCCGCGAAGCTGACCGCCGAGATTCTTGGCGTAATTGTTGAGCCCGGCGAGGCGGGAGGCATACTTGATCCGCGTCTCGCTGCCGGCTGGCGCGGCTGCCTCGATCGTGGCGATCCAGTCAACCATCAGGTCCATAAAGGTCGGATAGTACCAGTCGAACACGTGCTCGACTTCGACCTTGCGGGCGTAACGATTGGTGGTGCCGGGGTAGCCGGCGGCCATGACGAAGTCGCCTTCCGACAGTCCTTCGCCCGAGACCTTCAGGTGGTGGGGCGGCTGGAACGGCACATTGTCGGGACTGTAGTCGGCCGGCTGACCGTCGGGACCGACATAGGCGCGATAGAAGGCGAAATCGCCCGTGTGACGTGGCCACATCCAGTTGTCGACATCGCCCCCATACTTGCCGATGGAATCCGCCGGAGCATAGACCAGCCGGACGTCGCGGATCTCCAGCCGGTCGATCAGCCGATAGGACAGCCCGCCATTGAAGGCGACCACCTCGCAACGATGGCCCGCCTGGGCTTCACATTCGGCAACCAGGGTCTTCTTCCGCGCCTCGATCTCCGACTGGACGGTCCGTCCGTCCATGTCGGGCGTGAAGCCGGAGCGCACGAACGCCGTCACGTCGCGCAGGTCCACCGTCACATAGATCCGGGACCCAGGAGCGGCGGGCAGTTCGTCGGCCTTGCGCGCCGCGAGAAAGCCCGTCTCGAGATAGTTCGTGCCCGAGGTCGAATTGTAC
Organism: uncultured Hyphomonadaceae bacterium; assembly: GCA_964492485.1. Lineage (GTDB taxonomy): Bacteria > Pseudomonadota > Alphaproteobacteria > Caulobacterales > Hyphomonadaceae > UBA5336. The sequence goes on along the minus strand of CAZBKM010000003.1, from coordinate 209,547 downwards.
TGGATGGAGCCGCGCGCGCAGTGGTGATTGGTCACCGCGAGGCCTTGGGCCGACACGAAGGAGGCGGTGCAGTTGCCGAGCGAGATGACCGCCCCCATCGGATCGCCCGTCAGGTTGCTCAACCTGTCGGGATCGAGCGCCAGACCCGTTTCGGCAAGGTCGTCGGCAATGTCCGGAAGCTGGTTCGGTGGCCACATGCCTTCCTTCGCCACAGCCGGCGTCGCCAAGGCCCCTGCCAGAAGCGCACCCAGCGCCATGCCTGTCCAGATCCGTCCCGCCATCGTCGACCTCCTGAAGCGCTCGCCGCCCGCTTTCGCGATCCTAGCCCCCCGATTAAGCACTGGGCGCCGTGCGGTCAAAGCGCCATCACGCCTCAAAGGTGCTTCAAACCGCTTCGTCGCGGCTGTATACCGCACCCGGGGCATGCTCGGCACCGTCCGGTGAGTCCAACAGATGCGAGTCGCGTTAGGAACGAAGGCCGTTGAACCCTGTGGCGAACCATCCATAAGGTTTCGGCTACCGGGGGGTGGAGGAATTCATGGCGGATTATCTGGGGTATGAGGCCCTGACCCAGGCGGCCCTGCGCGGCGTGGTACGCGAGGCGCTGGCGCGGGTGGCACGCGACGGCACGATTGGGGACCACCACTTCTACATCACGTTCCGGACCCGTGCGCCCGGGGTCCAGATCGCCGAGCATCTGGTCGAGCGATTTCCCGAGGACATGACGATCGTGATCCAGCACCAGTACTGGGACCTGGAAGTGGGCGACACGCATTTCGAGGTCGTGCTGAAATTTTCTGGCGTGCCGCAGCACCTCTCCATTCCGTTCACCGCAATCACGCGTTTCGTCGATCCGTCGGTCAAGTTTGGCCTATCGTTCGAGGACAGCGCGACCGACGGGCCCGGCGTCCTGGCACCGGCCGGTTCGGGCCTGACCAGTGACGGAACCGGCGAAGACGCTGCTGCGGACACCCCGACCGGCGACAATTCCAACACGGTTGTGAATCTCGACGCGTTCCGGCGTAAATAGGTCCATGACCGACACGCCCGAGACCCCGCCGCGCATCAGCGATGCCGACATGCTTGCCCGCTTCCAGTCCTCCAGGAAGCGCCCACCCTGCTCCGACACGCTGGGCATGCGGCTGGAAGCGGTGCGTCAGGACGACCGCTGGCTGCGCATGGCGTTCGAGGTCAGTCCTGCCTTCGCCAACCCCACCGGGGCGATACAGGGGGGATTCATCGGCGCGATGATGGATGAGGCGATGAGCACCTGCGTCATCATCGCATCGAACGTCACGATGACCGCGCCGACGTTGGAAATGAAGGTCAGCTATCTGAGCGCCCTGTTCCCCGGCCGGGCGACCGTGGAGGCACGGATCCGAAAGCTGGGCCGCACCGCCGCGTTCCTAGAGGCCGAGTGCTTCGATGCGGAGGGCAAGACCGTCGCCCTGGCCTCGGCCACCGCCGCCCCCAAGCCTTTTCGCCGGCTGACGGACCCGAAGGCCACGCCGCAGAGCTAGCGCATCTTCAAATCAATCGGAGTCAGTGAAGATGCGCTATGTTCTTGTTTTTGAGAATTTTCTTAACGCGAACCGGGTCCCACTTCGCTCGAAAATGCTATAGGGCGCTTTCGAGCGAGGCGGGTCCCATACCGCTTGCAGGTCCGAACGCCCGGCCGGGACGTGCGCAGCTCAATCGATCAGCGCCTCGACCCGCATCCAGATGCCCTCGCGTTCGCCCAGGCGGCGCTCGACCAGCAAGCGGGCGACCTGGCGGTCGTCCTCGAATGCGTTTCCGGTGACGCTGTCGAGGAGTGCCTTGGCAAGGTTGTCCAGATCCATCCATGGCGGGTCGCCGGTGTACTCCATCACGATATGGACAGCGTAGTCGCCGAAACCGGGCCGCAGCCGGTGGAACTCCTTGCGGAAGAATTCCCGCAGAAGCGTCTTGTAGTATTTCGCCTGCGTCGTGAGCCCGAAGCATCGAACTTCGAGCGCTCCCTTTTCATCGATACGGGCACGCACCTTTCCATTTACAGTCCAATCTGATTTCATCGACGGTTCCACAATTTGGAGCGATTTATACTAAGCGTCCGAAACTATTCGACTTTCTTTCGACAGGTGTTCTTTAGAAAGACTCAACGAAATCGGCCTAAGGCTCCTGTGGTCGAAACGGCTTCCCCGCTCACCGTTCGAAAGGAGTACGAGCCATGAAACGCCTTCTCACCGCGACCCTCTTCCTCCCGGCGCTGTTCGCCGGTTCCGCACAGGCGGCCAATGACGATGCCCGCCTGGAAGCCGCCTGCCTGGCGGATCTGCGCGGTTCCGAACTGCCCGGCGAGCTGACCTATGACGATCTGGCGCCCAGCTGCACCTGCCTGGTGAATGACGCGTCGTCCAGCCAGAAAGCCCAGATGCACGAAGTGCTGGACGCGCGCGCCGACGGTGAGGCCGCCGACTTTCCGGCCTCGGTCCAGGACCTGTTCCGGGCCTGCTTCCCCTCCATGGACGGCGACGGCGAACCCGCGGAGCAATAGGGTATTTGCAAGCGGATCGAAATCCGGTTCGCGTCGGGACCACGCTTCGAACCGCGGGCTCCAGCGCATCTTCACAGACCGTGCTTGACGGGAAGCTGCGCGAAGCCGGCCTGCGGACGGGCGGCGGCACAGGGCCGGGTGCCGCCGCAACGCCATCGCCCGCCCGATTGCGCGGTGGCCAGACGATGCTAAACCGCGCGTGACAGTCGACCCATCGAAGGAGCGCGCGATGAAACTCTTTGGCGGCGGTGACGCCAAGCCGCGGACCGAGACCGACAGCTTCGGCCCGCTGGAGGTCCCCGGGGACAAGTATTACGGCGCCCAGACGGCCCGCTCCCTGATCAACTTCCCGATCGGCACAGAGACCATGCCCAAGCCGGTGATCCGTGCGTTGGGCATCGTGAAACGCTCGGCTGCGCTCGCAAACAGGGCTCTGGACAATCTCGACCCGCGCCTGGCCGACGCCATCGTGCAGGCCGCCGGCGAAGTGGCCGAGGGCAAGCTCGACGATCACTTCCCGCTCTCCGTCTGGCAGACCGGCTCGGGCACCCAGTCGAACATGAATGCCAATGAGGTGATCTCGAACCGTGCCATCGAGATTCTCGGCGGCGAGATCGGGTCAAAGGATCCCGTCCATCCCAATGATCATGTGAATCGCTCGCAGAGCTCCAACGACACCTTCCCGACCGCCATGCATATCGCCGCGGTCGAGGACATCGTGCATGCGCTGGTGCCGGCACTGCATAAGCTGCGTAACGCGCTGAACGACAAGGCCGAAGCCTTTCGCGACATCATCAAGATCGGCCGCACCCATACCCAGGACGCCACGCCCCTGACCCTTGGTCAGGAATTCTCCGGCTACGTCGCCCAGCTCGACGCCGTGATCGCCGCGCTGCAGCCCGACCAGAGCCTGCAGCACCTGCTGGTGCTTGCCCAGGGCGGCACGGCGGTCGGCACGGGCCTGAACGCCAAGCCGGGCTTCGCGGAGGCCTTCGCCGAGGAAGTGGCAGCCTACACCAAGCTCCCCTTCCGCACGGCGCCGAACAAGTTCTCCGTGCTTGCCGCCCATGACGGCATGGTCGCAGTCCATGGCGTTCTGAACACGGCGGCCGTGGCCCTGTTCAAGATCGCCAACGACATCCGTTTCCTTGGATCGGGACCGCGCTCTGGTCTTGGGGAACTCTCGCTTCCGGAGAACGAGCCCGGCTCCTCGATCATGCCCGGAAAGGTCAACCCGACCCAATGCGAAGCGATGACGATGGTCTGCACCCAGGTGATGGGCAACAACACGACGATCGCGATGGCCGGCTCCCAGGGGCATTTCGAGCTGAATGTCTACAAGCCGGTCATGTCCTATGCGATGCAGCAATCGATCCGGCTTCTCAGCGATGCGTGCCACGCCTTCACCGACAAATGCGTGGTGGGCATAAGGGCGAACGAAGACCGTATTGCCGACCTGATGCGGCAGTCATTGATGCTGGTCACGGCGCTTGCCCCCACCATCGGCTACGATAAGGCCACCGAAATCGCCAAGAAGGCCCACAAGGAGGGTACCACCCTCAAGGCCGCAGCGCTGGCGCTCGGCTACGTGACGGAGGCCGAATACGATGACATCGTGCGACCCGAGGATATGATCGCGCCCAAGTGATCCATCGCAGGCGGGGATGCGGCCCGGCGGCTCCGCCGGGCCATGCCCCCTCGGTCGCCCATCGATTCGGAAAGGACACGCCATGTCATCCAAGCCGCTCGGCTCCAAGGCCAATCCGTCGCAATATGACTGCTTCGACGACCTCGCCGAGGACGAACCCTACTTCGTCATCCGCGCCGACGATCCGCTCTCGAGCGCCCTGCTCGAACTGCACGCCTATATCGGGGCTGGCCAGTCCGGTGCGGCCCACAACAAGCTGGCCGAGATCATGAACCTCACCGCCCACACCCCGCCCCGGCCGGCGGAGAGCCCGAAATACCGCGAGACGTTCGCCATCTCGCTGGCGATGGAACAATGGCGCGACCGGAAGGGCTGAGCGCCGGGCCAAACCTGAAGTGCCTGCGGATTGGCGCACCCGACAGGGCGTGCCATGTCCGGACGAGAGATATGCAACCCCGGAGCCATTCATGAGCACTGCGTCCCCCCTGTTCGACTCCTTTACCTGCCGCGGCATGACGTTGGCCAACCGCATCGTCATGGCACCCATGACCCGCAGCTTTTCGCCGGGCGGCATACCTGGTGAGGATGTGCGCGACTATTACGCCCGCCGCGCCGGTGCCGATGTGGGCCTGATCCTGACCGAAGGGACCACTGTCGACCGGGCCGGCGCGTCGAGCGATCCCAACGTCCCGAACTTCCATGATCCGGAAAGCCTCGCCGGCTGGCAGCAGGTGGTCGACGCGGTGCATGACGAGTCCGGCAAGATCGGCCCGCAGCTCTGGCATGTGGGCATGATGCGCAAGCCTGGCACCGGCCCCAACCCCGACGCGCCCTCAGACAGCCCCTCGGGTGTCACCCATACGGGCTCACAGGTGCTGCCGGAGCCGACGGAGTCAGACGTTGCAGACATGGTCATGGCCTATGCGCGCGGCGCCGCCGATGCCCGGCGGCTGGGCTTCGACTGCATCGAGATCCACGGCGCCCATGGCTATCTCATCGACCAGTTCTTCTGGGACGTGATGAACCGACGGTCGGACCGATATGGCGGCGATCTGGTGGCGCGCGCCAGCTTCGCCGGCGACATCATTCGCGAATGTCGAAGGGCCGTGGGCGAGGACATGCCCATCATCCTGCGTTTCTCGCAATGGAAGCAGCAGGATTTCAGCGCACGTCTGGCCGATACGCCACAGGCGCTGGAAGCCTTCCTGAAGGTGTTCGTCGATGCGGGCGTCGACATTCTCCACTGTTCCCAGCGCCGCTTCTGGGAACCGGAATTCCCCGAGGTCGATGGCAATGACGGGATGAACCTGGCCGGCTGGACCAAGAAGCTGACCGGCCTGCCGACCATCACGGTCGGGTCCGTCGGCCTGTCGTCGGATTTCGTCGGGGCCTTCCGGGGCGAGCACTCCAAGACGCGCCCGATCTCGGACGCGATCGAGCGTCTGGAAAAGGGCGAATACGATCTCGTCGCCGTTGGACGCGCCCTGCTGCAGGACCCTTTCTGGGCCCGGAAGGTCAAGGAAGGACGCTTCGACGACCTGGCCGACTATGACGCCAAGGCGCTGGCAACGCTCTACTGACCCTCGCTGAACTGCAGCGCCGCGAGGCGGGCATAGGCGCCGCCTTCGGCGATCAGCGAGTCATGCGACCCCTGCTCGACGACGCGCCCCCCCTCAAGCACGAGGATCCGGTCGGCGGCGCGTACCGTGGCCAGCCGATGGGCGATCACGATCACGGTGCGCCCTCTGGCATGATCTGCCAGAGCCGCCTGGACCTGCGCCTCGCTCTCGGCGTCCAGTGCGCTTGTCGCCTCGTCGAGGAGCAGGATCGGTGCATCCCGGAGGATGGCGCGCGCCAGGGCGATCCGCTGGCGTTGGCCACCCGAGAGATTGCGGCCGAGTTCCCCGACCTGCGTCTCATAACCCTGCGGCAGCGCCTCTATGAACCCGTGGGCGTTGGCGGCGTCTGCGGCGGCGAGGATCGCCGCATCGTCGGCGGTCAGTCGGCCGAGCGCGATGTTGGCACGCACTGTGTCGTCGAACAGGGCGGCCCCCTGCTCCACCAGAGCCATGTTGCGTCTGACATCGGCGGCGCAGAGGTCGCGCAGATCATGGCCGTCCAGGCGGATGGTTCCCTGCGACGGATCATAAAGTCGCAGCAGCAGATTGAAGATCGTGGACTTTCCGGCCCCCGATGGACCGACGATCGCGACCGTCTCACCCGGCGCGATCTCGAAGTCCACCCCCTTGAGTACGCTTCCGTCACCGCCATAGCCGAAGCTGACGGACTCGAACGTGATCCGGCCGCTGGCCCGGCCCAACGGCTCCGGCGCTTCGGGATCGGCCAGGGCAGGCCGGGCATCGATCACGGAAAAGACGCGATCGGCGGCAGCACCCCCCTCCTGCGCCACGGCGTTCAGGGTGCCCAGCGCGCGCAGTTCAGGTGCCGCAATGCCCAGGGCGCCGATGATCCCCAGCAGGGCATCGAGCGAGCCAGTGCCCGCAGCGATCCGGTAGGCCGCAAAGCCGAGGATCAGCGCCAGCGCACAGCCCCCCGCCACTTCCAGGATCGGATCCACGGCGGCCTTGTCGCGCAGGACCTTGAGAAACAGGCGCGAACGCTCGCGAAAACCGCGGGCGGCGCGAGACTTCTGGTAGGTCTCGAGACCATAGGCCTTTACCGCACGGGCAGACTGGAACCCCTCGGACAGAAGCGCGGTCACCTCGCCGACCTGGGCCTGGGCGCGCCTGGCGCGCTTGCGGACCCGATTGCCCAGCGCGATCACAGGGCCGAAGGCCAGCGGATAGGCCACCAGAAGGACCAGGGTGAGCTGCCAGTCGAGGACCAGCATGGCCACGAAGGCGCCGAGCACGGTGAACACGCTCTTGGTGAAATTGTTGGCGAATCTGAGGCCCGCATCGCGGATGGCCGTCACGTCATTGATAAAGCGCGACACGAAGCCGCCCGACGCACCGCCAGCCAGACGGGAGAAATCGCCGTCCGTGAGGGCGTCGAACTGAGCCTGCTGTATGTCGACCAGAGCGCGCTGCACGCCGGTATTGTTGAACAGTGTCATCACATAGAGTGACAGGGCGCGACCGAGGGAAAAGACCAGGATCCCCGCAATGCTCCACCAGACCCAATTGGTCCCGGTCGATGTGCCCGCAATGGCCTTCTGGATACCATCCCCGATCTGGGCGAGCACGACGACATAGGCATTCGCAAACCCGGCCGTCAGGATGGCAAAGACGGTCCCGCCGACGAACCATGCCAGGTGCGGCCGGAAGAAGGCCCTGAACAGGCGAAGCAGGCCGCCCCGCACAGGGGGCGAGGCCGGCGTGCCGGTCTCAGACGGAATGTTGCGAACCTGTTTCAGGGTCGAGCAGCTTGTGCGCGTGGAGGATGAAGTAGCGCATCTCGGCATTGTCGACCGTGCGCTGGGCAGCCGCCTTCCAGGCGTCATAGGCGGCCTGATAGTTGGGAAAGGCCCCGACGAAATCGATCTGCGAGAGATCCTCAAACTCGACGCCAGTGACGTCCTTGAGCTCACCGCCGATGACGAGGTGAAGAAGCTGTTTCGCGCGTGAGGCGGCGGGGTCCTGGTTTGCAGACATGGTATCCATGCTCCGGCAAGTCTTCCTAGGCGCTGCGGGCGGGCCCCTCATTGGGATCGGGCAGCCGAATCCCGCTCGCTCGCCGCAGTAACAAAGGATGCATGGCCTTTCCAGATGCGATGACGCTGCGCTGGGCGGGAACTGGGCGATTGTAGACGAAGGTCTCACCCACATGCGTGGTCGCCCGACCACCCGCCTCGTGAACAAGCAGGGCACCGGCGGCGATGTCCCAATCCGATTTCCGCCACATCACGACCGTCGCATCCCAGGCCCCACTGGCCACCAGCGCCAGGCGCAGCAGGGTCGCGTTCGGTTTCGGCCGTGCCACCTGCATCTCTGGCCAGGGTTCCGGCCAGGCCTTGTGTTCCAGCATCGATTCCGACGCGATGATCCGGCAGCCGCTCACGGTTTCGGCGCCGCTAACCCGCATCGGTGTCCCGTTGCAATAAGCCCCGTGACCGTTGCGGGCCTCGAACAGGAGGTCAAGTGCCGGCGCATACACGACACCGGCCACCGCCTTTCCGGCCTCGATCACGGCCAGGCCGACGCACCAATTGGGATCGCCGCGCAAGTAGGCGCGCGTGCCGTCGATGGGATCGACCAGCCAGATTCGCGGCTGTGCCCGATGGCGACGGTCGTCGACGGTTTCTTCCGATAGCCAGCCATAATCCGGTCGCGCCGCGCCCAGCCGCCGGGCGATCAGCGTGTTGACAGCCAGGTCCGCTTCGCTGACCGGGTGACCCGGCGCCTTATCCCATCGTTCCAGATCGCCGCGCCGGAGATAGTCCAGGGCCAGCGTGCCGGCCTCGCGTGCAGTCTCACGCAGCGTGGCGAGGTCTCTCGCCGCATCCTCGTCAGCCACGTGCCCGCGCGGATCAGTTACCGGCAATCGACAGGTCCTCGATCAGCAGGCTGGGCGCATCGCGCGTGGAGCGGAACTCGAGATCGCTGGCCGGTTCCAGCCGGGCGAACATCCCTGGCAGGTCGCCGGCAACCGTCACTTCCGACACCGGATAGGCGATCTCGCCGCCCTCGAACCAGAAGCCGGACACGCCAACCGAATAGTCGCCCGTATTCGGATTTATGGATGGGCCGAACATGTCGGTGATGAGCAGACCCTCGCCCAGATCATGCATCATCTCCGACGGGCTCCGGGTGCCGGGCGCCATGAAAAGATTCGACGGCGTCACGCCTGGCGGATCGCCGAATCCCATGCTGGCGAAGCCATTGGGAGAAAGCCCGAGCTGGCGTGCCGAGTGCCCGTTGAGCAGCCAGTCGGTCAGCACGCCATCGTCGATCAGCCGTGTCTCGCGGACCGGGCGTCCCTCGCCGTCATGAAGCCGGGACCCGAGCCCGCGGGGCCGAAAGGGATCGTCGATGATGGACACGCCGGGCGCGAACACCTGTTCGCCGCGCCGGTGCTTGAGAAACGAGATGCCGCGTGCAACCGAGGGACCCGAAATCGCCGCCAGAAAGGCACCGAGAAGCGTGCTCGACACGCGCCGGTCATAGATGACGGCGCTGCGCCGCGTGCCCAGCCTGCGCGATCCAAGGCGCGCCACCGTGCGCTCGCCCGCAATGCGCCCGATCTCCTCGGGCTGCGGCCGGTCTGCGCGATAGCGGGTCGTGCGGCTCTCATAGTCGCGTTCCATCCGGCCGTCGCGCTCGCCAACGGCTGCCAGTCCCAGGCTGCTGGCGGCAGCCGCGCTGGCCGCGGCGAAGCCGTTCGATGCGGCCACCCAGCGCTCGGTCCGTGTCCAGCCCGCGCCACAGCTTGCCACCTGGCGGACACCGTCCACGGCGAGGGCTGCAGCCTCGGCGGCAACCGCGTCGGCTTCGAGCGCGTCCAGGGCAATCTCGGGGTCGCCGTCGAGATCGAGCGCAGGGCCATTGTCGGGATCGGCGAGTTCCCCAGGCGTAGCCAGACCGCAATACGGATCCTCCGGCACCGCCCGCGCCATTGCGACACTGCGCTCGGCAAGATCGGCGAGGGCCCCGTCCGACAGGTCGGACCCGGCCACATGGGCCTGGCGATGCCCGAAGAAGCACCGCAGCGCGACCCCCTGATCCTCGGCGCGTTCCGTGGTTTCGAGGGCGCCGCCGCGGACCTCCACGCTCACCCCCGTGGACCTGGTCAAACGAGCGTCGGCCGCGTCGGCCCCGGCTCTGGCGCACATGTCCAGCAAACGGTCGAGCAGGCGGGCGGGATCGGGCAAGGTGTCGGTCATGGCCGCTAGATGGCCCGATGCGTCCTCAAAGGCAATCCGCCCGGCGCCGCATGCCGCGGCAACATCAATCGTCCTGACGTGCGTCCGGCAGACGGTCGTTGATGTCGTCGCGAATGTCGAGCAGCGTCACGATGAGGCCGCAGATCAGGCTGGCCGCGATCCACCCCGCAACGGTGAAGACGACAAAGTCGGCCACCTGCGACGCGGTCCCTGTAAGCCCGAGGACTTCCCCGCTCCAGGCCCCGGCATTGTACAGTCCGAGCCCGATTCCCCCGATGAGAAAGGCCACATAGGCCACATAGATCATCGTGCGGAAGCTGTTGATGATAAAGAATTTCATGTCCGTTCCCCTTGGGTTTGGCGCCAGGGCCGGCCTAGTTCATGCCGCACTCGAGCGCGGCCTTCATGAAGAAGCCGAACACCTGGCCTTGTTCGACCGAGGAAAGGTCTTCCATGACCTTCTGCGCAACGGCGTCATCGCCACTGGCGGCGGACTGGACCAGGGCCTTGTAGACCTTGGGGTCGAGTTCCGCTTCGGCCGCATCGGCCATGCAGCCGCAGGACTCCGCGCTCGACCCGTCCTCGGTGCACGCCTTGATCAGCGTGGCGCGGTCACCCCCGCTGCCGCCGCAACCTGCCAGCATGAGCGCCGCCAGCGCCAATCCAATCGAAGTTTTCACGAGCCCCTCCCCCGCCAACACCATGGAGCCAGAGGTTTTCCATGGAATTCGTGCGCTGACCACCCGCTTTTTCTTGTGCCGCTGCGAAACCCGCACCGCTCATTCGCGCCGCAAGAGCCGGTCCAGCGCCAGGCGGGACTCCAGCCGCGCCATGAACGCCGCCTTCACTTCCCGCGGATCGTAGTCTTCCGCGGCCCAGTCGAGAAACGGTTTGGGAGCCGTGGCCGTATCGCTCCGGTAGCGCTCGAACACGGCGTCCAGGAGGCCCGTCTTTCCCTGTCGCACATGCAGATACCGCAGCGAGAGCTGTTCGGTCGCCTCATCGAGTGATGTGCCCTGACGCAAGAGCTTGTAGAGCACGCTCATCAATCCGGCCCGGTCCGCACCGGACTTGCAATGCATCAGCGCGGGATAGCGTATCTGCGCGAACAGGTCCCTGGCCGCAAACAGCGTGTCCACGCTCGGCGTATCTCGGGAGAACACCTGAAAGTCCACGAGGTCGATCCCGGCGGCCTCGCAGGCCTCCCGCTCGAGCAGATAGAACCCCTTCGTGCTGGCGCCGCGCAAGTTCACGATCGTGCGAATTCCGCGCTCTCGGACATGGTCGCGGATCTGCTCCGGCGAGGGCTGGTTGGAGCGCCACATCTCCGGTGAGATCTGATGGAGGTTGCGGAAGCGCAGCCGCAGAAAGCCGTGATCGCCCCAGATGAGTTCCCGCCGTGCACGCCGGCGTCCCGCTGGCGTGGTGAGGTCGGGCGGGACGTGCGGCGGTCTTCTTCTGCGCTTGGCCATGTCGGGCGCTTAGCGCTGCACCCGTCCCCGGGCAAGGCGCCATACCCCGTAAGCGGTGCCCGCCGGCGCAGGCCTGCGTGACCAATTTGCCTATCGCCTCGCGCCGCGACTGGGGCTAAGCGGGGTCGGAGAGTTTCGATGGGAGGTTCCGTCATGCGCCTGCGCGCGATGTTGACCGCCGCCTCGGCGGCCGCTTGCATGACCCTGGTCGCCTGCGGTGGGGCCGAGGGCCCGCCAGACGAGACAGTCTCACCCGAAAGCCGGTCTCAAGACAGCCAGGCGGCCATGCGTACCACCACGCCGCCCGCCGGCGAGACGGCCGGAACCGGTGAGACCGAGCGGTCGGAGGAATTCGCCGGGCTGCCCGCGCCCTACAATATGGCTGACTATGACCGTGGCCGACGCACCTTCAGGCTGTGCAGCTCCTGTCACCTGCTGGAGGAGGGCGCGGGTCACCGGGTCGGCCCGAACCTCCACGGGATGTTCTCGCGAAAGGTCGGCGAGGCCGAAGGCTTCGGTTATTCCCCGGCTTTGATGGAGGCAGATTTTCAATGGACGCCGGAGCAACTCGAGCAATGGCTTGCCAATCCACGCGATTTCCTTCCGGGCAACCGCATGAGTTTTTCCGGGGTCCGACGTCCCGAGGACCGGCAGGCCGTGATCGCCTACATCATGGTCGAGACGGGCTACGAACCGGACCCAGCCGGAGAACCGGGCAATGCAGGTACCTCAGAATAGGCGCGCCAGGCCCAGAATGATGGCCCGCTCCTGGAAGTGCCCGCCCTGCTCCTCGCGCCAGGCGACGCTGTAGGCCAGGCGCGGACGTCTCAGGACGAGACGGGTCTCGCTCTTGAGTGTCGACGCCTCGCCGCGCCCACGCCGCCAGTCGATCCGCTGGACGATGTGCAGCCTCGGGCTCAGGTCTCGGCCGAACGTCGCCGAAAGACTTCTGCCCCGGCAAGCGGCACCCTGATGCCACCCTTCGGCATCGACCGCCGCGAACCATGGCCGCCCGCGACTCCCACGCGACGTGCCCAGCCCAAGCCAGACCACCCCGCCAGCCTCCGCACAGGCTGTCGCTGCCGCCCCCCGGCCCGCCTGAACCCCGGCACCCCCAGCGGCGACAAGCGCCAGTGGCAGGGACTGGCTGCGCTGAACGCCAACACGCCACCCGCGATGGTCGCCGCCCGACGCGTCGTCATACTGGACGCTATCCAGTTTCGCGACGGCGGTGATCCCCTGACCGAGACCGTGCTCGGCATAGGCATGGGTCTGGGTCGCCCCGAGACCCTCGAAGCTCGATCGCGCAATGTCCACGCTGACATAGGTTTCGCCGGGCGCACGTCCCCAGGGCCCGGCCAGCGCTTCGCCGGATGACCCTGGCCACAGGGCCGCCAAGCCCATCGCCAGCCCAAAAAGAACATCACGCATACACCACTTTAAGGCGTATGCGTGATTTCTTTCAACCGAATTTTCGGAAGACCGAAGCGGATCAGAGGCGGTAGCGGATCTGATCCGACCAGAAGCGTTCGAGGCGCGACACGGTCCGGTTGAGTTGCTCCAGATCGTCCTCGCGCACGCTGGCCGTCGGCTCGAGCGCCCTGGCCTGCTTCTCGAACATGGCCGCCACGCGCTCGCGCACCTTCTGGCCACGCGACGTCAGCCGCAGATGGACCGTGCGCTTGTCCGCCTCGGAGCGGCGCTGCTCCAGATAGCCCGCATCCTGAAGCTTCTTGACGTTGTAGGACAGGCTGGTCCCCGCGAACGCGCCCCGTGCGCGCAGCGCCGAGGCTGGCGTCTCCTCATCGCCGATCTCGTAGAGAAGAAGTGCCTGCACGCCGGTCAGGCTCCGCTCGCCCGAGCGTTCAAGGTCATCCTTGACCACATCGTGCAGGCGACGATGCGCCTGCTCCAGCAGCGAAAGCGATTGTAGGAAGGAGTCCGCAACTGAGGGTTCGGCCGTATCGGCACGTTCGGTCGTCGTTTTCATGTCCATCACCACTGAGGTTTTTGTTTAGTTTCCTCGTAAGTAGCATTGACAGACTAACACTTTGCTAAACAGCCCAAGTTCAAATCGGCAAATCGTTAACAAAAGTGGCGCAATATCCTAATTTTTCGTACCTATCTCGTGTATTCACACCTCTGATCGGGATATTGAAGTGTGACGTCTAGCCAAAGTTCAGTTCATCTTCGCCCAGGCTTTCGAAGTACCTATCGACGTCCTGTTCGGAGACGGCCTCGAGAGTCTCCGGCTTCCAGGCGGGCGTATTATCCTTGTCCAGGATCACCGCCCGCACACCTTCCAGGAAGTCGTGGCTGCAGACTTTCCGCCAGGCGATGCGGTACTCCATGCGCATGTTTTCGCGGAAGCTCAGGCAGCGTGCGCCTTCACGGAGCTGGCGGAGCGCCACCTTCACGGTTTCCGGCGACTTGGTCAGGAGCACGTCGGCCTGCTCGCGCGCCCAGGGATCCTGTGAGGCCTGCAGCCGGTCGCGAATGGTTTCGGCCCTGTCGGCGGCGAAGCAGGCATCGATTGTCGCGCGGTGGGGCTCGAAGCTCGGCGCGCCGGCCGGCTCGGCGAGCCGCTCCAGAAGCGCGTCCAGCGCCGCTTGCGCCTGCCCGGTCGGCAGGCCGCGCAGCCCCGCGTTCAGTTCGGCGAGCCGGTCGCTGGCAACGAGGTGCGTCGCGACGCCCGCAGCCACCACGTCGGCACCCTTGATCCGCGCGCCGGTCAGCGCCAGCCAGGTGCCGAGCTCGCCCGCCAGGCGCGGCAGGAACCAGCCGCCCCCCACATCGGGGAACAGGCCGATGCCGGTTTCCGGCATGGCGAACACCGTGCGTTCGGTGGCGATCCGGCAAGCGCCGTGCACCGAAAGGCCGACACCGCCGCCCATGGTGACGCCGTCCATAAGGGCCACATAGGGCTTGGGAAACTCCGCGATGGCCGTGTTCATGCGATACTCGGCCTGGAAAAATGCCCGTGCTGCCCGGGAATCGCCCGCCCCGCTCTCGGCCAACATGCGGATGTCGCCGCCGGCGCAGAACCCGCGCGTTCCGTCGGCGTGATCGACGATCACCAGCTCGACGCTGTCGTCGCCCTTCCACCGGCTCAGCGCATCGCTGACCGCCAGGCACATGTCGGTGTTGAGCGCGTGCAGCGCCTCCGGCCGGTTCAGCGTGATCCGGCCGACCGGGCCTTCCTGGCGGAGAATGATCGAGGCGCCCATGGTCTGGTTCCTTTCCTTCGGTCTGCTGACCTGGCGAGCCACCGGCGTCGCGGCCTGCGGCCGGTCTTGGCCATGTCCGTCGAATTCGACTAATGGGCGTGGGGGACCATCGCAAGGCGGGGAAAGGGCCATGGCGAAACTGCCGACACCGTATCGCATCACCCGGGCCGATGCCGAGGAGGTGGAAGCGCTGATCGCGGTCAACCTGGCCAGCGATCGCCTCTTTGCCGGGACCGGCCTTGTGCCCGAGGACGCGCTGGAGGACCATGTGCCGGCCGACATCCTTCGCCAGGCCATCGCACAGCGGCATGTCTTCGTGGTGCGCGACGGACACGGCAAACCGGTCGGCTTCAGCCTGACCTCGCTGCGTGGGGGAACGCTGTATCTCGACCAGCTTTCGGTACATCCCGACCATGGGCGCAAGGGCCTCGGCGCGGCCCTCGTGCGCCGCGTCCTCAGCGATGCGCGCGACCGGCGCGTGTCCACGGTGACCTTGTCGACGTTCCGCGAACCGGCTTGGAATGGCCCCTTCTATCGCCGTCTCGGCTTTCGCGAGATCCCGCGCAAGCGCATGGCGGACTGGATGCTGGAGCTGGAGGACGCGCAACGGGCCACGCTGGACGTCGACAAGCGGTGCTTCATGCGCCGGCGCGTAGGTTGGCGGCCGGGCGCCGATGCGCGGACGGACCAGGATGCCGACAGGTGACACGCAAGGCGTCGGCGGGCTAGACAGACGCATGGCTGTCTTCCCTCAAACCTTCCCCACGACCCGGCTGCGCCGGCTGCGTCAGGCCCCCTGGGTCCGCGCCCTCGCCGCCGAAACGACGCTGCAACCGGCCGACCTGATCTGGGCGCTGGTGGTCCATGACGGCGAGGCGCCGCGTGTGTCCGTCGCGTCGATGCCGGGTGCCGACCGGGTCAGCGTCGCGGAGGCCGCAGCCTGCGCGCGCCGGGCCCGAACACTGGGCATTCCCGCCATCGCGATCTTCCCGCAGATCGACCCATCCCTGAAGGACGAAGCGGGCACGGAGGCCCTGAACCCGGATGGCCTTGTGCCGCGCGCCATCCGCGCGATGAAGGACGCTGCACCCGAGGTCGGGATCATCTGCGATGTCGCCCTCGACCCCTATACAAGCCACGGCCATGACGGCGTGATCGACGCCAGCGGCTATGTCCTGAACGACCCGACCAGTGAGTTGCTCGTCTCGCAGGCTCTGGTGCAGGCCGAAGCCGGGTGTGACATGGTGGCACCGTCGGACATGATGGACGGCCGCATCGGCGCGATCCGACGCGCACTGGAAGAGGCGGGCCTCGTCAACACGCTGATCCTGTCCTATGCGGCGAAGTATGCCTCGGGGTTCTACGGCCCCTATCGGGACGCCATCGGCTCAGCCAGGGCGCTCAAGGGCGACAAGACCACCTACCAGCAGAACCCGGCCAACAGCGACGAGGCCCTGCGGGAGGTCGCGCAGGACCTTGCGGAAGGCGCCGACATGGTCATGGTCAAGCCAGGTCTGCCTTATCTCGACATTGTCTATCGCGTCGCCACGACCTTCGGTGTCCCCACAGTGGCGTTCCAGGTCTCGGGAGAGTACGCGCAGATCCAGGCTGCCGGGCTTCAGGGCTGGATTGATGCCGACCGCGTGGCCATGGAAGCGCTGCTGTCGTTCAAGCGTGCCGGGGCGGCGGCCATCATCAGCTATTTCGCGCCACGTGCTGCGGAGCTTCTGAACGCCTGACACCGCCGGGGTGCACCTACACGGCCTCGATGTGACGGCGGAAGCTGCGCACGGTCCGCTGGAAGTGCAGCAGGCCGTAGATGCTGAAGGCCACCACCGAGAGGACCGCCACCACCACGACCGAGCCGGTGATACCATAGGCGAGGTTCTCCAATCCGCCGGCCGCAGGATCGTAGGTGTCAGGATGGATTCCGATCACGAGGCCCATGACGAAGGCGAGCGCCAGGTTGCTCAACGCATAGGCCCGCACGGCCCGCCACACCCGCCGGCGCCGGAAGTAGTAGCGGAAGGGCAGCACGAACACTGCGATCGCCATCAGGCTCATCACGGTGCCCAGCAGGAAATCCCAGGCCGCAAGTGCCGGATCGTCCTTCTGGTCCAGCGTGCCGAACGCCGTCAACGCGCCGATCGCCAGGGCGATGAGCATCTCGTACCATTTCAGGGCGAGGAGGTCGCGGCGGTCCCGTGCCCGGCGTCGGGCCTTCACGGCCACGCGCTCGGCCAGATCGGGGTCCGACGGCAACTCGCCGGGCGTGAGCGGGGGCACGGCCTGCGCCGGCGCGGGTGACGGCGTGGCGGGCTCGGGGGGCCGCGATGCTGCAACCTCTTCGGCCAAACCATGCTCCGGCGGGACCTGCTCCAGTTCCCGTGCCAGCCGGTCGGCGAGCGAATTCACCTTGGATCGGGGATCGGGAAAGGCCTGAAGCCAGTTCCGTGTCGCGAGCTCGTAAAGGTAGTGGCCGCGCGGCTTGGTGTCCTCGATCAGGATCGGAACGACGTCCTTGTCGAGCGAGTCGGCAATCGCCAGCTCCTTCTTGAGCTGCTTCGACGCGTTGCAATCCTCGGAGAACAGGATCACCAGCGTGCGGGACCGGGTGAGATTGTCGACGATCGCCTCGCGCCAATCCTCGCCCCCCTCGATGTCCTGATCCCACCAGATGCGCACCCCGCGCCCACGCAGGGCCAGCACCAGGTCGCGCGCAAGGGCCTGATCGCTGCGCCGATAGCTCAGGAACACGTCGTACATGCGGTCGGGTCCCCCACCCACTCGACCTCGAGCTTAGTCCCGCCTCGGCGCGAAGACCAGAGCCGCGGCGCTTTGCGATCGGATCGCACGCCATGGCGGGACCAGGCCCTCGCGCATCTCAAAGTCAGTCAGAGTCCGTGAAGATGCGACAGGTTCTTGTTTTCAAGCGTTTTTCCAACGCGAACGGATGCCCACTTCGCTTGAAGATGTCCTAGATGTGCAGGACCCGATCATAGGCGTCGAGAACGCTCTCATGCATCATTTCCGACAGGGTCGGATGGGGAAAGACGGTCTGCATCAATTCCGCCTCCGTCAGTTCGCCCTGCCGGGCGATGGCGAAACCCTGGATCAGTTCCGTCACCTCGGCACCAACCATATGGGCGCCCAGAAGCGCCCCTGTCGCCGCATCGAACACCGTCTTGACCAACCCGTCGGGGGCGCCCAGCGCGATGGCCTTGCCATTGCCCTTGAAAGGAAAGCGGCCGATCCGCACCTCGTGGCCGGCGTCACGGGCCTGGGCTTCGGTGAGGCCGATGCTCGCGATCTGCGGATGGGAATAGGTGCAGCCGGGCACATGATCGGGATCGAAGGCATGGGCCGTCTCACAACCGGCCAACGCCTCGACACAGGCCACGCCCTCATGGGATGCCTTATGGGCGAGCCAGGGCGGGCCGGTCACGTCGCCGATGGCGTAGAGACCGGCCACACCGGTCCGGCCGAAGCCGTCGACCTTCACATGCCCGCGCTCGATCTCGACCCCAAGCGCCTCCAGCCCGAGGTCCTCCACATTGCCAACGATTCCGATGGCGAGGATCGCACGATCCGCAACCAGGGTTTCGGCGCCATCGGCCGTCTCGATCCGGGCGGTCACGCCCTCGCCCGACGCCTTCAGCGACTTGACCGATGCCCCCACCCGGAACTGGATACCGGCCCTCTCGAAGGCTTTCCGGGCCAGGTCTGCAATCTCCTCATCCTCGGCGGGCAGGATGCGCTCCACGGCCTCGACCACCGTGACGTCTGCCCCCAGCGTCCGGTAGAAGCTCGCGAACTCGATCCCGATGGCCCCGGATCCAATCACGACGAGGCTGCCCGGCATCTCGTCGGGCACCATGGCTTCGCGGTAGGTCCAGATCCGGTTGCCATCGGGTTCCAGGCCGGCATCGGGCACCGTCCGTGCGCGGGCGCCGGTCGCCAGGAGCACATGGCCGGCCGAGAGGCGCCGCTCGCCACCGTCGGACGTCTCCACGATCACCTTCGGCGCCGGCGTGCCGGGTTCGAGGCGCGCCGTGCCGCGCACGACCTCGATCTTGTGCTTCCGCATCAGGTACTGGACGCCCTTCGACAACTGCCCCGCCACGTCACGGGACCGTTTCACCATGGCCTCCAGGTCGACCTCTGGCGCCAACGGTTTCAGGCCGAAGGCAACCGCATCGCGCGCCAGGTGAAGCACCTCCGCCGAGCGCAGAAGCGCCTTGGTCGGTATGCATCCCCAGTTCAGACAGATGCCGCCCAGCGCATCGCGTTCGACGATCGCCGTCCGCAAGCCGAGCTGGGCCGCTCGGATGGCAGACACATAACCGCCCGGCCCCGAGCCGATGACGACAAGATCGTAGTCCTGGGCCATGGATGGATCTCCTTTCCGAGCCGGTTGGGACACGGCTACAGCAGCATCGACTCGGGTCGTTCCACAAAGCGCCTGAACGCCTGCAGCCAGCGTGCACCTTCTGCGCCTCCGATCACACGATGATCGCAGGTCAGCGTGACACTCATCACGGTCGCCGCGGTCAGCGCGCCCGATGCGTCGACGACCGCGCGGCGCTCGCCGGCGCCGACGGAGAGGATTGCGCCTTCAGGCGGGTTCACGATGGATGCGAAGTCCCGAATGCCGAACATGCCGAGATTGGAGAGCGAGAATGTGCCGCCCATATACTCTTGAGGCTTCAACTTGCGGGACCGGGCCCGGTCGGCCAGGTCCTTCATCTCCGCAGAGATGGTCGCCAGCCCCTTCGACTGGGCGTCCCGGATCACCGGCGTGATGAGCCCCCCCTCCACGGCCACCGCCACCGAAATGTGCGCCGCCTTGTGATAGGCAATGCCCTCATCGGTATAGCTGGCATTCGTCTCCGGCTCGGCCATGAGGGCGAGAGCCGCGGCCTTGATGAGCATGTCGTTGACCGAGATCTTCACGCCCTCAGGGGCGGCCTCATTGATGGCGGAACGGGCCTCCAGCAAGCGGTCGATCTGCAGGTCGATGGTGAGGGGGAAGTGCGGCACCTGCATGAAACTGGTCGTAAGGCGGCGCGCCATGGTCCGACGCATCCCGTCCAGCGGCTTCAGGGTGTAGCTGTCCTCGGCATAGACCCTCGGATCGAGCGTCTGCGGCAGGATCAGCCCCTCCGGCGTGGCTGGCGGCGCTGCAGCCTGCGCCGACGCGCCGGCCGCCGACCCCGAAGGAGCCGCTTCGGCCGCATCCACGTCCTTGCGCACGATCCGGCCATGGGGGCCCGAGCCCCGCAGGCTGGCCAGATCGACCCCCTTCATCCGCGCCAAACGCCGGGCCAGCGGACTGGCCTTGATCCGGTCCGGACCCTGGCCAACGTCGGCCAGCCGGCTGGCGGCGGTCGTGGACGGTGATGCCGGACCGGCCGCCGCTGCGGTTGACTGGCTGGCGCCGGCCTGGGACGGCGGATCGGACGCGGCAGGGTAAGCAGGTTCGGCGCGAGGGTCCGGGCCCGGCTCGGGCGCTGGTGCGGGCGCCGGATCGATCGCCTCGGGGTCCTCGCCCTCCTCGGCCAGACGTGCGATCACCTCATTGACCTTCACCCCCTCGGTCCCTTCCGCAACGAGGATCTGCGCCAGCGTGCCCTCCTCGACCGCCTCGACCTCCATCGTCGCCTTGTCCGTTTCGATCTCCGCAATCACGTCGCCAGGCTCTATCCGGTCACCCACCGATTTCAGCCAGCGCGACAGCGTGCCTTCCTCCATCGTCGGAGACAGCGCAGGCATCAGGATATTGATCGACATCAGACCGGCTCCCTACACCGCGCCCTGGCAGACCGCCCGGGCCGCCGCCACGATGTCGTCGACGCCGGGCAGGCTGAGCTTTTCCAGATTGTCCGCATAGGGCAGCGGCACGTCCTTCTGGTGGACCCGCACGGGCGGCGCATCGAGATGGTCGAAGGCCTCGCTCACCACCGTTGCGCAGATCTCCGCCCCAACGCCCATGAACCGCCAGCCCTCCTCGCACGAGACCAACCGGTTCGTTCGCTTGACGCTTTCGACGACGGTTGCGGTATCGAGCGGACGCAGGGTCCTCAGGTCGACCACCTCAGCCTCGATTCCGTCTGCAGCGAGGATGTCGGCTGCCTTCAACGCATGCCCGACCATACGCGAATGCGCCGTCAACGTGACGTGCTGGCCCGTGCGACGCACCTTGGCCCGTCCGATCGGAAGCACCCAATCCTCCACATCCGGCACCGGAAAGCTCTCGCCATAAAGCATTTCATGCTCAAGGAAGATGACCGGGTTGGGGTCGCGAATGGCGGCCTTCAGAAGTCCCTTGGCGTCGGCGGAATCATAGGGGGCCACGACCTTAAGCCCCGGCACATGGGCATACCAGGCCGAGTAGTCCTGGCTGTGCTGAGCCGCGACGCGCGACGCCGCCCCGTTCGGCCCACGGAACACGATCGGGCATCCCATCTGGCCGCCGGACATGTAGAGCGTCTTGGCAGCGGAGTTTATGATCTGGTCGATCGCCTGCATCGCGAAATTGAACGTCATGAACTCCACGATGGGTTTCAGCCCGCCAAAGGCCGCCCCGACGCCAAGCCCGGCAAAGCCATGCTCCGTGATCGGTGTGTCGACGATCCTGCGCGGCCCGAACTCCTGGAGCAGGTCGCGGGTGACCTTGTAGGCCCCCTGATACTCGGCGACCTCCTCCCCCATGAGGAAGACGCGATCATCCCGGCGAAGCTCCTCGGCCATGGCATCGCGCAAGGCATCGCGCACCGCCGTGTCGGTAAAGCTCGTGCCCGCGGGTAAGTCCGGATCCGACGGCTCCACCCCGGCTGTCGACCGGGCCGCCGACGTCCCGGTCTCCGGCCTGGCGGAGGCTGCCGGCCGTGGCGCGGGCTGCGGGTCCGGGCCCGGCTCGGGCGCTGGTGCGGGCGCCGCCTCGATCGCCTCGGGGTCCTCGCCCTCCTCGGCCAGACGTGCGATCACCTCATTGACCTTCACCCCCTCGGTCCCTTCCGCAACGAGGATCTGCGCCAGCGTGCCCTCCTCGACCGCCTCGACCTCCATCGTCGCCTTGTCCGTTTCGATCTCCGCAATCACGTCGCCAGGCTCTATCCGGTCACCCACCGATTTCAGCCAGCGCGACAGCGTGCCTTCCTCCATCGTCGGAGACAGCGCAGGCATCAGGATATTGATCGACATCAGACCGGCTCCCCCTCGAGCAGGACGTCGGTCCACAACTCCGACGGGTCCGGTTCCGGGCTCTCCAGGGCGAAATCGGCCGCGGCCTTTACCTGTTCGCGAATGTCCTTGTCGATGGCCCTCAGCGCATCCTCATCGGCGTGACCGGCTTCGATCAGGCGGGCGCGCAACTGCTCGATCGGATCGCGGTGGGCGCGGATCTCGTCAACCTCCTCGCGTTTGCGGTACTTCGCCGGATCCGACATGGAATGGCCCCGGTAGCGATAGGTCTTCATCTCGAGGATGTAGGGGCCCTTGCCGCTGCGCGCATGCTGCACCGCCTTGTGCCCGGCCTTGCGCACCGCGACCACATCCATGCCGTCGACTTCCTCGCCCTTGATCTCGAAGGAGATGCCGCGCTTGTGGAGTTCGGTCTCCGCGGAAGCCCTCTCGACGCTGGTGCCCATGGCGTATTGGTTGTTCTCGATGACGTAGACCACCGGCAACTGCCAGAGCGAGGCCATGTTGAACGCCTCGTAGACCTGGCCCTGGTTGACCGCGCCATCGCCGAAGAAGGTCAGGCAGACACGGCCATTCCCCGTATACGTGTTTGAAAAGGCAAGTCCGGTTCCAATCGGCACCTGGGCACCCACGATCCCATGGCCACCGAAGAAGCTCTTCTCGCGCGAAAACATGTGCATTGAACCGCCCTTGCCCTTCGAGTAGCCGTCGGCCCGGCCGGTCAACTCCGCCATCACCCCCTTGGGGTCCATGCCGCAGGCCAGCATGTGCCCATGGTCACGATAGCCGGTAATGACCTGGTCACCCTCCTCTATCGCCGCCTGTAGGCCGGTCACCACGGCTTCCTGTCCGATATAGAGGTGGCAGAAGCCGGCGATGTGGCCCATTCCGTAGAGCTGGCCGGCGCGTTCCTCGAATCGCCGGATCAGCAGCATCATGCGGTAGTCGTCCAGGAGGTCCTGCTTTCCAGGATTCCCCGGATTGCTCTTGGACTTCCGGCTTTTGGTCGCCATGCGGGTCGGCCTCCCAACCAATTCAATTCATTGGACACTGTCGCAGCGCGCCCCATGGCGTCCAGCCAAAACGCCATGAAAATCTGCATAGATACCAGCCCCGAACAGGACGCGCCGGGAAGAGCTCATTCGGGTTGCGCGACGATCCATTCGTCTGGATAGGCATAGGCCAGCCGCTCGCGGGCCAGCGCCTCGATCAGGTCCGGATCGGCCGTTTCCGGGGTCAGACGGGCGATGTCACGTTCCTGGCGCGCAATCTCCGCTTCCAGGTCCGCAAGCCGCGCCGACTTGGCGGCCAACTCGGCCTGAAGATCACTCCAGCGACCGAGGCCGGCCTCACCTGCCAGCGCATGGTAGGCGAAGTAGAGGATGAGGGCGGCCAGGCCGAATGCGGTGGAACGCGACGACATGTCTGGATGGTGCCTGACGGCGCTTAAGGCTTCGTTTACCGCGCCGTTACGCCCGTACCCGCACCCTGGCGATCAGGCATTGATAAAGCCTCAGGCATTGATAAAGCCCATGCCGGCATAGACCCCGCCCGCGCCCAGCTCTTCCTCGATGCGGATGAGCTGGTTGTACTTCGCCAGACGGTCGGAGCGGGCAAGCGAACCGGTCTTGATCTGTCCGCAATTGGTGGCGACGGCGAGGTCTGCAATGGTGGCGTCCTCGGTTTCGCCGGACCGGTGGGACATGACGGCCGTGTAGGCGTGGCGATGGGCCAGGTCGACGGCGTCCAGGGTCTCCGTCAGCGTGCCGATCTGGTTGACCTTCACCAGGATCGAATTCGCCGCCCCGCGCTCCAGCCCCATGGCCAGACGCTGCGGATTGGTGACGAAAAGGTCGTCTCCCACAAGCTGGCAGCGGTCGCCGATCAGCTCCGTCAGGGTGGTCCAGCCGTCCCAGTCGTCCTCTGCCATGCCATCCTCGATGGACACGATCGGGTAGCGGTCGACCAGATCCTTGAGATAGGCCGCCATGGCATCGGACTCGAGCGACTTGCCCTCACCCGCCAGGACATAACGGCCATCCTTGAAGAATTCGGTGGAGGCGGCATCGAGCGCCAGCATGATGTCCTCGCCGGGCCGGTAACCCGCCGCCTCGATCGCTTTCAGGATATAGCCGATGGCCTCGTCGGTCGAGCGCAGCGCCGGGGCGAAACCGCCCTCGTCGCCGACATTCGTGTTGTGCCCGTCATCGCGCAGCCGGGCCTTCAGCGCGTGGAAGACCTCCGCGCCCATGCGCACGGCTTCCGCCATGCCAGGCGCACTGACGGGCATGATCATGAATTCCTGTATGTCGATGGGATTGTCGGCATGGGCGCCGCCATTCACGATGTTCATCATCGGCGTGGGGAGAATTCGGGCGTTCACCCCGCCAATATAGCGATAAAGCGGCAGGCCGACGCTTTCCGCAGCCGCCTTGGCGACGGCGAGGGAGACGCCGAGGATCGCATTGGCCCCCAGACGCGACTTGGTCTCCGTCCCGTCGATCTCGATCATGAGCTCGTCGACAAGCCGCTGGTCTGTCGCATCCAGCCCCTCCAGCGCCTGGAAGATCTCTCCATTCACCGACTCCACCGCCTTCTCGACGCCCTTGCCACCGTAGCGGTCGGGCTCGCCGTCACGCAGTTCGTGGGCCTCGTAAGCCCCCGTAGATGCCCCCGAGGGGACCGCCGCGCGGCCTTCTGAGCCATCCTCCAGCACCACATCGACCTCGACCGTGGGATTGCCCCGGCTGTCCAGGATCTCGCGCGCGAAGATGTCGGCAATTACACTCATCGGTTCCCCCGGAAAGCTGACCTGCCCCGGCGCTTAAGCCGAACCGCCAGACGGGGCAAGCCCGGGGTGCGTGCTGGCCCGACCTAAAGCAGATTCGGAGCAAACGGACTGGGTTGCAAACGGAGACTTGCGCAAGAACAAGGATGTAAAGCGACGGTCTGGAGTGAACCGAAAGACCCGCGCTTTAGTCTTTCACGGCCTTGAGATACATCGAATTTCGCGGGCGCGCGAACAGCCGTTCCACCATCGGTTCGAAGAAGTCGAGCGGCTCGCTCTCATA
This sequence comes from uncultured Hyphomonadaceae bacterium, assembly GCA_964492485.1. GTDB lineage: Bacteria > Pseudomonadota > Alphaproteobacteria > Caulobacterales > Hyphomonadaceae > UBA5336. Next base: position 184,548 of record CAZBKM010000003.1, on the reverse strand, counting down.
ATCCGGATCGAAGGCCGCCTGGTCGTAGAGATGGCAGAACTGCGCAGTGTACGCGTACCAGGGATGGTCCTTGAACTGGTCCCGCATGTTCCGGTCCAGACCCAAATGGTGGAAGAAGTAGTAGCCTTGGAAGACGCCGTGATTCTGGACCATCCAGAGATTCTGTTCGGAGACGAAGGGCTTGAGGATGGCCGCCGCCACATCCGGATGATTGAAGCTGCCCAGCGTGTCGCCAATATCGTGCAGCAGCGCGCAAACCACATATTCCTCGTCGCGCCCGTCACGGTGGGCACGGGTGGCCGTCTGGAGGGAATGGGTGAGCCGGTCGACCGGAAAGCCCCCATAGTCGCCGTCGAGAAGCCGCAGATGATCCAGCACGCGCCTTGCCAGCCCCTTGTTGAAGCCCTTCGCGTGCTCGGCGATGATGTCCCAGTCTTCCTTGGTGCCTTCCAGCATCTCGCGGAACGTCGCGTGCTGGGCATGGGCATGTCCGTCGGCCATGGCTTAATCTCCTCCCCGATCTCTGTTTCGACCGAGGATAGCATGGCTTCCCTCAGCCACAAATCTCAGTCGGCACGGAGATCCGCGCCCAGACGATCCAGCAGGCCGTTGATGAACCGGGTCTCCCGGGCGTCGAAGAAGTCGCCGGCCAGGGTGACATACTCATCGATCACGATGGCGTTGGAGAGTTCCGGATGCACGATCAGCTCTGCAGCCGCTGCCCTCAGGATTGCCCGGGTGGTGGCGTCCAGGCGGGTCAGCTTCCAGCCTTCGGCGAGGCGCGCGGCTATGGCGGGATCGATCCGTTCCTGATGGTCCACCGTCGCCTGAACGATGGCCTTGAAAAGGTCCGGATCGGCCTCCTCTACGGGTTCGCCCTCCGGCCCCAGTCCGAGCCGGTCTTCCATGAAGGCGCGGATCGTGGCACGCGCGCCCTTTCCGGTCTGCTCCATCTCGTAGAGCGCCTGGACCGCCGCCAGTCGGGCACCGGCCCGCCGGGCCCGCGTCACTTCGAATGGCAGGGATTGCTCGCTCATCCCACGAACTTCTTGCGCAGTTCCAGCATGGCGATGCACGCCTCTGCGGCGTCGCGCCCCTTGTTCTTCTGCTTGCGGTCGGCGCGAACCCAGGCCTGCTCGCGGTTCTCCACGGTCAGGATGCCGTAGCCGATGGCCAGGCGACGCTCCACCGCAAGGGTCATGAGCCCGCGCGCGCTCTCCCCGCAGACATAGTCGTAATGACTCGTTTCGCCGCGGATCACACAGCCCAAGGCCACATAGCCATCGAAGCGGGAACTGTCTGCGGCCATGGCGATCACGCCCGGCACCTCGAACGCACCCGGGACCACGATCGTCTCGGTGATCAGGCCTGCGGCATCGAGCACCTCCTGGGCACCGGCCTCGAGCTCGGCGGAAATGTCGTCGTAATAGCGGGAAGTGGAAATCAGTACGCGGGAGGTCATGGGCGCTCATCGTCCTCATCAAGGGGTTGCCAGCCCTCTATGGTCAGGCCGTATCCGTCAAGTCCGGCCACACGCTGCGGGGGGGTGTTCGACAGGAAGATCATGCGCCGGACGCCCAGCTCGCGAAGGATCTGCGCGCCCACCCCATACTCCCGCAAGGGGTGCGGCCGTTCGGGGGCCTGGCCCGTTTTCGCACCGAGGCGTTCGGCGAGGGACTCGTGGCGCATCGAGGAGTTCAGGAACACGATCACCCCGGGCCGGTCGGCCTGCGACACCCGGCGCAGGACCTTCTCCACCAGGTCGCCGCGCGGCCCCTTCTGCCCGAGCACGTCGGCCAGAAGATCGGTGCGGTGCACCCGGACCAGGGTCGGCGTCTCGGCGTCGATCTGTCCGTGGACGAGGGCCACATGTTCGGTCCCGTCCAGACTGTTGCGGAACACCACGGCCTTGAAACCGTCTCCATGCTTGGTGTCCAGCGGCGCCTCCACCCGGCGTTCCAGATACCGGTCATTGCGCCGGCGCCACGCGATCAGGTCCGCGATCGTCCCGATCTTCAGTCCATGGGTCTGGGCGAAGGTGACCAGGTCCGGCAGGCGCGCCATGGTGCCGTCATCATTCATGATCTCGCAGATGACACCGGCCGGATAGAGGCCCGCCATGCGGGAGATGTCCACGGCGGCTTCGGTGTGGCCGGCACGGACCAGTGTGCCCCCGTCACGCGCGATGAGCGGAAAGACATGACCCGGCGTGACGATATCGTGGTGGTCCTTCATCGGGTCGGTGGCGACCGCGATGGTGCGCGCCCGGTCATGGGCCGAAATCCCGGTCGTCACGCCCTCTGCCGCCTCGATCGAGACGGTGAAGGCCGTGCCCATGCTTTCACGGTTCTCACGCGCCATCATGTCGAGGTTGAGCGCCCGCGCGCGCTCCCGCGTGATCGACAGGCAGATCAGCCCACGCCCGAAGCGCGCCATGAAGTTGATCGCCTCCGGCGTCGCGAACTGGGCCGGCACGACCAGGTCGCCCTCGTTCTCGCGATCCTCGGCATCCACCAGAATGAACATGCGCCCGTTGCGGGCATCCTCGATGATCTCGTCGATCGACGAGATGGCCGCAGAGAAATCCTCGCTCATCGCGGTTCAAGCCTTTCCCGGAGCGTCGGCCCCGATCATGCGGGCGACATACCTCGCCAGCATGTCGATTTCGAGATTGACCTGCCCGCCGACGCTCAGATTGCGCAGCGTCGTCACCTCCCACGTATGTGGGATGATGGCGAGGTCGAAACGACCGTCCTCATGGGCCTGTGCGACGGTCAGCGAAACACCGTCCACCGCCACGGAGCCCTTGGTGGCAAAGTAGCGCGCAATGTCGGCCGGTGGTGCGAGCGTGAGGCGGTGGCTGTCTCCCTCGCGCGTGATCGCCTCGACCCGCCCGATCCCGTCCACATGGCCGAAGACGAAATGTCCGCCCAGCTCGTCACCCAGCGCCAGCGATCGCTCCAGATTGACCTCCGTACCCTCCCGCCAGCCGCCCAGCACGGTCCTCGACAGGGTCTCCGGCACGGCTTCGACGGCCCAGCGCGCGCCTTGCCCACCTGCGCCGGGTGAGACCTCGACCACGGTCAGACAGACACCGGAATGCAGGATCGATGCGCCGAGGGCGATGGTTGCGGGATCGTAGGGGGCCTCGATCTCGAAACGGGTGAGACCCTCGCCGTGACGGGCCGTTGCGACCCTGCCGATGGCGGTGACCAGTCCTGTGAACATGGTGACTCCCGGAGCACTGTCCCGCCCTGAATCAGGCGGTGACGCGTAGATAGGTTTCCAGCGTGTCGTCCCCAATCCGTTCCGTTGCGGCAAGGCGCCACCGCGGGGCGACGGCGAGGCTGTCCAGCCCGAGCGGCCCCACCGCCGGCAACCCGTCGCCGCCCAGAAGGATCGGCGCCCGGAACCAGGCAATCTCGTCGACGAGGCCAACCCGCAGGAACGCCGCGGCAAGGCGCCCGCCCCCTTCCAGAAACAGGGTGCGCACGCCTTCGACGGCAGCCCGGTCCAGAAGCGCACGCGGGTCGACCCGACCGGCCCCGTCACCGCAGTTCCAGATCGCGGCGCCGGCATCCTCGAGGGCCGGATGGCGCCCCCCGGCCGTGGCGATCGCCACCGGACCGACACCCACCGATGCCATCAGCCGCCCGCCGGTCGGCGTGCGTCCCTGGCTGTCGGCTATGATGCGCAGCGGCTGGCATGCCGGCAATGGCACGGTGCGTGCCGTCAACAGGGGATCGTCGGCAAGCACGGTACCGATCCCCACCAGGACGGCGTCGTGCGCAGCACGAAGGGCGTGGCTGCGGGCACGGGCGTCGGCGCCCGTGATCCACTGGCTGGTCCCGTCGGCCAGCGCGATACGCCCATCGAGCGATGTGGCCACCTTGAAGGTGACGCGCACATCGTGATCGCTCATGGTTCGTCATCCTCGAACCGGGCACCCTCGATGAACTGAGCGAAATCCGCCGGGTTGGAGAAATCCTTGTAGACGCTGGCGTAGCGGACATAGCCGACGGGATCGACCTCTTTCAGTGCCGACATGACGAGCTCGCCAATGCGATACGACTCGACCTCGGTTTCGCCGAAGGACTCAAGCTTCCGGATGATGCCGGACACAAGCTGGTCGACCTGTTCATTGTCCACGGGCCGCTTGCGCAAGGCGATCTTGATCGAGCGGGCCACTTTCTCCCGGTCGAACGCGACCCGCTTGCCATCGCGCTTGATGACCGTGACCTCCCGCAGCTGGACCCGTTCGAAGGTCGTGAAGCGACCGCCACACACGTCGCAACTGCGGCGGCGGCGAACCGCAGTGTTCTCCTCGGCCGGCCGGGAGTCCTTCACAGCTGTCGTCTCGGCACCGCAGAAGGGGCAACGCACCGGATCGGTCCCGCCCCGCGATCAGACCCCAAGGCCGCGATAGATGGGGAAGCGCGCGGTCAGCGACTTCACCTCTTCGCGGACCTTGTCCTCGACAGCGGTGGTGTCCCCACCGGCCGCCAGGGCATCGCAGACCTCGCCGATCCAGTGGCCGATCTGAGTGAACTCGGCTTCGGCGAAGCCACGGGTCGTACCCGCCGGCGACCCCACGCGGATGCCACTGGTGATCGCGGGTTTTTCCGGATCGAATGGCACGCCGTTCTTGTTGCAGGTGATGAATGCCCGCTCCAGCGCCTGCTCGGCAGCGTTACCCTTCACCGCCTTGGGACGCAGGTCGATCAGCGCAAGATGGGTGTCCGTACCGCCGGAAATCACGTCCAGCCCTGTGGCACGGCACGCCTCGGCCATGGCCCGGGCATTCGCGACCACCTGGGTGGCATAGTCCCGGAAGCCGGGACTCAACGCCTCGCCGAACGCGACGGCCTTCGCCGCGATGACGTGCATCAGAGGCCCGCCCTGGATGCCTGGAAAGACAGCCGAGTTTACCTTCTTGGCGATCTGCGGATCGTTCGTCAGCACCAGGCCGCCTCGCGGACCGCGAAGGGTCTTGTGCGTCGTCGTCGTCGCCACATGGGCATGGTCGAGCGGGTTCGGATGGGCCTTGCCCGCCACCAGGCCCGCAAAGTGGGCCATGTCGACGAGGAACCACGCGCCGACGGCATCGGCGATCTCGCGAAACCGCCCGAAGTCGATCTGGCGCGGATAGGCCGATCCGCCGGCAATGATCAGCGCCGGCTTGTGCTCGTGGGCCAGGCGCTCGACCTCCTCGAAGTCGATCCTGTGGTCGTCACGCCGGACCCCATACTGGACCGCATTGAACCATTTGCCGGACAGGTTGGGTTTGGCGCCATGGGTCAGGTGTCCGCCCGCATCGAGGCTCATGCCGAGTATGGTGTCGCCCGGCTTGATGAGGGCCGTGAAGACTGCCTGGTTCGCCTGACTGCCCGAATTCGGCTGGACGTTGGCGAAGTCGCACTCAAACAGGCGCTTGGCCCGGTCGATGGCCAGGTCCTCGGCGAGATCGACGAACTCGCATCCCCCGTAATAGCGGCGACCGGGATAGCCTTCGGCATACTTGTTCGTCAGGATCGACCCCTGCGCCTCCAGCACCGCCTGCGATACGATATTCTCCGAGGCGATCAGTTCGATCTGCTGCTGCTGGCGGCGCTGCTCGCGCGCAATCGCCTCGAACAGGTCGGGGTCGCGCTCGGCAAGGCTCTCCTCGAAGAAACCCGCTGCGGGGAACCGGGCAGCAAGATGGGTATCGGCCATGGAATGCCCTCCTTGAGATGAACGAGTGCGCGCAACCTACTGTCTTGCAGCCCCCACGCCTAGAGCCAGGGTCAACACGCCGCGCAGGGCTTTGGCACGGCGTGCGATCATTCACATCACATTTTTGTGACAGGTGACCGTTTTGGGGGTGGCGCCGACAGAGACAAGGGCCTATCTGGCCTGCCTGTTCTTGATTGGAACAGTTTCGAGAACTTGCCCCAATTTAATGGCCTTGCCGTTTCGCGCTAGCCAGCGCTTCGCCGGGCAAGTGAAAGAGTATTTTTGTTGTAGACACAAGTATATCTTATGCGATACGCAGGCGCTAATAGTACACCAAAGTGATTCTGATAGGTATGTTCAGAAACTTTGTGTGGCACAGATCATGAAGCGGCAGCTCCATCACATGGCATACGTGTTAGAAGCTGCGGAACGTTGAGGATTTTTTATGGCTGAGCACGAGAACAACCAGCTCATCGAACTGACGACGGAGATCGTGTCCTCGTTCGTCTCGAACAACCCGATCCCGAACGCGTCTCTCCCGGAACTGATTCGCTCGGTACATCAGACCCTTTCCGAGATTGCCAGCGACGAACCGGCGGAAGAGCCGCGCCCTGAGCCGGCGGTCCCGATCAACAAGTCGGTGACACCAGACCACATCATCTGTCTGGAGGACGGTCGAAAGCTCAAGATGCTCAAGCGTTATCTCCGGTCGCGCTACAACCTCACGCCGGAAGAATACCGCCAGCGTTGGGGCCTGCCGTCGGACTATCCGATGGTCGCACCGAACTACGCCAAGAAGCGCTCGCAGTTCGCCAAGGAAATCGGCCTGGGCCGCAAGCCAGCCGCGTGACACCGCGGCGGTCTTCGCCCATCACACTGCCCTGACCGAAACCGGCCGGGCCGCAACCAGGCGGTCCGGCCGTTTGCGTGTCGGGTCGACCGGTGGACGCCTTCATCATTGCGGGCGGAAGGGTTGCCATGTGTCGGAAACGTCGGTGGCCGCGCCCATTGTTGCGCTCGGCATAGCCGGTGATCCAGAGCGCGCCGGCCATCGGTCCGCGCGCCCGGATACATGCCGCCCCCACCGCGCGGGGCCTCTTCTCCCGTCTCCCGGTCGTCCCCTCCGCGCGGGGCACTCCTCCACCAGTTGCGGTCAATCAAGAGTCCTGCGTTTCCAGTAGAACCGGCCGGGGGATGAACTGCGCCGGGTCTTCAGTGCGCCGGGCGGCTGCGCACAAATCCAACCAGGATAATCAATGTGCCGGCGATCATCGCGGCTGTGAGGGATAGCAGGCCAAATGAGACTATGGCCTCCTGCAGGGGAGAGGCCGTCGGTGAAGGACTGTGAATCGGGGTGAGTTGCCCCGTGTTCCATGCGGCGGCCAAAAGCGTGGAAAGCCAGTTTGCCACGGTTCCGTAAGCGAGCAGCCAAAAAGCTGCATGAGCCATGCGGTTTCCCAGGGCGACAAACTGCCAGGCCGCCCCAACGGCTAGCAGGAGCAGACCGTTTGTAAGTCCCTGCATGTGAGCGGACAGACCCATGCGCGGGTTTGCCATGAACCCCGTGGCAAGCCCGCTCAGAAGCCCAAGAAGAAAGAGCGACGCCCCGAGGACGAGAAACGACTTCTGAATACCCATGCGACCCTCCTGCCCATTGGCGCAATCTGAAGCGCCACGACAGGGGCGTCAAATGTGGCCGACTGGCCATCAAGAGGCGTCGTCGTGATGAGTAGGTTGGCCGGTAATCGTCACCCAGCAGGTTTTCAAAGCCCGGTGACAATCTCGCGCAAGCCAAGCAGCGGGCGTTTCCTCAGGCCGCCCGGTCGAGGCCCAGCTGCTTCCAGACCGCCAGAATTGCAGCCACCAGGTCGTCCATCATGGCCGCGTCATGAACGGGGCTGGGCGTGAACCGCAGGCGTTCCGTACCGCGCGGGACCGTGGGATAGTTGATGGGCTGGACGTAAATCCCGAAGTCGAAGAGCAGCGTGTCCGAAAGCGCCTTGCAACGCTCCGGATCGCCCACGAGCAGCGGCACGATATGGGAGGGGCTGTCCATGACGGGCAGGCCCGCATCGCGGAATTTCTGCTTTAGAAGCGCCGCCTTACCCTGGTGGTCCGCGCGAAGCGCCCGGCCATCCGCCCCGCGCAACTTACGGATGCTGGCCAGCGCGCCGGCCGCCATGACCGGGCAGGTTGACGTGGTGAAGATGAAGCCTGACGCCATCGACCGGATGGCGTCCACGATAACCGCATCGGCGGCGATGTAGCCGCCCATCACGCCATAGGCCTTGCCCAGCGTCCCCTCGATGATATCGATCCGGTGCATCAGGCCGTCACGCTGCGCAACGCCCGCCCCTTCCTGACCGTAAAGGCCCACGGCGTGCACCTCGTCGAGGTAGGTCAGCGCGTCGAACTCGTCGGCCAGGTCGCACAGCGCCTCGATGGGGCCGAAATCGCCGTCCATGGAGTAGACACTCTCGAAGGCGATCAGCTTGGGCCGGTCGGCATCGTCATTCTCCATCAGCGCACGCAGATGGTCGACGTCATTGTGGCGGAAGATCCGGCGATCCAGGCCCGAGCGGCGAATTCCCTCGATCATCGAGGCATGATTGAGGGCGTCGGAATAGATGATCAGATCCGGGAGGATCTTGCCGAGCGTCGAGAGCGTGGCGTCATTGGCGACATAGCCCGAGGTGAACAGAAGCGCACCGGTCTTGCCGTGAAGCGCGGCCAGTTCCCGCTCCAGATCGACATGATAGCGCGTCGTGCCGGAAATGTTCCGGGTCCCTCCCGACCCCGCACCAAAGGAGTCGATGGCCTCGTGCATGGCCTCCAGAACGGTGTCGTCCTGACCCATGCCCAGATAGTCATTCGAGCACCACACCGTGATCTCGCGCTCGCCATCCTCGAACCGGGCAGTCGCCCTTGGGAACCGGCCCCGGTGGCGCTGCAGGTCAACGAAGACGCGGTAGCGCCCCTCCTCGTGGATGCGGGCGAGCGCGTCCTCGAATGCCTTGATATGCTTCATGGCGGAAATCCCATGATCCCTTACTGTGTTTGGTCGAGACGGATAGCGGCATGACCCGAGGCTTGTCCAAGGAACAATCGACGCAGGGACCGGGCGACGCACCCGGCCGGTTCTGCCGGTCGCACCGTGTCGGCGCTGCGGCCCCGAGCCGTCCCTAGGCGTCGTACCCCGGCGCGTCCCGATCGAGCTTTCGCTTCAGTGCTGGCCAGATCAGCTTCTCCGTCAGCGTCGACAGGCCCTGCGTACCCTGGCCCGCAACCTTCTCGATGACCGCATCGTCGCAGGCCAGAACGCCATCGCGTCCGGCCGACAGCGCCTGGACCTGCATCTTGCAGGCGCGCTCCAGGAAGAACATCCGCGTAAACGCCTCCGACGCCGTGGTCCCACAGGTGAGCGTGCCGTGATTGCGAAGGATCATCGAACTCTTGTCTGGACCAAGATCGGCGACGATCCGCTCCCGCTCGTCGAGATCGAGCGCGACACCCTCATAGTCATGATACGCCACGTCGTTGCGAATGATGAGCGCCGTCTGCGACAGCGGCATGAGGCCCTCCTTCTGGGCCGACACCGCCACGCCCTGATCGGTATGAAGGTGCATGACCACATGGGCATCCTCGCGGGCGGCATGGATCGCGGAGTGGATCGTGAAGCCGGCCGGATTGATGAAGTACGGCGTCTCCTCGACGATGTTGCCGTCGAGGTCGACCTTCACCAGCGACGAGGCGGTGATCTCCTCGAACAGCAAGCCGTAGGGGTTAATGAGGAAATGATGCTCCGGACCCGGCACCCGATGCGAGATGTGGGTGAAGATCATGTCGTCCCACCCGTGCAGCGCCGTCAGACGGTACATTGCCGCAAGGTCCACCCGCGCAGCCCACTCCTCCGCGCTGACACGATCGCGCACGGAAATCGTTTGCATGTCGTCTGCCATGGTCTTCCTCCCAAAACGTCTCTATCGTTCAACATTCTAGATCAAGTTTCCGGCGCGAGCCAGCACCGGAGCGGAGAAACCTGACGCCGCCGTCACGCTGAACAGGGCCGTTCATGAGCGACCTCAAGATCGCCTTTACTGCGTCGAAGCGCCCGGAAGCCGAGGAGGCGCTCACGCGGCTGGCCCGCCGCTATGGCCAGGCGAGCGAGGACCAGGCCGACGTGATCGTGGCGCTAGGCGGGGATGGCGCGATGCTGGATGCCCTGCGCCGGCGTTTCGAGGACCACAAGCCGGTCTACGGCATGAACCGCGGAACGGTGGGCTTCCTGATGAACGAGTACATGGAGGATGACCTCATCGCCCGCCTCGACGGCGCAGAGAAGGCGACGTTGAACCCCTTGCGCATGACGGCGGTGGACATTCACGACCAGACCCATGCCGCGCTCGCCATCAATGAGGTATCGCTGCTGCGCCAGACGGCGCAGACGGCACACCTGCGCATTGTCGTCGATGGCCGCGAGCGGATGGCGGAACTGGTTTGCGACGGAGTCCTGTTGTCCACGCCGGCGGGGTCAACCGCCTACAATCTGTCGGCCCATGGCCCGATCCTGCCGATCGGCGCGAACCTTCTGGCGCTCACCCCCATCAGCCCCTTCCGGCCACGCCGATGGCGGGGGGCTCTGCTTCGCCATGATGCAAAGGTCCGGATCGAGATCCTCGCCCCGGACCTTCGCCCGGTCTCTGCAGCCGCCGACAATCGCGAGGTGCGAGACATCGCGCTGGTCGAGATCGCCGAAGACCGCAGCCGCTATCTGACCATGCTGTTCGACCCCGGCCATGCCCTCGACGAACGGATCCTTCGCGAACAGTTCAGCTTCTGACACGCCGGCCTTTCTGGTTTAGGTTCTAAAAACCTTATGTGTGTAGGGATACCTCGAAGTCGTCATGTATTGACGCCAGTAGAGGAGTCCGGGACATGCTGAAGAAGCTGTCTTTCCTGAAATCGAAGCGACAAGATCAGGATCTTCCGACGCCGGATCTGGGCCGCATCTTCCCGGATTTCCGCAAGCCCGCCGAGGTGACCGAATCGGCGACGTCGCAGGACGATTCGTTGGCAGAGGCAACGGGCGACGCACTGGCGGCGGCCGCCCTGCCCCGTCCACCCAGGCCCGGCACCTTTTCGAGCCTGTTCGACGAGTCGACCGGGCCGGCCGACGCCTCGGGGTTTGAGGATTTCGACGCCGCAGCGCGGGCTCACACACTTGACCTCGACGCCGGGACGTGGGGCGAAGCGGCGGCCGGCTGGCCCGGGGCCGGCTCGGCCGATGGCGAGCCCGGAGCCCCCCTTGAAGATGCCGAGACGGACCTGACACCGGATCCGGTGCCTACTGCCGCGGATCTGGATGACCTCGACGACCTCTTCGAGCCCGAGGATCAAGGCGGCGATGACGGGGCCGACGCCACGCACCGGGACGATTGGATCAAGGCCGATCTCGATACGCTCGAGCGGCAATGGCGCGAGGCCAGCGACGCGCCGCACGACCCCAGCCGCCAGCGCCGCCTGTTCCTGGCCGCCCACAATCTGCGCGGCCAGGCAGATCCCGCAGAGCAACCCCTGCTCAGCCGGCTGGCTGCTTCCCTGTGCGAACTTCTGACCCTTTCGGGCGCCCTCACCCGGGCGGATGCCCTGGTCGGGCTGCACGTGGCCGCCTGCCGGGCGGCGATGGCCGAGGGCGCCGGAGACGATGCCAGATCCGAGGCCGTCTGCACCGCGCTCGAGGATGCCGTCAGCGCCTACCGCACCCGTGCCGAGGCCGCCTGAGGCCTGACGTCAGGACGCCCCGGCGCGCGCACCGGAGCAAGGTCGGAACACGCAGAGTGGTTTACCGACGGATGTCCGTGCAGGACCAAGATGCTATAGCCCTTTCAAGCGAAGTGGGCACCGGTTCGCCGTCTGAAAATGCTCGAACACAAGAGCCTGGCGCATCATCACGGACCCCGATCGACTTCACGATACGCTAAAGCGCCGCTCTTTCGTTTCACTCCGGACCGTCGCTTTACATCATTGTTCTTGCGCAAGTCTCCGTTCGCAACCGAGTCCGTTTGCTCCGAAATTGCTCTAGGATTTCGGGCGGGCGACATTGGCGACATTCTCGAGCGGTTCGGTCGTCTGGCCATAACCCTCGACCTCCGGAATCACGAGGCAGGGCCTGCCTTCCGCATCCTGACCGACCTGAGGCAGGACGCGGGTCACCGCCTGATCCCGGAAACGCGCGAGGGCGTCCGCGGTGTTCGCGGCCTGGGCCAGCCGTCGCAGGTTCAGGCGGGTCGGGAAAATGATCGTGGCCACGCCGGCGGCTTCCTGGGCCAGGGCCTCGCGTGGCCCGATCCAGACGGCCTCCGTGGTTTCGCGCCCGTCCTGCTCGGCGGTCTGACCTTCCGGCGTTGCCGCCAGATAGAAGTGGGTGTCGAACCGCTTGGGCATCATTTCGGGCGTCACCCAATGGCCGAAATGAACCAGCGTATCGAGCGCCAGGACCAGGTCCTCCTGGCGGATAAGCTCCAGGAAGTCGGTTTCGCCGCGGTCCACGGCCAGGCGGTGCGGCCCTAGCCGGGCGGCCACCTCTTCGCCGACCAAGGCCCGCCCGACGCCCCGGGCATCACGCGGGCGCGCCAGAAGCAGGCCCGCTTCCTCGAAGGCTTCGCGAATGGCCGCGATCCGTGCCGTTGCATCGCCGATCGCCTCGGCACCATCGAGCCTCTCGGCCCAGTCGGCCCGGGCGTCTGCGTCCTGGGCCTTCCCGCCAGGAAACACCAGCGCACCGGCGGCGAAGTCGATCTCGTAATGGCGTTTGACCATCAGGACCTGAAGGTCCGGGGCGTCGCGCAACATCAGAATCGTGCCCGACAGGCGTGGCTCAGGCGGAGTCTTGGCCATTCAATGTCCTCATGCCGTAGGAAATCCCTGAAATTTCTCGGAAATCGGACCCTCGCCATGCGCGCGATCTTCAATCCGGGAGGGTTAGAAGGGGGAAACTTCAGGGATCAGAACGACCGATGCAAGCATTTACACGCACCTTCGCCCGTCCCACGACCGCTCCGGCCGCACCGCGCCCGATGCGGTTTGCCCGTGCGGTCCACCTTGACACCGGCGATCCGGTTTCGCTCGTGGCCGATCTGCCGCGCCAGTATGAAGAGCGCCCGCGCTTCGGACCTGCTGCCCCCGCCCAGCCGGTCGAAACCCCGGTCGACTGGGTCGCGCGCCACGTGGAGGACGCCGCCGCGCTCGCCGATCTCGCCGAGGACTGGACCCGTCCGATCCACATACCCACACCTGGCGTTGCCCTGTGTCATCCCGATCTCGCAACCGCCTGCGAGGCTGCCGTTGCGCGGACCCGCCTGACACCCCAGGAAGTCTGCCTGCAGGTTCGCGACAGCGACCTCCATGAGGACCGGGAAGACGCGTTCGAAGGGGTTCGCCGCCTGCGCTCGGTGGGCTTTCGCGTCGCGGTCGACGCCCGCCGCACCTGGTGTGCACCCGACAGCGAGGGACTGCGGTTGATGCTGGACAGCGCCCTTATCAACGCTCGCGACCTGGCCCACGATGACGACCTGGAAGCCTATGCGCAGCGCGCCAGCGGATCAGGAATGCTCGTCATCGCTGCTGGGGCGCGCTGGCGGGATGGCGATGTGCTCGCCGGCTACGGGATCACCCACGCCCTCGCACCCCGTACCGACGGCTGATGCCACGCGCTCGCAAGGCGCATGAACGGCCAAGCGGCAAAGCGAAGATCGGTCATGACGCTGGACGAACCGACTCAGGCGACGTCGCTCTGTGCGCTGGCGCCAAGCTGCTCGGAATAGGCGTCGAGCTTCTCCAGAAGATAGTCGACGTCTTCCTTGCCCAGCGCCTGGAACTGGGTCAGGACGCGCTCGATCATCCGCGCCCGGAACCGCGTACGATCCTGCGGTCCGCCATCCAGCGTCGTCTCGTGATACATCGCGACGGCCGCGCGGAAGATCGGCAGGAACCGGCGTGGCAGGCCGGCTCTGTCAAATACGGCCTGCAGGCCCAGCGGCCCGGCATCGTGCACCATCAGCCAGACCCTCTGATGAGGTACACCTGACAGCTCTGCAAGGGCGTGCTCCACGAAGGCCATGTGACCGACGCAAAGCGACCTGATGATCAGCGAGTGGGTCAGGCGTCCATTAAGATTGAGCTGCGAAACGAAGCGCGGAAGATCCTGGGTCCGCCCCGCCTGTTCGACCAGATCCACGGTCGCACGCTCGCGCGCGCCAGCCGCCAGGTCGATCGCCATCTGGGCGGGCAGCTCATGGCGGCTCACCAGCATGTCGAAAACCGTGCCCGATACCAGGGCAACCAGTTTCTCTGCGATGTGCATTGGCACATGCTCGCGCTGGACGAGCGCGGTATGTACCGCGTCGTCCTCGGGAAAACGGGTCAGCGTCCTGGCATAGGCCAGGTCGGTCCAGTCTGCGCCCTCGTTTGCGGCCAGGCGGGTGACCGCCTCCTTCGCCGCGTGCTCGCAGATCACCTCGGCCAGGCCCGCCGGAACCGTGGGCCGCCCCGCAATGGCGGCCTGTTTCGTCGCATTTGCCGAAAGTACCAGCTCGATCAGGTCGTCATCGCTGAAGGCGGGGCTGTGCTCCAGCACCGGAATCGCCACCGTCTCCACATCATGCGCAAGCTTGAGGGCGATCTCGCGCGGAAGAATGGGGGCGTTGCGGAGCGTGATCGCCAGGGTGCGGCGCACCAGCTCGGCAGCATCCTCAGACAGGATGGAAATGATCTCCTGGGCATGCCGGCGTTCGTCCTCGCTCAAGACGTCGGAGGACATCCGGCGGCACAGCCGGTGGGCCACCGACGCGCGCGTTTCCGGTGTTTCCCCTTTCACAAGCCGATGGATATCGGCTTCATTGAGCTCCGGACGGAAGCTTTCGACGGACATGGGCGGCAGATCCTTCTGTCGGGGGCCTCTTTCGGCAAAGTCGTAAACAGACTCGGGGTCTGCGGTTAACATTCGTTTACCATGCCGGCTTGCGCGGGCGGCCGGATCGGGGTCAATGCCTCCGTAAAAGCCGAGATGAACATGAGGGAGTGAGCATGCTGGAAGGCATCCGTGTGGTGGAGTACGCAACCTACATGGCAGCGCCGGGGGCCGGAGCGATCCTGGCGGACTGGGGCGCGGAGGTGATCAAGATCGAGCCGCCGGGCGGCGACCCCATCCGGGGCTTCTTCGCCACCATCGGAACCGACATCCAGGACAATCCCGTCTTCGACTTCGACAATCGCGGCAAGAAATCCGTCGTGATCGACACGTCCCAGGAGGCCGGCCAGGCGCTGGTGCGCGACCTCGCCGCCGAGGCCGACGTGTTCCTGACGAATGTCCGGCCGGGCGGATTGAAGCGTTCGGGCCTGGATTTCGAGAGTCTCAGGGAGCTGAATCGCCGCCTCGTGTACTGTTCGCTGACCGGTTACGGGCTTCAGGGGCCCGACGCCGACAAGCCCGGTTTCGACGTGGCGAGCTTCTGGAGTCGCTCGGGCGTTGCACATGCCACCCTGCCGAAGGGCACCGACCCGTTCCCGATCCGGACGGCGTTCGGCGACCACGTCACCTCGATCTCTGCAGCAGCGGGCATCTGTGCCGCGCTGGTGGAAGCCAAGACCACCGGCCGCGGCCGGCTCGTCGAGGCCTCGCTCCTGCGCACGGCGCTCTACGCCATCGGATCGGATCTCGCGATCCAGCTCTTCTTCGGTCGCCTCGCCTCGACCAAGCCCCGCGAAGACCAGATGGTCCCGATCATGAACTTCTTCCGGTCGTCCGACGAGGCCTGGATCTGTGTCGTCGCCCGCCAGGGCAACAGCGACTGGGCCCCGATTTGCCGGGCACTGGACCTGTCACACCTGATCGACGACGAACGGTTCAACAGTCCCAAGGCGCGGCGCGCAAACGCCCGGGCCTGCGTGGCGGAACTGGATGCCGCCTTTGCGCGCTTCACCAAAGCCGAGCTGGCAGAGCGCCTTGACCGCGAAGCCATCGCGTGGGCGCCCGTCCAGACCATGGCAGAAGTCGTGGCCGATCCCCAGGTGCGCGCGGCTGGCGCGATCCAGACCGTGCCGTCAGCCAGCGGCGACGGATCGACGTTCGAGTCGCCCGGCAGTCCGGTGCGGTTTCCCGGAGCCAGCGACGGGCCGTCAGGCCCCTCACCCCGGCTGGGCGCGCACACGCGCGACGTCCTTGCGACCCTGGGCCTGGATGGCGAGACGCTGGACCAGCTGTTCGCGCGGGGCGTGGTCAGCTAGAGCAAGTTCGGAGCAAGCGGACTCGGTTGCGAACGGAGACTTGCGCAATAACGATGATGTAAAGCGACGGTCTGGAGTGAAACGAAAGACCGGCGCCTTAGCGCATGATCAAGCGGCGTGGGACCCCGGTCGCCTGAAGAACATGCTCGAGGACGGGACTCTCATTCATCTTTATAAAGTCCGGTGGACCGAAAGATGCGCTGAAGCGCCAACCCGTCGCTTGGGGCCAGATCGTCGCTTCCGGTCCCGGTTCTTGCGCAAGTCGCCATTCGCAATACGGGTCCTTCAGCGCGGAACCTGCCTCAATTCATCAGGCGCAGCCACTGGCGCGCCGCCTTCAATGCGGCGCGCAGTTCCGCCTCCGACATCAGTTCGGCGAGTTCCTGACGCCGCGCCTTGGCCTCTTCATGGCCTCTCATGGCCGCAAGGTTGAACCATTTGTGTGCGGCCACCGGATCGGCCTCGACACCGGTACCGACCGAATAGGCAAGACCCGTCCGATAGAGGGTTTCGCCATCAGCCCGTGTCCCCAGCGCGCGAACCGCCTCCATGACGCCCGGGCGCGCCTGGTCAAGCTGTTGTGTCTCGGCAGAAGCCATCACTCTACTCCTCGTCCCACTTCACCCGTGCCGCCTCTTCCCAAGTCTCAGGACGGCTGGTTTTTACTTGCCACCTTGCGTGACAACTCAAGAATGATCCGAAGAATTTGCAACAAGGTTAATCAAAATCCCAGCAAATCGTCAGGTTGTTAATTTCGAATACTGTTTCGTTTACACTGCCGATCCCCCTCCCCCGATCGCCTGCGACGCCCTGCTGGCTTGCCTGTGCGCCGCACGCGCCTATGGTCACGCCGTTTTCGGAGGTTCCATGACCGACCTGTTTGCGCCGATCCCCTTCCCTCAGCACGAAACCGACCCGGACGGCTTCGCAGCCGCGCTCGGCCGGTCTTTTCGCGAGACCGGCTTTGCCGTGATCTCGCAGCACGCCGTTGATCCGGCCGTGATCGGGCGGGCCGTCGCAGCCGCAAAGGCCTTCTTTGCCCTCCCGGACCGCGTGAAGCGCGCCTATGACGACACGGCGGGCGGAGGGCAGCGCGGCTATACGCCCTTCGGCCAGGAGAATGCGAAGGGGCGTGCCCAGCCAGACCTCAAGGAATTCTGGCACACCGGGCGCGAGGCAGCCCCGGGGTCGGGATTTGAGGCCATCATGCGCCCGACGCCCCGGGTTTCGGAGGTCGCCGATTTCGACCGCGCGACACAGGATCTCTTCGATGCGCTGGAGACGATGGGCCTGATCCTGCTGCAAGCCGTGGCCCGTCATCTCGGGCTTCGCGATGACTGGTTCCACCCCCGTGTGGAGGCCGGCACTTCGATCTTGCGACTGCTCCACTATCCGCCGCAGGACACACCTCCGCCGGAAGGCACGGTACGCGCCGCCGCTCATGAGGACATAAACGTCATCACGCTCCTGCTGGGCGCGGAGGAAGCCGGTCTGGAAGTGCAACACCGCTCAGGGCAGTGGCTGGCCGTAAATCCGCCGCCCGGCGCGCTCGTCGTCAATGTCGGAGACATGCTGCAGCGGCTGACCGGCGGTCTTCTGCCCTCCACGACCCACCGCGTCGTCAATCCCGCGCCGGCGCGTGCGCGCCATCCGCGCTACGCCACGCCCTTCTTCCTGCACTTTGCGCCCGACGTGACCATCGCGCCGCTGGAAAGCTGCCTGGCGCAGGGCGGCACGGCGTTCCCACCGATCACGGCGCAGGATTATCTCATGGAGCGGCTGCGCGAGATCGGCCTGGTCAGGGACGACGCGCCCGCCACGCAGACCGGCTGATCTCCCAGACGCGGGACCGGCGGGTCGTCCCGTCGGGACGCTGGCTGTCGATCTCGCCCATGCGCTGGAAGCCGAGGCCGTCGAGCAATCGAGCGGTACGCGGATTGTCCAGCGAGGCTGTCTCGCAGATCAGATCCAGGCCAAGGGTCTCGAACATCCAGTCGAAGCTGGCGGCCGCGCCGCGCGCGCCCTGCCCTGCCCCCTGACGGTCGGCCCGGATGGCACCACCGAGTTCACCAGCGGCCCAATGGGGCCAGATCTGGATGTCGCTGTAACCGACGATGTCGCCGTCGCTGGACCGGGAGAGGACCAGAAAGCCCTCGCCGCGAGCCTTTTGTGCGGCGTGGTCTGCAATGAACGCGGCCATGGTCTCAGCGTTGATCGGCCGCGGAACGGTATAGATCGGCGCATGCACCGCAGGGTCGCGAAGAAATGCCGCCAGCGCTTCAGCATCGGCCGGCCCAGCCACGCGCGACGTGCCGTCCCCTATGACCGGCAAGCCCGTCACCGCGCGCACGGCTTGCCTGATCGCCTCGGCGCGGTCTGCCGGAACCGCCCGGCGGGTAATCGGAAGCGTGTCAGCCATCCGGATCCACCCGCCCACGAGCGGCCTTCAGGCCGGCGCGGTGCTTCTTCGCCTCGACGCGGCGACGCTGGGCCGCGCGGCTTGGGCGTGTGGCAATGCGGGGCTTGCGACGCACCAGCGCGAGGCGGATCATCTCCGCCAGCCGGTCGCGCGCCGCTTCACGGTTCAGACCCTGCTGGCGATGTTCACTGGCCTCGATGAGAAGGTCGCCCTCCCGTGTCAGACGCGAGGCCCATCGCCGCCGGATCCGGGCCTTCACCCCCGAAGGAAGCGAACTGCGGTCGACATTCCATCGCAGTTGCACCGCCGTCGACACCTTGTTGACATTCTGCCCGCCCGGTCCGCCCGCACGCACGAACCGTTCCTGCAATTCCCACGCGGGAAGGCTCAACCCGTCCTCGATCAAGAGTGCGTCCTGTCCGCCAGCGCTCATCACAACGGTCCGTTCAGGGTGAATTCAGCACCATCACACTAGCGTCTCGCGGTGGTCTGGGCAAAAGCGTTGCCGGCAAGCGGCCGGACGCGGCTCCGCAGACCGAATGGAGGCCGCAATGACCCCCTTTCGCAAGCTCACCCTGGCCGCGACAGCCTTTCTCGCGGTGGGACTCGCGGCCGCGCCGACCGCAGCCGCCGAGCCCTACGGCCATGGCGCGTACAGCAACCATCACGACCGCCATGACCGATACGAGCACGGCTATGATCGCCACGACCGGCACCATGCCTATCGCAAGGGCTACCGCCATGGCGCCTGGGACACGTATCACGACGCCTACGGACCCCGCCTCCACGACATCACGCCCCGGCATGCCTACACCAGAGGCTACCGCCACGGTTTTCATGACGGGTATGCCCACGCACCGAAACCTTACCATTATCGGGGTCCGACCACGGTCTATGTGACACCGAAGCGTCCGTATCACGGCAGTCACACGATCTACCATCCGGGCCATCCGTACCGGATCGGCGGGCATTATGCCTATCATGACCGCACCGTGATCATCCACAATCATGGCCGGCATGGCCTCTATGCGCCGCCGCACGGCTACCACTGGGTGCACGACCCGGGCCGCAGCGATGCGATCCTGGCCTCGGTGGCCACCGGCGCCATCATCGGTCTCGCCATCGCCGCGCTTGATGATTAGGGCATGGTCACGCGAAGTGGGGACCGGCTCGCGTCCAGTTAATGTCCCGATGCAGAACTCCGGGGCGGCTTGACCGGGTCTGATCGACTGGACAGTGCGCCAAAACGTGAGGCGCCGACCTGGCGCGAAACGAAAGGCCGGCATTTCGGGCGTATCGGGAAAGTTCCGCCTGGTCACCTTTTCGCAAGGCCGATTCGCCCTTAATGCTTGGGTGTTCGCGAAGTCGTGCGGACACGTGTTTCCCACGCAAGCAGAAAGGAGGTGATCCAATGTCGAGTGAGAACCCAGGAGCGGCGATTGGATCCGCTTGGACAGGTTACGACGCGGAGCAGCCTCTGGTCGTCGCCTAGCCAGCACGGGATGGGTTCGGCGATCCCTGGCCCGCGGCCTCAAGGGATCACCAGGCCGAGCACCTGAACAGGATTCAAGAGCCAATCCGGCTCACGGGAGCCGCCCCCTCGAGGGGCGGCTCTTGTCATTCGGGGGGTCGAGCTTCGCCTTGACAATCCGCCACAGCATTGCACGGTTTGCGAGAAACTTCCGGAGCCTCTATCTATGACTGAAGACGGGCATCAGATCGACGCGGAGGAGCGAGCGCAGAGGGCGCACATAGAGGCTGAAAACCAGTTCGAAATCGAAGCCCTCAAGGCGGCAATTACACCGGTTTTCTGCCAGCGCTTTTCCATCCTGAACAATCAGGTTCCAGACATGCGCGTTCTGGTCCTTGGCGGAGCGGCACGATTCTTCGCCCGAACCGATCATGTCGACGACCCGAACAAATCGTTCGAGGTCGATACGCCGGTCGCCAATGTCGCAGGCTCGTTCATGATCGACCGCCCGACGGCGATCGCCATTTCCAGGGCATTGCTTGCGACATTCGGGGTTTCGGCCGGCGACCTCGAGACGGCGAGTTTTGGCGTTGCCGCCACCCCGGTGGAAAGCACATCATGAGTGTGGGCGCGTCTTATCCGCACCAGGTCGCAGCCGGCGGCCAGGTGATGAGCTTTCCACGACAAGAGAGTATCGCAGGCGGAACGCCCTCGCCTATAATGACCCAAGACGCTTCAGGGGTTGGCCGCATGGACGACAAGTGGATTGAGGAGCGGATCCTTCGATCGGAAGCCGACGCGCGCGCAGAGCGGACACGGCTCGACGGCAAGCTCGACCTCGTGCTGACGAGGATCGAACTTCTGCGCGACGAGCTCGATGGGGTTCATTCTGAACTCACGGCAACCAAACGGGACGTCAACAGCAACAAGTGGCAGCTTTTCGCGCTCGGCCTCGGCCTGGTCACCCTGCTGATCGGGGTCTGGGCGTTCACCAACCAGATGACTGGCATAACGCTTGATGCCATCGGTCGGACCGCAGGCTGAACCGCCGAACCCGGCGGCGCCCGCACATCTGGAACAGACCGCGGGCGATCCGCTCTCCGGGTCCGGGGCTACGCTTCAGATCCCGACACGGACACGCTGGAGTCCTTAGCGCATCTTCAAGTCAATCGGAGTCAGTGAAGATGCGCGAGGGTCCTGTTTTTGAGCGGTTTCTTAATGCGAGCTGGTGCCCACCTCGCTTGAAGATGCTCTAGAGCAAGCCCCGATCAAACGGGCTCGGTTGCGAACGGATATCTTCGCAAGACCAATGATGTAAAGCGACGGTCTGGGGTGCGCCGAAAGACCAGCGCTTTACAGGGCTTCTTCCGCGTCGTCCTCTTCCTCGGAACTGGATTTCTTCGACGACTTGTTCTCGTGATAGGTGAAGGTAAGCCGGTCCTCATCGTCCGGATCGACGTCGATCTCCACCGTGCCGCCCTTGGACAACTGCCCGAACAGGAGTTCCTCGGCCATGGGCTTCTTCACATGCTCCTGGATCACGCGAGCCAGAGGTCGCGCGCCCATCTCGCTGTCGAAGCCGCGCTTGCCGAGCCATTGCTTGGCCGCGTCGCTTACCTGGATGGACACGTTGCGGTCGGAAAGCTGTATCTCGAGCTGCAGCACGAACTTTTCCACAACGCGCTCGATGATCTCCGGCGTGAGCCCGCCAAAGGTGATGGTGGCGTCGAGACGGTTGCGGAATTCCGGCGTGAACATGCGCTTCAGCGCATCTTCCATCTCGTCATCCTTTTTGCCGGCCCCGAACCCGATGGCGTTCTTCGCCGCATCTGCCGCGCCCGCATTCGTCGTCATGATCAGGACCACATTCCGGAAGTCGACGGCGCGACCGTTGGCGTCGGTCAGCGTTCCATTGTCCATCACCTGCAGCAGGATGTTGAACAGATCGGGGTGAGCCTTCTCGATCTCGTCGAGCAGCAGGACACAGTGGGGATGCTGGTCGACCCCATCGGTGAGCAGTCCACCTTGGTCATAACCGACATAGCCGGGCGGTGCGCCGATCAGCCGGCTCACCGTGTGACGCTCCATGTACTCCGACATGTCGAAGCGCAGCATCTCCACGCCCATGATCGACGCGAGCTGCTTGGCCACTTCGGTCTTGCCGACGCCGGTCGGCCCGGTGAACAGATAGGACCCGATGGGCTTGTTCGGCTCGCGCAGACCGGCCCGGGCCATCTTGATCGCCGCCGACAGCGCCTCGATGGCCTCGTCCTGGCCATAGACCACCCGCTTGAGATCGGCATCGAGGGATTTCAGCCGGCCGGCATCATCCTTGGACACCTGCTTGGACGGGATCCGCGCGATCTTGGCCACGATGGCCTCGATATCCTTCACGCCCACCGTCTTGCGGCGCTTGCTCTCGGGCTTCAGCCACTGGCTCGCGCCGGCCTCGTCGATCACGTCGATGGCCTTGTCCGGAAGCTTCCGGTCGGTGAGGTAGCGGTCCGACAGTTCCACGGCGGCCTTGATGGCTTCATTCGTGTAGCGCAGCCCATGGAACTCCTCGAACCGGGACTTGAGCCCCTGCAGGATCTTGATCGCGTCCGATACCGTCGGCTCGACCACATCGATCTTGCGGAAACGCCGCGACAGCGCCCGGTCTTTCTCGAAATGCTGCTTGTATTCCTTGAAGGTCGTCGACCCCATGCAGCGCAGCTCGCCGCTCTGCAGCGCCGGCTTGAGCAGGTTCGATGCGTCCATGGCACCGCCGGACGTGGCGCCGGCGCCGATCACCGTGTGGATCTCGTCGATGAACAGGATGCCCTTCTCGAGGCCTTCCATCTCCTTCATCACGGATTTCAGGCGTTCCTCGAAATCGCCGCGATAGCGGGTTCCAGCCAGAAGCGCGCCCATGTCGAGCGCATAAATCGTGGCATCGTGGAGGATCTCAGGCACTTCGCCGTCGACGATCTTCTTGGCCAACCCCTCGGCGATGGCGGTTTTACCGACACCCGGATCGCCCACCAGGATCGGATTGTTCTTGTTGCGGCGGCAGAGGATCTCGATGCAACGCTCAATCTCCAGATCGCGACCGATAAGCGGGTCGATCTTTCCGGCGCGGGCCTTCTCATTGAGGTTCACGCAGTATGCGTCGAGCGCCTCATTGCCGGACTTCACGTTGCCGTCCTCGTTCGTCTCCGCCCCGCGCGGCGTGGCCGGCCGGGACGCGCCCGGCTTTTTCGCGACGCCGTGGGAGATGTAATTGACCGCATCATAGCGGGTCATGTCCTGCTCCTGCAGGAAGTAGGCGGCATGGCTTTCGCGTTCGGAAAAGATCGACACGAGAATGTTCGCGCCGGTCACCTCGTCGCGCCCCGAGCTTTCCACATGCAGGATCGCCCGCTGGACCACCCGCTGAAAGGCCGCCGTGGGCTGCACCCGCCCCGAGCCCGTATCGACAACCAGGCTGGAGAGTTCCTCGTCCAGATAGTTGGTGAGGTCACCGCGCAGACGATCGAGCTCCACCTTGCACGCGGTCATCACTTCCGAGGCCTCGTCATCCTCGATGAGGGCGAGCAGGAGGTGTTCGAGCGTCGCGTATTCGTGCTGGCGCTCGGCGGCGAGGGTCAGGGCGCGTTCGAGCGCTTGTTCAAGGCTCGGTGTCAGACTGGGCAAGGCAAACCTCTAATCGTCTTTTTCCATGATACACTGTAGCGGATGCTCATTGCGCTGGGCCATGTCCAGGACCTGCGCGACCTTCGTCTCCGCCACCTCGTAGGTATACACCCCACACAACCCCACACCCTTCTGATGCACATGCAACATGATCCGGGTGGCCTCCTCACGGCTCTTGTTGAAGAGCCGCTCAAGTATGAACACGACGAACTCCATCGGCGTGTAATCGTCGTTCAGCAGCATGACACGGTAAAGCGACGGCTTCTTCGTCTTGGTCCGTGTCTTCGTGGCAATTCCAAGATCCTGACCGTCGTCGCGGCCACCCCCGGGTCCAACGGGCTGGCCCGGATCCGTCATGATCGTCGGGAAAATCGCGGCTCTCATGATCCTCTAGATAAGTCGTCGTGTCGTTTTCGGTAGCCTGAAGCCGTGTCGGAGGGTGCGCAAGACCGAATTCAGGCGGCGCCCAATTTTTTGATCAGATCCCGCACGCGCCGCCCATTCGCGCCCAGATCCGAATGTCCGATCCGGCTGCGCGAATACACCGCAAGACGCGATGACGCAGCCTGGCCTGCAGGGCCTGCAGCATCGGGAAGGACCTGCAAATCCACATCATCCCTGAACCTCAGGATGGGGGTCTCGGCCACGAAGGCGAGCCGCAACTGCCCGGGATCGGCCGCGGCGAGCCGCCACAGGCGCTGCGCCCCGACCAGGCCTGCAATGGCGCTGAACAGATCTCCCGGAGCCATGGAAAACACCGGCGAAACCATGTCCGGCCGGGCACGCAGGCAAAGCCCCTCCGGCGCAAGCAGGAAAGTGTTCGGCTTTGACGGACGTTTCAGCGAGGCAAAGTCCACGAAGGTCGCATCATGCCCCGGCATAGGGCGAAATCGGGGCGTTGGGGTCATGGGCGGGCCTCTCGTCAGCGGACGGCGGATGCCCCAAAAACGATCAGGGCCAGCCCGAAGAATGGGCTGGCCCTGATATGTTGCAAGCCTCTGGCTTCAGGCGGACTAGCTCGCCGCCTGCACCTTTTCGACCATCTTGCCGGCCTGCGCGTTAAGCGGCTGGGCCGCTTCGCGCATCGTGTTGGCCATCAGCGCGGCCATCGCCGTCATCTCCGACATGTAGCTCTCGAGGGCCGACTTCGTGTAGTTCGCCTGAAGCTCCATGGCTTCCTGCAGGGTCTTGGCGCCCGAAATGGTCTTGGTTGCTTCAACATATTCGCTGAACGCACCCTGGGCATAGCTGAACGCGCGGGTATTGAGTTCCTTCACGCCTTCAGCCGAAGCGCGGGCAGATTCGGCGGCGGCCGACATGCCGTCGCGGGACATGCTGGTCATCTCGCCGGCCAGCGACATGAACTTCTCCATGCCTTCGCGCATGGCGTCATTGTTCATGGCGAAGTCGCCGTTGAACATCGGAAACGGGGATTGGGTCTTCGCGGTCTTGGTCATGGGGGCACCCTTTCGGTCTGGAACAGGTCTTGCTGCCTGAGCCTACATAGCAGCCTGTCTTCGCAATTGCAAGATATTTTGTGCGCTGCACAATAACGAGGGTCTTGCGCCGGGGGGCAGCCTTAACCGCTGGTCAACCGTATTGGCCGAACTTAATACTGTGGGCAGTGTCGTTGCTGCGGCACATGACGGAAGGAGCCTGGCATGTCGAACCGGTCGCAGTTGACCCGACTTCGCAACCTGATCGCCGGCGCGATGATGGCCATGGCGATCGCCCCGGCCACCGCCCAGGCCGAGAAGTATGCCTCCATCGTGGTCGACGCGGAAACCGACACGGTGCTGCACGCCCGCCATGCCGACGCCCCGCGCCATCCCGCCTCGCTCACCAAGGTTATGACGCTTTACATGGTGTTCGAGGAACTCAAAGCCGGCCGCCTGTCGCTGGACGAGGCCCTGCCCGTTTCGGCCCACGCCGCCCGCCAGCAACCGTCGAACCTTCGCCTGCGGCAGGGCGACACGATCACCGTACGCGATGCGATCGACGCGCTGATCACGAAGTCCGCCAATGACGTTGCCGTGGTTGTGGCCGAGCGCATCGGCGGCACGGAGCCGCGCTTTGCCGCCCTCATGACCGTGAAGGCCCGGACCTTGGGTCTGTCTCAGACCACCTTCTATAACGCGTCCGGTCTGCACGATGCGCGACAGGTGACCACGGCCCGCGATATGGCTCGCCTGGCCGAAGTGATGCTGGAAGACCAGAGCGCCTATTACGATTATTTCGCGACCCAGCGGTTCTCCTGGGACGGGCGGACCTATCGCAATCACAATCACCTTCTGGGCGCTGTCGACGGTGTGGACGGGATCAAGACCGGCTACACCCGCGCCTCCGGTTACAATCTCATGGCAGCAGCGGAGCGGGACAATCGCCGGATCATTGCCGTGATGCTTGGGGGACATTCATCGCGCGCGCGGAACGACCATGTCGCAGATCTCATCGAGGCCGCCTATGACAGCGTGCCGGACATGACCCCGCGCGGCGGCATGAAGACCCAGATCGCCTTCGATGCGGTTCGACAGCCCGTTGCGCCGGATGCGGCCGCGGTGCCCATGCTCAACGGGAAGCCGTTCCTGCCCGTCGGCGAAGGCGACGCCCAGTAGGGCCCAGTAGCGGTCAACGACGACCAGTAAAGCAGAAGCGGCATGGGATCGACCGGTTGCGACCGTCGACAGGGATGAACCCGAGACGCCGCCGCTGCCGAACGCCCGGCGCATCCGCGCACCTCGAATTCAGAAGGCGATTTCCTCGCCCTCGAACTCCTTGAGCTGCAGCACGATCAGCAAGTCGCGCAGTTCCTGGCGCGCAGCCACATGGCTCATGGTAAACGAAATGGTCGATCCCTTCTCCGTCAGATCCAGAAGGGTCAGGCCGGCCGGGAACAGCTCGCGATAGATCACCCGCTCCGACAGGCCCGGGGCAAGCCGGAAGCCGATCCGCCGCGCCAGATTGTCCAGCGCCTCGCCGACCTTCTGCTTGTTGCGTGCCTCCAGCGGCGACATGCGATTGCGCATGACGACCCAGTCGATCGGCTTGCGGCTCGCCTGGGCCTTCGCCTTCCGGCAGCTCCAGACCATTTCCGAATAGAAACTGGGCCGAACGACCTGCAGGGTCTGGGGATTCACGTCACCCAGAAGGTCGAAATCGACAAAACTGTCATTGAGCGGCGTAATCAGCGTGTCGGCATGCTGATGAGCCAGGCGCGACAGGAAAGTGTTGCCCCCAGGGGCATCGACGATCACGAAATCACACTTGTCCCGGAGGCGCTTGAGAACGTCCTCGAACCGGCGGGTCTCTTCATACTCCGCGCGATCGAGATCCCGCTCCTCACTGGGATCGATCCGGATGATCTCCGGCATCGGAAGCCTGGCACCCGTCGAGGACATCCAGCGCATGCGGTTTTCCATGTAGCGGGTCAGGGTGCGCTGGCGAACGTCCAGATCGACAATGCCCACCGGGCGCCCCATGCGCATCATCGCGACGCACAGATGCATCGCCACGGTCGACTTGCCCGCGCCGCCCTTTTCATTCCCGACGACGATGAGACGCCCGTTGCGCGGACCTGGCCGGCGAACGGTTTCCACATGCTGGTCCGGCCCCACCGGTCTGAATCCGTCTGCTGGCACGACTCTACCCTGCCCCATTCAGCGCCGCGACGGTGCCCTGGCCGCAGGGAGCCCCCCCGGCGACAGGCATCAGGCCGCGCGGCGCGCTGTTTCGACTTCCGATCCGCCCCGCGCCGCCAGGGCGGCGATGGGCGCGTTTTCCTCGAACAGGAACAAGGCGTCACCGAGAAGGGCCGGCATGTCAGCCGGCGCTTCCGTCAATGCCTCACCCTCGAACAGGTCGCGGTCGACCCATGCGTGGTTCGGCGCCGCCAGGAGATTGGCCGGCACGGGCGCCGGCTCCGGCGCCAGGCGCGCGATCTCGGAGAGAAGTTGACGCAGTTCCGAAGCCGCGCCAGAGACCCGGTCAAATGTCAGCGACAGGGCCTGGGCGTGGGGTGCCAGCGGATCCATCCGGGTCTCGGCGAGAGACCCACCGAACAGCCAGTCATCGAGGTCGACGCAAGCGCCCTCAGCCACATCGTGGCGGACACGAGGCTCTGGCGCCTCCACCTTCCGGGCGGCGGCCGGCGTTCTCGCGAGAACGGCCATGACGGCCACAGGCCGAAGCGCGTTAAGGATGCCTTGAACCATGTCTCAACCTTCCCGGATGTCGGTTAACAACACGTTTATACTGCTTAACCAAACCTATCCTACCTGAATCGGCGAAAATTCCAATGACGAAATACCCCCTGACAGTTGAACGGACCCGCGCCGGACTCGCCGAATGCCTTATGCTGCAAAGGCGGCGTGGGGCGCGGATCGCGTTCGTGCCGACCATGGGCGCGCTGCATGACGGGCACCTGGCGCTCATCGAACAGGCAGGCGCGGACGCCGACTGCGTCGTGGCGTCGATCTTCGTCAATCCGACGCAGTTCGCGCCGGGAGAGGATTTCGAGCAGTATCCCCGCGACGAAGCCGGCGATCTGGCAAAGCTCGCCCAAGCCGGCTGCCACGTTGCCTACTGCCCCAGCGTGGCGGAGATGTATCCCGACGGGTCCCTCACCCATGTGCGGGTCGAGACCCTGTCGGACCTGCTGGACGGACGGCACCGCCCGCATTTCTTCTACGGCGTCACCACGATCGTCGCGCGCCTGTTCCTTCACGTGCAGCCGGACGTGGCGGTCTTTGGCGAGAAGGATTTCCAGCAGCTCCAGATCATCCGGCGGATGGTGACGGATCTCGGCTTTCCGATCACCGTGCGGGGCGGCGCCACCCGGCGCGATCCCGACGGGCTCGCCCTGTCATCGCGCAATGCCTACCTATCGCCCACCGAACGCCGCCTGGCGGGAACGCTTCATGCGGTGCTGGTGCGCGCGCGCACCCGGCTTCGGATCGGCACCGGCCTGGACGAGGTGATCGCCGAAGCGACCGGCGCGCTGGCCGCCGCCGGCTTCGGTCCGGTCGACTATGTCACGGTGGTTGATCCGCAAACGCTGCAGTCACTGGGACCGGATCGCGCAACCTGGCCGACGGAAGCCCGTCTCCTGGCTGCAGCCTGGCTGGGGCGCACCCGCCTGATCGACAATGTCGCGGTCATGCTGACACCCTGAACGCCGTCAGCTCGGAGGGGACCGCGGCTCAGGCGCCCGACCTGGACGACCTGGCGGCGGCGATTCGCTCGCGCGCCATGCGCTCGGCAACCGCATCGGTCGACGCACCGGTCGACAACGCCTCGTCCAGCACCTTGCCCAGGGTCTCGATCAGGTTGGCCAGCTTGTCGTCGACCCAGTTGGAGTCGTAGGTGCCGGAAATCTCCGCCGCCACATTGATGATGCCGCCGCCATTGATGACATAGTCGGGTGCGTAGAGGACCCCGCGCTCGGCAAGACGGTCGCCCATCTCGGGTGTCGCAAGCTGGTTGTTGGCCCCGCCGGCGATGATCCGGGCCGAAAGACGCGCGAGGGTCGCAGGCGTGAGGACCGCGCCGAGCGCGTTGGGCGAGAAGATGTCTGCCGGCACGTCATAGATGTCGTCCGGAGCGACCACGTCTGCGCCCGTGGCAAGGCGTACGGTCTCCAGCGCGTCACGGTCCATGTCGCAGATGACCAGACGTGCACCCTCTTCGGCCAGCAACGTACACAGGTGCCCGCCCACGGAGCCGACCCCCTGGACCGCGACGGTGCGCCCATCCAGGTCCTCGGTCCCGAAGACCCGGCGGGCACATTCAATCATGCCGAGGAACACGCCCCGCGCGGTCACCGGCGACGGATCACCCTTGCCGCCGGTACCGGCATCCGTGCCCGCCACAAAGGGTGTCTCCTGCGCGGCAATGGCGATATCGGCGACGTCGATACCCACATCCTCAGCGGTATAGTAACGGCCCTGAAGCTGGTCGACGGCACGACCGAAGGCCCGAAACAGGGCCTCGCTCTTTCCGGTGCGGCTGTCGCCCCAGATCACGGCCTTGCCACCGCCAAGCGGAAGGTCGGCCATGGCGTTCTTGAGGCTCATGCCCCGCGACAGGCGCAACGCGTCCGTGACCATGTCGGCAGAGCTGGCATAGGACCACATCCGACAGCCACCCGCTGCCGGCCCCCGCGCCGTGGAATGAAGGGCGATCACGCAGCGCAGTCCGCTGTCGGCATCATGAAAGAAATGCACGCCCTCATGGGCATCGAAGGCGGTGTGATCGAACATGACCTTGGCTCCCTGGCCGGGTCCGGCAAAACGGGTCTGCCTCGCCGCAAGCAGGCAGGGCCGGTCCGGGTTCGCCGCCGCCTTAGAGCATGTGCAGGGGGAAGGGAACCGTCCCGAGCCTTTCCGAGCTTGCCGAACCCGCCCGACGAGCCCTTTCAGGCGCAACAGGAACCGGAGCGCACGAAGAAAATGCTTACAAACAGGACTCTAAAATGCCGGTCCTTCGTTCCACCCCGGACCGTCGCTTCACATCATTGTTCTTGCGCAAGTCTCCGTTCGTAACCGATCCCGTTTGCTCCGAACTTGCTCCAGGCCAGCTTCAATCAGTCCGATCGACGCGACGAGGCGCTAGCCCGCCGGCGTCGCCGCACGGCGCCATGGCCAGGCCGGCGCGCCGCTCGGCAGCGGGGCCTCGGGATCGCGCAGGAAGGCGAGCATGTCCGCCCAGACGGTCTCCGCCTGCAGGTCGCGCAACAGCATATGGTAGCCTTCGGCATAGTAGACGGTGCGGACATGTTCGGGAAAACGGGGGGCAGCCTCGCGCATGGCCGCTTCCGGAATCACGATGTCCTTCGCACCATAGGCCGCCAGCGTCGGCGGCCGAAGGTCCGGCGCTGCGGCCCGCGCCGCGCTCATCAGCTCGACAACACCCAGCACCATATCGATCCGGTTGCCGTCGAGGCGCAAAGGATCGGCCACCAGTCGCCGCAGCATCTCCAGATTGTCGCTCGGCTCGATCCTGACGAAACGGCGGGGTGGCACGACCCGCCAACCGGGTCGGAGATGGACCGAGACGCGCAGCGCGACCCGCTGGATCCAGGGCAAGGCCTCCCAGCCGCGAAGGGCCGGTGCCGACAGGATGAGCCGATCGATCGGCGGCGCGTCCGGGCGGGCGAACTCGGTCATCGCCACGGCGCCCCCCATGGAAATCGCGACCACCGCCAGCACGGCGTCCGGGTGACGGCTCCGGGCAACTTCGACTGCGGTGCGCAGATCCCTGCGCAGCAGGTCCTCCTCCGGCCAGATGCCGCGCCCGGGTGAGCGGCCATGTCCGCGATGGTCATAGGCATAGACGGTGACGCCGCGCTCGGCCCAGTAGGGAGCGGCCATGTGAAAGGCGTTCGCATAGTCGTTCATGCCGTGGAGGCCAACGACCACGATGTCTGGCGGCCCCGTTCGTGCCCGCCACGTGGTCAGGCCCAACCGGGCGCCGTCGAAGCTGATAAATACCCCGTCGTCCGGATGGAAGGCCGGGGCTCCCGCCAGCGCCGGCGGATCCAGGGCGGCCTGCCGGGCCGGAGCGCACCCTGAAAACCCGCCCAGCGCCACCGCGAGCGCGCCCAATCGGAGGGCCATCCAGCGGCTCAGACCTCCAGCGCGGCGCGGACTGCCGTCCTCAGGGCCGGCAGCACGTCGGTCTCGAACCAGGGATTTGCCTTCAGCCACGCATTGTTTCTCCAGCTCGGGTGCGGTGTGGGATAGATGCCGTCATCGGCAAGCGTTCGCCACCCTGCAACCCTTTCGGTCAGGCTGTGACCGAACTCCGGGCCCAGGTGCCATTTCTGGGCGTAAGCCCCGATCAGCAGCGTCACCTTCAGGTTCGGCAGACGCGAAAGGATGGCGGTCCGCCATGTCGGGGCGCACCGCCGCATCGGCGGCAGGTCGCCCCCTGTCCTGTCATATCCGGGAAAGCAGAACCCCATGGGAACGATCGCGACCCGGTCGGCATCGTAGAAGTCGTCCCGCCCGATCCCCATCCAGTCCCGCAGACGCTCGCCGGATGGGTCATTGAAGGGGGTCCCCGAGCGACGGGCAAGATTGCCTGGCGCCTGGCTCGCAACGAGCACGCGGGCGCCCGTCCCTGCCTGAAGGATCGGACGGGGCGCTTCGGGCATGTCCCCGGCACAGAGGCGGCACGCGCGGATATCCGCCAGAAGGGTCTGGAGTTCGGCCATCCGACCGCCATATGTTGCCGCAGCCGGGACAGGCAAGCCGAGGGAACGGAACCATGGGCGCTGCAATCACGCGGATCATCGAACCACGCGAAAAGGATCTGGGCGACGGGTTCACCGTGCGACGGGTCCTGCCCTTTCATGCCCAGAAGATGGTCGGTCCCTTCATCTTCTTCGACCATTTCGGTCCAGCGAACTTTCCACCCGGAAAGGCGCTCGACGTGCGCCCGCATCCGCATATCGGGCTGGCAACGGTCACCTATCTGTTCGAGGGCGCGATCGCGCACAGGGACACCGTCGGCTCGGATCTGGTCATTCGCCCGGGCGCGGTGAACTGGATGACGGCCGGACGCGGTATCGTGCACTCCGAACGTACCCCCTCGCCGGAGCGCGAGACCGGTCACAGGATGCATGGAATCCAGACCTGGGTGGCCCTGCCCCATACCCATGAGGATATGGAGCCCGATTTCGTCCACCATCCGGCCGACACGCTACCGGAATTCGACCTTGGCGGAGGCCGGGCGCGGATACTGGCGGGCGAGGCCTGGGGGCACCGTTCCCCGGTCACCTTCCCCTGGCCGATCTGGTACCTGGCCTTCGACGCGCCCGGCGGCGCCGCGTTCGAGATCCCGGGCGACGCCGCAGACGAACGCGCCGTCTACGTCGCCGATGGACGTGCGACCCTTGACGGCCAGGCCCTGGACGGCGGCAGCATGGCGATCCTGGAGCCTGGCGCGCGCGTCGACGTCACCGCGGCGGCCGGAGCAAAGCTGATGCTGGCCGGCGGGCGCACCATGGACGGTCCGCGTCTGATCGATTGGAATCTCGTCTCGTCCACGCGTGAGCGCATTGAACGGGCCAAGGCCGATTGGCGGGCCTCCATCGCCGGAAACTGGGTCGGCACCCCCTTCGCGCTGCCCGAGGGCGAACACGAATACATTCCGCTTCCGGAGGATCAGTAGCCGGTCGCCGGGAACCGGACACCCGCTTCGGACGCTGTCTTGCGGGCCACCCCACACCATGCTTAACGGGCCGGAACAGCCTATCGGGTCGGGAGTTCGGGATGCGTTTCTTCATGTCTATGGCGGTGGCGGCCGTTGTCGCCGCCTGTGCGCCCCTGGCGAGCCAGGACGAGCAGGCCACCGGACCCGCCGGAACCAGTCCGGAGCGGGCGGACGCCGAGACACCTGCCGCCGGCGCAGCGCCGGCCGGAGCGGATCGCCTTCGCCTGCCCCTGCCCGAGGACACCGGGGCGGACATCATCGCCAGCGATCTGGCGGTTCGGATCCGTACGCTCGCCGATGACACGTTCGAGGGTCGCGCCCCAGGTACCGAGGCGGGCGAGGCGGCAGCAGACTGGATCGCGGCGGACATGGCGCGCGTGGGCCTCGAGCCCGCTGGCGAGGACGGCACCTGGTTCCAGACCGTGAGAATGGTCGAGCAGACCGTAGATCCCGCACAGTCGCATCTGACCCTGTCGTTTGGCGCAACCGAACGCCCGCTGGAGATCCCGCGCGAGGCCGTGTTCTGGACCAAGCGCCAAACGGACACCACGCTGTCTTTCGAGGGCGCAGACCTGGTCTTTGTCGGCTACGGCATCGTGGCGCCCGAATATGGCTGGAATGACTACGCCAATGTCGACGCCGAGGGGAAGACCGTGGTCATGCTGGTCAACGATCCCGGCTTCGCGACGGAAGACCCGAGCCTCTTCAACGGCAAGGCCATGACCTATTATGGCCGATGGACCTACAAGTTCGAAGAGGCGGCCCGCCAGGGGGCCACGGCGGCCATCGTGATCCACGAGACCGCGCCGGCCTCCTATGGCTGGGATGTGGTTTCGAACTCCTGGAGCGGCGCGCAGGCCGATCTGGTGCGTGCCGATGGCGGAGCGAGCCGGACGGTCCTCGAAGGCTGGTTCACCCGCGACCTGGCGGCCGAGGTATTCGCGGCGGCAGGCCTAGACTACGAGGCCCAGAAAACCGCCGCCGCACAGCGTGGCTTCACCGCGGTCGATCTGGGCGACATCGCGGCCTCGGGGCGGATCACTCAATCGATCAGCGCCGCGACGTCCCGGAACGTCCTGGGCAAGCTGCCGGGGGAGACCCGGCCTGACGAATACCTGCTTTACACCGCCCACTGGGACCATCTCGGGAAGAAATCGCCGGAAAAGGCGGGCGAGCCGGGCCAGGATTTCTACCGCGACCAGATCTACAATGGCGCCGTGGACAATGCGACGGGCGTTGCGGCCCTTCTGGAGATCGCCGAAGCGATGGCTGCTGAACCTCTCGATCGCACGGTCCTGTTCGCCGCCGTGACCCTGGAGGAATCCGGCCTCCTCGGTTCGGCCTATTTTGCAGAGCATCCGACCGTGCCGTTGGGCAAGGTGGCCGCCGGGATCAACATGGACGGGATGCTGCCCATCGGCCGGACCAGGGACATGGTGGTCGTGGGCTACGGCGCTTCCCAACTCGAGGATCGCCTGGCAGCGGTCCTCGAGGGCCAGAACCGGATGATCCGGGCTGATCCCAAGCCGGAAGCGGGGTATTTCTACCGCTCCGATCACATCTCCTTCGCCAAGAAGGGCGTGCCGATGCTGTACGCCGATGGTGGGGTCGACAAGCGCGATGGCGGCGTGGCCGCGGGCAAGGCCGCGGCGGATGCCTATACCGCGCGGCGTTATCACAAGCCCATGGACGAGTATGCGCCAGATTGGGACCTTTCGGGCATGCAGGAAGACATACAGGCGCTGTACCGCGTCGGTCTGCAGATCGCCCGGTCGTCCGATTGGCCGGAATGGTACGAAGGCAATGAATTCAAGGCAATTCGAGAAGAGTCGGCCGCCATGCGTCAACCCGGTTCGCGCCACGGCAATGCGCCTCCAATGGCGGAGTGATCGCACGACATGCTGTCTTACCAGCACGGCTTTCATGCGGGTAACCGCGCAGACGTCCTGAAACATGCCGTTCTGGAAGCGATCCTGACACCGCTTGGGACAGCGGGCGGGCGGGTGCTGCATGTGGAGACCCACGCCGGACGCGGTCGTTACGACCTTACGGGACCGCAGGCGGCCAAGACCGGAGAAGCCCGGGAGGGGGTCGAAGCCTTGCTCGGTCTCGAGCCCCCGCCCCGACCGCTCAGGCCCTGGCTCGACCGGGTGCGCCGCGCCGGCCTGACAGCCTATCCCGGCTCACCCGACCTTGCGGCGCAATGTCTGGGCGAGATGGGGCGGCTGATCCTGTTCGAGCGTCATCCCACCGAGTACGACGCCCTTTGCGCCGTCTTCGCGGGCGACCGGCGGATCCAGGTGAAGAAGGGAGATGGCTACAGCGAGGCCCTCCGCCTGCAGCCCCGGCGGGGCGAGACGATGACCATCTTCGTGGACCCGAGCTACGAGACGTTGCAGGACATGCAGGATCTGGCCGCGTGGGCGCCGCGCGCACTCGATCGGTGGCCCCACGCACAGGTCATTTGCTGGCTCCCTCTGTTCAAGGATGAACGCGAGGCCGAGTTCGGCGCCTTCCTCTCCGAACTGGAGGATGGCGTTGTGGCCGGGGCGCGCTGGCCGGCCCCGACCGACCGCGACACGGCACTCGCGGGCTCTGCCGTGGTCGCCTTTCGCGTCCCCCAGGCGGTGCGCGATGCGGCCACATCGATAGCGGCAAGCCTGCAGAGCCACTGGAGCGCGCGCTGACCTTTCAGGCGAAGCGGGCACGGACGTCGGGATCGTTGTCGCTCGCGGCCTTCAGCCGATGGCGCTTCGGATCTCCGGCCCAGCGGCACCCGTTTCGGCGTCCCGATGGTCGGTATTGGCGACATGGGCCTTCGGCGGCAGGATCAGCGTGGCGGTGGTCCCGCCCTGGAGGCGGCTGCTGAGGAGAACGTCGCCATCGTGCATCCGGGCGAGTTCCCGGCTGATGGTCAGGCCGAGGCCCGTTCCCAGAAACTCGCCGTTGCGATTGCGTGCGCACTGGTAGAACGGTTCGAACACCTGGCTGAGTTCTTCCGCCGTCAGGCCGTAGCCGAAGTCCCGCACCGAGACCAGGGGCGCACCGTCCGGCCGCAGGCAGGCCCGGACGATCACCCGCACCGGGTCGCCTCCGAAGCGAATGGCGTTGCTGATCAGATTCATCAGGATCCGCTGGATCGCCTTTTCGTCGGCGACGATCGCGCCCAGGTCCGGCTCCACGTCGATCTCGATGCCCCTCGTGTCCGGCAGGCTCTGGAAGGCGGCGGCCAGGCCCGCGGCGCGCTCGATCACGTCGCGCACATCGAGCACCTCAGGATGGTAGGCCTGCGCCTGGGCGCCCACATCTGAGAATTCGATGATGTCATTGACCACGGTCTGCAGGTGATTGCCGGCCCTGTGGATCTGGTCCCCGTAATTGGCGATCTCGTCCTTCGTCATCGCGATCCGGGAATCGCTGGTCAGTAGTCGCGAGAAGCCATTGATAAGATTGAGCGGGGCGCGCAGTTCGTGGCTCATGGTCGCGAGGAAGCGGTCCTTCGCGGCGCTGGCTTCCTCAGCCTCGCGGCGGGCGACGATCAGTTCGCGCTCCCGGTTCTTCAGCGCGGAAATGTCGGTATGAATGGCCACATATCCCCCGTCATTCACCTTCTCCACAGAGCTCAGCACCCACCGTCCGTTGCCGATCATGCGCTCGCGTCCATCGCTTTCGAGGCTCAGAGGCGCATCCTTCGGGAACCATTCGCGGAACCGGCTGTTGCTGAGCTTCAACCGCGCGGAACTGTCGTAGATGGCAAACGCATCGTCGACGGACTCGATGGCATCGACCAGATCGGCCCGCGCCTTCTGGGCCTCCGTACGTGATGCGACGAGGGTCCTCAGCTGTTCGAAACTTGCGATCGATCCACGAACCAGCAGGATCAGCATGAAGCCCCCAAGGATGATGATCGCAGACGCGAACACCGGCAACTGAAACAGGGAGGCCACCATCACGGGCGCGATACAACCGCAGCTGAAACGCGACGCGATCCTTGGAACCGAATTCGTGATCGTCATGAAGGCTGCAGCCTTGCCTACCGCAATGATCACAACAAAAAGGAAGACCTCCGGATGGCCGGGCTCCACGATGAAGGCAAGACTTCCCCAGGCCAGTCCGGTTACGACGGCGACCCACTCGGCCTTCTGCAGCATGCGACCGCGAACCCGCGTCGGATTGAAACCGGCGCGGGTCTTGCGCCAGAGCAAGACGCTGGATACCGAGATCGCGGACATGCCGACATACCAGGCGACCAGTGCGGGAGCATGTGAGAAGCGCCAGAAGACAAAGAGAACGATGGTCGTGCTGATGAGATTTACCAGGCCGACATAGAGCGCATTCCTGGCGAGGACGTTCTGCTGGAACGCCGCGATCTCGCGTTCCTCCGTCGTGGATGGCAGCGACGCCTTCCAGAAAATGCGGAGTGCGCTGCGATTTGCATCCTCGAACTGGGCCATGGCTTGCTTCTAGCCACTCTACATGAATTCTCGGGTAAAGGGCCTCGCACAGGTTTCCGCACTCCTTTAACGAATACGAAAGGTTGATCGTCGGACACAGAGGTCATTGTGTTCGTTTCAAGAGAACCGATACGATGGTCAGGTGTTGAAGCGTACCAATCCCCCGGCAGTCGCGATCATAGGCGGCGGACCAGGCGGCTTGAGCATGGCTCGTCTTCTGGAGGATGCCGGCTTTGCCAAGCCCGTCGTGTTCGAGGCCCAGAAACGGGTCGGCGGGAAATCCCTGTCAGCC
Organism: uncultured Hyphomonadaceae bacterium; assembly: GCA_964492485.1. GTDB lineage: Bacteria > Pseudomonadota > Alphaproteobacteria > Caulobacterales > Hyphomonadaceae > UBA5336. The sequence continues at coordinate 147,025 of CAZBKM010000003.1, read as the reverse complement.
ATTCATGGTGATGTCGTCTGCGAACTCGGCACGTCCTATACCCATCGCGGCGACCGGCTGATCCGAAAATGGTGGGGCGATCACGGCATCTCCTCAAAGAAGATGGGGCTCACCCTGATCGATGGGGAACCTTTCGTCGACTACGTGAAGGGAGCTGGGGGGGCCTCACTCCTTGCCCAAGGCTGGGCCTTTCATCGCCACCGGTCACGCTTCCTGAAGAAGCTCGCCCGCCGCCCTCATGACCGGGATGTTCTCGAAGAAGGCACCCAATCGATCAAGCGGTGGCTGCGCGACCGAAAGCTCTACAAGATCGAACGCTTCTTCCAGCGGGTCCTGGTGCCGATGGGCTATGGGTCAATGGACGATGTTCTCGCATTGCAGGGCCTTCGGCTGATCGGATGGGACATGGTGATCTCCGGCATCTCCGACGACGTCACCATTCCGGTCGAGGGCTGGTCGGAATTCTGGAGCCGAATGGCCAGCCGGCTGGATGTTCGCACCGGCCAGCCGGTCACCGCGGTCAAGCGCTCGGCAGATGCGGTGACGGTAGAGACACCCGAGGGGATCGGCGTGTTCGACTATGTCATCAATACCCTGCCGCTCGACAGGTTCCAGGAGCTCACAAATCTGTCGGACGATGAGCGCTTCATTGCCGACGGCGTTGAATGGGGTGGCTTGGTTACCAACCTTCTGGCCGTCGAAGGCTGGTTCGTGGAAGAACATATCCGGAATTATGCGCGCGCCTATCGCGACGATGCCGAGCCGGGAATGATGATCGCTGCGCGCCGTGAAGGACATGTTCCAGAGCTCGGGGGGGCACTCTACATCGTAGGCCAGTTTCCGGGATCGTTCAGTGAGACCGAACTGAGGGACATGGTCATTGCAGATGTCGAGCGGGACGGCGGTCGCGTCCAGTCCGTCGTCGACTCGGTGAACTGGGTCTACTTTGCACGGTACCGAAAACAGGCGCTCGAGCTTGGTCTTCTCGATCGAATGACCCGCGTCCAGGGCCAATTGCGGACCTTTCATACCGGCAGCACGTTCTCCCAGGAAGCCGTGGGCCGGATTGCGGACTTCAACAAGTCGCTGCTTCCCTCGATCCGCAAGCACATGGCCGCGACCACCCCCGCTCCGGCATGAACCTCTTTCTCCGCCTGCTTGCGTTGCTGTTGATGCGGAGGCTCAGGCCCCGGCGGGCCGGCTATCTGGATGAGGCGGTGCGCGGCTACCGCGTCTGGCTGACCGATCAGGACGCGTTCATGCACATGAACAACAGCCGCTACAATTCCATGTGCGATCTCTCGAGCCTCGACCTGATGATGCGTGCCGGGCTGCTGGCGCCGCTGCGAAAGGCCGGTCTGGCGCCCGTGATCGTGTATCGGGGGATCACCATCCATCGCATGCTCAAGTTTCCCGACGCCTATGAGGTCGGCACCCGGATCGTCGCCTGGACCGGTGCCTATATCTGCTTCCGCCACGAGTTCCGCCGCCATGGTCGGCTTTACGCCGAGGGCTATAGCGTCGGCCGCGCCGTGGGCGAAGGCGCCGACAAGCCGGATGTGCAGGCCCTGATCGAACGGCTGGACCTCAAGGGCACGCCGGAAAGCCCGCCTGTGCCGGAGGTCTGCCGGCTCCAGATCGACCTGATCGAGACCGCACGCGCGGTACGGCGGGCGGAACGTAGCGGGACAGCGGGCCCGGCCGCTTCCGTTGATTGAAGTTCAGGCTGGGTCCACCAACCGCCGGCGCAGGTCGCTGCGCACATCGTCGTCAACCAGCAGCACCTCGTGCAGATAGGCATCGAGACCGCCGGCCTCCGTCTCGATCGCGTCGAAGGCCGTCCGCAGATACCCTGTGCGCACGCCCATGAAGGGGCGATAGACGTCGGCGGGGTAGTCCTTGCCCAGCATGTCGTTGAAGTAGCGCTGTGCCTCCGGCAGACGGCTGTCAGTGTCGACGGCGCGGTTGGTCAGTTCGTAGTCGTCGAAGATGTCGGCCTCGGACACGCCCAACGCATGCTTGGTCAGGGCGCATAGGATACCGGTCCGGTCCTTGCCCGCCGCACAGTTGACCAGAGCGGCGTCTCCCTCCTCCAGGCCCGCCAGCCGGTCGAACCAACCCCGAAACAGGGCGACATGATGCTCGCGGAACGGGGCGGTGCGGTAATAGTCATGCATCCACGCCTCCGCCTCCTCCGGCGTGGCCTGGACCTGGGTCAGAAACGTCATGTGCGGGGAGACCTGCTCGCGGCCCCCATCATGGGTGAGCACGTCTTCGGGCTGCCAGCGTGCAACCTGGCGCTCGCGCTCGTCGGGGCGGCGCAGATCGGCCTGGAACCGGATCGACAGGCGGTCCATCGCCGCCACGTCCGCCTCCGTCGCATCGGCATGGTGGCCCGAACGATAGAGCAGGCCCCGCCGGACCCGGCCGCCAGCGGCAGTCTCATAGCCCCCGAAGTCGCGAAAGTTGCGGACCCCCTCAAGGGGAAGAATCCGGTCGTTCATGGCTGTTGATCCCTATCTGTCTGCCAGGCCGGTAAAGCATGCCTGCATGTGCACTTGAAGCGCCAGGCGTCAGCATGAGGCGGAATGGATGCCGGAGCGCCGCGCGGAAACGCGGGATGGGAGCCCCCGGGCCGAACGCGTGCCAGCCAGCCTGCCCGCCGCTGCGCCGCCCTATCGAAACGGTGGCTCGTCAAAGGCGCGCAACTTGCGGGAATGCAGCTTGGTCCCGCCATCCTGGGCCAGTCTTTCAAGCGTCGCGATGCCGATGCGGATGTGCTCCCCGATCGCACGCTCATAGAAGCGGTTTGCGGCACCCGGCAACTTCAGCTCGCCATGCAGCGGCTTGTCGGAAACGCAGAGCAGGACGCCATAGGGCACACGCAGCCGAAAGCCATTGGCCGCGATCGTGGCACTCTCCATGTCGATTGCGATGGCACGCGACTTGTTGAAACGGATCGCGGTCTCGGAGAAGCGAAGCTCCCAGTTCCGGTCATCGGTGGTGACCACGGTGCCTGTCCTCAGCCGCTTCTTCAGGCCCTCGCCGGTCTCGCCGGTCACCTCGGCCGCCGACTCTTGCAGGGCGACCTGGATTTCCGCGATGGGCGGGACGGGGATTTCCGGCGGAAGCACGGCATCGAGCACATTGTCCTCACGCAGATAGGCATGGGCCAGCACATAGTCGCCGATCTGCTGGGAATGGCGCAGCCCGCCGCAATGGCCGACCATGATCCAGCATTGCGGTCGCAGCACCGCGAGATGGTCGGTGATCGTTTTCGCATTGGAGGGGCCAACCCCTATATTGACCAGCGTGATGCCTGGGCCATCGTCACGCATCAGGTGATAGGCCGGCATCTGGAACCGCCGCCAGGGCGCAGCATCGATCTGCGCACGGGCGTCCCCATTCGCGCCCTGTATCAGCACCCCACCGGGCGCGCTGAGCCCGGTATAGCCCGTGGGGCCGCCGATCTGATCCAGCGCCCAGTCCAGGAAGGCGTCCACATAGCGGTGATAATTGGTGAACAGGACATAAGGCTGCATGTGATCGGCCGGAGTCCCGGTATAGTGCGCCAGCCGCTTGAGCGAGAAGTCAACGCGCTGGGCGTCGAACAGGGATAGCGGCCGCTCGGCGCCGGGATCATAGAGTTCGCCATCGGCCACCTCGTCCCCGATCTGCGACAGGTCCGGCGCGGGAAACCAGCGCGCGAGTTCGGCGGGGGATATGCTGTCCAGGCCAGCGGCATGACTCTCATCCCAGACATAAGCATACGGAATTTCGGAGGCGGAGCGTCGCACCTCGATCTCGATCGGATAGGCGTCGCGCAACTGGGCGATCTGCTCCTCGAGATAGGGACGAAAGAAGTCGGGACGTGTCACCGTCGTGGTGTAGACGCCGGCTTCGGAAATCTTGCCGAAGGCACGCGACACCGGCGGCGGCGGCCCATCCGGTGCGTAGCGGATCACCAGCTCGGGATAGCAGAAGAGGCCCGCGGCGCGATCCACCGCGCTGGGCGGACTACCCTCGCGGAGAAACCGGTCAAGGGCCGCCTTGAGCTGGGTCACCGCGTCGGCGTAGAGCGTCTCCAGTCGATCGACGATGGCGGAGGTTGGATCGGATGGGTTCATGACCTCGTCTGACGCAGGGCGCTTTCCAACGTCAAGGGGCGTCGACACCCGGCCGGACAAGGTAGACCTGAACCGCGACGTCCTTAAGCGCCGTTCCGGACGGCTCGGCGACCCGCGATAGCCAATCCGGTACCTGGCCAGCGCGCAATTCGGCGGCGAGCCCGTCAGGCGCGGCGTCCACATGCCCGTCCACCTCCGGCTGCGCGAAGCATATGGCAAGATACGCCGCCCCCCGGGCGCGAACCCGGTCCTCTGCAGCCTCAGGCGTGGCACGGAATGCCTCGATCGCGGAGACAATCGCGTCGCCGTTGCGATGATAGGGAGCAGCCAGGATGGTGTGCGGCGTGTGGACCAGAATGTTGGGCCCCAGATCGACCGGCGCCATCACCCGCCCCGGTGGCAGACCGGCCAGGACCGCATAGCCAGAAGGGTCGTTGCAGTCGATCCCGTCAGGTCCCGCCGCAGACCCGGTGCCGGATGCGTCGGCCCGCGCAGCCAGTCGCTCCCAGACTGTCGGGAACACCAAAAGCGCGATGGCCGCGAACAGGGCCAGCACCGGTGTCGCGCCTTCAGGGCGGGGCCTGCGCAGGGCCGCTTCAGCCGCTGCGCCCAGCGCCAGTGCCGCGAACGCAATCCCGAAACTGGCCCCCCGGGTCTGCCAAAGGCTGACGCAGAGGGCGCCGGCCACCATTGCGGCAACCAGGAGCCACCCGTCTCGCGTGCTGGCCGGCGCGCGACGCCAGACCCAGGCCAGTCCCAGCAGACCCAACGCCATTAGGCCGTAACGATGCAACGCCGCCGGCCAATTGTCGGCCCATTGCGTCAGGACAGGCTTGGCTTCACCCACCTTGGCCATCCATTGCGTGCGTGTGGCGTCATCCACGGCGCCATAGGGCGACCCCAGACAGGCCGGATCGGCCAGCCACGCCGCTAGTGCCGCTGCGACGCCCGCTGCGCCGCCGGCGAGGAGCCGCACGGGCCAGCCGTCGAGCTGGCGACCGAACCGCGCCAGCATGGCCAGACCGAGGCCACCCGCCACCAGGCCGCTGACATGGAACCGCCCGAAGGCGTCGCAGGTGGCCCTCGCCGCACCCGGCCCGGGCGCGTCAAGCACGAAGACGAGCAGCGCGATCGCCGTCATCGCGGTTCCGAAACCGACCAGTCGTGGGGCTTCCCCCGCCCCGCGCACGACCCAGAAAAGGCCTGCACCGGCAATCGCGACGACCGCATAGGGCAAGGGCTCGATCGCCGTCCCCAGCGCAAGCGTCACCAGCCCCCCGGCCCAAAGGCCGGCGCTGAGGCTGGCCCGGGGCGCCGTGAGTGCGGCGACCGTCCAGAGCATCAGACAGATGAGCAACCCGTGATGATCGATCCGGCCCGGCGCGAACTGGATGGCGGGCGCCGAAACCGTCAGTATGAAAGCCGCCACCGCCACGGCGCGGCCGCCAAGGCCGAGATTGCGGCCGGCCACCGCCAGTCCTGCCAGCGTGGCCAGCAAGAGCAGGACGGGCCAAAGCCCGACGGCGACCCGCTCCGCCAGATCGCTTCCCAGCACGGGCGACAGCCCAAGGATCAGCAGCGCCGGTCCGAGATCCGGGAGCCTCGACCAGTGAATGTTCCGGGAGGCATCGCTTGCAAACCGATCCTGATGGGTGTCCCACCAATTGCTGCCGGCAAGCAGATCCCGGACCTGTTGTAACCGCATCAAGTCGTCATTTCCGACCATGGCGAGGTTTACCGCTCGCTCCAAGTTGAAGAGTGCGAGAAAAACAGCAAACAGCATGACGAAGCCGACTGGCCTCAAGTCGAAGTCGAGACGTGTGGGCACGATTTTCCCCCTCCCCTGACCGATTTGGGGATTTTTAAGATGCGCACTTTATAGGATGGGTTGGTTACGAAAGGTTTCTGTGATGCGCGTGGACACAAGGCCCCTCGACCCGACCGCCTCATCCGACGCCGGCTCCGTGTCCGCAGACGCGCGCCTGCGGATCGCGGTTCTGCTTCCCTGCTTCAACGAGGCCGCGACCATCGCCGGGGTGGTCAGGGACTTTCAGGCGGCCCTGCCCGATGCAGTCGTCTATGTCTTCGACAACAACTCCACCGACGACACTGCGCGCATCGCCCGCGCTGCCGGGGCACGGGTCCGCCGCGAAACCCGCCAGGGCAAGGGCCATGTGGTGCGCCGAATGTTTGCCGACGTGGAGGCGGACATCTACGTCATGGCTGACGGCGACGCGACCTATGATGCCGGTGCCGCCCCGGATCTCGTCAACCTCCTGATCGATACCGGGGCCGACATGGTGGTCGGAACGCGTGACAAGGTCATGGAGACTGCCGGACGCCAGGGTCACGCATTCGGCAACCGACTCTTCAATGCCATCTATCGGTGGATCTTCGGACGGGACTTCACCGACATCTTTTCCGGCTACCGGGTCTTTACCCGCCGGTTTGCCAAGAGCTTTCCGGCCGTCTCCACGGGCTTCGAGATCGAGACGGAGATGTCGGTCCATGCAAGCCAGCTCAGCCTCTCCATCGTCGAATATCCCACGCGGTACGGTGTGCGCCCCGAGGACTCCAGCTCCAAGCTGCGGACCTTCCGGGACGGGCTGAAGATTCTTGGCATGTTCGCCATCCTGGCGAAGGAGACCAGGCCCGCAGCTTTCTTCGGTGCCATCGGCGCCTTGCTCGCCGTTGCGGCCGGGGTCCTCTCGCTTCCGCTGTTGATGACCTATGTCCAGACCGGTCTGGTTCCGCGCTTCCCGACGGCAATCCTGGCCACGGGCGTGGGCATCGTCGCCGTGATCAGCGCGGTCTGCGGCCTGATCCTCGACAGCCTGGCCCGCGCCCGGGTCGAGCAGAAGCGCCTCGTCTATCTGTCGCTGCCGCCGCTATTGCCGGACAACGCCAAGCTCGAGCACTGATCCGACCGGGCTCTCGGCGTTGACCGACGCGGCGGGCTGGCGCAAAGCCACGCAATGACGGACTCCGAGACCGCCCAACCTTCCCCGCGCAAGGCCGGACGCAACGCTTTCATGTTCGTGATCGTCATGGTCACGATCGACATGATGGGTTTCGGCATGATCGCGCCGGTTATGCCCGAGCTGATCGAGGATCTGACCAGCCTGCCGCCGTCGGAGGGCGTCGTCTGGGGCGGCCTGCTGACAGCGGTCTATGCATTCATGAACTTCCTGGCGATGCCGACGCTGGGGAACCTTTCGGACCGGTTCGGACGCCGGCCCGTGATGTTGGGCTCCACCGCCATGCTGGCCGTGGACTTTCTCATCATGGCCCTGGCGGGAAACATCTGGCTGCTGTTCCTGGGACGCACGCTCGCAGGGATCTCGTCGGCAACCTTCTCCACCGCAAACGCCTATATCGCCGACACGACCGATCCGGAGACCCGCGGGCGGGCCTTCGGCATGATCGGCGCGGCATTCGGCATCGGGTTCGTCGTGGGGCCAGCCCTTGGCGGGGCACTGGGCGAGCTGCATCCGCGCGCGCCCTTCTTTGCCGCAGCCGGCCTGGCCGGACTGAACTTCCTCTATGGCCTGTTCGTGTTACCGGAATCCCTGGCGCCGGAAGATCGGCGCCCCTTCGAACTGGCGCGGGCAAACCCGCTGGGCGCGGTGAAGCATTTCAGGCGCATTCCCCAGGTCGCCTGGTTTCTCGTGGCGATCGGCCTCTTCATGTTGGCCCACAGCGTCTATCCCGCCACCTGGAACTTCCATGGCGAGATCCGGTATGGCTGGACCTCGGCACAGATCGGTCTGTCGCTGGCCCTGGTGGGGATCGGTGCAGCCGTGGTGCAGGCGCTGCTGATGGGTCCGATCGTCAAGCGCCTCGGTCCCACGCGCACGGCGATGGTGGGCCTGTTCGTGAACGTGCTGGCGCTCACGCTCTATTCCATGGCGGGGCTGGGGTGGATGGCCTACGCGATCATCCCGATCAGCGCGCTCGGCGGGATTGCGCAGCCGGCCATAAATACCATGATGTCGAACGTGACCCCGCGAAACGCCCAGGGCGAACTCCATGGCGCGTCGGCGAGCCTCAACGCCGCGGCGATCACCGTCGCGCCGCTAATCATGACCCAGACGCTCCATCACTTCTCGAAAGCCGATGCATCCGTGTACTTCCCCGGCGCAGCCTTTCTCCTGGCAGCGATCCTCACCGCGCTGGCCTTCATTCCCTTCCTGGCTGGCGTGCGGGCCAATCGGAAAGACATCGAGGCAATCGACCGGGGCGACCCTCTGTCGACCCCAGCCAACATGCCCGTCCCCGACGGCCCGGCGGGCAAGCCAGCTGCAGAGTAGAGCAATGCGGAGCCTGACACCCGCCCTGTTTCTCGACCGTGACGGCGTGATCAACGTCGACCGGGGATATGTCCATTCCCCGGAGGACTTCGAACTGATCGAGGGGGCCGCAGACTGCATCCGCGCCTTCAACGATCGCGGCTGGTATGTCTTCGTGGTCACCAATCAGTCCGGCATCGCCCGGGGTTATTATACCGAGGACGACATGCACGCGCTGCACGCGCACATGGCGGCAGAGCTGGACGCGGCCGCCGGGGCGCGGATCGACCGGGTCTATTACTGTCCCTACCATGCCGAGGGCGAGGTTGCGCGCTACCGCCGGGACAGCATCGACCGCAAGCCCCGTCCGGGAATGCTGCTGCAGGCCATGGCCGACTTCCCGGTCAATCGGGAGCACAGCTTCCTCATCGGCGACAAGACCAGTGACCTTGAGGCGGCCCACGCAGCAGGCGTCGCCGGCTTCCTGTTTCGCGGCGGCAACCTCGCGCATTTCGCCGAATGGGTGCTCGCCGACTTCGACTTCAGCGGACGATAGGACCAATCTTGACGACGTCGGCACGGTTTACGGCAAGAAACTGCGCCGAACCGAGACGCTGGAACACGTTCGGAGCAATCGGACCCGATGGCGCAAGAAGACTTGCGCCAACGCAAGGACATGAAGCGCCGATCTGGACTGGAATGAACGACCGGCGCTTGACGCCGCTCCACTCACGGTGATTGACGGGGCGAAGAGCCGGACAGCCACCCTTCGGGGTCCGCCGTTCGATCCTGATGTCCGCAATCTATGCGGGGTCAGCCGCATCACCTGGCGTGTCGGCAGTGGCAAAGTCCGGCGGACTCGGCATCCGGTCCGCAGCGCCACCCAGGAGCAGGCCCCAGATCTGGGCGTTCAGCGTGCGCGCCACCTCATCGTCACGCGTTTCGATCTCTGCGTGCAGCGCCACAAGCTGTTCGGCCAGGCGGTCGCGCACCACCTTGAGGTCGGAGATGCGGTAGCTCTCCGAGGTGGTGTCTCCCGGCTGACCCGCCGCGCGAAGGATCGCCTGCATGGCGTCGATCTCGCGGATGAGGCGGTCGGCCGCCCCATCCCATGCCTCCCCGGCCATCGCGGCCAGAAGCCCCGCCATGCTCGCATGGCCGCCGGCATAGTGACCGTCCAGGAGCGGCGCGACTTCGGTCACGAGTGTCCGGCCAAGCCGCTGCAGTATCAGGGCCACATCGCTCATTCCGGCATCTCCACCCCATATTTCGGCGCCAGACGGGACGCCAGAAACAGTTCGTGGGCAGCATGGGTGAACCACCCCGACCAGGCCAGGATCGGATCATCATTGCGCCCGTCGGCATAGGCGCGCGCCGACCCGATCCAGATCCCCAGCGCCTTCACATGGGCGAAGATCGACCACCACTCGAAGGCCGCCGGGTCGAAGACACAGCCCGAAGCCGATTCCCAGGCGGCAATGGCATCCGGCCAGGGGAGCAGGCCGGCGGCGCGCTCGGTGTCGTTGCTGCACCAGAGCGGATCGGTCGCCCAGGCCAGATCCTCATAGGGATCGCCGATATGGGCCATCTCCCAATCCAGCACCGCAACGATCTTCCCCTTTCCGTCATGCAGGAAGTTGCCAGAGCGGAAATCCCCGTGGACCACCGACAGGCGCTGCGCCGGCGGCGGCGGATGGCGGCGAAGGTGACGGATGGCGGCCGCAGCGATCGGCTCCGGCCGGCGCGCATTCTCGCGGATCTCGGCCTCCCAATAGTCGAGCTCGCGCGTCCAGCACCCGTCGAGTTCCGGCACGTCGATCAGCTCGGCCAGAGGCGCGCCCTCCAGGGGGGCGCCGGCGATGGTCCCCAGGTGACGGAAGAACTGTTCCCCGATCTCCGCGCGGTAGGGCTCGACGTCCTCGACCCGGAAAGGATTAAGGGCCTGGCCACCCTCGATCCGCGTCATGACGAAGAACGGGGCGCCCAGCGCCTCGCTGCCGGTCTCCAGCATCAGCGCATCGGGGACGGGAAGGTCCTGGCCACGCATCGACCGAATGGCGGCAAACTCGATGCGGCGTTCGGTGTCGATCAGGCTGTCTGGCGGATCGCGTCGCAGGATCAGGCCGCGGGTGATCGCCTGGCCGTCGGCGTCGGTGTCGGCCAGATCGATCGCATAGGTCTGACGACTCGCACCGCCATGGATCCGGGTCAGGGCGGTAACCCTTGGATTGCGGGCGCCCTCGAGGTGGGATCTGCAATACGCCTCGAACGCCCGGGCGAGCGCCGGGTCCTCGATCCGCTCGGTCATGGGGCTGCGTCCAGAATGTCGGTCCAGCCCGACGGCGCATGGGGGCCGATGAAGAGCTGCTCGAAGCTGCCCATGCCGTCCAGCCGCGTGCCCGTTTCGTCGGTCAGCACTGCGTGAGAGATCGCTTGAATGTGCAGATTCTCCGGCGTGTTCCAGGCCAGTTCGGACGGCACCCAATCCTCCCGGGCGACGCTGAGCGTCTCGCCCAGATAGGCGCCGTGGCGGTAGGTGGCATGGCCATAGCCGAGCCCCTTCATCTGGAACGTCTGCAGCGGTGTCAGCTCCACACCGATGCCGCGCCCCTGACGGTCGGTAAAGGTCAGGTTTGCCTTGGCGGCACGCCGGGTTCCCGGCGCGAAGGAGACACTGGCGGAACAGCTCGCCATTTCGACCTGGTCGTGGGCGCCCGCACCGTCGGGTACGACCTTTGCGCGCGTGTTCCAGGCAAGGCCTTCGGCATCGTCGTTGACGTGGAAATACACGGCGCGGTCGGGGAAGTTGAGTGGTGTCCAGATCCAGTAGTATTGCGGAAGCTGTGCGGGCACCAGCGGCTGGGGATCCTGCGCGCCGATCGGCCTGACCCCCCAGGAGCGGTCTCGCGTGCCACGCCAGGTGCGGCCGTCGACCTCTACCGTCTCGCCATCCCGGCGCAGGGTGCCGGACCAGGCGCCGTTCTGGGTCATCCGCGTGCAGTCGATCAACATGCGCGGACCCTGGCGATGGGTGAAACGCGGCTCCTCGATGGGAAAGGCACGTCCGTCGAAGGTCACGTCGAGGGCAATTCCCTCGGTCTCCTCAAGCCTCAGGCGAACCGAACGCAAGGGCTCGATCACCTCCACCGACAGGCCGCCGACACGCGTGTCCATCCGCTCCATGCCCAGCGGTCGGGACAGAAAGACGCTCGACTGACGGCCATCCTTCAGGATCGAGACTGCGCCATCCATGATGTTGAGATGCGGATAGACGCCGAACGCGCCACCGAAGAAGACCGACCCGTCGGGACTGTAGCCATTGAAGAAATAGCGGTCGTAAAAGTTCCGGTCCGATCCCGCATAGGCCACCGGTTCCGGGCTCTGGTGTATCGGATACTCATCGCCCCAGCTCAGCATATCGGTCTCATCCTCCCGTCCGTGCCGCCCCTGCGGCGGCCGGCCCTCTTGGCGGGCCTGTTCGGATGGTTAGGGTGACGCGGTTGTGACCACCAATCAATCCGTTCCGAAGGGGAAGCCATGGACGTGGCGCTCACGGTCGACGAAGCCAATGCGTTTTTCGAGGACGCCTTTCCAGGCAGCGGGGCACGTCCTCGCGTGGTCGAGCTGGACCACGGTCGGGCCCTGGTACGCCTCCGCGCGGGGCCGCAACACCTGCGCCCGGGCGGATACGTCTCGGGGCCAACCCAGATGTCGATGGTCGACACGGCGGTCTACGTGGCGATCTTCACCCGGATCGGACTCACGCCCATGGCCGTAACGACGAGCCTGAACATGACCTTCCTGCGCCTATTGATCGCTGACCATGTCGACTGCGAGGCGCGGCTCCTCAAGCTCGGCCGGACGCTCGTCGTGGCCGAGGTGACAGTACGCGCGACCGGGTCCGAGACGCCTGCAAGCCACGCCGTGGTGACCTATGCGCTGCCACGTGCGGAACGCGAGGACGAGGTGCCCGCATGAACCTGCAAGCGGCGACCGCGGCTCTGGCCGGTGCACTCGGCGTCACATTCGGTGCCTTCGGCGCCCATGCGCTGGATGCAAGGCTGGGCGAACAGGCCGGCGGCTGGTGGGAGACCGCGACCCTGTATCTCCTGGTGCATGCGGCCGCAGCGCTGGCCGTTGCGCGACAGGCGCGCGGCGCGCCGGCGCCCCGTCTCGGCGGCTGGGCGCTTCTATCGGGCGCCCTCGTCTTCGCCGGAACGCTGTATGCCATGGCGCTGGGCGCGCCGCGCTGGCTTGGGGGCATCACGCCCATCGGCGGTTTGCTCATGATCCTCGGCTGGATCCTGGTCGCGGCAGCAGCCATCAAGCGACCCGGATGACTGAGACGGCGTCTCGCACGTCTCCAAATCGCTCGGACCCGACAAAGGTCTGGTGTCGCAGGTCCGCTTTTGCCGAAGGCGGGTCGCGGGTGACCGCCGGCTTGCCGATCTCTCCCAATCGGCGGGAAAAGTCATAGGACAAGCAGGTCCGGAGCAAACGAAATCGGTTGCGCACGGAAAATTGCGCAAGACGAATGATGTAAAGCAACGGTCTGGACCAAAACGAAAGATCGGCGCTTTCGTGTGGGGAACATGCCCGAAAACCAAGAACCTGGCGCAACGTCACTGACGCTGATTGACTTGAAGATGCGCCGGAAAAGGTGTCAGGAGGCCGCCCGCGCGGTCCCGGCATAACGCTCGGCCAGGCCATCTGCGACGCGCCGGGCCTCGTCGATCTGCCGGCTCAGCGCGTCGATGGCCAATTCGGCCGTCGCCGTCTGGTCGGTGCGCTGGGCGACCGTGTCGAGAGCGGCGGCGAAACTTCGATTGGCCTTTTGCGCCCGCACCAGGGCGCGTTCGAAGCTGGTCACGTCGGCGCGTCCCGCCATGGAACGGTCCGCATCGAGCACACTGCGGGCCTCGGAGATCACCCGTGCCAGGCCGGTGCGCGCGGTCGCCGCATCCTCGGCAATCTTCTGGACCACGGCTGCCGGCGTCTCGCTCGCCGCGCCGATCCGCTCGGCATAGCCATCTTCGGCGGCATGGGCCGCCCCCGCACCATTGAGGACGATACTGGCCAGACCCGCCAGTCCGCTTCCGCCATCGATCCAGCCGCGATCGGCAAGATCGGCGCAGTAGGCGTCGGAGGCAAGGCGCAGGGCGGTCTGTTCGTCGGTCGCGGGACGTTCGATCAACGCCTGGTCGGGCACCATGGACACGGTTGCACATCCTGAGATGGCAAGAAGGAGTACCCCATAGGCAACGCAACGCATGGCTGAGACGATCCCTTTGATATCGGTGGTCTGCCGCTAGGTCCTCTTACCTTTCCAGCTTGGCAGGTCCAACCTTTATCTTCGAGAATGTTGCCGATAGGTGAAGGACGCATGAACACTCATCACCCCCGGCGGACACTCTATCCGCGTCACGAGGCCCGCCGCACCGGCCGTCTGCGTGTATCGAAACTGCACGAGCTCTACTGGGAAGAATCGGGATCGCCCGACGGCCTCCCCGTGATCGGTCTGCATGGCGGACCCGGAGGCGGTTCCAGCCCGGAAATGCGGCGCTTCTTCGATCCGGAGCGCTACCGGATCATCCTGTTCGACCAACGGGGCTGCGGACGCTCGACCCCACATTCCGAATTGACCGACAACACCACCTGGGACCTGGTGGCCGATATCGAGACCCTGCGCGCCCATCTGGGCATCGACAGCGCGGTGATCTTCGGCGGCTCCTGGGGCTCGACGCTGGCCCTGTCTTATGCCGTCACCCATCCTGACCGCGTGATCGCCCTGATCCTGCGAGGGATTTTTCTGATCACCGAGGCCGAGATCCGATGGTTCTACCAGGAAGGTGCAAGCCGGCTCTTCCCCGATGCCTATGAGCGCTATGTTGCGCCGATCCCGCCTGAGGAACGCGGAGATCTTCTTGCGGCCTTTCATCGGCGGCTGACGGGCGAGGACCGGGCCGCCCGAATCGAGGCCGCGCGCGCCTGGGCCCGATGGGAGGGGGAAACCCTGTCGCTCAAGGGACCCGGGATGCGTCCGCCCCGCTTCGACGAGGATGCGTTTGTCGACGCCTTTGCGCGGATCGAGTGCCACTATTTCACCCATCGCGGCTTCTTTCCGGAAGATGGCTGGCTCGTGAAGCAGGCGCACCAGCACTTGCGGGGCAAGCCCGGCACCATCGTTCACGGTCGCTATGACGTGATCACGCCCTTGTCCTCAGCCTGGACGCTATCGAAGGCGTGGCCCGATGCCGACCTGCATATCGTGCCAGATGCAGGCCATTCGAGCCTCGAGCCAGGAATTGTGGACAAGCTGATCCGGGCTTCGGATGCCTACGCGGACCGGTTTGGGGCGCGCTGACCGGTCCGAACGAGCAACGGGCTGGCCCATCTCCGCGATGCGCCTGAAGCACCGGCGCGGGCGATGCGGGCGGACTCACCCGGCATTCGCACCGATCACCGGCGCCAGAAAATCGGGCATCGCGACTCCGTACTGGTCCTGAAGCTTGTCGAGAACACCGAACACCAGGATGAACAGAAGCGCGATCGGCACGAGGTAGCGCAGGAACAGCCGGACCAGGTCGAGAGGCCAGCCGACGCCGATCTCGCTCGCAAGGCTATCGCGCGAGAGCACGTAACCGGCGAAGAGCGAGATGAGAAGGCCGCCCAGCGGCAGAAGGACCGATCCGGTAATGAAATCGGCATGGTCGATCAAGGCGCCGTTGTGGATGTAGCCGAGACCGACGAGATAAAGCAGGCTGCCCAGTCCGACAGCGCCGCGGACCCGGCCGATGCCGCGCTGATCTTCCAGCCACGACACAGCCACCTCGAACAGCGATATCGACGAGGTGAAGGCCGCAAACAGCGCGAGCATGAAGAACAAACCGCCCACTAGGGCGCCGAAGGGCATCTGGCCGAAGGCCACTGGCATCGTGACGAAGAACAGGCCGCCGCCCGCACTCGGTTCCAGGCCAAACGCAAAGACGATGGGGAAGATGGCAAAACCGGCGATCAGCGCGACGAACGTGTCCGAACCCGCCACGACGCCCGACACCCGGGGGATCTGTGTGTCGCGGGTCAGATAGGCTCCATAGGTGATCATCAGGCAGGTGCCGACCCCGATGGAGAAGAAGGCCTGGCCCACCGCCGAGAGGAACATGCCGAAACCGAGACGCGAGAAGTCCGGCTGCAGCAGGAACGCCGCGGCGGCGGCCGCATCACCCGTGCTGAGCGCAAAGATCACCATGCCGACCAGCATGATGAAGAAGGCCGGCATCAGGATTTCCGAAGCCCTTTCGATCCCACGCTTGATGCCCCGCGACACCACCCAGACATTGAGCGCAATGAAGATCGCAAGAAAAACCGAGATTTCCAGACGATTGCCGACCGTCAGGATGAAGTTCGCCTCCGAGGCGGCAGCATCCATCCCTTCGAATCGGCCGGAAAAGGCCTGCGGGATGAAGTCGAACACCCAGGTGGCGATCACGAAATAGAACGACACGATCGTCGTCGCGCAGATGACGCCGATCCAGCCCATGGCGACCCAGGCGGTCGACTTGCCCTCGGTCTCGGCAATGTGGCGGATTCCCGCAATTGCCGAGCGGGCACCTTTCCGGCCGACCGCATATTCCGCGATCAGGACTGGAAGGCCCAGCGCCGCCACGCAGACCAGATAGACGAGAATGAAGGCACTGCCGCCGTTCTCCCCCGCAGTGAATGGAAATCGCCACAGGTTCCCCAACCCGACGGCAGAGCCGACCGCAGCCATGATGAAGCCAAACCGAGAGCCCCAATGCTCGGTCTTCCTGCGAATGTCCGTCATTCAACGCTCCCTCTGCCCGCCTGGGGTCTGCCCGGGGATGCCGGCCCGGCGCTCTTTTCTCCGCTTTAGCGGAATCCCGGGTCCAAAGAAACGCTGATGGATCGCAGGGACGGCCGGTCCCGGCGCGTTCAGCCTGGCATCCGTTCATCGGCGTGCAGGTCGACCGAGAGGATCACGCCGAAGGCGAGCAGCGTGGTGAGCATGGCCGTGCCGCCATAAGAGACGAGCGGCATGGGTACGCCCACCACGGGCAGAAGCCCCAGCACCATTCCGACATTGAACATGAGATAGAAGGCAACCGTCCCCACCGCCCCCGCCGCTGCGAAGCTGCCGAACAGGCTCGCGCAGCGCAGGGCAACGACGATGCCCCAGACCAGCACCGTGGCCCACAGAAGCAGAAGCCCGCTGGCGCCGAAGAAGCCGAGCTCCTCGGCCACCACGGTCAGGATGAAATCCGTATGCTGTTCGGGGATGTATTCGAGCTTGGTCTGCGTCCCTTCCATATAGCCCTTTCCCCAAAGGCCGCCGGAGCCAATGGCGATCTTCGCCTGCTCGATCTGATACCCGTCGCCGAGCGCATCGGTGTTCTGTCCGGCGAGCTGTTCCAGGAACGTGTCGACCCGCTCGCGCTGATAGTCCTCCAGCACCAGATGGTAGATCGGGACCGACGCAACGGCGCCCGCCACCAGGCCGGAGAGGATGATCCACCGGTTCAACCCGGAAAGGAACACGATCACGCCGCCCGAAGCGATCAGCGCCAGCGTCGTGCCGAAATCGGGCTGCTTGAAGATCAGCGCTGCCGGCAGGAGAATCAGGCCCACCGCGCCCACATGCATGAGGAAGCTCTGCGGTCGCTGGCCAAGCAGGCCATGGTAATAGCGCGCCAGAACCAGCGTGAGAGCGAGTTTCATCGGCTCGGAGGGCTGCACCGCCACCGGCCCGATCTCCAGCCAGCGCTGCGCCCCGCCGCGCACCGACCCGAACAGTTCCACCGCCACCAGAAGTGCGAGCGTGGCGAGATAGCCGGGCACGGCCAATCGGAACCAGACCTGCAGGGGTACCAGCGCCACTGCGATCATCGCGACGAGACCCAGGGCGAACCGCAACAGGTGCTGAGCCCACAGATCGGCCGCGACGACGCCCGACTGGCTGACCGAATAGAGCATCGCGGTTCCAACCAGACCGATGGCGACGATCAGCGCGATCAGGCCCCAGGACAGGTTGGCGAAGGCAGCAAGCCCCCCGGCGCGGCTGAACGTCAGCGACGCGGACCCCGTGGAGGCTCGAACCGTACCGGAGTAGTCGACCGCACCGCGCATCTACAGGTCTCCCGCGCCGGAAGCCGGACCGCCCCCGCCCCCGCCCGCCGACGGGCCGGCCCCGTGATCGAGGTCGGCGGTCTGGCGCCAGGCCGGCGTGCGGCCGCTGTCCATGCGCAGCGCCTCGGCCATGATGTCTCGTGCCACCGGTCCGGCGGAGCGTGACCCGCTTCCGCCATGCTCGACCACGACAGCCACCGAATAGCGCGGATCGTCATGCGGCGCATAGCCCACGAACAGCGCGTGGTCGCGCAGCCGGCGTTCGAGCGCCTCATTGGAAATGACGCCGGTGAGCCGTTCTGCCGTCGTGATCCGTCGCACCTGCGCCGTCCCGGTCTTTCCCGCCATGCGCACGCCACCCAAACCCAGGTCGCCCGAGCGCAGGGCCGTGCCGCCGCCTTCGGAGGTGACGCCATACATGGCGGCCTTCATGCGTTCGAGCGCCGCTGCCGGAAGCGGTCCATCATGGCGCGGGCCCATGGGAAGGTCCGGCCCGACGCCCAGCAGATTGGGGACGATCTCGCGACCCTCCGTGGCGATCCGCGCCGTCATGATCGCCAGTTGCAGCGGCGTGGTGTTGAGGTAGCCCTGCCCGATACCGTAGTTCAGGGTCTCGCCGTCGTACCAGGGCTCGTTCAGCGCACCACGCTTCCAGGCATCATCTGGGACGACGCCCCGGGCGCCCCCCGTCAAACCGAGATGCGGCCAGGTCATCCCGAAGCCAAAGCGCCGCGAGACCTCGGCGATCTTCTCGACGCCCGTCCGTCTGGCCAACTCGTAGAAGTAAACGTCGCAGGAGACCTTCACGCCGGCATGCATGTCGACCGATCCATGCCCCTCGCGTTTCCAACAATGCCAGGTTCGGTCGCCAAACCTGTATCGCCCATTACAGAAGACACGCTCCGAAGGGTCCATGGCGCCCGCTTCCAGCGCCGCGGTGGCAACGACCATCTTGAAGGTCGAGCCGGGTGGATACAGGCCGTCGAAAGCCTTGTGATACAGAGGCGAGTCCGGATCGTTTCGAAGGACATCGAAATCGGCCTGGCTTATGCCGTTGACGAAATCGTTCGGGTCGAAGGCCGGTGTGGACACCAGGGCCAGTATATGGCCGGACCGCACGTCCATAACCACCGCGGCGCCGGTCTCCTCGCCGAAACGCTCGATCGCCTTGCGCTGCAGCGCGGCGTCGATGGTGATCATCACATTGCGCCCGGGCACGGGTGCCAAATCCTCGCTGGGAAGCTCCTCGATGATGCGACCGGAGGCATTGGTCACCACCCGGCGCTGACCCGCCCGACCCGTCAGCCAGTCGTCGCAGCTGAACTCGATGCCCGAGCGGCCCGTGCGCATGTCCGGATGCTTGTAGAGGCGGCGGACGCGGATGGCTTCCTCGCCGGTCTTTCCTTCGGTCAGGCGGACCAGGTCGCGTTCGCTGGCGCGGGCAACGTAGCCAAGCACGTGCGCGAAATCGCGACCACGCGGATAGGATCGCGTCAGGCCCATCTCCACCGAGACGCCGGGCAGCTTCACCGCGTGCACCGACATGCGCGCGAACTCCTCATAGGTCAGCTCCCGGACGACCTCCGTCGGCAGGAAAGCAGCCTGGCGGCGGGCCTCCCGGACAATGCGGGCCTGGCGCTCGGGTGGCAGATCGACGATGCGCGCGATGGCCTGGAGCGTGGCTTCGATGTCCTCGGCCTGCTCGCGGATGATCGAGACCCGCCCAGCCTGCCTGTGCGCTGCGAGCGGACGGCCGAACCGGTCGAGAATGTCCCCGCGGGTCGGTGTCGCCAGATCCTGGCGCACGCGGTTCTCCTTGGCGAGGTCCGCATACTTCTCGCCCTCGCCCATCTGAAGCTGTGCCAGCCGCCCGACGAGCAGCGACCAGGCCGCTCCGCCGCCCACCGCGGCGATGATGGCGCGCCGACGGAACGTTGCCTCGCTGGACGTCTCGGTGCCCGAGCGTGTCTTGCGCGCCATCATCCCCTCCAGCCGGCAAGCGACCGGTCCATCCCGGGGTTGAACACTGGACGCAGGATCTGGAAGCCGGCCACCGTTGCCAGATAGGACCATACGATCGGCGCAACACGAACGGGGTGGGTCACCACGCCGGACGCGACGATCCAGACCATGGCGGCACCGACCGCCAGGGTCAGCGGTGGCAGCACCCTGTAGGCGACCGGATCCCGCTCCGATCCAAGAAGACGCATTACCCCTGCGTGCAAGCCGTACGTCACCAGGTTGACGATGACGAAGCAGCCGAGCGGCGCACTCAGCAGGACGTCCTGCGCCAGCCCCAGTATGACGAGCGGCAGCATGGGGCGCGCGCTCAATCCCGCTCGGGCCCAGCCCACGGCGGCCCACAGACTTGCATAGGGCCAGGGTATCGCCACGCCGAACACGTCCACCGGCCGTAGGCCCAAAAGCATGACGGCAACACAAACCAGGACGCCCACGCTCAGTCTGGCGCCGGAGCCCGTGCGCTCCCAGGCCTGGGACAATGATGCCGCAAGATTACGCAGGATCATGGTGTGCCTGCCCGTGCCTCGGTCGCCATGGCCACCGCGGATCCGTCCGTCCCGGTGGCCGCCGCATCCTCCGGCTTCGGAATCCGCGCCGCCGGCATCAGGAAGACATATCCACCACGGCCGCGCCGCATGGCGAAATCCACACGCCACGGCCCCTCATCGGTGCGGAAGGCCTCACCGACCAGAATGCCGCGAGGATAGACCCCACCCTCACCGCTGGTCAGGATCCGCTCGCCCTCAAGAAAGGCGTCGTCCTCGGGTCGGTCCATCAGGGTCCCGTACCGGTCGCGGCCGCCATGCAGGATGGCGCGAACCCCGCTCGCCTCGCCCATGACCGGCACACGGCTGTTGAAGTCGGTCACCTGGAGGATGCGCGCGGAATCCCGTCCCACCGCCACGACCCGTCCCACCAATCCACCCTCGTTGAAGGCGATATGGCCCTCCGCCACGTTCGCCCGCCGGCCGGCATCGGCCAGAAGGGTTTCCGCAAAGGGGCCATCCGTCTCGGCCGCGACCCGGACGGCCTTGGCCGCCTGGCGCCAATCGAAGGGCGAGCGGTCGATTGCGCCCAGCATCGACTGGTAGGCCTCGAGGCGCTCGGCCATGGCGTAGGCCGTGAGGCGATAGAGTTCCGCCTTTGCCAAGTCCTGGCGCAGGCGCGCGATCTCACGATCCTTTTCGGCATGGCCGAGAAGCCGGGAGACGAGCCCCGGTTCGCGATCCGCACGGCGTTCCTGGCGGACGCCAATGGTCTGCACGTCGCCTGCAACCTCGCGCACGGGCGAGAACAGACGCTGGATGGCCGGTGAGGTCTGGGCGACCACGAGCGCAAGTGACAGGGCCAGGAGCACGCCGAGCGCAAGGCCGCGCATCGGGCGCCTTCGCGTTCCATACCGTCCTGGACGGGCCATTGCGGCTAACCCTTCTGATCCACCGCACCTTGGCGGGATTCGCCCCCGGGCCGACCGGTTCAGCCTCGCCGGTCTACACTTCGGGGCAAAGCACCGTCTTCATCTTCGGATAATGCTCTAGCACATATCCACAGCCGTTCACGACGCATTTCAGCGGATCATCCGCCAGCATCACGGGCAGCTTCGCCTGGTCGCGGATGCACACATCCAGATTTCGCAGAAGCGCCCCGCCACCGGTCAGAACGATACCGCGGTCGACGATGTCGGCCGCAAGTTCGGGGGGCATGGCCTCCAGGGCGGTCTTCACCGACTCGACGATTTCGGTCACCGGCTCCCGGAGCGCTTCGGCCACCATTGCCTCGGTCACCTCGGTCTCGATCGGGACGCCATCCATGGTGCCCCGGCCCCGAACGGTCAGCGCCATGCCATTGCCCTTTTCAGGCGCCACGGCTGTGCCGATTTCCTTCTTGATCCGCTCCGCCGACATCTCGCCGATCAGAATCTTCTGCTCGCGGCGCAGATAGTTCACGATCGCCTGGTCCATCTTGTCGCCACCAATGCGGACGGAACGGGAATAGACGATCCCGCCCAGCGACAGGACCGCGACTTCGGACGTGCCGCCTCCAATGTCGACGACCATCGACCCCGCCGGATCCTCGATCGGCAGGCCGGCGCCGATCGCAGCCGCCATGGGTTCCTCGATGAGTTCCACCTGGCGCGCGCCGGCTGCCAGGGCGGATTGGTGGATGGCACGCCGCTCAACACTGGTTGCCGAACTGGGAACGCAGATGATGATCAGAGGCGACACGAAGGCCCGCCGGTTGTGCACCTTCCGGATGAAGTGCTTGATCATCTCCTCGGCGACTTCGAAGTCGGCAATGACCCCGTCCCGCATGGGGCGAATCGCCTCCATGTTCACCGGCGTCTTGCCAAGCATCGCCTTGGCCTGCGCCCCGACCGCATAGACGATCTTGCGCCCGCCCTGCGTCATGTAGGCAACCACCGACGGCTCATCGAGGCGAACCCCCTGCCCCTTGACGTAGACGAGCGTATTCGCCGTCCCGAGGTCGATGGCCATGTCCGTCGACAACATGCCAAGGAGACTTCCGATCATGATGTACCGCCGCTTTCGAAGGGGGCGCTCCGGACCTGCTCCGTCCGGCTTGACGCCGATGAAACCACTTGCCCCGTGCCCGTCTGCCACACTTGCCGTTTAATCTCCGTTAAAGCAAGGCGCGGGCCACACAGAAATGGAACGCCCCGTACGCACCCCGCTGTTACTGCGGATGTACCGCGAACAGGGGCAAACCGGGCAATCCGCAACCGCCCCCGCAGCACCCAGAGTCCCGACGAATCACCAGGTCCGCTGGCGGTGAACGAGGCGTTCGATCAGCGCGCCCGGCCGGGCCCGGGACCCTGTGTCGGCTGCGGGAGACACACGAGCGCGCCTCAAAGCGGCGCGGACACCGAACGCGACGCAAGGCAAGATGCCGACAGGGGTCAGGCAGCCAGACGCTTGCGCTTGCGTGCTTCGAGTTTGTTCAGGGCATGGATATAGGCGCGCGCGCTGGCCACCAGCGTGTCGAGGTCCGACGCTCGGCCTGTCGCCATGATTCCCTCGCCATTCAGCCGGACGCTGACTTCCGCTTGGGCATCCGTGCCGCCTGTGACCGCGTGGACCTGATAGAGTTCCAGCACGCTTTCATGGGGAATGATCGCGCGGATCGCATTGAACACGGCGTCCACCGGACCATTGCCTCGGGCGATGGCATATTTGGGTTCCCCGTCGACCCTGACATCGATCTCCGCCGTCTGGGGACCATCGGTGCCGGCCACGACACGGAGGCGTTCGAAGGCGATTCGTTCGCCCTCTGCCGCGAGTTGGTCGTCGACAATGGCGATGATGTCGTCGTCGAAGACATGCTTCTTCCGGTCGGCGAGCGCCTTGAACCGTTTGAACGCATCGGCGAGCGCGTCGTCCTCGAGCTCATAGCCCAGCGATGCCAGCTTGTCCCTGAAGGCATGACGGCCGGAATGCTTGCCCATGACCAGCGACGTCTTCGAAACGCCCACATCCTCGGGGCGCATGATCTCGTAGGTCTCGGCATTCTTCAGCATTCCGTCCTGGTGAATGCCGCTTTCGTGGGCGAAGGCGTTCTTGCCGACGATCGCCTTGTTGTACTGTACCGGAAAGCCGGTCACGCGGCTGACGATCTGGCTCGCCTTGTTCAAGCGGCGGGGATCCACCCGCGTCTCGAACGGCAGCGTGTCGTTGCGCACGCGCATGGCCATAACGATTTCCTCAAGCGCGGCATTCCCCGCGCGCTCGCCCAGGCCGTTGATGGTGCATTCGATCTGGCGCGCGCCATTGGCGATGCCGGCCAGCGAATTGGCCACGGCCAGGCCCAGATCATTGTGGCAATGGGTGGACCAGATCACCTTGTCGGAATTCGGCACCGTCTCGATCAGGCGCCGGATCAGCGCGCCATACTCCTCCGGGTGGGAATAGCCCACGGTATCGGGCACGTTAATGGTCGTCGCCCCTGAGGCGATGGCCGTGTCGATGCACTTGCACAGGAACTCGAACTCGGTCCGGGTGGCATCCTCGGCGCTCCACTCCACGTCATCGACCAGGTTGCGGGCCTGGGCGACCGAACGTCCCACCGCCTCGAGCACCGCATTGGGGCCCATCTTGAGCTTGTGCTTCATGTGCACCGGGCTGGTCGAGATGAAGGTGTGAATTCGCGGACGACGGGCCTTGCGCACCGCCTCGCCGCACCGGGCGATGTCAGCCTCCGTGGACCGCGCAAGTCCGCAGATCACAGCGTCCTCGGAATGGGCCGCAATCTCGCTGACGGCTTCGAAGTCGCCCTCGGAGGCGGCGGGGAAACCTGCCTCGATGATGTCGACGCCCATTTCGTCGAGCAGTTCGGCAATCTCACGCTTTTCGCGCAGGGTCATGGAGGCCCCGGGGCTCTGCTCGCCGTCGCGCAGGGTCGTGTCAAAAATCCGGATATGATTGCTGTTGGTCATGTCAGTGCGGCCTGTGATCGTCTGGATCAGATGGGAAGGGAGAGGTCTCGATCGATCCCCTGGCCGCGCGCCCGCCCTACGACCTGCGGGTCGGCTCCGGCCAGGGGCCGGTAAGGAGCAGAAGGGGCAGAACGTTGCGCATGACCCCCTTAATTGCCAGCGCCCTCGGGAATGTCAACCTCCGCCGCCGGCTCCCGGGAAAGCCTTTGCCGTGCCTGGCGGACACGCTTGCGCGCATACAGCATCAGGACAACCCAGACGCCGAAGGCAAGGCCGCCCGCGCCCACCGCCAGCAAGGGGCTGCCGCGCAGGGCCGCCATCACGCTCTGACCGGCGAAGGCGACGAGTGCGAGCTTCGGCAGAACACCGATCGCCATGCCGGCGAGATAATGGCTGAACCGCGCCTGGCTGACCCCGAAGGCCATGTTCACGATCAGGAACGGTCCGGTCGGCACGTTCCGGACGATAAGACTGGCTGCAAAACTGTTGCGGCCGATAAAGGCTGAGAACCGGTTTGCCGAGGGGCCGGCATAACGCCGGAAGGTCTCCTCGCCGGCCAGCCGACCCAGCCAGAAGGTCAGGGTTCCCGAAACCAGCGTGGCCAGCCACGCATTCACAAACCCCAATACGGGCCCGAAGGCCACCACCGCAACCGAGATCAGCGCGAATTGGGGAATGCCGAGAAAGGCCGCGACGCAGAACAGGAGGATAAGGACAGCCAGCCCCCAGGGCCCTTCGCTGGCAGACTTGGCCCAGGCCTGCACCTCCTCGAACGAGCCCAGCAAGCCTGTCTTCCCCAGGAGCAGGATCACGATCACCGTGAGGAACAAAGCGCACGTCACCAGCACCGCTCGCAGGGCGGAACGGTCAAGGCGCTGAAAGAATTCCGGGAACCATCGCATCGCGCGCCATTGGCAGCCGCCGGACAGCCGCGTCAAGCGGCCGCGATCATCGCCTCGCTCATGGACCACAACCGCTCGGCCCCGGCCTCGTCGCAGGCCCATGTGCGGACATGCTCGTAGCGCTGGCTGTCTGCGGTGGCGAGCCTGGCGATGTCACAATCCTCGCAATAAACGCCGCCTCGCCCCTCAAGGTGTGGTGACGTGGCGGCCCAGACGGTGGTCGCCGCGCCCTGTTCCGGGGTCTTGAACATCGCCTGCACGCGTTCGGGTATGGTGCCGTCGGGATTCTTCCACCCCAGCGCCGCCATCTCCTCATCGGTGAGGTGGCGCTGCAGCGGCGTGAAGATGCCGCCAGGATGCACCGAGAAAGCGCGCAGACCCCGCTCCCGGTGGCGCAGGTCGAGCCCGAGGGCGAACAGGGCGTCGGCCGTCTTCGCCTGGCCATAGGCCTGCCACTTGTCATAGTCGTGCTGCTCGAAATGCGGGTCGTCCCAATGGACGTCGCTCAGGATATGCGCGGTGGAGGACAGGGCCACGACCCGCGGCGCGGCGGCCCTTTCCAACGCCGGCAGCAAGCGGCGCGTCAATTCGAAATGGCCAAGATGGTTGATGGCGAACTGGCTCTCCCAGCCCGGCCCCACCCGAGCCAGAGGACAAGCCATGATACCGGCATTGTTGATCAGGAGGTCCAGCGCCCTGCCGGTCTCGGCATAAGCGTCGGCGAACCTGCGGACGCTGGAGAGGTCGGCCAGGTCCATGACGGCAATCTCGATCTCGCCGGGGAGTCCCGCCAGCGCCGCCTGGGCGGCATCGGTACGCCGGGCCGGCACCGTGACCCGTGCGCCTGCGCTTGTCAGCGCGCGAACGGTCTCCAGCCCGATCCCCGAATACCCGCCGGTGACAATGGCCGAACGGCCCGTGAGGTCGATGCCCTCAACGACCTCCAGCGCCCGCGAGGTGCGCCCGAAGCCCGATCCGAGGGGTGTCTGGTCGTCGGCAGCCATGGCTCTCTCCTGTGTGCGTCGTCCGGAGCGTTGCAGCCGGACGGCCGGCTGGCAAGGCATGGGAACTGAGGTCACCCCGTGGCGGGGGCACAAGTGGCGCCCTATAGTGGAGCCGGTGTCACACTTACCATGAAGGGAGGCCTCCATGCATTCCGCCCGGACCCAGGCCCGCCGCGCCCTTGCCGCGCTCGCAGTTTGTGCCGCTGCCCTGCCGCTGTCGCCCGGCCTGTCTGCGCCAGCCCATGCCCAGGTCGCATACAGGGACGGCGCCATGGCGGTCCGCTTCGGCGACTTCGTGGAGGCGCGCAAACTCTATCGTCAGGAGTGCGATGACGGCGACCTGGACTCCTGCGTCGGCCTGGCCCACCTCTGGCGCCAGGGCCGCGGCGGCGAACAGGATCTGGAGAAAGCCCAGGCCCTGTTTGGCGACGCCTGCGACAAGGGCGCAGCCGATGCCTGCACGAATGGGGCCTTCCTCCACTTCGAAGGCCGCGACGGGGAAAAGGATTATGAAGCCGCCCGCGCGCTCTATGAAAAGGCCTGCGAGCTGGACGATGTCAGCGGCTGTGCCGGCTATGGAAACATGCTCTATGCTGGCCTTGGCGGCCCATACGACCGGGTCGAAGGCGAACGGCTGATGCGTCGGGCCTGTGCCCAGGACTATGACTGGGCGTGCGAGCAACTTCGAAAGTTCGGACGCAACCGGCCCGACTGACAGGCCGGTCACGTGATTGCCGCCAGACGCGCGCGGAGACACCGGATGTGCCGGATCCGGGATCGGTCACGGTATCGGCCATGAAGAACGGCGCCCCAGGACAGGAGTGCCGCATCACGTTCGGACCTGTGGCGACGCGCAGTCAGGCTGCCATCAGGCCGCAGAGCTCTTCTTGCCGCCACTGATCAGCTTCGGCGACTTCGACTCGCCGGCACCTCCGCCGATCTCGATCTTGCGCGGCTTGAGCGCTTCGGGCAGTTCGCGGACGAGCTCGATCCGAAGGAGGCCGTGATTGAGCTCGGCCCCGGTCACGATGACGTGATCGGCGAGCTGGAACCGCCGGATGAAGCTACGCTCTGCAATGCCACGATGCAGGAACTCGCGTCCCTGATCGTCCTCGCTGGCGCCTTTCTTCCCGGCGACGGTCAGCAGACCTTCCTTGAGCTCGATGTCGAGATCGTCCTCGGTGAAGCCGGCGACCGCGATCTCGATGGCGAAGCGATCATCCCCAACGCGCTCGATATTGTAGGGGGGATAGGTTTGCGCGCCATCCAGCCGACTGGCACTGTCTATCATGTTGGCGAGACGATCGAACCCAACCATGGTCCGATAAAGCGGTGTAAGGTCGATATTGCTCATGGTCACACAGTCCTTTCCAAAGCAACTGCACCGGCCGGGGCCGGCCCTTCCGTTCGGGTCCGCGATGCCGGCCCAGGGGGCGCCAGCCACGGTCCCGACCCCGATCCGCTTGGCGGCACCGGGGCAATTGCTATCTGGGAAGAGGTGGTGCCGGTTCAAGATCTCCACTCGCCAGGCGCGCCATCGCAAACGGTCCGCGGCCCTCGCGGACACAGGAAGGGACTAGAGGACACACTCATGACTGCATCGACTGCCACCCGGCTCAAGGCCAGCGCCTTCGCCCTGATCCTCGCTGCCGGACTCACCGCCTGTGGCGGCGCCGACGACAGCGCCGCGCCCGCGGATGCGCCCGACGCTCCGGCTGCCACCGGCGAACCGCAGGCCGAACCGGCCGCCGCAACCGGACCGGAAACGGGATCGCTCGAATGGGCCGTCGCCGGAGACTGGCGCCCGGACACGCAGACCGCGCGCGATGAGGCCCGCAATCCGGTCGAGACGCTGCGCTTCCTGGGTATCGAAGGCGACGATACCGTCATCGAGGTCTGGCCCGGCGGCGGCTGGTATACCTATATCCTCGCTCCCTATCTGACCGAAGGCGGCGGCACGCTGATTGCCGCCGGATTCGATCCCGACGCGTTCGAGGGTGAGCGCCAGGCCGCCGTGCAGGAAAGGATCGCCGAATTCCGTGAAACGTTCAGCGATCCGCGCTTCGCCGCCATCGAACATGCCGCCTTCTCCAATGTCTCCGGTCCCCTGGCGCCCGCAGAAAGCGCCGATGCGGTCCTGACGTTCCGAAACCTGCACAACTGGATGGCAGGCGGATATGCCGACAAGTTCTTCCAGGACGCATATGCCGCCCTGAAACCGGGCGGCACCCTGGGGGTGGTCGAGCATCGCCTGCCCTCGAACATGGAACAGGATCCTGCCGCGAGCTCGGGCTATGTGCATGAAGACTATGTGAAGGCTGCGGCAGAAGCGGCCGGCTTCGTCTTCACCGACTCCTCGGAGGTGAACGCGAACCCCGCCGATACCGCAGACCATCCCTTTGGCGTCTGGACACTGCCTCCGGTCTCGCGCACCGCCGACGGCGAAGGGAACACGCCAGAGGGATTCGATCCGCAGACCTATCTCGACATCGGCGAGTCCGACAGGATGACGCTGAAATTCACCAAGCCTGCCAGCGACGCCGACACCGCCGAGTAGCCAGGCCCCGTCGCCTATCCGGTCCGCCGCCTCCATGTGGCGGACCGGCCCCGGCCGATCCGGACCGAGACCGCCATGGGCCTGCGCACCCTCTTTCCAACCCTGCTGCATGAGAGCCGGCTGCCAGACGAGACCCTCGTCGCGGATCTGGAGGCCGCGGCCTGGATGCTGGAAGATGGCGATACCGCCGGTGCGGACTGGTGCGCCCGCCAGGGCTATCCCGGTTACACCTCCTACGCCTCGCTCGACGACCTGCCGACCCGCGCGACGGCCTTTGCCACGCTGAAAGCGGTTCTGGACGGCGAGGCGCTGACGTTCGCGGATGCGCTGGGCTGGGATCTCGCCGGCTTCCGGCTTGAGCTGTCCGCCCTATGGGTCAACATCCTGGCCGAAGGCGGCGTTCATCCCGGCCACATCCATCCCGGCAGCGTGATTTCGGGGACCGTCTACGTGGCGATGCCCGAAGGTGCCAGCCGCCTGCGGCTGGAAGATCCGCGCCTGGCGATGATGATGGCGGCTCCCCAGCCACGCGACGATGTGGCCGAAACGCTGCGCCGCTTCGTCTACCTCGCCCCGGCTGCAGGCGATGTCCTGATGTGGGAAAGCTGGCTGCGCCATGAGGTGACGGCACATGCCAGCGACCTGCCGCGCATCTCCATCAGCTTCAATTACGGGCTTGTGCCCGGCTGAGGCACATCTCTTGCGCACTGCAGCAAGTTCGACCCTTGGCGGACTTGACCGGTCCCGTCGCAAGGGTCACTGAAGCCGCGCTCAAGAGGGAACCCGCACCATGGACATCACCAAGATCGCAATCGGCCAGAACCCGCCGGACGACATCAACGTGCTGATCGAGGTTCCGTTGGGCGGCGAACCTATCAAGTACGAGATCGACAAGGCCTCGGGTGCCATGTTCGTCGACCGCTACCTCTATACGGCCATGCGCTACCCCTGCAATTACGGCTTCATCCCGCACACGCTGAGCCTCGACGGTGATCCGATCGACGTGATGGTGGTAGGCCAGCGGGCGCTCGTGCCGGGCGCTGTGGTCCGCGCCCGTCCGGTAGGCGTGCTTCTGATGGAGGATGATGGCGGCGAGGACGAGAAGATCCTGGCCGTTCCGCATCAGAAGCTGACACGCTTCTACGAGAAGGTTCACAACTATACCGACCTGCCCGAGACGCTGTGCGATCGGATCTCGCATTTCTTCGAGCACTACAAGGATCTCGAGCCCAACAAATGGGTGAAGGTCCGGGGCTGGGAAGGCGTCGAGCGGGCCAGGGAGCTGATAAACGAGGCGATCGCGCGCAACCAGCCCCAGGCTGGCTAGCCCATCTTCAAGTCAACCGGAGGCAGTGAAGATGCGCTATGTTCCTGTTTTTGAGCATTTTCTTAAAGCGAACCGGTACCCACTTCGCTCGAAAATGCAATAGGCTGCCGGCCCGGCATGGATCCCGGTGTCTGGTTTGCGCTGATCGGACTTTTCATCGCCGGCGGGCTGACCCCTGGCCCTGCGGTCATGCTGGTGATGAGCTCCGCGCTTCGCTTCGGCTGGGCACCGGCTCTCTTGCCTGCCCTTGGCGTGTCGGCGGCGAATCTCGGCTGGGTGGCCCTGGCGGCCTCTGGCGCAGCCGCCCTGGCGGCAGCCTTTCCGATCGGTTTCATGGCCCTCAAGCTCGCCGGACTGGTGTTCATCCTCTGGCTGGCCGCGGGCCTCGTGCGCAGCGACCCGGTCCGGCCGGCCGCCAGTGCCCAGTTCGCCCCCAACCGCGCGGGGCTGTTCCTGCGCGGGATCGGTCTTCAGCTCGCCAATCCGAACGCGCTGGTCTATTTCGGCGTGCTTCTGCCAGCGTTTTTCGACCCCGACCGGCCGCTGATGCAACAGGTCGTGATCGTCATGGCCAGCGTCACGGCGACCGAATTGCTCGGCCTCACGCTCTACGCCCGTCTCGCCGATGCCCTGAACCGCCGTTTCCAGAGCGTGACCTTTTTGCGGGCGTTCGAGTGGTTTGCAGCCGGGCTGATGGCCGTGTCGGCCGGTTTCGCCGTCTTCAGCACGGCCCGATAGCCCGCATCGCGCAAGCGCTGGCCGGGCGAGGGCTCGTCCCGCCCCGGCCCCACCGCGTCAGGCGTCGACGGTGTCGAAGCGACCGGTCTCGGGGTTGCGCCAATGGAGTTCGCCGAGACCGATCGCGAACCAGGCGCCATGCAGTTTCAGTTCACCCGCCTCGACGGCCTCGCGCACGAACGGGAACGTCATCAGATTGTCGAGCGACAGCCCCACCGCGCGATGCTCCAGCCGTGTCTGCGGATCGTCCGGCTCCTCCGCCAGCACCGCGTCGCGGGCCTCGTTCAGGAGACGCACCCAGGGGGCAATGAACTGACCGACCGGATCCGTCGTGGCACCCTTCAGACTGGCAGCCACGCCACCGCAACCGCCATGGCCCATGACCACGATATGGTCGACCTTCAGGGCCGTGACCGCAAACTCCAGCGCAGCACTGACGCCATGCAGCCCCTCATCCGTCTCGTACGGGGGCACGAGATTGGCCACATTGCGCACAACGAAGAGCTGACCCGGCGCAGCGTCGAAGATCTGGGCCGGGTCGGCACGGCTGTCGGCACAGGCCACAACCATGATGTCCGGATCCTGCCCCTCACCCAGTTCGCGAAACAGCTCCGCATGGCGCGCATACGACCCGCGCCGGAAACGGCGATAGCCCGCCAGCAGGTCATCTGGGGTTTTCATGAGGGCGCCCTGGTCAGTCATTGGGCGCGCAACTTGCCGCCAATCGGTCGGGGCGACAAGAGGCGCGACAGCCGGCACGTTCCGTACTATACACGTTTGAGGGGCAGGCCGCGCGTGCAGTGATAACTGCGATGCGCGCGAACGGGAGACGGGACATGGCGGAAACTGACGCACGGCGCCAGGGTCCGAGGCGCAGCGAAACCTCGCAGCAGGCAATCCTCGACGCCACCCGGATCGAACTCGCAGAAAATGGCTGGCGCCGCTTTAGTGTCGACAGTGTCGCAAAGCGGGCGCGGGCCTCGAAGCAGACCATCTATCGCTGGTGGCCATCGATTGGCGCCATGTGCGTGGAGGCCGGCCTGGATCTGATCGCCAGCCCGGCCCGGGGGGCGCGCGATCCCAGGGAACGCATCGCGGCGCTGGCCCTGCCCTTCGAGGCGGCCGCACGCCAGGGAGACGGCCACGCCGTGCTGCGCGCAAGCCTGATGGCTGCGGGCGACGACGAAGCTGCGGGCGAGCGATGGCGTGCCTGGTTCCAGGATCAGGTGCGCGGACCACTGCGCACGATCCTGGCCGAGCTGGCTGCCAAGCATGTGATCACGCGAAGCTGGGATCTGGAGGCCGGGCTCGAGGCCCTGCTCGGCCCGCTCTGGCACCGCCTGATCGTCATGCGCATGCCTGTCCAGGCAGGATACGCCGACCAGGCGGCCGAGCGCATCCTGAACCAGTTCAGGCCCGACTGAGACGACGGGCGGCCACGCCGGGGATCAGCCGAGACGCGACAGCGGCGTCTGGCCGCTCTCCGTACGCCGGCTGCCCAGGCGAACCGAGGTGGTCGCCTGGAAGTTCGGAGAGGTCACGGTGGACACTTTCACATAGTCGGCCTCCGCCGCCTCCATGGTCAGACGCACCAGCGTATAGCCCCGACCGAAGGGGTCGTGGTGGACGACGCCGTCATTCGCCGCTTCGAACTGCTGGCCCAGATCCTCGATGGGAACGATGTCGCCAAGTCCGGGCGACGTGACCGACGTGCAGGCGAACTCGACGCCGCGCAGATCTCCTTTCCGATCGAAGAGGTCGTTCGCCCAGGCGGTATGGGTGTCGCCGGTCAGGGTCACCAGCCGCGCGCCCGCCTGCTCCGCGGCCGCATAGAGACGGTCCCGGGCAGCGGGGAAACCGTCCCAGGCGTCCAGATTCCAGGGCATGCCGAGCTGCGAGAATTCTATCATCTGCGTGGCAAAAGGGTTGTCGATGGCGGCGCGCTGTTCATCGCTCAGTGTGCGGGTGAAATCCGGCGGGCGCACCTCGGCCATGATCACCTGGTTTGCGAGCACCTGCCAGGCCTTGCCGGCGGAGGTGGACGCCGCCAGGCGGTCAGCCAGCCAGTCCTCCTGGGTTCGGCCGAGCATGGTGCGTGCGGGATCGGCCACCTTCTGCATGGTCGCCATGGCCCTGGCCGGAATCTCGGCGGGTGCGACGCCGGCGAGTTCGGCAAACCAGCTTATCTCCTCCGAGCGGCCGGTCAGACGGCTTTCCAGACAGAACACCGTCGCGACGTCGCCGAAATCGAAACGGCGATAGATGGCGGAAGCGACCCGACCCGGCGCGGGGTCACGCACCGGCATCCACTCCAGATAGGCCTGGACGGCGGCCATCTTCCGGTCCGACCAGTCGCCCTCATTCTCTTCAGGATTGTGGTTCTGCGCCCCGGTCCGATAGGAATTGTTGGTGCTCTCATGGTCGTCCCAGGTGCACAGCCACGGGGCACACGCATGGGCCGCCTGCAGGTTGGGGTCGGTCTTGTACTGGGCATGTCGGGTGCGGTAGTCGGCGAGTGTCACGGTCTCCGTCAGCGGGTCGTGCAACCGGTCCATCGCCTTGGCCGTTTCGCTGCCGTATCCGTCTATGCCGTATTCGTAGAAATAGTCGCCCAGATGGATCACTGCGTCGAGCGATCCGCGCCGGGCGATATCGGCATAGACGTTGAACAGGCCAAACTGCCAGTTGGAACAGGAAATCACCGCAAAGGTCACCGGTTCGGTGCTGCCGGCCGCGCTGGCGGTGCGGGTGCGGCCGGTCGGGCTGTCCACAACACCGTCTGCGGCGTTCACCCGGAAGCGGTAATGATAGTCGCTGCCCGGTGCCAGGCCGTCGGCATCGACCTTGACCGTGTAGTCGCGCGCGGCCACGGCCTCGACCGACCCGGCAGTGACGAGGTCAGTGAAGCCGGTGTCGCGCGCCACCTCATAGGTTACCGGCACCGGCCGGCCGTCATTCCTGGTCGGCGTCACGCGGGTCCACAGGATGACCCGGTCCGTCAGCGGATCGCCGGACGCGACGCCATGCTCGAAGCTGACCTGCCCGTCATAGGCGGGCGACCCGTCGCCTGCCGCAAGGGCCCCAGGGGCGGTGGATGTCTGTGCGCAGGCGGTCAGGCTCACGAGCCCGCCCGTCAATCCCAGGGCATGGCGGCGTGTGATATCGGTCATCTATGGGTCCCCCTTCTCCAGCTTGCGGACAGTAATCGGAGCGTCTCGTGCCACGGCTTCGCGTCAACCGCATGACGACGCCGGCAAAAACAGTCTATACACGCCGCGACCATGACACAGCATACCCTCCTTGCGACCGAGCTTGATGCCGGCGAACGGCTGGACAGATTCCTGTCAACGGCCCTGGAAGGCCTTTCGCGCTCGCGGGCCAAGGCGCTGATCCTGGCTGGCGCGCTTGACGGACCGAACGGCCAGATCGCCGACCCCCGGGCGCGGGTGATCGGTGGCGGCACCTATGTGCTGACCGAGCCTGACCCCGTGCCTGCAACACCCCTTGCCGAAGACATCCCCCTCGACGTGCTTTACGAGGACAGGGACCTGATCGTGGTGAACAAGCCGGCCGGCATGGCGGTGCATCCTGCCCCCGGCTCCTGGCAGGGCACGCTTGTGAATGCCCTGCTGCACCATTGCGACGGCGGATTGCCGGGGATCGGCGGAGTGGAACGGCCGGGCATCGTTCACCGGCTGGACAAGGACACGACAGGGGTCCTGGTCGTCGCCAAGACCGAAGCCGCCCATGCGGGCCTGTCCACGCTGTTTGCCACCCATGACATCGAACGAGTCTATCTCGCCATCACGAGGGGGGCGCCCAGGTCCGCGTCCGGCACAGTGCATACCAAGCTGGCGCGCGCCTCCACCGATCGAAAGCGCATGGCCGTCTATGACGCGCGCGCGCGTCCCGACGCCCGCGACGCCGTGACCCACTACCGGGTGCGCGAGCGGTTCGGGCGCCTCGACAAGGCCAGCGCGTCGCCGGCAGCGGCCCTCGTCGAGTGCCGACTGGAGACTGGACGCACCCACCAGATCCGCGTCCACATGGCGCATCTGGGGCATCCGCTGGTCGGCGACGGCGTCTATGGCCGTCATCGGGGAATCAAGGCGTTCGGCAGTGGTCCGGCCTTCGATACGGCCACCCGGATCGCCCGTCGCCAGACCCGCCAGGCCCTGCACGCCGCAATCCTCGGCTTCGTGCACCCGGTGACGGGCGAGACATTGCGCTTCGAGGCGCCCTTGCCCGATGACATGCACGCGCTTCTGGAGGCGCTGCGGGCCATGCCTGGCCCTATGGCACCTCAGGGGGGCTGACCGGTCAGCTTGCGGCGAGCGGATCCATGGGTTCCAGGGCGAGCGCCTGCTCGCGCACCTGCGCGCGCACCTCTTCAGGCAGAGGGATCAGGCCCTTCTCCGCCAGATACCCTTCCGGACCCCAGGCGTCCGGGGACGTGAACTCGTCGATGAACGGGATCAGGCCCGGGACCAGGGGCTGGTTCTGGCGTTTGACGTAAAAGTACATCGACCTTGAAATCTTGTAGTCGCCGCTGGCGATGTTCTGGAACGTCGCCTCCACGCCATTGATCTGCGATGCCTTCACGCGGTCGGCGTTCTGCTCGAGGAAGGAATAGCCAAGGACCCCGAGCACGCTGGGATTCTTGATCAGGTTCTGGATGATCGCGGCATCATTCT
Source organism: uncultured Hyphomonadaceae bacterium (assembly GCA_964492485.1). Taxonomy (GTDB): domain Bacteria; phylum Pseudomonadota; class Alphaproteobacteria; order Caulobacterales; family Hyphomonadaceae; genus UBA5336. Next base: position 111,771 of record CAZBKM010000003.1, on the reverse strand, counting down.
CGCCGCTGTCGACCCACGCCCCGTCGGTGCGAAGCGTGTGGGCGCGCTTCACGAAGGCATCCTCGTCGGTCTCCTTCAGCGCGGCAAGCTCGGGTAACTCTTCTGCCCCCATCTCCATGGCGATCTCGACGAAGGCGTCCCGTGTCCCGGAGGTCGGCGGGGGGCCGTAGACCTTGATCTCCTCGTCCGGAAGATCCGGCGACACGTCCGACCACCGGATATTCGGATTCGCGACGAAACCACCCTCGCCATCAGGCAGTTCCGCAGCAAGGGCACGGTAGATTTCCACTTTTGTCAGGTCGAAGGCCGGTCCCGCCTTGGAATTGGCCAGCACGATCCCGTCAAAGCCGATTTTCACCTCGACCAGCTCCGTGATGCCGGCCTTGCGGCACAGTTCGACCTCGCTGGGCTTCACGCGGCGCGAGGCATTGGTGATGGAGGGCTGGTTGGGACCGATGGCCTGGCAGAACGCCTTGAAGCCGCCGCCCGTGCCAGTCGTTTCCACGATCGGCGTTGAGAACCGGGTGGCGGCGCCGAACTGTTCCGCCACGGTCGTGGAGAAAGGCGCGACCGTGCTTGACCCGACAATCTTGATACGGTCGGCCTGGCCCAGCGGCGGCGGAGGCGCAATCTCCTCGCCATCGAACTGGGACAGCCGGCCACCGTCACACGCGGCCACCCAGGCGAGCCCCAAGAGGGCGAAGATCCAGCGCAATGCCACGGCACACCTCCTCGTCGCAGAACCGGAACATGGGTAACGCGTCTCGATGACAGGAAAAAGACGCCTTGTCAGGGCGGTGGCGACACGTTCCGAAAATATCCTTGATGCATAAAGGCATGGGGTCTATATGCCCAGTCTTGGCGGACATCGGGCCCATACGGGCTGCGCACTAACGCCAGTCGCAACCGAGTCCCACGGGGCTCCTTTGTCACTGGAGACTGTGATGCAGTTGGTCCGCTCTGCGAAAGAGCTGATTCGCCTTTCGCGCCCCGATGATCCCGTTTTTCTTTTCCGGCCGCACCGCGCGAACATCGCCGCGCGCTGGTTTGCGGAGAACTTTCCCGGCGAGTGCTATTACGCGGTGAAGGCCAATCCGGCCCCGCATGTGCTGCAGGCCCTCTGGGACGGCGGCACGCGCGCCTTCGACGTGGCCTCCGAGCATGAGGTCGAGCTTATCGGCACCCTGTTCCCCGATGCCCGCATGGCCTTCATGCACCCCATCAAGAATCGTCGCGCCATCGCGCGCGCCTATCATGAATTTGGTGTCCGCCGTTTCGTGCTCGACAATCACGATGAGCTGGACAAGATCCTCGATGCCACGGGACATGCGCGGGACCTGACGCTGGTCGTGCGGATTGGCGTCTCCAATGAGGGCTCGACCCTTCCCCTGACCGGCAAGTTCGGCGTGCCCGAACGCGAAGCTCCCGACCTGCTGCGCGCCACCCGGGCATATGCCGATGAACTGGGCGTGTCCTTCCATGTCGGCAGTCAGGCCCTGTCGCCGCTGGCGTGGCGCTCGGCCATGGCCCATGTCTCCAGCCTGATCGTGTCTGCCGGGGTTACGGTGGACCTGGTCGATGTCGGTGGCGGCTTTCCGAGTGTCTACGACATGCACACGCCGCCGCCTCTCGAGGATTATGCCCACGCGGTCGCCGAGGCGTTCGAGGACATGATGGTGCTCGAGAACGCGGATCTGTGGTGCGAACCGGGTCGCGCCCTCTGTGCAGAGAGTGAAAGCCTGCTGTGCCGGATCGAGGGGGTCAAGCCAGGCGCGCTGTATCTGAACGATGGCGGCTTCGGCGCCCTCCATGACGCGGTCCGCGAGCGCTGGTCATACCCGGCTCGGGCCTTCACCCGCGAGGGGGGCGACGCAGCGGGCCCCCTGGCGCCCTACACGGTGTACGGGCCGACCTGCGACAGTGCCGATCGTTTCCCCGAAACGGTCATGCTGCCCGCAGGCCTGCGCGAGGGCGACTACCTCGAATTCGGGAATGTCGGCGCCTATGGCCGCGCGATCGCCGGGCGTTTCAATGGGTTCGGCGGGTTCCAGACCGTCGAGGCCACCGACAGCCCATGGCCGACGCTTTACGGTCTCTCGGCGGTCGAACCGGAGACCGAGGACGTTTCGGCGACCGTGACCCAGTTCAGCCGATCGTACCCATACCGCTGAAGCACGCCAACCATCCGGCCCTGATTGGCCGGGTCGGAGGTCAGCCAGGCTGCCGGAGTCCCATCGTCGCGACGCCCGGCGCCCCCGAGGGTGAGGACACGCAAGGTCTGACGGGCAATCGCCTCGCCGCTGTCGACAAAGGTGATCGGACGCGGCGCGGCCGCCTCCAACCGGTCGCGAACCAGCGGGAAATGCGTACAGGCGAGCACGATCGTGTCGATCAGGGCGCCGTCCGGGCCGTCGAACAGGGGGGCGAGGGTCGCCTCGAATGCGGCCAGCGGCGGCTCGCCCCCAGCCGCGACCTGCTCGGCCAGTTCGACAAGCGCGACGGTGCCGTGCAACCTTACGGTGGCGCCCTGGGCATGGTCCCGGATCAGGTCGGCAGTGTAGGCGCGGCGCACCGTGCCAGGTGTCGCCAGCACGCCGATCACGCCGCTCCGGGTAAGACGCGCGGCGGGCTTGACCGCAGGTACGGTGCCGACCACGGGGATATCCAGCGCTGCGCGTACCTCCGAAAGGGCGAGCGTGGACGCCGTATTGCATGCGATCACGAAAACGTCCGGCCGCGCCTCTGCACACAGGGCGACGGCGGCGGCCGGCAAACGGGCGCGCAACGCGTCGTCCGCCTTTTCGCCATAGGGGAAGAAGCCCGTATCGGCGGCATAGTCCACCCGAAGCCCCGGCGCCATGTCCATGAGCGCACGCGCCACGGTCAAGCCACCCATGCCGGAATCGAAGACCAGCGCCCGCCCCGAGACCCGGGGCGGGGGGGCGGTTTCCTCCGGCAGGATCGAGGATTCGGTCGGTTCGCCCATACGGCCTGCGATAGAGTGCTTCGTCCCGGGCCAAAATAGGGCAGCGGCGGGTCAGCCTGTTGAATTCTATTGTGCAGCGCACAATTTTCTGCTATCAAGCGAAAACGACCTGGAGGCCCCCATGACCGAGATGCGTCCGCCCTTTGCCCCGTTCGCCCTCTATGCCACCGCGATGCGCGCCTATCTGGACACGCTTGGCAATGCCCAGGATGCGCTGGTCGAGACGATGGACCGCGCCGCCCACCCGACCTCACAGCCTTTCGACTGGATCACCGTTCAGGTGCCTGTGCCGAACCATGCCTTCTTCCTCGATCAGGAGCAGATGCGCGATGCGTTCCACCGTCTGGCCGACGCCAATCTTCGCAGCTGGGAGCTGACGGCCAACGCGCTCCAGGCGATGCCGAACTGGGTATTCTGGCCGACCCGGATGCCCGGCTCCGTGATGACCGATTTCTTCGACCGGATCCGTCGCGTCGGTACCGCCGTGCCGCCGGCCAACGATGCCATGACGGCCGAAACCGGCCCCACCGCTCGCACGACCCGTCCCGGCAGCGGCGTGAAGGCCGTGCCGCGCCTGCTCAACGCCCCCGACGGCGAGCCCGACGACCTGACAAAGATCAAGGGAATCGGCGCCAAACTGCAGGAGCGGCTCAACGCGCTCGGCACCTACCACTATGCCCAGATCGCGGAGTGGAGCACGCAGGATGGCGCGTGGATCGACGATCAGCTCGCCTTCAAGGGCCGCGTTGCGCGCGAAGACTGGATCGCCCAGGCCAAGGCACTGGCCGCGCAGCGGGCGGCCTGACGGTCGCGTTCGCCCATCGTGGCCGCGCGCAGCGGGCGGCCACCTGACAGCCGGTCTGGAGCTACCCCCTGGCCGTCTACGCAGCGCCCTTGGCGCAAGCGAAAGCAGGCCGCCGACCGGGTCCGCCGCGCGCGCTCAGGCATCTTCAAGTCAATCCGTCTCAGTGGAGATGCGCTGGACCCTTTTTTTCGAGCAAGGTCTTGGCGCGAACCGGTGCCCACTTCGCTTGAACAGGCGTTAGGGCCGATTGCCGGACGGCCAGCCCAGCCGATCGCGGAATGCCTCATAACCGAACTGGCTTAGCCGTTCGATCGATCCGTCCTCGTGCCGCATCGCCAGATTGGCCAGGGGCGTGCCGTTGAACGTGTTCGTCTTGACGAAGGTGTAATGCATCTGGTCGGTGAAGTGCAGCCTCTGGCCGACCTGCAAGGGTTCGGGAAAACTGTAGGTACCGATGATATCGCCGGTCATGCAGGTCTTGCCGCCGAGGGTGTAGGTGAAGGGGTGGATCCCCGGCTCGCCCGCGCCCTCGATGCCCGGCCGGTAGGGCACTTCGAGCACGTCCGGCATGTGGGTCGAGGCCGACGCGTCGAGGATCGCCAGGTCCACCTGATTGCGGTGGAGCGCAAGGACGCTGGCGACAAGCTCGCCTGTATCGACCACGAGCCCTGAACCGGGTTCCAGCACCACCTCCACACCGAACCGGTCGCGAAAGTCACGGATTGCCGCGATAAGGGCTTCGACATCGTAGTCCGGCGCGTTGAGAAAGTGCCCGCCACCGAAATTCACCGTCTCGACCTTCGCGATCCGGTCGGCAAAGTGCGTGGCCACATGCTTGATGAGCCCGACCGACGCATCGTGTCGCGCCTCGCACAGGGCGTGGACATGCAGGATGTCGACGCCCGACCAGTCCACCTCGTCCAGCCGGTCGCGCACCTCGCCAAAGCGCGATCCGGGGGCGCAAGGATCGTACAGCGCACCCCCAAGCGACGCATGGGAGTAGCCTGGATTTATCCTGAGCCCGACCTTCGCGCCCGCAGCCCGGATCTGCGGTCCGAACCGGTCCAGTTGCTCGGCCGAGTTCAGATAGACATGCCCTGCAAAGGCGAGAAGCCGCGTCATCTCCGCATCCGTAAAGGCCGGCGCGTAGGCATGCACCGCCTTGCCGAAGCACTCCGCGCCGAGCCGCGCCTCATACTCGCCAGACGCCGTCGTGCCATCGAGATAGTCCCGCATAAGGGGAAAGGCGGCAGGAAGGGCGAACGCCTTGGTGGCCAGGAGGATCTGGCAGCCGGCCGCTTCGCGCACCCGTGCCGCCGTCTCGAGATTCCGCCGCAACCGTTTGAGATCCAGAATGAAAACCGGCGTCTCCACGCCGTCGAGCAGGTCGGCCGCCATCATGTCTCAACCGCGAAGAGGCCCGCCTGGTCGGCCGGGGCAACGTCGATCACATGCCAGGGCAGTCCCTGGCGCGCCACCTCGTCCAGGAAGGGCACGGGCGGAAGCTGCTCGACATTGAACACGCCCTGTCCCTGCCATGCGCCCTGGAACAGCATCATGGCCCCGGTCACCGCCGGTACCCCGGTCGTATAGGACACGGCCTGGGCGGAGACTTCCCGAAAGGTCTCGGCATGGTCGCAGACATTGTAGATCATCTTCGCGATGGACTGGCCGTCCTTGCGCCCCCGCACGATGACGCCGATCGACGTCTTGCCGGTGTAATCCTCCGCGAGCGATGACGGCGGCGGCAGCAATTCCTTGAGGAACTCCATCGGGATCACGGGGGTTCCCTTGTACATGACCGGATCGATGCGGGTCATGCCGACATTCTGCAACACCTCCAGGTGCTTGATGTAGGCCTCCGAGAAGGTCATCCAGAAGCGGATCTGCTTCAGCCCCCGGATATGCTTCACGAGGCTCTCCTCCTCCTCGTGATAGATCAGATAGGATCGCCGGAGCCCGACCTCCGGATAGTCGATATCGCAGGCGATGGAGAGCGGATCGATCTCGATCCATTGCCCGTCCTTCCAGTACTTGCCGCGCTGGGTGACCTCACGCAGATTGATTTCGGGATTGAAGTTCGTCGCAAAGGCCTTGCCGTGATTGCCGGCATTGCAGTCGACGATGTCGATGGTGTCGATCTCGTCGAACAGCGCCTCCTGTGCATAGGCGCAATAAACATTGGTGACGCCTGGATCGAACCCGCATCCCAGGATGGCCATCAGCCCCGCCTCGGCAAAGCGGTCATGATAGGGCCACTGCCAGGCATAGGTGAACTTCGCCTCGTCGCGCGGCTCGTAATTGGCCGTATCCATGTAGTGCACGCCAGCCTCGAGGCAGGCGTCCATGATCGGCAGATCCTGATAGGGCAGCGCCATGTTGATCACCAGATCGGGCCTGACCTGCCGGATCAGTGCCACGGTGGCGGCCACATCGTCGGCATCCACCTGATGGATCTCGATGGGTGTCTGGCACAGGTCGGCCACCTTCTGGCAGCTCTCCAGGCGGCGCGAAGCCAGGTGAATGGTCTTGAAGACATCGCGGTTCATGGCGCATTTCTGCGCGACAACCGAACCGGCCGCGCCGGCGCCGATAATCAGTACCGTATCCATGGCGTGTCCTTCTCCATCTGGGTCAGATGCTCCCCGCGTCCTTGGGGGGTTCTAGGCGAGATCCAGGCGTGTTTCCATTGCGTGCGACGGCACAGGCCGCTCAGACCGGCTGGACCAGCGCGCCGTAGAGATCCGGCCGGCGATCGCGGAAGAAGCCCCAGGCCGCACGCTCCCGTGCCAGCGCGTCCAGGTCGAAGCTGTGCGCGATGATCCCGGCCTCGGCGCGCGATAGCTCGGCCACCACCTCCCCGGAGCCGTCGGCGATGAAGCTCGTCCCGTAGAAGACCTGCCCAGCCTCGTCGCCGATACGGTTTGCCGCGACCACGGGCGTCGTGTTGCTGACGGCATGGCCGACCATGGCCCGGCGCCAGCGCGCGGCCGTGTCCAGCGTGGGATCCTGCGGTTCGGCGCCGATCGCAGTGGGGTAGAACAGCACCTCTGCCCCGGCAAGAACCATGGCGCGAGCCGCCTCTGGAAACCACTGGTCCCAACAGATCCCGACCCCGAGCCGGCCATGGCGGGTGTCCCAGACCCGGAACCCCGTATTCCCGGGCCGAAAGTAGAACTTCTCCTGATAGCCGGGCCCGTCGGGAATGTGGCTCTTGCGGTAGACGCCGAGCGGTGTGCCGTCGGCGTCAACCATCACCAGGCTGTTGTAATGGTGCGGGCCTTCGCGTTCGAAGATCGACAGCGGCAGCACGACGTCCAGCTCCCGTGCAAGCGGAGCCAGCGCTTCGACGATCGGATGCCGGTCGAGAGGATGGGCGGACGCGAAGTGTGCCTCGTCCTGGGTCTTGCAGAAATAGGGCCCCATGAACAGCTCGGGCAAGAGAACGACCTGCGCGCCCTGCCCGGCCGCCGAGCGCACAAGGCGCGACGCTTCGTCCAGCGGGTCGCTGCCGGTTGCCCCCGGTGCATACTGGATCGCGGCGACTCGCAGCGTCCTGCCCATATTCAATCCTCCAAGGGAATGCGCGGCACGTCGCGCGTCATGCAGTGAAACGCACCGCCGCCGCCCCGCAGGATATGCGTCGCGGCGAGAGGCACGATGTGGCGGTCCGGCATCAAGGCGGCAAGGGCCTCGCACGCCGCCGCGCCCAATTGTTCGTCGAAGACGGGCACCAGCACGGCGCCCTCGGTGATCAAGAAGTTCATGTGACTGGCTGGAAGCGGGACACCCTTGGCGTTCCGCACGGGGCCAGGCGACGGGATCCGGCTGACCTCCAGGCCGGCGGCGGCAAGCTGGCGGGCGATTTCGTCCAGCCGGCGCGCATGGGGGTCGTCCGGTGCCGACGGCGCCTGGCAGACCACATGGCCGGGCGCAATGAAGCGGGCGACGTTGTCGATGTGGCCATCGGTATGATCGCCGGCCAGACCGTCCTCGATCCATACCACGCGCGTCAGACCGAGCGTATCGCGCAGCACGGCCTCGGCGGCGGCCTCATCCCAGCCGTTCCGGTTGGGGTTGAGAAGGCAGGACCGGGTCGTCAGCGCCGTACCCGTTCCGTCCACTTCAAGCGCGCCGCCTTCCAGCACCGGCGCATGGCCCCGACAGGGCCAGCCTTCCCGAGCGGCGAGCGCCGGCGCGGTCTCCCGATCGCCCGGCATGTCATACTTGCCGCCCCAGCCATTGAAGGCGAAGGCCGCTGCGGTCGGGGTCCCATCCGCCAGGTGGCCGAACAGGGGCCCTGTATCGCGCAGCCAGATATCCCCGGTCGGAATCTCGACCACATCCACGCCGGACCCGCAGACCGCCCGGGCCAACCGCGCCGCATCGCTGTCACCCGCAGCGATCCGGACGGGGACAAGATGCGCCAGCGCCCGGACGAACGCCGCGATCTCCTGGCGCGCCCCGTCCAGATCCTCGCCCCACTCCTCGGGCAGGCGCGGCCAGCCGACCCAGACCGCAGCCTGGGGCACCCATTCGGGAAGGATGTGGATCGGATCACGCGTCATCGCGCGCCGAATGCCATAGCTCGCGCAACCACACCAGCGCGATACCCGATCGAACCAACCTTCCTGTGCAAGGCTCGAAAACCGACAGGGGCGAGGCGGGCGCCTAGGATGGGTGCTGGGTGTGACGTAGATGAGCCCACCAATGCGCGCCCCATCGCGCCGGCCTCCGGAGCGGAGAAAACAAAAGCGAACGGCCCCGTACTACGCCGGGGCCGCCCTAATCAGTCTAGGAGTAGGCTACGGGCTGTCAGGCCGGACACTCTTCAGTGCCCGGTCTAAAACCGTCCGGTGCTAGAATTCGTAACGCAGTCCGAGACGAATTTCCCAGAGCGAGGCGTCACCGACACGTGATTCCGGCTGGCCAAGCAACTCACCCGTGTCCGGATCAACTTCCGCGATCGGCGGGAAGTTCGGCTCGCGCAGTATACCCCACTCATCATTCAACAGGTTCGTGAAATTGTCGATCACGATGAATGCCGAGGTACGGTCCGCCGGACGGATTCCTGGAAACTCCTGCTCTAGCTTCAGGTCAACCTTACCCCACCAGGAGCCTTCCTGGTCATTGCGTTCGGAGCCCGGGCGCAAAATGCCGATCTCCTGGAAAGGGGTGAAATTGAAGAAGCCGCTGTCCTGGAAGGCCAAGGAGTATGGCTGGCCAGACCGCGCTGTCCCGAACGCCGAGATCTCGGTGTTGTACTCGCCGAAAAAGGCCTTCTCATAATTGACCAGCAGAGTGAAGCGATGCTCAATATTGTAGTCCGAAGTGGAGAGCACATCTTCCTGCGGATTGAAGGCCGCTCGGTTGTTATAGTTCGAGAAGGCCACCGAGCTAGTCATCGGCTGGGCATCCTTGGCGTCGTTGAAGGCATAGCCAAGCGCCCAATCGAGCCCAAAGTCGTAATCCTTGGCGACAGAAATCGACGCGGTGAAGCTCTCATTGCCCTCGCCGGAATTGGTGAGGACGAAGCTGTCTTCGAGCGGGCTGTCGAATATCGGATAGCCGTCTTCTGTCGTGCCGGTCTGAACCAGGTCGCCGCGCAGCCAGATCGCCGAATTTTCGCCCTTGGACCAAAGCAGGTCCGCATTGATGACATAGTCACCGCCGAGGAAATTCCCGGTGTCGAAGGTCGGGACCCAGGTCGCGCCCAGAGCCACTTTCCACTCCGAGGGGATCTCGAAATCAGGATCAAGATAGTTGATCTCGAAATTGGAACCCGAACCAGACGCAACCGAGTCTACAAGGGTCTGGGGAACACACCAGCCCGGGCCGTTTGGAACGCCATCTTCGCACAGACCGTACTCAACCGCCGGGTCCAGGAGCGACAGGTCGCCCGTGGCCGCGAGGGCCTCATCAACCGTCTGACCCTCCTCAAGGGTGATTTCATCGGAGAATTCGAGCCCGCGATCGCGCGCGCCGAACTGGAGTACATTGTTGGCCGAGTAGGTGTTCGAGAGCCACACGTTCGGGTCACCGCCCGAATACAGGCCAATACCGCCGCGGAACGTCAGCTCATTGCTGTAATCATAGGTGAAGGCGAGGCGAGGCTGAAGCAGCGACAGACCATCGAGCGTCTGACCATTGCTGAAACCGTAATCGGCCAGAAAGTCAGCATTGGTTTCCGGAGCGTCATCAGTCGTCCAGTAATCGAGGCGCAGACCACCTATCACGGAGAGCTGTTCATTCACCTGCCACTGATTCTGAGCATACAGCGTGTCGATCGCATAACCCCAGTCAGCGGCCGCATCGAACGGATCACCTGAAGGAGCGTTGTTGTAGTCGACATTGCTGGCAAGACCGCGACGGAAGGCCTCGACGGCAGAAATCTCGGACACGACATTTCCGTCGGCATCGAGGAAATCGATGCTCTCGAAATCGATCTCAGTCTCGACATGCTGAACGAAGACGTTGAAGATTTCGTACTGCTCGCGCTCCCATCCGAAGGTGATATTGTGGTCGCCGGCGGAATAAAAGCCCTTTGCGGCAAAACTGGTAATGTCGTATTTTAGTTTATTCGCCTGGCGGGAATCGTCGCCACCGATATAGACGTCGGCCCCAGGCGTTGAAATGGTAATTTCACCGAAATCCGTTCCACCGAGAGAGATCTGGCGGTTGTCGAGTTCGACATAGCCGGCACGCAGCTCCGTCGAGAAGTTCGGCGTCCAGTCGGAATACAGGTAGCCCACATACTGGTTCAGTTCCGCGCCGCGCTCATAGAGGTGCTTGTCGAACTCAAATTCGTCAGAGTCGCCATCGGACGCGCTGATGTTGAAGCCGTCATTATAGTTATAAGTAAAGGCTGCACGATGCTGGTTGTTAATGTTCCAGTCCAGTTTGACGAGAAGTTTCTCGTCCTCGTTGTCGAAACTCGAGGGCTCATTGCCGACGTCATAGCCATAGACGTCCTGGGCAATCTGCCGGATCTCGTCGAGCGTGGCCTGTGGAAGGTCGGGATTTGCGTTGATCGCGCCCGATTCCGCCGACCCGCGAGTGAACAGGTTCACGCCCTCAAGCTTCTCATAGGCAATTGAGAAGAACAGCTTGTCCTTGATGATTGGTCCGCCAACCTGGGCACCGTATCGCTGCTCGTCAAAATCCGGAACGGCAACGTTATCGCCTTCAAGCGAGTCGCCCTGCAGATCATTCGATGTGTAGTCGTAGAACAGCGAACCGTGAAATTCATTGGTGCCGGACTTGGTGACGGCGTTGATGTTACAGGCCGTGAAGCCGCCATATTCGACGTCGAATGGGGCGAGTTCGATGGCGACTTCCTCGATTGCGTCGAACGGGAAGGGCTGACGCTCGGTCGGGTAACCATTGGAGTTGAGGCCGAAACCATCATTCAGGCGAACGCCATCGAGCGTGAGCGAGTTGAAACGGGGATTCTTGCCGCCGCACTGGACCGGGTTGATGTCGCCTCGGCTTTCATCGACATAGACGCGCGGATCAATGCGCAGGACGTCAACAATGTTACGGTTGATGGCCGGGGCTCTTTCAAGAGTCTCGATACCAAAAACGGCGCTCGGGCCAACGGCCACCTGCGCAATATCGGCGCCGCTCGCGGTCACGACCACGGCATCGAGCGTCCGGGCCTCGTCACCAGCTAGCGCAAAGTTGACATCCGTCGTGTCACCGAGATTCAGGCCAACGCCCTCGATCACTTCGGACTGATAAGCCGACGACGCAACCGAGACATCGTAACGACCGCCGACGGGCAGGCCGCGGAAGGAGAAGAAGCCATTGGCGCTCGTCTCGGTTTGCCGGGCGAAACCGGTGGCCGGATCGGTCACGGTAACCGTGGCACCGGCGATCGGCGTGCCGGTCTCGGTCGTGACAGAACCACGTATGCCGGACGTGGTTACCTGGGCTTCGGCCTGCTGCACGGCGGCCATCGCCATGACGGAGACGGCGGCGCCGCCTGCGAGTGTCTTCCAGTTCATCATCGGTGATAACCCCTCGAGTATTCGTGAAAGCCGTCGATTGGGGCGCCAATCGATGTACGGCTGAGGCGGCGTTACGCACGAGCCGAGACAGTTCAGTAAAGTTGTCGTGAAACTTCGATGACAGGTTGGTCATAGACGAACACTGTGTTCGCGGCGCAACAAATGCGATCAGGTGTCTACAATAAATTGTCATTGAATTTTATTCTATATAAGATTGCAGATGTCACATCAGCGCGGGAAACGACCGAAAGGGTTTATTTCGAGGCCGGGTGGTCCTAGCGTCCGCATCGATCACCGTCCTGAAGGGAGCGGCGCATGGCGCTGATGTCGGACCGCTACGCGTGGGTCACTTTTGCGCTGCTCGGGCTGCTCCTGATCGTGCGGGTCGCGGCCGTGCTGGTCTCCGGGCTCGACCTCTATGCCGATGAAGCCCAGTACTGGCGCTGGAGCCGGACGCTAGACTGGGGCTACTATTCAAAGCCGCCCCTCATCGCCTGGGTGATCCGGGCTGCGACCGACCTCTTCGGGGACGCAGTGTGGGCAATCCGCTTGCCCGCTCCGTTCCTGCACACACTGGCTGCCGCCGCGCTGTTCTTCCTCGGGCGGGCGATCTACGGTTCGCGCGTCGGTCTCTATGCGGCGCTGACCTATGCGCTGATGCCGGGCGTGATTCTCTCGTCCATGCTTCTGTCCACCGACGGCGTCCTGCTGCCGGTGTTCTCTGCCGCGCTCTATCTCTACTGGCGGGCCCGTCAGGGCGTCTCGGGCTGGGTTGGGCATATTGCGCTGGGTCTGGCCATCGGCGTGGCGATGCTGGCCAAGTATGCCGCTCTCTACTTCGTGATCGGGCTTGGCCTCACGGCACTGATCGATCCACCGTCACGGCGTGCGCTTCTGGGCCTCAAGGGGGCCGTGAGTCTGGGGGTCGCCGCGCTCGTGCTCGCACCGCACCTGGCCTGGAATGCCGCGAACGCCTTCGACACGGTGAGCCACACCGTCGACAATGCGAATCTCGGCGGCCCCCTGTTCAACCTTGAGAACCTGCCGAAATTCCTCGTGGATCAGATGGGCATTTTCGGCCCCGTGGGCTTTCTCGCCCTGCTGATCGGCCTGGTCGCCTTCAGACAACGCGGCACGCTGGAAGAACGCGCCGCCGATCGCTGGCTCCTGTGCTTCATCCTTCCGGTTCTGGTCATCATCGCCATCCAGGCCGTCCTGTCGCGCGCACATGCGAACTGGGCGGCCACCGCCTACCCGGCCGCCAGCGTCCTGGTCGCAGGCTGGCTGATCCGCGCCGGGTCGAACCGCGCGGTCTGGCTTGCCATCGCCGCCGTCACGGCCGTCGCCGTCCAGCTCGTCCCCGATCTCGCCACGGGCTTCAGGATCGCCCTCGGCCTCGGCATGGCGGCGCTGCTTCTCGCCATCGGCGCCTGGCAGCGATTCCAGCTCTCGGGCCTGTTGATTGCCGCCTTCGCCCTTCACGCGACGCTGGCGCTTGGCGCGGGGGCACTGGTGGCGAGCCCGCCCGCCGTCACGGCTTCGCTGGGCCTGGACAACGCGCTCAAGCGCGCGCGGGGCTGGGAGGAAACGGCCCGCGCCCTGGTGCGCGAAGTCCAGCGCCACGAGGCGACTGCCCTGCTCGTCGACGAGCGCGAGATCTGGCATGGCGTAGACTATTATGCGCGCAGCACACTGGACGTGCCCCTGATCAGCTGGCGGCGCACGGCCGACGTGAAAAGCTTTGCCGAGCGTCAGCCGCTGGACGGAGACATTGACGACCGGGTCCTCGTGGCGAGCGACCGTCCAGACTTCCGCCCCCGCATCCGTGCGGACTTCGCCAGGTTCGAACATGTGGGCACGCTCATCGTACCCCTGGGCCAACGCCCTGATGGCTGTCCCATCGAGCGCCGGCTGGAACTCTATATCGGGTCGGGTTACGTCCCACTGGCCCGCGATGCGGACTGGGAAGAACAGTTTTCAGGCGTTTCGGAGCGCAAGCCGGATCCCTGCCCGCCCTTGCCGGGGCCCGACACGGAGACGTGAGCCGCCGAAGGCAAAGGCTCACCCGGTGGCGTCTTCGCCCCAGACCTCCTCCAGACGGGCGTCGCGGCCGCAGGCCTGGCGGTAGAACTGATACTTCAATGGCTTCTTCTTGTAATAATCCTGGTGGTAATCCTCGGCAGGATAAAAGGTTTCGTCGCCGCGCACCCTGGTGACCACCGGCGCGTCGAGCCGGCCTGACGCCTCGATCGCCGCGATCTCGGACCGCGCGATTTCCGCCTGCCGCTCATTCTGGGCGAAGACGGCCGTGGTATAGCTGTGCCCACGGTCACAGAACTGACCACCGGCGTCGGTGGGATCGATGCTGCGGAAAAAGTGGGTAACGAGCTGCTCATAGCTCACCCGATCCGGGTCGAAGGCGATCCTGACCGCTTCCAGATGCCCGTCGCGTGCATGGGTGCGATAGGTCGGTGCCGTGCTCTTGCCGCCCACATAGCCCGAAATGGTTTCGAGCACGCCGTCGACCTTGTCGAAATCCGCTTCCACGCACCAGAAGCACCCGCCGGCAAAGACCGCGCTGCGCGCATCCTCCACCGTCTTGATCTCCATCGGCGTGGTCTCGGCCCCTGCGCTCGCGGAGAACATGGCGAAGGCGGCTGAAACAAGACCCACAAGAAGGGGGCTCGAAGTGGCATTCATCCAGCGCATGGTCGATTCCGTTCTGTTTGCTGAGCGCGATATGCGGTCTTTGCGACCGCATTTCGACCCCCTTTGGCACCGCTCACGCACGTGTGTAGCCGGGACTGGCGAAAAGGTCACACACGCCAGGGCGCGTCCTTTGGGCGCGCACCTCCTGGCGATCAGCCACTGGGCGCGCCGATGACCCTGACCAGCGCAGAGACGCTGCGCCCCGTGGGGTCGACGGCGGTCACCTTGTAGAAGCCTGCCCGCTGGGGTGACCAGACCGGCGCCCCGGCCGCATCGCGTCCGACAGGCAGGCCGTCCACATACCAGTCGAGCTGCCCGGAACCACGCCCCGACAACACGAACGCGCGCGCGGGGCGACCATCCAGGGCACCTGCCCACAGCTCAGCCCCGTCGGGCGGAAAGAGGATCCGCGGCCCCCCGCCGTCCGGATCGAGCCTGGCCAGGGCCGGTATGTCGGGCTGAGCGCGGGCGTCGGGCGCCCGAACCGCCCGGTCGCTGTCCAGGTGACGGGTCGCCCTGTCGGCCACTTCGAACAGAAGGGGCAGCGCGGCCGCCCGTCCCGTCTGCCCCGGCCGGGGTCCACCATCCGCACGCCCCACCCAGACCACCAGCGCCAGGTCGCCCGCGACACCGGCAGCCCAGGCATCCCGGTACCCATAGGACGTACCGGTCTTGAACGCGATGGCAGGACCGTCCCGGGTCAATGCAGCGGGGACACGACCGGC
The DNA here is from genome assembly GCA_964492485.1 of uncultured Hyphomonadaceae bacterium. Lineage (GTDB taxonomy): Bacteria > Pseudomonadota > Alphaproteobacteria > Caulobacterales > Hyphomonadaceae > UBA5336. The sequence continues at coordinate 96,537 of CAZBKM010000003.1, read as the reverse complement.
CGGCGCCGGCGCCTCGCGCAGGATGCCCAGGATCGCTTCGGCACTGTACGGGCTGAGGAGCGGATGGGAGGAGACCTCGGCGTCTGCGGCAACTTCCTCACGCCGCCAGGCCAGCGGGCGCACCCTGCCGTGATCGCCCAGCGCGGCGTATAGCACCGCCAGGTCGCGTGCCGTGACCCCCGCACCCCCCAGGGCCAGCGCCAGACCCGCCCGATCCGGACCGCCGCCCAGGCGCAGCACTATGCCGGAATGGGCGAGTTTGGCCGCCAGCCGGTCCGGCCCGAGCGCCGCGAGTGTGAGGACGGCCGGCACGTTCAGGGAATGCTGCAAGGCCTCGGCCACGGTGACGTCGCCTTGAAAGCTGCGGTCGAAATTCTCCGGCTGGTAGGCTGCGAACCTCCGGGGAAGGTCTGTGATCCGCGTTTGGGGGTCGGCCAGTCCGTCGTCGAAGGCCAGGCCGTAGATGAACGGTTTCAGCGCCGATCCGGGCGAGCGGACCTGTGCGGTCAGGTCGAGCCAGCCGCCCGGACGCTCCCGCGAGGCCGAACCGATCGCTGCGCGCACTGCTCGGGTGGGAATGTCCACCACCAGCACACTGGCCTGAACGTGGGGCGCTTCCGGCGCCAACCGGCTTGCCATCAGCGCCTCGAGCTCGCGCTGCAGGGGCGCGTCGAGCGTGGTCACCACGTCGCCCGCCGTTTCCGTTGCCCGACGACGCGCCTCGTCGCTGGCATGCCAGGCAAGGGACGGAAAGGCGTGCCAGGTGTCAGGCAAGGCGGCCTCGCGCGCCGCGGCCGCCCGCGCCGGCGAGACCCGACCCCTCGCCTCGAGCAGGTCCGCGATCCGGTTGCGCGACCGCTTGGCCACCTCCGGGCGTCGATCAGGCCGCCGTCCCTCCGGCGCCTGGGGCAGCGCGATCAGAAGGGCGACCTCGTCATCGGAGAGGCGGTCGGGACCGTGTCCGAAATAGCGCCAGCTCGCCGCTCTCACACCCTCCAGATTGCCGCCATAGGGCGCCAGCGTCAGATAGAGTTCCAGGATCTCACGCTTGCTGAGCCGGGCTTCGATCTGGTGAGCCCGCACCAGCTCGATGAGCTTGGACCCGATGGTGCGAGGGCGCGGTTCCAGCAGCCGGGCAAGCTGCATGGTGATCGTCGACCCGCCGGAGACGACCTCTCCGGCGCGCACGGACTGTCCCGCGGCCCGCAAGAGGGCCAGCCAGTCGACCCCACCATGGGCGTGAAACCGCCGGTCCTCGATCTCCAGCAGGGCGGCGACAAAGGCCGGATCCGTCCGGTCCAGGTCGGCCGGCAGGCGCCAGCGTCCCTCCTCAGTCGGAAAGGCTCGCAAGGGCCGTCCCTCGCGGTCGCTGACCCAGAGCGAGGCCGTGGCCGCGCGCTCCAGCGGCGGCGGGAAGACGCGGTCGAGCACGAGGATCGCGGCAAGCAACACGGCCACCGCCAAGGCCAGCCAGGCCAGCCGCTTTCCGGGTCCGGGAAGCGGCGGGCGCCCGGTCGTGTCGGGGCCAGGATCGGCCCCGGCGCTCATCGCTGTCCGCCGGCTGCACCGTCTCGCGGCGCAATGGCGACGCGGCCGGCAGCGGAGCGGGCATTCACGTCGGCTCGGTACATGTCCTCGGCCACCACGCCCGGCAGGGCGAACTCACCCGGCGTGACCGCCCGGACGATATAGGCTACCTGCATCGCCGCATCGCCGACATCCAGCGCCGCCACGAACCGGTCATCGCGCGCCGAGGCGCTTTCGGGCCGTGCCAGGGCCCCTGCCCAGGCGAACGCACCGCTGTCGCTTGCCTCGCGGCGGCCATCCGCCGGCCCGAGAACCGTCTCGATCTCGAAGCCGGCGGGCAGCAGGTCGGCCACGATCAGCGGGTTTATCCGGTCCTCCCCCGGCTCCAGGCGAATCACGACGACCATCTGGTCGCCCTGGCGCACGTCGCCGAGGCGCACGGACCGCCCGTCGAGGGTGGCGTAGCGCTTCTCCACGCGCAGGCGGTTGGACACCGGCGGCGGCGCACTGGCTGGCTGGCCGGTGACCAGAACGGTCCGGAAGACGGGCGTCTCCCCTTCAAGGGTAAAGGTGACGCCCGCCCCGATCTGGTCCTCGCCCAGCCGATAGCGGCGATCATTGTCGTTGCCGCGGCCGAGCCCCTCGACCTGCATCCGGAACCCATCCGGGTCCCCCCCGGTCAGCGCGTCGACGGCCAGAAGCAGAAAGGCCTTCTCCTGGGTCGACAGTGCGGTGGGGTCGGGGATGTCGCGCGAGAGGCGCTCGGCGAGGTCGGCGGTCACGGTCTCGAATCCTGTTTCCGCGGCCAATGCCAATACGCCCGCCAGATCACGCAAGGGCGTCTGGTAGTAGTCGCCGGAATTCTCATAGCCCAGTGCCGCCACGGCCGCATCGAAGGCACTCGCCGCCCGCGCCCGGTCGCCCATGTGCGCCAGACCGGCTGCCACATGGGCACGCGCCAGCGGAGACTCGATGTCCTCGAGTCCCCGGTCATGCAGGTAGCGCAGACGCGACAGGTCTCCTTCGCCAGCACGCGCCAGCACATAATGGGCATAGGCCGAAGACCGGCGCATGAGCCTGGCCTGGGTATCGCTGTGATACCGGCTTTCATGGGCATCGGTGTCATACCCATAGACCCTCCAGGCGTCGCCGGTCGCCACGTTGCCCAGGGCACCATACGCCCGCTCCAGGGCGGTCTCGGGGACGGCGTGGCCGGCTGCCCGCGCTCGGACCAGGAAGTCTGTCGTATAGGCCCCGATCCAGGGGGAGGCATGACCATCGCCCTCCCGCCACAGACCGAAGGCACCATCGGCACTCTGCCGGTTCAGGACACGCGTCACGGTCTCCTGGACCTCCCGCCGGGCGCTGTCTTCTGCCGCTTCGGGTGCGTCGCCGCCCGTGTCCGCGCTCAGCGCCACGAGCTGTTCGGAATAGAGGAGCGGCAAGGCCCGGCTGATCGTCTGCTCCGTGCAGCCATAGGGATAGCGCGCCAGCGAGGCATAAAGGCTTGCGGCATCGACAGGCAGCGCGGAATAGCTGACGAGTGCCGACCCGGTTCCGGGTACAAGCCCCTCGAACAGCCCCGGCGAGGGCGTAAAGGTCTCACCCGGCTGCATACGGGTCTGACTGACCCGTGTCACGGGCAGGTATGGGCTCCGGCTTTCGATCCGATAGCGATGGTCGACGGAGAACCCGTCGGGTCCTTCCACCGCGAAACTCACCGTGCCGATACCAGGACCGTCAGCCGTCAGCCGAACCGGGACGTCGGCGCGCGCACCTTCCGGCAAGGTCCGGCTGAAGCTACCCACACCGGCGGAAAACGGCCCGTCTGCATCGAGTCGACCCTCGAAAGCGCCTTCGGGCAGCTCCACATTGTCGATGCTCGCCGTGGCAAGTGCCTCGTCGCCCGGGGCCAGGAAACGCGGCAGCACCAGGTCGGTGGGGGCGGGATCGCGCACGACCATGGTCGCCTCCGCAGCGCCCAGGCCGTCGGCAGACCAGGCCACCGCCATCAGGCGCAGTTCGCCATTGAAGTCCGGCAGATCGAACCGGACCCGCGCCGTGCGCGACCGACCCAGATCGACCTCACCCGACCACAGCGCGACCGTCCTGACCGGCACCACGCTCAGCCCTTCGCCGCCAAGCTGGTCGCCGCCCGTCCTCACGGTTGCCGGAAGGCCGCGGTTCGGGTCCAGAAGCCGACCGTAATCGTCATGCAGGTCGACACCCAGCGCCTTCTTGCCGAAATAGTAGGCGACAGGGTCCGGGCTCTGATACTTGGTGAGCCGCAGAATGCCCTCGTCAACGGCGGCAAGGGTGAGGAAGACGGGTTCGCGGGGTCCGTCCGCGATCTCCACCTCGATCAGCTGTTCCCGGCGCGGACGCGCCACTTCGGGCGCGTTGAGCGCCATGTCGAAGGTGCGCGGCGCCATGTCCACCGGGGCGTAGGCCACGCCCACCGCACGACGCGGCTTGGCGGCAAGTACGGGATCGCGTTCGGTAAACACCGTCACCATGATGTAGGCGCCCTCGCCCCACTCCTCGGTCACCGGGAGCGTGACGCGCGTCCCGTCGGCGCTGACCGGCCGGGTCTCCGACAGCAGGATGCGATCCGTCGCCACCACGATCTGCGCCTCGCCATCATAGGGTGGGACAATGGCGATTTCGGCAGCCCGGCCGGGACGGACCTCCGGCTCGGTGAGATCCACCTGCACCCGATCGGGCGCCTCAACACCCTCGCCGGTGCCGTCGCCGCCCCATCCGACCCGAAAGCCAAGGCTGGCCTGGGCACCGCCAGGGCCTTCCACGACAAGTTCGTGGGCGCCCCAATCGAGCCCGTCGACCTCGATCTGCTCGGTGCCGCCGGCCGTCGTGCGCGCCACACCCTCATTGACGACGCTTACCTGGCGCGACCTGCGCCAGCGCCATTCGCCATCCTCCCGGTACCAGTCGTAGTGGTAGTCGATGGCAAGAACCTTCCATGCCAGTTCGGCCGCTGCCGCCTCGCCCTCAGCGCTCACCGCCGCCAGCTCGAACCTGGCAGGCGCCTCTGCAGGCGCCCGGTCCTCGAAGTCCGATCTGAGCCCGACATAGAGCTCCTGGGGCCGGTAGGGCACGCGGACGCTCTCCGACACCGGCCGCCCGCCGGGTTCGAGCACCGTGACAACCGTGTTCAGCCGCAGCGGGCGATCGCTCTCGGTCCCACGCTGCCCCGGGTCGAGACGCATGACCGCCTTGCCGTCACCGTCCGCGACGGACTCGTCCAGCTCGATGATCTCCTCGCGGAAAGTCACGTCGTGCCGGCCGAACCGGAACCCGTCGAACGCCTCGAAGGGGCTCGGATCGGGTTCCAGGCGCGCCCGGCCCTGCACGACGAGGCCAGCGCCGGGTGCGCCATAGAGGAATCGTGCGTCGACCTCCACGGGCCGCATTCCGCCGGCCGACATCGCCGTGTCGGTGTCGGCCGCCAGCTCAAGCGCAACCCGCTGCGGCACGAAATCTTCCACAGCGAAGCGCGCGCCACCCGCGCGGCCCATCCCGTCAATCGTCAGCTCGGCGCGCCATTCGCCCCGCTGGGCATCGTCGGCCAGGGTAAAATCATGGACGACCGCGCCGGTTTCGGTACCCTCGAAGCGAACCGTTTCGGCCACCAGGCCATTGGGGCGACGGACGGTCAGTTCACCCGGCCGACCCGTGATCATGCGCGCTTCGCGGTCGCGAAGCAGAGCCACCAGATGCACCGTCTCGCCCGGCCGATAGATGCCGCGCTCACTGTAGACATACGCGTCCACGGGCCCGGGTACCCTGCGTCCGCCCACATCCAGTTCCGACAGGTCGACAGGCGCGCGCGTCAGGTCGATCACGGCAATGTCGCCCCGCGCGCCGTAAGCCATAACCAGCTTCGGCGCGGCATTGCCGGACCCCGACAGGATAGGTCCAGCAAACCGGACGCGGCCATCCTCACCGGTGGTCGCCGTCGCCAGAACATCATTGTTGCGGGCAATCAGCTCCACGCGCGCGTCGATCACTTCCTGACCGTCCTGTAGCGAGCGCAGGGTCAGGTCCAGTCCGTCTTCCCCCCGGTAGGCCGTGAGCGCCAGGTCGGTCATCACGATCCAGCGGCGGGCAGAGGCCGGAGGCCCGGCGCCGGCCGCCAGGTCGCGGGCATCGCGCACCTCGACGAAATAGGCCCCCGGATCCAGCTCGCCGATCACGTCCTGAAGCGGGAAGACCGTCGTGACCGGCGCGTTCTGGAGCGCCTCGACCGGCATGGATCCCGACCACAATTCCACCGCCACGTCGCCGGGATCCTCGTCGCCATAGAGATAGGCATACTCGCCCTGCCGGGTCGTACGGCCATCGCCGATCGACTTCTGGAACAGCGCCCGGTCCGGCACGTGACTGACCGTGATGTCGACACGGTCGACGTTCACGGTCTCGATCGGCAGACCGTCGGCGTCGGTACGCGGGAGGATCACGCCGCCGCCGTCGAAGCCGACATAGGGGGGGCGATCAGCGAAATCGATCGCCACCTCCTCGGACCGGTCGAGCGTACGACCGTCGGCTGCCGGGAGCCCGGATTTCAGAATGGCGGTGCGCTGGCTCCCGAAGGCCAGACCACCGATGCAGAGTTCGCGGCCGCTGACCTGGAGCGCTGGCCGAAAGGCAGGCCGGAATTCGAGGTAGGGCTCATAGTCCGTGTCAGGGTCAAGCGCCGCCGAGAAGACAAGACAGGCCTTCGGGGACTCGCTTGAGACGTCCACCCGGTAACGGAAGTAGGTGAAGTCGGCCTCGTTGCGGTCGGCCGCACGCTGGCGAAGGCGTTCCCGGCGCTCCGCCGCCGCCTGGTCGCGTGCGGAGCGTTCCACGACCGTGCCCTCCCCCTCATCGGGCGCGTCGACCGCTCCATCCCCGCCGCAGGCCGCCATCAGGCTCGCCAGCCCGGCCACGGCCAGGCCCCGTACCCATGTCCCGATCCGCGACATGACGACCTCCCTGCAATCGTTATCTAACCGTCAATACATCTTCTTGCTGTCGCGGGAACAGGGAGAAAGTGTGGCGCCGCGGTGAAGATGACAGCTTGGACGGGAAAGATCCCGTCATCTGCCGGCTTACCCTTTTTCTGCCTTGTCCTCGAGTGGACTGCGTTGCGGCTTCACGCGGAGCTCGACCCAGTAGAGCAGACTGTAGACGCTTCCCAGCGCGACGATCGTGGCGCTGAGGCCGAGCAGGTAGACCCCGCTCGTGCTCTCGATCTCGAGCAGGATCAGTTTGCGCACGACTGCGAGCACGCCGATGAGGATGACCGTGCGCACCTGGACGACGCCATGCTTGCCGAGCGCCATCTGCTGGACAGACCGTGCAAGCTCCAGCGCGATGACCGCCGCCAGCACACGGTCGAAGATCCGCTGGAACGCCGTGTAGTCCAGCGAGACCGTGTAGCCGAGCGTGAACTCGTAGAGGCCGACGCCGAAATGAAAGATCGTGAGCAGGATCACCACGGACATCCCGAGCAGCAGGAGGCCGGCGGAAACGCGCTCGAAGGTGTCGAAGTTCAGATACCGCATGGGCCGGGACCTAGGTCTCGCACGCAGGATGTCCCGCCCGCCGACACTTGGGACTCCTCAGGGTCGCCGCCCCCGGCCGGCTGGCGCTGGCAATCGCGTCCGGACCGCATATATTCGACGCGAAAGGCTGCTTCATGCTGTTGCTGCGCGGTTTCGGATTCCTGTTGCTGATCCTTGGCGGAATAGGACTGGTCCTGCCGGTCTGGCCGACGACGATCTTCTGGATCCTTGCCGCATGGGTGTTTGCGCGCTCCGCCCCCGAGTGGCGTGACTGGCTGTATGCACGACCCAGGGTCGGCGCCGATATCGCGCTCTTCGTCGAGCGGGGCAGGATGCGCCGGTCTGCCAAGTTCAGCGCGCTTGTCGGTATCGCCCTGTCGATTGCTCTTGCGGCGTGGAGCCTGCAAGGCCAGGTCGTGGCGCTCGCCATCGTGCTCGCCATCACGATGGGCGTGGCGGTCTGGATCGTGCTGCGCCCGGGCCCGGATGCGGCGGAACAGGGTGGCCCTGGCTCAGCCTGACACGGGCGCCAGGCGCCGACCCTTTCGCCGGTTGCAGTCTGCGTGGGCGAGCTGCAGGTTGTCCACGGACTCCGCGCCGCCCGCCCCCCTTGGACGGATATGGTCAAGGGTTGGCCGCCGACGCTTCCAGATCGTTGCGTGGGCACACTCGAACCGGGTGCGCGCCATCGCCTCCCCGCACAGGGCACAGCGCCCTGCCTGCCGCTGCCAAAGCGCGACGATCCAGGGGGCATCCCAGAGGGAGGGGGGAACACTCATCGCGTGAACCGCTGCCGACTTCGCTTGAAAATGCCTCAGAGCTCGCCCGCCAGGGACCAGCCGCGCCGGGCCGCGGCGGCGAGGACCGTGTTACGCAACAGGCAGGCAATGGTCATGGGGCCGACCCCACCGGGCACCGGCGTGATGTGGGCCGCTACCTCCGCGCAGCCGTTGAAGTCGGCATCGCCGACGATCCGTGTCTTGCCGGGGCCTCGCTCGGGCGCCTCGATACGGTTGATTCCCACATCGATCAGCGTGGCGCCGGGCTTGACCCAATCGCCCTGCACCATGGCCGGGCGGCCCACCGCCGGCACGAGGATATCTGCCGTGCGGCAAATGCCCGGCAGGTCGGCCGTGCGCGAATGGGCGACGGTGACGGTACAGTTGGCTTCCAGGAACAGGAGCGCGGCGGGCTTGCCCACCAGAATGGACCGCCCGACGATCACGGCGTGCTTGCCGGTCAGGTCTTCGCCGAGGGCCTCCTTCGCCAGCAACACGCAACCGGTCGGTGTGCAGGGTCGAAGGCCAGGCCGGCCCAGGAGCAATCGGCCGGCGCTCGCCTCGGTGAGGCCGTCCACATCCTTGGCCGGATCGATCCGGGCGATCGCCGCGTCCGCGTCGAGCCCGTCAGGCAGCGGAAGTTGCAGCAGGATGCCGTCCACCGTGTCGTCTGCCGACAGCCGTTCCAAGAGGGCCTCGAGCGCGCCCTGGGCAATGTCGGCCGCCAGCAGATGCGGCTCGGACCGCATGCCGACGGATTCGGTCTGGCGGATCTTGTTGCGCACATAGATCTGGCTGGCGGGATTATCTCCCACAAGCACGACAGCCAGCGTGGGCGCCGCGGGGAAGTCTCCAACCTGACGCGCGATTCGCTCCCGCAGGCGCTCAGCGACGCCCTTTCCGTCAATTGTCGCTGCCGTCATTCTCGATCCATTCCCTGAGCTCTCCCACCGCCGCGTCTGCAGCCTCGACGTCACGCGCACGGCGCGGTTCCGTACACAACCCGCGCGCTAGAAGACGTTGGGGTAGAGATAAAGCATGATCACGCGTTCCAGGAAGATGATCGCGAGGATGACCACGATCGGCGTGAAATCGAGCCCGCCGGCACTGGGCAGAATGTTGCGGATCGGCCGGTAGACCGGTTCGGTCAGGGTCTGCAGGCCATACCAGATCTGCCGGACCATCCCGTTCTGCAGGTTCAGGACGCCGAAGGACACAAGCCAGGACAGGATCGCCTGGGCGATGATGACGAACGTCGCAATGTCCAGAATGATCAGGACGATATCGAGCAAGGCGCGCAAGGGATCCTCCTTCGGATGCTGCGGCTCCTTAGACCGGGGCGGACCTGTCCTGCAACCGTCTGGCATGACGCAGGGTCATGACCGATGCCAGATTGGCAAAGCCGGGAACCGTGCCTAGACTTAACCACAAATGGCAAGGCGCCCCATGACCGACCTCCCCGACGACCGTCCGCTACAGCCCCTATCTATCGTTCAACAGGCGACGATTGCCATCGCCGTGATTTCCATGGGCGTGGGCATGACGATCAGTTTCGTGGTCGCCTCGCCGCTTGCCCGGGATGCGGGCCTGAACGAGCTTCAGGTCGCCGGCATCCTGACGCTGTCGGCCTTCTTCTACGCCCTGCTCACGCCAGCCTGGGGCCGGCTTGCCAACCGGATCGGACGCAAGCGGGTCATGATCTTCTCGCTCTGCGCGATGGGCGCCACGAACGCGCTGTTCAACATCGTGCTGGATGCGGCGCTGGCCGGGATGATGACGGGACTGACCACCTTCCTGTCCCTGCTGGTGGCGCGCCTCTCCTTCGGCCTGCTGTCGCCCGGCCTGCAGCCCTCGGTGATGGCCGCAATGACGGATGCCACGACAGTGCGCAACCGGGCCGCCGGCATGGGCATTGTCGGCGTCGCGATGAGCGTGGGATCCGTGCTTGGCCCCGGACTGGCGACCGTGATGGCGCCGTTCGGCGCGCTCGCTCCACTCTGGGCGTCGGTCGTGCTCTCCTTTGCCACGGCAGGGCTGGTCGCAGTAATCCTGCCGCCGGCCGAGGGCGCCACGGGACGCGGCCGGCCGGCACCCTTGCGGTTTCGCGATCCAAGGGTGCTGCCATATATCGGCTTCCTGTTTGCCTATTTCATCGGCATCGGCGCCATCCAGCAGACGCTCGCCTGGCTGGTCCAGGATCGGTATCTCCTCGATCGCGCGGCGGCGGTGCAGAGTTCCGGCATCGCGTATTCCATCATGGCGGTCTGTCTGGTGATCGTGCAGTTTGGCTATGTAAACCGCGTGAAGCCCGATCCGCGACAGATGCTGCCAGTCGGCCTTGCGCTGATCGCCTGTGGGTATGTGGCGGCCGCGCTCACCTCGCCCTTCTGGGCGCTTTGCCTGTCATTCGTCAGTGTCGGCTGCGGCTCTGCCTTTGTCGTCCCGGCGGCCAACGCGCTGGCGACGCTGGCCGTCACGCCCGACGAACAGGGGGCTGCCGCAGCTTTGGTGTCGGCGGCGCCGCCAGCCGGTTTCGTCGTCGGTCCGCTGGTGGGCGCTGCCCTCTACATGGCAGGCAGCGCCCTGCCCCTGCTGGTCTGCGCGCTCATGATGAGCGTGCTGTTTGCCTACGCGACTCTGGTCCTGCGCCACCGGCCGATCGCCCGGACAGGCTGACAGCGCACCCCCGCCGTGCTCCCCAGGCACCCGGCAGACGGGATCCGACGGAAAGACTGCACCGATCTACATGGCGGAGATGCCGCCATCGATCTTGAGTTCGGCCCCGGTGATGAACTTGCTCTCGTCGGAGGCCAGGTAGAGCACGGCATAGGCCACGTCGTCGGGGTCGCCCACACGGCCCAGTGGAACCTGCCGGCCCAGCTTCGCCAGCCCCTCCTCCTCGCCGAACATTTCCTTCACGCGGTCCAGAATCGGGGTGTTGATGAACGCCGGATGCACCGAATTGCACCGGATCTGACCACCGGTCTTGGCACAGTGGAGCGCAATCGACTTCGACATGTGCCGCACGGCCGCCTTCGCCGAATTGTAGGACACGTAATTCGGCGACGCGATGATCCCCGCGATGGAGGAGATGTTGACGATGGAGCCGAGCCCGTGAGGCCGCATCAGCGGAATGGCGTACTTGCAACCGAAGAAGATTGAATCGACGTCGACCGCCATGACCTTTCGGAAGGTCTCATAGTCCTCATCCTCGACGGTGGCCATGCTCCCGATCCCGGCATTGTTCACGAGAACGTTCAGCCCGCCGAGCTGGTCGGCAGCCTCCTTCAGCACGACCTGCCAGCGTTCGGCATCGGTCACATCGTGCTGGAACGCGACCGCGGTGCCGGCCCCATGGGCGGCGTTGATCTCATCGGCCACAGCCCTGGCGCCCTCACCGTTAAGGTCGCTGACGGCCACCCTCGCCCCCTCGCGCGCCAGCAGTCGCGCCGATGCCGCACCCAAGCCCTGAGCGCCCCCCGTGATGAGCGCCATCTTCCCCGAAACCCGACCCATGCAATCCTCCCTGTATCTTTCTGCCAAAGGATCGGGCTTCGGTTCCAGCTAGCGCGCCGGGCGTCAAGCGGTTCCACCGGCGAGACGTCCTTCCAGAACGTCCATGAAGGCCGCCAATTCGAGATCCTTCTCGGTGACGCCACCGGCATCGTGGGTCGTCAGCGTCACGTTCACCGTGTTGTACACGTTCGACCATTCCGGATGATGGTCCATCTGCTCGGCCTTCAGCGCGGCACCGGACATGAAGGCCCAGGCCGTCTTGAAGTCGGCAAACTTGAAGGTGCGCCGAACCGCGTCGCGTCCGTCGTCCACCGCCTGCCAGGCGGTGTGCTTCGCGGTCAGGGCGTGTGCGCCAATCGTTTCGGCCATGTCAGTCCTCCGTTTCTCCGGTCTCGTGAAGGAAGTAGCGCCAGGACCCGTCCTCGGAAATCGCGGTGCGCAGACCTGGATAGGTGTCGCCATTCGCCAGCTTTGCCAGACCCGACTCACCCAGGAGCGCCTCAAGCCGTGCCCGGTCGCGAAAGTCCATCCGCTCCGGGCGCAGCGCCTCGGGATCCCGCGCCGCAAGGTCCGGCCAGATGTACCAGACCTCCCCTCCCACGTCTTTCCTGGCATGCGGCAGGTCAAGCAGCGTGCGAAGATTGCGCAGTGGATCCACGCCGATGGCGCGCAGTAGATACCAGTGATTGTAATGCGGGTCGCCGCCCAGATTGGAGAGGAAGGCCGGCTCTGCCTCGGCGCGTCTCGCCAGCCGGCGCAGGCTTCCGGACCGTGCGATATCGAGCAGCTCCTGGCGCGTCTCCGCCACAGGTGCAGGCAAGGGCGGTGGGCCGTCTGCCGTTGGCGGATCGATCAGGGACGGATCCGGCCCGGACCTCACCTCTCCGGCGGGTGCCGGGTCTCCGCAGCCAACAAGCGCGGCCAGACAGAGGAGGGCCAGGCCGCCCGCGATCGCCGCTCCGAAACCGCCCATGCCCCACCCCAGTCGACTGCGCGCTTGTCACGCCGGCTCATCGAACCGATATCCCGTGGCCGCGGCCAGATCCTGCAGCAGCTGCTCCTCCGACAGGACCTTGATGGTGGTCATTCCCATGGCGCGCGCGGGCTTCAGGTTGATGCCGAGATCATCGAGATAGACACATCCAGTGGGCGCAACGTCCAGCGCTTCGCACATCAGGGCATAAATCCTCGGATCCGGCTTGCGGATGCCGATCTTCGAACTCTCAATGACATGATCGAACTGCGCAAAGACGCTGGCCATCTCCGCGGCCCGGCCGGGATCGGATGTCATGCTGGCGCCCTGCCCGACCGGCGCGTTGTTCGTGATGCAACCGACCTTTACGCCGTGTGCCTTGCAGGTCGCCAGGGCTGTCACCACGCGGGGGCGCAGACGGCCCGACAGCAGGGCCAACACATCGGCGCCCGGAACCTCATGGCCAAGGGCGCGGCTTTCTTCGCGAAAGGCCGCGTCGAAGGCCTCGGTCGTGATCTGCGAGCGCTCGATGCGGGCCCAGGCATTGTCGTCCGGATTGGTGGCGTTGACCGTCCGGATAAAATCCTTCGGCAGACCGTTTTCCGCCTCATAGGCGTTGAACGCCTCGAAGGGCGACGTGGTAAACACGCCGCCGAAGTCCCAGATCACCGCCTCCAGGGCCATCTGCCTCACCTCCCTGCTATCGTCCGGATTCGGCGTCGATCAGGACCGTTCGCCCGGTCTTCATCCGCTCGCCCTCGCTGGCCTCGAACCCCATCGCGCCGAGAAGGTCTGTCGTCTCGTCCACATCGGGATTGTCGGTCGTCAGAAGGCGGTCGCCCACGAAGAGGCTGTTGGCGCCCGCCAGGAGGCAGAGGGCCTGCCCCTCCTCGCTCATGGCATCGCGTCCGGCGGCCAGCCGGACCCAGCTCTTTGGAAAGACGACGCGGCAAACGGCGATCGCCCGCGCCAGCTCCACGACTCCGATGGGGGGACTATCGCCGAGCGGCGTGCCCGGAATCGGCACCAGCATGTTGATCGGAACGCTTTCGGGGTGCGGATCGAGCTTTGCCAGTTCATGGATCAGCCCGATCCGGTCGGCACGCGATTCCCCCATGCCCAGGATCCCGCCGCAGCAAAGCCTTATGCCGGCCTGGCGGCACCGCGCCAGCGTTTCAAGGCGATCGGCATAGGTCCGCGTTGTGACGACCTGGTCGTAATATTCCGGCGAGGTGTCCAGATTGTGATTATAATAGTCGAGTCCGGCCGCCGCCAGCGTCTCGGCCTGCCCGGGTTCAAGCATGCCCAGCGTCACGCAGGTCTCCAGCCCTTCGGCCTTCACCGCCGCGATCATCTCGGCGACCTTTGGCAGATCGCGATCCTTCAGACTGCGCCAGGCCGCGCCCATGCAGAACCGGTCGGCGCCATTCATCTTTGCCCGCCGCGCGGCCTCGACGACCTCGCCCAGCGGCATCAGCTTCTCCGCCCTGAGGCCGGTGTCGAAATGCGCAGACTGCGCGCAGTATCCGCAGTCTTCCGCACACCCGCCGGTCTTGATCGAGAGGAGCTGTGATTTCTGCACCGCACCGTCGGCCCAGTTCGCGGCTTTCACCTCCAGAGCGCGGGCGAAAAGCCGGTCAAGCGGCAGGTCGTAGAGGGCGCCGATCTCGTCTCGGGTCCAGTCCTGGCGGGCGTCGATCTGGGTCATGAAGGCTCCGGGGTCGTTCGCGTCGCCCCCGGCTTAGGCGACGCGCGCCGCCTTGGAAAGCCCCGGAGACTAAGCATGTTCACGCGAAGTGGGCACCGGCTCGCATCAAGAAAATATTCAAAAACAATTGCCTAGCCCATCTCCACTGACCCGGATTGGCTTGACGATGCGCTAGAACGGAACCGGCGCATAGAGGTCGATGCGGCGCGCAGTCGACGGATGAACAAAGGAGAGATGCGCGGCGTGCAGACAGAGCCTCGGCGCGGCAGCAGCAACGCAGTCGGGCGCATAGAACGGGTCGCCCAGAATCGGGTGTCCGATTGCCGCCATGTGCACGCGAAGCTGATGGCTGCGTCCGGTGACCGGCTCCAGCGCCATGCGCGTGGCGTCGATTTCTCGCGCCAGGACCCGCCAGCGGGTCCGGGCCGGGCGGCCGGTCTCGGGATCGACCTTCTGACGCGGCCGGTTGGGCCAGTCGGCGGCCAGTGGGAGATCGACCTCGCCCTCGCAAGCCTTGGGCCGGCCCGCCACGCGCGCCACATAGCCCTTCTTGATGCGCCGGTCTGCAAAGGCAGCCGTCATCGCCCGGTGCGTGTCGGGGTCGGTCGCCAACAGCATGAGGCCCGACGTGTCGCGGTCGAGCCGATGCACCTCGCGCACCCAGGGGCGGGTCCGCGAAAGCCGGGCTACGACGCAGTCGGCCTTCTCCGGCCCGCGGCCCGGCACGGACAAAAGGCCGGACGGCTTGTCCACCGCGATCAGTCCGCCGGCCTCAAGGAGCACCTGCATGAGCGCGCCTAGGCCGGAAGGTCGAGACGAAACACGGTGCCCTGCGGGCCGGTCGTCTCGAGCACCAGGTCGCCGCCCATGGCCCGGGCGAGGTCGCGCGCTATGGCAAGGCCCAGGCCCGTACTGCCGGCCTTCCCTCCCCGGGCGAACGGTTTGAACAGATTGGCCTTCAGGGTGTCCGGAAGCCCTGGGCCCGTATCCGAGAAACGCAGGCTCGCGCCGGCGTCGTCGGCACGTATGGCAATGCGGCCCTGGCCCTGCATCGCCTCCGCCGCGTTTCGGATCAGGTTGGCGGCAATGCGGTGAAGGTGGTCGGGATCGGCACGCGCGGTCCGGCGCGCGTCCAGCGCCAGGTCGAGGTCGATCCCGGCATGGGCGACCAACGCCTCGTCGGCGGCCTCCCGCAGCACAGCCTCCAGGTCGACGGTCTGAAGCTGGGCGGGCGCCCTGTCACGCCGGCCGTATTCGAGCGTACCGGTCGCCAGGCTGATCGCCCGGCGGAGGGCCCGCTCGAGCCGCGGTGCCGCCCGGCGTACGCGGGGATCATCGGAGGTCGCCAGCCCCTCCGAAACGATCTGCGCGGCTGCCAGCGATCCCCGAAGGTCGTGCTGGATCCTCGCCACGGCCTCGCCAAGCTCGGCCAGGCGTGCCCGCTGGCGGAACGAGTCCGACACGGCCGCCTCCATATCGGCGAGCGCGTTCTGCGCCCGGCCGATCTCGTCGCGACGTGCGGTCGGCGGCAGGCGGCGCGTCCAGGCACCTGGGTCGTCGCGAAACTGCTCCACCGACCGCGTGACCCGTCGCATCGGTCGCACGACCACAAGGAACAGAAGCAGATAGATCACCGCGCCCGTGACCAGGGATATGATCAGCGACAGGCCGAGAATGCGCAGCCCGAACGCCGCCAGCTCGGCCTGCAGGGGCGCTTCCGGCACCAGCACCTCGAGCGCGCGACCGGGTCCGGCCCCTTCGGCAAGGATCATCAGCGTGCGGCCCTCGGGCGCCATCAGGGTTTCCAGCGTGCCAAGCATGGAGAAGCCCATGGTCTGGTTACGCAGATCAACCGGAACGACGGGTCGCGGAATGGGGCCACGGGGCGGAAGGATCTGGTAGCGGACGCCGTCTGCCAACTCGGTCACGGCAAGCACTTCCGCACTGCTCAGCAGCATGTTCGACAGTTCGCGCGAGACGTCGCGCGAGGGCGCAGCCTCCACCGCGAGGGATGCGATGCGCCCCGCCTGGGCGCGGTCCTCAAGCCAGCTCGCCCGGAAAGCCGCTGCACTGGGCACGAAGATCAGCGCCTCGACCAACAGGATGGCACAGATGGTCAACAGGAAAAGGCGGATGGACAGGCTGTCGAACCAGCCCGGCGCCTGCCGGTCGGCGGCCTCCGTGCTGTCGTCGCCCCGCGTCATGTCGGGTCAAGCGATACGCTAGGGAATACGCTGGAGCAAGCCGACGAGGCGTTTGGCACCGGCGCCGAACACCACGTCCTGGAAATGCGCCGAAGCCGCGCGCTTTACCGCTTCCGCACGGGTCGGATAGGGGGAAATGAAATTGGTGAAGTCCTTCACCTTCAGACCGTTCGACATGGCGATCCCGACGACCTGGACCAGCTCGCCGGCGCCGTCTCCGGCGATCGACGCGCCAATGACGCGACCCTTGCGGATGACCAGCTTCACCTCGCCGGCCGTCTTGCCCTCGGCGATCGCGCGGTCGTTCTCCTCGAACGGGAACCTCGAAACGGATACGCCGCCGCCGTGGCGGTCGCGCGCCTCGGCTTCGGTCAGTCCGATCTGTGCGATCTCGGGCGAGGTGTAGGTCACGGCTGGCAGCGGCAGGCTGTCGGCACGCGTGCCCTGCTTGAACAGGGCCCGGCGAACGAACACGGAGGCATGCCAGCCCGCCAGATGGGTGAACTGCCCCTGCCCTGCCACATCGCCAAGCGCCCAGACCCGCGGATTGCTTCGCGACCGCAAGCGCGAGTCGACCTGGACACCGGTTGCGTCGAACGCCACGCCCCCCTTGGCCAGATCGAGCCCCTCGGTGACGGCGCGCCGGCCGACCGCCACCAGGATATGACTGCCCGACAGCGTGCGTGCCCCCTCCGGACCTTCGATTTCAACGGTCAGGTCCTCATCCTGTCCGCTGACACGGACGGCGCTGTGCCCCTCCAGGATCGTCACACCCTCCCTTGTCAGCGTGTCGCGCGCAAGGGCAGCGTGGTCGGCGTCGGCGCGCGCAAGGACGCGGCCCATTTCGACAAGCGTGACCTGCGTACCCAGACGGTTGAAGGCCTGCGCCATCTCCATGCCGATGGGACCACCGCCAAGAACGATGAGTTGACGCGGCTGGCTCTGAAGCGAGAAGAGGGTCTCGTTGGTCAGGTACGGAACCCCGTGGAGGCCTTCCACCGGCGGAACGAAGGCCCGCGATCCCGTGGCGACGATGATCCGTCGCGCGCGGATCTCGCTGGAAGGGGAAACGAGCGTGCGGGCATCGGCAAAGGTCGCATGCTCGCGGAGGACGGTGACGCCCAGCCCCTCGAAGCGCGCCTGGCTGTCGACGGGCTCGATGGTCGCGATGGCCCGTCGCACATGCGCCATGACCTCCGGCCAGGCGACGACCGGTGCCTCGCTTCGCACGCCATACCGGGTGGCGTCCCGGACGCCCTGGGCGTATCTGGCCGCCGTCAGCAGCGCCTTTGACGGCACACAGCCGGTATTGAGGCAATCGCCGCCCATTTCGCCGGCCTCGTAGAGCACGACCTTCAGACCGAGCATCGCGGCGCCTGCGGCTGCTGAAAGGCCGGCCGAGCCACCGCCGATCACGGCCAGGTCGACCGACATCCTGCGCTTCGGCGTGGCGCCCGGCGCATGGGGCGCCGGCTCCGTCGGCAACCGGTCGGGATCGCTTTCACCCTGAAGCGGCGGGCGGGCGTTCAGTCCGGGAAAGGGGTGCGTGTCAGCGCTCATTCGGCGCTCCCTTCGGGTTTTTGGGCCCTGCGCGGTGCAAAGCGGCGGTAGAGGATGGGGATTGCGGCGAGACCGACCAGACCAGCGATCGGAAGAAGGATCTCCGGCTGCAGCAGGATGCCCGACAGGGTCGGCTCCTCACCGGCGTCGAAGACGGCGCCAATGCCGTTTCCGATCGACACATAGACGAAGGTGCCCGGCAGGATCCCGAGAAAGGTCGCGAGCACATAATCGCGCGTCTTCACGTCCAGGAGACCCGGAACGATGTTCAGCACCCAGAACGGCACCGCCGGGATCAGCCGCAGCATGAACAGGTAGTTGAAGGCATCCTGGCGGAAACCCTCCTCCAGCCTGCGGACGAAGCCGCCTGCCCGCGATCGCAGCATGTCACCCAGCGCGAACTTCGCCGCCAGGAAAATCGCCGTGGCGCCCAGCGTCGCCCCGACGACCACCGCGGCGGTGCCCGTCCAGAGGCCGAACAGGAAGCCGCCGAAGATCGTCAGGATGCTGGCACCTGGAAAGCTGATCGTGACCGCAGCAGCATAGACGGCCATGAAGAGGGCCAGCGCCGCCACGAGATTGGATGCGACGAAGGCCTTCAACGCGTCCCGATTGTCCTGCAGGGCGTCGAGCGAGAAATAGCGGTGAAGCCCGCTGGCGAAGAACGCCACCAAGGCCAGCGCGATCACGCCCAGCGGCAGGAGCCGCCGCGCCAGGCCCCTGCGGCCTGATGCGGGTTGCGTTTCGCTTTCGGTCATGGGCCGGTCCCTTCTTCCACATCGTTGAGCGCCCAGTCATAGGCGTGACCCCGAATGTCGGGATGGGCCTGGAGATGGGCGGCAAGGTCGGGATCGGCGAAGGCCGCGAGATGGGCAATCACGCCCGCCTCGCTGCCTCCGAAATCCTCGCGAAACCATTTGTAGATGCGCGAGACGCGCACGCCGTCGGAAACGCGTCGCACGCCCCGGGGATGATTGATATAGGCCTCGGCCGCGGCATCGAGATCGGCGTCCAGCGTGCCAGCCACCCAGGCGGTGAGCTTGAGGTTCGGGCAGCCGATCGAGGCACAGTTCACGGCGTAGTGGACCCTGGGCTCATCCCACTGCTCGCGGAGGATATCGTGCTCAATCCCGTCCAGCGAGACGCGCCGGCCGCCGGCCTCGATCGTCACCTCCTTCCACGGTCCGCCGAACAGGTAGCCATCCCGGATCGAGTCCAGAGGATAACGGCTGAGAATGTGCTCGACGGTCAGCGCATTGTAGAGATTGACCCAGGCCGCGAAGGCCGCGTCGCGCGTCAGGGCGTCGAAGTCGAGCCTGGCAAAGCCTTCCAGATACGCCTGAAGCCGGGCCCTGTCGGGATCGCTGGCCTTCCACGCGCCATAGTCGACCCGGTTCACGCCGTCCGGCCCAGGCTGCACATAGGTCGCCAGCAGCGCGCTCCAGCAGGCATGGTCTGCGGCCGGAGCCGCCGTGCACGTCTCCAGCGTGTCGCGCGGCGGCTCGGACGTGTCTGGCAGGGCCTGCGGCGCGGCCCATGCCGGGACCAGTGATGGGGCCAATGCGGGCGCCAGACCCACGATCAGGGCGGCGACCCGGTTTCGGATCCGGTGGCGTGGCATGCGGGCAGTCCTCGTTCTGTCCCGGTGGACATAGACGTCGGCGGGGCCGCGTGCACCTCACACGCCGTACCCGGCGGATCAAACACGCGTGAACGGCGGGTGAGCGAGTTCAGCGCCGCCCGGGCATGGAGGCGAGGTTGTCCTTGACCTTCGCGAAGCAACGCTGTAGCTGCTCACGTTCAGATTCCAGACCCCACAACAGGGCCGCCGCCATGAAACGCACCTTTCAGCCAAGCCGCCTCAAGCGCGCCCGCCGCCATGGGTTCCGCGCGCGCATGTCGACCCGCAATGGCCGCAAGGTTCTCGCGCGCCGCCGCCTGCGCGGGCGCAAGCGCCTGTCGGCATAGGCCGATCCGCAACCCGGCGGAGGCCGGACTGTCCAGCGACGGCCATCCCACATCCCCTCCCCTGCGACGCCTCAAGACCCGCCGTGAGTTCCTGGCCGCACGCCAGGGCCCTAGCCAGCGGCGGGCAACCCTTGTCGTGCAGGCCCGCGCACGCGGCGACGACGACGCGCTGATCGGCGCCGGTTACACTGCGACAAAGAAGATCGGGACCGCGGTCGTACGAAACCGCGCAAAACGGCGTCTTCGAGCCGCCGCCCGCGAAATTCTGCCGCGCCTCGGCCTTCCTGGAACCGATTATGTATTCATCGCCCGTGCGACCACCGCCACCGCCCCATGGGCGCGTTTGCTTGACGATATGGAAAACGCCCTGATAAGCCTCGCGCCGCGCTTGGGCGCCTGGTCCGGGCAAGACTGAGCGACCGCGCTTCCCGACAAGCCATCCCAGAGCCCGCCCATGACGCCCATGAACCAGCAGCCGGATCCGAACCAGCAACGCAACTTCCTGATTGCGATGCTGCTCATGCTGGCCTTCGTCTGGGGCTACCAGGCCTTCGTCATCGAACCGGAGCTGGAAGCACGACGCCAGGCCCAGCAGGCTGCCGAGTCGACGGAGGCGGCGGAGAGCACCACCCCGTCTCCCGCCGAGACCGAAGGCAGCGATACCGACGTGGTCGAGAGCGTCGACGATGCGCTCGGGCGCGACACCCGCATCGCGTTCGATGCGCCGGGTGTGGACGGCTCCATCAACCTGACCGGCGCGCGCCTCGACGACCTCAAGCTGAAGCGGCACTTCGTGACGGTCGAGGGCGAGGAGGAGCTGCGGCTGATGCGTCCGGCCAACGGGCCCTACGGGTACTACGCCACCTATGGCTGGCTGCCGGACATCGGCCGCCCGCTGATCGGCGTGGACACGCGCTGGCAAGTCGAGGGCAATGACACGCTCGGTGTGGATCGTCCGGTCACGCTGGTCGCGGAACGCGATGGCCTGCGGTTCGAACGCGAAATCTCGATCGACGATGATTACATGTTCACCTATCGCGACCGTGTGGTGAACACGTCCAGCGAGCCCCGCACGCTCGCGCCGTTCGGAGTCGTCCGTCGCTATGGCACCTATGATGGGTTCCTGAACGCCACCGACCCCGGCTCGTCCAATGACAGCATGATCGTTCATCTGGGGCTCATCGGTTCGCTGGACCGGGATCTCAAGCTGCGCAGCTACAAGAACCTTGCGAAGGATCGCGGCATAAAGGGGGATACCGGCGCCGAGCTTGGCGGCTGGATGGGCTTCACGGACAAGTACTGGATGGCGGCGCTGGTGCCCGAGCAGGGGCGCCCCTTCGAGACCCGCTTTGCCTTGCGCGAACGCGGGACCGACCCCCTGTTCGAGCTGCTGACCGAAGGCGCTCCGATCACCCTGGCGGCGGGTCAGGAGGCGACGGTCGAGCACCGCATCTTCGCGGGAGCCAAGCGGCTGAATGTGCTGCAGAAGTACAAGGAAAGCCTGGGCCTGCCACGCTTCGACGATGCAATCGACTGGGGCAATTTCTGGTTCCTCACCAAGCCTTTCTTTCAGGTCCTGATCTGGCTGGAAGGGCTCGTCGGCAATTTCGGCTTCGCGATCCTTGGATTCACCCTGCTGGTGAAAATCCCCCTGATTCCGCTGTACAATCAGAGCTACAAGTCGATGGCCAAGATGAAGCTTCTGGCCGAGCCGATGAAGGAAATTCAGGAGCGATTCAAGGGCGATCCCCAGCGCCGTCAGCAGGAGATCATGAAGCTCTACCAGCGGGAAAAGGCCAATCCGCTTGCCGGGTGCCTGCCGATCCTCGCGACGATTCCGATCTTCTATGCGCTCTACAAGACGCTGTTCGTGACACTGGAAATGCGCCACGAGCCCTTCTGGTATCTCAAGGATCTTTCGGCGCCCGATCCGACCGCCATAGGCAATCTGTTCGGCCTGCTGCCCATCGCGGCCACCGACATCAAGACCCTGCCCCTGATCGGTATCATCATCGGCGTCGGCTTCCTCCCGATCCTCTACGGCCTCACCATGGGCGCGCTGCAGTCGCTGTCGCCGCCGCCGCCGGACAAGACCCAGCAATTGATACTTGGCCTGATGCCCGTGGTTCTGACCTTCGTGTTCGGCGGCTTCGCGGC
The DNA here is from genome assembly GCA_964492485.1 of uncultured Hyphomonadaceae bacterium. GTDB lineage: Bacteria > Pseudomonadota > Alphaproteobacteria > Caulobacterales > Hyphomonadaceae > UBA5336. The sequence goes on along the minus strand of CAZBKM010000003.1, from coordinate 74,578 downwards.
CGGCCTGGTGCTGTACTGGGTCTGGAACAACATCCTGTCGCTGATCCAGCAGTATTTCATCATGCGCCGCAACGGCGTTGAAACCCAGCTCGACAAGCTGATCGCGCGCTTGCGCGGTACCTCCAAAGAGGGTGCTGGATGAGCGGAGCGGAGGCGTCCTCCGACGCCCCCGGACCGGACCCGGAGGCCATCGAACACGGCCGGAAGCTGTTTGCCGGTCCGGTCACCTTTGTGCTGGGGGTCGCCAGTCTCGACGGACTGCCACCCGGCGACCGGCCCGAAGTCGCCTTTGCCGGCCGATCGAATGTCGGCAAGTCGACCCTGATCAACGCCCTGACGGGCCGCAAGGGATTGGCCCGCGCGTCGGCGGAACCCGGACGGACACGTGAACTCAACTATTTCGACGTGGGCGAGGGTGCGCTCTATCTCGTCGACCTGCCGGGGTTCGGATATGCCAAGGTCTCGCGCAGCCAGGCAAAGGCCTGGATGGCGATGACACGGACCTTCCTGCGCGGGAGAGCCGCCCTGCGCCGCGTCTTCCTCCTGGTCGATGCGCGGCGCGGTCTCATGGATACGGATCGGGAAATCATGGACATGCTCGACCAGTCGGCCGTGGTCTATCAGGTCGTTCTGACGAAGTCCGACAAGCTCAAGGTCGGTCAAGCCGATGCCGTGTGCGAGGCCGTTGCCAGGGACCTGGTACGGCGACCGGCCAGCCACCCCGTAGTCGCCGTCACCTCGGCTGAAAAGGGCTACGGCCTTGCGGAGCTGCGCGCAGAAATCGCGGCTTTGGCCGAACCGCGAACCACGCTAAAGCCGGACGGGTCATGACCGGAACGCTCGAAACCGCGCAATTCACCGCCAGGACCCTGGCCGAGGCGCTGCCCTATATCCAGCGCTATGCCGGTCAGACCCTCGTCATTAAGTATGGCGGCCATGCGATGGTGGACCCGGCGCTGGCAGACTCCTTCGCGCGCGACGTGGTTCTCCTGCGCCATCTCGGGATCAGCCCGGTGATCGTGCATGGCGGCGGTCCGCAGATCGGAAAACTCCTGGAACGGCTGGGAATCGAATCCGAGTTTCGCGACGGCCTGCGCGTCACCGATGGCGCCACCATCGAGGTCGTCGAAATGGTCCTCTCCGGAGCGATCAACAAGTCCATCGTGCGCGCGATCAACAGGGCTGGCGGCAAGGCCGTGGGCCTGTCGGGCTCCGACGCCTCGCTGATCCGCGCCCGCAAGGCCGCACGCACGGCGCGTTTGCCGGGCAGCCACATCGAGGAAGTCATCGACCTCGGCTATGTGGGCGAGCCGGAGTCGATCGATCCGACTGTGCTGCGCGCCCTGACCGCCAATGATGCCGAACTCATCCCCGTGGTCGCGCCCGTGGGTGTGGGTGACGATGGCGCTCGCTACAACATCAATGCCGACACGGCCGCCGGCGCCGTCGCCGAGGCGTTGGGGGCCAGCCGGCTCATGCTGCTCACCGACGTGGCGGGCGTGCTGGATGCGTCGAGGACACTGATCCGGACCCTGCGGCGCGACGACATCCCCGGTCTGATCGCCGAGGGGACGGCTGTCGGCGGGATGATTCCAAAGCTTGAAACTGCGGCCCATGCGGTGGACCATGGTGTCGGGGCAGCGGTCATTCTCGACGGACGGGCCCCGCATGCACTGCTCATGGAGCTGTTTACCGAACATGGGTGCGGGACGCTGGTATCATAGGGCGGCGATCAAACGAATGAACTCTCCGCGTCGCTTCATGGCCTGGCTTGCCCCCGTGTCCCGCCGCCAAACCGGGTCCCGCTTCGCCTTGAAGCAGGGTGCCGATCCCCGCTTGTCCGGCGTGAACCGCTTGGCCGCGCTCGCGATCCTGGCAATGCTCGCCACCCTGGTCTTCCACACGCCACAGGCGCAGGCCCAGCGCGGCAGCGGTTGGGAATTGTGCAACCGCACAAGCTATATCATTAATGCCGCCATCGGACGCCCGGTTGGTCAGTCCACCGTGGTCGAGGGGTGGACAAAGCTGCGCCCCGGCGCCTGCGAGATCGCGCTGGAAGGTCCGCTCGATCCGGGCATCCACTTCCTTTACGGCAAATCGTCTGAGGCCCATCGCGGCGGACAGCAGAACTGGGGCGGAGAACATCGCCTCTGTATCGACCCCACCGGCAGCTTCTCGGTGGAGAACCCGCCATCTTGCGCCGATTACGGCCTCGAGCAGCGGCGCTTCCGGCCCGTGCGGATCCAGAAGCGCAACGGCTGGCGCACCACATTCACTGAGACCGACGAATTCTCCTTCGACAAGGCCGAGGCTGCGGGGGTGCAGCGCCTGCTGATCGATGCCGGCGTGTTCTCCGGCCGGATCGACGGATTGCTTCAGCGCCGCACCCGGGCGGCCATCTCGGACTTCCTGGCCGAACACGACCTGCCTGCCTCGACCCGAGACGCCGATCTGATCGATCTGCTCGAGCAGGCAGCCATCGAGCGCAGCCTCGATATCGGACTGACGCTTTGCAACCGCACGGACCACAGGATCTGGAGTGCCATAGCGCGGCGGCGCGGCGACGCCTGGGAAAGTCGTGGCTGGTGGCTCCTGGAAGCCGGCGGATGCGCCCGGGCCATCGACGAGGCCCTGACGCAGACCGACTATTTCGTCCTTGGCGAAATGGAACTGGAAAACGGCGGGCAACGCACCCTGGCGCGCGCCAATGAGCCGTTCTGCGTGTCGCGCGCGAAGTTCGCGATCGCCGGCCGGCAAGACTGCGAGGCGTCGATGTATCGCTCCGCCAATTTCCTTCGCGTGACCGTCGAAGGCCAGGATCGGATGGTCCACGAATTCTTCGAGCGCGATTTCCAGCGCATTGACGAGTCCGGCGATGGATAGGCCTGAATGTGATCCACAGCCAGGAAACGCACCAAAGCTGGCGCACGTCTCTGACTGGATCTTCGACCTCGATAACACGCTCTACCCTGCCCAGTGCGACCTGTTCGCCCAGATCGACCGGCGTATGACCGAGTTCGTCTCGGGCTTCCTGAACCTGACGCCCGACGAGGCCCGGCGGGTCCAGAAGCGCTACTATGCCGAGCACGGAACGACGCTGAACGGGCTCATGGCCCGCCACGGGATGGCGCCCGATGCCTTCCTTGCCCATGTGCACGATATCGATTTGTCGCCCCTGCCCCGCTGCCAGGTGCTGAAGGCGGCGCTGGCGGCCCTGCCCGGGCGTCGGTTCGTCTATACGAACGGCTCGAAGCGCCATGCCGAGCGGGTCACCCGCCACATGGGCCTCGACCACCTGTTCGACGGCATGTTCGGTATCGAGGACGCCGCCTTCGCCCCGAAACCGCATCCGCAATCCTATGACCGTTTCTGCGACCTCCATGGGGTCGAGCCCGGGCGATCGGCCTTCTTCGAGGATCTTGCCCGCAATCTGGAACCGGCCCATGCCATGGGCTTCACCACGGTGCTGGTCCACTCCGACAAGGACTGGTCGGATGAACCGCCAGAGGCTCGACCGGCGGCGGCCGATGCGGCGCGAGGTGACGTTCCTGCGCATATCCATTATGTCACCGGCAATCTGACCGGCTTCCTGCAAGCCGCCCTGCCCGCTTCCCCGCCAGAGGAGTGACTGCCCCATGAGCCAGACCAGCCAGGACCTTGCCGCGACCATCGATGCCGCCTGGGAGGCGCGCGCCGAGCTTGGACCCGACACGGCCGGTCCGGTCCGCGACGCCGTCGACCGGGCGCTGGCCGATCTCGATGCCGGCCACCAGCGCATCGCGGTTCGGGGCGAGGACGGAAACTGGCATGTGAACCAATGGCTGAAGAAGGCCGTGCTCCTGTCATTCCGTCTGAACGCCAACGGCCTGGTCGAAGGCGGCGTGGGGGCAGCCGGCCATTGGTGGGACAAGGTCCCCTCGAAGTTCGACGGCTGGGGCGAGGCCGAGTTCAAGCAGGCCGGCTTCCGCGCCGTGCCGCCCTGTGCCGTCCGGCGCGGCGCCTATATCGCGCCCAACGCGGTGCTGATGCCGTCCTATGTCAACATCGGGGCCTATGTGGACGAGGGCACGATGGTGGACACATGGGCGACTGTCGGCTCGTGTGCCCAGATCGGCCGGAACGTCCATATCTCCGGCGGCGCAGGGATCGGTGGCGTGCTCGAGCCGCTGCAAGCCAACCCCGTGATCATCGAGGACGGATGTTTCATCGGGGCGCGCTCCGAGGTCGCGGAGGGCGTGATCGTCCGCGAGGGCGCCGTGCTCTCCATGGGCGTCTTCCTGGGCCAGTCCACCCGCATCGTGAACCGGGAGACCGGCGCGGTCACACGCGGCGAAGTCCCGCCCTACTCCGTGGTCGTACCCGGAACCTTGCCCGACCCCAAGGGCGGCCCCAGCCTGAACTGCGCAGTCATCGTCAAGCAGGTGGACGCGCAGACCCGCTCCAAGGTCGGGGTCAACGACCTGCTGAGAAACATCTGACTGCACAGCCAAAAGCGCGCACGCACTGCAGGGCCGCTACCGCACCCAGACACCTAAAGCGACGGTCTTTCATTTCACTCCAGACCGTCGCTTTACATCATTGTTTTTGCGCAAGTCTCCGTTCGCAACCGAGTCCGTTTGCTCCGAACTTGCTCTAGCGCATCTTCAAGTCAATCGGAGTCAGTGAAGATGCGCTATGTTCTTGTTTTTGAGCATTCTCTTGACGCGAACCGGTGCCCACTGCGCTTGAGAATGCTCTACTTTGGCGGAACGCCCTTGCCGAAGACGTTGATGGCCCGATTGAACGGGGCGAGCCCCTCGCTGTCATAGCCTAAGGGTACAGGCACCGGCCCGTCCCAGAGACAGGATGCGTCCGGCGCATGGAGCGCAGCACGAAGGCGGGCCCTGGCCGTCGCGTCCAGGTTCTCCCACTGCCGCTGCAGGTTTTCCAGGCACCAGACGCGGTAGCGTGACACCGGGACGCGCTCATAGGGGCTGTCCTGAATGGTCTGATCGTAGCGCGTCCGGCCCTCAGCGAACGCCCGTGCGTTTGCGCGAAGCTGGGCGAGGTGCGTCTCGCAGATTTCGGTCAGAAAGGCTTCGAGCGGCGCATCGATGTCCCCGACGAGCTGCGGATCACCCTGGACCGGTCTGGCGTTCCACATGCGCGCGACCCATTCATAGACCGCCGGCGCCCGCGTCCGCATGATCTCGGCCGGCGTCGGATCCTGGCCGAAATGCCGGAACATGGGTCCCATCATCCCGAAATCCGCAATCGTCGGGGACCGTCCCAGCAGGAACGGACGCTGATCCAGGATCCCCTGCAGACGGTCGAGCGCGGTCAGATAGGTTCGATCCGCATGGTCGCGGGCTCTCCCGCTCACGCCATCGCCGCGCACGAAGCCACCGCGCTGGCGTTGCTTCAGCCTGCTCAGCGCAATGCGCCGCGGCAGGGGCAGGACGCCGCGGACCAGCTCCTCGTAGAGGAACTCCGCCGCATGCTGGCGGTCTCGGCGGTAGGACCAGCGATAGTGCATGGCCGGTCGCCAGAGCCATTCGTCGGCATAGTCCTCGATCAGGCGCGCGACGAAATTCATGACGGGATCGGCGGGATAGATGCACGGCGCATCCTGCTGTGTCTCCAGCCAGGCAATCATGGGTGTCGTATCGGTCATCCAGCGGCCATCGGCGAGCCGCACGACCGGCATCTGAACGATCCCCACCCCCTCGATCAGCTTCCGGCTGTGGGCAACCGTTGGAAGGGAGACGTAAGGGATCGAGCGGTAGCGCAGATAGGTCTCGAACTTTCCCGTATAGTAGGAAATCTTGCTCCCGTAGACCTGCATGATCCCCGGCGCGTCATCGTTCGGTGTCAAACCCAGCCTCCCTCCAGAGTGGTCGGACGCGCCACTCGTCCACGTCCACATCCACGCCAAGGACGTCAGCCCAACGCCGCCAGAGGATCAAGTGGCGTCGACTGGCCTGGCCACTCAACGGACCCCCCATTGCCGGGTCCCGGACGCGACGTCGAGATCGGTCTCCCGGCTCGCCCCCCGCCGGGGCGACGTCGCCATCCGACGTCCCGATCCGACGGGGTTTGTCGCGATACCGAGCGGCGCGCTCGGAACCGACGACTGAACAGGGCACGCGTTGTGCGCTCCTGGAGGGCGAGCGGCTACCTGCTCTTGAAGTTCGGCGGGCGTTTTTCCCGATAGCTAGTGAACCCTTCGCGGAAGTCCTCCGTCTGGGTGGCGACATCCTGCTCATGGTCCGATGCCTGGAAGGCGGCATTGTAGGGATCGTCAATCGCGGTCCAGATCTGCGCCTTTATGGCGGCGAGCGACCGGGGCGCTGCGCTGGCGGCCATGTTGCGGGCATAGTCGTGGACATGCGCCGCCACCTGGTCATCCTCCAGGGCGGCGTTGACCACACCGAGCGCGGCGGCCTCCGCGCCATCGAAACGGCGCGCCGAGAACAGGAGGTCCGCCGCCTTTGCCGGGCCGATCAGCCGGGTCAGCAACCAGGCCCCGTTCTTCTCCGCCGGTATGCCGAGCCGCGCAAAGGTTGCGTTGAACAGGGCCGAGCGTCCGGCGAAACGGATGTCGCAATGCAGCGCCAGTATCAGCCCCCATCCGAAGACCGGACCGGTCAGGGCGGCGATCACCGGCTTTCGGGCCACGATGAAATCCTCCCACCCGTGCGAATAGAAGCGCTGAAGCGCGGGACCGGTCTCGTCATCCCAATAGGGGGGCGGTCCCTCCCCGGCGCCTGGCATTCCGTCGCCGCTTCCGCCCTTGCCGATCACGGAGAGGTCCAACCCTGCGCAGAAGGCCCTGCCAGCGCCTGTCAGCACGATGACCCGCACCGCCTGATCGGCGGCCGCCTCACGTATCCGTCGGAACACATCCCCCAACATGCGAGGCGTCAGGGCATTCAGCTTGTCGGGCCGATTGAGCGTAATCGTCGCGACACCCTCGTCGACGGTGTAAAGAACATGTTCGTCACTCATCTCGCCATCCCTGCCAATGCGGCCCCCTCGGGCCAGTGCATGCGTGTCCACCGATCCCGACGGGTCAGGATCCTTGGACGGTCGATCAGGTCGGTGATCATCCACAAGGGCCGCTCATTCTTCATGGCGCGTCCAGCGATCGCGCCCAGGCCAGACCACCCATCCGTCATCGCCCCGCACGCGCTGGCAGGACCGAGGCAAGGGCGAGGACGAGGCAGACCGCCGCTTCCACGAGGATCTCGCCGACTCCCGCCGCCTCGAACCCGTAAGCAAACCCCGACATGATCCGAACGAGCGCCATCGCGCCTTCGATGGCGGCGATCGGCACGAGCCACGCCCACTGGCGGCGCACGGCAGCGTAAAGCGTCACCAGCCCCATGGCGATGTAGGGCGCACCGATAAGCACCCGAACCGTAACCCAGCCGACCGCCGTCTCCGGTGCCAGCATCAGGATCTCGGCAAGGCGTTCGGGCCGAAAGACGCCAGCGACGCCGGGAAGCAAAAAGCCGAGGCCGACAACGAGGACGGCGAGTCTAAGAAACATCGTCATGGCAGGTCTCCTTCCCCTTATGGTCCCACGCGATCCTGTCCGCCGCAGCAGACGGGCGATATCACCCGGCATAAGAGGACATCGCGAGCTCCTAATCCCCCGCATTAGTCTCGTGATCACGGCCGGTGGCAAGCCTTCCCGGTCGAAGGTCGCCGCAGCCGGCAGGACTCCGCGCAAGCCTGCCGGAACGCGTCGGCACGCACAGGCTGTGACCAGGCGGCTCCGCAGGGGCGGCCACCGGGACGCCAGCGAGTGTCCAGGGGCCGGCATGGCCGGCCGTCGGACGGTCATCCGGGGTCGCGTGCATTGCGCGGACGCGCATCGCGGATGAGGGGTCAGCCCGCATCCTGCAACTTCCTCAAATTGTCTTCGTGGATGTTGCGGTCGATCCGGTAGGTCGAGATCACCGCGATCATCGTCATGTAGAGAAGCAGGACAATGGGCACATAGTAGAGACCCAGACGATTCACGGTCTCGGGGCTCACATCTTGGACGTCGGCACCCGTGGGAAATTCGGCAAGTGCAAGGACGACGGTCGCGGCGGCAACGCCCAGACCCTGTACCGATTTGCGGATGAAGGTCTCTGCTGCGGTGAAGACACCTTCCGAGCGCCGCCCGGTCTTGATCTGGCTCTCTTCGACCAGGTCGGCGACCATCGACGAGAACAGGATCTGAAACGTGATGATCAATCCGATGTCGACAATGTTGGTGATCGTCACGAACCAGAACACGAAGGGCGTGCCGTTAGGTGGCAGAAGGTCAAGCAGGCGCAGTACGATCGGCAGGGGCGCCCCGCCAAACGCGATCAATCCCACGATCATCGCGCCCCGCTTCTTGCCGATCGTGCGGGTGACGATCGGGGCAAGAACGAAACCTATGATGGCCGCGATGAACGTTCCCAGGAAAATCGCCCCGGTCTGAACGTCGCTGAACTCCCAGAAATAGGTGTAGAAATAAAGGGAGAGGACCGACACGAGGCCGCCTGCGACCGCCGCGAACAACGCTGCGATGAACAATGAAATGAAGGACCGGTTGGACAGCGTCTCCATCAACTCCCTGAAGACCAGCATCAAGGTCATCTTGCGCGCAGGCGGGGGTTGGTTGAGATAGGGTATTCGCGCATGCGTACCGATCGTGGACACCACGATGGACACAAACACCACGACGGACCCGATGATGCCGTAAAGTTCGTAGGCATCCGGATTGAAACGTCCGTCCGGGATGGAGTCCGTTACGAAACTCGGGAACAGGACGAAGAACATCAAGACAGCCAGCGCATTCCCACCCATCCAGGCGAACAGGAAACGAAGGCCGTAGAGCGATGTACGCTCGTCATAATCCCTGGTCATGTCGGGGATCAGTGCCGTACTCGGCGTTCTGTAGAATGTGACGGCCGTTCGTATCAGGACCGCAAGGACCAGCACATACCAGAACAGGGCCATCTGGCTGGCATCGTCCGGAGGCGCCCACAACAGGAAGAACGAGCCCGAGATTGGAATCGCGGAGGCATACATGAATGGATGCCTCCGACCCCAGCGTGAACGGAGATTGTCCGTCCAGTACCCGACGATCGGGTCGCTGACGGCATCGAGGATGAGCGCGATCCAGATGGCGAGCCCGACGAGCCAGGCGTCGAGGCCGACAACCTGACTGTAGAAGATCAACAGGAAGAAATCGAAAGCGCCGACAATGACCCCGGGCGCGACGGCACCGAAGCCATGAGCCAGTTTCGTGGCTCGGCTGATCGGCGGATGCCGCGTCGGTGTGGCGCCTGCAGTCGCCGTGCCTCGACTCGTCGGCGAGTCAGCCGAAACGTTCGGTGTATCCTCCGGATTTTGCACGCAAGGTCTCCATCTAGGTTTCAGCCGGGACGGACCCGTCCGCGGATACCTGAAAGGGCCAAGGGCTCGCAGACCATGGCCTGCGAGCGAGAAAAGCAGGCCCCACCGTTGCCAAAGGAGGTCGACTGGTGGATCTCGGATTCGAAGTCGCTTCCCAGACGGGTCAGAGAGAGCAAGTCCGTCAGATCGAACTCGCCTTTCCATGAGATGAGGGTCTGTTCAGCCTCATATTGGGGGTCGACATGGGAATATCCGGTACGAAGGTCCGCCAGGCCCGGGACGGTGAACATGTCCCCATCGGCCAGGCTAGCCAAAACGGCGAACCCGGCGGTGAGAGTCGAAAGCGAGTTGGCCGACCGGCCAAGTCAGGCAAGGACCGGTTGCGCACCCAGACACCCCTGGGAGGTGGCGGGCTGGCCGGACGCGCTGATGGGGATGCCCATAAAGCTCGTGCTGGTCGGATCCTAGTCGCAGGCCGATCTGCGATTTCCTGAGCATACTTCACGCCTCCCTGCGCGGTCGTTCACGGCGCCTTGTTCATCTGTCGCCTAGATTGTATTACCATCTGCCGCGATCTTAATGTGCTCCATTACCCGCTTGCTTGCAAAGAGGGAAGTCGTCAAATGGAAAAACCCAAACGGAGAGACACGAAGGAAGCCCTGATCCGCGCGGCGGAACGCCTGTTCGCGGCAAAAGGGCTTGGCGGTGTCACGGTTCGGGATATCACGCTTGCGGCGGGGGCACGCAACCAGAGCGCGCTCCACTACCATTTCGGCGGGATGGAGGAGCTGGTCAAGGAAGTCTTCGCCAGCAGGTTTCAGGGTATCGAGGAGCAGCGGCTCCGACGACTCGCCGAAATTGAAACGGCAGGGCAAAATCACGATGTCCATGCGCTGGTGCGAGCCGGTATCGCACCCATGCTCGAAACCTGCCTCGACGAGGAAGGCCGTCTGTATGCCCGCTTCAGCGTCCAGCTTCTGACGGACCCACGCTACGGTATTGCAACGCTGATCAATGATGTCGGGATGACGAGTGTCACCCTGCTCGGCCAGCATCTGATGCAAGCCATCGAAAACGTCCCGCACAAGATCCTGTCACTGCGTCTGAGGCGTATCTTCGTCATGTCGGCGATGATCATGGCCGACTACGCCGGTCAGGTGGAGGCGGGAAAGGCGCCTCCCGTCGAGGACGCGATAGATGAGGCGACGACGTCGCTGGTTGGCTTTCTTGTGGCACGGTGAGCCTCAAACCTGCCAGGGATCGGCCCCGGGGCTTGTCACCAAGCCGATCGTCCGCTATTAATATATGCCATTAACAAAAGGGGATCGAAGTCCGCCTGTGGCATTCGATCCGGTCCGGTTTTGTGCTGAAATCCACTTGCCCTGGATCAGCACGGCCCCTGGAGACAGTCTGACATGACCACTGCACGCCTCGATAAGGACGCGATAAAGCGGAAATATGCCGAGGAGCGCGCGAAACGTTTGCGCGCAGACGGCAACGATCAGTATCAGCGCCTCGAAGGCAATTTCGACTACCTGGCGGCGGATCCGTACACGCCTTTCCGGGAACGCGAGCCGGTCAGGGATCATGTCACCTTTGCCTTCGTGGGTGCCGGTTTTTCGGGCCTCGTCGTCGGCGCCAGGCTCAAGGAAGCCGGCATTGACGATTTCCGTCTGATCGAGAAGGGCGGAGACGTCGGCGGGACCTGGTACTGGAACCGGTATCCCGGCGCCCAATGCGACACCGCGGCAATGATCTATCTTCCGCTACTGGAAGAAACCGGTCACATGCCGAGTGAGAAATATGTGCGTGGCCCGGAGATCCGCGAACATTGCGAGCGGATCGCCCATCATTACGGCCTCTACGACAAGGCGCTGTTTCATACCCAGGTCGCATCCATCGAATGGCAGGACGATGCAAGCGTCTGGCGGATCCGGACCCGTCGTGGCGACGATTTCACCGCGAAATATGTCGGTATCGGCACTGGCCCGCTCCATGTCGCGAAGCTTCCCGGCATAGACGGCGTTCAGGATTTCCGGGGCAAGTCGTTCCACACCAGCCGCTGGGATTACGGTTACACAGGTGGGAACCCGGAAGGCGCCCCGATGGACAAACTCGGGGACAAGCGTGTCGCCATCATCGGGACCGGGGCGACTGCGGTTCAGTGCGTGCCGCATCTGGCGCGTTCGGCCGGTGAGCTGTTCGTTTTCCAGCGCACCCCCTCCTCGGTCGATGTGCGCAACAACCACAAGATCGACCCCGACTGGTTCGCCACGATTGCGACGCCGGGCTGGCAGAAGCGGTGGCTAGACAATTTCGTCGAGAATCAGGGTCGCAGCCTGCCGACCGAAGACCTGATCGACGATGGCTGGACAGAGATTTCCCGCCGCATCCGCGAGAAGCTCTTCGGCATGCCGAAAGAGCGCTGGACGCCGGACGGCATGCGAGCGGCTTTCGAGGATGCCGATTTCGAGAAGATGGAAGAGATCCGCGCCCGCGTGGACAGGGTCGTCCAGGATGGTCAGACCGCCGAAAAGCTGAAGGCGTGGTACAACCAGCTTTGCAAGCGTCCCTGCTTTCACGATGAGTACCTCGCCGCCTTCAATCATCCGAACACCCACCTGATCGACACCGATGGCAAGGGCGTGGAGCGGATTACCGAGACGGGCGTCGTTGCCAATGGCAAGCTCTATGACGTCGATTGCATCATCTACGCCTCGGGGTTCGAAGTGGGGTCGGAATACACCTCGCGCGCCGGGTTCGACCTGAAGGGGCGCGGCGGCAGGTTGTTGTCCGAGCACTGGTCGGACGGCATGCGGACGCTGCACGGACTGCACGTTCACGGCTTTCCGAACGCCTTCATTGTCCAGCCCAATCAGGCCGGCAACATGATCTCCAACATCCCGCACAATATCATAGACCACGCCCGCACGATCGCGACACTGGTCGCCCACGCGGAAACCCATGGCATCAGGGAGGTCGAGCCGACCGAGGCGGCCGAGGCGGCCTGGGTCGAACTCATCCTGGGGGGCGAGGGCACGATTCTTGGCTCGCCTGATTGCACGCCAGGTTATTACAATAATGAGGGCCAGGGCTGGAGCCGGGAGTTCCGGCAATCACAGGGTCATCCGGATGGTCCGAAGGGGTTCTTCGCCCACATCGAGACATGGCGGCAGGCCGGCACGTTCGAAGGATTGAGACTGATCGAGTAGGGCTATTTCAAGCGAAGTGGAAACCGGTCCACCTCAAGAAGATGCCCCGGAACAAGACCCCGGCGCATCTTCATGGACACCTAAGGACTGGAAGATGCGCTCGTCCTGACCCGCTCCGCAGGAAACCGCATCAGACCGCACACCGACCCAACAGGGAACCCCAGAAATGTCTGACTTTGTCGTTTACGGCTCGCCTGCATCGCCCTTCGTGCGCAAGGTCATGGTCGTGCTCGCCCATGCCGGTGCGGCGTATGATTTCGAGAATGTGAACATCATGCCGATGCCGGACTGGTTCGTCGAAATCAGCCCCGCTCGCCGCATTCCGGTCCTGCGCGACAAGACGGTGGGCGAGTCCGGCGTGGCAGGTACGATCCCTGATTCCTCCGCGATCAGCCTGTTCCTGGAAAAGCGGCTCGATATCGGGCTCTACGGCAATGGCGCGTTCGAGGCGGGCCGTATTGCCTGGATGGAAGAATATGCCGACACGGTGCTGGCCATGTCGGCGGGTATGGAATTCTTCCGCCCGATCATGTTCCCTCTGTTCAGGGGCAAGGCCTCTGATCTCGAGACGGCACGCAAGGCATGGCACGAAAAGTTGCCGCCCATTTTCGACTATCTGGAAAGCGTTCTGGACGGCGGTGAGTACTTCGTTGGGGGGCAGTACTCACTCGCCGACATTGCCGTGGCCTGTCAGATGACGCAGATCGACCTGATCGCGGGTCTGCCGGACGCGGGGAGATGGCCGTCGCTTGTCCGACATACCGAAGCGATGAAGGAACGTCCCGGGTTCAAGGACAACCTCGAAACCTGCGCGAAGATGTTCAGCGCGATCCTGCCCGAGAAGGTGGACCTGAACTGAGCCATCCAGGGGCCTCATCCGGCCCTCGACCCTGATCCCGGCCCCGGCGGGGGCGCGCTACTGCGGCGCGTCGCCTGTCTGAACACCGCTCGCGCCGGCCTGGGACCCGCCCTGGCCATTCACGCGGTCGACAACGCGCACGATCGCCGCAGCGATCTCATCGGGCACTTCTTCCTGCAGAAAGTGTCCGGCCTGGGTCTCCGTGACGGGTGCATCCGGGAAGTATGCCTGCATGGCTGGCAGTGCTCGGGCGAAGATCGGGTCGCTCATACCCCAGACAATCTCTGCCGGCACGTCCAGCGTTTGGATGTAGTCCTCGATCGCTTGCAGCCCGGGCGTTGTCGGGTGGTCGGGGCTGTCGGGAACCATGCGCATCAATGCAAGGGGCGCTTTCCGATTGCCGCTCTCGATGACGGGCCGCCCATACAGGTCTGCCACCTCATCCGGAATTGAAGCCGGGTCGCCCTGGGTCTCGTGGAGCCGACCAAAGATCGAGATCAAATTCTCCAGTAGAAGCTCACCGATCACCGGCGTCTTGGCCAAGGCGTGGGCCTGGGACAGGTCGCGTTGTTCGCGCGGCGGCGTGAAGCCTGTATTCATCAGAACAGCGCCCTCCAGCAGACGCGGCGACCTGGAAAGCGCGCCCATGCCGACGGCACCGCCCCAATCCTGTCCGACATAGACGACCCCTTCGAGGTCGAGCTGCTCCAGTGCCGCATTCATCCAGCGCACATGGTTGTCCAGCGTATGATCGCTGGCCGGAACCTTGCTGGAAAAGCCGAGACCAACCATGGTGGGCATGATCAGTCGCATCCGGTCGGTGGGCAGCCTTGCTGCCACCTTGCGGTAAAGGAAGCCAGATGTCGGATTGCCGTGCTGCATGTAGACCGGATAGCCGGTGCCGACCTCGAGCACATGGATCTTGATGCCTGGTTCGACCTCGATCAGGTAGCTCTTGTAGTCGTCGCTCAAAACGGCGGCGGCATAGTCCGGCAGCGGGAACGCTTCGAAGCGTCCGGACGCCGTGGCGATGCTGCCCTCGCCCTCGGAAACCACCCGTCTCCCGTCCCGCGTCACCAGGAATGACACGACAAGCCCGGCAAGCAGGACGACGACCAGAATACGAACCAGCCATTTCATCATGTCGCGCTCCCGTCGGGCATTCCGAGGGCTTCAAGCCCTGGCCAGGCCCGCCTGGCCGAGCCGCCATCGGAGCGTGTCGACACGATCCTGGCCGAAAAAGGGCTCACCCTTGTAGACCATGGTCGGAACGCCCCAATGGCCCGATGCGTCGAGCGCATCCTGGTTGCGTTCGATCTCGTCCATATGGTCTGCGTCCGCGATCGCCGCGTCCAGTTCGGACAGGTCGAGCCCGGCGGCAGCGGCCGCATCCTTGAGCACCGTGCCCTTGTCCCAATCCTTCGTGCCACCGAATATCTGCGCGGAGACATGACCGGCGAATTCGAGCCCCTTGCCGCGCCGGGCCGCCTCAACCCCCAGCTTGGTCAGCCGGTAGATATAGGGCTGGTCTTCGGAGACCTTCATCGTCTTGAAATCCTGGACGATCGGGTCCGGCTGCAAGGGATAGATCACCGGGCGCCCCAGCATCTCGCCGCGACGCATGCTGTCACGTACGATATACATTGGCGCGCGCCGGTCATTGGGGTCGAAGAGGGACTCGGGAAACCTGACCGCCAACGGCAGGACGGGCCGGAAGTTCACGTCCACGTCGAAATCCTCGCGAAGCTTCAACAGATCCGGCACGACCAGCCGCGAATAGGGGCTGCGAAAGGACCAGAACACGTCAACAGTCTCGGTCATTTAATTCCTCCCTCGATCAGCCCGCAGGCATCTTTCCCGCGACAATAGAAATTCACAGACGATAATGCAAGTCATTACCCCTGAAGGACGTTTGGAGCAAACGGACACGATTGCAAACGGATCCTTCCGCAAGAACAATGATGTAAAGCGATGGTCCGGAGTGAAACGAAAGACCGGCCTTAACGTTGACGATGGGTCTCATCCAGCGCCGGATAGGCGTTGTGCAGCCAGCGCAGGCATTGGCCCGCTCCGCCCCGCGCGCGATTGTATCGGCCAGCCTTTCCGCCAAGGCACAGACCCGCGGAGAGAATTCCAGCGCCACCTGTCCCGTTGGATCCGGATCCTGCCGCAACACCCTGATTTCGAAAAGGGTTTCCGGCGAAGGCGCAGCGCCCGCGTATCATGCCGTGGCCCGGACGAAGTCGATGATCGTCTGGGAAAGCTCCTCGGGAGCATCTTCCTGGACGAAGTGCCCGGCGCCGGAAATGGTTCGATGCGGCTGACCCCTGGCGCCCGGAACGCTCTCCCGGAATGGCACGTCGCCGCCTCGCGTAATCGGGTCGCCATCGGAAAACGCACAGAGAAACGGCTTGTCGAACGACCGGAGAACCTCCCAGGCCTTCTCCTGTGCGGCGATGGAGGGATCACCGGGCAAGGTCGGCACCTGGCTGGGCATGGCCCGTGGACCCATCTTGTAGCTGGGGTCGGGGAACGGAGCCCCATAGGCCTTGGCCACAGGCGATTTCGCGATCCTGCCCATGCCCAGCTTCAACAGCGCCAGATTCAGCGCGCTCGACAGGCGTGAAGTCCTGGTGGTGCCCATGTACATCAGCACGTCGATCGGCAGGTCTTCCGTGCCCCAACAATACTTCTGCCAGTAGGCGAATTTCAGCGGCCGGTTATCGCCGGACATGTCGCTGATCGCCCGGCCCATCTCGATCAAACTTGGTACATGCGGATCTGCCTTGAACGCCTTTACCTCGGCAATGCGCGCGTCCGGCAAATCCGCGGGCAGCGGCAGGCCCGTATTCGAGATCACGACACGATCGAACCGGTCGGGCTGGTCGGCCACAAGCCGCAGCCCGATCAGTCCACCCCAATCCTGCCCGAAGAATGTCAGCCCGCGAAAATCGTTCGCGTTGAGCCAGGCATTCAGCCAGTCAACCTGGTTTTGATAGGAGTAGTCTTCGCGGGCCGCCGGCTTGTCCGACTTGCCATAGCCCGGCAGATCAGGGGCAAGCACGCGCAGGCCGGCGCGCGTCAGGATCGGGATCATCTTGCGGTAGAGATAGCTCCATGCCGGCTGGCCGTGCATGCAGAGCACGACCGGCCCGTCGGCTGGCCCCTCGTCGATGTGATGGATGCGCAAGTCACTGCCATCCGCCGTCTTGATGGTCGTGTAGTTCGGGGCGAATGGATAGTCGACCAGATTGGCAAACCGCGCGTCCGGCGTCCGGAGAATTTTCATCGCTGATCCTTCAAGGCATCACCTAATACGCCTCATTAAACGAACGCGTCCGGGAAGACAATCGTCACACGCTATTGCCGCGGTTCAATTCGCGGGCAGGCCCTGATCACGCCGTCCAGCGGGCCTGGCGCGTCCTGCCGCGTCCTGGCGCGTCCTGGCGCGTCCTGGTCATGGCGCCGCGCGCAACCCGCGTGGTGTCGATCTCACCGCGCACGGAATTGAGATACTTCGGGCCGAAACGCGTGGCCCAGTGGAAAACCTCGTCCGGCTTCAGCACGGGCATGCGCATATTGAAGACCGCGGCGCCGGCACCCTCGAAGGAGACGATCCGCGCGCTGATCGAGGCAGCCTGACCCGCGCCTCAGAAAACCTTCGCCTGCTCTATCGCGTTCGAACCTGCAGGCAGCGTGAACAGCATCCCATCCTTGCCGACGGTGATCGGGCCGGAGAAGTGCGATCTTGCATCGCCCAGGAATACCGTCTCGATCAGATCCATCGGTAGCGGCGGCACGATATGGTAGTAGACGAGATGTCTCGCACCCGCTTCGCTGGCCGAGCGCGCAGCATCCTCCGGAGAGGCGTGGTAATCGAGTATGTCATTAAATATTTGCGCCGTATTCGTCTGGCCACGTTCTGAAAATTGCTCACCCATCAGCGAGACCATTTCGGGGTCCAGCGCCTCGTGGAACATCAGGTCCACTGCTTCTGACGCTGCCACGAAGCCCGGATGGTAGATCGTGTCGCCGCTGATCGAGATGGAGCGGTCCTTGTAGTCGATCCGGTAGCCGAAGGCAGGCTCGACGGGCGCGTGCTCGACACGTATCGCTGTGATCGTGAGGTGTTCACTCTCGTGCACCACCGCCCTGCCCGCCGGTCCTGTAGGCAGAGTAAACTCGCGCGCCAGTCCGCCGATCCCGTCGGGATTTGCCACCTCGGTTCCGTGGTGGGCAATCCTGTAGGTGCTGTCGATGCGGTAGGCCATGTTGAATCCCGCCACGACCTCGGACGTGCCGACGGGGCCGGCGACGGGCAGCGGCGCCGATCGGCTCCCCCCGACCCAGGCAAGCAGCAGGAGCTCGCCAAGCCCATCGATATGGTCGGAGTGCAGATGGGTCAGGTAGACGCTCTCCAGCTTGCGAATGGGAAAGCCCATGCTGCCCAGATTGCGGACCCCGCCGGAGCCCACATCGAACACGAAGGCCTTGTCTCCGGCGAGCACGCCCAGGCAGGGGCCGGCCCGGGTCGCATCCGGCATCGGCGAGCCCGCGCCGCAGAGATAGACATGCAGCCCATCGGGCAGCTCTGCGCTGGGGTCTATACCCACCCTCTGCTCGACCCCGCGCTGGAACAGGTTCGAGGCGATCGTCCTTTTGAACACGTTGAAGCCGATGACTGCCAGAATGAGGATCACCGCTACGGCAATCAGGGTGCGTCGAAGCCAGATCATGAGCCAGAGTCCTTTCGAGGTCGCTCTACAAGGTGAACATCCATCGCCACATCATCCGGTCGGTCGCGTTGGGGCGTTGCAACAGCGTGGCCGGGTGCGGCATCCAATCGGCCCGCCTGGACCTGATGGCGCCGCATCGACCCTGCATGATCAGTTTGGCCAGATGATGTAGCCGTCCTCCTCGCAGGGCCGCTCGGCGAGCGACTTGTCGATGCAGATCGGGCTTTCGGTCTGGTGGGGATAGAGCGGCGGCCGGGCATCGGCCCAGTGGGCCTCGATCAGACCCTCGAGCTCTGCGAGCTTCTCGGGCCGCGCATCGGCCAGGTTGACCTGTTCGGTCGGATCCTCTGCGAGGTTGAACAGCCAGCGGCGATCCTGACGCTCGTTGAGCTGCAACTTCCAGTCTCCGGCGCGGACCACCTTGTAGAACCCGCTCGACCAGAAAATGGCGTCATTCTCCCGCTCGAGTGTCGCGCGTTCGCCCATGGCGAGTGGCAAGACGTTGCGTCCGTCGATCACGCGGTCCTCGGGAAGCGGCGCACCTGCTGCTGCTGCGAGCGTCGGCATCACGTCGATATGGGCGACCGGTTCGTCGATCACTGTGCCCGGCGCGATACGACCGGGCCACTTGATGAAAATCGGGACCCGGATCCCGCCCTCAAACAGCGTGATCTTCCAGCCGCGGAAGGGGTCATTGACCTCCGGCAGCCCGAGGTAACCCGCCCCGCCATTGTCGGACGAGAAGACGACAATCGTGTTGTCGGCAAGCCCTTCTGCCTCGAGCTTGTCCATCACCCGGCCGACCGACCGGTCCACGGCGCGGATCATGGCGGCATAGACCCTGAGCCGATGGGGTTCGATATCGCCGACCGCCTCATAATCTTCGCGGGTCGCCTGGAGCGGCGTATGCGGGCCCCAATGGGCGAGATAGAGGAAGAAGGGCCGGTTCCTGTTGGCCTCGATCGCCTTCAGCGCCTCATCGGTCCAGTAATCGGTGAGATACCCACCCGGTTCGAACCTCTCATAGGAGGGTACTTCGCCAGCGCGGTCGAATTCGGCGGCATATTGCAGAATTCCCCAGAGGAACTTGTCGATCGGATCGAAATCCAGTTTCGCATTGACCACGTTCGGGTCGTCCTCGGGCAGATAAAGGCCGCTCGACATCAGCAGGCTCTCGTCGAACCCCTGCGCGGCGGGGCGGAACTGCTCGGCCCGGCCGAGATGCCATTTGCCGATATGGATATTGTGATAGCCCTGCATCTTGAGCGTTTCGGCGATCGTCACCTCGTCCGGCATCAGCCCCATGTCCTCGAACTCGACCGTGCTGGGATTCCCGTCCAGATTGCCCGTCGGCTCGGGCAGCCCGGAGCCTTTCCGCATATCCTCCGCGAACATTCCGACAATGCGCGACATGCCGGGCGGTGTCGGCGTGAACTCGAACCCGGTCCGGGTAGGGTAGCGTCCGGTCATCAGCATGGCGCGCGAGGGCGCACAGGTGCCCGTACCCGCATAGGCATTGGTGAAGACGGCCCCCTGGGCGGCGAGCCGGTCGATGTTCGGTGTGGGAACGGCGCCGTCGGCCACACCGCCCCCGAAGGTCGAAATGTCGTTGTAGCCGAGATCGTCAGCCAGGATGAAGACGATGTTGGGTGGCCCCTCGGCCCGGTTCGTCGCCGCGCTGGCTGGCCCTGGGGCCCACTCCACCGGCCGGTTCTCCGCGACATCCTGCTGGGCGGCACGCTTGACCATCTCGAAGATGATCGCCTTCCGGTTCAGGTACGCCAGCCCCCCCACGACGATCAGGCCGATGATCACGCCGATCAGGACACGTTTCCACATCGTCTCTACTCCTCCCCATCGCCGCACGGGCTTCTTCGTCCCGGCCGCCTTTCTTAATCTCTGGCATTAAGGCGTTTCCTGTGCCGGCGTCAATGGACCACACCGCCGGCCATGTCCCTCCGACAAGGCCTTCGGGTTGGCGCACGCGGCGGCATCAGAAGTCCACGCGGTTCGAGACGGCACCATCCACAACCAGATTGGCACCCGTCGTGAAGGACGACAGGGGGCTGGCGAGGAAGACCGCAGCATTGGCGACCTCCTGGGGCGATGCCATGCGGCCCATGGGGTTGCGGGCAAGGGCCTGCTTGTAGAAATCCGGCATGCCTTGCTCAACCTGATGCCAGATGCCGCCTTCGAAATAGACCATACCCGGCGAAACCACATTGGCGCGGATGCCACGGCCGGCATGCTGACGTGCCAGGCCCTTGGCCTGATGAATCAGGGCAGCTTTCATCGGCCCGTAGGATCCGGGATTGTCCGCCACGAGGGCGGCGATCGACGAGATTATGATGAAGGCAGCGTCGCCATGGGTCTCTGCGGCCTTTCCGAGGAAAGGCTCCGCCGCCTCGAACGCATTCACGGCGCCCAGGACGTCCAGCTTGAAGTTCTTTTCCCATGACCCCGGATCATTGCCCTGTGCCATGGCGCCTGCGCTCGAAAACAACATGTCGATGCCCCCGAGCGTCTCCCCTGCAGATCCGATCCATCCCTTGAGCCCATCGGGATCGGAAATGTCGACCGAAGCGCCTGTGGCCCGGACGCCCTTTGTCTCCAGCATGGACACCGTTGCCGCAACCTGGTCGGCGTTTCGCGCACAGATGGCAATGTCAGCGCCCTCATTCGCCAGCGTTTCGGCAATCGCCAGTCCAATCCCCCTCGTCCCGCCAAGGACGACGGCCTTCTTCGATCTGAGCCCAAGATCCATAGCTCTCATTACTCCCTGAAACATCCATCAGTCGGTCATCGATCACGACGCCGTCGCACAGTTCGCGACCAGCCCAAACGCCGTAGCCCATTGCCAACCCGTTCTCACAAGAGCGACGGCTTGCGCCCGGACCGTAATGAGCGACACCCCGGACACTGCTGACCCGCAAGAAACAGAACCACCTAATGGGCTCTATCACAACCGAGCCTGATCCCATGCGGAGCCTATAGTATTTTCGAGCGAAGTGGGCGCCGGTTCGCGTTAAGAAAATGCTCAAAAACAGGAACATAGCGCATTTTCACTGACTCCGATTGACTTGAAGATGCGCTAAGGCCAGCCCTCGGAATAGCTGTCGGGAAGGACGGCGAACATGCGGAGGGGTATACTGATCGGTCGGGTGCAAAGCGCGAGGCGCATCGGGCAGATTGCCACCCGCCACGCTGTCCGAATTGATGCGGCATCAAAGTTCGATGATTGGAGCCCCACCCTTTCGGGAAACATCCTCCACGGCTGCCCATGTCTCGAGTCCGGAATTCCGACCGGTCTGGCCCGATGCCGTGCCAGACCTTTTCAGCCTGACCCCAGAAGGCGCTCCTTGACCTCGCGTTTGAGAAACTTTCCGCTGGCATTGCGCGGGAACGGCGTGTCGCAAACCCAGAGGTGCGCCGGTATCTTGTAGCTCGCGAGGCGGTTGGCACAGAAAGCCTGCAGCTCGTCCAGACTGACGGTCTCTCCCGGTGTCAGGTAAACGGCTGCACCGACCGCTTCGCCCAGACGTTCATCGGGAACGCCGAACACGCAGCACTCCGCGACAGCAGGGTGGTGATAGATCGCTGCTTCCACTTCTGCACAATAGATGTTCTCGCCGCCCCGCAGGAGCATGTCCTTCTTTCGGTCAAGGATGTAGATGAAGCCATATTCGTCGAGGCGCCCGATATCGCCGGTGTGAAGCCAACCATCGGTAATCGCTTCGGCGGTCGCTTCAGGCCGATTGATGTATCCCTTGATCACGGACGAGCCGCGCACCCAGATCTCGCCAAGCTCGCCTGTGGGCACGTCCCGACCGGCGTCATCCACGCATCTTACCTCGAAGTTCGGCAAGGCCGGTCCGACTGTGTCTGGTTTATCCACGAAGAAATCGCCTCCGATGGAGGTGATCACGCCGCATGTTTCCGTCATGCCGTATCCCGTACCCGGGCGGGCGGTCTTGATACGATGCTCCAGTTTCAGCACCTGGTCAGGCGGTACGGGGGCGCCGCCACC
Source organism: uncultured Hyphomonadaceae bacterium (assembly GCA_964492485.1). Lineage (GTDB taxonomy): Bacteria > Pseudomonadota > Alphaproteobacteria > Caulobacterales > Hyphomonadaceae > UBA5336. The sequence goes on along the minus strand of CAZBKM010000003.1, from coordinate 52,366 downwards.
CGTGATCGCCAACAGGCTGGAGGTGTCGGTCGAGTCAAAGGCCGGGTGAGCGATGAGCTCCCGACCGATCACAGGCACACCGCTGATCGATGTGATGCGCTCGCGCTCGATCAGGCGAAGCGCCTCGCCCGCGTCCCAGCGATACATCAGAACGATCGTGCCGCCCGCGGCCGTCGCACGATAGGCCGCACAGTTGTTTGCTGTCACATGGAACAGGGGCGTCGTGATCAGGGAGACCGGTCTCGGCGGATCTTGTGGCGGTGACACGCCGGTCGCAGCCTGAACGGCCAACATCGACGAGACGGCCGCATACTGCATGTTGAGAAGGTTTGCCACGCAGCCGCGGTGGGTTAGCTGTGCGCCCTTCGGGAAGCCCGTCGTCCCCGATGTATAGAAGATGCAGGCGTCGCTGTCGGGGTCGATCTCGACCGAAGGCAGGTCGCGCGACACCTTGATGACGTCTGCCCAATCGATGACCCCGATGGGCAGCTCGTCCGATCTGACGCCGACAAGGCCCGGGGCGTGCTCGATGTCCGGATTGCCGACGATACGCGACAGCCGCTCGGCATCGGCAAAGATCAGTTTCGGCTGCGCGTCATTGATCCCGTAGGCCATTTCCGGACGGGTCCACCAGGCATTCATTCCGATGACGGTCACGCCCACAGAGACGCAGGCCCAATAGATCAGCATCCATTCAGGATAATTGCGCATCGCAATCGCGATCCGGTCCCCGGGACGCACACCCTGCTCGAACAGCCACCCCGCAAGACTGTTTACCTGCCGGTGCGCCTCGCGATAGCTGATCCGCTCGTTCTCATAGACCAGGTAGGTTGCGTCGGCGTATTGTGCGGTGGAGAGCCATATCTCCCTTACGCTTTGCGGCCGGTTCTTGTAGTCTCGGATAATATTTCCGAGCACCTCGGTTTCGATGATCTCGAACTCGCCGCCCGGCTCCGTCAGCTTTTCACTGACCGCCTGTAATTCTTTATAGTACATCCTGTGTTTCTCTCCCCTTCGATGCTCCAGCGAACCTTTCAGTCAATCCAGCTCAGGAAAGATAGGCCAGAGTCTTGGCTTGGCGGCGTCTCTCAACGCGGACGAGGTCACCCTTCGCTTGAAAATGCTCTCACGCCCAATCGTGTCACGATCACGGAGCGTGGTTCCACCAGGCCAGGTCGGAATACGCCCGCAAATCGAGTTCGTGGGTCCAGGCAGAACGGTGCTGATGTGCCAGATGGTAATAGGTTTCTGCGATTTCCGACGGCACGAGAAGTCCATCCTTGCCCAGGCCACGCGCTTCGCGGACCTGCTGAAACCGCTCAGGTCCCAACATCTTGCCCAGCGTGTCGGGCGCATCGACCGCGCCGTCGATGACCACGTGGACCACATGGATACCCCTGGATGCGTATTCGGCGTTCAAGGTCTGACACAGCATCCTTCGCCCCCCCATGGCGGCGGCGTGGGAATGCTGTCCGGCATTGCCGCGCACCGCGGATGTGGCCGATGTGACAAGCAAGGTTCCGCGGCCGCGCGCCTCCATCCTTGGCAATACGGACCGTGCCGTCCGGAACAGCGCGAAGGTGGCCATTCGCCAACCCAGTTCGAACTTGCGCAGTGACGTCTCCTCAAGGGAGCGATTGCCGATCTGTGCGCCAAGATTGAACAGCACGACTTCGATCGGGCCGATCTGCGTTTCGACGTTCTCGATCAGGCGCTCGATCGTGTCGTCTTCAACAGCATTCAGCAATTCTCCACTGGCCGACCCGCCAGCCCTTTCGATCTCCGCAATGAGCGTTTTCAAGCCCTCTTCGTCACTGCGACGACACAGGACGGCGTGATACCCTTCGCGCGCAAATCGTTTGGCGACATGCCCGCCAATCCCGGCGCCGGCACCCAATACCAACAAGACCTTCTTCAAGACGCAGCCCTCCCCTCAAACTCGAATCCGACCTCATGCATGCGCATCGCTGAACCGGTCCGCATGTGCCAGGGCCGCTTCGAACTGCCTTTTCGCGCTCGCTGTCAGGCATGGCAGCAGGACGGCGAAATGATGCTCGACACATCGTTTCTGGTCCTCCCAGGAAATCTCCGTTCGGCCCTCGGCGTCGTGCAGATAATCCATCCAATAGCGGCCGATGATCCAGATGGCGCGGGTCAAAGCCTCCAGATCCTCGACGGCGCCCTTGCGAAACAGGCCCTCCCTTTCCATTCTGAACATCAGGGCGCGGAACTCCTCGAAGCTTGCCGTCCATTCCGACAAAGGCGTGTCCGGACCTCGCTTGTACTGGGTGCGATCACGCAAAAGGAAGCGATAGTTCCACGCCAGCTTCATGCCGAACAGCAGCCTTTCCACATAGGCATCGGCCACATTCCCCGGGCGTAATCGCGCTCTTCTTGCCTGAGCCTGGGCACGGACATCGTTCTCGATCCGTCTGACGAGGTCTCGCTTGGTGGGAAAATGATAGGTCAGGTTGCCTTGTGAAATGCCGACCGACCTTGCGATCTCACTCAGCGACGTCGCCGCATAACCCTGCTCATTGAACAGCTTCAGGCTGGCTTCGATGATCTGGTCTGCCGTGGACGGTTTCGAGTACATTTCGGCACGCTACCCCGCAATTGACGGATTGGGTCGCATGACCTAGACATTAGGTCAAGAGACCTAATTTCGGGTACCGGCTTGCAACCATGGCGCCGGAGGGAGGAACAATCCGTGTCTCACAGCGTTGACGGGGTCTGGTGGTTCCGCAATCCCTGCTTGTACCCGGTGGCCCCGGACCATCCGCAGCGTCGACACCGCTTTGACGTGCGTGCAACCCTGCAACCGGTCCTGCCCATTGCCGTGAGATCGAAGGATCCTGTGGTCGACGCCTCAGACAGGAGAGGCCCCGGACAGGAAGCGGAACAGCCAATCACTCGGGAGAATGACCCATGCTGAAACTTCACTTTGCACCGAATTCCCGCGCCGGCCGCATCGTCTGGCTGCTCGAAGAGCTGGACCTGCCCTATGAACTCAACAGGATGTCGTTCCATCCGAAGGATCTGAAATCGGATGAGCATCGCAAACGCCATCCGCTGGGCCGTGTTCCCGTTCTCGAAGATGGCGATGTGTCGATCTATGAGTCCGGCGCGATCGTCGACTACATTCTCGAACGTCACAAGAATGGCGGCCTGAAACCGGCTGTCGATGACCCCCGTTTTCCAGCCTACCTGCAATGGTTTCATTATTGCGAGGGCATGGTCATGCCGCCGATCAATACGATCGTCGTCCAGACCGTCCTGCTGCCCGAGGATCGTCGCGACGCCACGGTCCTGGCCCAGGCCCGAAAGCTTCTCTCCAAATCGCTCGAGCCGCTCGATCAAGCCCTGGAAGGCCAGGCGTATCTGATCGGCGATTTTTCCGGTGCGGACATCATGATCGGCCATGCCTGCGCCATGGCCAACCGGCTGGGTTGCGTGACCGACGAGATGTCGAACCTGAAGGCCTACATCGCGCGAATTGCGGAACGGCCCGCCTTCCAGCTTGCCTTCAACATGCAATGAGACCGCGCGGGCAAGCCGGGCTCTGACGGGAGGACGCAATGGACCTGCAGATACGGGGCAAGACGGCGATCATGGCCGGTGGCAGCGCAGGGATGGGCCGCGCCACGGCCGAGCGCCTGGCCGAGGCCGGGGCGAACCTGGTCATTTCGGCAAGACGTGAGGCGCGCCTGCGGCTCGCCGCAGAAGAGATCTCCGAAAGATACAAGGTCAATGTCACGCCGGTGGTTGCCGACTCCTCAAAGGAGGAAGGTCGCAACGCACTCTTCAAGGCCTGTCCCGATCCCGAGATCCTGTGCATTACCATCAAGCCGCCTGCGCCAAATGGCGACTTTCTGAAGGTGACACCCGACATGTGGCGTGAGTCCATCGAGACGGCCTTGATCGGGCCGATCGAGATCATGCGACATTACATTCCAGGCATGAAAGCGCGCGGATGGGGACGGATCGTCAACATTGCGACATTTTCGGCCAAGAACCCGATGATCTGGCGCCTCATGTCGGGTCCCGCGCGATCCGCCCTGATCAACTACACCGCAGGGGTGTCGCGCGAGATCGCAAGGCACGGGATCACGCTCAACAACCTCCTTCCCGGAATGTTCCAGACAGAAGGCGCCAGCGAAATCATGAAGGACTACGCCGACGCATTTGGACTGGAGGACGATCCGGCCGTCATCAGCGCCCATTTCCGGAGCCACAACCATATTCCTGCGGGGTTTGTCGGGAAGGCCGACGACCTGGCCCCAATGGCCGCCTTTCTGTGCAGTCCACTGGCGCGCTTCATCGTGGGCCAGAACATCGTTATCGATGGCGGACAACACTACTCGCTTTTCTGATAACTGTATCTCACCTCACCTTATTGGAAATTCATCCGTGCGACACAATTTTGGTTTACGTCCGATGCGATCAAAAACATTCTGATTGAGTGTTATATTATGTTTTTTTGTAATCTGAGTATCATTCAATTGCGGGCAAGAGCGTACATACTTCGCACGACAGACAGGTAGCGAGGAACACGCAACGGTGGACCTGGGGCCTGGCTGGCTTCATCACTCCACTGATCGCCGGCAATCTCGGCTCCCGCATGGTCCAGGCAGCGATCGTGTGAGCCATTTCCGACTGTGGGCTGGAGGTTCGTTTCGAACCCAATATGCAGACGCATAACCGGTTGATCGCCTACACATCTAGAGCAAGTTCGGAGCAAACGGGGTCGGTTGCGAACGGAGACTTGCGCAAGAACAATGATGTAAAGCGACGTTCTGGAGTGGAATGAAAGACCGTCGCTTTAGAGCATTTTCAAGCGAAGTGGAAACCGGTTCGCGTTAAGAAAATGCGCAAAAACAAGAAGCTAGCGCATCTTCACTGACTCCGATTGATTTGAAGATGCGCTAAGTGTGTGGGACGCAATCTCCCAAGCCGGACCAACAACACGCAGCCAGCGGGACCGGCGTGGTCGCTGGCGCCGCGGCAATCACTCAAGACACACGCGGCCTCACTCCCACTCGATCGTGCCTGGGGGCTTGGAGGTGATGTCGTAGACGACCCGGTTGATCCCCTTCACCTCGTTTATGATCCGGGTGGCGCACCGTCCGAGGAAGGCATGGTCGAAGGGGTAGTAGTCGGCCGTCATGCCATCGGTAGACGTCACCGCGCGCAGGGCAAGCACCGCCTCATAGGTCCGCTCGTCCCCCATCACGCCAACCGTGTTTACCGGAAGAAGCACCGAGAATGCCTGCCAGATCGCGTCGTAGAGGCCCGCGCGCTTGATCTCCTCGATATAGATCGCATCCGCCTTGCGCAGAATGTCCGCCTTCTCCCGGGTCACTGCGCCCGGGATGCGGATGGCGAGGCCGGGTCCCGGGAAGGGATGGCGACCGACAAACCGGTCCGGCAGGCCAAGCTCGCGGCCGAGGGCGCGCACCTCGTCCTTGAACAGGTCGCGCAGCGGCTCGACCAGCTTCAGCTTCATGCGCTCCGGCAGGCCGCCCACATTGTGGTGCGACTTTATCGTGACGCTTGGCCCGCCGGTGGGCGAAACGCTCTCGATCACATCCGGATAGAGGGTTCCCTGCGCCAGGAAATCGGCCCCCCCCAGCTTGGTGGCTTCCGCGTCGAACACCTCGATGAACAGGCGCCCGATGGTCTTGCGCTTCTGTTCGGGATCGCTGATCCCCTCAAGCGCGCCCAGGAACGTCTCGCTCGCATCCACATGGACAAGCGGGATGTTATAGTGATCGCGAAACAGACCGACCACGTCGGCGCCCTCGTTCAGCCGCATCAGGCCGTGGTCCACGAACACGCAGGTAAGCTGATCGCCGATGGCCTCGTGCAGCAGGACGGCCGCGACAGAACTGTCGACTCCACCCGACAGGCCGCAGATCACGCGCCCCTCGCCCACCTGGGCGCGGATCTTTCCGATCGCTTCCTGGCGGTAGGCGGCCATGGTCCAGTCGCCGGTGAACCCGGCAATGCCGTGGGTGAAGTTGCGCAACATCCGTGTGCCGTGGATCGTATGGACCACTTCCGGGTGGAACTGGGTTCCGTAGAACCCCCGCGCCCGGTCGGCGATGACGGCATAGGGTGCGCCAGGGGACTGGGCGACGATCTCGAAACCGTCCGGCAGTGCGGAAACATGATCGCCATGGCTCATCCAGACTTCTTCTGCCCCCGTCTGAAACAGGCCGTCCAGAAAGGGGTCGTCCGCAACGCGCTCCACATAGGCGCGGCCGAATTCACGGCTCTGGCCGCTCTCGACCGTTCCTCCAAGCTGGCTGACCATGACCTGCTGTCCGTAGCAGATGCCCAGAACGGGCACGCCCAACTCGAACACGGCCGGATCGGCGCGTGGACTGTCGGGTGCGGTTACACTGGCGGGACCACCCGACAGGATGACCGCCCTCGGGGCATAGTCGGCCAGGAAGGCGGCATCGACGCGGTTGAAGGGGAAGACGTCGCAATAAACGCCCAATTCGCGAAGGCGCCGCGCGATGAGCTGAGTCACCTGGCTGCCGAAATCGACGATCAGGGCGCGGTCATGACGCTGGGGTTCGATCAGAGTGGCCATGGGCTTGCCTAGCGTGCTTCGGGTGGGGGCTCCAGTGGGATCGGTTCATCAGGGCGCTCGGCGCAGCGTGGCGAAGAAAAACCCGTCCGTGCCTGCCCGCCTGGGCGTCAGCCGCACCGATCCCTCTTGCGTGGCGCCGGCGCGCACGGCAGCCATACCGGCCGCAGTCAGACGACCGGACGCGATCGCGGCCTCGGCAGAACCGGTGGCGGAAAAGTCGGGGCGGGTGGCGAGGAAGGCGGCGACACGGTCGTCCCCCTCCTCGACCAGAAAGCTGCAGGTCGCAAAGACCAGGCGCCCGCCCGGCTTCACATACGCGGCTGCGGCCGACAGAATCTCGTCCTGCTCGGCCATGCGTCGCGTAAGCGCCGACGGCGTCACGCGCCATTTGGTGTCTGGCCGGCGGCGCCAGGTTCCCGTCCCGGTGCAGGGTGCGTCGACGAAGACGCAATCCATGCGCCCGACCAGAGCGGCCAGCGCGTCGGGGTCCTCTGGCCTGACAAGCTGCACATTGTGGGCGCCCGACCGTTTGAGACGCGGGATCAGGGCCGCGAGGCGCCGGCCATCGATATCGAAGGCGTGCACCTGGCCCTTGCCGGCCATGGCCGCCGCCAGTGCGAGCGTCTTGCCACCACCCCCGGCGCAGAAGTCCAGAACCTGTTCGCCAGGCTGGACGTTCGCCGCCGCAGCCGCAATCTGGGAGCCTGAATCCTGCACCTCCACCCAACCTTTCGAGAAGGCTGGGATGGCCTCCAGTCGCGGTTCGCGGTCGGTCGGATGCGATGCCGGGATCCGGAACCCGTCGACCAGAAGCGGCGAGGGCTGAGCGCCGACCGACCGCAGGGCCTTGCCCGCCCGCTCGGGATCGGTCTTCAGCGTGTTGACGCGGAGATCCACATCGGCGCGCACCGCCATGGCCTGGCCCTCCACCACCGCATCCTCGCCGAAGGCGCGCGCCAGGTGCGGGGTCAGCCATTCGGGGAAGTCGCCCCGGGCATGTGGCGGCGCAGCGGGGTCCGGCGCCAGGATCAGGGCGCTTCGCTCGGCTTCGGTCAGCGGCGTCGGACCATGGGGGTCGTAGGCAGACTGCTCGATGTCGCGCACCGGCCAGTCCCAGGCGTGGCGCAGCGCCCCAAGGACCAGGGCGCGGGCATCGTCGGCGCCCATGAGGTGAGCCAGCGAGGCCCGGCGGCGCAGCGCGTCCAGCACCAGCCCCGAGACCCAGGCCCGATCGCCCGCGCCGGCATAGCGCGCCCGCTTGCCCCAGTCCCGCACGGCGGCCTTCACCGGCTGGTGCCGGCGAAGCACGTCGTCGAGAACGGCTATCGCTGCGGAGATACGGCCGCCGGTACGCATGGGCTTACGTGTCCGAGATGAAGGTCCCGCCTAGTTTGGCGAGATCGAATAGTTGGGCGCCTCGCGCGTCATGGTGACGTCGTGGACATGGCTTTCGCGCAGACCTGCGCCGGTGATCTGCACGAACACGGCCTTGTCGTGCATCTCGCCAATGGTGCGCGCTCCGACATAGCCCATGGCCGCCCGGAGCCCGCCGACCATCTGGTGGATGATAGGCGCAACAGGCCCCTTGAAAGGCACCTGGCCTTCGATCCCTTCCGGCACCAGTTTTTCGTTGGCGACTTCCTTCTGGAAGTAGCGGTCGGCTGAACCGCGGGCCATGGCGCCAAGGCTGCCCATTCCGCGATAGGCCTTGTAGGAGCGGCCCTGGAACAGGAACACCTCGCCGGGCGCCTCCTCCGTGCCGGCGAACATCGAGCCCAGCATGGCCGTCGAGGCGCCGGCGGCGATGGCCTTCGCGAAATCGCCAGAGAACTTGATCCCGCCATCGGCGATGATGGGTGTGCCGGTATCGGCCGCCGCCCTCGCACAGTCAGACACCGCCGTAAGCTGTGGCACGCCCACGCCGGCCACCACGCGGGTGGTGCAGATGGAGCCCGGACCAATCCCGACCTTTACGGCATCGGCCCCGGCATCGATCAGGGCGCGTGTCGCATCATACGTCGCCACATTGCCTGCAATGATCTGTACCGCGTTGGAAAGCGTCTTCGCCCGGGTCACGGCGTCGAGCACGGCACGGGAATGACCGTGGGCGGTATCGATCACGACGGCATCCGCGCCCGCCTCGATAAGCGCGGCCGTGCGCTCGAAGCCGGCATCGCCCACCGTCGACGCCGCAGCGACCCGCAGACGCCCCTGAGCGTCCTTGGCCGCGTTCGGGTGCACCGCCGCCTTGTCCATGTCCTTGACCGTGAGCAGTCCGAGGCAGCGATTGTGCTCGTCCACCACGATCAGCCGCTCGATCCGATGCCTGTGCAGCAACTGGCGCGCGGTGACCGCATCCGCGTCCATGCGGACCGAAACGACGTCGCGCGTCATGACGCTGGCGACGGGAGCGTTGAGATCCTCGACAAACCGGGTGTCACGATTGGTAACGATCCCGACCACGGTGCCATCGGCCTCGACGACCGGAATCCCGGAGAAGCCGGTTCGCTGCTTCAACGCATTCAATTCGCCCAGCGTGGCTGTCGGCGCGATCGTGACCGGATTCATCACGACACCGCTTTCATACTTCTTGACCTGGGTAACCTCGCCGGCCTGCTCCTCGACGCTGAGATTGCGGTGAATGACGCCGATACCGCCGGCCTGGGCCATGGCGATGGCCAGCCGCGCCTCGGTGACCGTGTCCATGGCCGAGGACAGGAGTGGAATGTTGAGCGCGATTTCGCGGGTGAGCCGCGTGGTGACCTCCACCTCGGCGGGCATCACCTCGCTCTCGCCCGGCTGAAGCAGGACGTCATCGAAGGTAATCGCTTGACGGATTTGCATGGGGGCAGCTCCCTTTTCGGCCCCTTAAGGGAGTCGTTCCGGCTTGTGAAGAGGCTTTCGCCACGCAGCCTCAACCGTCGCCGGATCCCGCGCCCCGCCGTCCCCGGAACCCCTTTGCGACCACATAGATTTCCGGTGAGCCCGACCGGCTGGCTGGCGGCTTGATGTGGCGCACCTCCCGAAAGCCGCCCTTCAGTGCGTCCAGCACTTCCTGGGTCGCGCCGCCCTGGAAGACCTTCGACACGAAGTGTCCGCCTGGCGCGAGGCGCGCGAGCGCGAACTCCAGCGCAAGCTCCACCAGGGCGATGGTGCGCAGATGATCGGTCTGGCGATGGCCCGTGGTGTTGGCCGCCATGTCGGAGAGGACAATGTCGGGCGGCCCCGTAAGCCCCTCCATCATCCGCGCCACGTCTTCGGCCACGCAGACGTCGCCCTGCACGATGTGCGCTCCGGGAATCGGGTCCACCGGAAGCAGATCGATGCCGACCACCTCGCGGGCGCCGCGCTCGAGCGCCACCTGGATCCACCCGCCCGGCGCGCAGCCCAGGTCGACCACCCGCTGGTTCCGCGCAAGAAGTCCCGACTTCTCGTCGAGCTCCCGCAACTTGAAGGCGGCACGGGCCCTGTAGCCGTGGTCCAGCGCCTGCTGGACATAGGGGTCGCTAAGCTGGCGCTCGATCCAGCGCTTCGAGCTTTCCGAGCGCGCATTGTGGGCCTTGACCTTCCGCTCGCCGCTGCGGCGTCCGGATGAGCGGCGCGCCTCGCCCGGCTTGGGGCCACTCCAGCGACGCTTGCCGTCATCGCTCATCGGAGCCCTCCCTTGCCCGTGGCAGGCAGTGACGCCTGCGCCACGTCTTGGCCCGCCTCCTCAGGCGCGCCGACACCGCTGGCCTGACCCTTGCCGCGAGCGCGACCGCCGCGGCGCCGGCGGCGTCTGGGTCCGTACATCATGGAGAGCAGAAGGCCCTCGCGCAGGCCTCGGTCCGCCACCCGCAACCGGCCTTCGGGAAAAAGATCCCAGGCGGCGTCCATGATGGCGCACCCCGACATCATCAGACCGGCGCGCTCCGGTCCCACCGTCGGCAGTCGGGCCCGCCCCGCCTCGCCGAGCTGGCAAAGCCGCCCGATCGTTGCCCGGGCCGCGTCGCGGGCAAGCCAGGTTCCGTCGACGGCGTCGCGCCGGTAGCGCTTGAGCTCGAGATGTACGCCGGCCAGGCAGGTGACGGTCCCTGACGTTCCGATCAGATGCCCTGGCCGGTTTGCCAGGGCAGCGCGGACCGCTGCCGCCTCAGTCCAGCCTTCCAGGGCCTCGCGGGCGACCTGGCGCATCGCCTCATAGGTCGCCGCTTCGGTATCACGGGCCGCAACCGCTTCCGACAGCGTCACCACGCCCAGCGGGATCGACGTCCAAACGGTCATCGGCGCGCGCTCCACAAGTTCGGAAATGGTCGGAAAGCCCCGGAGCTCAGCCACATCCACCAGGGAAATCTCCGTCGAGCCACCGCCCACATCCACGATCAGGACCCGCTCGGCCTTCGGCTCGATCAGGTCATGGCATCCGATGAGTGCCAGACGCGCTTCTTCCTTCGGGCCAATAATCTTGAAGCTGAGGCCAAGCTCCCGCTGGACGCGCGCGATGAAGTCGGGGCCGTTTTCCGCCTTGCGGCAGGCCTCGGTGGCGATGCAGCGCACATGACCGACCCCATGGCTCTTCAAGCGCGCACGCATTCTGGTCAGGGCGTCCATGGCGCGGGCCATGGCGGCCTCCGACAGCCGCCCGGTCGCGGTCAACCCTTCACCCAGACGCGCAATCTGGGAGAAGGAGTCGACGATCGCGAACGACTGCCCTTTCGGCTGCGCGATCAGCAGCCGGCAATTGTTTGTCCCGAGGTCGATCGCCGCATAGAGCGGGCCGTTCGCCTCGGATCTGCGCGACCGCGCACGCCGAGGTGCGCGCCGGCCAGTTTCCGTCGCCATGTTGAGGCTCAAATCTTGTCCGTTGCGTCCACCTGTAGCACAAGCTGGCTGCATGAGTAGTGTCGCCGGTCTGTTCAAACGCATGTCGCGCGCCCTTGGCTTCGGGCGCTCCCCCGCAACCGCCGCCCCGGAGGCGGATACGCCGCCCGTGGACGGCATGGGCGACGAGGCTCCGACCGCAGCCCCGTCCAGACCCGAGGACGGTGGCCCGCCCGCCGTGGCGCGGCGCGCGAAATTCCAGATCGGCCAGGTCGTCCGCCACCGGATGTTTCCGTTCCGGGGCGTGATCTTCGACGTCGACCCTGAATTCGCAAACACCGAGGAGTGGTACGAATCCATTCCCGAAGAGGTCCGCCCCGCCAAGGAACAGCCCTACTACCACCTCTTCGCAGAGAACGACCGGACCCATTACGTGGCCTATGTGTCGGAGCAGAACCTGGTCCCGGACGACAATCCCGATCCGGTATCGCATCCCGACATCGACAGCGTGTTCGACCGCGCGCCGGGCAACACCTACCGGCTCAAGGCGTCCATGGCGAATTGAAGCCTCCACGAGCGAAGTGGACACCGGTTCGCGTCAAGAAAACGCTCGGAAGCAGGAACCCAGCGCAGAGTCACTGAACTCTGGTTGATTTGAAGACGCGCAACACCAGACCCCCGACGCGCCGGTCCGGCGGCAATACGAAAGGCTGGCGACATACGGCGCGCTGCGGTCAGGTCACACGCTCGAACACGGCCGCCAGCCCCTGCCCGCCGCCGATGCACATCGTCTCCAGGCCGTATCTCGCCTCGCGGCGGTCCATTTCGTTGAGCAGCGTGGTGAGGATCCGCACGCCGGTCGCCCCCACGGGGTGGCCGAGCGAGATGCCCGAACCATGCACGTTGATCCGTTCGAAATCCGCCTCGGTCAGGCCCAGCGCCTTGGTGCAGGCCAGGACCTGGGCAGCGAAGGCCTCGTTGAGCTCGATGAGATCAAGGTCGGCCAGCGTCAGTCCGGCGCGTTCCAGCGCCTTCTGGGTGGACGGAACCGGACCGATGCCCATGACCTCGGGACCAACCCCGGCATGGGCCCAGGAGGCAAGCCGGGCCAGCGGCTTCAGGCCATGGCGTTCGGCCAGGTCACGGGTCGTAACGATGCAGGCCGCGGCGCCATCATTCTGGCCGCTCGCATTGCCGGCGGTTACCGTTGCGTCCGGATCGATCTGCTGGCGGACAGGGCGCAGCTTCGCCAGGCTCTCGAGGCTCGTTCCGGGTCGCGGATGCTCGTCCCGATCATGAACGGTGTCTCCCTTGCGGTCTTTCACCGTCACCGGCACGATTTCCTGATCGAACACACCGCTTTCCTGCGCGGCAACCGCACGCTGATGGGACTGGACGGCCAGCCGGTCCTGGGCCTCGCGGTCGATCTGGTACTCCCGACGCAGGTTCTCCGCCGTTTCCAGCATGCCGCCCGGAACAGGGTAGTGATCGCCGCCGGCGGTCAGTCGCCCGCGTGTCAGTCCGTCATGCAGGGTCAGGCCGCCCTGGCCCACGCCCCAGCGCGCATCGACATTGTAGAAGGGCGCGCGGCTCATGCTCTCGGCGCCGCCCGCGATCACGACATCGCTGCCGCCAGTGGTCACCTGCATGACCGCATAGATCACCGCCTGTAGGCCGGAGCCGCAGCGCCGGTCGATCTGCAGCCCGCCGGCCGTGATCGGCAGACCGGCATTGAGCGCAACGACACGTCCCAGTGCCGGCGTCTCCATCGTGGGATAGCAATTGGCAAACAGCACGTCGTCGACCGCCTCGGGCGCGAGGCCGGTGCGCGACATGAGCTCGCGCATCACGGCATTGGCCAGAGCCTCGACGGGGACATCCTTGAACTGTCCGCCAAAGCGTCCGATCGGCGTGCGCAGCGGCGTACAGATGACGGTCTCTCTCAACGTGTTCATGCGTTCTGTCCCCGTCCGCGTTCGGTGACGGCCCTGCGGGCCTGTTCCACGCTTTCCGGCGTGACGCTGGCTGCGTGTTCGGCGGAGCGCTTGACCTCGAGACGAAGGCCCTCCCCGAAGGTGGTGGCATAACCTTCATCGATGACGGCCTTGTAGTTGCGCAGCAGCGTCGGGTCGCAGCTCGCCATGTCGTGACCGAGCTGAATGGCCGCCGGCAGCAAGGCGTCGGGCGCATAGACGCGATTGACCAGCCCCCAGCGTTCGGCGGTCTGGGCGTCGAGGAAATTGCCCGTGAAGGACAGCTCCTTCGCCCGGCTGGTGCCGATCAGGCGCGAGAGCTTCTGCGACAGCCCCCAGCCCGGCATGATGCCGACACGCGCATGGGTGTCGGCGAATCTGGCCGTCTCCGAAGCCAGCAGCACGTCGCACATCAGGGCCAGTTCGAAGCCGCCCGTGATGGCGAAGCCGTTGATCGCGCCAATGATCGGCCAGGGAAACTTCGCCAGGCCTTCCGCCAGGTCGATGCTGCCGCCATCCGCACCGAGCGCAAAACCGGTTTCGCCGGCTTCCTTCAGATCGACACCCGCCGTGAAGGCCCGGCCTGCCCCGGTCAGGACGGCCGCGCGAACGGTCTCGTCCTCGGCGAGGCGCTCGAAGGTGGCGACGATTTCGGCACGCAGCGCGCGCGAAAGGGCATTCAGCGCCTCGGGCCGGTTCAGGGTCACAATGGCAACGGGACCATCGCGCTCCAAAAGGACGAGCGGTTCGTCTGACATGATAAGGGCCTCCCGGATCTATCGTTTCTCATTTGCTAGCGGCACGACATCTTCGTGGCTAGCGTCCGTTGGTGAGCCACGGTCGCATTCAGGGTCCGCGCCGGGCGATCCCACGGACAAGCCCGGCAAGCGCAAGACCCATCCCGCCGAAGACCGCCGCAAACTTCAAGGGCGTCAACCAGGCCTTATGACCGGCCAGCCCCTCTGCCCCAGAGAGCATGGCGACCTGCTGGGCGTTTTCCGCCAAATCCAATCCGGCACCCGCCAGGATCATGGTCGCGCCCGCCACGAGCACGGGTCCCGCCCAGTAGCGACGCAGCAAGCCCAGGACGAGCGCCGTGTAGAGCAGGGGGAACGCGGTATCGAGCAGAACCGTGCGGGTGATGTGCGCCTGCTTCTGTGAGGCCGTCATCCGTTCAAGCCGGGTCCGCACCGCCTCCGGATCGGACATCAGGTCCAGATAGGGACCCCCGATCGCGCCCTGGGTCTGACGAAACAACACCGCGCAAAGCGCCACCAGGACCGTAAGGGACACCAGCACCTGGGGCCGTGACAGAGCCGTCAGCAGCCCGCTCACGAGCTTTCCCCATCAACGATTTCGGGCGAGCGGCCCTGCGCACGCACCAGGTCGGCCAGAGCCTCGCGCGCGCGACCCAGCGCCTCCCCGTCGGTGCTGCGCGCGACGAGCTGGACACCGCTATCCTCGATCGACCGGAACCAGGGATACGACCCGAAGGAGACGCTCGGCTCGGCGGCATCCAGCGCCGAAAGCGCCTCGGCCAGGTCCCCCTCGCGCAGCCCGGCCGCGCGCACGGTGACGCTCCTGACCACGTCGCCGCCCTCCAGCCGATGGCCGACATCGTCCAGCATCCCGCGCACGATCGCTGGCACGCCCGCCAGGGTGAACACGTTCTCCATCTGGAAGCCCGGCGCGCCGGAGACCGGATTGGCAATCAGGCGCGCGCCGTGGGGAATGCGGGCCATGCGGCGGCGCGCGGGCGTGAACTCCGTTCCCGCTTCGGCATAGCGTGCAGCCAGAAGGTCCAGCACGTCCGGATGCTCCGAAATGTCCACGCCGAACGCCGCAGCCACCGCATCCGCCGTGATGTCGTCATGGGTCGGCCCGATGCCACCGGTTGTGAACACATAGGTGTACCGGGCGCGCAGCGCATTCAGCGCCTCGACGATGGCCGACTGATCGTCCGGCACGATCCGCGCCTCGCGCACGCCGATGCCGATCGGGGCAAGATAGGCGGCAATCTGCTGCAGGTTTATGTCGCGGGTGCGCCCGGAAAGGAGCTCATCCCCGATGAGGAGCACGGCGGCGGTCACGGCGGTCATGCCAGGACGTAACCGCGCCGGGCGTGGCTTGTCACGTCCCTTGAACGTCGAAAAGCCCTTCGCCGGGGTCCGTCGCCGGCTTGCGGGCGGGGCAAAAGCGTGGCCAAACCGGCCGCATGTTCCTGCCACCCCTTGTCCCGGCCCGGCTCGAGTCCCGCTACAAGCGTTTTCTGGCCGATGTGACCCTGGAAGACACCGGTGAGACGGTTACCGTCCACTGCCCGAATCCCGGCTCCATGATGGGACTTAAGTCGCCGGGCAGCCGGGTCTGGCTGTCGCGCTCGGACAATCCGAACCGCAAGCTGGCCTACACGCTGGAACTGGTGGACGCTGACGGCACGCGGGTCGGGATCAACACGAACCTGCCCAACAAGCTCGCGGAGGAAGGCCTGACCCTCGGCCTGATCCCTGAACTCTCATCCTTCGAGACGCTGAAGCGGGAAGTGCGTTATGGTGAAGGGTCGCGCGTCGACCTGCTCCTCGTCGAGCCGACCGGCCGCAAGGTGTATGTGGAGGTCAAGAATTGCCATCTGCGGCGCACGGCGAGGCTGGCAGAATTTCCCGACAGCGTCACCAGTCGCGGCGCGAAACACCTTCAGGATCTCACCCGGGAAGTGACGGCCGGTCATCGCGGCGTCATGCTGTTCATCGTGCAGCGTAGCGACTGCGAGGCGTTCGACACCGCACCCGATCTCGATCCGGCCTATCATCACGGCCTGCGTGCCGCCGCCGATGCCGGGGTGGACGTTCTGATCTATGATTGCCATGTAGACCTTACCGAAATCCGGGTTCGCCGCGCCCTGCCCTGGCGCCGCGTTTGACCGGCGAGGCCGTGGACCTGACATGACGCACGATGCCGATACGCTTCTGCCCATGCGAACGGGCGAAATCCGCCTTCACGACGAGGCGGGATTCGAGGGGATGCGCCGCGCCGGCAGGCTGGTGGCCGAATGTCTGGACATGCTGGTGGCGGAGGTCCGACCAGGCGTGACCACCGCCCACCTCGATGCGCTGGTTCTCGACTTCATCCTCGACCATGGGGCACTGCCGGCGACGGTGGGCTATCGCGGCTATCGCCATGCCTCCTGCATCTCGCTGAACCACGTGATCTGTCACGGAATCCCCGGCAACCGTCCGCTCAAGGACGGCGACATACTGAACATCGACGTGACGCTGATCCTGGATGGCTGGCACGGCGACCATTCGCGGATGTATGTGGCCGGCGAGCCGAAGCGAAAGGCAGAACGGCTGATCGACGTGACCTATGACGCCATGATGGCGGGCATCGCCGCCGTGAAACCGGGTGCCCGTCTCGGCGACATCGGCGCTGCCATCGAAGCGGTCGCCCGGCGCAACCGGGTGTCCGTGGTTGAGGATTTCTGCGGCCATGGTCTCGGCCGCCTGTTCCACGACGAACCCAATGTCGTCCATGCTGCAAGGCCCGGTACAGGGCCCGAACTCAAGCCCGGTATGTTCTTCACTGTCGAGCCGATGCTCAATCTCGGGCGGAAGGACGCCGCGATCCTGTCGGACGGCTGGACCGCCGTGACGCGGGACCGCCAGCTCTCCGCCCAGTTCGAGCATTCGGTTGGTGTGACCGAGACCGGGGTCGAGATCTTCACGACCTCGCCGAGGGGCTGGCACAAGCCGCATACGGTCGCACGTCAGTCGGCGTAGCCCCTGGGGTTGCACTGCGGCCACTTTCCTTTCCTGGTTGTTTTGCTAAGGCTTCGCCGGTCTGGAGGAGCCGACCACGTGTCCGATGCGCCCATTCATTGGCAGGGCCACAGGGAGCGCCTGCGCACGCGCCTCCTGACGCGCGGACCCGGCGCGCTGGACGATTACGAACTTCTGGAAGTCCTGCTTTTCGCCTTCCTCCCCAGACGCGACGTGAAACCCGTCGCCAAGGCGCTGCTGGCGCGGTTCGGAGCCGTGTCGGCAATCTTCGCTGCGCCGGTGGACCAGCTCGTTCAGGTCAAGGGCATGGGCGAGGCGGCGGCGGCCTATCTCAAGGCGACCCATGAATTGCAGGCCAGGGCGGTACGCGAGACGCTGGGGCAGCGACCCGTCATCTCTTCATGGAACGCGCTCCTTGCCTATGTGCGCAGCCAGCTACAGCACGAGCCGCGCGAACAGTTCCGGGTCCTGTTCCTTGACCGGAAAAACCAATTGATCGCCGACGAGACCATGGGCGTTGGTACGGTGGATCACGCCCCCGTCTACCCGCGCGAGATCGCTCGCCGCGCCCTGGAGCTGGCCGCCACGGCGGTGATCCTGGTGCACAATCATCCGTCCGGCGACACGACCCCGTCGCGGGCCGATATCGAGATGACGCGCGAGATCGTGGATGCCCTCGCCGCGCTGGAGATCGCGGTTCACGATCACCTGATCGCCGGGCGCGGCGGGGTGACGAGCTTCAAGTCCGCCGGGCTTATCTGACCCGCCGCGTGAACGCCCGGAAAAAAGGCGTTGCCATTGCGCGACCGCCCCCATTAGCGTACCGCAACCACAAAGCGCTGCAGACGAGCGCGCGGGAGGAAAAGCGGCATGACGGCGACAGCGGCGGGCGCGACGTCCGACCAGGCAGGACATGTTACGGGTTACGGCACGAAGCCGTACCGCAGCTTTGTCCTGCTGTCGCTGATGCTGGTCTACACCCTGAATTTCGTGGACCGTACCCTGATTTCGGTTGTCGCCCAGCCGATCATCAACACGTTCGAACTCAACGACTTCCAATGGGGGCTTCTGGCCGGTCCGCCCTTTGCGCTCTTCTATGCGGCAATGGGCATCCCGATCGCCATGTGGGCCGACCGGTCGAACCGGATCCGGATCATTGCCGTGTGCGTGATCCTCTGGTCGGTCATGACCGCACTGTGCGGCCTGGCGGTGTCGTTCACGATGCTGCTGCTGTTCCGGATCGGCGTGGCCATCGGCGAGGCAGGGTGCACGCCTCCGGCCAACTCGATCATCGGGGACTATTATCCCGCCCGGTCACGGGTCAATGCGCTCGGCATCTATTCCATGGGCGTGACGCTGGGTGCCGTACTGGCGCAACTGTTCGGGGGCGCGATTGCCGGCCTGACCGGACCGCAATTCGGCGCATGGCTGGATGGAATCGGACTCGGCCTCCTCTTTTCCGGTCTGGACTGGACCGAGATCGAGGGCTGGCGCATCGCCTTCGTGGTGATCGGCCTGCCAGGCGTTTTCGTCGCCCTGATGGTCTGGCTCACGATCGAGGAACCGCCACGGGGCTATTCCGATCCGCCAAGCACGTCCCCCCAGCCCAAGGCCGGCTTCGGCGAGGCGTTCAAGGAACTGGCCCGAAAGCCGAGCTTCTGGTGGATGACGATGGGCGCCTCGCTTGTCGCGTTCGTGGGCTATGGCCTCATCAATTTCCAGGCGCCGTTCCTGCAGCGGGTCCACGGCATCGACGTGCGCGAGGCGGCCATCTTCTACGGCGCGCCGTTTGCAGTGGCCGCGGCGATCGGAACCTTCGCCGGCGGCTTCTTCTCGGAGCGCCTGGCGCCGCGCTTCCCGACCGTGGTCGCGTGGCTGCCGGGGGTGGGGCTGCTGGCGGCGATCCCGCTCTATATCGGCGCCTTCTATTCCACGGACCTGACCACGGTGTTCGTCCTGTGGTGTCTGGCGGCGGTGGCCCACTACGCCTATCTCGGCGCCCAGTACACCATCGGACAGGGCGTGGTCAGTGCGCGTTCCCGCGCCACGGCCATCGCGATCCTTCTGCTCATCGTCAGCCTTGTGGGGAATGGCATCGGCCCACCCTTCGTCGGCCTCCTCAGCGACATCTTCATGAAGGTCCAGATGTCGGCCGCGGGACTGCCCGAAAGCTTCAGCGTCGACGTTTGCAAGGCGCGCGATCTGTCCGCCCTGACCGATGCCCAGCAACTCGCCTGCCGTGAAGCCTATGGTGGCGGACTTAAACAGTCCATGGCTGCCACTGTCCTGATATTCATCATCGCCGCGACCGGATACTTCCTGTCGGCCCGCTTTCTGAGGCGGGACATGGTCGCCGGCACCTAGTGGAGGAGTAAACGTCCATGACGGAGTCCGCGACCGCGACCTCGACCCCCGACCTCGGCTCGCCCGCGACCGGATTTGGCACCCCCGGCTACCGCGCCTATGTGCTGGGCGCCCTGCTGGTGGTGTATGTCTTCAACTTCATCGACCGCACGATCATCAACATCCTGACCGAGCCGATCAAGGACTCGTTCGGCCTGGAGGACTGGCAGATGGGGATGCTGGGCGGTCCCGCCTTCGCCATCCTCTACACACTGCTCGGCGTGCCGATCGCGCGGGTGTCGGAACGGGTGAACCGGGTGTGGATCATCACCGTCTCGATCGCGCTGTGGAGCCTGATGACCGCCCTGTGCGGCATCGCCACGTCGTTCCTGGTCCTGTTCCTGTTCCGCATCGGCGTGTCCATCGGCGAAGCCGGGTGCACCCCGCCCGCCCAGTCGCTGATCGCGGACTATTTCCGGCCGACGAGCCGCGCGACGGCCGTGTCGATCTATGCCCTCGGCGTGCCCCTTGGCGGGATGTTCGCAGCGGTCTTCGGCGGCTTCGTGGCGGGCAACCTGGCCGGGGAGAATGTCGAGGCCCTGCTGCTCGCCTGGGGCATGACCGGACTTGCCAACGCCATCGACTGGTCGAGTGTCGAGGGCTGGCGTGTCGCCTTCATCCTGGTGGGCATTCCCGGGGTGATCGTGGCGCTGACGGTGCGTTTCACGGTGAAGGAGCCGCCGCGCGGCTATACCGACCCCGCAGAGCTGCAGAACAAGGAAAAGGCCGGGTTTGGCGAAGTCCTCCGCATTCTCAAGGCCAAACCGACCTTCTGGCACATCGTCGCCGGAGCGACGGTTGCCAGTTTCGTGGGCTACGGTGTCGGCCAGTTCACGACCTCCTTCCTGATCCGCACCCATGGGCTGGACATTCAGACAGCGTCCGTCCTGTTCGGCGTGATCATCGGTCTGATGGCGGCGATCGGCGTATTCGGCTCCGGCTACCTCGCCGACAAGATGGTCAAGACCCATCCGACCGCCCTGTCCTGGCTGCCCGCACTGGGCATGGGGGTCTCGGTGCCGCTCTATGCGGTCGGATTCATGCTGGACAATCTTTGGCTGGCCATGCCGCCGCTGATGGCGGCCGCCACGCTCCACTATTTCTATCTGGGGCCGATGTATGCCGTGGCCGGCGGCGTGGTCGACAGCCGGATGCGCGCGACGGCCGTCGCCATCACCCTGTTCATCGTCAATCTGCTGGGCTATGGGCTCGGTCCGCCGACGATCGGTTTCCTGTCCACGATCCTGAAGGACATGTTCCTCTCGGGCGCCGATGCGACACTGACGCTGGACATGTGCCGCAACACCGCCAGCCTCGCCGCGGATCTGGCCGCGTCATGCGACCGCGCGGACGCGATGGGCCTGCAATGGTCGATCATCATCTTCACGTCGCTCTACGGCTGGGCAGCCCTGCATTACCTGCTGGCGGGCCGGACACTGCAGCGTGACATGCTGGGACGGGGCGGCTAAACGGCGCCCATGGCAGTCTACACCCAGGTCGATGCGGAAACCCTGGCCTCGTTCCTCGAGGCCTACGACCTGGGGCCTGCCACCAGTTTCAAAGGCATCGCAGAAGGCGTGGAGAACTCCAATTTCTACCTGGAGACTCCCTCGGGCCGCTTCATCCTGACCTTGTTCGAGAAGCGCGCGAAACCCGAGGATCTGCCTTATTTCATTGCCCTGAAACAGCACCTGGCCGCCCGTGGTTTCCCATGTCCGACGCCGATCGCGGCGCGGGACGGTGCGGCGCTTCGCACGCTCGCCGGGCGTCCGGCCGTGATCGTGAGCTTTCTGGACGGGTTGAGCCCGAACACCCCCACGCGGGGCCAATGCCATGCGCTGGGCGCGGCCTTGGCCGACATGCACGCCGCACTTGCGGATTTCGACCAGCACCGGGAGAACGATCTTGGACCACCGGCCTGGCCCAGGCTCTGGGCGGGCCGGGAGGCACAGGCCGATGCGCTGCAGGCCGGCCTTGCCGCCGAAATTTCCAGCGACCTCGTCCGGATCCGCCATGCCCGGGGGCTCACCCGCGCCCTCCCGCGCGGGACGATCCATGCGGACCTGTTCCCGGACAACGCCTTCTTCCTCGGCGAGACATTCACCGGCGCCATAGACTTCTACTTCGCCTGCAGCGACGTGCTGGCTTATGACATCGCCGTCTGCCTGAATGCCTGGGCGTTCGAAGGCGGTAACAGCGCCGGAGGGCTGCAGTACAATTTCAGCAAAGGGGCCGCCCTGATCGCCGGCTACGAGTCTCGCCGCACACTGCGAGCCGACGAGCGCGACGCCCTGCCCGTCCTGGGGTTGGGAGCGGCCATGCGCTTCTTCCTCACCCGTCTCGTGGACTGGGCCGACACGCCCGACGATGCCCTGGTCCGCCCCAAGGATCCGCTGGACTATGCCGCACGCCTGAGGTTCCACAGGCAAGCCGGCGGTCCGGGGGATTATGGCGCTTGATCGTAACGCCGGCGCCCCCTAGCCCAGGGCGCCAAGCGGGCCTTCGACGCCCCCCCTCCGCCCCTGTCCCCAGGAGCCTGCCATGGCCAACATCGTCGAAATCTGGACCGACGGCGCCTGCAGCGGCAATCCCGGTCCCGGCGGCTGGGGCGCTGTACTGAAATGGGGCGACCATGAGAAGGAGCTCCATGGCGGCGAGGCGGAGACCACCAACAATCGCATGGAACTGATGGCCGCGATCGAAGCGCTGTCCGCCCTGCGCCGGCCCAGCCGGGTGCGGCTTCATACCGACAGCACGTATGTGAAGGACGGCCTTACCCGCTGGATCCATGGCTGGAAACGCAATGGCTGGAAGACCGCCTCGAAGGCGCCCGTGAAGAACCGCGACCTTTGGCAGGCCCTCGATACCGCGTGCGCCCGTCACGAGATCGAGTGGGTCTGGGTGAAGGGCCATGCCGGTGACCCGGGCAATGAACGCGCCGATATGCTGGCCCGATTGGGGGCCAAAGAGGCGGCCGCAAAATCGTAAGCAACCACGGGGTCCAGACCCATCAGTCCTGGGCCGGCGCCCGCGCATCTTCAAGTCAGTCTGGGTCAGTGAAGATGCGCCATGGTCTTGCCTCCGGGCATTTTCTTGGAGCAAGTTCGGAGCAAACGGACCCGGTTGCGAACGGACACTTGCACAAAAGCAATGATGTAAAGCGACGGTCCGGAGCGAAACGAAAGACCGGGGCTTTAACGCAAATCGGTGCCCACGTCGCTTGAAAATGCGCTAACCCGTCTGGACCTCGTCCAGACCCAGGGCAGCGGGCACTGCGAGAAGGCACATCACGGCCATCGCGGCAAGCACGGCACCCGTCCCCAGCGCTGCGGCGAGCAGGGAAAATGCCCCGCCCGCCAGCAGGACCAGTCCGATGACCGTGTTCGACAGCGCGGTGTAGCCCGCGCGCGTCTCCTCCGTCGCCATGTCCACCAGATGGGTGGACCGGCCGAGCCGAACGCCCTGATAGGCGATCATCAGAACGAACAGCAGCGCCGGCAGCACGCCAGGCAGGCCGATCAGCCCTACCCCGCCCGCAATCACCGTCCCTGCCAGAGCGGCACCGCCCGTTGCGCCGGACGCGACCAGGACATGTCGCGACGAGACATCGGCCAACCGGCCCCAGACATAGGATGACAGGAGCCCGGCCATGGCCGAGGCGAAGACCAGAAATCCGAGGCCCCCATAGCTCATGCCTCCCGTGACATCACCAGTATGTGCGACCATGAAGGGTGGCGCGAGCGCGGTGGCTGTCAGCAATGCCCGCACCGCCACGAAACGACGCAGGCACCTGTGCGTGACAAGCCAGGACAGGTGGCGCCGCGCGGTCTGGAACGCACTGCCGCCGCCCTCGGTCGCGCCGGGAACCTCGCCCAGGGTCGAGAAAACCATGGCCGCTGCGATCCACAAGACACCGGCAAGCACCAGGGCCAAAGGCACCAGTACCGGCTTGGCCACCATATCGCTGGCGAGCACAAACGCGAAGACCAGGACCCCGCCTGCCGCCAGGGAGGAGGCAAGCCCCGTCGCCCGGCCCCGCCGCGCCCTGTCGACGGTCTTGCCGAGCACGTCCTTGTAGGCAACCGAACAGGCGCTGCGCGCGAGGGCCAGGACGCACAGCAATC
Source organism: uncultured Hyphomonadaceae bacterium (assembly GCA_964492485.1). Taxonomy (GTDB): domain Bacteria; phylum Pseudomonadota; class Alphaproteobacteria; order Caulobacterales; family Hyphomonadaceae; genus UBA5336. The sequence goes on along the minus strand of CAZBKM010000003.1, from coordinate 28,689 downwards.
CAAGTATGGCAAACCCGGCGGCAGCGCCGTCCAGATGCCATGCCGACAGACCCATCCCGACCGCGCACAGACCCTGTACGGCACTGCCTCCGGCCCAGACCCATTTGCGGACCGGCAGCGCCCGGATCGACGCCGCGGTAAAAAGTTGTGGCAGGAGGGCGCCAGCCTCCCGGATTGGCACAAGCAGGCCGACAAGGGCGGCGGGCGCGCCCAGGGCTGTGAGCAGCCAGCTCAGCACGAGTTTAGGATCGATGAGCCCATCGGCCATCTTGGTCGCCGCGAGCGACAGGACATGAACCGCCATGTTTCGGGGTTCCGCCTGGCAGGCGGCATCGGGAATATCCAGGCAGACGCGCCCGTCATCCTCGGACGTGATGGACAGACTGGCTTCCCTGTGGGTTGATGTGGACACGCGCGCTCCGCCTGATCTGATGGCTGGAGGCTTGACTTAGGGCATTTCCCGGCAAGGTGGGAACCGGCTGGCGTCAAGCCTGCCCCAGACAAGACCCCAGCGTTTCTTCATCGGCTCTGATTGACGGGACGATTCGCTGGCGGGGCGTGCCGCCGCGCCCAAACGGGAACCGACCGCCCCCGGTCGTCACGAACGTGACTGTCGCATCCCGAAACACCCCTTGTCGCGCGGACATGGCTGGACTAGTTTATGCTCAGATTGCGCATAAGTCGGGTGGTGGACAGGAAATCGCTTGATCCCTGAAAGATCGCACCCACATTATGCTCACAGGGAGCAAAAGGGCAGTGCCCTGGAAGGAGAGACCCCATGGCGCGACTGATCGATTCCGGACCCGGTTGTCCGACGCCTACGCCGGGGCACACCCAGACGTCGGCCGAAGCCCGCGGGCTGGCTTATGACGATGCCGTTAAGGCCGAGACCGACGCACTCTATCCGCTCGTGCAGGATTTCATCACGCCCATGGAATGGCCGGGCGTGGCCCCGCTTGTGGCAGAGATCAACCGGCTGAAAGCCCAGAAGAACGGGGTCATTCTCGCGCACAACTACATGACGCCGGACATTTTTCGGCTGGTGGGCGATTTCCGTGGCGACAGCCTGCAGCTCGCCCGAGAGGCGGCGGAGACCAGTGCGCAGACCATCGTGCAGGCCGGCGTGCACTTCATGGCCGAGACGTCGAAGATTCTCGCGCCGGAGAAAACGGTGCTTATCCCCAGCCTGGAAGCCGGCTGTTCGCTCGCCGCGTCGATCACCGGCGCGGATGTGCGGCTCATCAAGGCCCGTTATCCGCATGTTCCCGTGGTCACCTATGTGAACACGACCGCAGACGTGAAGGCGGAATGCGACATCACCTGCACGTCGTCCAATGCGGTTCAGGTGGTCGAGGCGGTTGCGCGGGACTGGAACAGCGACACGGTCATCCTTGTCCCGGATCAGTACCTGGCCAAGAACGTCGCCGCCATGACCGATATTCGCATCCTGACCTGGCCGGGCGCGTGCGAGGTGCATGAGCTGTTCAGTGCCGAAGACATCCTGCAGTTACGTGACGCCTATCCCGGCGTCACGGTGCTGGCCCACCCCGAATGCCCACCCGACGTGCTGGAAGCGGCCGACTTCGCCGGGTCGACCTCGGCGCTGTCCTCCTATGTCAGCGAGCACAGTCCCCGTAAGGTGGTCCTGCTCACGGAATGCTCGATGAGCGATAATGTGGCCGCCGACAATCCGGATACGGATTTCGTCCGCCCGTGCAATCTGTGCCCGCATATGAAGCGGATCACGCTGGAAAACATTCTGGACTGCCTGCGGACTGGCCAGCATGAGGTGAACATTGACGAGGCCACGCGCGTGAAGGCCAAGGCGGCCATTGATGCCATGCTCGCCCTTCCAAAACTGGCAAAGCCGGCGCACTTTCGCACTGGGCTGGCTGCGGTCGACGTCGCGATGGTCGACACTGCGACCAGGTGATCGCCGGGCTGGACAACGCCACGCGGACGCGCAGGTATGACCCATGAGTTCAAGGATCCTTCCCGCGCACCGTGTCGAAGCCAGGCCGCCGGGCCCGCGCCTTGCCCCAATCTCGGTCGAAGTCTCGGCGCTGGCTATGGCCGGGACGCTGGTCCCGGCCTTGGCCTGCTCTCTGGCCTGCTCTCTGGCCCGCTCTCTGGCCCGCACCCTGGCGGTTGCGCTGGCGGCCAGCTTGATCCTGATGCCGGGCAAGGCCGAGGCCTCGGCACGCGAGGAAACCGCCTCCGGTATACTTGGTTTCTGGGTGTTCGAAACGACCGTCTATCGCGGCGGCGACTGCCGCATGACCGGTCAACTGAACCTGTCGGCAGACCCGGAAACCGGCCACTATGCCTGCGAACTGATCGCCCAGGAGCAATGCGAGACTTGGGGGCGTGCCCGGGTCCACCAGACCTGCACCGCGCAGCGGTTCGGCAATCAGGTCTCCATCCGCTCGCGCATCGCCGAAGTGCTTGAAGCGACCGGTCCGACCGGGGCGGAGATCGATATCGGCTACGTGCCAGACAATTTTGCCCTGACCATCCAGGGTCCTGACCGGATGTATGGCGCGCTGGTCTCTGCGGTGACCGCCACGGCGGAGTTCCGTCGTGCGCCGGGAGCGGGCTCATGATCCGGTTCGCCGCGCGTCTCGCCGGCCTGTCCGGTCTACTCGCCAGTGTGCTGGGTCTTGCGGTTCCCGTCCATGCGAGCGAGGACACGTCCGGTCGCTGGACCTTCCACACAGAGATCGAGGCCAAGGGCTGCACCATTTCTGGCGACATGACCATCGACGCGACCCGGCAGGCCGACGGCAGCCGCACCTGCCGTTTCGTCAGCGGGGAAACCTGCGGCGCGCTGGATTCAAGTCCCGCATTCATCGAGCAGTCCTGCCGCGTGGTGGACCAGGGTGATTTCCTGCTGATCCGAAGTCGCGTCGAGCGTTCGCTGTCGCCGGACGTGCCGGCCGAGCGCTACCTGCCCGACCATTTCACCGTGCGGCCCACCGGACCGGGTGAGATGCGCGGGACCTGGTACGATCAGAATTATCGTGACAGCGTGGTGTTCAAGCGGCCCGAGGCGAGGCCCAGTTCCTGATGATCACCAACGAGACGCGCCTCTCAGCCGACGGTCCGCCCGGCGCCAGTGACGATATCCTGATCGTCGGAGCAGGCCTCGCCGGCCTGTTCCTGGCGCTGCGCCTGGCGCCGCGGCCGGTTACCGTGCTCTCCACGGCGCCCATCGGGGAAGCGGCCAGTTCCGCCTGGGCCCAGGGCGGCATCGCTGCGGCGCTCGATCCCGAGGATACGCCCGAGGCCCACGCCCAAGATACGGTCAATGCAGGCGGCGGCCTCGTCGATCCGGTGATCGCCCGGCTCGTCGCCGAGGAGGGACCGCCACGCGTTTACGACCTTCTGCGGCTCGGCGTGCCTTTTGACCGCACACCCGACGGCGCACTTGCCCTGTCGCTGGAAGCGGCCCATTCCCGTCCGCGTGTGGCTCGGGTGGCAGGCGATCTGGCGGGGCGCGCCATCATGGATGCCCTTGCGGAGGCCGTACGGGCCCAGCCGCACGTCACGCTGGTTGAGGATGCGCGCGCCCTTGCGCTGCTGCAGGATAGGACTGGCCGTATCGGCGGCGTGGCGATCCAGCGTCGCACCGGCGATCTCGCTGCGCTGTCGGCACGCGAGACCGTTCTGTGTACCGGCGGCAGCGGTGGGCTCTACCGGGTCACGACCAATCCCCGCGGCTCACGCGGGGACGCGCTCGCCATGGCCTGGGAGGCCGGCGCCCTGCTTGCCGATCTTGAATTCGTGCAGTTCCACCCGACCGCACTCGATGTCGGCCTCGATCCGGCACCGCTGGCGACCGAGGCCCTGCGTGGCGAGGGCGCCCGCCTTGTCGATGCACAGGGCCATGCCTTCATGTCGGGCTACCATCCGCGCGGCGAACTGGCCCCCCGAGACGCCGTGGCGCGGGCGATCCACGCGGAACGCGAAGCGGGGCGCGGCGCCTATCTGGATGCCACCGAAGCGGTGGGCGATGCATTTCCCGACCGGTTCCCCACCGTCTTCAAGGCCTGCCAGGCGGCCGGCCTCGATCCACGCCGCGACCCCATGCCGGTCTCGCCCGCAGCCCATTATCACATGGGTGGCATCGTGAGCGACACCTGGGGACGCGCCAGCCTGGATGGGCTTTCGGTTTGCGGGGAGTGCGCCTCGACGGGCACGCACGGCGCCAATCGCCTCGCCTCGAACTCCCTGCTGGAGGCTGTCGTGTTCGCCGATCGCATCGCCCGCCGCCTTCGGGACGCAGATCTGAGCGATCCCGGCGCCGCGTCCGGTCGCATCCTGCCCTCCCTGTCCGATCCGGTCCTGCAGGACCTGCGCGCACGAATGCAGACCGATTGCGGCGTGATGCGCAACGCCGGCGGGCTCTTGCGCCTGCAAGCCTGGATCGCTGCGACCGAGGCGCGTGAAGGGGCTGCCCGCGCCCTGACCGTGGCGCGGCTGATGGTGGACGCCGCCCTGGCCCGAACCGAAAGCCGGGGCGGTCACTTTCGGTCAGACTATCCCGATCCTGGCCCGGAGGCGCTGCGCGGCTACAGCCCGTTGCCAGCGGCTCCCCTGGAATTTGATACAGCATGACGCCCACGCCCCCACCCCCGCCACTTCCAGACCTGGTCCTCGACCCGATCATCCGCCTCGCCCTGGCCGAAGACCTCGGACGGGCGGGCGACCTGACAACCGATGCCACCATTCCGTCCGGTACCGGGCTGAAAGCGGACATCGTGGCGCGAAAGCCCGGTCGGCTGGCCGGGCTGGATGCCGCCCGCTATGCGCTGGGCCTGGTCGACCGGGACGTGACCTGGACGGCGCATGTCGCCGATGGCGACGCCGTCTCGCCCGGCCAGACCGTGGTGAGCCTGGAGGGCGCCGCGCGCGCCATCCTGACGGCCGAGCGGACGATGCTGAACCTGATCGGTCACCTGTCCGGAATTGCCACCTCCACCGCGCACTATGTGGCCGCGATCGAGGGCACGCCCGCGCGCATCGTCTGTACCCGCAAGACGACCCCTGGCCTGCGGGCCCTGGAGAAGCGGGCGGTGCGGTGTGGCGGCGGCACCTCGCACCGCTATGGCCTCGACGATGCGATCCTGATCAAGGACAACCATATCGCAGCCTGCGGCTCCATAAGCGAGGCGCTGAGTCGGGCGCACGCCTATGCCGGGCACCTGCGCGCGATCGAGATCGAAGTCGACACGCTCGATCAGCTTGCCGAGGCGCTCCAAGGCCGTCCCGACGCCGTCCTTCTCGATAATATGGATCCGCCCACCCTGCGTCAGGCCGTCCGGCTGATCGCGGGGCGCTGCGTGTCGGAGGCCTCGGGCGGGGTGTCTCTGGAGACCGTGGCCGAGATTGCGGCCACCGGGGTCGACTTCATCTCCGTCGGCGCCCTGACCCATTCCGCCCCGAACCTTGACGTCGGTCTGGATGTACCGTGAGCTTCACCGATCATCAGGCCTGCTCGAGCGGGCTGACCACGGGGAGGACTTCCATGGCGACAGCCCATGGCCGAAAAAGCATCTTTGTTACCGGCGCCGCGTCGGGAATCGGCGCCGAAACCGCGCGCTACTTCGCCCGCAAGGGTTGGTTCACCGGCCTCTATGACGTGAACGAACAGGGTCTGGCAGAGGTGGCCGACGTGATCGGCGGCGAAAACTGCCATGTGGCCCGTCTCGACGTTCGCGACCGTGCCCAGTGGGCCGAGGCGGTCAAGGGGTTCACCGACGCCACGGGCGGGCGGATGAACGTGCTCTTCAACAATGCGGGTGTCGGGCGCCATGGCTGGTTCGAGGACATCCCGCCGGAGGACAATGACTGGGTCGTCGACGTGAACGTGAAGGGCGTCATCAATGGCGTCCATGCCTGTCTCCCCGCGCTGAAGGCGACCGAAGGGGCGCGGATCGTGAACACCGCGTCGACCGCAGGCGTTGTCGGTTCGCCCAAACTCGCGGTCTACTCCGCCACAAAGTTCGCCGTACGCGGCCTGACCGAAGCGCTGGACGTTGAGTTCCGAGACCTCGACGTGCGGGTCACCAGCCTGATGCCCTGGTTTGTCGACACGCCGATACTCGACATGGGCGCCTCGGCTAATTCAAACGTAAAGATGAGCGACCAGATCCGCGAACAGGGACAGACTGTCTACCCGGTCTCACTGGCCGCCGAGAAGGCGTGGGAGGCGGCCCATGGCCGCGAGGTCCACTATATGGTGGGCAAGGACGCCGAACGGGCCCGGTTCGCCCAGCGCTTCTTCCCCAAGGGACTACGCAAGCAATTGCTGAAGGGTCTGCCGGCGCGCGCCTGAGCATCCGGACCGCACACGAGCAAAACCAAAGCAGCCGGCTGCAACCGACAGCCGGTCGCCTTACAGCATTCGGACCTGGTTGCGGACGGAGACTTGCGCAAGAACAATGATGGACAGCGACGGTCCGGAGTGAAACGAAAGGCCAGCGCTCTAGCGCATCTTCAAATCAATCAGAGGCAGTGAAGATGCGCTAGCTTCTTGTTTTTGCGCATTTTCTTAACGCGAACCGGTTTCCACTTCGCTTGAAAATGCTCTAGCGGATCTTCACTGCCTCTGATTGACTTGAAGTTCCTCTAGGGCGCGGCTGTCTGAATGGCCTTGAGGGCACGGGTGTTCAAATCGTCGGTCGACCCTGCGGAGACCGTCTGAATGCCGCTGCCCCGCCGTTCGCGTGCCCGGCGCTCGGCCACCGCGTTTCGCACGTCCGCCCATTCCGCACCACGGGGGAACCGGTAGAAGATGTGGGTGCCGATGGTTCGGGTCTGGATCAGGCCTGCGTTCCAGATCGGATTCACGTAATCGGCATGATAATGCGTCGCGCTTCCGGTTCGCCGCTCGTGCAGATCCATCAGCACCTGAGCGGCCACGGCCTGAGCCCTGCGCCAATTGTCGCCGCGAGGCTTGCGGGCCAGCGATCCGTCACAGGTGAAGGTGAACTGGCAACCGGTGGTGCGGGTTGCTCCCTGGTAGACCACATCGCAGACGCTGTTGGGATAGCGATGGTCGCGTACCCGGTTCATGACCACTTCGGCGACAGCCAATTGGCCTTCTACCCGCTCGCTGCGGGCTTCGTAGTAGACTGCCTCGGCGAGGCAATGATGATCGATGGTCTTGCGCTCGGCGCGCTCGAAGTGCGCCGGCTGGAAGCTGGACAGGCCGCGCAGGGCGACCAGGTCGCGGTCCCGGGCGGCATAGCGACCGAGCGCGGCCTGGCTCTGGCGCTCCAGGCTCTGCTCGATCGTCACCATCCAAGGATTACGCAGAAGCGCGGGTGAGTCGGGCCGGGCGCGGATCGCCGCCCCGCCATCGCGATAGGCGGCAAAGAGCCTGGCTTCCTCGCGCGCTTCGGCCGCAGCGCGTCGCTCCGCCTGCTCGCTCGACAGGGTCGGCAGTCCGACCAGCAGCAGCAGGCTCGCCGACAGGGTCGCGGTGGACCGGCGCACGGCGCGCCACCGCTCCGCGTCGCTGGCGAGCTGCCATCGCCGCACCACGGCCCGGGCCTGCGCGCCCAGTCCACACCGCATGCGTTCGATCATCGAGACCGGTTTTTTCACCATCGCCCCCTACGTCATGGGCGGTCGCCGCGTGTCTCATGCGCTCTCGTGGCGCGCGGTCGACCCTCTCATTCCGCAGACCCATCTGGCCCGCCGGTAGTCTACATCTGGCCCTGCCATGTATGAGCCGGACCTGAACAAGCAACATCGCGGCCAGCCCCCTAGCCCGTGACAGAGGTGTGATGTTTTCGCGGTGCCTTGGCAACCCTTTCCGCATTGCACGAAAGGATAACCTCTAACGCCTTGGATTGGGGTCGTTTTCGAAAGATTGGGGGCGTGCCGTTCGTACGGTCACGCCCCTGACTGTTGCGCCTGCGCAACGATCCTGAACCATCTCGGGCCGGCACGTGGCCGACCTGCGGAGTTCGCGGTCCTACTCGGCCTTCAGCGCCGCGTGGGCCGCGGCCAGCCGCGCGATCGGCACCCGGTAGGGCGAACAGGACACGTAATCGAGTCCGGTCTTGTGACAGAAGGCGATGGATGCGGGATCGCCGCCATGTTCGCCGCAGATGCCCAGCTTGATACCCGGTCGGCTCTTGCGGCCGCGCTCTGCGGCAAGTTCGACCAGTTCACCGACTCCCGACTGATCCATCGTGACGAAGGGATCCTTGGGATAGATCCCCATCTCTTCGTAGACCTTGAGGAACCGGCCGGCATCGTCGCGCGAGATGCCGAGCGTGGTCTGGGTAAGGTCGTTGGTGCCGAAGGAGAAAAAGGCTGCCGACTGGGCGATGTCGCCCGCGCGCAGGGCCGCGCGCGGCAGCTCGATCATCGTGCCGACCAGATAGTCCAGCGTCTGGCCGCGCTCCTCGAACACCGCCTTGGCGGTTCTGTCGATCACGTCCTTCAGGATCGCCAGTTCCTCGTGGGTCGCCACCAGCGGTACCATGATCTCAGGGATCGAGGGCTTGCCGGTCTCCGTGGCGACATCGCATGCAGCCTCGAAGATGGCCCGGGCCTGCATCTCGTAGATCTCCGGATAAGTGATACCGAGACGGCACCCGCGATGTCCCAGCATGGGATTGCTTTCGTGCAGCTCGGCGGCGCGCTGTTTCAGGGCCGCCGCATCGAGTCCCGATTCCCTGGCGACCGCCTCCAGGTCCTCATCGCTGTGTGGGAGGAATTCATGCAGCGGCGGGTCCAGCAGGCGGATCGTGCAGGGGCGATCTTCCATGATCCGGAAGATCTCGGCGAAGTCGGACCTCTGGAACGGCAGGAGCTTGCGCAGGGCTTCGCGGCGGCCAGCCTCGTTTGCCGCAAGGATCATCGACCGAACCACCGGTATCCGGTCGGCTTCGAAGAACATGTGCTCTGTCCGGCACAATCCGATGCCCTCTGCACCAAAATCGCGCGCCGTGCGCACATCGATGGGCGTTTCGGCATTCGTGCGGACCTTGAGGGTCCGGGCGCGATCGGCCCAGACCATCAGGCTTGCAAAGTCGCCCGACAGGTCAGGCTGGCGCATCTCGACCTCTCCGGCCAGGACCTGACCCGCAGCGCCGTCCACCGTGATGATCTCGCCCTTCCGCACTTCCCGCCCACCGGCGCGGAACACGTCACGTGCAGCGTCGATCTGCAGGTCGCTGGCGCCGCACACACAGGGACGCCCCATGCCCCGCGCCACAACGGCAGCGTGCGACGTCATACCACCACGGGCCGTCACGATCGCCTTGGCCGCGTGCATCCCGTGGATATCTTCCGGGCTGGTCTCGACCCGAACCAGGATCACGTCGATCCCCTTCTCCGCCAGCGAGGCGGCTTCGTCACTGTCGAAAACGACCTGGCCACGCGCCGCACCGGGGCTGGCCGGCAGACCGCGCACGAGAATGTCGCGCTTGGCGTCCTCGGAAATCGTCGGGTGGAGAAGTTGTTCGAGCTGTGCCGGATCGAGGCGCAGCACGGCTTCCGTCTCGCTGATCAACCCCTCCTGGGCCATGTCGACCGCGATCTTGAGCGAGGCGGCAGCCGTACGCTTCCCGTTGCGGGTCTGGAGCATGTAGAGGGTTCCTTCCTCCACCGTGAACTCCAGATCCTGCATGTCACGGTAGTGGTGCTCGAGCCGGTTGGCCACGTCGACCAGTTGGCGATACACGTCGGGCATCGCCTCCTCGAGCGAACGCTCCTCGGACTGGATGGCCTCGGCACGCTGCTTGGAAATCGGTGCGGGCGTGCGGATGCCGGCCACGACGTCCTCGCCCTGGGCGTTGATCAGGAATTCGCCATAGAACATCTTCTCGCCGGTCGACGGATCACGCGTGAACGCTACACCGGTGGCCGACGTCTCGCCCATGTTTCCGAATACCATGGCCTGAACGTTCACGGCGGTGCCCCATTCATGGGGAATGTCGTTGAGCTTGCGGTAAGTGATCGCGCGGTCATTCATCCACGAGCCGAACACCGCCCCGATGGCGCCCCAGAGTTGATCATGCGGATCCTCGGGAAAGGGATGACCCATCGCCGTCAGGACCGCGTCCTTGTACTGCGCGATCACCGCCTTCCAGTCCTCGGCGGTGAGTTCCGTATCGAGCTTGTAGTCCTGGCGCTCCTTGTGGCTTTCCAGGATGTGCTCGAACTCGTCATGGCCCATGCCGAGCACGACATTGGCGTACATCTGGATGAAGCGGCGATAGCTGTCGAAGGCAAAGCGCTCGCCGGCCTTCGCCGCCAGACCGCGAACCGTCGTCTCGTTGAGGCCCAGGTTCAGGACGGTGTCCATCATGCCGGGCATAGACGCGCGCGCACCCGACCGCACGGAAACAAGAAGCGGGTTCTCGGGGTCGCCAAACGCCTTGCCGCTCTTGCGTTCCAGATCGGCCAGCGCCTCGGCCACCTGGGCGTCGAGGCCCGCCGGATAGGCGCGACGGTTCTCGTAAAAGGCAGTACAGACCGCCGTCGTCAGGGTGAACCCGGGCGGAACCGGCAGGCCCAGCCGGGCCATCTCCGCGAGATTGGCGCCCTTGCCGCCCAGCAGGTTCTTCAGCTCCATGCCGCCGTCTGCCGAGCCGCCCCCGAAGCTGTAAACCCAGCGTTCGCTCGCCGACTGCATTGCCGCTTCACCCATGAGTTACCTCCTGTTCCCCTCAGCCTTCCAGGCGCGAGACGTCTGCTACATTGTGCAGCGCGTCACGGATGCCGGAGAGAATCAATAGCCTGTTATGTCTTACATCCGGGTCGTCGCTGTTTACCAAAACGGCCTCGAAGAAGGCGTCCACCGGACCCCGCAAGCGGGCCAGCGCGGCCATGGCCTCACCGAACGCCTCCCGCGCGAGCGCTTCCGTGGTATCTTCTCTGGCGCGCAGAACCGCCGCTTGCAAGGCGCGTTCCACCGGTTCGGCAGTTTCGAGGTAGCTCGGGTCCGGAAGACCGGAAAAAGTGCGGCCGTCCCGTTTCTCTTCCGCGCGCAGTATGTTCGCCGCCCGGCGATAGCCCGCCAGCAGGTTGGCCCCGTCCTCGCTGTCGAGAAAGGCCGCCAGAGCCTCCACCCGCCGAACCGTCCGCACCAGGTCGTCCTCGCCAAGCGCGAACACCGCATCGATCAGATCGTGACGTTCGCCCCGATCGCGTAACACCTGCTTCAACCGGTCGGCAAAGAAACCCATCAGGTCCGCGCCGAACGCCTCGCAGCGCGCATCGACGGGCAGTCCGCCAGCCGCGGCCGCGACCGCCTCGGCCAGACGAAGTCGCGTTCCGGTCTCGATCAGGATCCGCACAACTCCCAGTGCTGCCCGACGCAGTGCAAACGGGTCCTTGGACCCTGTGGGCGTCTCGCCGATAGCCCAGAAGCCGACCAGCGTGTCGAGCTTGTCGGCCAGCGCCACGGCGATCGACACCGGCGCCGTGGGCACTTCGTCGGAGGGGCCCATGGGCCTGTAATGGTCCGCAATGGCGGTGGCCACGTCGGGAGCCTCGCCTGCGGCCTCGGCATAGTAGCGACCCATGATCCCCTGAAGCTCGGGGAATTCGCCGACCATGTCGCTTGCCAGGTCGGCCTTGGCCAAACGGGCGGCACGCTCGGCGAGGTCGGGATCGGCACCCACATGAGGGGCCAATGTGCGCGCCAGCGTTGCCGTGCGCGCCACCTTGTCGGCGAGCGTCCCCAATTCGGCCTTGAAGGCCACATCGGCCAGCCTTGCCGACATCCGCTCCAGGGGAGTCGCCAGATCCTTTTCCCAGAAGAAGCGCGCATCGTTGAGGCGCGCCGACAGGACCCGTGCGTTTCCCGCCGCGATCTGCGCTCCGCCATCTGCTGCCTCGAGATTCGCGACCAGAACGAAGTGTGGCGCCAGGCGGCCGGTGTCAGGATAACGCACGGCGAAGTATTTCTGGTGCGTGCGCATGGACAGGCGGATCACCTCGTCGGGCAGGTCGAGAAAGGCTGGGTCCATGTCGCCCAGGATGACCCGAGGCCATTCCGCCAGTCCCGTCACCTCGTCCAGCAGTCCGGGATCCTCCACAAGGTCCAGCCCCCTCTCCGCACAGACCCGCCGGGCGGCCTTGGCAATGGCGTTCTGGCGATCCCCCCGCGACAGACGGACATGGCCTTCACCCTCGAGCCGGTCGCGATAGGATCTGAGACCGGTCACCGCAAACGGTCCACGCCCGTGAACCCGGTGCCCTTCCGTCAGGTTGCCGCTGGACAGCCCGTCGACTTCGAAGGGCACGATTTCGCCGTCGAGCAGGCAGACGATCCGTTGCAGCGGCCGCACCCAGCGCAGGTCTCCGCGACCCCAGCGCATCGATTTCGGCCAGTGGAACCCACGGATGATGGCTGGAAGGATGTCGGCCAGGAGATCGGCCGCCGGCCGACCTGGCGTCTCCAGCGTCACGGCGTAAACGCGCCCCTTCCGTGGATCCTCCACGATCTCGGCCTCATCGGGGCTATCGAGCCCGGCGCCGCGCAGAAACCCCTGGATCGCCTTGTCCGGCGCGTCCACCTTCGGTCCCTTGCGCACCTCGCGCAGATCCTCCGAACGCGACGCCAGGTCGTGGACGGCGACCCCGAGACGCCGCGGACCCGACCAGGCCTCGACCTCACCATGGGCCAGCCGCGCTTCGGCCAGATGCCGGGCCAGCGCATCGGCCAGGTCTGCTTCGGCGCGCGCCTGCATCCGCGCGGGGATTTCCTCGGAGAGAAGTTCGACCAGAAGTTCCGCCATCACGCGCCCCCCGCCCCGCCATCGGCATTGGCAGCCTCCTGCTCCGCCCAGAGGGCGGCCGCGCCGCGGGCCAGATCGCGCACCCGCGCAATATAGGCCTGCCGCTCGGTCGGGCTGATCGCGCCGCGCGCGTCGATGAGGTTGAAGATGTGCGACGCCTTCAGGGCGAAGTCATAGGCCGGAAGCGGCAGCCCCGCCTCGCGCAAGGCGCTGGACTGGCGTTCGCAGCCGTCGAACCAGCCCGTCAGCATGGCGACGTCGGCATGTTCGAAACTGAAGGCCGACTGCTGGCGCTCATTGGCCAGGAAGACGTCGCCATAACTCAGCGGCGCCGCACTGTCGGCGGCATTGAACGGCAGGTCGTAGACATTGTCCACGCCGAACACATACATGGCCAGCCGCTCGAGCCCGTAGGTCAGTTCCCCCGACACCGGGAACACGTCGAGACCGCCCACCTGCTGAAAATAGGTATACTGGCTGACTTCCATGCCGTCGCACCAGACTTCCCAGCCCAGACCCCAGGCGCCGACCGTGGGGTTCTCCCAGTCGTCCTCCACGAAGCGGATGTCATGCACCGCCGGGTCGATCCCGATGGCCTGCAGACTGGCGAGGTAGAGGTCCTGAAGGTCCGTCGGGTTTGGCTTCAGGATCACCTGGTACTGGTAATAGTGGCCCAGCCGGTTCGGATTCTCGCCATAGCGCCCGTCGGCGGGTCGACGGGAGGGCTGAACATAGGCCGCGCGCCAGTCCCTCGGTCCCAGTGCACGCAGCACGGTCGCCGGGTGCAGCGTGCCTGCGCCGACTTCCATGTCATAGGGTTGGAGGATCGCGCAGCCCTGGGCGGCCCAATAGGACTGCAATGACAGGATCAGGTCCTGAAAGCTGTCAGGCTTGGCGAAGGTCTGGGCTTTGGGCATGGCGTCACGTGAGCGGTTCGTCCGGCTGCCTAGCCGCTGCATCGGGACTTGCCAAGGTCCGGCCAAGGTCCTGCAAGCCAATGCCAGGCACGCGCGCCGCCGGGTTTCGGCTATCGCTTTCTGGGGTCGTGATCGTCAGACCCGCCCTTCTTTCCCGTCAGCAGGCTGTAGAACATGGGATGAGCCAGCATCGCTATGGCGAGACCCAGGGCGAGGCCAGCGAGGATAAGCAGTCCGAACATCCATCAAGACTACCTCACCTTGCGGCATGACAACATCCCCAGGGGCAGTCGGCCTCCGGAGTCAGCACCATGCCAGTGCCTGGCCCGCCAGCACGTCGCCATGTCTCGGTGTGGGGCCTCCTCCCCGGCTGGCAGACAGCGTCAGCCCGTCAAGCAGCCGGACCGGCCCCCGGCGGAGATCCTTCCGCGCCCGTATCAGCACCCGCTTGGCCTGCGCACCGGGACAGGGCCGGATCGGCAGAACCGTGATCTCTCCTGCCCTGCGGTCCAGCCGCGCGAGGATCGTGGCCAGTTCGGCGGCCCGGTGTATGAGATAGATCGTGCCGCGTGGCCGGGTGACGCGCAACATGGCGCCCAGCCAGTCGGAAAGGTTGAGGGATGCGATGTAGGCTGACTGCTTGCCGGCACCGGGCTCGCTGGCACGACCGGGCTCGAAATAGGGCGGATTCGACATCACCGCATCGAATCGGTTCTCCCATTCGTCGGGCAAAGCGCAGGCGTCGGCCGTCTGAACATCGCAACGCAGCTCGACGGCGTTGGCGGCCACGCCTTCGCGGCACAGGGCGACCATGTCCGGATCGGCATCCACGCCGGTCAGGTTCAGATCGGGGCGGCGCCAGGCCAGCGGCAGGAGTGCCCCGCCCGCCCCGCAACCGAGATCGAGCACGCGCGCGGAGGGGGCGGCGTCCACACAGGCTGCCAGGAGCAGGCTATCGAGGCCCGCCCGAAATCCCGCGGCGGGCTGGACGAGAACGACCGCACCATTCAGAACCGTGTCGTGGGTCTTGGTCACCGACACCACCGCCTAGCCCGGGGTCACATCCGCTAATGCCGCACGCGCCCGGGCCACTAAAGGCTCCGGGACCAGAACGCGGCGCGGAAACGCGCCAATGTTGCCCTCGACGGCGGAAATGTACTGATCGGCCACGAAATGGTCGATTCCGGCCTCATTGAGCAGGTGTTCGACATAGGACAATTTCACGAGATCGTTGGTGCGAAACACCTCTTCCATTGCCGTCTCCGCTTCGGCCTGCGTCCGCGCGCCACCTATTGCTTGCCACGCATATGGCCCTATCCATATGACGATTGGCGATCTTGCCCAACCCAGGAACCCTCGTGACGTCCAGCCTGTCCCCCCGCCAGCCGAGTGCCGACACGCATGTGATCGAGCGCCTTCACGATCTCCTCGGCGAGGATCTGCGGGCCGTGGAGGCGCTTCTGCAGGCGCGCGCGGCCAGTCCGGTGGCCATGATCCCCGATCTCTCGGGCTATATCGTCGGGGCGGGCGGCAAGCGGCTTCGGCCCGTCATCACGCTGGCGGCCGCTCACGCCGCCGGTGAGTGCACGCCGGCAAGCCATGCGCTGGCCGCGGCGGTGGAGTTCATCCACACGGCCACCCTGCTGCACGACGATGTGGTCGACGAATCGGCACTGCGGCGCGGCAAGCCGGCGGCGAAGACCGTCTGGGGCAACTCCGCATCCATCCTCGTGGGCGATTTTCTCTTTGCACGGGCCTTCACATTGATGGTGGAGACCGACAGTCTCGATATTCTCGGCATCCTGTCACATGCCTCCACCGTGATCGCCGAGGGCGAGGTTCGGCAATTGGCGGCGCAGGGACGCCAGGATCTGCCGACCGAGGAATATCTCGCGATCATCGAGGCGAAGACCGCTGCCCTGTTCGAGGCGGCGGCCCGAGCCGGCAGCCTGTCAGCGGGCGCACCGCAGCATGCCGACGCGCTGGCAGCCTACGGCAAGAATCTGGGTCTCGCCTTCCAGATCGTCGACGACGCGCTCGATTATGGCGGAACCACCACCGTGATCGGAAAGGCGGTCGGCGACGACTTCCGGGAGGGCAAGGTCACGTTGCCCGTCGTCATAGCCCGGCGCCGCGGCAGCGACCAGGATCGGCGCTTCTGGGACCGGGCGCTCGATCCCGACCGTCAGACCGACCCAGACCTTGCCCACGCCATCCATCTGATCCGCTCCACCGGCGCGGCCGAGGCGACGCTGGCGGAAGCTCAGGCCTATGTGGACATGGCGCGCATGGCGCTGAAATCGTTGCCGCAGTCACCCTATCGCGATGCGCTGGAAGACCTGGCCGGCTATTGCGTTTCGCGCTCGAACTGAACCGGGTCCACAGACGGTGACCGCGCCCGTGCACATCTTCCGGTCAATCAGACCCGTTCAAGTTTGACCATAGAAAGTTCGGAGCAAACGGACTCGGTTGAGAACGGATACTTGCGCAAAAACAATGATTTAAAGCGACGGTCTGGAGTGAAATAAAAGACCGTCGCTTTAGAGTTCTGTTTTGGGGCTTTTTCTTGATGCAAACCAGTTGCCACGTCGCCTGAAAACACCCTAACCGGTCAATACACGCGCGCCGAGCCAGCGGCGCTGCAGCCCCCATAACAGCCCAAGCCCGGCCAGGGTGGCGCCAAAACCCATCCGCTCCGCCATGGGTCCGGCCTCGACCGCTGCCAGGGCGACCAGCGCACACACGACACTCAAGCCGGACCAGAGCGCGCTCACGGTGAGATGTGACCAGCCCGCCCGGATCAGGAGCTGATAGGCATGCTCGCGATGCGCCTCGAGCAGCGGGGCGCCACGCCAGGCCCGCCAGGCGAGGGTCAGGAAGACGTCAGCCAGTACAGGCAGAGCCAGAAGCGGCGGTATCCACACCGTAAACAGGCCCTCGCGCACCCCAAGTGCACCGAGGCCGGCCAGCAGCCCGCCCACGAACAGCGCACCGGTGTCCCCGGCATAGAGGCGTCCCGACAGGTTCCAGACGAGAAACCCAGCGAGGGCGGGCGCAAACCAGCCCACGGGCAGGCCGAGCCCGCCCAGTGCCAGGACCTGGACCAGCGCACACCCCATGGCGAGCCCATTGGCCCCGTCGATGAAGTTCACGGCATTCATCATCACGAAGAGCCAGAGGGCCGAGCCGCCAAGGACGAGGGCCACCGGCACGGGCGCCTGCGACGGGCTGCCCACATGCACGCCCAGCACCGCCGCTGCCGCTGCAATGACCGCGAGCAGCACCAGTTTCGGACGTGCCGAGAGCCCTCGGGCATCGTCGGCAAGACCGACCAGGAGGGCGGCAAGCGCCGGGACCAGGGCGAGGGCCATCAGGTGCGTCGCCTCCTGGCGATGCGCCGTCACGGCCAGTCCAACAAGCAGGGTGGCGGCCACACCCAATCCGCCCGCGGTCGCCACGGGCCGTACCTGAAGCTTGCGCCGGCCGTCGGGCGCGTCGCGCACGCCCAACCGGCTGGAAAGGCCGCATAGACAGATCGACAGACTGGCCGCGACCAACAGGTCGACAAGGGTCATGCGCCAGTCCCCAAAAAGGTTGACCTGACCCACCAGTCCGGATGCGCGTCCGTCAGCGCCGCCTGAGCGGATGCGGCTTCGGTCCGGGTCCGATAGAGCGCGAACACGGTGGCCCCCGACCCCGACAGCCTGACGAGGCGAGCCCCTGGCGTGGCACTCAGCGAGTCGATCACCTTTGCGATGTCCGGCACGAGGCGGGTGGCCGGTTCCTGAAGATCGTTCCGGGTTTCCGCCGCCAGCCAGTCGATCAGCGCCTCGGGGTGATCTGGCGCCGGCAGGTTCCGCTCGCCGAAACCGGCGCCGCCCCCTGCCGCGTCATGGGCCTGGAAGACGGGTCCCGTGGGACAGGGATGGCCGGGATTCGCAAGCACCGCAGGCAGGACCGGCAGCCCGGCGACGGCGGACACACGATCGCCATCGCCGCGCATCAGGCAGGGACGGTTGAGAATGGCGGCCGGCACGTCACCCCCCAGGCGCACACCGAGCGCAAGACAGCCCGCCTCGTCCAGACCGGCGAGCGGGCCCAGGGCCCGCAGCACCGCGGCGGCATCGGCCGATCCGCCCCCCAGACCCGCAGCCACCGGCAATCGCTTCTCAAGGTGGATCTCGGCGGCCATGGGATCGGGCGCAACCGATCGCAGCGCCCCCATCGCCTTCAGAACGAGATTATCGGCACCCGAACCGGCGGCCTCGGCAAACGGACCTTCCACGGTAAGCAGGTCCGAACCGGACGGCGCCAGGACAATGCGGTCCGCCGCATCGGAATCCGCAAACATGACGAGCGAGTCGAGATCGTGCCGTCCGTCCCCGCGTCTTGGTCCGACGTGCAGATACAGGTTCACCTTGGCCGACGCCCATGTGACGAGGCCCCGCCTGCGTGCCGTCACGGTGAGGCGTTCCGGTTCGGTACCGGCGGAACGGACACCGAGACGGCCCGGGGCTTCGTGTCGCCCGGCAGACCGGACGCCAGCTTCTCGCGCAGGGTGGCCGCGTCACCCGTACCCGGATCAAGCTTGAGGGCGCGTTCCCACTGGAACCGCGCCTCACGCCACCGTCCGGCCGTCCAGTAGGCATCGCCCAGATGATGGTTCACAACGGCCAGGTCCGGAGCGGCCTCCACGGCGCGTTCCAGATAGGCGATGGCCATATCGGTCTTGCCGAGCTTCAGATAGGCCCAGCCGACGCTGTCGAGGATATGCCCGGTGTTCGGCTTGAGGCGGTTGGCTGACCGCAGCAGTTCCAGCCCCTCCTCGAGGCGGTCGCCCCGCTCCACCCAGGCATAGCCGAGGAAATTCAGGAGTTCCGGGGCATGTGGCGCCAGTGACACCGCCCGCGTCAGGTCCAGCTCCGCCTCGGGCCAGCGCCCGAGCGCCTCGAGCGCTGCACCCCGCGCAAACAGCAACCGCCAGTCGGTCTTGCCGGCGCGCGCATCCTCGGCAATCAGTTCGGAGAACACTTCCACCGCCTGTCCATGGCGATCCACCGTCGTCAGGAGATCACCGAACTGGATCTTCAGATCCCGGTCCGACGTCCGCGCGAGCGCGTCGCTGGCCGTCTCGAGCGCGGCGGCCTCGTCGCCGGTCCGAAGCAGGACCCACGCCATCTGTCCCCTGGCGGTGGCAAAATAGGGCGAACGTTCGGGCACTGTCTCGAGAAGCGCAATCGCCTCGGCGCGCCGCCCCGCCCGGTCCAGAGCATCGGCCCAGAGGGCGCGCGCCATGGTGAAGTCGGGATCCAGGGCGAGGGCCAGCGCGAAATAGGCGTTGGGCAGGTCGCTGTCGCTGCGCGCCGACAGGGCCACCGCTGGCAGATAAGCCGCCTGTGCCGTCGCCCGGCGGAAGCTGGGGGCACGGTCGTCCACCGGCCTGCCTGCACGTATGTCGACCTCGAGAGCCTTGAGCGCCGGATTGCTGCCGACATCGGCCATGAAGGCTTTCAGCAGGTCGGCGGCACGCGCGCGCTCACCATCGGCGGCCAGGAGCCGGGCATGCATTTCCGCCGCCAGCGCCAGGTCGTGCCCGTCGGCCTCCATCGTCTGCAGGCGCGCCAGGGCCCGTCCCCGCTCGCCGGCCGACAAAAGCAGCATGGCCTCGGTATAGTCCCGCATGAGCCGGCTTGCCCGGTCGCTTCCCTCCAGACCGGCCAGGTCCGCAAGCGCCGCCTCAAGCCCCTCGGTCTCAAGCCGACACCAGGCCCGCAATTGATGGGCAATGGCTGCGGAAAAGGGGTCGAATGGACCTACCTCGAGGATGCTGACGGCCTCGACCGGTCGGTCCCGCCGGATAGCGGCCACCGCAAGCGTGATGCGCTGGAGGGCGAAGGCGGTTTCCCCCGACGCTTCGGCGCGGGCAGCAAACCGGGTGGCGGCATCCACATCACCGGCCAGAAGCGCCGCATAGACACCGCGTGCCGCCACCTCGCCATCGGGCGCAGGGGTCGACAGGGCGTCGGTGTAGCGCGCGGCCGCCTCGCGGGGATCGTTGGTCAGGGCGGCGAAGCCGCCGACCAGATAGTCGCTGTAGGCATCGGCGAGCACGGGACGGGTCTCACCGCCGAACACCAGACGCGGTGCCTCAGGCGGGGCCGCGCTGCACGCGGCCAGCACGAGGATCAGGGCGAGGCCTGGCGCGCTGGTCATTGCTCTTGGACGCAAAAAAGTGCTCCCCTCATTGCGCCATGCCGTCCACACTTCGTGGCTCTCCCGACACTAACGCCTCTTGCCGCGTTGACCAGAGTGGACTGGCGGGGCTTAACGCTTGGCAAATCCTGCGGCCAGCCTTCGGGGTCTGTCAGGTCTCGCGCTGCTCGACCGTGTCTTCGTCGAGGCTTACGCTCGGCACCGGCCGTTCTTCCGGAGGGCCCTCGTTCAGCCCATTTTCGAGCTTCTCCTCGATCTGCTGGCGCACCTTGCGGGGCGGAAACTCCTGAAGCGCGGCCTGCCAGGCCTCGCGGGCCGCCTCGCGCTCGTTCAGGTGCCAGAGGATATCGCCCATATGATCCTCGATTTCCCAATGCACCTTGGGATCGAGTTCCCGGCGCGCCAGGGCGATCAGGCGCCGGGCCTCCTCCAGCCGGCCGAGACGGTAGTAGGCCCAGCCCAGGCTGTCGGCGATATAGGGGTCGTTCGGCGCCAGGGCGTTGGCCCGATACAGGACACGGAACCCTTCCTCGAACTTGTCCGTGTGTTCGATCAGATAATAGCCGAGCGTGTTCAGCATGTAGGGATCGTTCGGGCGTTTCAGTCGCTCGTTCCGGATGAGTTGAAGGCCCGCCTCGACCTCGCCGGCCTCACCCAGCAGGCTCGCCAGCGTCATCCGGCGGCTATGGGTATCGTCCAGCCGCCGCGCCCTGCGCGCCGCATCAACGGCCTTGTCATGCGCGCCGAACTGGCTGTAGACGCCCGCTCGCTGTGCGGCGATGGACGCCCGCTCGGCATCGTCCACGGCGAGCGCCTCGGCTTCGTCGGCGTAGGACAGGGCCTGCGCCTCCTCCCCCAACAACGCCAGCAGACCGATGGCCCCGGACAGGACACCGAACCGTTCCTCCTCGTCGGCGACCTCCACCGCCCGGCGAGCGGCGGCCCGGGCGGCCGGTTCGTCCTCGGCCATGAGATGCGCGCGAGCCGCTTCGATCTGCAGGTCAGCCGTGGGCTTGGGCGCTGACTGGGCGACATGGGCGGCGCCTGCATAGTACGCCTCATCATAGAGCGACTCGTAGACGACCTGGCGAAGCCCATCATTCTCCGGATCGACCAGGAGGGCGAGCTGATCCATCACGGCGCGCTGTGTATCCAACCCGCGGAGCCTGCGCCCCACCATGGCATTGCGGATGACCCGCTGCTGGTAGAGCGCCAGCGACAGGTCGCTGAACGACCGGGCAAGCGCAGCATGCATGTCGAGGGGCTCATCGGCCAGGCCGCGACCGCTCTCGAGGCGCTCGAGCGCCGAAGCGTAGAACACCGCCTGTTCCGGCTCGGCGTCGGCAAGGCGGCGGTAGACGTCCTTGGCCTCCTCCACCCTGCCGAGTTGACGCAACAGCAGTGCCCGCCGGGAAATCACCGTCTGGACATGGGTGAACAGGATGCCCTGGGGATCGAAATCATGCTCCGGGGCCTTGATCTTGCTGGGGGTCAATGCGCTGTAGATCGCCAGTGCCTCATCCTCCCGTCCACCAGCTTGCAAAAGCGCAGCCAGCGACAGCTCTGCGGTCAGGCCCGGCAGCGCCTG
Organism: uncultured Hyphomonadaceae bacterium; assembly: GCA_964492485.1. Taxonomy (GTDB): domain Bacteria; phylum Pseudomonadota; class Alphaproteobacteria; order Caulobacterales; family Hyphomonadaceae; genus UBA5336. The sequence continues at coordinate 7,204 of CAZBKM010000003.1, read as the reverse complement.
TCCGGTCTTGCGCAATTCCGTGACAGACGCCTCGACGTCGCCTTCGAGCGCGGGCAGCCATGCGGCCACGAAACGGGCGATCTGCCTGGCGCCGCCCGCCTCGTCCCCGGTCGCGTCCGGCAAATGCTCGGCCGCCGCGGCGTAGTCGCGAGCGGCAATCCGGTCCATTGCGAGGACCAGGGCAACGATCTCGTTGTCGAACTCCGAATCGGCGTCGACGCGCCTGGCCGAGGCCACGAAAGCCGCCATGTCGCCCGCAACCAGCGCCTCACGCGGGCCGGCATAGGCCGAGGGTCCGAGCGGGCGCCCATCCGATCCCAGCACGGCCGTGCTGCGGGCAGCCTCCGAGATCGGCCCACCGGCCCAGTCGCGCCACCCCTCCTCGGGCGCCTGCGCCACCGGTCCGCCCGAGACACTGACTGATGCACTGGCTGATGCACTGGCCGGCTTACCGGCCGTCGGTGCCGCCTGTACGGGCGCGCAGGCTGCCAGCAGAGCAGACAGTGCCGCCAGCGACAGCGGGGAGGATCGGGTCATTCTGAACTCCTTGGGGCCTCGGGCGGACACCTTGCATGCCGCCCTGCCTGCCCACAAGGCGCCCGCAGCGGAACGTCCGTAACCGACGCGCCCGCTGCTACATGTTCGGATAGGCCGGACCGCCGCCGCCCTCGGGCGTCTCCCAGTTGATGTTCTGGTTCGGATCCTTGATGTCGCACGTCTTGCAGTGAATGCAGTTCTGCGCGTTGATCTGGAAGGTCCGGTTTCCGGCGCCATCATCGACCCACTCGTACACGCCGGCCGGGCAGTAGCGCTGGGACGGCCCTGCATAGACCTCCCACTCCGAGGCTTTCTGCAGGGCCTGGTCCTTGACCTTGAGGTGCACCGGCTGATCCTCGGCGTGATAGGTATTGGTGAACGAGACGTTGGTCAGCTTGTCGAAGCTGATCACGCCGTCGGGACGGGGGTACTCGATCGGCTTGAACTGCGATGCCGGCTTCAGGGCCTCGGCGTCGGTCTTGCCATGCTTCAGCGTGCCGAAGAGCGAGAAGCCACCCAGCAGCTTGGTGGTCCACATCTCCACGCCGCCAAGGAGGGTGCCGAGCAGTGTGCCGGTCCGGGAAAGAAGCGGCTTGACGTTGCGGACCTGCTTCAGCTCCCGGTTGACCTCTGACGCCTCGTAGGCCGCCTCATAGGCGTCGAGCACGTCGCCCTGACGCCCGGCCGAGACCGCGTCGAAGGCCGCCTCGGCGCCCATCATTCCGGTGAGGATCGCATTATGGCTACCCTTGATGCGCGGCACGTTCACGAAGCCCGCCGAACAGCCGATCAATGCGCCGCCCGGGAAGACAAGTTTCGGAACCGACTGCCACCCCCCCTCGGAAATGGCACGCGCGCCATAGGCCACACGCTTGCCGCCCTGGATATGCTGCAGGATCTCCGGATGGTGCTTCCAGCGCTGCAGCTCGTCATAGGGCGAGATATAGGGGTTCTCGTAGTTGAGATGGACGACGAAGCCCAGGGAGACGAAGGGCTCTCCGCCGTCCCGGAAATGGTAGAGAAAGCTACCGCCACCGGTCCGGTCATCCAGCGGCCAGCCCAAGGTGTGCTGGACATAGCCTTCCCGGAAATTCTCCTCCGGTACCGACCAGAGTTCCTTGAGGCCGATCCCGTACTTCTGCGGCTCGCGATCCTTGTCGAGCTCGAACTCCCGGATCACGCGCTTGGTCAGGGACCCGCGCGTGCCCTCGGCAAACAGGACATACTTGCCCAGAAGCTCCATGCCCGGCTCGAAGTCCGCCTTGTGGCTGCCGTCCGCGGCGATGCCCATCACCCCGGCAACGACGCCCCTGATCTCACCCTGCTCGCCCCGGACCAGGTCGGAGGCCGCAAAGCCGGGATACACTTCCACGCCCATCTCTTCGGCGCGTTCGCCGAGCCAGCGCACCACATTGGCGAGCGAACCGGTGAAGTTGCCATGGTTCTTCATGTAACCCGGCATGGGCAGCCAGGAAATGTCGAGCGACCCCTTCGGCCCGAGCCAGATGAACTTGTCGCCGCTCACTTCGGTCTTCAGGGGTCGGTCGTCCCGCTCCCGCCAGTCGGGGATCAGCCGGTCGAGACCCACGGGGTCCATCACCACGCCGGACAGGATGTGGGCGCCAATCTCGCCCCCCTTCTCCAGGACGACGCAGGTGCGCTCCTCGCCCTTCTCCTGGGCCAGTTGCATGAAGCGGATCGCGGCGGAAAGACCCGCAGGTCCACCGCCGACGATGACCAGGTCATATTCCATCGACTCGCGTTCAGGCGCTTCAGCCATATTCTGTCTCCCGCCGCTGGCGCGCATTGCGCCAGCCCTATAGTGTCTTCTCAATGATTTACCGCTGGTCTAACCGAATTCCACCCCGTCTCAATGGCCGAATTGTCGCCGTACCCGGAACTTGAAGCCCTCACCGCCTGGTGGGAGGAGATGGGCGTTGCCGTGGACGAGACGGCCATACGCGTGTTTCTGCGCGCTGCCGAGGCCGCTCCGCGCGCACGCCAGGCACCAGCCCCGCCGGGTGATGCCACCGCGACCGCCCCCCCGCGCACACCCCTCAGCCGCCCTGCCAGCCGCAGCCCACAGGACTGGGCGCACGTCGCAAGGGAGGCGGCCGCATCCTGTCATTCGCTCGACGAGCTCAGCGCTGCCATCGCGGCGTTCGACGGTTGCCCCTTGAAGGCGACGTCGCAGTCGACGGTGGTCGCTGACGGTGTCGAGGGAGCCCCGATCCTGGTTCTCGGCGAAGGCCCGGGCCAGGAGGAGGACCGGCGGGGGCGGCCCTTTGTCGGAAAGGCGGGCCAGCTCCTGGACAGGATGCTCGCCGCGATCGGCGTATCCCGGACGACCAACGCCCTGATTTCGAATGTGAATTTCTGGCGCCCGCCCAACAACCGCAACCCGGAACCCGAGGAGTTGGAGGTCGTCGCCCCGTTCGTGGACCGCCTCGTCGCACTGACCGAACCGCGCCTGATCATCGCTGTGGGGGGCGTTTCAGCGAAGGCCCTGACCGGCTCCGCCAACGGCATCATGAAGCTGCGTGGCAGCGAACAGACCTTTACCGCGCCCGGCATCGAGCCCTGTCCGCTGTTCCCGATCTTCCATCCGGCCTACCTGCTGCGCAGACCGAAGGAAAAGTCCCGGGCCTGGCGCGACCTTCTTCAGATCGAGCGCCGGGCCCATTCGATGGGCCTGACACTCGACCCAAGCTCCTGAGCGCGATGCCGGCCCCCCTGTCGATTCTGATCCCGACCCTGAATGCCGAGGCGGACCTGCCGGCCTGCCTGGATGCACTGATGCCCGGCGTCGATGCCGGCATGATCAGGGACGTGGTGCTTGCCGACGGCGGGTCGGACGATGCCACCCGGCAGATCGCCGACGCGGCCGGATGCACCGTGCTGGATGCGCCGCGCGGCCGGGCCGTGCAGATGAACACTGCCGCCCGTGCGGCCCGCGGCGACTGGTACCTGTTCCTGCATGCCGACACTGTGCTGGCAGCGGAGTGGGTCGAACGGGTACAGGACCATATCGCGATGCACCCGGACAAGGCCGCTGTCTTCACCCTGGCGTTCCGGTCCGATGCGCCGGAAGCGCGCTGGCTGGCCGCGCGCGCCAACCGGCGCACGCGCTGGCTCGCCCTGCCCTATGGTGACCAGGGGCTGCTGATCCCGCGCGCCCTCTTCGACGCGGTGGGTGCATTCGCAGAGGTCGACCTGATGGAAGACGTGATCATGGCCCGCCGACTGGGCCGGCGGCGGTTGCGGCTCCTGTCGGCCGAGGCGCGCACCAGTGCGGCCAAGTATGAGCGCGACGGCTGGCGACGGAGGGCCTATGCCAATGCCTGGCGCCTCCTCCGCTTTCTCATGGGCGCACGACCGGACATCCTGGCCCGGACCTACCGCTAGGCCATGACGCGCCATCTGATCCTGTTCGCCAAGCCGCCCCGCATCGGTCTTGCCAAGACCCGATTGGCAAAGACGCTGGGTCCGGCAGAGGCCCGGCGGATCGCCACCGCGCTGATGGCGCGCACCTTGCGGCAGGTGCGCGATCCGCGATGGACCCTGCACCTCCGGATCACGCCCGACCACGCCGTTGACGATACGCTGGGCGGGCTCTGGCCCTGCGACCTGCCGCGCGCGCCCCAGGGATCGGGTGATCTCGGCGAGCGCCTCACCCGCGCGGTTCGCGAGGCGCCAGGCCGGCAGGTGGTGGTCATCGGCACCGACACACCCGACCTGACCCGTGCCACGATCTGGCGTGCCTTCAGGGCGCTGGACCGGACCCCTGCCGTGGTGGGACCCGCACGGGATGGCGGGTTCTACCTGATCGGACTGCAGGGACGCCTGCGCCGCGCCCCGCCGTTTCATGGCGTGCGCTGGTCCAGCCCGCAAACCCTGTCCGACGTGCTCTCCAGGCTTGCCGACGGCACGGCCGTTACACACATGCCCCCGCTTCAGGACATCGACGTGGCCGCAGACTGGCGCGCCTGGAACGCCGGGCGATTTAAGACGGCATCCACAGCTTAGTCACTCATGTGTTCTTTATTTGTTCTGGCTTCCATGCTTCCATGAGCGCCATGACGGGTGATCAGAAACTGCCACCGCGAGGCCGCGTCACGCGGCTGGACCTCGAGGCGGCGGCAGAGCGGTTCGAACATCGTGGCCGTGGCGCGGTGTCGAACCCGACCGGACGCTACGAGGCGGCACGGCGCGAGGCCTTCGATGATGGCTGGGACGGATTCGAGGTGCCGACCGACCGGCTCGCCACGGTCCTGACCCGAGAGACGGCCCGAACCATGATCACCTACAACCGATCGCCGGACATCGCGTTCGACCGATCAATCAATCCCTATCGCGGCTGCGAGCATGGGTGCGTCTACTGCTTCGCACGTCCGAGCCATGCCTATCAGGGTCTGTCGCCGGGCCTCGATTTCGAGAGCCGCCTCTTCTTCAAGCCCAACGGACCGGAGCTTCTGCGCCGGGAACTGGCGAAGCCAGGCTACGTACCGCGGGTGATCGCGCTGGGCGTCAACACCGACGCCTATCAGCCGATCGAGAAGCGGCTCGGCCTGACGCGGGCGCTGCTGTCGATCCTGGCGGAATACAACCATCCGGTCACGCTGCTGACGAAATCGACCCTGATCGAGCGCGACATCGACCTCATCGCGCCCATGGCGGAAAAGGGGCTTGCGCGGGCCGGCGTTTCGCTGACCACGCTCGACCCAGGACTGGCTCGCCGGATGGAGCCGCGCGCGGCGAGTCCGCGCCTGCGCCTGAAGACGATCGAGGCGCTGAGCCGGGCTGGCATTCCGGTAACGGTGATGACCGCACCGATCATTCCGGCGCTGAACGATGACGAGATCGAACGCCTTCTGGAGGCGGCCCGCGATGCCGGAGCGGTCTCGGCTGGATATGTGCTGCTGCGCCTGCCGCTTGAGATCAAGGATCTGTTCCACGAATGGCTGTCGGCGCACGTGCCGGACCGCGCGGCCCGGATCGTCAATCTCCTGCGGGAGATGCGCGGTGGAAAGGATTATGACCCGCGCTGGTTCGAACGTGGACGCGGTCGCGGCGCCTATGCCGACCTGCTGGCCCGGCGCTTTGCCCGGAAGGCTTCTGAGCTCGGCCTCGACACGCCGCGGCCGGACCTGCGCACGGACCTGTTCCGCCCCCGCGAAGCGCCCGGCGGCCAACTCCTGCTGGATGTCTGATCCCTCGACCCCACAGGATTTCCACAACCAACCCACGCCATGCAGAGGGCTTTCCCACAGGCGTCGTTCGTGAAAATCTACCGTTGGAGACAAACCCCTCGGGCCACCAGCCGGCGGGGTATGTTCACACCTCGATAACCAAATCGACCGAAGGCCAGAGTGCACCGATTCGCAACGTAGGGGAGAGCGGCCGTGGACGATCAGCGCGATACCATCATCCAGGGTGACTGCATCGACGTGCTGTCGCGGCTGCCTGAGCGATCGGTCGACCTGATCTTCGCCGACCCGCCCTATAATCTGCAGCTTGGCGGCGATCTGACCCGACCGGACCAGTCCGCCGTCGACGGGGTCGACGATGACTGGGACCGGTTCGACAGTTTCGATGCCTACGACCTGTTCACCCACCAATGGCTCGATGCATGTCGCAGGGTCCTGAAGGATGACGGCGCGATCTGGGTGATCGGCTCCTATCATAACATCTTCCGCGTCGGCGCGATCCTGCAGGATGCCGGTTTCTGGATTCAGAATGACGTGATCTGGCTGAAGGCCAATCCAATGCCGAACTTCAAGGGCACGCGTCTCCAGAACGCCCATGAAACGCTGATCTGGGCCGGAAAGTCACAGACGTCCCGCGTCACCTTCAATTATGACGCGCTGAAGGTCTTCAATGATGACAAGCAGATGCGCTCCGACTGGCTGATCCCGATCTGCACCGGCGGCGAGCGGCTGAAGACCGAGGCCGGGCGCAAGGCCCATCCGACACAGAAGCCCGAAGCCCTGCTCAAGCGCGTTCTTCTGGCAACCTCCCGGCCCGGCGACGTGGTGCTGGACCCGTTCTCCGGCACCGGTACGACGGCGGCCATGGCCAAGGCGCTGGGCCGTCATTACATCGGGATCGAGGCCGATCCGGCCTATGTGGCCCTGTCACGCCAGCGACTGGAGGGGGTGAGCCCTCTGACCGAAGAGGCGCTGGAAACCGTTCGCGGCGCGCGAACCCTCCCGCGCGTACCCTTCGGCGCTATCCTCGAAACGGGCTGGCTCAAGCCCGGCGACCGGCTCTACAGCCGCGGCAAACGCCACTATGCGCGTATCCGTGTCGACGGCTCGCTGACTACGGGGGATACATCCGGCTCCATCCACAGGGTCGGCGCCCATGTCATGCGCGCGCCAGCCTGCAATGGCTGGACATTCTGGCACTTCGAAGACAGGGGGCAGCTTGCGCCGATCGACCTGCTGCGCCGGCGCTACCGCCATGAAATGGGCCTTGAGACACCCTGAAGAAAGTTCGCTGCAACAGGCTTTGTCGAAAACCAGCCGGAACGCGCAACCTAAAGCCGAAGACCTGGTCCACTGACGGCAGTTTTAGGCTCATAGCATTTTCGAGCGAAGTGGGCACCGGTTCGCGTTAGGGCGTTTTCCGAGCGACATGAATCGTTTGGGATTCCCAAGGCGGGCGG
>CAZBKM010000002.1:152234-332648 GCA_964492485.1 uncultured Hyphomonadaceae bacterium | reverse complement strand
GCCAACTACTTCGCCGCCTGCGGATACGGTGCAGATTGAATGGAATCCGCTCTAGATCAGCGTCTTGAGGTCCCCGACCAGGTCGGTCTTTTCCCAGCTAAAGGTGCCGTCGGCACCTGCAGGGCGGCCGAAATGCCCGTAGGAGGCGGTCGGCGTGTAGATCGGCGCGCCCAGCCCCAGATGTGTCCGGATACCCTTCGGGCTGAGATCGAACAGGTCGCGCAGGGCCGCGGCGATCTTCACCTCGTCGACCTTGCCGGTCCCGAACGTGTCGACGAACAGGCTCAGCGGCTGGGACACGCCAATGGCGTAGGAGACCTGGATCACGCACTTCTCCGCCAGGCCTGCAGCGACCACGTTCTTCGCAAGGTAACGCGCGGCATAGGCGGCCGAACGGTCCACCTTGCTGGGGTCCTTGCCGGAAAAAGCGCCCCCGCCATGGGGCGCTGCCCCGCCATAGGTGTCGACGATGATCTTGCGGCCGGTCAGGCCAGCATCACCATCGGGGCCACCGATCACGAAGTCGCCCGTTGGATTGACGTAGAATTTCTCGTCCGGGCACATCCAGCCTTCGGGCAGGGCGGCCTCCACATAGGGGCGGACCATTTCCTTCACCTCGGCCTGGCTGAGGCCGTCCTTGTGCTGGGTCGAGACGACGACACTGAGCGCGCGGACCGGCTTGCCGTTCTCATACTGCAGCGTGACCTGGCTCTTCGCGTCCGGCTCCAGGCGGGGTTCCCTTCCGGAATGGCGCGCTTCGGAGAGGCCCCGCAGGATGCGGTGGGAGAATTGCAGCGGCGCGGGCATCAACTCGTCGGTTTCGGTGCAGGCGAAGCCGAACATGATACCCTGGTCGCCGGCGCCCTCCTCCTTGTGGAGGCCGCTGCCCGCTTCCACGCCCTGGGCGATGTGGGCCGACTGCTCGTGGACATAGCAATCCACGGCGAGCCGGTCCCAGTGGAAGCCATCCTGCTCATAGCCGATGCGCCGCACGGTGTCCCGGGCTGCCTGCTTCATCTGCTCGTCGCTGATCTCGGCCCCATTGGTGGTGCGCACCTCGCCGGCGAGGACGACCCGGTTGGTGGTGGTCAGCGTCTCAAGCGCCACCTTGGCAGCCGGATCGGCGGCGAGGAACAGATCGACGATGGCGTCGGAGATCTGGTCTGAGACCTTGTCGGGATGGCCTTCCGAAACGCTTTCGCTGGTGAATTCGTAGTTCTTGAGCATCTGTGTTCCTCCCCGGCGCGACTAGTAGCGGTAGTGGTCCGGCTTGTACGGACCTTCCGGCTCCACGCCGATATACGCCGCCTGGTCGGGGGTCATCTGCGTGAGCTCGACGCCCAGCTTCCCAAGATGCAGCATGGCGACCTTTTCATCGAGGTGCTTGGGCAGAGTGTAGACCTTGTTCTCGTACTGGTCGGCGTTCTTGTGCAGCTCGATCTGCGCCAGCACCTGATTGGTGAACGAGGCCGACATCACGAAGGAAGGGTGGCCCGTGGCATTGCCGAGATTCACCAGGCGGCCCTCCGAGAGGAGAAGAATCCGCTTCCCGTCCGGGAAGGTGATCATGTCCACTTGCGGCTTGATGTTGGTCCATTCGAAATTCTTCAGACCCTCGACCTGAATCTCATTGTCGAAGTGGCCGATATTGCAGACGATCGCCATGTCCTTCATCGCCCGCATGTGATCCACGGTGATGATGTCCTTGTTGCCGGTGGCGGTGACGAAGATGTCCGCCTCGGGCGCCATGGTGTCGAGCGTCTGCACATCGAAGCCATCCATGGCGGCCTGCAGGGCGCAGATCGGATCGACCTCGGACACGGTGACCCGGGCCCCTGATCCAGCCAGAGACGCAGCCGAGCCCTTGCCGACATCGCCATAGCCCGCCACGAAGGCCTTCTTCCCGGCCATCATCACATCGGTGCCGCGCCGGATGGCGTCCACGAGGCTTTCCTTGCAGCCATACTTGTTGTCGAATTTCGACTTGGTGACGCTGTCATTGACATTGATCGCTGGGAAGGCGAGTTCCCCGCGCTTTTCCATCTGGTAGAGCCGCATTACCCCTGTGGTCGTTTCCTCGGAAACGCCGCGAATGCCGGCCTTGGTCTTCTTGAACCAGCCGGGCGACTCCGCCATCCGCTTCCGGATCTGCGCGAACAGGGCGTGTTCTTCCTCAGCCTGCGGATTGTCGAGGACCGACGGATCCGCCTCGGCGCGCTCGCCCAGCATCAGGTACAGCGTGGCATCGCCCCCATCATCCAGGATCAGATTGGGGCCTTCGCCATCAGGCCAGTGGAATAGGCGATCGGTGTATTCCCAGTATTCTTCCAGCGTCTCGCCCTTATAGGCGAAGACCGGCGTGCCATTGTCCGCAATTGCGGCGGCGGCGTGGTCCTGCGTCGAGAAGATGTTGCAGGACACCCAGCGCACGTCAGCGCCAAGCGCTTCCAGGGTCTGGATCAGCACCGCCGTCTGAATGGTCATGTGCAGGGAGCCGGCAATGCGCGCGCCCTTCAGGGGCTGCGACGGGCCGAACTCCTCTCGCGCGGCCATGAGCCCTGGCATTTCGGTCTCGGCGATGGCGATTTCCTTGCGTCCATACTCGGCGAGCGAGATGTCCGCGACGACGTAATCCTTGGACATATCAACATTCCTTTATGTCTTTATATCGGGCAAGGCGGGCTATAGCAGAGGCCCCGTTGCGGGGCAATGTGGACCCCGGTCTTGCGCGGGTCAGACCCGGCGAACGTGCGGTTTCCGCGCATGCATGCGCCAGGGATTCCACGCCATTGCGCGTGTCAGCTTCCAGAGCGACACACGCCGTTCCGGCGCTGGCCAGGGATCGCGCCGGCCCATCCCGCCCAGGCCCGCGAGACCGTGCAGAAGCCCGCGCAGCATGGGACGGAACCGGCCGAGCAGGGCTGCGTGACCGAGGACGTAGAGGTTCAGCACCACATGGCCTGGCAGGGTCAGCACCAGCAGAGGCCAGGGCATATTCTTGGCATAGGTCCAGACCCTGTTGCGCGCGCCATGATAGATGGAAAAGTCACTGGCCCGCCCCGACAGGCCGCCCCCGGCATGGCGGACGACCGCGCCGGGCAGGAACACGCACCGTTCCCCGGCCAGCCGAAGGCGGAAGGCCAGGTCCACATCCTCGCAGAAGCAGAAGAAGCGCTCATCGAACCCGCCCTGACGGTCCCACACGTCGCGCCGATAGACTGCGCTTGCCCCGCAAGGGCCGAAGACCTCGCCTTCCCGAGGCAGCGCGGCGACCGGGTGACCAAACCCTCCCCGCCAGGGAAAACCGAAGATGAGGTAGCCGTCGCCGACCCCGTCCAGGCGTTTGGGGTCATGCAGGTCGATCTGCGCACAGGCGAACATGGCCACATCCGGATGGTGTCGTGTCGCCGCCTCGATCTGCGCCAACCAGTCGGGCGCGGCTTCCGCATCGGGGTTCAGGAGAACGATCCAGTCGCTTCGCGTCCCGACGGCGCCGACATTGTTGCCTTCCGCAAAGCCAAGATTGACGCTCTGGCGAAGAAGCCGGAACGCCGGCAGGCCCTGGATGTCGAGCCCGTCGACCGAGCCATCGCTCGACGCGTTGTCCACCAGCGTCACGTCGAAGTCGCGAAAGGTCTGGGCCTTGAGGGAGTCGAGCGCGCCCTGCACGTAGGCGCCGCCATTATAGTTCACGATGATGACGGACATGCGCGGCATGGGGCGATCAGGCGGGGTCCAGGCCGGACGGCCCCTCCGCCGCGATCCGGGTCAGGTAGTCCGCATACTCGGTCTTTCCCAGGCGCGCCGCCAGGGCAAGCAGGGCGTCGGTGTCAATGAACCCGCGCCGCCAGGCGATCTCCTCGGGACAGCAGACCTTCAGGCCCTGGCGATGCTCCACGGTCTGCACGAATTGCGACGCTTCCAGAAGGCTGTCGGGCGTTCCGGTGTCCAGCCAGGCATGGCCACGTCCCAGCCGTTCGACGTGCAGCTTGCCGTCGCGGAGATAGCTCATGTTCAGGTCGGTGATCTCGAGTTCGCCCCGGCGCGACGGGACCAGCTGGCGGGCGCGGTCGCAGACGCTGGCATCGTAGACGTAGAGGCCGGTGACGGCGTAGCTGGATTTCGGCGCCGTCGGTTTCTCCTCTATGGCCGCGGCCCGACCGGCTCGGTCGAATGAGATCACGCCATAGCGTTCCGGGTCCCGGACCCGATAGGCGAAGACGGTTGCGCCCGTCACCGTCTCCCGGGCGCGCGACAGGCGGGCCGACAGGTCATGGCCGTAGAAGATGTTGTCGCCCAGGATCAGCGCGGCCGGCCCGTTATCCAGAAACGCCTCTCCCAGGAGAAACGCCTGGGCGAGCCCCTCGGGGCGCGGCTGGACGACGTAAGAGAGCGACAGGCCCCACTGAGACCCGTCGCCCAGCAGACGTTCGAAGGCGGGTCGGTCTTCGGGCGTGGTGATGATCAGGATCTCGCGCAGGCCAGCGAGCATAAGGACGCTGAGCGGGTAATAGATCATCGGCTTGTCATAGACGGGGACGAGCTGTTTCGACGTCGCCCGCGTGATCGGGTAAAGCCGCGAGCCGGTTCCGCCCGCTAGGATGATGCCTTTCATGGCGTGGCGCCTTCTTCAGGGTGTCGCTCGGCCAGACAGGCGGCGACGGTGGCCTGCACGCGTTCCGACCAGCCGGCCAGCCGCAGGCCGAACGCCGCCTCGGCGCGATCGGACGCGAGCCGCGCATTTGGTGGGCGACGCGCAGGGGTCGGATAGTCGGTGCTGGGCACGCCGTCGACCTCGGCCACGGGGCCACCCAGGGCCTGGGAAGCGGCAAAGATGTCGCGCGCCTGACCGGCGCGGTCCCGTGGCTCGCGCCCGGCCAGGTGATAGAGGCCCCAGCCTGCAAAGTCCGGACGCGCGGCAGCCGCCGCGATGGAGAGGAGGCCGTCGGCCAGATCGCCGGCATGGGTGGGATGTCCGACCTGGTCATTGACCACCGTCACGCGCTCGCGCGTGTTCGCAAGGCGAAGCATCGTCTTCACGAAATTGCCGGCCCAGTGGCTGTAGATCCAGCAGACCCGGACGATCAGATGGCGCTCATGCGCGGCGGCCACCGCCTGCTCGCCGTCCAGCTTGCTGCGCCCATAGACGCCGAGCGGCGCCGGTGTGTCCGTCTCCCGATAGGGCCGGTCGAGGCGCCCGTCGAAGACGCAGTCGGTCGACATGTGGATCAGGGGCAGTCCGCGCGTGGCGCATGCCCGTGCCAGCTGTCCAGGGCCATCGGCATTCACTTTACGGCAGGTCTCGACATCGGACTCGGCGCCATCCACATCGGTGTAAGCGGCCGTATTGATCACGCAGGCCGGGCTGACGCGGTCCAGCAAGCGGGCAAGTCCGTCGGCGTGCCGAAGGTCAACCGCCGGTCGGCCAGAGGCCACCAGCGCCACGCCGCGCGCGCCGGCCCGGGCCTGGAGCGCGCGTGCCATCTGGCCCTTGCGCCCGATCACCAGAAGGGACGCGTCCGTCACGCCCCCTCCCCAGCCGCGACGGCGGCGCCCTGACCCAGTCGCTCGCCGCCATAGACGCGCTCGGTCAGCGGGCGCCACCAGGCCTCGTTGTCCAGGTACCAGGCGACGGTTGCCGCGAGCCCTTCCTCAAAGCCGATCCCTGCCCGCCAGCCCAGTTCGGTTTCGATCCTGCTTGGATCGATCGCATAGCGGCGGTCATGGCCAGGACGGTCGGTGACGTGCTCGATCCGCCTTGCATGGGGTGCACCCTGCGGCCGGAACCGGTCCAGCGCGCCACACAGTGTGTGGACCAGGTCGAGGTTTGTCCGCTCGCAACGCGCGCCGATGGCATAGGTCTCGCCCACCCGTCCCGCTCGCGCCACGGTCACCAGCGCTGTGGCATGGTCGTCGACGTGCAGCCAGTCGCGCACCTGCAGGCCATCGCCATAGACTGGCAGGGTGCGCCCCGACACCGCCCGCAGCACCATCAACGGGATCAGCTTTTCGGGAAACTGGCGCGGACCGTAATTGTTGGTGCAGTTCGTGATCAGGACCGGCAGGTCATAGGTCCGGTGCCAGGCCCGCACCAGATGATCGGACGCGGCTTTGGAGGCCGAATAGGGCGAGGAAGGATCGTAGGGGGTCGTCTCGTCGAACGCCCCGTCCGGCCCCAGCGCCCCGAAGACCTCATCGGTGGACACATGCAGGAAGCGGAACCCCTCCGGCGCGCGGCCATCCGCCAGATAGGCGCGGGCGGTCTCCAATAGGGTGAACGTGCCGCCGACATTGGTCTCGATGAACGGCGAGGCGCCGTCGATGGAGCGGTCCACATGCGTCTCGGCCGCGAGATGATACACCATGTCGGGGCGGACCTCGTCGAACACCGCGGTCATGGCGGCGGCGTCGGCAATATCGGCCTCGACCAGTCGTGCGCGCCCATCGGTGAGGAGCGGATCGATCGAGGCGCGGCTGGCGGCATAGGTCAGCTTATCGACGATCACCACGCGCTGCCCTGGCTCCCGCAGCAGCCGCCGGCACAGAGCCGAGCCGATGAATCCCGCCCCGCCGGTCACGATCGCAACACTCATCGCGCGGCCATCTCCACTGAAAAGGGCGTGACCAGATCGGCCAGGCGTGGAAGCGCGTGGTCCTTCTGCGACAGGATCGCCGCCTCCGCCGCGACCGGCCAGTCGATCCCGAGGTCGGGATCGGCCCAGTACACGCCGCCTTCGAGATCGGGCGCATACGGGGCGCTGCATTTGTAATGCACCTCCGTCTCGTCCTCCAGCGTGCAGAAGCCATGGGCACATCCCGCCGGGACGAAGAGCTGGTCGCCCCTGTCCGCGCGCAGCTCGACCGCGCAATGCTGGCCGTAGGTCGGCGATCCGGCCCGCAGATCGACCGCCACATCCCAGATCGCGCCGTTGAGGCAGCGGATCAGCTTGGCCTGGGCCATCGGGGGGGCCTGGAAGTGCAGGCCGCGAACCGTGCCGCGCTTGTGCGAGAGGGATTGATTGTCCTGCACGAACACCGCCTCTATGCCGCCCTCACGGTAGCGGTCAGCGCGGTAGGTTTCCATGAAGCGGCCCCGCCCGTCCTGGATCTGGCGCGGGGTCACGCGGATCACACCGGGGATCGCCAAGTCCTCGAACACGCGCGCCGCTCCCATCGTGCCGTTGCGTCCCGGTCGAGTACGCCGGGCCGGGACACGGTGCAACCAGGGCCTTGCGACGGCGCGCTCAGATTTCCTGATTGTAGGCGCCGATCTCGGAATGGGCGGCCAGACGCGGCTTCACCTCCTTGTGGAAGAGATCGCGCATGTCTGCGTCCGAGACGAGGCTTTCCACCACCACAACCAGTTCCGGCTTGTTCGACGAGGCCCGGACCAGCACCCAGGAGCCATCCTCCAGCGTGACCCGGGCCCCGTTGACGGTGTTCACCTCGACCACCTTGCGACCCAGGATCTCCTGGCCTTCCAGCGCCTGATACTCCGCCACGATGCGGTCGACGACGTCATACTTCACCTCGTCGTCGCAATGGGGCGACATGGTGAGCGACGTATAGGCCACGCCAAGCTCGCCCTTGAGGTCTGCCAGGGTCTTGTCGGGATTGCGGTCCAGCATCTCCAGGATCGCCTTGGCGGCGATCAGCCCGTCATCATAGCCGAGCCCGATGGGCGGGCGGAAGAAGAAGTGCCCCGACTTCTCGAACCCGGCCAGGGCGTCGAGCTCCGTCGTGCGGCGCTTGATGTAGGAATGCCCGGTCTTGAAATAGTCGACGCTGGCGCCGTTCGCCTTCAGCACGGGATCGGTCTTGTAGAGGCCGGTGGATTTCACATCGACCACGAAGCCGCGGCCGGGGAACTCGCGCGACAGGTCGCGCGCCAGCATCAGCCCGATCTTGTCGGCAAAGATCTCCGTGCCGGTATTGTCCACCACGCCGCAGCGGTCGCCATCGCCGTCGAAGCCCAGCGCCAGATCGGCGCCCTGGGCGCGGACCGCCTCGGCCATGGCGTGCAGCATCTCGGAATCCTCAGGGTTGGGATTGTACTTCGGGAAGGTCCAATCAAGGTCACAATCCATCTCGATCACCTCTGCGCCCATGGCGCGCAGGGCGTCAGGCGCGAAGACACCGGCGGTGCCATTGCCGCAGGCCGCGATCACCCTCAGGGGACGCTTCAGCGATACCCCGTCGGCGACCGAGGCGATGTAGCGCTCGCGCAGGCCCTCGACCCGCGCATGGCGCCCGCCCTCGCGCACCATGAAGGCGCCGGACAGCACGATCTCCTTCAGCCGGCCCATTTCGTCGGGACCGAAGGTCAGCGGCCGCGCCGCCCCCATCTTCACGCCGGTCCAGCCATTCTCGTTATGACTGGCCGTCACCATGGCGCAGCAGGGGGCGTCGAGGTCGAACTGCGCCCAGTAGACCATGGGCGACAGCGCCAGGCCCACATCCAGCACCTCGCAGCCGCCCTGGACCAGGCCCAGGATCAGCGCAGTCTTGATCCCGCCCGAGATCGAGCGGAAATCATGCCCGGTCACCACACGCGGCTGGACGCCCAGCTCGTGAAACAGCGTCGCCATGCCCAGGCCCAGCGCCTTGACCCCCTCCAGGTTCAGCTCCGGCGCCCGCTCCGCCCCGATCCCGTTGAACCACCACCGCGCATCATACTCCCGAAACCCCGTCGGCTTGACCAGCGGCAGCGTCTCGAACTCCAGCGTGTTCGGGCGAAGATCAGAGCGAGGCTTGGGCGGCATGGCGAGACTCCAGGGCAGGGTGGGGGAGGTGAGGTGGAGAGTGGGTCAAAGGTCGATCTATCGAACAGTGATCTCGCAAGAAACTTACCAAGACAGTGAGATACAGAGTAGGTCTCGCCATCACCGAAATGTCTTTCCGAGGCCAGCCGGGACCAGCTAACCCTGTTGAACGCATCTGCGGGCTTGTGGTCAGCGCAGGGCCTGCGTGTTGCTTGCCTGTCTGATCTCACTAGGCTACGCGCGAATCCAACCCAGACTGTCGAGAGACACCGTATGCGTATCCATGAGCCTCTCGGCCTGCCCCGTTGTAATCAGAGTCCTCTGAATGGTCGGGTTTTTCTCGCGCCTTGCGAGGCGCTTCACGGGGAAAGATGCATGGCGTGCGACCTGAGCGAGGCGCAGATTTGATGATTCGCGGTCCTTTTGACGACCTGGTCGGCGGTGCTCGTCGCTGGCGGCTCGGTATGGCGCTCAGCTGGAACGACTCCGTCATGCCGCTCCGAAGCTCCTATTTGGGCCCAGTCTGGGCGAGCCTTCAGATCGGATTGCTTGCACTTGTATTATTCATGTTGTTCCAAGGGATGGCAGCCCAGGACTCAAATGATTATGCTGTGTATGTAGCTGTCGGCGTGACTGTGTATCAGTTCATCACGATCGGACTTAACGACGGCGCAACGGCGTTTACGCGTCATGCCAACCTTATCAAGAATATTCCACATCCCGTCTCACTCTATGTATTCCGTCTTTTTTACAAGCAGTTGATCTTGGCCTTGTTCGCGAGCCCGGTCCTTATCGCGGCATTCATGTACTCGGGTCATTGGCCAACGATATTCGGTTTCGTGCTTGCCTGCGTTGGACTCGTAGTGGTCGGTCTGGCGCTGACCGGCCTGGCGCTGCTGGTTTCGACCGCCTGCGTGCTTGCCCACGATGTCGCGTTCGCGATCTCGTCGCTGACCCGCATGCTGTTCTTCATGACGCCGGTCTTCTGGGTGGCCGAATCACGGGAAGGCTTTCGAGGTGCCGTGGCAACCTATAACCCGTTCACGTACTTCCTGAATCTCGTCCGCGAGCCGCTGCGGGGGGGCTTACCCTCGGCATTGGATTATGCGGTGTGCCTGAGCGCCCTGCTTCTGTTCTGGGTGCTCGGTGTGGCATTGTTCAGTCTGGTTCGACCGCGAATTTCGGCGCTCATCTGATGATCCATCCCAAACCCTCCATACACATGAAGGATGTTCGACTCGAACTGCCGGTCCGGCATTCGGGGGTCTGGGGGCGCCTTTCCTCGGGTTCCGGAACCGTCGGTGCAGAGATCACCCGCGGCACCGGAAAGGCTCAGATCGTGGCCCTCAACGGCATCAGCCTCGACATCCGGGATGGTGAACGCGTTGCGATCCTTGGTCGGAATGGCAGCGGCAAGAGCACACTTCTGCGCCTGCTGGCGGGTATCTATCATGCGAGCGCCGGACACATGGAAATCTCCGGACGGGTGACCTGTCTGTTCTCCAGCGGCCTGGGCCTGCGCAACGAGGCGACGGGATGGGAGAATATCCGGTTCGCCTGCATGCTCTACGATGTCCCGAGGCGGGATGTCGCCTCGCTTGCCGATGAGATTGCGGATTTCTCCGAACTCGGCGGATATCTGGATCTCCCGATCAGCGCCTATTCGACGGGCATGCGCACCCGGCTGGGATTCTCGATCGTCAGCTCCCTGAACCCTGAGATCCTCCTCGTTGACGAGGTGTTCGGCGCGGGCGACCCTGCATTTCAGGTCAAGGCGCAGGCCCGCATCGAGCACCTTCTCGAGCAATCACGCATCTTCATCCTCGCTTCGCAGAGCACCGGTCTTCTGCGTAAATTCTGCGAGACGGGCATCTGGCTAGACCGAGGTGAGCTGAAGGCGATTGGCCCCCTGGAGGACGTGCTGGATGAGAAGAGGCGGATGGAGTCATGATTGTAACCAGTAAGAGTTCAGTTCGTTCGGGGAATATTTTGAAACGCGTCGTGGTCCGTCTGACAAAGCGCCTGTTTGGATTAAGCGGGTTGAAGGGGACGCGACCCGCGCATGCGGTCTCTCCCGCTGAAGAACGGCAGTATGCTGCCGCGATGGCTGAGCTTTCGGCTTCGCCAAATGCGGCAAAAATAAGGAGAGTTTTGTCAGCAACGTACCGTACCGGCCGCTACGGCGAATGTGCGGCGGCCCTCGCCTATTATCGCGCGGCGGGCTTCGACGAGACTGATTTCGTCACACGCACCGCTGCACTACTTGCTGAGAAAGGCGTAACTGACTTCGGTCCCGTTTTGTCCGGGCTAGGACAAGCACAAACGGCAATGCGGCAAAGCACAATCGGCAAGGCAGAATTGCCGGATTTTGGCCCGTCTCCGTATACTACGAGTGCTGAACTGGCAGACCTTCTAGTCGACTACATTGAAGCCGTCGGCGTTCAGCGAGCGTTTGTAAGCTTGCAGGGACTTTGTCAATCGCTGACCACCAGCTTGATGGCGGCCGGTGGCGAAGTAAAGCTCACGCCCATGTCCGGCTTGCTGTTACTTGCGTTCGATGCTGATAAGGTAGCTTCGGGGCACGGCATAACGCTCTATGAAGGGGACGCTAAGCAGTCCGCTTCAATGACGGTGCGTCGTCGCGGGAGTACGTCTCCTTTCAGTTTTCTCTGCCTGGACGTGCCAACAGGCGTGGAGTCGCTTTCGCTGGCCCTTCACCCTGCGCGCGGCCAGGAACTTAATGCAGGTCAGCAGTACCAACCATTCAGTTTCGCCGAAGTGGATACAGCCAAGGCCGTCACCTTAATTGAAGGATTGGTAAGCGAGCACCAAATCAGCGAGGCTCTTCACCGTCTTGATAGGATACCCACTCAAGATGAGGTGGAGAACATCCTAAGCCAAATGAGCGCCCGCTACTTCTCATGGCAACGTGCCCAGAAAGCGCGCATAGAATGGATTACGGCCAATGCCGACTTGTTGACCGGACCCAGCCAGATTGCTGGTTTTCTCGATTGGGCCGGCAGCGATGAGTCCACCGATCCCTATGAGCTAGTGAATGCGCTCTTTTTTGATCAGCATCTTCTGCGTCTCCCCGCAGCGCTGGCGAGGCACATGCTAACGGACACGAAATACCAGCGAAATCGTCAAAGGACGGAACGACTTCGCAAGATTTCGGAAAGCGATTTTATGCTGGATAGGCTGCCCATGCTTGCAGCTCATCGTCCGCCAGCCGTTGACATCCGGCCGCGCAAGGTTGTTTCGTTCCTTCATCAGGCTCGCCCCTTTGTCTCCAATGGTTATGCGATCCGTAGCCACCATCTCCTCAGTGCAATCAAGGAGATGGATTGGGAAGTAGTAAGCGTCGCGCGACCGGGCTTTCCGACCGAGAGTGACGACTCTCCCTCTACAATCGATGTCGATGGCCTCACCTACCGCTTTTTAAAGGGGCCCATGCACGGCCACCTTTCCGATTGGCGGTACGTACATGCTGCCGCTGATTCGTGCACCCGCCTAGTGGCCGAAGAGAATCCTGAGCTTGTTCATGCAGCTTCGGGATATCTGACCGCCTGGCCCGCGTTGATGGCGGCGCGTCGTCTTGGCCTGCCATTTGTCTACGAAGTGCGGGGGTTCTGGGATCTGTCCGTCACAGCCGGTCAACCGCATTTGGCAGAGCGCGATCTCGCTCAATGTATTCACGCAAATGATACGCGGCTTTGTCAGGCGGCAGACGCTGTGGTGACCTTAACAGAGGCCATGCGTCAGCAACTCATTCGCCGCGGCATTTCGGGAGACAAGATTGTTGTTGCGCCAAATGGTGTCGATATCGAGGAGCATGCGCCCGGGTCTCGTGATGATCAGAGCCTTATGGAATTGGGTCTAGACCCGAACCGGATGACAGTTGGGTATGTGGGATCGCTGCTAGCCTATGAAGGCCTCGACATTTTACTCGACGCTCTCGCAATGGTTCAACAGCGAGGCGGGGACTTTAACCTGCTAATTGTCGGTGAGGGCGCCGATCGGAAGCGGCTTGAGGCGAAAGCCAAGAAACTCGGACTTGATAAGCAAACAGCGTTCACGGGTCGAGTGGCTCCACGCGATGCGGCGCGCCTGTATGATCTCATCGATTTATGCCCGTTTCCGCGGTTGCCTTATCCCGTGTGTGAACTCGTATCACCTCTGAAACCGTTCGAAGCTATGGCACGGGCTAAGGCTGTTTTCGTGTCTGACGTTGCTGCAATGAAGGAATTTCTGGTTGAGGGCGTGAACGCGCTGGGGTTTGAGAAGGGAAATGTCAACGTACTCGCAGAAAAGCTTTTCCAGGGTCTGAAGCACCCCGATCAGGCTCGTGACCTTGGGCATTCGGCACGTCGATGGGTCAGCGCCCATCGCAATTGGGAGATCGCGGCGCGGGCTGTAGAGCGGGCCTTCGAAATCGCCGCACAAGCCAGGCTCGACGGCAGGTCAGCGCCGGCTGCAAATCCTACCCTTTTGCCAGCGGACGGCGCGGAGATGTTTGTGGATGCGCCGTGGGAAGGTTGGTGTCAGCTAGATCTTGACATTTTGCCGCTGACCGGAACGAAAAATCCACCCGTCGTTCAGGTTGACGTCGAAAAGCTTGACGGCGGATTGATTGCCCCTCCAGGCCGAGATGACATCGCATATTGCTGGACGCGGCTCGTTGAGCCGTCCAAGGCTGTGTTGCAGTTGCCGCTCAACCCGGTTGGTCAAAACACGCGCGCACGGTTCAAGCTACCGGCCTCGACAGACGGTTATCGGATCACAATTCGACCCGGCGAGAACGCAGCCATTCTGATGCAGGGCGAGGGGGGTGTGCGAGTCTCGCCTTCCCCTGAAGCGAGAAATGTGGAAGGCCAGCTTCGCATTGGACTGATTGCAGACGCGTTTACTACAACCGCACTCAGCGAAGTCGCCGAGTGCGTGCCGCTATCGCGGTCCAATTTTGTCTCACAATTAGACGCCCACACATTCGATCTGATTGTGTGTGAATCGGCTTGGGAAGGTAATCGCGGGGAATGGGCGCGTGGTGTGGGTTGGTATTCAGACGAAGAGATCGCCGACCTTGCCCGTCTCGTGGAAACATGCCGTGCGCGGGGTATTCCGACGGTTTTCTTCAACAAGGAGGACCCGGTTCATTTTGCACGGTTTAGCAAGACCGCTGCTTTGTTTGATCATGTCGCTACCACCGATGGGGAGATGGTTCCCCGCTATCTAACCTTGCCCAATTCAAAGATAAAGACTGCACGGGCCACCCCTTTCTTTGCAAATGTCAAGGTTCACCATCCGTTTGAGACCTCCGACCGTGACAAGGCAATTTGCTATGCGGGCACTTATTATGGACCACGATATGCCCAACGTACCCATGATCTGTCGTTGCTTCTGGAAGCCGCAAGCTGCCATGATTTGGTAGTTTACGACCGTCAACGCCTTCACGCCCACAGTCCCTATCAATTCCCCGAGAACTTGCGAACCTTCGTCAAGGATGGGCTAGCTTATGAAGACATGCTCAATGCCTACCGCCAGCACGGCACATTCCTAAACGTCAATTCTGTCGCCAACAGCCCAACCATGTATTCTCGTCGTGTCGTGGAAGCGTTGGCAAGCGGCGCAGCAGTTGTTTCAGGCCCTGGGCGTGGTTTGGACAGGGTCCTGCAAGGCAGTGTGCCTACGGTTTCGAGTCACGGGGAAGCCTCGCAAATAATCTCGCGGGTTGCGCGGGACGAAGCCTATCGGGATTCCCTGGCGCAGGCGGGCGCACGGGTAGTGCGCCGGGCTTTGACCGCAGGCCACTGGCTTTCAGCGATCGCCCGCGATGCAGGTCTCGCCTATGCTGAGGGCGTTCGCCTGCCGACCTACGCGGCGCGTCTGACGGTTCCTGAACACCTATCGACCGCCCAGTTGGCGGCGACACTGGATGAATTGATTTCACAAAGTCACCCGCCAGAGATCATCATACTATCGCCGAGCGATCATCCCGCTCTGGAAGACTCCACGGCGGTGCAGGAATGGGAGCGCTGGGCGTCAGAAGTCGGCGTCGACCTCGTCGTCGACGCCGGCCAAATCAACAAGGCCTTCGCGGAAGCTGACTATCATGTAACGCTGACAGCAGGATGCTGGTTGGGCCATCACTGCTTCGAGGACATGCTGGCGCTTGCACTCAGTGAGCCGGCCATCTTTATTGGAAAAGCGGGATGGTACCCTGTGGACAAGCCGAACCCTGACCGACGTTCAGTCATCGGGACGGCTGTTCCATTCAGAAAAGATTCACCGCTTGATCCGCGTTGTGTATTGCGCCGGCGTGGTTCACAAAGCCCCACAGGGGGCTCCTTCGTGGGTCTTTCTGGAAACCTGTTGTCTTTCGCGCCGGCCCGACCGAAATCGGCCCGGAAACGTATGTTGATTGCAGGGCACGACCTCAAGTTCATTAAGCCATTCGAGGAACACCTCGAAGCAGCCGGCTTCGATCTGATCTATGATAGGTGGACGGGCCACAATCGCCACGACCGGGCTGAAAGCGCGACCCTCTTGGAGCAAGCCGATGTCGTCTTCTGCGAATGGATGTTGGGGAATGCGGCATGGTACGCCAAACATATTCATCCTGAACAAACGCTTGTTACGCGATTTCACCGGCAAGAACTGGAAACACCGTATCCTGCATCGCTTCAGGTTGAACGTTTTCATAAGGTGTTTTTCGTCAGCAGTCTAACACGGCAAGATGCGCTTGAACGCTTCGGGTGGAAAGACGGTACCCGGTTTATCAATCTCGGAAACGGCGTGGACATAAACGCCCTAGACCTGCACAAGCCGGACGCGGCGCGCTTTGCGCTTGGTTTTGTCGGCATGGTGCCAATGCTTAAGCAGGTCCACAAAGCGCTGGATATCCTGGCGCTCCTGCGCGCAAAAGACCCGCGTTTCACGCTTCGGATCAAAGGGAAATTGCCACGTGCGTACGCCTGGCTGAAAGACCGTCCTGATGAACGCGCCTATTACAAGCGGTTCTGGGAACGTCTTGGCGCTGACCCACTCTTACAGGGGGCCGTCAGCTTTGATGGATACGACGATGACATGCCACAATGGTATTCTAAGGTCGGGTTTGTCCTGTCGACAAGCCTGTTTGAGTCGTTTCACTATACAGTCGCCGACGGTGCCGCGAGTGGTGCCGTGCCCATAATATTGCCCCGCCCGGGGGTATCAGAAATATTTGGTGACCAGTGGACATGTGAGGATAGCAACGCTGCGGTGGAGCGTATCTTGCAATTGGCATATGCGCCTGCCGTATGGCGCGCAGCGGGAGAGAGCGCTGCGAAGCTGATCGCCGAACGTTACAGTATCGAGAGCGTGTGCGAGCGGATGGTGCGCCAGATCAGGACCTATGATTTCCTGGCTCGCCAAGAGACTCGCCTTCCGCTCCACTCACTGGGTGCTCGACATATAGAGGAGTAGTTTGTCTGGCCATCGCGATGCGCCTTCTTTAAGGTCTCGTAGTGACGTTCGGATCATTCGCCGCCTGTCCAGGCGTTGCCTATTGATAACACCGTATATCCCGCAGATTTGATCGCGCTTGGATCCAACAGGTCGCGGCCGTCAGCAATGACGCGTCCGGACATGGCCGAGAAATTAATACTGTTGAGCAACTTATATTGCGAATGGTCCGTCATGATTATAACCGCGTCGGCGTTCGACAATGCGGTTTCCATATGAGCTGTAATTTGAACTTCCCGTCCGTTATGGAGTTGAAAGCTCGTAACGTGGGGATCATGCAGCGCGTAACTGATTGCTTCAGCCTCGAGAGCCTCGATCAATTTTTCTGTTGGCGATTCTCGCGCGTCGTCGAGATCGCCGCGATAGGCCGCTCCAAGTATAGCAACATGCTTGATCGGGTGTCCAAGGGATTTGACCCTCTCCCAGAGCCGTTTCGGCTGGCCGTCATTGATGTCTCGGGCCTGGCGCAGAAGGGCGGTGTCTTCCGGGAACCCATCGATCAGGAACCAGGGGTCAACCGGGATGCAATGCCCGCCGACACCTGGTCCCGGTTTGTGCACATTTACTCGGGGGTGCCGGTTGGCAAGCTCGATGGCGTCATGGACGTTCACGCCGCTTCGCTCCGCTATGTGGGAGAAGACATTCGCCAAGGCGATGTTCACATCCCGGTACGTGTTTTCCATCAGCTTTGAGAATTCGGCCGTGCCAGCGTCCGTAAGCAGGGTCGTTCCTGTGCAGAATCGCTTGTAGAGGGCTTCTGCTCGCTCTGCCGCACGGGGCGTCAGGCCACCAATGATACGGTCGTTCTGGACGATCTCCGTCACGGTCGAGCCGGGAAACACCCGTTCTGGGCAATAGCAGATGTCCAGATCTTTCAGGATATCGAGACCCGACTTGCCCAGAGCGGCGCCCACCACGTCGCGGGTCGTGCCGATCGGGCTCGTGGATTCGAGAATGACCAGATTGCCACGCCGGACGATCCCAGAGATCTGATGAGCCACATGATCGACGATCGAGATGTCGGCCTTCTTGTCGGCCGTCACGGGCGTGGGGACGCAGATCACGTAAACGTCGCCCTCCTCGATCTCGGACGACGCCGTCAGCTGACCCGATGCCAGCGCCTCGGTGACGAGGCGGACGACGGCCGGCTCGCCAAGCGGGCAACGTCCTTCCGACAGCGCGCCCAGAATGTGCGGATCGAGATCGACACCATGGACCTGATATCCGGCATTCGCCATCAGGGCGGCGGTTGGCAGGCCCACATAGCCGAGGCCGACCACGACAATCTTCTCGTCACTCATGGCGTGTACCCAATCGGTGCTTCGGTGGGGGTGATGTGGTCAAGGTTGGGCTTGAACGGCGCAAACGATCGCCCGGCAAGCGCATCGCAGATCCGGGCCGATGCCTTGCCGTCTCCGAACGGATTCGGCGTGTTGCGCGCCTTAAAGCTGTCAGGATCCCGGAGCAACTCGTTCGCACGTTCTACCATACGTTCAGGATCGCGCCCCACAAGCTCACACACACCCGCGTCGACGGCTTCCGGCCTTTCCGTGGTCTGGCGCATGACGAGGACGGGCACGCCAAAGCTGGGAGCTTCCTCCTGAATGCCGCCGGAATCCGTACAAATGACTGAGGCGCCAGCCATTAGCCTCACAATGTCGGGATAGCTTACCGGTTCGATGAGCTGGATATTCTGATGGCCGCTCAGATGGGCGCGGGCGGCGGTTTGGACCTTCGGGTTCAGATGAACGGGATAAATGAAATCGACGTCCGGATTGGCTTGTGCGATCCGCGCAAGCGCCTTGAAGAGGGCTTCGAACACTGCACCGTGATTCTCCCGGCGGTGCCCGGTGATCAGAACGTGGCGCCGCTCGCGTTTTACAGTTTCAGTTGACCGCAGCCGTTCAGCCGTAGACAGCAGCGCGTCAATGACCGTGTTGCCGACAACATGAACGTCGCCGGAAACCCTTTCGCCCCGGATTGCCTCTGCCGCCCTTGCCGTGGGGCAGAAGTGCCATGTTGCGATCCGGGAAACCAGTTGGCGATAGCCTTCCTCGGGAAAGGGGTGTTCCAGATCGTACGTTCTCAGTCCAGCCTCGACGTGCCCGAAAGGGATGTTGCGATGAAACGCCGAAAGGGCGGCAGCAAAAACGGTTGCCGTATCGCCCTGGGCAATGACAGCGCTGGGGGCCAGTTCGGACATCAGCGCGTCGAGGCCTGCAAGGGAGCGCGACACGACATCGGTGAGGGTTTGACCCGGCTGCATGATGTCCAGATCATGGTCGGGAACCAGGCCGAACCAGTCCAGAGCCGATTTCACCATCTCACGGTGCTGTCCTGTCGAAATGAGCACAGGCTCAATCGTTGGGTGGCCCTTCATCGCTTCAACCACGGGGGCCAGTTTGATGGCCTCGGGGCGGGTGCCCAGCACAACAAGAACCTTCATGCGTTTCCCCGCGACTCGATATTCAGGCGGCGTCTATCCTAGTGGCCATGGCGAGACAACCATTCCAAACTGCAAGCGGCGAAATGGGTAGGTGCCATGGCAGAGCCTCGTTTTGATCAATCATCAGACCATGAGTCGCCAGTCGCGGTCCGGGACAGTGCAAGGGTCCAGCTTGGTTGGCTGGCCGTCCAGTCTGCTATAACGCCGCGCCGGGCTCCCGGTCACGTGCTTCACGCAGCGCGGCTGCTACTTGCCTTCATCCGTGCCAGGCGCCGCTTTGTTCGGGCCTTGCGGTCTCGTTCGGGCGAGCGCGACTGCGAGATCTTGCGCGGGCTCGAGCCATCCATCTCGGCCAGCCTGGGCGTCGCTGAACTCAACAGAGTTGCGGGCCTCGTGCAGACGTATGGAGGTGCAGCCGCAATAACGGAACTGCTCAGGATTGACGCAGAGGATAAGCGGTTCCCACGCGAGGTCTGCGCAAGGCTCCTCAGAGAACGCGAGTTGGAGCAGGCGGCCCGCGGCGAGATCTTCCCGGTCCCGGAGCGGGCAGCTCATCGCGTCGCGACAGGCTCAAGAAACATTATCATGGCGTTCCACTCCGGCGCGCCGCTGGTCGAAAACGGTTACGCGGCGAGGTCGGAAGAGATGCTTGGCGCGGTAGAACAGTCCGGGCGGGTCCCGGTTCCGGTCCTGCGGCTTGGTTACCCACAGGAACTGGCGAGGTTCCGTGGTGAGAGTCGACAGACGGGTTTCGAACAGGACGGTCGCCACTGGACCTTGTTGCCGGATGGTTTGAATGGCCTGCTTGGGCGCTCGCTGTCTGACTACGTTCGAGCCTACGGTGAACGTCTCGCGAAATTGGCCGAGACGCATGACTCAGGGGTTATCCATGCAGCCTCGAACTACCTGAATGGGCTTGCTGCAGCGCATGCAGCCGCGCTCTCCGGAGGCGCCGCCATATACGAAGTGCGCGGGCTTTGGCATGTGACGCGTGCCGGTCGGGGAGACGGCGATCAGTTAGTTCTTGAGGCGTCAGAAGCCTTGGAGATCGAAGCAGCCGCGCGTGCTGATGCCGTGATCGCGATCAGTAATGCGGTGAAAGGCTATATGACGACAAGGGGCGTTGATCCCGCAAGGATTACGGTCATCCCCAACACGGTCTGTCCTCAGACCTTTTCCCCCAGGCCACGGAATAATGCCCTCATCGACGGTTGGGGTGTAGACAACCAGCGCCCATTGATTGGCTATGTCGGTAGTTTTGCCGATTACGAAGGTCTCGACGTACTTCTGGATGCTCTTGCACGCCTGAAAAGCAGATCGGTCGGCTTCCAGGCGGTGCTTCTGGGTGATGGTCCGCAGAGGGGGGAGCTGATGAATCAGGCCGCCCGGCTTGGGCTTCAGGAGCTTGTCAAGTTTCCCGGGCGGATCGCCAGGCGGGATGTTCCCACCCTTTACAATTCATTGGATATCGCACCACTGCCGAGACGGGATTTGCCCGTTACAAGGTTGGTGCCACCCATCAAGCTGGTCGAGGCAATGGCATGTGGAACGGCCATCGTGCTCAGCGATTTGCCTGCGCTAACGGACGTTGCATTTCCAGGCGTGCACTGCCTGGGCGCGCGTCCCGATGATCCCCTCTCGCTGGCGGAATGCCTTGAACACCTCTGCGAAGATCCAGACAAACGGGATGAACTCGGTATGGCCGCGCGTCGTCAGGTCGTTGAGCACCATAGCCGCAGCGCGGCCGCGACCAAGCTCGATCAGATATATGGGCGATTGAACCGATAATGCCTCACGCGCCCGAGAGACCTGAACAAGCGCAGAGCCGGATAGAGCAGCTTGAGCGGGAGTTACAGACAATAAGGGGCTCGGCCCGATATCTGATCGGCGAAACGATCGTCGAAACCTTCTCGACTTCCGGCATCTTGACCATGCCTCGTAGGCTCGTCCGGCTGGGGCGCGAGCTTGTAAGGCTTCGTCGGCGGAGGGGGCTTGCCGAAAGCCTCGAATGGGGTGCGCCGGATCGGTTGGCCGAGGACCTTGCAAAGCTCGACCGCAAAGCCCTGGAATCCGTGAAGGCCAGACTGGATTGCGCCGCGATCGAACGGAAATCTGATGTGCCTCCAGATACAGATCTGCTTCGCCTTGCAAGCGAGATGGCACTCGCCACCAGGACACCAAGCCACCTTTTCCCCTCCGAACGGCAACCGGGTCCGGGTCGCTCAGGATCGTTAACACGCGCGGTTGCCTTGATGATCGTGCGCAACGCCCTGCCTGACAAGAAAAACGGCTATGCGCTTCGTACCCAGTCTATTGCGGCAGCACTTTCGGCGGAAGGTTGGACCGTTCATGTTGCGGTTCTTGATGCGCCGACAGGGTCGTCCTGGTCGATTGGCAGCGTGACCTATCACGGGGCCGCACCCGCGGGAGAACAAGTTCGTGGTCCAAAATCCTATGTTGATACGCGCCTGATCGCGGTCCTCGAAATTGCGCGGCTAACGCGGCCCGGATGGATTCATGCCGCGTCGAACTACCTTTGCGCGCTTGTTGCAGCCCATCTTGCGCGCGCTACAGTTCTGGGCTGGAGCTACGAGTTGAGGGGACTCTGGCATTACACGCGGGCGAGCGTCTCGCCGGCGTTCGCGCAGGGTGCAGGGTACAGATTGCAGGACGCGCTTGAAAAGGAGGCTGTGCGGCAGGCCGACTGCGTTTTTGCAAACGGACAAGCTCTCAAACAGTGGGCCATACGACAGGGAGCCAGCTTGGTAGAGGACCTCCCGAATGGCGCGGACGTGGAGAGCGAGGCGCCCAAACCTTGCGATGTCGCTGCGGTTCGACGGCAGTGGGCAGCAGACGAGGAACCCGTGATTGGATTCCTGGGTAGCGTAACCGCCTATGAGGGTCTTGAAGTCCTGATCACCGCGAGTGAACTCGTTAAGAAGCGAGGCTTTCCGCACAGACTTGTGATCATTGGCGGTGGCGACGATCTCGATCGCATCAAAAGTCGGGCTGGAACAGCGGACTGGGTGACGTTCGTTCCGCCGCTTGATGCTGCGGAGACGCGGGTCGCGGCGGCTGCCATAGACATCCACTGTGTCCCCAGGCTCGATACGCCCGCCACCCGGATCGTTGCTCCCTTGAAGCCCACGGATGCGGCTGCTGCCGGCCGTCCCCTCGTCGTATCCAATCTTCCGGCGCTCGAACCGTTCATGACGGAAGGTGCGGCGATGGCCGCAAGGCCGGGTGATGCACGCGATCTCGCCCGCGTCCTCGCGCTTCTCCTTTCCGACCAGGAGCGACGGCGCGCCATGGGACACGCGGCTCGGCAGTACGCGGACCGTTGGAGTTGGAGGCGCATTGTACGGATAATGGTACAAAGGTGGCAGGAGCGGACGTCAGCCATTTCGGGGATCAATGATCGCCAGGGCTGAATGGCCTATCCAGCGCTTCAGCGTCGACTGCGACGTCGGCGAGTGTCTTCTATCAGCGTCGCCAACGCGACGCCAAATTCCTCGACTGTGAGGGGGGGTGGCAGGCGGATCGGCTCCGATGCCCCCGTCATGATGGCGACAGCGTCAGCATTGTCACGGCTGAAGGTCTTTGCCCATGCCCCGCCGCCCAGTATCGCGACAGGCAGTCCCGCCGCCGCATATTCGAAGAGCTTGCCCGGTACGGCGTTCGTGTCCGGCGCCGCCACGATCAGGCCCAGATCGGCACCAGCCTGCATTCTCCTTACCGTGTGAAGGTCAACGGTATCATGCAGGACGATGGCGTTGGCCGCCGACGAGGCAGCCACCTTATTTCTTTCTTGGTTTGTGAGACGACCCACAAGGTGAAGTCGAAGGTCAGTTCGTGATCTGAAAGCCGATTCAAATGCTTGGAGTGCCGTGGCAATGTCACGATCGGGATCCGATAATCGAAACGACCCTGTGTGAACGATGTTGCGCGTCGAACTGCAGAACGCTTCGCGTTCTGTGGGTGGGTCTGCGGGCTGCTCAAGAATCGTCACCTGGTGGCACGCATCAAGCAGCCCTTGCACTTCACCGCGGGAGCGTTCGTCGACCACGGTGAGCGCATCGGCCCGCCGGAGGACATGTCTCGCCCATGCCCGCTCGCAGAGCCTGCGGAGCCGGGTCGTTCTCCACGGCGCCAGGGGTTCATCCAGCCAGGAATCCCTGAAGTCGGCAATCCAGATGGCATTGGTTCGTTTCTGAATCATCCGCCCCGCGGCGTGGATGGATTCAGGGGGAGACGTCGTAATGACCACATCTGGCGCAGGGAGCATCTTTGCGGCAGCCCGCGCAGCCCGCTTGGACCAACGTATGTCCGGGTCCGGCCAGAAGAGCCATGGACGGAGCCGGTCTCGCAAGCCTTGCCGATCACCTTCACGGGGGCTCGGATCAGGGTGCGGATGGGGAACTGTCAAACCTTCCATTCCCCCGGACAGGCAAGGCGCGACGATGTCGACCCTAATACCCGCCTGGGTCAGTCCATCTCGAATGGCAAGCGATCTGCGGGCGCCGCCAGACACGAGGGGCGGAAAGTGACGGGCAATGAGCAAGACGCGGATCATGGTCTACGACTAATGGCGTTCGCCGTACTTACACAAAAAAAATGACCCCATAGGCATCCGAGCGCAGAGAAAGCATGCGTATCGACCAAGCGCTCCCACCCACTCCCGTCCCACCGGCTCCCATCCCACCCACCGGGCTCTCTGTTCAATGTCAGCGTCGTGCCTGTATTTTTGGCGTTAGGCCCGTTAGGACAGCGGCGGACGTGGCAAGGCGCTTGCGTACGGTTGGGCGCTCTGCTGGCAAGGATTAGGGCAACGCGGCGGTCATGGACGCCGTCGGATCAATCTCGGGGGGCCCATGCAATTCGACCCTCTTCCCCTGGCGGGAGCGTTTCTGGTGTCGCAGGAGCCGCGTGGCGATGCGCGGGGGTGGTTCGCGCGGGCGTATTGCGCGCGGGAATTCGCCGAGGCCGGGATCGATGTGGCCTTCGTGCAGATGAACATGTCGGGCAATGTGGCCCGTGGCACCCTGCGCGGGCTGCACTATCAGGACGAGACGACGCCGGAGGCCAAATTCCTGCGCTGTGTGCGTGGCGCGGTGTTCGATGTCATCGTCGACATGCGGCCGGGCTCGGCCACGTTCGCGCAGTGGTATGGTGTCGAGCTGTCGGCGGCCAACCGGCTCGCCGTCTATATGCCGCCCCTGTTCGCCCATGGCTATCTCAGCCTCACGGACGACACCGAGGTGCTGTATCAGACCTCGGCCTTTTACGCGCCTGGTACCGAGCGTGGCGTGCGCTGGGACGATCCGGGGGTCGGCATCCACTGGCCGGCGGAGGTGACCGAAGTATCTGAAAAGGATCGGGCCTGGCCCGACATCGTCGTCTAGGGAACTGGAGGTGGGGAATGGCGCGTGTGATCGTCACGGGCGGAACAGGGTTCATCGGCCGCCACGTCGTGGCGCGTCTCGTGGCGCAGGGGGCTAACCCGGTCGTGTTCACCGCGCGCAGGGACGTCGCGCTGCCGCGAGGGGCCGAAGCCGTCATGGTCGACCTTACCGATGCCGATGC
The DNA here is from genome assembly GCA_964492485.1 of uncultured Hyphomonadaceae bacterium. GTDB lineage: Bacteria > Pseudomonadota > Alphaproteobacteria > Caulobacterales > Hyphomonadaceae > UBA5336. The sequence continues at coordinate 308,357 of CAZBKM010000002.1, read as the reverse complement.
GGTGCGCGCGGCCGTGACCGCGGCCGACAGCGACACCCTGATGCATCTGGCCTGGCAGCCGGTGGTGCAGGGTCTCTGGTCGGCGCCGGAGAATGTCGACTGGGTGCGCCACTCCCTGCACCTGGCCGAGGCGTTCATGGCGGCCGGAGGCCGGCGCATGGTCTTTGCCGGAAGCTGTGGCGAGTATGACTGGTCCGGGGGGCTTTGCGCGGAAGAGGTGACTCCGCTGCGGCCAAGCACGCTTTACGGGGGCTGCAAGCTCGCCCTGTTCGCGATCCTGGAGCCGCTGGCCCGCGAGGCCGGCGTCTCGCTGGCCTGGGGGCGGGCCTTCTTCGTCTATGGTCCCGGGGAACATCCCAGCCGTCTTGGCGCGTCGGTGGTCGGCGCCCTGCTCGACGGGCAGCCCGCCTTGTGCACGCATGGTCTGCAATTGCGAGACTATCTGCATGTGGCCGATGTGGCGGAGGGCTTCGTGTCGCTCCTGGAGAGCGGGCATGACGGTGCCTTCAACCTGGCTTCTGGCCATCCGGTGCGGGTGCGCGACCTGATCGAGGCCCTGGCGGAGGCGACGGGTTGCCCGGAACTGGTGGAGCTGGGCGCACGCCACGCGCCCGCCCATGAGCCGCCGCTGATCGTGGCTGACATGACCAAGAGCCATGCCGCCCTGGACTGGCGCCCGCGGTTCGATCTGCAATCCGGCGCCCGGGACACGGTGGACGCCTTCCGCGCCGCCCTGGCGGCGTGAGGGGCACTATTGCGCCTCAGGCGGGCGAGGCCTTCGGGTCATTTGCCGGGTCGCGCGGCGGATGTGCGGCCACGGTGGGGTCGCCGGTATGGTTCAGGACCATGTTGGCGGCCCGCTCGCCCGACATGAAGCTCTCGTCGGTCCAGATATAGGCCCAGTCGCCATAGCGCCCGCAATAGGCGATCCCGACCTCGCGCAGATAGTCATGCACGATCTTGAGGTTCGCGGGTCGGTCATGGTCGAAGATTACATTGCCCCAAGGTACCCAGAGGGTGGAGGTATGGATGATCTCCGAGCGGTCTCGGACGAGGCCGCAGCGGATCAGGCCGTCTATGGTCGGTTCAACCCAGTCTTCCAGCGTGCCGGTCATCGGCTTCCACTTTTCGGAGAAGTAGATTTCCGCCTGGATGGCGCTGCAGCCCTCGGGCGCCACCTTGGGCGAGAAGTTCGACGGGAAGGACAGGCGCGAGAAGCAGTAGTCGTCGTCGTAGAAATAGGTCCAGTGCTGGTCGGATACGTCGGGACGCTTCACGCCGATGTTCACCAGGACTACCTGCGAGCAGGACAGGAGGGCGGCGGCGTCACGGACCTCGCGAGGGGCCTGGCGGATCAGCGGGATGAGGGCCGGCAAGGGGATGGACGAGATCAGCCTGTCATAGCCAGCCGTGCGGCCATTGCCGAAGCGGAGGGTACGGGCCTCGACATCGATTTCATCCACGCGGTGGTCGAGATGCAGCTCCGACATGTCCGCGAAGGCCCGAAGATAGCTCTCGAAGCCACCATGGGTCGGGTAGCGGAAATTGGGAATGTAGTGGACGTCCTTGGTCTCCTTGGAGAGGGCGCCATGCAGCACCTCCTCCAGGTCGGGCCGGTAGAGGCGGGGACCCAGCCAGTCCGTTGTCAGGTTCCTGGCCTCGGTCGTGTGGTACTTGCGGGTGTACTGTGCCGGGAAAGTCTCGGCGATGGTGTGTCCGAACGCGGCACGCAGCCAGTCCTCATAGTGACGGATCTCGCCCGGCTCGCTGTTCTGGGCGGCGATGAAATCTTTCAGGCAGTCGACCACGAGCTGCTGGGGCAGGCCGGCCAGGTTCACCTGGGCGGGATGCTTGATCCAGTGACCCTGCCAGTAATTGTTCACCCGCGATGGAAAGGCCTGATAGTCGCCGTCCACGGCCTCGGCGAGCAGAGTCTGCATCCGCTCGTTCTTGGTGAAGGACACATGCGGACCTTCGTCGAAGATGAAGCCGTCATCATAGGCCCACGACATGGTGTGGCCGCCGAACCGCGACCGCGCATCGTAGATGACGGGCTGAACCCCCTCCCGCGCCAAATGGTGGGCTGCCCCAAGACCGGCACATCCCGAGCCGATAATCCGAATACCTGCGTCCCGCATGATGTCCCCGTTTCATTACAGTCGTTTACTAGAGGTCCGGTGTCCCGGCCGCAATGCCGGCTGGCGTCGACGTGTTGGCTTGACCCCATCCGGTGCAAACCGTGTGCCCTACATTGCGGGCCTTGCCTGCTCGCTTTTCAGCCCGATGCCCTCGTACCGCGCCACGGAGGTTTTCGGCAGCATGCGCCGCCCGTCGATCACCAGCGGCGCGGGATCGCGTCCTGCCAGCAGGGCGGGCAGTGCCTCGAAGTCGGGCCAGCGGGTCATGATCAGGATGGCTTCGGCATCTGCGATGGCGCTTTCCAGATCGTCCCGAAAGGCGACGGCATCGCCGAATACGGCTTCCGCCTCATGGCGGGCCACCGGATCGAACGCGGTGATGGCGGCACCTGACTCGAGAAGGGCCCGGGTGACGGGCAGCGCAGGGCTTTCGCGTATATCGTCGGTGCCCGGCTTGAAGGCCATGCCGAGCACGGCGATCCGCCGGCCATACAGATCCGGCAGGTGGCCACGCAGCATGTCGAGCATCCGCGCGGGCTGTTTGGCGTTCACCTCGATCACGGAGCGCAGGAGCCCCATCGGGGCGCCCGCCTTGTCGCCATAGGCGATGAGCGCCTTCACGTCCTTGGGAAAGCAGCTTCCACCGAAACCGCAGCCGGCGCCGACATAGCTGACGAACCCGGGCGTGATCCGCCGACCGTCGGGCAGCAGCGGGGAGAAACGCTTGTCGAGGTGCACGCCACCGAGGGCCTCGACCACGTCGACGCCGACCTCGGCGCACAGATTGCCGATTTCGTTGGAAAAGGAGATCAGCGTGGCGAGCAGCGAGTTGGAGGCGTACTTGATCATCTCCGCCGTGCGGGGGTCGGTGCGAACGATGTCCGTGGTCTCGAACACGCTGTAGAGCGCGCCGAGCGTGTCCTGCGTCCGGCGGTCGATCCCGCCAAGCACGATCCGGTCCGGGTGCATGAAGTCCTGCACCGCTTCGCCTTCCTTGAGGAATTCCGGGTTCATGCCCACCCCGAAATCGCGCCCGGCCTGCTTCCCGGAGGCCGCCTCCAGCAGCGGCAGGACCACGTCGTCGGTCGTGCCGGGCACCACGGTGCTCTTCACGACGACGACATGATAGCCGTCCTTGTCCTTGAGTACCCTGCCGATCTGTTCGGAGACCTGGCGAATGTAGGTGAGGTCGATCTCGTCGCCGTCGAAGGGTGTGCCCACGGCGATGATGGACAGATCGGTGTCGAGCACGGCGGTCCGCAGATCGGTCGTCGCGGTCAGGCGGCTGCCCACGGTCTCCGCCAGGATCTCCGCCAGGCCAGCCTCGTAGATGGGCGGGTCGCCGGCATTGATGCGATCGACCTTGGACGGATCGACGTCGACACAGATGACGTCATGGCCAAGGGCCGCCAGGCAGGCGCCCGACACCAGCCCGACATATCCGGTTCCTATGATGGAGACGCGCATGGTCACTTGTCCTCGGCGGTCTGGTGGCCGCTGTACCAGATCAGTGCACGGCGCAGCCCCTCGTCGGGTGCGATGCGCGGTGCATAGCCGAGTTCTTCCCGGGCCTTCGTGATGATCGGGCAGCGGCGGTTGGGATTGTCGACCAGATAGTCGGTATCGTCGCTCTGGCTGTAGATGGCGCGGCCGGTGTACCCGAATTCGCGCGCGGCGATGGCGCATACCTTCTCCGCAAGCTCGGCCATGGAGATTTCCGGGGTTTCCACGCCGATATTGTACGCCTCTCCCGGGCGGCCATGCACCAGGACCTTGAAATAGCCCGCCACCGCATCGGCCACATAGCAGAAGGTCCGTGTCGGGGAGCCATCGGAGAGAAGCACGATGTCCCGGCCGGCAAAGATGTCGCGCGCGAAGTCGGGCAGGACGCGCCGGTCGGTGATCTTCAGCCCCGGACCGTAATTGTTGAACGGTCGCGCCACCTTGATCGGCAGGTCGTGCTGGGCTGCGAAATTCACGCATAACGTCTCGCCGTATCGCTTGCTCTCATCGTAGCAGGCGCGGGGGCCGGTGCAGGAGACGTTGCCGCGATAGGTCTCAGGCGTCGGGATATTGGCCGGATCCGGGTCGCCATAGATTTCGCTGGTGGAATAGTAGAGGAAGCCCTTCAGCGGCTGGCCGGCGGCCGTCTGCGCCATGGCATGGTCCAGCAGGTTGCGCAGTCCGTTCACATTGGCGTCCATCGTCTCGATGGGATAGCGGCGATAATAGGTCGGCGAGGCGATGGACGCGGCGTGGATGACATAGTCGAAGGGCCCCGCCTGCGCTGGCATCGGGTCGGTCACGTCATGGGTCACCAGCGTGAGGTGGGGGTCGCCCTCCAGAGCCTTCAGCCAGTCGGGAACGCCCCGGATCCAGTTGTCATAAACCGTGACCCGGATTGGCGCCTTGCCCGAGACGCGGTTCCAGTGCAGCGGCGCCTGGACCAGATAGTAGCCAAGGAAACCCGCGCCGCCGACGATCAGGAGAGATCCGCCGGAAAGCGCCTCGAAAGCGTCTGCCGCGGCTTGGGTGATCTCGTGCAGGTCGGTTTCGACGATTGCGTCGGCAGTGGTCATGGTCAGGTCCTGTCGGGGCTGCAGCAACCGCAGGGCGGTGGGCCCTGCGGCGTGGGGAATTCGAGGTCCTGCGCCTCGCGCAGGCGGACGGTCAGGCTGTTGGCAGGCAGAACGACATCGTCCAGGGTCATCACCTGGTCCCTGGAAATGTCGCGCGTCAGGACGCAGCCTTCCGCAAGGCCCATCGGCAGAAGGCGGTCGCTGCGGACGGTCTCATGGTTTTCGCAGACGCCGTAGGTCATGTACCCACCCAGTCCGTCCACCGTCTCGCCCGCTTTCAGGTCGCGCTTTGCAACGGCGATCACGTCGACCACAGGCCCGGCCAACGGTGCGATGACGGTGTCCCGGTTCAGCACCACGCGGGCCGCCGACAGCGGGACCTCGAACACGGTGAGATGGTAGGGGACATAGAAGCTGTAGAGCGGGCCTTCGCCCAGCTTGCCATAGTTGAGATAGTGCCTCTGCGTGTCGTCGCGCGCTTCGGCAAAGATGAAGACACCCGGTCCGGGCTTTGGTCCGACCACATAGTCCACGATCCCGCCCAGAGCACGAAGCTGCTCCAGATCGTAAAGGCCGGTCATGTCGTCGACATGGCCGCGATGTTCCAGCCCGATCATGCCGCGCCGGGCGACCTTCATGCCCGTGGCATTGGCCACGATGGCCTGTTCGAAGGAGATCTTGGTGCCATCCGCGAAGCTCGTGACCATGCTGGGAGTCTGGCCCCACTGACGGGCGAACGCGGCCTGGGTGGCTGGCGTGCGATAACGGTCCTGCAGGCCCTTGATGTTGCCACAGACACGCGGGATCAGGCCAATGCTGGTGACGAACCGGTAGAGGTTCATCTGGACGCCCGGCTGGTCACCGTCACACCCGGTCAGGAGCACGCCCGCCGCATCCGCCCTGCGTTTCAGGATCGGCCCCACGGTCGCGTCGAGTTCGGCATTCATCAAGACCATGGGCAGGCCATGCTCGATGGCGAGGGTGGTGACCCTGGCGCCATACTCCACGTGTCCCGTGGCCTCGATCGCGACCTCGACGGTGCCGGCGCCGCAGAGTACGGCCGGGTCGTCCGTGATGGCGACCTTGCCAGCCTCGATCACCGCATTCGCCGCCTCGGCATTGGCGGTCTCTATGATGTCGTCCCGGGGCGTCCCCGCCTCGACCAGTGCCGCGCGGGCCGCTTCGATCGTACGATTGCAGATGACCCCGATCCGCAGGCCGGGCATGTAGCGCTGAACCTGGTTGACGAGGCCGCGGGCCATGAAGCCCGCTCCGAAGACGCCCAGGATCACGGGGCGATTCGCTGCCGCGCGCTGGGCAAGTGCGGTGTCGACGATCTGCATCCCGGTCGTTGCCCCCTGTCCGTCCGATGCCTTGTATCGCGCTCAAGCTGAGCCGGATTTCCGGTATTGGCGCAAGTCCTCGCCGCATCGAGCAAGACCCATACCAATTCCGCGGCGTCCCACCGGGCAGTTTACGCAGGTTGCCTGGCCCTGCCCGAGAAGACCGCAGCGCCTTACCATCCGCTTGTTTCAGTTTTCTCTGCGTCCGCGCTTTAAGGGGCCAAGGGCTGCGCGCGGCACGTCTAGCAGATGCCGCGTTCCTTGAGTTCGGCCAGGATCGCCTCGGCGGCCTCATCGGCCGTCTGTTGGACCGTCTCGATGCGGATTTCAGGGGCTTCGGGCGGCTCGTATGGGCTGTCGATACCGGTGAAGTTCTTGATCTCGCCCGCCCTTGCCTTGCGGTAGAGCCCCTTGACGTCACGGCGTTCGGCCACGTCGAGCGGCGTGTCGACGAAGACTTCGATGAACTCTCCATCGGGCATCAGGTTTCGGGCCATCTGGCGCTCGGACCGGAAGGGAGAGATGAAGGACACCAGCGTGATCAGGCCCGCATCGGCCATCAGCCGGGACACGTGCGCCACGCGGCGAATGTTCTCCACCCGGTCTGCGTCGGTGAAGCCGAGATCACGGTTCAGGCCATGGCGTACATTGTCGCCGTCCAGCAGCATGGTATGCCGACCGAGCGCGAACAGGCGCTTCTGCAGCGCATTGGCGATCGTCGACTTGCCGGAGCCGGACAGGCCCGTAAACCACAGGACCGCCGGCTTCTGTCCCTTCTGTTCGGCCAGTGCGGAGCGGTCGACATCCAGCGCCTGCCAGTGGATGTTCGAGGCGCGTCGCAGCGCGAAGTCGACCAGGCCTAGGCCAAGCGTGTGGTTCTCGATCCGGTCGACGATGATGAAACCGCCCATCTCCCGGATTCGGTTGTAGGCGTCGAACGCGACCGGTTCGTCCAGAGACAGCGTGCAGACCCCAAAAGCGTTCAGGTCCAGCGTGCGTGCCGGCAGGTCATTGAGCGTATTCACGTCGATGCAGTATTTCGGTGCATTGATCGTGGCGCGAACGGTCTTCGTCCCCAGCTTTATCAGATATTTCCGGCCAGGAAGCAGGGGCTGCTCCGCCATCCAGAGGATGCGCACCTGGAACTGGTCCGAGACTTCCGGCGGATCGCCGGCTGCCGCGATGACGTCCCCGCGCGAACAGTCCACCTCATCGGCCAGCGTCAGGGTGACCGACTGGCCGGCCTGGGCCTGATCAAGGTCGCCGTCGGCCGTCACGATCCGCTTGACGGAGGTTTCCCGCGCGCCGGGAAGGATCTTGACCCGGTCGCCGGGCCGCACGGTGCCGGAGACGATCTGGCCCGCAAAGCCCCGGAAATCGAGGTTCGGCCGGTTTACCCACTGGACCGGCAGACGCAGCGGCGAGGCGGTGCGACTGTCGTCCACGGGCACGGTCTCCAGGTAATCCATGAGGGTCGGCCCCTCATGCCAGGGGGTCCGCTCGGACGGCGAGGTGATGTTGTCGCCCCTGAGCGCCGACAGTGGCACCGGTTCGATCTCCAGATCCGGCCCGAGTTCGTCGGCGAACGCCAGGAAATCGGAGACGATCTCTTCGAACACCGCACGGTCATAGTCGACCAGGTCCATCTTGTTGATGGCCAGCACCATGCGCCTGATGCCCAGCGAATAGGTAATGAAGGCATGGCGCCGGGTCTGTGTGAGCACGCCGTGGCGTGCATCGATCAACAGGACGGCCACGTCGGCCGTCGACGCACCGGTGGCCATGTTGCGGGTATACTGCTCGTGGCCCGGCGTGTCGGCGACGATGAACTTGCGCCGCTCCGTGGAGAAGAAGCGATAGGCCACGTCGATCGTGATGCCCTGCTCGCGCTCTGCCGCAAGGCCGTCGACCAGCAGCGCGAAGTCGATGTCGGCGCCCTGGGTACCCGACTTGCGGGAGTCTGCCTGCAGCGTCTCCAGCTGATCCTCGTAGATCATCTTGGAATCGTAGAGCAGGCGGCCGATCAACGTCGACTTGCCATCATCGACCGACCCGCAGGTAATGAACCGCAGAAGGGACTTCGATTCATGCCGCTCCAGATAGGCGGTGATGTCGGTGGCGATCAGGTCATCGGTATGGCGCATCAGAAATAGCCTTCCTGCTTCTTCTGCTCCATGGAGGCCGCCTGGTCGGTATCTATCACGCGGCCCTGGCGCTCCGATGAGGTGTTGAGCAGGGTTTCCTGGATGATCTCTTCCAGCGTCCTGGCCCGGCTCTCCACCGCACCGGTCAACGGGTAGCAGCCCAGTGTACGGAACCGGACGGACTTCTTGACCGCGGTCCGGCGCAGCGCCTCGGGCATGCGGTCATCGTCGACCATGATCGGCACGCCGTTCCAGTCGACCACCGGTCGTTCGGCGGCAAAGTAAAGCGGGACGATCTCGATATTCTCCAACCGGATGTACTGCCAGATGTCGAGCTCGGTCCAGTTGGAGAGCGGAAAGACTCGGATGCTCTCGCCGGCGTTCTTGCGGGCATTGTAGAGGGACCAGAGTTCCGGGCGCTGGTTCTTCGGATCCCAGCGATGCGCGCTCGTGCGGAACGAGAAGATGCGCTCCTTGGCCCGGCTCTTCTCCTCGTCGCGTCGTGCGCCGCCAAAGGCTGCATCGAAACCGTGACGGTCCAGCGCCTGCTTCAGTGCCTGGGTTTTCATGATATCGGTGTGAACGGCTGATCCGTGCGTGAAGGGGCCGACGCCGGCGGCCACGCCCTCTTCATTGGTGTGGACGATCAGGTCCAGGCCGAGTTCGCGCGCCTTGCGATCGCGAAAGGCGATCATCTCGCGGAACTTCCAGGTCGTGTCCACGTGCATCAGCGGGAAGGGCGGTCGCGCGGGATGGAACGCCTTCATCGCCAGGTGAAGCATCACGGCGGAGTCCTTGCCCACCGAATAGAGCATCACCGGGTTTTCGCATTCCGCCACGACCTCCCGCAGGATGTGAATGGCTTCCGCCTCGAGCTTCTTGAGGTGGGTCAGCGGCGGGGGCATCGTTCGCGTCATCGTCTGGATCGTCTCGGATATGCTGCGGTGCGGCGTCTAGCCTGTATCTGGGCGGTGATCGCCCGCGAAGCGCTTAAGTCTTGCAATAGCTCACCTAACCGGGACACGGAATGCGACCTGGGGTGTCCCTGGCCCGCGGTCGCGCGCGTGAGATCCCGCCATGGGGCGGGATGTTACAGCGCGTTGCATTTTTTGTTCCGCGACGACGCAGCCTTGCCAGCCCAGCGCCTTTCGGTGGCCCACATTCCCGCTTAGACGAGGACGGGGCGGGACTTACGCGAAGGGAGTAGACGACATGTGCGGCATCGTTGCGATCTCTGGCACGAAACCTGTCACGGAGCGGCTCCTTTCGGGCCTCGCGCGGCTGGAATACCGCGGCTACGACTCAGCCGGGATCGCCACCCTCGATGGGGGTCGCATCGCCCGCCAGCGCGCCGAAGGCAAGATCAAGGCCCTCAGGAGCCGGCTCGATGACGCGCCCCTGGCTGGGACGACAGGCATTGCCCATACCCGCTGGGCCACCCATGGGCGTCCCTCCGAGCCGAACGCCCACCCGCACATCAGCGGACGTGTCGCGATCGTGCATAACGGCATCATCGAAAACTATGTCGACCTGAAAGCCGAGCTGGAATCCGTTGGTCGTACCTTCACATCCGAGACCGACAGCGAGGTCATCGCGCAACTCTTTGACCACCTGCTGGGTGAGGGGCTGGGCGTCGAGGCCGCCTTCGAAGGCATGCTCGCCCGGCTGACCGGCGCGTTCGCCATCGCTGCCATTGTCGAGGGTGAGCCGGGCCTTCTGCTCGGGGCGCGACGGGGCAGCCCGCTGGTCGTGGGCCATGGCAAGGGCGAGACCTATCTGGGCTCCGATTCGATCGCGCTGGCGCCGCTGACGCGCGATGTGACCTATCTCGAGGAGGGAGATTGGGTGATCGCCCGCCCCGACCGGGTGGAGATCTATGACGCCAGTGGCCGTCCTGCCGATCGTCCGAAAGTGCGCAGTCGGGTCCAATCCACCATGATCGAGCTCGGTGAGTTCGACCATTTCATGCTCAAGGAGATCCATGAGCAGTCCGACAGCCTGACCCGGACCATCCTGCCCTATATCGATCAGGCGGCGCAGTCGGTGCGCCTTGGCGAGGCTGCCGAGGCTCTCTTCGCCGGCGCAGACCGCGCGGTCGCCGTCGCGTGCGGGACAGCCTATTATGCGGCGGCGACGGCGAAATACTGGTTCGAGCGGTTCGCGCGCCTGCCGCTCGAGACCGATATCGCGTCGGAGTTTCGCTATCGCGACCCGGTGCTGCCGGCGTCGGGCCCGGCACTGTTCGTCAGCCAGTCGGGGGAGACGGCCGATACGCTGGCGGCGCTGCGCTATTGCAAGGCGGCTGGAACATCGACCCTGGCCATCGTGAACGTGCCGGAATCCTCGATCGCCCGCGAAGCCGACGCGATCCTGCCCACGCGAGCGGGGCCCGAGATCGGTGTGGCTTCGACGAAGGCCTTCACGGCACAGCTTGCCGTGCTCGCAGCGGCCGCCGTGGCAGCGGGCCGGGCGCGCGGCCAACTGGACGCGTCCGCCATGGCCGCCCATGCCGCCGATCTGATGGCGGTACCGCGTGGCGTGAGCGAAGCGCTGGCTCAGGAGACGGCCATCCGCCGCATTGCCGGTGATCTCGCCTCGGCCCGCGATGTCCTGTTCCTTGGCCGCGGCGTGTTCAATCCGCTGGCGCTCGAAGCCGCGCTGAAGCTCAAGGAAGTGTCCTACATTCATGCGGAGGGGTACGCGGCAGGCGAACTCAAGCATGGCCCCATTGCCCTGATCGAGGATGGCGTTCCGGTGGTCATCGTTGCGCCGATGGACGACCTCTTCCAGAAAACCGTCTCAAACATGCAGGAAGTGCAGGCCCGAGGCGCGAAGGTGATCCTGATCTCCGATGCAGCCGGGCTGGACGCCGCCGGCAAGCGGCCCGACCATGTGATCGAGATGCCGACTGCCGGTGCGCTGGCCCAGCCGATCCTCGCGGCGGTTCCGGTCCAGTTGCTCGCCTACCATACCGCACTGGCGAAGGGCTGCGATGTGGATCAGCCGCGCAATCTTGCGAAATCGGTCACGGTGGAATAGCGGCCATGCGTCAGGCCGCGGGTCCGGCGACATGGAACCGGACACGGAACCGAGCGGCTCTGGCTACTGGAACTCCAGCCGCTCCAGAGAAAAGAAGAACAGCGACTCCGTGTTGGCGTCGAGATTGTCCGGGTCGGCCGCCAGAAGCGTCTGCATGGCGCCCTTGCGGTCGCGCCGTGCCACTTCGAAATCGTCCTCGATCAGCCGCTTTACCCCAGACTCCGCCAGTCCCTCGGCAATGTCCATGTACAGCCTGACCGCGCCGCCGATGAACATCGACTCATAGGCGATCTTGCTGGCGATCTTCTCGTGGATGTCCCGGTACTGGAACTGGCTGAACATCCGGTCACTTGTCTTCACGATGAAGTCCAGTTCCTGGCGATGGTCGGGGTGGCGCAGGAAGTAGGTCTTCGCACGCAGAAGCTTGCGCTCCATGTCCTCGACAAGCGCCGCATCCAGACCGTCGTGAACGATGATGATGTCTATGTCGGAGCCCCGCACGACCTCGCCCAGGGCCTTCACCTCGCGCGGCTCGTCATGACCGAGATAATAGGCATTGTCCCCGGCGATGAACGCGCAGATCCTGCCGTGCAGGGCTGGATCGACGTCATCGAGGAGATCGGCGACGAGGCCGCGGGCGATGGCGATCTTGCGCTGGCTGATTTCCCGGTGGCGGTTCGAGAGGGCGACCTGCCGCTCGATGGACCGTCCGCGCTGATCCGGCAGCGACACAAGGGTGAAGGACAGGAAATCCCGCAGGATCGAGGGGCTCAGTCGGACCTGATCCTCGCGCGTCACGTCATAGCGCAGATAGTAGCCCGCGAAGTGCGAGATCTGCAGGTCCATGTCGCGGTAGCAGGCCTGCCAGAGCGCCAGGTGCGGTTCGTGGGGAAACCTTTCGGCAATCTCCTTGCCCAGAAGGGGACCGGTTTCGGCCAGGCAGGCCTTGATCTGTTCGCCCAGGGCATCGGTCCGCATCCGCAACTCCGCGGGCGCATGGGTGGCGGGAAGAGCAGCATGCCGGGTCATGGTCGACCCGGCCTGCAAGGTTTGCGCCAGCGCCCTGTCTCGACTTAAGGCAGTTTCCGGGCGGATTGAACCAGTAGGATGGGTGTATTTTGCGAGGCGGCGGGACGCCGGCGGACCGCCAGCCCGTTCCGGCGCCGCGCGGCGCCGGAGCTCAGAGCAGGTCACCGCGTCCGGCGGCCTTGAGGGCGTCCACGACCGTCTTGACCTCTTGCGCCCGGTCGCGGGGCAGGATCAGCACGCTGCCATCCTTGGCGATGACGAGAAGGTCGCGCACACCCACTGCGGCGACGAACATGTCCTCATCGACGCGGAAGAAGCAGTTCTCTGTTTCGACCGAGATCACCGGCCGGTCGGGATCGGGCGCGGCCAGGTCGGCAATGGCGGCCCAGGAGCCCACATCACTCCAGCCGCAGGCGAGGGGTCCGTGGACCGCCCCGCGCGTTGTCCGCTCCATCACCGCATAGTCGATGGACACGGACGGGCACGTTTCGAAGGCGTTCGGCTCCAGGCGCAGGGTCGGTCCATCGCGGTAGCCACCCGCCACGGCCGCCTCGGTCGCCTCGAGAACGGCCGGCGCATGGTGGCGCAGCTCCGCCGCCATCGTGTCGGCCCGAAACAGGAAGATCCCGGCATTCCAGGCATAGCGCCCATCGGCGAGATACGCTTCGGCCGTGGCGAGGTCCGGCTTTTCCACGAAGGCGTCGATGCGGTAAGTGCCTGGCGTGATCGCCGGGCCGCGCCGGATGTAGCCATAGCCGGTTTCGGGCGCCATGGCCTCTATTCCGAAGGTCACCAGGTGCCCGGCGCGCGCCGCAGGGGCTGCGGTCTCGACGGCATGGCGAAACGCCATGGGGTCGGCCATGTGGTGGTCGGACGGGAGCAGAAGGATCATGTCGGACGGCGTCTGCGCCAGGCTGCAGGCCATGGCCGCGACGGCCCCCGTGTTCCGCCCGAAGGGTTCCAGCACCACGGTGCCGGGCACGATGCCGGCAGTCTCCATCTGCTGGGCGATCAGCGCCTCATAGGCCGCGCCGCCAATGATGTGGGCAGGCCTGAAGGCAATGGACTCCATATCGCCGTGTACCCGACGCACGGTCTCGACGAACAGGCTGTCGCGCCCCAGCAGGTTCTGGAACTGTTTGGGATGTGCGCGCCGTGACACCGGCCAGAGCCGCGTGCCGGCACCGCCTGCCATGATCACCGGTTGTATCGTTTCCATGGGGCGTTCCCTCGGTCTGCCGGTTCGACCCGCCGTCTCCGCTCGACCGTCAGTCCGTGCGCGGGGCGAGCGCCTCGTGGCTGCGGATGGCTTTCCAGGCCAGCACCTTCACCGCCAGCTTTCCGTCCGGCAACCGCCATTCGGCCTCCACATAACCCGTCGACCGGGAGCGGTTCACCAGCTTCGCCTCGATGGTGATCCGCTCACCGGCCACCGGCCGGAAGAGTTTGATCTGAAGGTCCTGGGTGGTGAAGTTTTCCTCGTCGCTCAGGGCCGACATCATGCATATCGAAACGACATGGTCTGAAAGCGCACCGACCCACCCGCCGAAAACCCGCCCAGGAAAGATGTCGCGGCTGCCATCATTGGGCCAGATATAGCGCACGTGCCCTGGTGCCGCGTAGCGTAACCAGCGCTCCGGCTCGATTCCCAGGGTCACCAGCGCTTTCGGCTTGTCCGCCCAGCGACCCGTGCGAAGCCCGTCGAGAAACCCGCGGAACCGGACGCCATAGGTGCCATCTGCGATCTCCGGTGGGGAATCTTCCATGCTCAAGGCTCCTGAATGGCGAGGGTGAGGCCATAATCCCGCTCGCGGTCGGGAATGGCAAAGGCGATGTCGAGATGCGTCCCCGGGAACCGCAGGAGTCCGTAGCCTTCCCGGCCGTGGACGGTGCGACGGTCGTCGGCAAGCCGCAGCATGTTCAGCCGGTCGGACCAGTAGCCCGGACCGCTGGCGAGGATCTCCACGTCCGTCTCGAAGGCAAGGCGGACTTCCCGATTGGCCTGTCCGACGCTCATCACCGCCATGATCGGGTCGCGCACGGGCCGCGAGAAGCGGATCACCTGGCGACCGGTGTCGCTGCCGCCATACATCCGCAGAACGTCCGAGGTAGCGGGGCCGGGACCGGTTTCCGGATGCCGGTAACTCTCCGGATGGCTCGCCCAGAAGACGGTGCCTCCCGGATCCACCTGGCAGCTCCGGTTCAGATCCCCTGTATAAGTGACGACCACGCCGGCCGCGGCCCCCCGGGCCCCGTCAGGGCTGGCCTCGGTCCAGTCGACCCAGACATAGTCAGGTGGCGCTGCGGTCTGACCGCAGGCTCCAAGTCCCCAGACCGCAATACAGAAGATGGCCAGGCGCCCAAAGCGTATCGTCATCGGGCTGTGTCCTCCTGCGGCCCCCCGGCGCAGAAGTCAGACGATCACCGAACCGCCGTCAACAACGAGGGCCTGTCCCGTCATATAGGCCCCCGCCCGCGAGGCGAGATAGACGGCCGCGCCCGCAATGTCCTCGGGATCGCCGATCCGGCGCAGCGGCGTGCCCTTCTCGATCCGCTCCGCGTTCTCCGGATTTTCCCAGAGGGCGCGGGCGAAATCGGTCTTGATCAGGCCAGGCGCGATGCAGTTGACCCGGATGTTATCGGGGCCGAGCTCCGCGGCGAGATTGCGCGCGAGCTGGAAATCGGCCGCTTTGGAAATGTTGTAGGCGCCGATCACGGTGGACGCTTTCATGCCGCCGATCGACGAGACGATGATGACCGCGCCGTCCTTCCGCTCCCGCATCTGTGGCGCCACCATCTGGATCAGCCAGTGGTTCGAGACGATGTTGTTCTGGAGCACCTTGTGGAAACCGGCGTCGTCCAGTTCAGACATCGGACCATAGACCGGATTGGACGCGGCGTTGCAGACCACGATGTCGACCTTGCCGAAGGCGTCATTGGTCGCGTCCACGAGGGCCTGCAGTTCCTCCTTCGAGGAGATGTTGGCAGGCACGGCGATCGCGCGGCCCTCGCCATGCTTGGCGTTGATCGCAGCCGCGACCTCCTGGCAGGGCCCCGGCTTGCGCGACGAGATGGTCACCTGCGCGCCCTGATCGGCCATCGCCTCCGCGATGGCGCGGCCGATCCCGCGAGAGGACCCGGTAATGATGGCAGATTTTCCCGTCAGGTCGAACAGGCTCATGAAGACCTCCCCTTGCATGTGTCGACGGCACTCGGCCGCTTTTCGAACGGCAGGTATTCCCGATACGTCGGACGGAGGCAAGGGCCGCACCGCGCGCGGTGCGCGTCCCACGTGGCTCAAACGTCGGGCAGATCCCAGTGGCGGCAGAGGATTTCGGCCAGCCGTTCGGTTCGGTGACGCACGATTTCCGCTGTCCAGGCATCCTGATCGGCCAGGTCGCGGGTCAGCGCGAAGGGTGCGCCATTGCCGTTGAAGTAGACCTTCTTCTTGTCGCGGTAGTCCATCCGGTCGGCCTGCTGGTTCAGTTCGTGGGGCAAGAGCACGAAATTGCCCAGCGTGTCACAGTATTCCCGCCGTTTGGCAGGATCCGGCCAGGTGGTCAGCCAGTGGCTGGCAGGATCCGGATTGCGCGGGAGCACATGTTCCACGGTCGCGTCGGCTTCCGGCGGCAGGGTCTGGCCATCCGCCAGCGCGGCATTCAGGCGCAAGGCCATCGCCCTGCGCTGGTTGAAGGTGGCGAAGCGCCCCAGAAGGCGCTCGCGTACCCGTCTTGCCTCGTCCGGGTTGATCGCCAGGGGGCCGTTGGCGGAGAAAAGCTGGCGCTCGGCATGCAGCGCGTCGATCACGCGCCGGTACCGCTTGTCGCGCTGGTCCCGCTTGTGAACGATGAGCTGCAGCACATAGGCCAGCCGTTCGAGCCGCCGGAAGAATTCCGGTGCGCGGGCTTCGTCGGTGCGCCGTTCGACCAGGTATTTCAGCGCCGGAGCCCGCCAGCCCTGATGGTCTAGCGCGCGCATCCGGTTCAGATAGTCGCCCACTTCCGTGGACGCCTCGCCGAACTCCACCCGGCCCGTGGAAATCTCCTCATAGGCCCTGACATAGCGGGGCAGGAGCTCGGTCAGAAGTTCCTGGGGCGAAATCCGGTTGAGGACCGTCTTGCGGAACCCCGCGATCAGGTCGCCCTTTGGCGCGCGGTCATAAAGCGCCCGGATTTGCCGCAACAGTTCGTCGAAGGCGGATCCGCCCAATCGGGCCTCATAATCCGACCAGAGCGTGGCATAGGTGTCGGCCTCGCGCACGTCGAAATCGGCGCGTTCGAAGAGCTCCGTCTTCACGATGTCGTGGGCGTTGGGCTCCTTGCCGCGCGTGTTGAGGATCCGGAACACCTTGTATCCCATGTCCCGGTCGCGCACCGACACCCGTACCAGCGTACACCGGTCGGCGATCGTCTCGGCGAGTGCGCGCCTCGTGTCGGCGTCTAGCCGCCCCAGTTCGCGCAGGTAACCGGCGGCGACGGTGCTGATGCGGCGCTGACTTTCGCTGTCGCCGGGATCGTCTTCGGTCCTGGCGGCCTGGCCGGGCGTCTGGATGTGGGCTCGGAAGAAGGCCCCATCCAGATGGTTCAGGGAGATCCGCCAGACCACGGATTCGCCCGTCTCGGGCTGGGCCCTGTCGGCGATCAGGGTGTGCAGCGCCTCGGCGCGTTGCGCTTCGGGTTCCATGTCGCGCAGAACCGCAAGGAGGATCGTCAGCGTGGTCAGGCGCTGCTGGCCGTCCACAATCTCCTGAAGCCCGGTCTTGCCGCGGAGATTGACGACGATCGCGCCGATGAAATGGGTCGAACCGTCCTCGGCGCAGTCGATGAGGTCTGCGAGCAACGCCATGGCCTCGCGCTCGCCCCAGGAGTAGCTGCGCTGATAGGGCGGCATGCACAGGCGCTCGCCGGGCGCGAAAAGATCGCGGATCCGCAACGGTTCCGAGCCGATCCCCTGTACGTCTCTGTCGAACGGCTTGTTCATTCCGGACTTCCCTGCCAACACGTCGCCTAGCTTGGGGCCTCGGGAGCGACAACACGAAATGATCATGACGCAGACGAAAACCCGGACGGGTGTGACAGGCGGATCACGGCCATGCGGTGGCTAAGCTTCCGTCTTGACGTCGGATCGCCCAGGGCCGGCTATCTGGAGGGCGACCAGGTGGTCGACCTTGGCGCGACGCCGCTGGAGCATTGGCTGTCAGGCGCGCGCGTCCTTGAGCCTGCGGTCCGATACCCTCGCATCGCCCTGCAAGAGGTCACCCTGCTGCAGCCAATCCTGCGGCCCGGCAAGATCCTCGCCATCGGTCTGAACTATGCGGCCCACGCGGCCGAGAGTGTGAGCTTCGCGAACCTGCCGGGCGAGGGCGTCCAGAAATGGTTCAACAAGCAGTCCACGGCCGCAAACGCGCCCTATGCGCCCGTTCATCTGCCGAAGGTTTCCGATCAGCTCGACTATGAAGGAGAGCTGGTGGTCGTCATCGGTCGGCGTGGGCGCCACGTTCCCGCAGACCGCGCGATGGAGATCGTGGCGGGTTTCGCCGTCGGCTGCGATTACTCCGTCCGGGATTGGCAGAGAGCCTCGCCCACCATGATCATGGGCAAGGGCTTCGACACCCATGCACCCTTCGGCCCCTGGCTCGTCACGCCCGACGAGGTTGCGGACCTGGCAGGCCTGCGAATACGGACCTGGGTGTCGGGCGACCTGCGGCAGGAGGGCACCGCAGGCCAGATGGTCCACCCGATCGGACAACAGA
Source organism: uncultured Hyphomonadaceae bacterium (assembly GCA_964492485.1). Taxonomy (GTDB): domain Bacteria; phylum Pseudomonadota; class Alphaproteobacteria; order Caulobacterales; family Hyphomonadaceae; genus UBA5336. The sequence goes on along the minus strand of CAZBKM010000002.1, from coordinate 290,333 downwards.
TTGCCCATCTGACGGCCGCCTTCACGCTGGAGCCGGGTGACGTCCTGTTCACCGGCACACCCGCGGGCGTCGGGGCGGGTTTCGATCCGCCGCGTTTCCTGGCGGTGGGCGACCGGGTCCGTATCGAGATCGACGGCATCGGCGCGATCGAGAACGAGATCATTGCCGAACCCGGCGAGACGCGGATCGGCTAGGACCATGACACCCGGCTCTCCCATCCTGTCGTGGAGACGTTCGATGGCAGCAGCCTGTCTCGCCGGGCTGGCGGCCTGCGGGGCGCCGGCGGAGGGGCCTGAGAAGGCGGCACCCGACTTCGAGGTGCGCCCCCGCGACTTCGCCGTTTTGCCCTGCACCGGCGTTGCCGTTCCGCACGCATGCGCCATCGTGATGGCCGGCGGGAAGACCGTGCTGATCGGCGCACCGGAAGGGGCTTACCGGGCGCTGGAGGCCCTCGGTGTCGCTGCTCCCGATCTCGTGCTGTTGCCCGACCTGTCCGCCGCCCGACTTGAAGGCCTTCTGAGGGTGCGGAACGGGTCCTGGCGCGCAGGGCGCGCGACCCCGCTGGCGGTTATCGGGCCGGACGGTACCGAAGCGATGGCCGCCGCACTCGACCAGGCGATGGAACGCGCCGACGCCGACACCCATGTGCGCTCTGCCCCTGCAGGCGGTTTCGCCAGCGCGGTGTTGCGGGCTGCCGACCTGTCCACCCCGCAGGCCCGGCCGGTTTATGACACCGGCGATCTGTCCATCACCGGACACGCCGACCGTCCGGACGCAGCCACCTTCAGCCTGCGCTATGGCGGGATCGTTCTCGAGGTGCGCGGCTGTGCGTCCACCAGTGCCGAGCCGGACCCGGGGCCAGACCAGCGGCCAGACGAGCGGGCTGACGAGCGGCCAGACGAGCGGGCTGACGAGCGGGCTGACCCTGACCGGCACCGGTCACTTTCGTGCGACGGCGACGATCTGGTCTGGCCAATCCGGCCGCCGGGTGTTCTTCTGTCCTCGGAGGGCCGGGCCATGACCGAAAAAAACGCCTCAAGATGATCGAGGCGTTTTGTCACGAATCCCGTTCAGGTGTATTTCAGGTGAGTGTGTCAGGGTGTGGGGCCTGGTTCGCCTGACGGGCGAGCAGGAACGATGGGTACCGATCGTATGCGTGTGGTGTTTTTTCTTCTGTACCTCGCCATTGGCGGCGTGGTCGGGTTCGCGGCCTGGGACGTGACCATGATGGACCCATGGTTCGCGGGCGGTCTCGGCGCGTCGGCGGCGCTGGTTCTGGGGCAGGCGCACCTGTTCATTGCGCGCGGACGCGATCCGGGTATCGAGGCACGGATTGCCGCGCTTGAGGTGCAGGACAAGGACCTGGGCGAACAGGTGGACGTCCTCAAGGCCCGCACGGACGCCGTCGAGACCACCGTGAAGCACGAGCTGACCGAACGTCGCGATGCGCTGGTCACGGAAATGCGCCAGCTCGAAGCCCTGATCGAGCGGCTGTCACGCAGTTTCGAAGGCGGGCGCGACACGCTCGCAGGCCGGGAGGGACGTCCGCGCCTTGCCCCGCACAACGGGCACGCCGCCCCGGAGGCGCCGCAGGCGCGCGCCGCCCGCCCGTCCGAACCGTCCGAGGCGCGTGCCTTCGAGGAGATCCGGGCGGCGCTCGAGGCGGGCCGGGTCGAGCTTCACCTGCAGCCCGTGGTGTCCCTTCCGCAGCGTCGCGTGGCTTTCTATGAAGGGCTGAGCCGGCTTCGCCGCTCGGATGGAAGCCTGATCGGGCCGGGCGACTTTCTCGATGTGGCCCGCCGGACCCAGAAGATGGGCGTGGTCGACACGCTGACCCTCTTCCGGTGCGTCCAGATCGTCCGCCGTCTGGCCGAGCGGGATCGGCGCGTGGGTGTCTTCTGCAACCTGTCCGCCGCGACGCTTGGTGACAGTCGGGTGTTTGACGTGTTTGCCAGCTTCATGGCGGAGAACCGCGACCTGTCGGGCGCCGTGATCTTCGAGCTCCCCGCTGATCGGTTCGAGACGCGTGACCGGACCATGCGCGAGAACATGGATCGGCTGTCGGCGCTGGGCTTTCGCTTCTCCCTGGACCATGCGCCGGGCCTGAATCTCGACCTGCCACGCCTGCAGGACGCCGGTGTACGCTTCGTCAAGATGGACGCCCACCGTCTCCTCGATCAGGCCCGGGACCCGCGCGGCCCCCGTCCCGTCCAGTCCCAGTCCCAGCATGTACCTGGTGAAGAGGTCGCCTCGGTGTTTGCCCGCCATGGGGTCACCCTGATTGCAGACCGGCTTGAAGACGAGACCAGCGTGGTAGAGATCCTCGAATACGGCATCCCCTTCGGTCAGGGGCATGTGTTCGGATCGCCGCGTCCAATCAAGGCCTCGCTGATGGAAGAGACCGCGCCCTCGCCGGACATGCTCCGCCGGATAGGCGTGGTTCACTGAGCCCGAGGCAGGCAGCGCGCGAGAGACCCCATCAAGTCTGAAGCGCAGGCAAACCGACGCCCGGGTCCGCGATAACCGAGAATGGTCTCCGAGAGTGGCTTGACCAAGACGGATACTCTAGAGCGCCGGTCTTTCGTTTCACTCCAGGCCGTCGCTTTACATCATTGTTTTTGCGCAAGTATCCGTTCGCAACCGAGTCCGTTTGCTCCGAACTTGCTCTAGACGGCCTCGCCTTGACGGTACTCATCGTCTCGTACGGCCGCGAGACGGTCGCGCACGGTTTCGGACGCGTAGCCAAACTCCCGCAGCGCGCGTCCGGCAAGCTGAAGGCCCGCCTCGATGGCGTCTGGGATCACGTAGGTGGCGCCGGCATCCATCAGATCACGGGCATGTTCGGCGTCGCGGGCCCGGGCCAGGATCGGCGCATCGGTGCGTACGCTCCGTACCGCACGGACCATCGCCACCGCGCTGACCGGGTCGTCCACCGTCACGATGAAGAGGGCGGCCCCTGCCGCACCGGCCCGGTTCAGGATTTCCGGACGCGCCGCGTCGCCAAGATAGGCCCGCCAGCCGGCGTCACGCTGTTCGGCGATTCGCTTGGGATCACGGTCGAGCGCGACCAGTTCCGCCGATTCCCCCGACAGGATGTGGCCGATCGCCTGTCCGACGCGTCCAAACCCGGCGATGATCACGTGGCCCGAAAGATCCGCATAGTCGCCAAGCTGCGGCGCCGGCGGGCCCGGATCGGGACGGCGCGCTGCTGCCAGCAGGCCGAGCCGCCCGAGCGCGGGCACCAGGAGCATGGAGAGCCCCACGATCGCAGCCACGATGGCGGTCAGTTCCGCCGAGATCAGCTCTCCGGCGCGCGCGGCGGCCAGGATCACGAAGGCGAACTCCCCGGCGGGCGCGAGCAGGAAGGCGGCTTCAAGCGACAGCCCTGCGCGCCCTGCGAACAGGCGGCAGGCCAGATAGGCCAGGGCGCCCTTCACGAGCAGAAGGGCGACCAGTCCGGCAAGGACGACAGGCGCGCTGCCGAGCACCGTCGCCAGGTCGAGATCCATGCCCACGCTCATGAAGAAGAGGCCCAGCAGCAGACCCTTGAACGGCTCCAGATCGACCTCGGTCTGGTGCTTGAATTCGGTCTCGCCCAGCAGCAGGCCTGCCAGGAACGCCCCTAGAGCCAGCGACAGGCCCGCACTGGCCGTGATGACCGCAGCGCCCACGACCGTCAGAAGGCTTAGCGCCATGAGAAAGTCCCGCCCGCCCGCCATGGCGGCCAGCTTGAAGACGCGGCGCAGCAGGAACCGGCCGATCGCAACGATCGCCACGAGCGCGATCGTGCCCTGGACCGCAGCCTCCGTAATGCTGCCGAGCAAACTGCCGCCGCCTTCGCGCTGGGCGAAGCCTACGAAGATAAGGATAGGCGCCACCAGCAGGTCCTGGAACAGCAGGATTGCGAGGGCGGCCCGTCCTGCCGGCGTGGCCGCCCGACGTTCCTCGATCAGGATCTGCATCACGATGGCAGTCGAGGACAAAGCGAGGGCCAGTCCGACAATGGCCGCCGTGTTTGCCGGAATCCCCATGAGTGACAGGGCCAGGCCGATGACGAGCGCGCTCAGGCCGGCCTGGAACGCGCCGGCGCCGAACACGGCCCGCCGCAGCGCCCAGAGCTTCTCGAAGGAGAGCTCAAGTCCGATCAGGAACAGGAGGAACAGGACGCCGAGCTCCGCGAACAGGTCGACGGCGTCCGGGTCGGAGATGGTGAACAGGCCCACAGGTGCCCAGTAGTCCGCCAGCGCCCCGAGCGCGTAGGGACCGAGTGCGAGCCCGGCCAGCAGGAAACCGACCACCGCTGGAAGGCGCACCGCACGGAAGACCGGAACGACGACGCCCGCTGCGAACAGGAACACCAGGGCGTCCTTTATCATCATTCCGTGACCGTGCGGGTCGTGGGCACCGTCCATGTCGTTTCCTCTCTCGTTGCGCCGCTCGCGGGCGGATCTCTGCGGGTCCTAGACCGCGTTCCTTCCGGTCGTCTTGCGCCAGGTCATGCGGAATTGACCCCGGTGAAGGGCCAGTCTACCTCGCCCGGATGACCGCCCCCGATTTCATCGACGGCCTCGCCGCCGTGTCCGACCGCTACGATGCGATCTTATGCGATGTCTGGGGCGTCTTGCATAATGGACGTCGGGCATTTGCTGGGGCAAGCGATGCACTCACGCGGTTTCGCGAATGCGGAAAGCCCGTCGTGCTGATCACCAATGCCCCGGTTCCCAAGGACCGTGTGACCCGGCTCTTTGCGCCTCTGGGCGTCAGCGAGACGGCTTGGGACGACTGCGTGTCCTCCGGAGATGCCGCGCGGGCCGAACTGGCGCGCCGGCCTGGCGCACGGGTCTGGTGCTTCGGTACCGATGAAGGCTTCGAGCATGACCGCTACCTGTATGATGGGCTCGACCTGACCTTCATCGACGGCCCGGAGGCTGATCTGTTGCTGTGCATGGGGCTGCGGGACCCGGTGAATGACGAGCCGGATTCCTACACCCGGGAGCTTGCCCAGATCGCGGATCATGGCCTGCCCATGATCTGTGCGAACCCTGACATTCAAGTGCGGGTTGGCGATAGGCTGCTATGGTGTGCAGGCGCGCTCGCCCGCATCTACGAGGCCCTGGGTGGTCACGTGATCTATCCTGGAAAGCCTCATCCGGCCATTTATCGTGCCGCGCGCGAGGCCCTGGCGCGACTCGGGACCGATCCGTCGAACGCACGCATCCTGGCGATCGGCGACGGGCCGGCCACGGATCTCAAGGGTGCGGGCAATGAGGGCTATGACAGTCTCTACGTGGGCACGGGGCTCCAGCTCCATGGTGCGGGGGACTTCCAGTCGGAAACCGTGCTGATGCTGAGAGAGCATGGTGTATCGGCAACCTACGCGATGGCCGCGCTGCACTGGTAGGCGTTGCGCCGGTCAGGCCGCCGGCCCTAAAAGCGCGGATCGGACAAACGGAATGGGGAAGGCGCATGTCGAAGCCCAGAGGCTACAGCTACGAGGAACTGGAAGTCGGCATGTTCCACGAGGCCGAACACACGGTCGAAGAGGGCGACGTGCAGGCGTTCGCTGCCGTTTCGGGCGACTATAATCCGCTGCATCTGGACGAGGAGTTTGCCAGGTCCTCGGTGTTTGGCCAGCGCATCGCCCATGGTGCGCTGACCGCGAGCTTCATTTCCGCCATTCTGGGCAATGACCTTCCGGGTCCGGGCTCCATCTTCACCCACCTGACCATGCGGTTTCGCCGTCCAGTCTTCATCGGGGCCAAGGTCAAGGTCCGGGTGGAAGTGGTGGAGAAGCAGGACCGTGGCAACCGCGTCACCATGAAGGTGGGCTGTTTCGTCGATGGCAAGCCGGTCATCGCAGGCGAGGCTGGGGTCGTGGCCCCGAACCGGTCCGACATGGACTGAACCGACCGATGCGGGAGCCCACCATGGCCGTCTACGCCGACTATCGGAACCTGCCTGAGCGGGCGAAGGGACATGCCATCGCGCTGGGCAATTTCGATGGTCTGCACCCCGGGCACATGGCCGTGATCGAGGCGGCGCGCAAGGCGGGTGGCCCGCTGGGTGTCGCGACCTTCGAGCCCCCGCCAAGGGCCTTCTTCCGCCCGAATGATCCGCCTTTCCGGCTGATGAGTCCGGAGCGGCGGAACCGGAAGATCCTTGAGGTCGCCGGTGCCGAGGCCGTGTTCGAGCTGCCGTTCAATGCGGACATGGCGAAGATGACCGACGAGGACTTTGCCCGGGAGGTCCTGCACGCCGGGCTCGGTGCGCGCCACGTGGCGGTCGGCTTCGATTTCCGGTTCGGCCGCGGCCGGATGGGTGACGCCCCGCGCCTCGCCTCGCTGGGCCGGGCGCTGGGGTTTGGCGTCACGATCGTCGATCCGGTCAGGTCGAACGGCGAGAAGGCATCTTCCACGGCGATCCGCCAGGCGCTCCAGGCGGGAGAACCCGACCGCGCGGCCGCGCTTCTGGGCCATCCCTGGGTCGCAGAGGGAATCGTGGAGCATGGGGATGCGCGTGGCCGCACGATCGACTTTCCGACGGCGAATGTGCATCTGCACGACCTGATTCACCCGCGCCATGGCGTCTATGCCGTCCGGGCGCGACTGGCGGGTGAGGAGGCGTGGCGTCCCGGCGTGGCCAATTTCGGCCGGACGCCCACAACCGGCCTGCGAGATCCGTTGCTGGAGACGTTTTTGTTCGATTTCGACGGCGATCTCTACGGCCAGTGGATGGAGGTGGCGCTGATCGCGTTCCTCAGACCCGAGCTGAGGTTCGACAGCCTTGAGATGATGGTCGAACAGATGCACAAGGACTGCGTGGCTGCGAGGACTGCTCTGAACGCGTAGGGGAGCTTGAGCACGCTGGTCGGTCACGCGTCGGGTTTGGGGCACGGGGCGGCCGTCGGGGTCGCCGGTTTTCCCGGCCTAGCGCACGGCGAAACCCAACGGCCCGGAGATCCACATGACCTATTCCCATGGCGCTGCCGCCCTGTGCCTGCTCGGCGCGCTCGCGATGTCGCTGGCAGCCCACGCCCAGGCGCCCGCTACGAACGAGGCCCCAGCCGACCTGCCCGCCCAGGGGCAGGCGGACAGCGACCCGGCGACCGACGCGGGTGGCGAGGTCGACCGGTCGCTTGCCGAGGATAGCCGTCTGGTCCGTGCAATCACCCTCGACGACCTTGCCGCTTTGGCCGTGGTCGAGGGCGACCAGATCATCGAGCGGCGGGTCACTGAGGACGGAACGCCGGTGGTGGCCGCCCAGGACGATGCGACGGGCCTGAATTACGGTCTGTTCGGCACCGCCTGCAATGAAGCCGAGGATGGGCTTCGCTGCAGCGGCATCAACATGATGGCGAACTGGTCGCGGACCGAGGCGAATGGTGCGCCGGAGACGTTGCTGGAACTCAATACCAATACCGCGGCCGTATCGATCGTCGCCTCCGCCGATTCCATCGGCGTATCGCGCTATGTCATTCTCGACGGGGGACAGACCATGGAGAACCTGAAGTGGAACCTTCGGGTGTTCCTGAACGTTTCCAACTCGCTTAGCCAGAACTTCTAGAGCAAGTTCGGAGCAAACGGACTCGGTTGCGAACGGATACTTGCGCAAAAACAATGATGTAAAGCGCCGGCCTGGAGTGAAACGAAAGACTGGCGCTTTAGGCGCACCGGCCTTCATGGGGCCGCATGGTTTGGGGCCGCTGACATGAACTGGCGATACATCGCCGTGGTCCTTGTTCTGGTCATGCCGGGACTCATCGGCGTGGCCCAGGAGGTTCGCGCGGGGCGCGACGACCTGATCATCACCAGCGTGGACCGCGTCCAGCTCGAGGACATCGTCCACTCGGCCGGGCACACGGTTGAACAGGCAGAGGTCCGGGAGGGCGAGGCGGTCGTGTTCGCCCGGGCACCCGACGGGTTTCGCTATGCTCTCATCGGCAAGAACTGCGCGCAACCCGTCCGCGGTACGGGGTGCGTCGGACTGCAAATGCTGGCCCTCTTCAACGCCGATGGCAGCCTGACCGCCGATGAGGTGAACCGGCTGGACTATCGGCTTGCGGCGGTCGGGGTCTGGCTGGTGCCGGCGCCGCCCGGTCAGGCGCTGCGGGAGGTTGGCGTGAACCGATATCTGGTCCTCGACCGGGGCCAGACGCTCGGCAATCTGGACTTCAACCTGAAGGTCTTCGTGATGGCGGCCAACGAGGTTCGCGCCCAGATCGCAAGATAGGGCGCTTTCAATCGAAGTGGAGCCCGCCTCGCGTCAGGAAAACGCTGCAGGACAGAACGCCTGGCATCCGTCTCGGTCGAGCGGGGTCTGGTGCCCGCCGCCTGGCCGTTACCGGTTCGGCGCCGACCCTGTGCCTGTCGTTCCAGGTCATGCCAGATCATGCCAGGTCGTGCCGGGTCATGCGAGGTCATGGACGGCGCGCGTGCTGTGGGCTAATCCCGCCACATGACGTTCTGGACCGGCATACGAATTACGAGCCCGGTTCGTGGCTGAGCCGCGTCCGCCCCTGGCGGACCATCGCCGCGGGCCGGGTGTTTTCCTCGCGACCTGCGTGGGGCGTTTTCAAGCGAAGGGGGATCGGGTTCGCGTCAAGAAAATGCTCCGAAACATGCTCTAGCGCCTCTTCACTTACCCTGATTGACTTATCCTGATTGACTGGAAGATGCGCGAGCCGGGACCAACTGAGATCCAGACAGCGTGACCATGCCCACCGAAACCGACACCGACACCGCCACCGCGCGCGACTATCGCGAAACCCTGTTTCTGCCTTCCACGACGTTTCCCATGCGCGCCGGCCTGCCCCAGCGCGAACCGGACTGGATCGCACGCTGGGACGCGATGGGCCTCTATCGCCGCCTGCGGGAGGACGCAGCCCGAAGGGGCGCACCCGCCTGGATCCTCCATGACGGTCCGCCCTATGCGAACGGTCATATCCATCTCGGCACGGCGATGCAGAAGGTGCTGAAGGACATCGTCGTGCGCTCGCGGCAGATGACCGGCCATAATGCCAGCTATCTGCCCGGCTGGGACTGTCACGGCCTGCCGATCGAGTGGAAGGTGGAGGAGGCCTACCGGGCCAAGGGCCGGTCGAAGGATCAGGTGCCTGCGAGCGAGTTCCGCGCCGCCTGCCGCGCCTATGCGGAGGATTGGGTCGCGATCCAGAAACGGGAGTTCCGCCGCATGGGTGTGGAGGGGGAATGGGAGACCCCCTACCTGACCATGGCGTTCGAGAGCGAGGCGGCGACGGTGCGGGAGTTCCTCGACGTGGCGATGAGTGGCCGGCTCGTGCGCGGCGCCAAACCGGTGATGTGGAGTCCCGTGGAGCAGACCGCGCTCGCCGAAGCGGAAGTCGAGTATCACGACCGCAAGGTGCCGGTCGTCTGGGTCCGTTTCCCGGTGGCGGAGGGGCCCGGCGCGGAGACCGGCGACAGTGTTCTGATCTGGACCACCACGCCCTGGACGATTCCGGCCAACCAGGCGGTCTGTTTCCAACCCCGGATCGACTACGGCGTTTACGAGGTCCGCGCGACCCGGTCCGAGGCGGAGTTGGGGTTCAAGCCGTTTGCGCGCCCCGGAGAGCGCCTGATCCTGGCCGATGCCCTTGCCGACGCGGTGATGGATGCGGCCAAGGTCTGCGACTTTGCCCGTCTCGACAGCGTCGACCCCAGCCGGATCATGCGGCTGCATCACCCCCTCGCGAAGACCGATCCGTTCTGGGCCCACGAGGTTCCGATGCTGGCGGGTGAGCATGTGACCGACGAGGCGGGTACCGGCTTCGTCCACACCGCGCCCGCACATGGCGAGGATGATTTCGCCGTCTGGGTGGCGTCGGGGCGTCCTGCGCGCGACGTCCGCCAGATCGTCGATGCAGAGGGCCGTTACACCGAGGATGTGCCGCTGTTTGCCGGCCTCGACATCATCCGGACCTCCGGCAAGAAACGTGGCGAACCCGGCAAGGCGAACGAGGCCGTGATGCAGGCCCTGGCGGAGGCGGGACAGCTCCTGTCTCGCGGCGTGTCGACCATTCGTGACGCGCATTCCTGGCGATCGAAGGCGCCCGTGATCCGCCGCGCGACGCCGCAATGGTTCATCGCTATGGACACGCCGGGAAAGGATGGCACCGTCCTGCGCGATCTGGCGATGAAGGCTCTGGAACGGGTGGACTTCGTGCCGAAGGCTGGCCGCCGCCGCCTGACCTCGATGGTCGAGAGCCGGCCCGACTGGCTGATTTCGCGCCAGCGCAACTGGGGCGTTCCGCTCACCATCTTCGTGAACGCGGCGGGCGAGCCCCATACCGCCGTGCTGCCGGAAGGCGCCGCCCGGGCCGTGAATGACCGCATCCTCGACGCCATCGCCGAAGGCGGCGTGGAAGCCTGGTTCGAGCGTCCGGCCGAGGCCTTCCTCGCACCCGAAGCCGATCCGGCGGGCTGGGAGAAGGTGACCGACGTCCTGGATGTCTGGTTCGACAGCGGGACGACCCATGCCTTTGCCCTGCGCGACCGCGGCATCATCGATGAGCGGACCGGGCAGGCCGATCTCTATCTCGAGGGGTCGGACCAGCATCGCGGCTGGTTCCAGTCCTCGCTGCTGGAGTGCTGCGCCACGCGGGGGATTGCGCCCTACCGCCAGCTTCTGACCCACGGTTTCGTCATGGACGGCGAAGGCCGGAAGATGTCGAAGTCGCTCGGCAACACGGTCGATCCGATCCAGGTCGCCGATCAGCACGGGGCCGAGATCCTGCGTCTCTGGACCGCGACCTCGGACTTCACCGAGGACCTGCGGATTTCCGACGAGATCCTGAAGGGGACGGTTGAGAGCTATCGCCGGCTCCGCAACACGCTGCGTTACCTTCTGGGGGCCCTGCAGGGCTACGACCCCGACACCGAGGGCGTCGACCGGGCGGAGATGCCGGGGCTCGAGCGCTGGGTGCTGCACCGCCTGGCCCAGCTGGACGCCACGGCGCGCGATGCCTATCACGGCTATGACTTCAAGCGGATCCTGTCGGCACTGATCAATTTCTGTGCCGTCGATCTGTCGGCAATGTATTTCGACATACGCAAGGACAGTCTCTATTGCGATCCGGTGGCCGACACCGCAGCGCACTGGGACGAGGCCGCGCGCCCCCATGGACAGCGCCGGCGCGCAGCCCGCACCGTCATGGATGCGGTGCTCGAGCGGCTGCTTGCCTGGATGGCCCCCGTCTTGTGCTTCACCACCGAAGAAGCCTTTCTGGAGAGCCGCTTCGCCGGGCAGGCCGACAGCGTGCACCTGTTGCAGTTCCCGGTCACACCTGCCGATTGGCACGATCCGGTCCTGGCCGAACGCTGGGAGCGCATCTTTCAGGTCCGGCGTGTCGTCACCGGCGCCCTGGAGGTGGAGCGGCGCGAGAAGCGGATCGGTGCTTCCCTGGAGGCCGCCCCCAGGGTCCACATCGCCGACCCGGCGCTGATTGCGGCCTTTGACGGCGAAGACCCCGCCGAGCTCTTCATCACGTCCAATGCGACGCTGACCGATGCGCCGCCGCCGCCGGGCGCCTTCATGCTGGACGAGGTTGCCGGCGTTGCGGTGGAGCCTGCCAGGGCCGTGGGCGTCAAGTGTGCCCGGTCCTGGAAGTATTTCGATCCCGCGACCGCAGATCCGGCCTATCCCGGGATCACCCCGCGCGACGCGGCTGCCGTGCGCGCCTGGGACGCCGCGAAGGCGGCGGGTGGCGCTTGACCGCATGGCGAAGACCGATACAGACGGGCGACCCTTCCCGGAGGATCCAGCCGGCACCATGAGCCAGACCCTGCGCTATTGCCTGGCCTTCGGGCTCGTGCCGGCGATCCTGGTCGTCGACCAGCTCAGCAAGGCTTGGGTGCTCGCCACGCCGGCATTCAATGCGCGCGCCTGTCTCGACGCTCCGGGCCTGTGCGGCGGTATCGAAATCTCCGGCATCTTCGACCTGCGCATGGTCTGGAACCGGGGGATCAGTTTCGGCGCCCTGCAATCCGACGGGCTGATGCGGTGGGTCCTGGTGGCGATGACGCTGGCCATTGCAGTGGGCTTTGCGATCTGGTTGTGGCGCGCGCGCCGCTGGCTGACCGGCCTCTCGCTGTCTCTCGTGGTGGGTGGCGCGGTCGGGAACGTGATCGACCGGATCCGATTCGGCGCCGTGGTGGATTTCCTGGACTTCTCCGGCCTGTACTTCTTTTATGTTTTCAACGTGGCCGACGCGGCCATAACTGTCGGGGCTGCCTTGCTGTTTCTCGACCAGTTACTATGGTCGCGCGCAACCGATGGGGGTACGCCCCCGGCTGACAAGACCGACCCCAAAGAGGATCGCGAATGACCAAGACGCTCGCCCTGATCGCCGCCGGTGCCGGCCTGGCCCTGACCGCCGGGTGCGTTGGCACGGGCGGAAACGACCGTGGGATCAACGATTATGCCCAGGATGAGTTCCTGGTGGTGACCAAGCCGCCGTTGACTGTGCCCCCTGACTATAGCCTGCGGCCGCCGCCGGCCGGGTCCAGCCTGCCGGCCGAAGTCGCGGCCAATCCGACCGTGACCGCTTTCGGCACCAATATCGGTGAGACGGCCTCCGACGCGGAGCGCGCCCTCGTGTCGGCGGCTGGCGCAGACGCGGTGAGCCCCGTGATCCGCTCGCGTCTGGACTATGAGGAAGCGGCCATGATCCGGAAGTCGCCGAGCCTCGCGGACCGGATCCTGTTCTGGCAGGACAATGAGGAGGCCGCCGAGCGCGCCGCCAGCGACGGTGCCACTGGCGGTGGCGAGGTCACCATCGAGCGGTCGGCCTCGGCGAGCGGCTTCAAGCTGCCGGGAACCTAGGGATCGGCATGGCGTTCCGGATCTGGGCGTGCGGTGGCGACCGCCGGCCACCGACGCTGGCGAGGGAGAGTTTGCCCGGATGACCGAACATATGTGCCCGCGTGCGACTCCGCCTGTCCGGGTCATGCTGATCGCCCTGATCGCCTTGTTCGCCCTGACCGGGGGCCTGCCGCTCGCCGGTTCATCCTTGGCCCATGCCGACCGGGCCGACACGGCCGGGACGGGCTGGCAGCCGCAGACCTTCACCCTCGACAACGGGATGGAGGTGATCGTCCTGCCGGACCATCGCGCGCCGGTGGTCACCCATATGGTCTGGTACAAGGTCGGAGCGGTGGACGAGGCGCCCGGAAAGTCCGGGATCGCCCATTTGTTCGAGCATGTGATGTTCCAGGAGACCGACGACCTCGGCCCGGGCGAGTTCACCGAGACGGTGACGAAGAATGGCGGCACGCTGAATGCGTTCACCTCGTGGGACTATACGGCCTATTTCGAGCGCGTGGCCCGCGACAGGCTGGAGCTCGTCATGGGGCTTGAGGCCGAGCGCATGCGCGATCTGATCATCGACGACGACCCCGATGGCGCCTTCATCTCCGAACGCGACGTGGTGAAGGAGGAACGTCGGCAGCGGATCGAGAACAATCCCGGTGCCATCCTGTTCGAGAAGGTCATGGCGGCGCTTTATGCGGATCACCCCTATGGCATCCCCATCATCGGACGGATGGAAGAGGTGGCTGCGCTGACGCCGGAAGACGGCCGGACCTTCTACGAGACCTGGTATGCGCCGAACCGGGCGATCCTGGTCGTGGCCGGCGATGTGACCGTCGGCGAGGTTCGCCCGCTTGCCGAGGCGACCTATGGTGCGCTGGCACCGAGCCCGGTCGAGGCGCCGGCCCGGGGATGGCAGGCGGTTCAGCCGCTGGACGGGCCGGTCCGCGTCAGCCATAGCGATCCCAAGGTGCGCCAGGAGGAGTGGGCGCGCTACTATCATGCGACTTCCTTCACCGAAAATTCCGACCTCGCCTATGCTCTGAGCGTTGGACTTCACGTCCTCGGTGGAACCAGCACAAGCCGGCTGTACCGCGCGCTCGTCGATGACAGGGCGCTGGCGGTCGACGCCTCGGCCGGTGCCTTTCTCACCCTTCATGACCGGGGACCGGCCCTGATCTCCGCATCGCCGGCTCCGGGTGTCGATCTCGACACGCTGGGTGAGGCCGTGATGGAGGAGGTCGAGGCCGTCCTGCGGGAGGGACTGTCGCGCGCCGATGTGGAGCGCGCTCGCGAGCAGCTTGCCGCCCAGGCCATCTACGCCCGGGACAGTCAGATGGGGATGGCCATGGATTACGGCCGCACCCTGGCGCTGGGTGGAACGCCCGAGGACGTGCTCACCTATGCCGAGCGGATGCGGGCCGTCACGCCCGAGGTGGCCACGGAGGCCCTCAGGCGGGTGCTGGGTGAGGCGCCCGGCTATGTGGAGGCACGGCTTCTGAAGGCCGACACCAAGCAGAATGGCACGGGCGAGCCTGCCCTGGAAGGATCCCCGGAATGACGCGGTTTCTGATTGCGCTTCTCGTCCCTCTGACCCTGTTGGCGGCGTGCGGCGGCGACGGTGAGCGCGGAGGAACGCCGGTTGCCGGCCTTGAGATCGAAGTGCATGAAGGTGACTTCGTGCGCATCGAGCAGTTCGTCACGCCCGGCGGCATCTCTGTCTGGCTGGTCAACGAGCCGTCGATCCCGATTCTGTCGCTGCAGGCTGCATGGCCCGGCGGCTCCGCATCCGATCCCGAGGGATTCGAGGGGCTGGCGCGGGCGGTTGCCTGGATGATGAATGAGGGCGCCGGCGACCTCGACGCGCTGGCCTTCCAGACGCGCATGGAAGCCCTGAACATGAGCTTCGCCTGCTCACCCGGGCGCGACTGGACGAGCTGCTCGGCGCGCATGCTCATCCGCAATGCAGACGAGGCCATGGATCTGGTGGCCCTTGCGCTGAATGATCCCCGCTTCGACGAGAACCCGTTCGCGCGATTCCAGCGTGAGACCCGGGTTCAGGTGACGCGCCAGGCAACCGATCCCGGATTCCTTGCACGCGATGCGCTGGAGACGGAACTCTATCCCGACCATCCCTATGCCCGCGACATGAGTGAAGAGAGCATTGGCGCGCTGACGCCCGCACTCGTTCGCAATCACAAGCAACGGATCATGACCCGCGAGGGTCTGCTGGTCACCGCGGTGGGCGCGATCACGCCGCAGGAGCTCGCGCCGCTTATCGACGACGCCTTTGCCGATCTGCCGGAGACCAGCGACCTTCCGGACCCGGAGCCCGTCACGCTGCGCGAGCCCCCGTCCGTCCCGGTCACCGTTGACCTGCCGCAGCCCCAGTCGCTCGTGATGTTCATGGCGCCGGGACTGCAGCGCAGCCATCCGGACTTTTTCGCTGCCTATGTCCTGAACCACATCCTTGGCGGCGGCGGGCTCGACAGCCGGTTGATGAAGGAGCTGCGCGAAAAACGGGGCCTCACCTATGGAATTTCCACCGAACTCGAGTTCGGCGGCCAGCTTGCCGCCTGGCAGGGAGCCGGCCAGACCAAGAATGAGAGCGCTGGCAGCTTCGTCGAACTGACCCGGGCCGAGTTGCGCGCGCTGTCCACAGACGGCGTGACCCCGGACGAACTCGACCGGGCCAAGGCCTTTCTCACGGGCTCTTACCCGCTGGGCTTTGACAGCAACGCGAAGATCGCATCGAACATGATGTCGGTTCGTCAGCAGAAGCTGGGCGTGGACTATTTCGACCGGCGGAACGGTGCCATCGAGGCGGTCGACCTGGAGGCGGTCAATCGCGTTGCCGCGGAATGGCTGGCACCTGAACGGTTCGCCTTCGCGGTGGTCGGACAGCCCCAAGGCCTGCCGGAGCCGCCGCGTCCGCGAGGTCCCGTGCCACCGGCCTCGGACTGAGCCCGCCCTTCGGGCCTTTCCGGACGCAGCCTGCCGCAGGCTTGCCATCTTCACGCGCGAGAAACCTTAAGGGTCCACGTGTGGCGTCAGAGGCAAGGGAGCGTGCATGTCGCGTGTGGCAGTGATCTATGGCGGCTGGTCGTCGGAACGGGACGTCTCGATTTCATCCGGTACCCAGATGGCGCGCGCCGCCAGAGCCGCCGGCTATGACGTGATCGAGATCGATGCGGGCCGGAACCTTGCCAACCAGCTTCGTGACGCCGCGCCGGATGTGGTCCTGAACGGCCTTCACGGGCCCTGGGGCGAGGATGGCTGTGTCCAGGGCCTTCTGGAAGTCATGGGCCTGCCCTATACGCATTCCGGCGTTCTGGCCTCTGCCATCGCCATGGACAAGCGCAAGTCGAAGGCGGTCTATGCCCAGGCCGGGCTCGAGATTGCCGACGATGTCCCGGTCACCCGCGAGAGCGCTGCGAAGGCGCATCCCCTCGCGCCGCCCTATGTGATCAAGCCGGTCGCCGAGGGGTCCAGCTTTGGTGTCGTGATCGTGCGGGAGGGCGATGCACCGGCCGCCGAGATCCTGCTCGGTCCGGATTGGACCTATGGCGACCATCTCATGGCAGAGACCTTCATTCCGGGCCGCGAGCTGACCGTGGGCGTGATGGGCGACCGGGCGCTGGCGGTCACGGACATCACGACTTTAAGGGAGTTTTACGACTTCGATGCCAAGTATGCCGCCGGTGGATCGCGCCACGTGATCCCCGCCGACCTGCCGCCTGAGGTAACGGAGGCGGTGATGACCGCCAGTGTGAAGGCGCACCAGGCGCTTGGGTGCCGGGGCGTGACCCGGTCGGACTTCCGCTACGATGAACAGAAGGGCCGCCTCGTGATCCTGGAGACCAATACCCAGCCTGGCATGACGCCGACCTCGCTCGTTCCGGAACAGGCCGCCTATCTGGGGATTCCGTTCGAGGCGCTCGTCAGTTGGATGATCGAGGACGCGTCATGTCCAAGATGAAGCCCGGATCCCGCACACCTTCGAAGACACCCAGCCGCCGCACCTCCGCCCGCACGGGGCAGGCCAAGGGCACGGCACCGCCGCCTCCGCCGTCCAGCCGGCGTCAGGATGCCAGCCTGACCTCGATCGTGACGGGCCTTGTCCTGATCGTGGCGCTGACCGTGACGGCGGCGGCCTGGATGGGCGGGTCCATTGCCCAGGTGCAGACACGCCTGGCCAACATGCTGGATGGAACGGCGCGTGCGACAGGCTTTGCGGTCAACCATGTGGCGGTGATCGGCCTCGACCACGATCCGGACCTGGCCGCTACGGTTCGGGCCGCCGCCATGATCGAGCCAGGCGAGAACATGCTGCGCGCCGACCCCCACGGGATCCGCGACCGCGTGCAGGCGACCAGCCAGGTCACCAATGTGCGCGTCCACCGCCTCTGGCCGGACCAGATCGTCATCATTGCCGATGCGGCCGAGCCCGTGGCGCTCTGGTCGGATGGCGAAGCGTGGCATGTGGTGGACGCCGGCGGACGGCTCCTGAGCGCGGCCGATCCCGCGCGTCACGCCGGACTGCCTCGCCTTTCTGGCCCCGACGCCCCGGAGGCGGCCTTGGGCCTGATCCAGGCCCTTCATGGGCAGCCCCGGCTGGCCGACCGCCTGGACGTCGCGATCCGCGTCGCCGGGCACCGCTGGGACCTCAGATTTGCCGGCGACATCGTGGTTCGGCTTCCGGAGGCGAGCCCGGATCGTCCCCTCGACCGCGCCCTCGCGCGCCTTGTCGAGCTCGACGTCCGCGCAGGCCTGCTGGACCGGAGCGGCCTGACAGTCGATCTGCGAACGCCGGCGCGGTCCTATGTCAGGCCCGCCGTTGCCACCCGGGAGGGCAATGCCTGATGGCCACACTGGATCACAAGCGCCAGGCCCGCGGCCTGCGCAGCGATGGCGACCTGGTCGCCGCCCTCGATATCGGCACCTCGAAGATCACCTGCCTGATCGTGCGGGTGGACAGCCGTCAGGCCTGCGGGTTTTCCCTGGCCGGCATGGGCCGCCAGCAGAGCCGTGGCTTCGAAGGCGGCACGGTTACAGACATGGAGGGACTGGAACGCGCGATCCG
This sequence comes from uncultured Hyphomonadaceae bacterium, assembly GCA_964492485.1. Lineage (GTDB taxonomy): Bacteria > Pseudomonadota > Alphaproteobacteria > Caulobacterales > Hyphomonadaceae > UBA5336. The sequence continues at coordinate 272,428 of CAZBKM010000002.1, read as the reverse complement.
GCTTGCGGTGGAGGATGCGGAACGCCAGGCAGGACAGCGGGTCGACCGGGTCATCCTGGGCGTGACCGGTGCGCGGATCGCCGGCCGCCTGGTCAGCGCCGAGACGGAACCGGGTGGTCGCGAAATCGGATTGCGGGACGTGCGCCGCCTGCAGGCTGCGGCCTGGGCGCGGGCGGAAGCGCGGGGCCGCGACATCCTGTGCGCCTGGCCGGTAAGCTACCGGGTCGACGGCCAGGACCGGATCCGTGATCCGCGCGGCATGCTGGCCGAGCGGATGGGGGTTCTGATGTGCACCGTCTCCGCACCCCAGGCCCTGTTGCGGAACCTGATCGAGTGCCTGAGCCGGGCGCATCTGAAGACCGATCTGGCGGTGCCATCCTCGATCGCCAGCGGCTTCGGCGCCCTGATTGACGACGAGCGCGACAATGGCGCGCTGTGCATCGACATGGGCGCGGGCGTGACGGTCATGTCGGTGTTCATGAACGGCGCCCCGGCCTGGCTGGATCTGGTGCCCGTTGGCGGACACCACGTCACGGCGGATCTCGCCCAGGGGCTAGGCACGACCTTCGCTGCTGCCGAGCGGCTTAAATCGGTCTCGGGCCATGCCGACCTGGACGCGCCGGGCCTGAAGGAGCGGATCGAGTGCCCCAAGCTCGGCGACGATGGCCGTCTGAACGCCATTCGCCTGCCACGCGAGGAGCTTGCTCGGATCGTATCGCCGCGCATCGAAGAGACGTTCGAACTGGTGGCCCGGCGGCTCGCGGCGTCGGAGCTCAAGCGTGCGATGCCGAGACGTGCGGTTCTGACCGGCGGGGCAAGCCAGCTTGCCGGCGTTCGGGAGGTTGCGTCGCGCATCCTGAACATGCCGGTACGTCTGGGGCGGCCGGTTCAGGCTGAAACGCTTGGCGAGACACTTGCATCCCCCGCTTTTTCCACAGCCGCCGGTCTGATAATGTCCGAAATTGCCGGAGGGCGCGCAGGCGCACCGATATGCAGGCCGGGGGAGGGTGAAACGGGCGCGGTAAGCGCTGTCGTGAACAGAACCTTGAGCTGGCTCAGGGAAAATTTCTGACCGGGGACGGTTTCACTTAACCGTCTTTTAGGTTGCGCTGGCGAGTGTCGTGGAAACGGTTGGGCCAGAAGTAGATTTGAAAGGCGGACGCAAGCATGACGGAAGAACTCAAACCGCGGATCGTGGTCTTTGGTGTTGGCGGCGCCGGCGGAAACGCAGTCGACAACATGATCGAGGCCAATCTGCAGGGGGTCGAATTCGTCGTTGCGAACACCGACGCCCAGGCACTCAATCGGTCCCAGACCTCGAACCGGATCCAGCTTGGCCCGCAGACGACCGGTGGCCTTGGTGCCGGAGCGCGCCCCGGTGTGGGTGCCAGTGCCGCCGAAGAGAGCGTGGAGGACGTGGAGGCCTTCCTGGAGGGCGCCCACATGGTCTTCATCGCCGCTGGAATGGGCGGCGGGACGGGTACGGGCGCGGCACCGATCATTGCGCGCACGGCGCATGAAAAGGGCATTCTGACGGTCGGCGTGGTCACCAAGCCGTTCGGCTTCGAGGGAACCCGCCGCATGAAGATCGCCGAAGACGGCCTGATCGAGATGCGCAAGAACGTCGATACGCTGATCGTCGTTCCCAACCAGAACCTGTTTCGGGTCGCCAATGAGCGGACGACCTTCGCCGATGCCTTCCGAATGGCGGATGATGTCCTCTATTCCGGCGTGCGCGGGATCACCGACCTCATGGTCATGCCCGGCTTGATCAATCTCGATTTCGCCGACGTGCGCTCGATCATGACCGGCATGGGCACGGCCATGATGGGCATGGGCGAGGCTGAGGGCGAGAACCGTGCCCTCGAAGCCGCACGTGCGGCGATCGACAATCCGCTGCTCGACGATGTCACCATGCGCGGCGCCAAGGGCGTGCTGATCAACATCACCGGCGGCTACGACATGACCCTGTTCGAGCTCGACGAGGCGGCGAACGAGATCCGCAACCAGGTCGACGAGGATGCGAACATCATCCTTGGATCCACCTTCGATGCCGATCTGGAAGGCCGACTGCGCGTGTCAGTGGTGGCTGCGGGTCTGGATTCCAGTCCCACCGCCATGGAAGCCCGCCTGGGCATTCCGGTGGCGGCGTCGGCCGCGGAGGAGCCTGAAGGCGAGGACGCCGAAGAGGCACCGGCCGTGATCATCGCGGGCACGGCTGAGGGTGGCGATGAGCATCCCGGCGAGGCGGCTGCGCAGGACGGTTCGGGCACCGAGGCCGGACCGGACACGTCCGGACCGGCGACCGCTCTCCAGGGTGATCCGCGCGAGGACTTTGCCGGCCGGCCGCTTCCGCCCGCGCATGTCGCAGCGCAGGATGGCAGCGATGCGGCGCCCGCGTCTGATCTGATCGCCGGCCATCGCCGCGCGGACAAGTCCAGGGACAGGGAGTCGGGCGAAACGAGCGGGTTCTCGGCCCTGTTCAACTGGCGCAAGTCGCCTGGCGAGAATGACGACCAGCCGGAACCTGAGACCGATCCGGAGTACACGCCGGACCCGCCCGCGCGCAGCGATCAGACGGCGCCGGCGCCATTCGACGACGAAGACCTTGAAATCCCGGCATTCCTTCGACGGTCCGCCAATCATTGACAGCGCCGGTCCACGGTCACGAATCCACCCGGTCGAGACACCAATAAACGCTGTCATCACAAGTGATTAGACCGGTCGCTGGGGTCTTTCGCAACAGCGGGAAACAATGCGTGTGTTGTGGGATCGGGATCGGCCGGGCTTTGTGCCCGCGATGAGACCGTCGGCGTATCTTGAGTGGCAGTGCACCCTGGCCCAGAGCGTGATCTGTGCGGGCGTGGGGGTTCATTCGGGCGTTAGGGCGCGGATCGCGATGCGTCCGGCTGCTCCCGGTACCGGGATCCGTTTCCTGCGCACGGACCTCGACGCGCCCGGCGATCCGATCGAGGCGATCGCCACCCGCGTGACCGATGTGCAGCTAGGCACGACCCTGGCGAATGATCAGGGCGTCACCGTGGCCGTTGTCGAGCATCTTCTGGCGGCATGTGCGGGGATGGGGATCGACAATCTGTTGATCGAGATCGACGGACCGGAAGTGCCGATCATGGACGGCTCTGCTGCGGTATTCTGCGACCTGTTCCGCACGGCGGGCCTCATCAGGCAGGCCGCGCCGCGCCGCCGGATTCGCGTGCTTGCCCCGATCGAGGTGCGTGACGGCGTGAAATGGGCACGGCTCGATCCGAGCGAGGACGCCTGGCTCCGCCTCGACGCACGGATCGATTTCGAGACGGCTGCAATCGGCCAACAGCAGATGGCGTTGGAGTTGAAACCGGGCCTGTTTGCGCGCGACGTAGCCCACGCCCGGACCTTCGGCTTTGCGCGGGACGTGGCGTATCTCCAGTCCATCGGGCTGGCGCGGGGTGGCTCCCTCGACAATGCGGTGGTGATCGATGGCGACCGGATCGTGAACCCGGAAGGCCTGCGCTGCGATGACGAGTTCGTGCGCCACAAGCTGCTGGACGCGATCGGTGACCTCATGCTGGCCGGGGCTCCGCTGGCTGGGGCCTATTCGGCCTATCAGCCTGGTCATGCCATGAACAACAAGCTTGTACGTGCGCTGCTGGATGCGCCCGAGGCATGGTGCTGGGAAGGTGCAGACGCGCCGGACATGCGCGTATCGGCCTGACGAGAGGCGCTTGCCGGGTGGCAATCAGTAGGCGGTGCTGCCGCTTCCGTTGCGCCCGTGGCCGTTGGGCGGCATCTGGGGATGATCGTCGTGGGCCGGACGGTCCCTTTCAGTCTCCTCCGCGTCGATCCGCCCGGTGCCCTGTCGGGCGCGTTCGGCCGTGGTCACCAGGCTGTCTTCCGCGTTGAGTGCCCGAACCAGACCGATGACCGCCAGACGCTGGCGTTCGTCCCGGATCTTCTGGAATCCGCGAACAAGGTCGATGGTCAGGCGCGACGAGGCTTCGCTTTCGCTTTGCTCGGCACGATCGTCGCCGCGGCTCACCGCCTCGAAAAAGGCCGATACCTTCGTGTTGAGTGCTTCGGCGATCAGGTAGAGCCGCCCGGCGCTGACCCGGTTTGCGCCGGTCTCGTACTTCTGGATCTGCTGGTAGGAGATGCCGAGGGCGTCACCGAGCTGGTCCTGGGTCATTCCCATCAGGACCCGTCGCCGGCGGATGCGCTCACCGACAAGGCGATCGACCTCCGACGCGGTCGTGCGCTTTCTGGTGTCGCGCTCGCTCATGCTCCACTCCCTGGTTGTGCACCGATTTCAATTCGAGTTAGGCCGATGAATTGGACTGGCAAGCGAACCGGTCGACTGCCAATCGACCCGCCGTTCGGGTCCCGAAGGCTTGGCGAGCGGCTCGGTGAAAGCTAAGGCTCGGGAGAAACGCCTCGAGAAGGACCAAACGCATGGCCCGGACACCGATCACCCTGATCCTAGCCGCATTGTCGGCAGCATCGCTGACGGCCTGCCAGTCGAACGACCGCGCCCAGCGCCTGGCTTATGTCGAGCGTCCGGTCGAGCAGCTTTACAACCTCGGCGCCGAGGAGCTGGACCAGCGCCAGTGGCAGGAAGCGATCCAGTATTTCAACGAGGTGGAGCGCCAGCACCCCTATTCGGAATGGGCGCGACGCGCCACGCTGATGACGGCCTTCGCCCATTATCGCGCCCGGGATTATGACGAGGCGGTATCGGTCGCCGAACGCTACATCTCGCTGCACCCCGGTACCGAGGGCGCGGCCTACGCCTACTATATCGTGGCGGTTTCGCATTTCGAACGGATACTCGATGTGGGACGCGATCAGGGTACGACCGAACGGGCTCAGGAGGCCTTGCAGGAGATCGTCCGACGCTTTCCCGAGACCGACTATGCCAAGGATGCCCGGCTGAAGCTCGACATGGTCCGCGACCAGCTTGCCGGGAAGGACATGGAAATCGGCCGCTGGTACCTGCGCAACAATCAGACTCTGGCGGCCCTGAATCGCTTCAAGCGCGTGGTCGAGACGTTCGACCAGACCAACCACACGCCGGAAGCGCTGCACCGCATGGTCGAAGTCTATCTCACGCTCGGTCTGCGCGGCGAGGCACAGGCCGCGGGTGCGGTTCTCGGCTACAACTATCCTGACAGCGACTGGTACCGTATGAGCTACGCCCTGCTCACCAATGAGGGCCTGGATCCGAACGCCGTTGACCGGGACTCCCGCGAAGGCTTCCTGTCGCGTCTGTTCTGAGGCTTGAGAGCGAGAACAGATCAAAACAGGAACGAAACGCTTGTTCTTTCTATGTTCCGATGCTAGTCGTCGGACATGCTCGTGGCTTTGTCGATACGCTCTTTCGTACTGATTGACCGGCTGGATCTCGAGCCGGGCGACGGATTCACCGCGCTGACTGGCGAAACCGGGGCCGGCAAGTCGATCATCCTCGACGCGCTCGGATTGGCCCTGGGTGGCGCGGCGGAGCGGCGGTTCGTACGGTCGGGATCAGACCGGGCGCGGGTCGTGGCGGAGTTCGCGCCGCCACCGGACCACCCGGCCTGGGGTCTGCTGGATGAGGCGGATCTTGAGCTCGACCGAAGCGAAACGCTGACCCTGGCACGCACCGTTGCCAGGTCGGGGCCGTCGCGCGCCTACATCAACGACCAACCCGTGAGCGCCAGCCTTCTGGCCCGGGTGGGTGGCGCGCTGGTCGAAATACATGGCCAGCACGCCGCAGCAGGCCTGCTGAAACCGTCCAGTCACCGCGACCTGCTGGACCGCTATGCCGGAAACGAGGCCCTGCGTGCCGCGTGCGCCGAGGCCTGGGCCACCTATTGCGCGGCACGCGATCATCATGCGGCACTGGCCGCGGAGCGCGCCGAGGCAGAGGCGGAAACGGCGCGGCTGGAAGCGGACCTTGCCGATCTCGACGCCCTCGCGCCGGAAACCGGAGAGGTGGCGGCGCTCGAGGCTCAACGCGCCGGACTGGTCCACCAGGAACGCATCGGTCAGGCGCTTGAGACGGCGCGGGGGGCTCTGGACGATGGCGATGTCGAGGGGGCGCTGGCCCGTGCGATGCGCGCTGCCGAACGCATTCGCGCCCTGCCGGGTCTTGCGGAGGCCGGCGGTGGCCTGGCGTCGGCGAGCGAGGCTGCTGCCAGTGCGCTGGAGCGGGCGCTGATCGAGGTGGAGGAGGCCCGGCGAGCGCTGGCCGATCTGGACGCGGCCGCAGAGCATGAGCCGGGTCGGCTCGATGCGGTCGAACGCCGGCTTCATGCGCTTCGCACCGCATCGACGCGCCAGGGCGTTGCGGTCGAGGATTTGCCGCAGCGGTTGATCGACCTGCGCGACCGTCTTGCGCTGGTGGCCGAAGGTGACCGGACGCTGGCCGATGCGGCGGCGGCAGAAACCGCCGCGCGTGCCGACTGGCGCTGCGCCGCCGACAGGTTGAGCACGGCACGCCAGGTTGCGGCGGGGCGGCTGGAACAGGCGGTGGCGGGTGAACTTGCCCCGCTGCGCATGGCGCGGACCCGTCTTCGGGTGGTGATCGCGCCACTGGAGGAGGCCGATGCCGGCGCGCGGGGCACCGATCGGGTCAGCTTCGAGGTGGAAACGACCCCGGGCGCCGGATTTGGCCCGCTGAGACAGATTGCGTCGGGCGGAGAGCTTGCGCGCTTCTCCCTTGCCATGGCGTGTGCACTGGCGGAGGCGGGGGGATCTTCGGTGCAGGTCTTCGACGAGGCCGATCAGGGCGTCGGCGGCGCGGTGGCTGCCGCGGTCGGCGAGCGACTGGCCCGGCTCGGCACAGGGCGGCAGGTTTTCGCGGTGACCCATTCGCCCCAGGTGGCGGCGGCCGCGCGTGGCCAATGGCGCATCGCCAAGCGCGTGGACGGGAAAGGTCTTGGCCGGACCGATGTCCAGGGCCTAGATGACCGCCAGCGGTTGGAAGAGATCGCCCGCATGCTGTCAGGAGCGGACGTCACGCCGGAGGCGCGGGGCGCAGCCGCGCGTCTTCTGGAGGTCGGATGCCGGAGCCCAAGCCCGTCGAATCCCTGAGCGAAGCCGAGGCCGAAGCCGAACTCGAACGCCTGGCGCAAGAGATCGCGGACGCCGACACCGCCTATTATCGCGACGACGCGCCCGAACTGACCGATGCGGCTTACGACGCGCTGCGGGCCCGGAATGCTGCCATCGAAGCGCGGTTTCCGCATCTGAAGCGCGATGACAGCCCGAGCGACCGGGTCGGTGCTGCGCCGGGCGCGGGATTCGGCAAGGTCACCCATGGCGCCCCCATGCTGTCGCTCGAGAACGCTTTCGAGGGCGATGACGTGCGCGACTTCGTGGCGCGGGTGCGCCGGTTTCTCGGCCTCGATCCCGATGCGGTGGTGGCCTTGACCTCCGAGCCGAAGATAGACGGCCTTTCGCTGAGCCTGACTTATCGCAAGGGTGAGCTCATGCGTGCGGCCACGCGGGGCGACGGGCTGGTGGGTGAGGATGTGACCCGGAATGCCCGCAACGTGGCCGATATCCCCGAACGGCTCGCCGGTAAGGGCTGGCCCGCCTCAATCGAGATTCGCGGGGAGGTGTACATGTCGCACGAGGCCTTCGCGGCGCTCAATGCACGGGAAGGCGCAGCGGGCCGCAAGACCTTTGCCAATCCCCGTAATGCTGCCGCGGGAAGCCTGCGCCAGCTCGATCCGGCCATAACCGCCAGCCGACCGCTGGGGTTTTTCGTCCATGGCTGGGGTGCCGCAAGCGAGCCCTTCGCCGAGACGCAATGGGAGGCCATGACCCGGCTGGGCGACTGGGGGTTCGTTCTGACCCCGCAACTGGCCCGACACGAGACGGTCGAAGGCTTGCTTCGGGCCTATGACAGGATCGAGGCCGCCCGCGCCGACCTCGGTTATGACATCGACGGCGTCGTCTATAAGGTTGATCGGCTGGACTGGCAGTCCCGGCTCGGCATGGTCAGCCGTGCGCCCCGCTGGGCGATCGCGCACAAATTCCCCGCAGAGCAGGCCACGACCCGCCTGAACCGGATCGAGCTTCAGGTTGGCCGGACCGGCACGCTGACGCCTGTGGCCCGTCTCGAGCCCGTGACCGTTGGTGGTGTCGTCGTCTCGAATGCGACGCTGCATAATGAGGACGAAATCGCGCGCCTTGATGTGCGGCCCGGCGACCTGGTTCGGGTTCAGCGGGCCGGTGACGTGATCCCCCAGATCCTGTCCGTCGTCGATGCCGACCGGCCCGACCGTGGGCCGCCTTTCGAGATGCCCGAATACTGCCCCGAATGCGGGTCGGCCGCGGTGCGCGAGATTGATGCGAGGGGTGAGATCGATGCCCGGCGCCGCTGTACAGGCGGCCTTGTCTGTCCGGCGCAACGGGTCGAACGGCTCAAGCATTTCGTGTCCCGAAAGGCGCTGGACATAGAGGGTCTGGGCGCCCGGCAGATCGAACTGTTCAGCGAGCGCGGCGTCTTGCGCGGGCCGCACGATATCTTTGCCCTGGAAGCGCGAATCGCTGCGGTGGGCGAACCGCCCCTGGCCGACTGGTCGGGGTTTGGCGAGGTATCGGCCCGCAAGCTGCTGGACTCCATCGAGGCGCGGCGTCGGGTGCCTTTCGCCCGCTTCCTGAACGGGCTCGGTATCCGCCATGTGGGCGAGGTGAGCGCCCGTCTGTTCGCCATGGCCTATGGCGATTGGGAGAGTTTCTGGCGAACGGTCCGCGACGCTGCGGCGGAGGCCGAGACCGGCGAGGAAGGACCGGCCTGGGACGACCTGACCAGCGTCGATGGCATCGGAACAGCAGCCGCAGGCGCGCTGGTGGATTTCGCGCGCGAGCCCCATAACCTCGACATGCTGGAGGCACTGTTGGACGCGGTGGAGGTCCTGCCTGCCGAGACGGTGGCCGGCGACAGTCCTGTGGCCGGCAAGACGGTGGTGTTCACCGGAACGCTGGAGACGATGACCCGCGACGAGGCCAAGGCGCGGGCGCAGGCCCTCGGGGCGAAGGTCGCAGGCTCCGTATCGGGCAAGACCGATTTCGTCGTGGCCGGTCCGGGAGCGGGCTCGAAACGGCGCAAGGCCGAAGAGCTCGGTGTGCGCGTGCTCAGCGAGGCGGAGTGGACCGCTCTGATCGGCGACGCCTGACCGGTGGCCCCGACCGGAGGGAGAACCGGGATGCCCTGCGCCTGGAAACGCCTCAGAGCGGCTTGCAGGCCATCTCGGTCCAGGCCCGTGCCGCCCCCTCGAGCTGGGGTCCGATCTCGCGCCAGACCCGGGCATGGTAGGCGTCGACCCAGGCGCGTTCCGACGGCGTCAGCAGGTTGGCGTCTATCAGGTCGCGGGCCAGTGGTGCGAGGGTCAGGGGCTCAAAGCCCAGCATCGGCCGGTCGCCCCCGTCCGGGGTCTCGGGCTCGGTGACGTATTGCAGGTTTTCGATCCGGATGCCGTAGGCGCCGACGCGGTAGTAGCCGGGCTCATTGGACACGATCATGCCCGGGCGCAGGGCGGTTGGAGACCAGCCCTTGGAGATGCGCTGCGGCCCTTCATGAACGCCGAGATAGACGCCCACGCCGTGTCCGGTGCCATGGTCATAGTCCAGGCCGTCGGCCCAGAGAAACTGTCGCGCCAGTGGATCCAGATGCGTCCCCGTGATCCCGCTCGGGAACCGGACGGTGGCCAGCGCGATGTGTCCCTTGAGAACCAGCGTATAATGGCGCTGCATGTCGCGGCTGGGGGGACCGATGGCGACGGTCCGGGTCACGTCTGTCGTGCCGTCGAGATACTGGGCGCCGGAATCCACCAGATACAGCGTCCCTGCGGCCAGACGCCGGTTGCTTGCGGTCGAAACCCGATAATGCGGCAGCGCGCCATTCGGACCGGCACCGGAAATCGTGTCGAAAGACAGATCCTGCACGCCATCGAGGGCGTCGCGGAAACCCTCCAGCGCCAGCGCCGCGTCGATTTCTGTGACCTTGCCGGACTGGGCCTCCGTGGCCAGCCAGTGAAGGAACCGCGTCACGGCCACGCCGTCACGGCGATGCGCGGCGACCGTTCCGGCGATCTCCGTGGCGTTCTTGCAGGCCCGGGGCAGGGCGACCGGGTCGGGTTCACGCAACAGGGTGGCCCCCGCCGCCTCCAGCCGGTCGAAGAACCAGGCAGAGGCCAGGTCTGGGTCGAGGCTGACGGTCTGCCCGCCGAGTTCCGCCAACGCGTCTTCCAGCGCCTCCAGCGGCCGCAGCTCCACCGTCTCGCCGAGATGGGCAGCCAGCCCGTCGGTCGTCTTGCGTGGGTCGAGGAAGAGGGTCGCGGTGGTGTCCCGGCGCAGGATCGCCCGACCGAGCGGCAATGGCGAGCGCGCCACGTCCCCGCCGCGAATGTTGAACAGCCAGGCGAGTGAAGCCGGCGAGGTCAGCACGGTGGCGTCGGCACCGCGCCGGGCGAGCCCGTCGGCGATCTCGCGACGCTTGTCGGCGCTCTCCCGTCCGGAATGGGTCAGGGGATGGGGTATGACGGGCGAGAGCGGTTGGGGGGGACGTTCGGTCCACGCGCGGTCGATCGGATTCTCGTCCACCGCTTTCAGCCGGGCGCCAGCCCTTTCGGCGGCCTCGGCCAGGCGTCTGGCTTCGTTCGGGCTGACCAGGCGCGGATCATATCCCAGCGTGAGGCCCTGAAGGCTCTGGTCCGCCAGCCAGCCGAAGGGGCCAGGATCCGGCAGGCCAAGCCGCTCGAACAACTCGCCGGGCACCTGGTCCTCTGCCTGCAGCGTGTAGCGTCCGTCGACGAACACGGCGGCGCGGTCCGACAGGACGATGGCAGCGCCCGCCGATCCGGTGAACCCGGTGACCCAGGCCAGGCGCTCGTTCGCGGCGGGCAGATACTCGTTCTGATATTCGTCCTCGTGGGGAATATAGACCCCGTCGAGGCCCGCCGCCTTCATGGCGTCGCGAAGCCGGGGGAGGTTGGTGCGGGCCTGGGTCGCCCCGCCCGTTGCGTCAAAGCTCTGTCTCATGGTCGCAATCTAGCGGCCGCGTGCGCCGGGCAAAAGGGACTTTCGCGCCGCCTCGCTGCGCCGATAGGTGAGCGTGGTCCAGCCGTCACGGCGGATGCGGTCCTCAAGCTGCAAGCCATGCCCGTCGAAGGCAGCCCGGACCTGGGGGGCCTGATGATCGAGCAGGCCCGACAGGATGGCCCGGCCGCCCGGCGCAAGAAGGCGCGCAATCTCTGCCGACAGCCCGACCAGCGGTTTCGCAAGGATGTTGGCGAACACCAGATCGTAGGGGGCCTGGGCGTGGATCAGCGTATGGCGGGTGCCCACGGCCTCGCGCGCATGAAGCCTTGGGTGGACCTCATTGGCCTTCGCATTGGCCCGCGTTACCCGGATGCTTTCGGCATCCATGTCCGTGGCGATCGCGCGGGTCGCCCCGGCCTTGAGCGCAGCAATGGCGAGCACCCCGGTTCCCGTGCCGAGATCGAGCACCCGACCGGGACGCCGTCGCCGCAAAATGCGCGCATAGGCGAGCAGACAGCCGAGCGTCGTTCCATGATGACCGGTGCCGAAGGCTGCGCCGGCCTCGATCAGCAGTGCGGTCTTGCCCGGTGCGGCGGCGGCGAGCGCATGGCTGCCTGCGACGATGAACGGGCCGGCCTCCACGGCGGGCAGCCCCTCGAGTGACAAGGCAACCCAGTCGCGCGGCGCAAGCGCTTCGATCCGGGGTACCAGCCCAGGCGCGGCCGTCTCGATCAGCGCGCGGCAGGCCTCGACCGCATCCGCATCGGGCGCGATGGCGTCCAGGCGCCACAGCGTGCGGCTTTCCTCCTTCGCGTCGACGGAGTCCGCCGGCGAGGGATCGGTCCAGGCCAGTGCATCCCAGGCGGCCTGAATCTCGGCCCGCGGTCCGGTGGCGGTAATGTGAAACATGCCGGCGCGCTTAGCGCCTTTCCGTGGCGGAGAAAAGCGCCTCGCAGTCCGGACCCCGTTTCGCAGGTTCTGGCGGCAGGCTAGGGTCTGCGATCTGATGTCAGGGCTTGCATCCCAGCGGGCTGAACACGAATGGGGAGACCGTCATGGATTTTGAAGTGGTTGCAGAGGGGCTGGGCTTTCCCGAAGGCCCGGTCGTGATGGCCGACGGGTCCATCCTTCTGGTGGAGATCCGCCGTGGCAGCGTGACCCGGGTCTGGGGCGACGGCCGCCGGGAGGTGGTGGCCGAGCCGGGCGGCGGGCCGAACGGGCTCGCCATCGGACCCGATGGTGCGGTCTATGCCTGCAACAATGGCGGGTTCCAGTATCATGACGTCGGCGGCCTGACGGTGCCGGGCAACTGTCCCGAGGATTACAGCGGCGGGCGTATCGAGCGCATCGACCTGCAAACCGGCGCGGTGGAGCGCCTCTATGTTGCCTGCGGCGACCATGCCCTGCGCGGGCCGAACGACATCGTCTTCGCCCGCGACGGGAGCTTCTACTTTACCGATCATGGCAAGACCTTTTCCCGGTCGCGGGACTTCGGCGGCCTGTATTGGGCCCGCCCGGACGGCAGCGAGATCCGGGAACTGGACTTCCATTATCCCTCGCCGAACGGGGTCGGTCTGTCACCTGACGAAAGCGTGGTCTACATGGCCGATACCCTGACCGGCCGGCTGTTTGCCTTCGACCTGGCTGGACCCGGCGAAATCCGCCCCAGCGAGGGGCTCGGACCCAAGGCGCGGTGCGTGGCGACCCTGCCTGGGCTGCAGTATGTCGACAGCCTGGCGGTGACCGAGGCAGGTAACGTCACGGTGGCTACCATCCTCAATGGAGGCATCACGACGTTCACACCGGATGGCGAGATACGGCACACGCCGTTTCCCGACCCGCTGGTGACCAACATCGCCTTTGGCGGCGAGGATATGCGCGACGCCTACATCACGCTGTCCGGTACGGGAAAATTGGTGAAGTGCCGGTGGCCGGAGCCGGGCTTGCGGCTGGCCTTCAACGCCTGAGAGTGCACCTGAAAATCGTTCGCAATACTTTGGAAATGAAGGATTTTTTTGTGATCCGGCGAGGATCGTGCTACGTAACATGGGAACAAGGTGCAAGGAGGCCGACCCATGAAGTGTGCGACCTGTAAGTTCTTCAATGAAGCCGGCAGTGAGTGCCGCCGTTATGCGCCGCAGCCCACGGACGACACCATGAAGGCCAAGTGGCCCAGCGTGGCGTCTACCGACTGGTGCGGCGAGTACGAACACGACGCCAGCAAGTCTGGTGAGCAGGCGGCTTGAGGCGACTTGAGGCGGCCTGAGGCGGCTTCATTCGATCTCATTCGGTCTGGCACCCCCGCTGTGTGGTTGGCCAGTCCAGCTTGATGAAGGGCGCGTCCAATGGGCGCGCCCTTTTTCTGTCGCGTGAGGCGGACGGGGTCTTGTGCGACTGCGATTAATTCGCAATATACGCGACATGACCGAAGCGTCCCACGAGATACGTGCCATACTTGATCTGTTCCGCGCTTTCGCCCAGGGCGACGAGGCGACGATCGAGACCGCCGCGTCGCGCTTGAACAATCGACCCGGCCGGGCCGCCGGGCGGGTGACCGCCTGGTCGGTGCGTCGCGCGAGCGACATGCTTCAGCGCGGGGCGCGGCGTCCGGTTCGCTTCGGTGCGCCTGGTGCCGCGCCCACGGCCCATGAATGTTCCATCCTCGAAGTGCTGTTCGCCCTGGCGCGCGGCGAGACGGAGGCGGCCCGGCGCCATGCCCAGTGGCTGGTCCGCGGCGACACGGTGGATCGCTTCGTAGAGCGTCTTTCCCCGGCCGCCGAAAGTCTCCCCGCCCACGCGCTGGCCGCCTGACCGGTCACGAGGCGGGTCGTGGCGACCGCCCGCCCGCCAACCGCGCCCCGGCTTGAGACTGCGTCTCAGTCAGTTACCCTGCCCGGACATGGAGCTAACGCATGTTCAAGCGAAGTGGGCACCGGTTCGCGTCAAGAAAATGCTCCGAAACAAGAAACCCGCGCATCTTCACGGACCCTGATTGACTTGAAGATGCGCCAAGCATCACAGCGAAAGGGATTCCCCATGAGCACCGTTCATAAACATTGGGCCGCACTCGGCGCCGGCGCGCTCCTTGCCGGTGGCGTGCTGGCGGGCTGCGGCCAGGCCGCGCCCTCCGACCCGGCAGGTGAAGAGCGCGCGGAAGTCCCCACCGATACCGGCGAGACCCGCCTGGATGGCCTGATGGCCGATGCGGGCGAAGCCGGCGAGGGCTATGGAGGAGAAGGCGGCGAGAGCGGGGAGGCGGGCGCTGCAGACGCCGCCGACCTCGCCATCGAAAAGCGCGTCGCCTTCATGTCCGGCCATGTCGCAGCCGGTCTCGCGCTGTACCGCGCCGGGGCACCCGAACAGGCGGCCCCGCACCTGCTGCATCCGGTTTCGGAAGCCTATGTGGACGAGCGCGAGGGCCTCGATGCGCTGGGTTTCGACAGCGAGCCCTTCGAGGAGGTCTCCAGGGCGCTCGAAGAGGGGCGCCCGGCTTCGGAGGTGGAACCGATGCTCGCCGAGGCGGAACGGAACATGGCACAGGTGCGTGCCCAGGCCGGCGGTGATCCCGTCGAGGTGATCGCCTATCTTATGGATATGGTGGCGACCGAGTACACGGTCGGTGTCACGGACGGTGAAATCACTGATCCCGGCGAATATCAGGACGCCTATGGTTTCGCGGTGGTCGCCCTCGACATGGCTCGCGGAATCGGCACCGAAGCCTCGACAGAGACCGTCTCGGCGCTTGAGGCGCTGGTCGCGATGTGGCCCGGCGAGGCGCCTCTGAAGGACCAGACGCCGCCGGCGGTGTCCGAGGTCGTCGCCCAGGCTTCGGAAGTCACGCTGGGCTTGTCCGACCTGTAAGGTGTCACGGAACGGACGGGCCGGACAACGGGCAGCCGTTCGGGTGTGACGGTGCCGTCCGGCAGGGCACGCCCCGGACCCGTCAGGTCCTGGGGCGGTCCCGGCGTCGCTACCAGATCTTGACGCGGTCCTCGGGCGGCAACCACAGGGCGTTGCCCTCCTCCACGCCGAACGCCTCATACCAGGCATCCATGTTGCGCACGACGCCGTTCACCCGGTAGCGCGCCGGCGAATGCGGGCCCGTCAGCAATTGCTGGCGCAGCGCCTCATCCCGCGACTTCGACCGCCAGACCTGCCCCCAGGCCAGAAAGAAGCGCTGGTCGCCGGTCAGGCCGTCGATCACGGGCGCCTCCTCGCCGTTCAGGCTGAGCCGATAGGCACGGTAGGCCAGGGACAGGCCGCCCAGATCGCCAATGTTCTCGCCGAGGCTGAGCTGACCGTTGACGCACGGAGCGTCCTCGGCCTCCAGCGGGCAATAGGCGTCGTACTGCCGGGCCAGGTCGCGGCCAAGCGCCCGGAACCGCGCCAGATCCTCGTCTGTCCACCAGTTCCGCAGCACGCCGTCGCCGTCATATTTGGAGCCCTGATCGTCGAACCCGTGTCCGATCTCATGGCCGATCACGCCGCCGATCGCGCCATAATTGACGGCCGGATCGGCCGACATGTTGAAGAAGGGCGGTTGCAGGATCGCGGCAGGGAAGACGATCTCGTTGAAAGGGGGATAATAGTAGGCGTTCACCGTCTGCGGGGTCATGAACCACTCGTCGCGATCGACCTCCGAGCCCAGCTTGCCCAGATTGTCCTCCCAGGCCCAGCGCGAGGCCGCCAGCGCATTCGCGAACGCATCCTGGCCGATGTCCATGGTCTCGTAGGTCTCGAAACGCGGCGGATAGCCGATCTTCGGTGTGAACCTGTCGAGTTTCTCTTCTGCCCGAATACGGGTTTCAGGGCTCATCCAGGCGAGGTCCTGGAGGTTGGCGCGCATGGCCGCCCGGAGATTTGCGACCAGGTCGTCCATCTCTGCCTTGTGCGTCGGTGGGAAATGGCGGTCCACGTACACTTGGCCGAGCGCCTCGCCGAGACTGTTCTCGACCTCCGACACGGCGCGCTTCCAACGCGGACGCTGTTCGGGCTGACCGCGCAGCTTGGTGCCATAGAATGCGAAGGTCGCCTCGTCGATCTCGCGCGGCAGGACCGAGGCGAAGCTCCGCATCAGATGCGCCTTCAGATAGACCTTCCAGGTCCCGAGCTCGGCGGTCTGGGCGAGTCTCATCACCTCGCCGATCCCCGGGCCCAGCTTCTCGGCATCGGCATCGCTGAGCCCGGCCGCATCGAGGTCGGCCTCGGTCGGAGGCACTTCGATCACGAGCATGTCGCCCTCGATGGGCGCGCCAGCCGCCGTCAGGAACCGGTCGAGCGGAAAGTCGCCAGCCAGGCGGGCGCGGTCCTCGGCGTCAAGCTTGTTGTAGGTCAGTTCCGGATTGCGGCTGAGCGCGCGGTCCCAGTCGGCCTCGGCGATCCGGGTCTCCAGCGCCAGGATCCGTTGCGCCGCATCTCGCGGCGCCGCTTCGCCAGCGGCGTCCAGAAGGGTTGCGAGGTAGTCGACATAGGCCTTGCGGATGTCTTCCGACGTCGCGTCATCCTTGAGGTAGTATTCGCGATCGGGCAGGCCCAATCCGGCAATGTAGAGATGCAGGATGTAGGTGTCGGGGTCCTTGTCGTCGGTGCCGACATAGGTGCCGATGGGCGAGGCAAAGCCGACCGAGCCGAACACCTCGGCAAGGGCCTCGCGGCTCTCGATCGCCTCGATACGCTCGAAAAGCGGCCCAAGGGGCGCCAGCCCGGCGGCGTCGATCGCTTTGGTATCGAGGAAGGCATTATACATGGCCGCGACTTTGCCGGCCGGCGTATCGAGCGGTGGCGCGTCCTTCGCCAGGTCCTCGATGATGAAGCGGATCTGCTGCTCGGACTTCTCCCGCAACAGGTCGAACGCGCCATAGCGCACCTTGTCGGCCGGCAGTTCGAACTGGTCGTACCACGTGCCGTTCACGTAGCGGAAGAAATCGTCGCCAGGTGCCACGTTGCGGTTCATCGCCGTAAGATCGATCCCCCAGTCGCCCCAGACGTCGGGTGAGGTGGTCTCCACCTTGCGGTCTTCGACGGGTGCGGTGGCCGAAAGCGGGGTCGCGGTCGCCTCTTCACCTGGAGTTGAGGCAGGGGCGCCACACGCCGTCAGCAGGGCCAGGGTGGCGGCACTGGCGAGCAATCGGGACATTCGGAACTCCTCTGTCTGGGATCATTCTGAGGCTGCGCCGCGCCGGGGCGGCACGCAAGAGGACCTGGCGATGCAGGGTCCGCGACACTGGTCTGGCGCAGACGCTCGGGTGAGCTTGAGGCGCCGCCTATTCCGCGGGTTTAAGCCCACCTGGTCCGGTTGCGCCATCCGCGCTGGTGCCGATCAGTTCTTCCTCGTCGATATGGACCACGCCAGAATACGTCTCGCCGATGTGGCGGAAGGGCCGCCCGCCCCAGCTCCACCGGAAGATCCGCCCGATTTCCACGCCGACCGCATAGAGGCAGGGCACCATCAGAAGCGAGACGAACAGGGCGAAAGACACCGCGCAGCCCAGAGAGATGACCATCGGCTTGAGGAACTGCGCCTGGACGGAGCGCTCCGCGATCAGGGGAAGAATGCCGACAAACGTCGTTACCGAGGTGAGCAGGATCGGACGGAAGCGGCTGACCCCGCCATCGACGATGGCCTGCAGCGCCCCGGCGCCTTCCGCACGGCGTCGGTTGATGAAATCGACCAGAACAAGGTTGTCGTTGATCACCACGCCACCAGCCGCGGCGATGCCGAAAAAGCTGAACATCGCCATGGGCACGCCGAAGATCAGGTGGCCGAACACGGCCCCGGCATAGGCGAAGGGCAGGGCCGTGAGCAGTAGCAGCGGCTGGGCATAGGAGCCGAAGGCGATGGCCAGCAGGATGTACATTGCCGCGATGGCCAGGATCGTGAAGCGGTTCACCTCCTGGAAGAATTCCTGCTCGTCCTCGTACCCGCCGATGCTGTCGCGGCGCACATCGGGATAGCGCGTCTCGAAGCCCGGCCAGTAATTCGCCTCCATGTCCTTCACGATCTGTCCGCGCACATCGTCGGTCAGCTCGGCGCGCACCGAGACCGAACGGAGCCGGTCGCGCCGGAGGATCCGGTTGATTCCGGGAGCGAAATCGAATTCCGCCACCTGGCTCACCGGGATTTCGCGACCGTCGGGCGTGCGGACCCGGAGATTTGACAGGCTGTCCAGGTTGCGCCGGTCCGCTTCCGGCAGGCGGACCATCACGCGTACATCCTCGCCGTCGCGTGGCAGGCGCTGGGCTTCCTCTCCGTAATACGCCTGGCGCACCTGACGGGTGACGTCGGCAAGCGTGATGCCGAGCGCCTCGGCGCCGGGCCGCAGGGAGATGCGCAACTCCTCGGCGGCCGAGGAGAGGTTGTCACCGATGTCGTAGGTGGTCGAATAGGTGGCGAGCTGTGCCTTCACATCTTCCGCCGCCTCGCGCAGACGGTCGAGGTCGGGGTGGCTGAGCGAGAATTGGATGCCGTCATCTTCCTCGTTCAGGGTGAAGTCGAACGAGACCTCTTCGGCATCCTGGATCGGCCCCACAAGCTCGCGGAAGCGTTCCGAGACTTCGGCGGTCGAGATCGATTCGGGTCGCTCCTCCGGAGGCACCATGCCCACCCAGGCCTGCACGCGGCGGCCCTCGGCGACGACCGAGGCGCCCTCGATCAGGCCGTCCTCGAGCATGGGATATGTCTCGGCCATCTCCACCGTCAGGAGGTCGATTCCGTTCTCGAGCTGGTCGCGCACATGCTCCGTGCGGGAAAAGGGTGTCCCGTCCGGCAACTCGATTTCCACCTGGATCAGGTCGCCCTCGATCTGCGGCATGAAGCGGAAGGGCACATAGTTCTGCCCCACCAGTTGCGTCGCCAGCATGAACAGCGAGACGAAGAACGTGACCGTGGCGTAGCGATAGCGCACCGCCAGTTCCAGCACCGGCTTGTAGATGTGATTGGCGAACCAGAGCAGGCTGTCGGCGATCGCCCGCTGTAGGCGCAGCAGCCGCCCGCCGGGACCGTCGAAATTCTGCGGCTTCAGGTGGGCCAGGTGAGCCGGCAGGATCAGCAGGGACTCGATCAGCGAAAAGACGAGGGCGGCCACCACGACGAAGGTGATCTGCTCGGTGAAGGATCGAGTCGGCCCGGTCAGGAACGCCCAGGGCAGGAAGGCGATGATTGTCGTGATCACGCCGAAGATCACGGGTTTCATGACCAGTTGCGTGCCGATGATGGCGGCATCGATGCCGGCACGCCGCCCGCTCTCCACTTCCCGGTGGATGTTCTCGCCGACGATGATGGCGTCGTCGACGATGACCCCGATCACCAGAAGCACGGCGAACAGGGACAGGATGTTGAACGACACGCCGAAGAAGGGCAGCAGCATGATGCCGCCGGCAAAGGCGGTGAAGATGCCCACGGTGACCCAGAACGCCACGATCGGCCGCAGGAAAAGGATCAGGACGAGAAGGACGAGCATCCCGCCCAGCATCGCCGAATTGGCGATGGTGTTCATCCGCGCCTTGAAGACCTCGCTGTCGTCCCAGAGGATATCGATCTTGATGGCTTCGGGCAGGATGCCGTTGGCGGGATCGTTGGCCCGTTCGATGTAATCCTTGAACGCGTCGGTATAGTCGACGATCTGCATCTCGTCAGGCGCGACCACCATGACGAAGGCGGATCGCTTGCCGTCATGACGCGCGGTCAGTTCGGTATCGACGAACCCGTCGATCACCGTCGCCACATCGCCGACACGGATGGTGCCGCCTTCAGGTGTCTGGCGCAGGACGATGCGCTCGAACTGTTCCTTCGTGTCGGCAAGCTGGCGCGCCTGCAGGGCAACCTCACCCGTGTCGGTGCGGACGCGACCGCCCGACGAGTTCAGCGACGAACTGCGCACCGCCTCGGCCACGTCGGTGAAGGTGAGGCCATAGCGGCGAAGGGCCTCTTCCGAAATCTCGATCGCGACTTCCTCTTCGAGGATGCCCTGGACAACCGCCAGCTCTCCGCCCGTGATGGCAGCGATGTCGTCGCGAACCTCGTCGGTGATGCGCTTGAGCTCGAGCGGCGGAGCATCGCCGAACACCGCCATTCCGAAGTACCAATTGCGCTGCTCCCAGCGCTGGACCTGCGGGCGGAATGCGGCTTGCGGCAGGTTGTTGATCTGGTCGACGCGGATCTTGATGTCGTCGAGGAACTTGTCCATGTCGATGTCGTCGCGGCCGCGAATGTTGACCACGCCCGACCCCTCGCTGGCGATGGATGTGATCCGGTCGAGCCCGTTCAAGTCGGCGACAACCTCCTCGATGCGCGTGACGATCTGTTCCTCGACATCCTGAGGCGAGGCACCCGGCCAGGCCACCGTGACGGAGGCGCCGGCGATCGGTACCGTCGGGAACATTTCCCGTTCCATGCTGTTGAAGCTGAAGATGCCGCCAATGAACGCCACCACCATCAGGAGGTTGGCGGCGATGGAGTTCCGGGCGAACCAGGCGACGATGCCGTTCATTGGACGACTCCTTCGGCGTTTCCGGCGACCGTGGCGGTGGTTGCCGGGGTCCCGCCGGACGTGGTGTCGCCCGCTTCCGGCTCATGGGTCAGGGTGGACCCGTCCGGCAGGCGTTCGACGACCCGGATCCGCATTCCGTCGAAGGCCGCCTGGATCGGCGAGACGACGGCCAGGTCGCCCACCTCGACGCCGGAGCGCAGATAGGCGCCGTCCTCGTCGGCGTGGACGACGTCCACCTGGCGGATGGAGAGCGTGCCTTCCTTCGGATTGCCCACATAGACCCGGTCGTCGCCGCGAAGCGCGGCCCTCGGCGCCACCTTCACATCCTCGATGAGCTGGCCCTTGATCCTCGCATTGACGAACAGGCCCGGCGCCATGGGCACGCTACCGTCTGCACCTGCGCCATAGGGATCATCCAGCTCGGCAATCACGTCGATCAGGCGGGTTCTGGGGTCGAGTGCGGCCGCGGTACGCGTCACGCGGCCAACCCAGCGGCGCTGGGCACCGGCCACCGTGGCGGTGAAGACAACTTCGGGGCCGGTCTGGTCCTGGGTTGCGCCGAAGGCGATCGGCAGCTTCAGACGCCCAAGCTGCGCGTCGGTGATGGGCAGGGCCACTTCCACCACCTGCGTATCGAAGATCGTTCCGAGTGACTGGCCGGGAGACACGAACTGACCGATGTCCACATTGCGGTGGCGAACCCGCCCGGAGAACGGCGCGCGGATCGCCGTACGCTGAAGCGCGAGTTCGGCCTCGGCGAGCTGTGCCTCGGCGCTGTTCAGGGCGGCGCGGGCCTGGGCGAGCTGCGGTTCCCGGCGCGCCAGCGGGCTGGCGTCGGTGACCCCGAGTTCCGCGAGATCCTGGCGGGCGATGTCGGCCTCGGCTTCCTCGCGTGCCAGGGTCTGTTCGGCGCTGGCGACCGCAGAGCGGGCACGCGTCACCGCCAGTTCGTAATCCTCGGCCTCGAGCCGCACCAGAACCTGCCCACGTTCGATGAATCCGCCAGCGATGAAGTCGTCCGAGACATAGCCGATGCGGCCGGAAATCTGGGGCGAGATGGCGATTTCGCGCTTCGGTTCGACCTGGCCCTGGGCCTCGACGCTGAGCACGAGGTCGTCTTCCACGATCCGTTCGGCGAAGACCGACAGTCCGGGGGGCGCTTCCTCCCGCTCTTCCGGTTCGGGCGCCATCGCCTGCAGGACGCTCATGCCTCCGAAGCCGAGGACGACAAGGATGAGAATGGGAAGCAGGATCGCAAGGATGCGGGTCATGGCTGCGGGCCTTCGCTGGAGCCGCGCCCGAAGGGGTCGGCGGGGTAAGGATCGGCGGGCAGGGCGACGGGCAGGCCGCCCCCGAGTGCGAGATGGTAGGAGATGCGGTTGCTGGCCCGCGCGGCGCGTGCCGATACGAGGCCGGACTCCGCGTTCAGGCGGCGGGTCTGGGCGTCGATCAGATTGAAGATGCTGACCAGACCGTTCTGGTACTGGCGCTCGGCCAGGTCCTCGGCCTGGGCGGCCTCCTCCAGGGCGCGTTCCTGCGCCGCTTCCTGGCGGGACAGGAACCGGTCGGCGGCCAGCGCGTTCTCGACCTCCTGCCAGGCCGTGAGCGTCGTGGCGGCGTAGTTCGCCAGTGCGATCCTTGCCCGTTCGATGAAGGCATCGCGCCGCGCCGCGATCTGGCCGCCAGCATAGAGCGGCTGGGTCAGGCCTGCCAGAGCCCGCGCCGCAATGAACGCCGGATCGAGGGCATCGGCCAGATTGTTCTGGCTGGTGGACGCAGAGGCGGTCAGCGAAAGGGAGGGGTAGAGCGCAAGCCGCGCCTGTTCCGCCCGCAGCCCCGCAGACACAACACGCGCTTCCGCGGCGGCAACATCGGGGCGTCGGGCAAGCAGCGTGACCGGATTTCCGGAAGGCTCCAGCGCCGCCAGGCGGGGCAGCTCCGCCGGTGCGCCGACCTCGGCGGCAGGATATCGCCCGATCAGGACTTCCAGGCGTCGCGCGGCCTCTCCGGTGGCCTGCTCCCTCTGGGCGACCTCCGCCTCGGCCTGGGCGAGGGCGCTGCGTGCCAGGCGCACATCGAGCGCGGTCGAGAGGCCGCGGGAGAAGCGCCGCGTGGTCAGGCGTTCGGTGCGCTGGCGGACCTCGAGCGTCGCATCAGCCACCTGTTCCAGCGCCTGTGCCGTGTTCAGGTCCAGCCAGGCAAGGGCGGTTTGCGCGGCAAGCGACAGACGCGCCGCCTGGAGATCCGCTTCGGCGACGGCAAGGTCGGACTCCGCCAGTCGGACGCCTGCACGCAGACGGCCCCAAAGGTCGGCGTCCCAGCTTGCCGTGACCCCGAGCCCGTAGAGCGCGTCGTCCGACGTGACCGCTTCGCCACCCAGGTTCGCGACGTTGCGGATCGCGCCCGTATCGACGGACCCGTTGACCAATGGGCGAAGATTGCCGCGTTCCGCGCGGGCATCGAACACCGCCGCATTGCGCGTGGCGACCTGGGCGGCGAGGGTGGGATTGTTGGCGAGGGCTTCCTGAACCAGGCCAGTCAGCGCGTTGCTGTTGAACTGCGCCAGCCAGTTTCCTTCGGCCGGGACCGTGTCCACGCCCGCGGCCGCCCAGCGTTCCGGCGCGTCGGGTGCGAGCGGGATCGGCTCGAACGGCTCGCCTGACAGGCCGCTTAAGGTACCGCATCCGCCCAGAAGGACGGCGCCGAGAAGGAGGGGTGCCTGTTTCATGCGGAGTGGGGTCCGGTTCCGTTCTAGCGTGCTCGCCGGCGGCGTAGGCCGTTTATTGTCGACTGTCAATCAAAAATTATTGAAAAACAATAATTGTCTCTCGGGTGGGATGCATCGCCCCCGAATGGCTTACGCGTGTTCGGTGCATGCGGATCGCCTGCTGTCACACCGCCCTTACAGTCGTGTTAAATCATGGCCCTTAAATGGCCGGTACAGTAAGGCCGAGGCCGATTGGAGACTGGACCATGCCGGATCCCGATGCGGACATGGGTGAGCCCGAGTTCAGCGGCGCGCCGCGCCCCGGTCGGCGCCCTGACCGGCGGCGGCCGGAGCGCGCGCGCGACGTGGCCATCGTGGTCATGGGGGGGATGGGGGTTCTCGCCCTACTCGCCCTGTCGGGTGCGCTCGGTTGGGTCGAGGCGGTGACCGCCTGTATCGTGCTCGCGACCGGTTCGGCGGCCTATTATGTCGGCACGACCAGCGTTCTTCCCGATGCGCAGGAGGAGGGCGACGGCGCTGGCACGGCGCCGGCGGAGGCGGATGTCGACTTCGTCGCATTTGTCGCAAGCCTGCCCTTCCCGGCGCTACATGTTGGGCGTGACGGGCGCATCGACGGGGCGAACCCGGCAGCCCGCGAGGTCTTTCGGATGCGCGAGCCGCGCGGTGCCCTGGCCGGGGCCGTGGTGCGCGACCCGCCGCTGCTGGCCGCCATTGAGCGCACGCTCACCGGAAAGACGGCAGAGCGGGTCGAGATCGAGCGCACCGGCGCGTCGGACCAGGTGTGGCTTGCACATGTGGGGCCGCTGAACCTGCCGGCAGGCGGCGTCCTTGTCGTGCTGGAAGACCGGACCGAAGCGCGTCGGGCCGAACAGGCGCGTGCCGACTTCCTCGCCAATGCGAGCCACGAACTGCGCACGCCCCTGACCTCGCTGGCCGGATTTATCGAGACGATGCGCGGGCCGGCCCGCGACGACAAGGCGTCCTGGGACCGGTTCCTCGACATCATGTTCGAACAGACCGAGCGGATGCGGCGTCTGATTGCCGATCTCCTTTCCCTGTCCCGCATCGAGTTCAGCGAGCACCGGCCGCCCGAGACCGAGACCGATCTCGCGGTCACCCTGAGCCGGTCCGTGCAGGCCCTGCGTCCCGTCGCGGCCGAGCGCGACATCGAGATCAATTATGAGGGGCCCGAAACTGGACTGACGGCCATAGCCGATGCCGACGAGATGATGCAGGTCGCTCAGAACCTCCTGGTAAATGCCGTGAAGTATTCACCCGATGGCGGTGCCATTCGGGTGTCGGCCGGCCGGTCGCAGAACATGGATCTCGCACGCGATCGGGCCGGACGGGTCTGGGACGACGCAAATCGCATGGCCATCCTGTCGGCGCCCTATGACCCGGGCGCGGCCGGCCTCTGGTTCCGGGTCAGCGACGAAGGCCCCGGGATCGACCGCGAACACCTGCCGCGTCTCGGGCAACGATTCTATCGCGTGGACAGTTCGCGTGGCGGGGCCGTGACCGGCACCGGGCTCGGGCTTGCCATCGTGAAGCACATCATGGCGCGCCATCGCGGCGGCCTGATCGTGGAGAGCCTTCCAGGCCGGGGCTCGGCCTTTGGCATCTGGTGTCCCGCAGCCTCCAGCCACGCGCGCCCGGCCACCTCGGCTGGCACGCCGGGCCCCGAGATAGAGCCGGTCTCGCGGCGCTGAGAGGCCCTTGCGCCACGAGAGCGATGTGTCGCTCGCTGCAATCGGTGGCCAGTCCTGATGGCGCGCACGCCGGTCTGGTCTTGCCGGAGTCCGCCGCAGGGGCGGCCGGTCCGCCAATGGCAGAAGCGTTCGAGCCCGGATCGCGTGTGGGGTCCGGCAGGTTAACTTTGCGCCCCCGAACGCGTGTCTGTCATCGCGTCCCATACGCACGGCGAGGACCTGCCGGACTTCGTTTTCATATTTTGTTCCCAAGTAATCATGTTTTGTTCTTTTAATTTTCCATCAATGTAAGGCTGTGGAATTCTTTGAATGGGTTAATTTCCCATTGGTTCCCATGTCTTCCCATGATAGCCCAAATTGCAGTAAGGAATTCCCATGGGCTGATCGGGATCGGGTTGGGCGGTGTTCGTATCCACCTACGAGAGCGGTATTGATGCGAAAGGGCGGGTGTCCATCCCGGCGCCTTTCCGCGCGGCCCTTGGCGGTGGGAACCGGGTGTTCCTGTGGCCGGCGCTGGACGGGTCCGGCTGCCTTGAGGGTGGGGGTGAGGCGTTGATGGCGGTCTATCGTCAGACGATCATGCGGCTGCCCCCGCAATCGAAGGCGCATCGGGCGTTGCGTCACGGCGTGTTCGTGCGGTCCGCCGATCTCAAGATGGACGATGCCGGTCGGATCCGTCTGCCAGAGCATCTCATGGCGGTCGCGGGTCTTGGCGAGCGGGTGATCTTTGCGGGCGCGGTGGACAGTTTCCAGATCTGGGATCCGGACCGCTTTGCGGGCTATGACGCGCAGATGGACGATGTCGTCTCCGATCCGGACATCGCCGAGGCGCTGTCGGAAGCCTATTCCGAGACGCTGGCTGCGGGCGGCGTGCCCGGTCTCGGCCAGGCGGGAGGTGGGGAGCCGGCATGACCCACACGCCCGTCCTTCTCACCGAAATGCTCGCTGCGCTGTCGCCGGCCGATGGCGAGGTCTACCTCGACGGAACCTACGGCGGTGGCGGCTATGCCCGCGCAATCCTGGCGGCGGCCAAGTGCCGTCTTCTTGCGGTGGACCGCGATCTCGACGCCATCGCCCGGGCGGAGACCCTGGCAGCGCGCCAGCCGCGCCTGATCCCTCTTCTGGGCCGCTTCGGCGATCTCGACGCCCTAGCGATCAATTCAGGTCAGCCGGCGCTCGACGGCGTGGTGCTGGATCTCGGCGTGTCGTCGTTCCAGCTGGATGAGGCTCATCGGGGATTTTCCTTCCAGTCCGATGGCCCGCTCGACATGCGCATGGGCGGCAGCGGGCCCAGTGCGGCCGACGCCGTCAATCATCTCCCGGAAAAGGCGATCGCCGACATCGTGTTTCGTCTGGGCGAGGATCGCGCCTCCCGCCGGATCGCCCGCGCCATTGTCCAGCGCCGCGCCCGGGCGCCGTTCCGGCGCACGCTGGACCTCGCCGAGACGGTCGAACATGCCGTTGGGGGGCGAAAGGGCGCGCGGCTTCATCCCGCGACCCGGACCTTCCAGGCGCTGCGCATGTACGTCAATGACGAGCTGGGCGAGCTGGCGCGGGCTCTGGCGGCGGCCGAGAACGTGCTTGCCCCGGGCGGGCGCCTGGTCGTGGTGAGCTTCCATTCGCTGGAAGATCGGGTGGTGAAGACGTTCCTGCGGGCCCGGGCCGGGCAGCGCGGCGGTCCCTCGCGCCATGTGCCTGGCCAGACAGGCGGGCGTGCGCCCAGTTTCGACCTCATCTACCGCAAGGCGGTCGAGCCCGGTGAGGCGGAAGCGGCCGACAATCCGCGCGCCCGGTCGGCCCGCCTGCGTGCGGCGCGCCGGACCGATGCCGAGCCATGGCGCGACGTGGCGACGCCCATGGACGGCCTAGTCCCGCTGATGGATTTGGAGCGCCTGCTATGAGTCGCCGGCTCTTCCTGTTTGCCCTGATCGTTGTCGCGCTGCTCGTGGTTGCCGTCTACCAGGCCAAGTACAACGCCCGGAATGCGGCGCGCGAGATCGTCCGGATCGAACGCAGGATCGCCGAGGCGGAAGCCCGCCTTGAACTGCTCGAGGCGGAGCGGGCGCATCTGGGACGGCGCGAATGGATCGAGGTCTACGCCCGCGAGCGCCTGGGCATGGCGCCGGCGCGCGCTGTCCAGTTCGTGTCCGCCGATGCTCTGGCCCGTCATCTCGAGGCCGGCCGCCAACCGCCCCCGCCGGACGCCGTCGCGCGGGAGGCGCAGCCATGACCGCCTCCAGGTTCACCGCCTTGCGCGCCCGGTTCGGCGGTCTGCGGCACCTGGCAGAAGCCGAACGTCTGGCGGGCGTGCGCGCAAGATATGTGGCCTGGAGCGTGGTCGCCGTCTTCGGGCTGATTGCGCTGAAGGCCGGGGCGGTCGCGATGGACCCGGCGGAAGCGGCGTCGGTTCGAAGCGGCCCGTTCGAGGCGCCCGTCCGCCGCGCCGACATTGTCGATCGCAATGGAGAGTTGCTCGCCACCTCCGTCGAAGTCTATTCCCTGTTCGCCGATCCCCGCGCCATCTGGGACGCGGAGGCGACTGCGCGACAGCTTGCCGACGTGCTGCCCGATCTGGATGTGGGCGCCCTCGCCGCGCGGCTTGCCAATCGCGACCGGGCCTTCGTCTGGGTGCGCCGGGGGCTGACCCCGCGCCAGCGACAGGCCGTATTCGATCTGGGGCTGGAAGGGCTGGGGTTCCGGACCGAACGCCGCCGCGCCTATCCGCGTGGGGCACTGGCTGGCCATGTTCTTGGCTATACGAGTGTGGACGGCACGGGCCTTGGCGGCCTCGAGCTGAGCCAGGAGGCGCGCCTGGCCGAAGGTGGCGCGCCGCTGGCCGTGACGCTGCATTCCGGCGTGCAGTTTGCGCTGGAGGCGGAGCTGGCGCGCGCGGCGTCACATCATGATGCAAGGGGTGGTGCCGGGGTCCTGATCGAGGTCGGGACCGGGGACGTCTGGGCGCTGGCAAGCTGGCCGCCCTTTGATCCGAACCGCGCCCACGAAACGCCCGCCGATGCGTCCGGCCGCCTGAACCGCGCCAGCAATGCCGTCTATGAGCTCGGCTCGGTCTTCAAGCCCCTGACAGTGGCGGCGGCGCTGGAGGCTGGCGTTCTCAGTCCGAGCGAAACCTTCGATACAGAGACGCCGATCCCGATCGGAGGATTCGAGATCGATGACCTGCACCCGATCGATGCCCCCGCCAGTGTCACCGATATCGTGGCGGACAGTTCGAACATCGGCACCGTTCGGATCGCCCAGCGCCTGGGTGATGCCGGTCTGATCGCGTTCCTGGAGCGGGCGGGGCTTCTCTCTGCGGTGCCGATCGAGCTGCCGGGTGATGCGCCCCCCCTGGTGCCGGACACCTGGCGTCCGATTACGGTCGCCACCGTGTCGTACGGACATGGGCTGGCCGTCTCGCCTCTGGCCTTCGGTGCGGCCGTGGCGGCGCTTGGAAACGAGGGCGTCTGGGTGGCGCCAACTCTGCTGCGCCGGCCCCAGGCCGGAGGCGACGCGCACGCACTCAGGACCCGGAGGCTGGTTTCGCCAGACGTGGCGCGTCTTGTGGTCGACATGATGCGCGAGGCCGTGCGGGACGGGACCGGATCGCGGGCCGACGTCGCCGGCTACCGTGTCGCTGGAAAGACCGGCACGGCGGAGAAGCCCGTCGGGGGCGGGTATGCCGACGACCGGAACGTCACGAGTTTCGCGGCGCTGTTTCCCGCAGAGCGCCCACAATACGCCCTATTGATCGTCTTGGATGATCCCAAGCCCGGGACACGGGCCGACGGAGTGAGGACGGGTGTCACATCGGCGTGGAATGCCGCGCCGGCTGCTGGCAGGACGATCGAACGCATCGCGCCGCTGCTCGGCATTGCGCCCCGTCTGGACGCGGACGGCGTCGCCCTCTCCGTTGCGGACACATCCGATGGGAGCGCCACGCCATGATGCTGAAAGACCTTTTCGACCAGGGTATACCCCCCGGCGCCGCCGACATTCCGGTCACCGGTCTGACCTCCGACAGCCGCAAGGTCGGCCCCGGAACGGTCTTTGCCGCCCTCCGGGGCAGTCTGGCAGACGGCCACGATTTCATCCCCGAGGCCCTTGCACGCGGTGCCGTCGCCATTCTCAGCGATCGGCCTGCCGAGACCGGGGGTGTGCCGGTCGTGCAGGATGCCGAACCGCGCCGCGCGCTGGCGCTCGCTGCGGCGCGGCTCTATCCGGGCCAGCCTGACGTGCTGGTCGCCGTCACCGGCACGAACGGAAAGAGCTCCACCGTCGATTTCCTGCGCCAGATCTGGCAGCGGGGCGGATATGCGGCCGCGTCCATGGGCACATTGGGGGCCGTGGGGCCCGAAGGTCGCCTCGACCTCGGCCATACGACACCCGATCCGGTCGCCATCCATTCCACCCTCGACACGCTGGCGGGGCAGGGGGTCAGCCACTGCGCCATGGAAGCCTCGTCCCATGGACTCGCGCAGTTCCGTCTCGACGGGGTGCGCCTCTCGGCCGTCGCCTTCACGAATCTCACCCAGGATCATCTGGACTACCACAGCTCGATGGAGGCCTACCGCGCCGCGAAGCTGCGCCTGTTCAGCGACCTCTCGCCGGCAGGCATACCGGCCGTGATCAATGCCGACAGCCCGGAAAGCCGACACTTCGCCGAGGCGGCCGGCGCGGCCGGGCTTGCGCCCTTTTCGGTTGGATGGCGCGGCCGGGATCTGAAGATCGAGGAGCTGATGCCCAAGGCCGTGGGGCAGGCGCTGTTCCTCAACCATGCCGGGCGCGAGGTTCGGGTTGACCTGCCCCTGATCGGGGAGTTCCAGGCCCTTAACGCACTCACCGCCGCGGGTCTGGCCCTGGCGCTGGACATGGGTTTCGACGCCGTGGCCGAGGGCCTGTCCCGGCTCGAACCGGTCAAGGGGCGGATGGAGTATGTCGGCCAGACAGGGGCGGGCGCGCCGGTCTTCGTGGACTATGCCCATACGCCCGACGGGCTGGACGTGCTGCTGCGCGCCGTGCGGCCTCACACCGCCGGGCGCCTGTTCGTCGTGTTCGGATGCGGCGGGGACCGGGACCGGAGCAAGCGACCGCTGATGGGGGCGGTCGCCCGCCGCCAGGCCGACCGCGTGATCGTCACCGATGACAACCCCCGCACCGAGGCTGCGGAGGCCATCCGGGCCGCGATCCTGCAAGGTGTGCCGGATGCGCGCGAGATCGCAGACCGGGCCGAGGCGATCCGCGCCGCCGTCGCCGAGCTGCGAGCCGGCGACACACTAGTGATTGCCGGCAAGGGACACGAGACGGGCCAGATCGTCGGCGAGACGGTGCTGCCCTTCTCCGACCAGGCAACCGCGGCCGCTGCGCTGCAGGAGGTGGGTCATGGATAGGCCGCTCTGGACGACCTCCGAGATTGCGGCGGTCACAAGCGGGCGGACCGTTGGGGACGTGCCCGTGACGGGCCTGTCCATAGACACGCGCACCCTCCGGCCCGGCGATCTGTTCATCGCGCTGACCGACCGGCGCGACGGTCATGAGTTCGTCCCCCAGGCCTTCGAGGCTGGCGCTGCCGCAGCCCTGGTCAGCCGCCCGGTTCCGGAGGCCGCCGGACCGATCGTCCAGGTGGGCGACGTCCCCCAGGCCCTGACGGAGCTTGCCCTTGCGGCGCGCGATCGCAGTTCCGCGGTTCGTGTGGCGATCACCGGCTCTGTGGGCAAGACGAGCGTGAAGGACATGCTGGCCGCGATCTTCAGGGCCGCCGGACCGGCACATTGGGCAGAAAAGAGCTTCAACAATCACTGGGGCGTGCCACTGACGCTTGCGCGAATGCCAGAGCGGACCGAGCGCGCGGTCTTCGAGATCGGCATGAGCACGCCGGGCGAGATCGCGCCGCGTGCCCGCCTGGTCGCCCCACACCATGCCCTGGTCACGAAAATCGCCCCGGCACATCTGGAAGGCCTCGGCACGCTTGAGGCCATCGCCAGCGAAAAGGCAGACATCTTCGCCGGTCTCCAACCCGGCGGCACGCTCGCCATCCCGGCCTCGGATGCGTTTCGCGATCACCTTGTGGCCCGCGGACGCGCCCATTGCGCCAGCGCCGAGATCGCGACCTTCGGTGCGGTGGAAGGCGCCGATTGCCGGGTGGTCGATTACACGACCGATGGCCTTGCCAGCCAGGTGGGCCTGGTCCTCGACGGACAGCGCATCGGGTTCGGCTTGCGTGCGGTCGGCGCCCACTGGGCCGAGAATGCGGCGGCGGCCGCTCTCCTGGCGGCGCGCTGCGGGGTTGACCCGGCCCTGGTGGCCGAGGCGCTGGAGGGCTTCGGCCCGCCGGCCGGGCGCGGCACCGCCGAGGCGATCTCCCTGCCTGGCGGTGGCACGGCCTGGCTGATCGACGATTCCTACAATGCCAATCCCGAAAGCATGGCCGCGGCGCTGGCCGCTTTGAGCGTGCGCCAGGGGCGCCGCCGCCTGGTCGCGCTGGGCGAGATGCGGGAGGTCGGTGGGGATCCGCGGGCCGTGCATGCCGATCTGGCGGGGGCCGTGGCAGACAGCGGTGCGGAGGTGGTGTTCCTGTGCGGACCGGCGATGCAGGGCCTGGCTGACGCGCTTCCCGGTACGATTCAGCAACGTTGGGCCGTCAAGGTGGAAGACCTGTTGGAAGCGGTCGAAAACGCGCTTCGCGACGGCGACACGCTCTTGATCAAAGGGTCGAATGCCTCCCGGATGGGATGGCTCGCGGACAGAATTCGCCAGACAGGCGAGACGGTGCGGGCGGGTATGATGGTGAGCGGAGCCGAATGCTCCGCGAAGGACGGGCATGATCTATGAGCTCCTCGCCGCCGATAGCGGCGTGTTCAACCTTCTGAACTATCTGACGTTCCGCACGGGTGCTGCGGTTGCGACCGCCTTCCTGGTCGCCGTGCTTCTCGGGCGTCCCATCATCGACCTCCTGCGCGCGCGTCAGGGCAAGGGCCAGCCGATCCGGGACCTGTCGATGCAGGATCAGATGGCCAAGCGCGGCACACCCACCATGGGTGGCTTCATCATCTGGGTGGGCCTGTTTACCGGCACGATCCTCTGGATGGACGTGGCCAATCCCTATGTCTGGACCGTGCTTTTCGTGACCGCCGCCTATGCGCTGCTCGGGTTCCTCGATGACTTTGCCAAGGTGTCCAGCCAGTCGGCGGATGGCGTATCGGCGAGGGTCCGTCTGGCGACGGAGTTCCTGGTTGCAGCCGTGGCCTGTGCCTTCATCATGGGCCTGCACGGCGCCCATACGCCCGCCGGCTTTGCCGATTGGGGCCCCCTGACCCCACTTGCAAGGGACATCGCGGCGCTGGCGCCCGCGACGTCCATCGCCCCCAACGACCCGGCCTTTGCAGGGGGCGTCGCCGTACCTTTCGTGAACGACTATTTCCTGCCTCTGGGTGGGGCGTTCATCCTGTTCGGGATGATCGTCGTGGTCGGAGCCGCCAATGCGGTGAACTTTACCGACGGTCTCGACGGCCTGGCCATCGTGCCGATGATGTTTGCAGCCGCGTCCTATGCGCTGATCGCCTACCTGACCGGAAACTTCATCTTCTCCGACTATCTCGGTATCCAGTTCACGCCTGGTTCGGGGGAACTGGCCGTCGTGCTCGGGGCCATGATCGGTGCTGGGATGGGCTTTCTCTGGTTCAACGCCCACCCGGCCCAGGTGTTCATGGGCGACACCGGCTCGCTGGGTCTTGGCGGCATGCTCGGCGTCGTCGCGGTGGCGGTGAAGCACGAATTCGCCCTGGTGGTGATCGGTGGCCTGTTCGTGATCGAGGCCTTGTCGGTCATGTTGCAGGTGGGGTGGTTCAAGCTCAGCCGCCGTCTGACCGGAGAGGGAAAGCGGCTCTTCCGCATGGCTCCGCTGCATCATCATTTCCAGAAGCAGAACTGGCCCGAGACCCGGGTCGTCATCCGGTTCTGGATCCTGTCCGTTATGTTTTCCCTGGCCGGTCTGGCCACGCTCAAGCTGAGGTAAGTCGGCGCGTATGATCCCTGTCACCGAATACAAGGGGCGCGACGTCGCCGTCTTCGGTCTGGGCCGCACCGGTCTCAGCGCGGCGAAAGCGCTGCGCGCGGGCGGGGCGCGCGTCCACGCCTGGGACGACAATGAGGAGACCCGCGACCGGGCGGAGGCCGCAGGCGTGCCGCTGTCCGACATCAACAAGCGCGACTGGCAGGCCTTTGCCGCCCTGGTGCTGTCGCCGGGCGTCCCCTACCGGTTTCCACAGCCGCACCGGATCGTGCGCATGGCCAGTGCCGTCGGCGTGCCCATTGTCGGCGACATGGAGCTGTTCGCCCGCGCCGTACAGGCGCTGCCCGAGCGCGGCCGGCCGAAAGTCGTCGGGATCACGGGAACGAACGGCAAATCCACGACCACGGCGCTGATCGGTCACATTCTCAGGCAGGCCGGCCGCGATGCGCGCGTCGGCGGCAATATCGGCCAGGGCGTGCTCGACCTGGAGCCTCTCCACGCCAATGCGATCTACGTGCTGGAACTCTCGTCCTACCAGCTCGACCTGGTGAAATCGTTGCATTGCAACGTTGCGGTGTTCCTGAACATCTCACCCGACCACCTGGACCGGCACGGCGGCATGGAAGGCTATGTCTCGGCCAAGCGCCGGATCTTCCTGAACCAGCAGCCGGGCGACGCCGCGGTGGTGGGCATCGACGACCTGCACAGCCAGGCGACCGCGATGGCGCTCGTGCGCCGGCCGGCCCGCGTGCTGCAGGTGTCGTCGGACTTCGCGCTTGGCAAGGGCGTCAGCGCCGTCGATGGACGCCTCTATGACAGCTTGACCGGCAAGGCGGTCCGTCTCGGCCGTCTGGACGAGGCGGCGGCATTGCCAGGCCGTCACAACCATCAGAATGCGGCCGCCGCCTATGCCGCATGCCGGGCGCTTGGTCTCGACCCGGCCGACATCATGGCGGGCATTCAGAGCTTTCCTGGCCTGGCTCACCGTCTCGAACTGGTGGGCAAACAGGGCAATGTCCGCTTCGTCAACGACAGCAAGGCGACCAACGCACAGGCCGCCGAACAGGCCCTCAAGGCCTATCGACGCATCTACTGGATCGCCGGCGGCCAGGCGAAGGCCAATGGCGCGAAGTCGCTGACACCTTTCCTGTCGAACGTGACCAAGGCCTATCTCATCGGCGAAGCGCAGGAGAGCTTTGCCTCCCAGCTTCAGGGTCATACCGCGGTCCAGCGCTGCGGGACGCTGGAACGCGCCGTGGACCAGGCCTATGCCGATGCCCAGGCCGCAGGCCACGAGGATGCGGTGGTCCTCCTGTCGCCGGCATGTGCCAGCTTCGACCAGTTCAGGGATTTCGAGGCTCGCGGCGATGCCTTCCGCGAGATCGTAAGAACCCTGGCCGGTGCGGATGCGATGATGGAATCGGCATGATCGGACTGGCGGCGCCGAACCGTCCCCGGACCGACATGTCCTGGCTGACGGAGTGGCGACGCACCCTGGACTGGCCCATCGTCGGAGCGGCCCTATCCCTGATGGCGTTGGGCCTTCTCCTGGCCCTGGCGGCAGGACCGCCCGCAGCCGCCCGGATCGGCCTTGAGAACAGCTATCACTTCGTCTGGCGCCAGGCGGTGTTTGCGGTCGGCGCCGGTGTCCTTCTGATCGCGGCCAGCCTGCTCGACCGGGACTGGGTGCGCCGGGCGGCGGCGGCCCTTTTCCTCGTTGCCGTGGCGCTGATGGGCTTCGTGCTCCTGGGTGGCGCGGAAGTGAAGGGTGCCCAGCGCTGGATCGCGTTTGCGGGCCTGACGCTGCAGCCTTCGGAACTCGTCAAGCCGGCGCTCGTGGTTCTGGCCGGATGGCTTCTGGCCCAGCGTCACCTGTTTCCCCATGGTCCATGGGCTGCGCTTGCCTTCAGCCTGTTTGCCGCGACCATCGGCCTTTTGCTCCTTCAGCCGGACGTGGGCCAGGCTGTCCTGCTCACGATGGCCTTCGTACTCACCTTCTTCGTCTCGGGTCTGCCATGGCGCTGGGCCGCCGGATTTGGCGTCGGAGGCATGGCGCTTGCCGGTCTGGTCTATGCGAGCCTCGACCACGTGCGCCGGCGGGTGAACGCGTTTCTCGATCCGTCGGCCTATGACACCTACCAGATCGACCGTGCTCTGGAGGCCCTGCGCCGTGGCGGCTTTTGGGGGGTCGGTCCCGGTGAGGGGACCGTGAAGGCCAGTCTGCCCGACGCCCATACCGACTTCATCTTCGCCGTGCTGGGGGAGGAGTACGGCCTGATCGCGGGCCTCGCCGTGATGGCGCTCTATGGGTTCATCGTCGTGCGCGGCATCCTTGCGGCCGCACGCCTCGGCGACGGATATGCCCGCGCGGCCGCCGTTGGACTGTTCGCCCTGTTTGGCCTTCAAGCCGCCATAAATCTCGGCGTGAACGTCGCATTGCTGCCACCGAAAGGCATGACGTTACCGCTGATGTCCTATGGCGGGTCGTCTCTTGCGGGCACGGCCTTGACCCTGGGATTTGCGCTGGCACTGATCCGGCGGCGTGGTTTGGCAGGCAAGGCATATGGATGACACGCGACCCCTTGCGATCCTGGGTGCGGGCGGCACCGGCGGGCAC
The DNA here is from genome assembly GCA_964492485.1 of uncultured Hyphomonadaceae bacterium. Classification (GTDB taxonomy): domain Bacteria; phylum Pseudomonadota; class Alphaproteobacteria; order Caulobacterales; family Hyphomonadaceae; genus UBA5336. Next base: position 236,853 of record CAZBKM010000002.1, on the reverse strand, counting down.
ATGTTCCCCGCTGCGGCATTTGCCGAGGCACTGCGGGCTCGTGGCTGGCGGATCGGTCTGATCAGCGATGACCGTGGTCTGCGCTTCGCCGATACCTTTCCCGCCGACTGGACCGAGGCGGTCAGCGCGGCCAGCCCGAACCTGCGCCGGCCATGGACCCTGCCTCGCACGGCGCTGCGACTGCTGGGAGGTATCCACCAGGCCCAGGGTCTGATGCGCAAGACGGGTCCGCAGCTTGTGGCGGGTTTCGGCGGTTATCCGGCGTTTCCGGTGCTGGCGGCGGCCAGGCGTCGGCGGATACCGATCCTGATCCACGAACAGAATGCTGTGCTCGGGCGTGTGAACCGACGCTTCGCGCCCCATGCCGACGCGGTGGCCAGCGGCTTTCCCCGGCTCGACCGGCGCCCGCCGGGACTCGTGCACGTACCCCTGGGCAATCCGGTGCGCCAGGCGGTCGCGGATCGGCGGGATGCGGCCTATCCGGGCTTCGACGACGCCCTCAACATCCTGATCACAGGTGGCAGCCAGGGCGCCCAGATGTTCGGCACGCGCATTCCGCCCGCGCTGACCGCCCATGTGCCGGCCCCCCTGCGCCATCGGCTGAAGGTGGTCCAGCAGGTGCGCGAGGCGCAGGTCGAGGAGGTGCGCAGCCTGTATGCGTCAGCCGGCATCGACGCCGAGATTGCACCCTTCTTCAGTGACATGGCTCGCCGCCTCGCCGAGGCGCACCTGGTCATTGCGCGCGCCGGCGCGGGCACCGTCAGCGAACTGGCCTGCGTGGGCCGCCCGGCCATCCTGATCCCTCTGGCCATCGCCATGGACGATCACCAGACCGCCAACGCCGCAGCGCTTGTGGATGTCTCCGCTGCTGACCTGCTGACGGAGTCCGAATTGACGCCGAAGCGTCTCGGAGGGCTGGTGACTGCGCGTCTGTCGGACCCCGAGGATTTGCGCCAACGAGCGGCCCGCGCCCATCTGGTGGGCACCGTGACGGCCGCCCGCGACCTTGCGGATCTGGCGGAGAAGGTGTCGGGGCGCAGCGGCGCATCGGCTTGACCCGGATGGCGACGCAACGGAAAGGCTAGGGCATGACGAATCCCTCTCCCTTCGATCTCGGCCCGTGTCATCTTGTGGGCATTGGCGGCATCGGCATGTCAGGCATCGCCGAGACCATGCTGACGATGGGGTATCAGGTCCAGGGTTCCGACATCCGCGAGAGCCCGATCGTCGAGCGCCTGCGTTCGAAAGGTGCCCGTGTGTTCATCGGCCATGCCGCAGAGAATGTCGCCGGCGCCGGGGCGGTCATCATCTCCACCGCGATCCAGCCGGGCAATCCGGAGGTGGATGCGGCGCGAGTGGCGGGTATCCCCGTGGTGCGCCGGGCCAACATGCTGGCCGAACTGACCCGCCTGAAATGGACGGTCTGCGTGGCGGGCACCCATGGCAAGACCACGACGACCTCGATGGTGGCTGCGTTGCTGGATGGCTGCGGCATCGACCCCACGGTCATCAATGGTGGCATCGTCAATGCCTATGGGTCGAATGCCAAGGCCGGTGCGGGTGACTGGATGGTCGTGGAAGCCGACGAAAGCGATGGCACGTTCACCAAGCTGGCGCCGACGGCGGCCATCGTGACCAATATCGACCCCGAGCACATGGATCATTACGGGTCCATGGACGCGCTGCGGGAAGCGTTCGACACGTTTGTGGAGAACATCCCGTTCTATGGCTTCGCGGTCCTTTGCACCGACCATGCGGAGGTGAAGGCCCTGGCCGCGCGGGTCACTGACCGACGGCGTATCACCTACGGCTTCAACCGCCAGGCCGATGTGCGCGCGGTAAACCTCTCCACCGACCTGGACGGGGCCCATTTCGACGTGGCGCTCCGCCGGCCAGGGTCTGCCGCGCCACGTCGCATCGACGGTCTGACGCTGCCGATGGCGGGTGAGCACAATGTGCAGAATGCCCTGGCCGCGATCACGGTTGCCCTGGAACTGGGCGCGACCGATGACCAGTTGCGCGCCAGCCTTGCGGGTTTCGGCGGGGTGAGGCGCCGCTTCACCCCGGCGGGGAACTGGACGCCTGCGCCAGGCGCCGCCCCGGTGCGCATTATCGACGATTATGGTCATCACCCGGTGGAAATCGCCGCGGTCCTGAAGGCCGCCCGGGCCATGCTGGGCCAGGGACAGCTCATCGCCGTGGCCCAGCCGCACCGCTATACGCGGCTGCGCGACCTGTTCGAGTCATTCTCCACCTGCTTCGATGCCGCCGACGAGGTGCTGATCGCCCCGGTCTATCCAGCCGGCGAGGCGCCAATTCCAGGCGTCGACCACGAGCATCTCGTCCAGTCCCTGCGTCGTCATGGCCACCGCACGGCAAAGGCGCTGGACAGTCTCGACGCCCTGCCCGACGCGGTGCGCGCGATCGCAAGGCCGGGCGCCATGGTCGTCTGCCTGGGGGCGGGCAGCATTACCGCCGATGCCAACGCCCTGGCAGAGCGGCTCGCCGCCATGGAGTGACCGGTCACAGCCTCGCGCATTTCAAGCGAAGTGGGCACCGGTTCGCGTTAAGAAAAAGCTCAAAAACAAGACCATAGCGCATCTTCACTGACTCCGATTGACTTGAAGATGCGCTAAAGCGCCAGTCTTTCGTTTCACTCCAGGCCGGCGCTTTACATCATTGTTTTTGCGCAAGTATCCGTTCGCAACCGAGTCCGTTTGCTCCGAACTTGCTCTAAGGCTCCCAAACGATCTCCGGAGGCGCCTTGGTCCTCAACTGGTCGAGGCCAAGTGCGACCGACCGGGCCAGGTCGTGGAACAGCCGGGCGGAGTCCGGGTCGCCGATCGCCGCTGGAATGCCAGCGTCGCAGCCCTCGCGGATCGCCGTCATGAGCGGAAGTTGGGCGATCAGAGGCAGGCCCAGCGCGTCGGCCATGCGTTGGCCGCCACCCTCGCCCATCAGGAAGTGGCGTTGTCCGGCGGGGTCGTCGAACCAGCTCATGGTTTCGACGAGACCCAGGACGGGGACGGCGGTCTTGGCAAACATGGCCGCACCCCTGCGGACGTCCGCCAGCGCCACGTCCTGGGGCGTCGTCACCAGCAGTGCGGCGGTCAGCGGGACTTTCTGTGCCAGCGCCAGCTGGGCATCGCCGGTGCCCGGCGGAGTGTCGATCACAAGAAGGTCGAGCGGATCGGCGGGGTCGGCCCAGGCGGCATCGTTCAGCATCTGCTGGATCGCCGACATGACGATCGGGCCACGCCAGATCATCGGCGCATCGGGGTCTGACAGGTAACCTATCGACAAGGTCTGCAGACCATGCGCTTCCACCGGCACCAGCTTGCCGTCCGGACGGGTCTCGGGGCTTGCGTCCCCCGTCCCCAGCATGGTCGGGATCGAGGGGCCGTAGATGTCTGCATCCAGAAGTCCGACTTTCATCCCCGTGCGCGCCAGGGCCGCCGCCAGGTTGACCGCGACGGTCGACTTGCCCACGCCCCCTTTCGCGCTGGCCACGGCCAGGATGCGCGAGATGCCCGGGATCCTGGCCACCTGGGCGCCCGCGGGAAGGGCGCCCTGGCGCAGGGCCTCGTCCGACAGCCGCGCGCCTTTCTCGACCCGGCGTGTCGGTGAGCGCGGGGCGGCCTGGCCGCCGCCGTTCCCGCTTCCCGCGCCGCCGCGAGGATTGGAGATCAACGTCACCCGGCCTGCGCTGCCCCCGGATGGGGCGGGGCGCTTCGCCGCAGGCTGGGGCGGCGATGGCGAGTCGACCACGGGGATGACAGTCGCCTCGCGCAGCCCGCGCACCTGGCGCACGGCGTTCTCCACCTCCAGCCTCAGGGCGTCGATATGGGCGGGGTCCTCGGTGGCCACTTGGATCCGCACCTCGGCCACACCATCGCTGCCCACGATGACGTCCGACAGCCAGTGTGGGTCGCCCAGCAGGGCGCGGAGGCGCTCGGCCTGGCGGTGTCCGGTCGCTCGGAGGAATCGAAACACGTGGCTGTCTCCTTGAACCGAAGGGCGTGACACTGCACATATCGGCAATGTTTCCGCGGTGGCCAAGGGCCGCTCGATCACGGGAGAAGGGTTAAGGAGCGCATGCGTATGCCCTGGAAGGACCAGACCGACGGTAACCGGCATGAAGCTGCGGGAGGCCCATGGGGCTCCGGCGGGTCGGGGTCAGGAAACAACGGCAACGGCTCGCCATGGAACCGTCCCGGCGGCGGTGGCCAGGGCGGGCGCGGTGGCGGCGGCGGTGACATCGAAGAGCAGATGCGCCGGATGCAGGAGCGGTTTCGCAAGGGCTTCGGCGGTCGCGGCGGGCGCGGTTCCGGCGGAGGCGGCCGCAATTTCGGGCCGTTCGGTTTCATTGTCGTTGGCGTGGTCGCCCTTCTCGCCTGGCTGTCGACCGGCTTCGTGATCGTGGATGCCGGCGAGCAGGCCGCCATCTTCCGCCTCGGCAAATGGCAGACGAATCTCGGGTCCGGGTTTCATGTTCACCTGCCGGTCCCGATCGAACAGCATGTGATCGTTCCCGTCGAAAACCAGAACCAGATCCGGATCGGCGAGACACGCGACGAGTCCCTCATGATCACCGAGGACGAAAACATCGTCGACCTGCAGTTCTCGGTGTTCTGGAAAGTAAAGACCGACGCGCCGCAGGACTTCATCCTGAATGTGCGCGACCCCGAAGCGACCGTGCGCATGGTCGCGGAATCGGTCATGCGTGAGGTCGTCGGCAAGAGCCCGCTTCAAAGTGTGATCACGACGGAACGCGATGTTGTCCAGCAGGAGGTCCTGGCCCAGACCCAGGCCTTGCTCGATGCCTATCGCGCCGGTGTCGAACTGATCGACATCCAGATCGCGAAGTCCGATCCCCCACAGCAGGTGATCGAGGCCTTCAACGACGTGAACAAGGCGCAGCAGGACGCCGAGACGAACATCAACCAGGCCACGCGCGACGCGAACCAGATCGTTCCGCGTGCCCGCGGGCAGGCCGACCAGATCCTGCAGGAGGCGCGCGCCTATCGCGATCAGGTCGTGGCAGATGCCAGCGGCCAGGCGGCGCGCTTCACGTCCATCTACAACGAGTACCGTCAGGCGCCTCAGGTCACGCGCGAGCGGATGTACCTCGAAACCATGGAACGTGTGCTCAGCAAGGTGGACAAGACCATCCTCGACAGCGAGTCAGGCGCGGTGCCGTACCTGCCGCTTGACCAGGTACGCAGAAACCGGTCCGCCCAGGGCCAGAACCAGTAGACGGAGAAGCGGACCTCATGCGTGTATTCACCTGGATTCTCGCCGCCGTCATCGCGATCGGCGTGTTCGTGGCGATCAATTCCTTCTACGTGGTGCGCCAGGACCAGCAGGCCCTGGTCCTGGAACTCGGCAATCCCGTCGCCACCCGCAATGCGCCCGGGACGGATGAGGCCGGCTTTTACCTGAAGGTCCCGCTGATCCAGCAGGCCACGATCCTCGACCGGAAGAACCTCGGATACGGTCTCTCGGACATCGAGGTTCTGGCCTCCGATCAGCGGCGCCTCGTCGTCGACGCCTTCGTTCGCTGGCGCATCAGCGATCCCCTGAAATTCTACCAGCGTCTGCGCACCGAAGCCGCCGCGGAAGCCCAGCTCGACCGGTTTACCGAGTCCGCCATCCGCGAAGCCCTGGGCGACGTGCCGGTCCCGGAGATCATTTCAGGACAGCGCTCGGCGCTGATGGACCGGATTCGGGAGCAGGTGAACGCCAACCTCGCACCATCCGGGATCGACATCATCGATGTGCGAATCCGCCAGGCCGATCTTCCCGCCCAGATCGCTGAAGGGGTCTATGACCGTATGCGCTCGGCCCGCCAGCTCGAGGCCGAGCGGATCCGCGCGGAAGGCGACGAACAGGCGCGCCGGATCCGTGCGGAAGCGGCTCGGGAACAGACCGTCATCCTGGCCAATGCGCGCGAGGAGTCGGAGAAGATCCGTGGTGAGGGCGACGCGCAGCGCAATGCGATCTATGCCGAGGCCTATGGCCAGGATGCCGCATTCTTCAGGTTCTACCGGTCCCTGATCGCGTGCGAGACGGCGATCCAGGAAGGCACGTCCGTTATCCTGGGGCCGGACAAGCTGGGCGTCTGCGACGTCTTCGCAACCGAGGCCGCACGCAGCGGCCGCACCAATTAGGCCGTCCCGCCGGTCGGGATCACGCCATGTCCATGTGGCAGCTGTTCCTGGCCGGCTTCAGCCTCTGGTTCCTGGTCGAAGGGCTGATGTATGCCCTTGCGCCCGACGCAATGCAGCGGTTTCTCAATTGGGCGGCCCGTCTAAGCGTGCCCGAAATCAGGCAGGCCGGACTTTGGACCGCCGCCTTTGGCGCCCTGCTGATCTACATCCTGTATCGCGTCTAGCGTCGCGATTTGCGCGCTGCCCGGAAACCGCCTTATTTTTTCGGTTCGGATACGGGTGCGTAACTTGGGGAGCCGGCACGGAATGGCCGACCGTTTGACACGTTTTCTCCCGATCATGGCCGTTCTGGCCCTGGTTCCGGTGCTGGTCGCCGGCCCGGCTGCAGCCCAGGCTGCGAGCGGCGAGGCATCGCTCAGCCAGCAGGCGCCGCGGGCCGACACCGGGTCTGCACCCGACGGTTTCTCCGACCTCGCCCAGCGGCTGATGCCGGCAGTGGTCAATATCACGACCCGTCAAACCGTGGCGCCCGAGGGCCTTCCGGAGTTCCCCGAAGGCTCCCCGCTGGAGCGGTTCAACCCGTTTTTCGGCCGCGATGAGGAAGGCTACCGCCAGCAGGGGTCGCTGGGCTCGGGGTTCGTCATCTCGCCCGAGGGGCATGTGGTGACCAACAATCACGTCATCGACGGCGCCGACGAGATCAATGCGGTCTTCGCGGACGGGACCACCCTGCGGGCCGAACTCGTGGGAACCGATCCAGACACCGACATTGCGGTGCTGAAGCTGGCCAGCGAGACACCATTGCCCTTTGTCGACTTTGCCGACAGCGATACCGCCGAAGTGGGCGACTGGGTCATCGCCATCGGTAATCCGTTCGGGTTCGGCGGTTCGGTCTCGGCCGGCATCATCTCCGCCCGGAACCGGGAGACGGGCGGGCGGTATGACGATTTCATCCAGACGGATGCGGCTATCAATCGCGGCAACTCAGGCGGTCCGCTGTTCAACCTCGACGGAGACGTGGTGGGCGTGAACACCGCCATCATTTCACCCACGGGCGGCAGCATCGGGATCGGCTTCTCGATCCCTGCCAACATGGCGAAGACGATCACAAGCCAGCTGATCGAGCATGGCGAGCTGCGACGGGGCTGGCTGGGTGTGACCGTTCAAGGGGTCGATCCCGACCTTGCCGCGGCCTATGGCCTCGACGGCGATGATGGCGTGATCATCACCGGTTTCAGTGAGGGCGGCCCGGCCGAGGCGGCGGGCTTTCAGGTGGGCGACCTGATCCGGGTCTTCGACGGCAAACCCGTCCAGGATGTCCGGAGCCTGACCCGCATCGTGGCCGAGAGCGACGTGGGGGCGACCGTGGCTGTGGACGTGGTGCGCGACGGCGTTCGGCGTACGGTGGACGTCACGCTCGGCGAGCTCGATACCGGCCGTTCGCAGGATGACGAGGCGCCGGAACCCGACGTCACGCTGACCGACAATCCCATTGGGGCCGACCTCGTTCCGCTGACGGCGGATGAGCGCCGGCGTTATTCCGTTCCCTCGGATGTTTCCGGCGTTCTGGTGAATGCGGTCTCGCCGCGCGGACCGGCCTTCGGCAAGCTCGAGAAGGGCGACGTCATTCTCGAGCTTGGCTTTCAGTCGGTCTCCAGCGTGGCGGAGGCGGCCGATGCGATCGACGAGGCCCGGCAGACGCCCGACCGGCCGCTTCTTGTGCGCGTATGGCGGCGCGGCGCCGTGGCCTTCTTCCCGATCCGGCTCGAGGCCGGAAGCTGATCAGTCTCCATCGGGGACGATGAAGGCGTCTGCCGTATAACCCTGATAGTAGAGCGCGGTTGTCAGGTCAGTGTGGGCAATCGCTGCGTGGGCCTCCCCGGCAACCACCGGCTTGGCGTAATAGGCCAGCCCGAGGCCAGCGGCCTGGATCATCGCCAGGTCATTGGCACCGTCTCCGATCGCAAGGGCATCGGCGGGTGCCAGGCCCGCCCGCGCGGCGGCGTGGTCCAACGCGTCCCGTTTGGCGCCCCGTCCCAGGATCGGCGTGCCGACTTCGCCGGTCAGGTGGGCGCCGTCATCCACGAGCGTGTTGCCCTGGTGGGACTGAAACCCGGCCGCCGAAGCCACGCGCGCGGTGAAGAAGGTGAAGCCACCGGACACAAGGAGCGTCTGCGCTCCATGGGACCGCATGGTCGCCACGAGGGTCCGCGCACCTGGATTCAGCGTGATCCGTTCCTCGTAACAGCGTGTGAGCGTCTCTATCGCCAGGCCCTTCAGCATGGCCACGCGGGTTGTCAGGGCGCCCTCGAAGTCCAGCTCCCCCCGCATGGCACGTTCCGTGATCGCTGCGACCTCGGCTTTCAGCCCGGCGAAGTCGGCCAGTTCGTCAAGGCATTCCTGGCCGATGATCGTGGAATCCATGTCGCAGATCAGCAGCCGCTTCATGCGTCGCTTCGACGGCAACACGGCGACATCGACGCCGTGGGACGCTCTGTCGGCAAGCGTTTCACTGAGCGCATGGCTGAGCTGCAGGGCCAGGTCACGCGCGGTCGGTCCCCCGGCCGGCAGCGCCAGTCCCAGTTCCACCGCGCCTGGTCCCAGGGTCCGGCCGGGCCCCGTTTCCACCCCGGCTGACGCTGCATGCCGCGCGAGCGCAGCGCGCAGGTTTTCGGCATCGGGAACCGGGGCGGCGGCGACCGCGACGGCGACGAAGGGCATCTCTGTCATGGGCTCGGTGTCCTGGCTTTTCAGTTGGCGAAACAGCGTCTAACACAGGTTCATGCGCCCTGCGCTTCTCATTCACGGCCCGACCGCAAGCGGCAAGAGTGCACTGGCCATCGCGCTCGCCCGGGGGCTCGACGGAGAGGTGATCAACGCCGACTCGATGCAGGTCTATCGCGATCTGCAGATCCTGTCCGCCCGCCCGGCCCCAGCGGAGATGGAGGAGGTGCCGCACCATCTCTTCGGGCATGTGGATGCGGCGCGGCGCTACTCCACCGGAGCCTGGCTGAACGACGCGCGGGACGCGATTCGTGCTGTCCAGGCGCGCGGACGCGTGCCGATCGTGGTCGGGGGAACCGGATTGTATCTTCTGGCCCTGGTCCAGGGTCTGAGCGAAATCCCGCCGGTTCCCGAGGACATTCGCGCGCAGGTGCGTGCCATTCTGGCGCGCGAGGGGATCGAGGGGCTGCGCACCCGTGTGGAAGCTCAAGATCCGGAGACGGCTGCGCGCCTCGGCGCCGGTGATCGACAGCGGCTGTCGCGGGCGCTCGAGGTCTGGCTGGCGACCGGGCGGACGCTGAGCGATTTCCAGGGTGCCCGTACGCCGCCCGTGCTGGCTGAGGGCCAATGGATGGGGATCGCGCTGACGCCGCCGCGCCCAAGGCTCTATGCGCGGATCGACCGGCGTTTCGACGGCATGATGATGCAGGGGGCCATGGAGGAGGCCCGCGCCCTGCTGGACCGGGCGCTCGACCCGGAACTCCCGGCGATGAAGGCGCATGGACTGCCGGCCCTGGCGGCCTATGTCCGTGGCGAGATAGATGCGGAAGCCGCCGCCGAGGAGGCCAAGCGGGACACAAGGCGCTACGCCAAGCGCCAGTTCACGTGGATCGGCCGGCAATTTCCCTTCTGGCCGCGACTGCCCAGTCTCGAGCCGTCCGCGCGCAAGAAGGTAATTTATGCCCTCTACAAGGAGATTGACCGGGCGGAATAGAAAGGTTATTCCCCGGAGAGCGGGAGAGGAAACGTCCATGCATACCAAAGGCGTACTCGTTATACGGCATCCGTAACTGGCCAACAGCGCCAGTTGCGGGTGCGTGCACGAAGGGGTCTCGATCGAGGCCCCTTTTTCTTTCCGCAAGGATCCAACCTCTGGAAGACCGATGAAGACCCTGACCGAGCCACAGACCGCCAAATCCGCCTCGCTGACAATGACCGGCGCCGAGATCGTCATTACCGCGCTCAAGGCGCAGGGCGTAGAGGTCATGTTCGGCTATCCGGGCGGAGCGGTGCTGCCGATCTATGATGCCCTGTTCAACGAACCGGCCATCCGCCACGTCCTGGTGCGCCACGAGCAGGGTGCAGGCCACGCGGCGGAGGGCTATGCGCGCTCCACGGGAAGACCGGGCGTGGCGCTGGTGACGTCAGGTCCCGGCGCGACCAACATGGTCACGCCGATCACCGACGCGATGATGGACTCCATCCCGATGGTGGTCATCACCGGCCAGGTTCCAACCCACCTCATCGGCACCGATGCGTTTCAGGAGTGCGACACAGTCGGCATCACGCGATGCTGCGCCAAGCACAATTATCTGGTCACCGACGTCAACGATCTGGCCCGCGTGCTGCACGAGGCGTTTCACGTCGCGACCACGGGGCGGCCCGGGCCCGTCGTGGTCGACATTCCCAAGGACGTGCAGTTTGCCACGGGCCCCTATTGCGATCCGGGTTCGGTGAGCCGTGCGACCTACCGTCCCCACACGACCCCGAACCAGGACCGGATCGAGGAGGCGCTCGATCTGATCATGCATGCCCGCCGGCCCGTACTCTATACGGGCGGGGGTGTGATCAATTCCGGCCCCCGGGCGTCTGACCTCCTGCGCACGTTCCAGGCGGAGACGGGTATTCCCGTCACCTCGACCCTGATGGGTCTGGGGGCCTTCCCGGCCCGTCATCCGGATTGGCTCGGCATGCTGGGCATGCACGGTTCGTATGAAGCGAACAACGCCATGCACGACTGCGATCTCATGATCTGTGTCGGGGCGCGGTTCGATGACCGGGTGACCGGGCGGATCGACGCCTTTTCGCCGGGCTCCAAGAAGATCCACATCGACATCGACCCGTCTTCCATAAACAAGACGGTGCGCGTCGACGTGCCGATCCTGGCCGACTGCGCCGAAGCCCTGAACGCCCTGTTGATGGGGTGGCGCCGGCGCAAGGCGCGCCCCCAGGATCTGTCCCCTTGGAAGGCGGAGATTGACGGCTGGCGCGCGCGCAAGTGTTTCGCCTACACACCCGATGCCAGGGTCATAAAGCCGCAATATGCCGTGGAGCGGCTCTACGAGCTGACCAAGGACCACGACACCTACATTTCGACCGAAGTTGGCCAGCACCAGATGTGGGCGGCACAGTTCTACCACTTCCAGGAGCCGAACCGCTGGATGACGTCTGGCGGGCTGGGCACAATGGGCTATGGCCTGCCCGCCGCCCTTGGCATCCAGGCCGCGCATCCTGACGCCCTGGTGATCGACATCGCCGGCGAGGCGAGCGTGCAGATGACCATGCAGGAGATGTCGGCGGCCGTGCAGCACGACTTGCCGATCAAGATCTTCATTCTGAACAATGAGTGGATGGGCATGGTCCGCCAGTGGCAGGAATTGCTGCACGGGGAGCGCTATGCCCATTCCTATTCGGCAGCGCTACCCGATTTCGTGAAGATGGCGGAGGCCTTCGGCTGCCATGGCATCCGCTGCGACGATCCCGCCGAGCTGGACGACCGGATCCGCGAAATGATCGATGTGCCGAAGCCGGTGTTGTTCGACTGCCGCGTGACACGGGAGGAGAATTGTCTGCCGATGATCCCGTCCGGGGCGGCGCATAACGAGATGATCCTGGGCGAGATCACGGGCGACGAGATTGGCGATGCCGGAAAGAGGCTGGTCTGATGAGCGAAACGATCAAGAAATCCCGTCCTTGCCGGATGATCCACGCTGCGCCGCCGCCGATGGGGGGCCTCACGCTCGGAGGGCGCCCGGTCCGGTCCGCCTCCGATGAGGGGCTGGGCTTTGCCGCCGACCTGCGGGGACGCGCTCAAGCGTCTGACGCTCGCACGGACGTAGCCGACCCGTCGCCCACGCTTCGCCTGGTGGCCCGGCATGGCCACCGGATCGACGCCTGAGCCGCACCACAAGCCGCCATGGCCGGGGCCGCTGCCGCCCAATCCGATTGCCTGGTCCAGCGGGCCCGTGGCAAAAGACCGGCGCGGTTGCGGAGGGGGAAGAGGATGGATACGAGCGCATTGCTGGACTGGTGGGCGAACCATGGCGAACTCGCCGTGTCACTTGGCTCCGCCGTCATGGCGACGATCGCGGCCGGCTTGGCCTGGAGAGAGACCCGGCGCCAGCGCCGGCTGCAGTCGGAAACGCTGCGCCAGCAGGTGGACGCGGCCAGCGTCGACTGGGGGCGCCGGGCGATCGACGCCCTTTGCGAGGCGGTCGCCCTGGCGCAGGCAAGCCATCTGATGGCTCACGAACAGGCCGAACGCCGCAGCAGCCTGGCTGCCCGATTGTCGGCTCTGGTGGACGAAGGGCGGCTGTTCTTCCCGAATGTCGACCCTGACGACCATGGTACGGACAAGACGGCGGCCTTCCGCGGTCGGCGGCCACCGATCCTCGACGCGCTGATTTATGCCTACCACGAAGTGCGCCTTCTGGACCGCCCGGCCGCCCGGATGGCCGACAGCGCGGCATACCTGGTGGACTGCCGCCGGCTGCTCGTTTCGGAACTGCAGGCGCATCTCGATCCGCGCCGGCTCGAGGCCGTGATCGGCCGTTATGCCAGCCAGAGGACCCATCTGCGCGAGGAGGCCCTGCGCCAGGCGGGGCGCCTGGGCGTGAGGCTGGATGTTCGCCGTCCCGGCCTGCTCGGCGAGGCCGAGGATGAGGGCTGGACGGCAATGATCGGCGCGGCAGAGCGAAAAGCCATGCTCCGCGCCCATGGACCCCAGAGTGGAGCACACGGATGAGCAGTGGCGAGGAGCCGGCATCGGCCTACGACATGTCGCAGGAGCAGGGGGCCATGGAACGCCGGACACTGGCGGTCATGGTCGACAACGAGCCGGGCGTTCTCGCCCGGGTGGTGGGCCTGTTCTCCGCGCGCGGCTACAATATCGAAAGCCTGACCGTTGCCGAGGTCGACGCGTCCCGCCATCGCTCCCGGATCACCATCGTCACCTCGGGAACCCCGCACACGCTGGAACAGATCGAGGCCCAGCTCCTGCGGCTGGTGCCGGTGGGCCGCGTGATCGATATCACCAAGTCGCGCGACGGGATCGAACGGGAGCTGGCTCTGGTCAAGGTGGCCGGAACGGGCGACAAGCGTGTGGAATCGCTGCGCATCGGCGGCATCTTCCGCGCGCATGTGATCGACACCACGAACGAAAGCTTCGTGTTCGAGCTGACAGGGTCAAGCGAGAAGATCGACCAGTTCATCGAGCTGATGAAGCCGCTCGGCCTCGTCGAGGTCTCGCGCACGGGCGTGCTGTCGATTCGGCGCGGCAAGCAGAAGGGATAACGCGTCCAGTCCGGGCGCCAGGCAAGGCAAGACATCAGTAGACGGAGCAGTTTCCATGAACATCTATTACGACAACGACGCCGACCTTGGCCTGATCCAGGCGAAGAAGGTCGCGGTCGTCGGCTATGGCAGCCAGGGCCATGCCCATATCCTGAATCTGCGCGACAGCGGGGTCTCTGAGGTGCGCGTCGGTCTGCAGGAGGGCTCCGGCTCGCGCCCGAAGGCCGAGGCCCAGGGCCTGAGCGTCATGACCCCGTCGGAGTGTGCCCGTTGGGCCGACGTGCTGATGATCCTTGTGCCGGACGAAAAGCAGGCGGTGCTCTGGGCCAACGAGATCGAGCCCCATGTGCGCGACGGCCAGCACATCATGTTCGGCCACGGCTTCAACGTGCATTACAATCTGATCCGTCCCCGGCCCGGTGTCGACGTGTCCCTTTCGGCGCCCAAGGGACCGGGCCACACCCTGCGTGACCAGTATCAGCGCGGGTTCGGCCTGCCGGGGCTCGTGGCGATCCATCAGGACGCCACGGGAACGGCAAAGGACGTGGCGTTGTCCTATTCCAAGGCCATCGGCAATACCCGCGCCGGCGTGATAGAGACGTCCTTCCGCGAGGAGACCGAGACCGATCTGTTCGGGGAGCAGGCGGTCCTCTGCGGGGGTGTCGTCGAACTGATCAAGGCCGGCTACGAGACGCTGGTGGAGGCCGGCTACGCGCCGGAGATGGCCTATTTCGAATGCCTGCACGAGGTGAAGCTGATCGTCGACCTGATCTATGAGGGCGGCATCGCGAACATGAACTACTCCATCTCCAACACGGCGGAATATGGAGAGTATGTGTCCGGGCCACGGGTCATCTCCGACCAGGCGCGCCAAGCGATGAAGGACGTCCTGGAAGACATCCAGTCCGGAGCCTTTGCCAGGAACTGGGTGCTTGAGAACCAGGCCGGCGCGCCGAGCTTCCATGCCATGCGGGCCCGGATGAGCAGCCATGACATCGAGACGGTCGGGGAAAAGCTGCGCGGCATGATGCACTGGGCGCAGAACGACCGGCTGGTCGACAAGTCCCGGAACTAGGCCCGGTCAGGCGAGCGCGCGGTGACCTGCCTCGTCTGTGGCGCCGGACAGGTGCTTGGGGCGCGGATCGCCCTGGATCTGGCCAGGCGCGGCACACCGGTTCTGGCCACCCGGCGCACGCCGAGACCTGCCCTCGACACCGTGCTCGAGCAGGCGGGTGTCGAGCTTTCCCGACTTGATGTCACCGACCTTGCCGGCGTGCGCGCGCTCGCTGGCAAGGTCGACACGGCCGTGCTGACGCCGATCCTTTCCCTGGCGGCTCCGGCTGCCGTCGCGCTGGCGGAAGCCGGTGTCCCCCGCGGTGTGGTGTTCTCCTCGAACAATGTTGGCGTGGTGGGCACCGATCCGGTCTATGACCGCCTTCGCATGGGTGAGGCCCAGGTGCTGGAGGCCGCGCCGGGCTGGGCCATCCTGCGGCCGACCATGATCTATGGCCATGCCGGTGACGGAAACCTGTCGCGCCTGGTGCGTTGGCTACGCCGCCTGCCGGTTCACCCCTTGCTCGGATCGGGTCGCAGCCTCCAGCAGCCGATCCACGTGGACGATCTTGCCCGCCTTGCCGCCGGGCTCGTGTCCGGCGCATGGCCGGCCACTGGGACGCTGGCCGTGGGCGGCCCCGACCGCCTGTCCCATCGTGCGTTGGTCGCTTCGGTGGCACGCGCCGCCGGCGTGCGGCGGCCCGTCCTTCCCGTGCCCATCGCGCCCGTGCGCGCAGGCGTGGGCCTCGCGGCCCGGCTGGGACTGACTCTGCCCGTGACGCCCGCCCAACTTGCCCGGCTGGAACTCGACAAACCGGCGGTCGACGCAGCGGACCCACCTGCGGATCTTGCGCCACGGGTGGGACTTGACGCTGGCCTGGCCCGGCTCGTGGCCGAGATCGACGCGACGCCACCGGGGTCCGACACGCGCCCACCGACGGGGGCGGGCCCCGGGTCGCGACGCTGACCGTCCTGTGCGGCGGCGTCCGGGTGTCGCGTTGAAGCCTTTTTCAGCGCGACGCAGTTCCCACCTGTCCCGAGACTACTCTATTCGCGCGGGGTGAAGCGTTCGCGCAGCTCGGTCTTGAGGATCTTGCCATTGGCGTTGCGCGGCAGCGGCTCGGTCTGGAACTGGATTTCCTTGGGCACCTTGAACGCGGCCAGTTGCGCCGCGACATGATGCTTGAGGGCCTCCTCGGTCACGGTCTTGCCCGGAGCCAGTTGCACCACCGCACCGACTTCCTCGCCCAGAACCTTGTGGGGAATGCCCACGACGGCCGCATCCATGATGGCGGGGTGGTCGTAGAGGGCGCTTTCCACCTCGATGCAGTACACATTCTCGCCGCCTCGGATCAGCATGTCCTTCGCGCGGTCGACGATGTAGAGGAAGCCCTCCTCGTCGATGCGCGCGAGATCGCCGGTCACGACCCAGCCATCCTTGAAGGTTTCGGCGGTGGCTTCCGGCCGGTTCCAGTACAGCTTGCAGTTGGACGGCCCCTTGCACCACAGCTCGCCCACCTCATTGGGGCCAAGGGTCTGCCCGTCCGGATCGACCACCTTGATTTCAACGGCTCCGGGAGGTGCGCCGGCGCTGTCAGGACGGTTCACATAATCCTCGCCGATGTTCAGGGTGGCCGTGGCACAGGTTTCGGTCATGCCCCAGCCATTGCCCGCAACCGCGTCGGGAAAGCGCTTCTTGATCGTGGAGACCAGTTCCGGTGCGGACGGAGCCCCGCCATAGGAAACGCCCTGTATCGAGGACAGGTCGTACTTGTCGCGTTCGGGATGCTCCAGAAGCTGCCACGCGATGGCTGGAACGCCGCCGACGGCGGTGATCCGCTCCTTCTCGATGATCGGCAGGGCCTCGTCGGCATCCCATTTGTACATGGTCACGATCTTGCTGCCCTGCATCACGGCGGGGACAAGCACCGCGAAGGCGCCCGTGGCATGGAAGAAGGGAATGGCGAGCAGGGTCGATCGCTGCTCGTTCGGGTCCGGCTCCGGCGGCATTTCCCCCCGGCGCAGGAACATCCGTGCCTGGCAGGTCATCGAGTTGAACATGTTGGAGATAACCGCCCGGTGCGTTGCGAGCGCACCCTTCGGGCGACCCGTGGTGCCCGAGGTATACATGATCGTCGCATCGTCCTCAGCCGTCAGCTCCACCGCTGGCAGGCCGATGTCGTCGAGGCTCGCCCAGTCGGCCGGTTCGCCGATGAATGCCTCCATGGGATGCACCTCCGGGTCCGGGCGTTCCTCCTCGGCGTCGCGGGCGATGATGAAGTGTTCAAGGTCGGGAAGGTTCTTCCAGTGTTCGCGGACCCGTTCGAAGATCTGGCCGTCGACAATGGCGACCTTCGCACCGGAATCCTTCAGGCCGAATTCCAGCTCGTCGCCCGTCCACCAGGAATTCATGGGCGTGGCGATCGCGCCGGCCATGAGCGCGGCCCAGAAGGCAACCGACCATTGCGGGTAGTTCCGCATGATGATGGCCACGCGGTCGCCCTTCTCGACGCCGAACGTCTCCTTGAGTGCCCGGGCCATGTGCTGCACCGCCCGCAGATGCGCCTCGAAGGTGACGCGCTCATCCCTGTAGACGAGGAACTCGCGCGCGCCGAACCCGGCGGATGCCACAAGCACGTCGCGAAGGGTGGCGGGCGCGTTGGCATAGACCTTTAGCGAAACGCCATTGATGACCGCGTCGCTCAGCGCCAGCGGCGACCCTTCCGCTGCAAGGGCGGCGTTGGCCTGTTCGATGGACATGGCAGGCCAGGTCGGGGCGGTGTCTGCGGGCATGGCTTTTCCTCCGGAGGGTATGTCGTTCTCCGGCCTTAAAAACCATGTTGTTCGCCCAAGTTAAAGGCCCTGGTTCGCCACAGGTGTTGCCGCGAAGCAGGGCCCCGGCGGGATCGGTGCGGACTATTTTCCGAAGTCGCAGACCTGAAGCGTGCGCGCGGTGCCGTCCGGCTCGATCGCATCATAGGTCGGGCCCGTGAATTCCGCGCCCTCGCAGAGATATCCCATCTGGTAGAAATCGATCAGGGTCGCATTGTCCGGGGTCAGCCCCTCGGAGACCATTGTGTCCAGAGCGTCCTGATGCTGACCCAGGCGGAACAGGATCTCGAACCGCTCCATGGACGACAGGCCGCCCTGTTCGAGACGGCCGTTCAGCGAGGTCGCCTCGCCGCGCGCCATGTCTCGCAAGTCGATCGCCGCTTCCGCATCCGGGTGGCTGGGGTCTGTGGCCAGCATCTCGTCCAGGTCGGATATGGCGCCGAACAGGTCATTGCCGGCGCCATGGCGCAATTGTGCGCGTGCAAAGAGAATGTCTGCAGTCTCTCGGGCGCTCAGATCGGGATTGCCCAGAAGCTGCGTCAGGCGATCTATCGCGGTCTGCTCATTGCCGGCTGCGGCAAGGTCGCGTGCCGTTTCGAGGCCGCGTTCGACCTCTGACATCGGCGCGGGTGCGGGCACCGGGTCTGCGACCGGTGCCGGCGCGGGTTCGGTGGCGCAGGAGGCGAGGAGGGCCAGCCCGGCCCCCAGCAGGCTGTATCGGATCATGCGAGTAACTCCCTGACGGTCGGAATGACCTGGCAGGTCTAGCATGTGCCACGCGACCAGAGTGTGGCGAAGCCGGGACCTTTCGCCGGCACGCAGCCGATCCTGCCCGCCAGGCCGTCGCTCTTGAAATCAGGCCGTGGCCAGCCGTTCGATTTCGCGTACGTCGCCCCGGCCCAGCGCTTCAATGGCCCGCGCAGCGATATGACGGGCATTGAGACCGGCGGCCTCATACTGCAATTCGGGTTTGTCCTGGTCGAGGAACACGTCGGGCAGGGTCATGGTCCGGATCTTCAGGCCTCTGTCCAGCATCCCCTGATCGGCCAGGTGATGCAGGACGAAGGCGCCAAAGCCGCCTACGGCGCCTTCCTCGATCGTGATCAGCACTTCATGTTCGCGGGCCAGTCGCGCCAGCAGCTCGGTGTCGAGGGGTTTGGCGAACCTCGCATCGGCAACGGTCGTCGTCAGGCCCTGGGCGCCCAGCATGTCGGCGGCCTTGAGGCTTTCGCCAAGGCGCGTGCCGTAGGACAGGATTGCAACGGTGCTTCCTTCCCGCATGACACGCCCCTTGCCGATCGGCAGCGCCTCCGGCAGATCCGGCACCTCGACACCGATGCCCTCGCCCCTGGGGTAGCGCAAGGCGCTCGGCCGATCGTCGATTTCGACGGCCGTGCGCACCATCCTGGCAAGCTCGCCCTCGTCGGCGGCCGCCATCAGCACGAAACCGGGCAGGGCTCCCAGATAGCCGATGTCGAAACTGCCGGCATGGGTCTGGCCGTCGGCGCCCACCAGTCCCGCGCGGTCGACGGCGAACCGCACCGGGAGCGACTGGATCGCCACGTCGTGCACGACCTGATCGTAGCCGCGCTGCAGGAAGGTGGAGTAGATCGCGGCAAACGGCTTCATCCCCTCCGCGGCGAGGCCGGCCGCAAAGGTCACGGCGTGCTGTTCGGCGATCCCCACATCGAAGGTCCGCTCGGGAAACCGGTCGCCGAACAGGTTCAGGCCCGTTCCCGACGGCATCGCTGCCGTGATGGCGCAGATCCGGTCGTCCAGCTCGCCCTGCCTGACCAGAGCCTGACCGAACACCTTGTTGTAGGCGGGCGCCTGGGGCCTGGCCTTCTGCTGTTCGCCGGTGACGACCGAGAAGCGGGACACGCCATGATACTTGTCTGCGGCGTTCTCGGCTGGCTCATAGCCCTTGCCCTTCTGCGTCACCGCATGGATCAGCACCGGGCCGTCGCGCATCGCCTTGACGTTCTCGAGGATCGGCACAAGCACATCGAGGTCGTGTCCGTCGATGGGGCCGACATAATAGAAGCCCAGCTCCTCGAACATGGTCCCGCCCATGGCGAAGCCACGCAGATACTCCTCGGCCTTGCGGGCCGGCTCGGCAAGTCCGATGGGCTTGATCATCCGCTTGGCAAGCGCCCGCAGGCCCCGATAGGGGCGCGAGGATACGAGCTTCGAGAGATAATGGCTCATCGCGCCCACGGGCGGCGCAATGGACATGTCGTTGTCGTTCAGGATCACGATCAGGCGGGTGCCTTCGGAACCCGCATTGTTCATCGCCTCGTAGGCCATGCCCGCCGACATCGCGCCGTCCCCGATCACGCAGACCACGTGATTGTCGCCCTGTTGCAGGTCGCGCGCCTTGGCAAAGCCAAGGCCGGCAGAGATCGAGGTGGACGCATGGGCCGCCCCGAACGGGTCGTAGTCGCTCTCGGCCCGCTTGGTGAAACCCGACAGGCCGCCGCCCTGGCGCAGGGTGCGAATCCTGTCGCGCCGTCCGGTCAGGATCTTGTGCGGATAGCACTGATGGCCGACGTCCCAGATCAAGCGGTCCTTCGGCGTGTCGAAGACCGCGTGCAGGGCGACCGTCAGTTCCACGACGCCCAGACCGGAGCCGAGATGCCCGCCCGTCACCGAGACCGCGTCGATCACTTCCCGCCGCAGATCGTCAGCAACCTGTCGGAGTTCGGCCCGCGACCGACCTTTCAGGTCGGCTGGCAGGCGAATCTCGTCCAGAAGGCGCGCGGTGGGCTGATCGGTCATGGGGGGGTTCCTTGGAGCGACCCTGAACACGGTCAAGTCTGTCGATCTAGGACGAAATCAACAGATTGTCGCAAAATATTGGCACGATCGCGGAAGATTGCGAGGTGCTCGCGCGCCTGGGCGGCGAGAAGCCGCACGCGCTGGCGGGCGCCGTCCACCCCCAAAAGCGTCACGAAGTTCGCTTTCCCCGCACCCGCATCCTTGCGTACGGCCTTGCCCAGCGCGACGGAGTCCCCCTCCGCGTCGAGGAGGTCGTCGGCAATCTGATAGGCCAGACCGAGATCATGGGAGAAACCCGCAAGCGCCTGGCGCTCGGCATCGCTGGCGCTTGCCAGGATGGCTGCCGCCTCGGTGGAGAAGCTGATCAACGCGCCGGTCTTGAGCCGCTGCATGCGTGTGATCGTGTTGAGATCCCGGGGCATATCGCTGCCCAGCATGTCGATCATTTGCCCGCCCACCATGCCCGATGCGCCCGCCGCCAGGGCCAGGCGCTCGATCAGTTCCAGGCGTGTGGCGGCGTTGTCGTGGGTTTCCCGGCTGGCGAGTATCTGGAAGGCAAGGGTCTGCAGCGCATCTCCGGCCAGGACAGCCGTCGCCTCGTCAAACGCCTTGTGCACGGTGGGCTGGCCTCGGCGGTAATCGTCATCGTCCATGCAGGGAAGATCATCATGGACCAGCGAATAGGTGTGGATGCACTCCAGCGCGGCGGCCGTGCGCAGAAGCGACTTTTCCGATGCGCCGAGCATCCGCCCCGTTTCCAGCACGTAAAAGGGCCGCATGCGTTTGCCATTGGCCAGCGCGGCATGGCGCATGGCGCGCATCAGGTTTGCTTCGGGGCCATTGGCTTTCGGGATCAGTTGATCCAGCGCTACGGTGACCTTGTCGGCCACCTCGCGCAGGCGGGCGGAGAATTCCGCCGGGGTCGGCGTCTCCGCACTCATGGGGCTCACTCGAAGCGGGCCGGCTCGGTGGACACCGACCCGTCGCGGCCCTGCACGATCTGCTCGACCCTGAGTTCCGCCGATTTCAGCTTGGCCTCGCAATGCGCCTTGAGGGCCGCGCCCCGCTCGTACCGGGCGATCGACGATTCCAGGTCGACATCGCCGCTTTCCAGCTCCGACACGATGCCTTCGAGCTCCTTGAGGGCGGCTTCGAAGCTCAGACTCTCGATCGGCGGGGCGGTGTCGTCGGACATCGGACTCTCCGTTCTGGGGGCGCGTCTCGGTGGGCACCTTAGAGACCGTAGCAGCGCCGGACAATGACCGCATGGGGAATTCCAGCGGTCCGGCACCACCGAAACCGCGTCACCGGTCGCGTGTCAGTCCGCCGGACCGCGTCGGGGGCCGCGATACTCGTAGATGCGAAAGCTCCAGTAGCCATCGCCGCCATCATGGACTTCGGTCCAGCCCAGCGCCCGCAATTCGGGGCGCAGCATGCGGTTGAACCAGCCATGCGCAGCGAGGTAGACCTTTCCGATCCGCGCGGCGTCATGCAGCGTCTGGGCGGCTTCGCGCGCCCGTGTCCGGGCGTCCCGCACCGTCTCCCCTTCCAGCGCATGTCCGTTCAGCCAGGCCGCGCGTGCCAGGACGTTCCAGGTTTTGGGCAGATAACGCAGCCGAGGCAGCTTCGGCGGCGGAAGCGGCGCCTCGTTGAAGACGGGATCGCGAGTGACCTCGACATGCGGGGCCGCCAGTTGCGCCGTCTCGATCGCGCGGGGGCGAACGGAGCTCAGCACCACATCGGCGTCGGCCACTGCCGAGCGCAGGGGCGCGGGAGGCGTTTCGCCCGCGGCCAGCGAACTGGCCTCGTAGCGGTCCCACCAATGGACATAATCCTGCCAGGTCAGCCTCGGTCCCTCGCGCCGGTCCAGCGCAGGACGGCCGTGCCGCGAGACCACGATCGGACCGATCACGGGTCCCGTCTCAGGTCCCGCCGCCGGTGTCTGGCCGGCCGCGCTGACGGGCGGCGTTTCCGGGCGGTCTGTGTTGTGGGCTCTCGATCCGCTCATGCCGCCGGAGTAAGGCCGTTTCTGCCGGGCGACAAGCGAAAGCGCGCCATCGAGACCAGGCCTAAAGCCCTTTCCAGAGCTTGCCTTCCGGGCAGTCCAGGCCGGGGCGGTTCGGGCAGGAATAGGTGCTGAACAGCACCGTCTCGGCGCGGCCGATGAGATGGTCCATGGGGACGAAGCCAACGCTTGCCTCACGTGCGGGCAAGCCTGCGGGCAGGGGACAGCCCGCCTGGCTGACCGTGCCGGCGCGTACCGGACAGTGGCCAGACAGGTCCCGACCGTCCTTCGAGTTGTCCCGATTGTCGCCGATGAACAGCAGATGGCCGTCCGGTACGTCGAAGACCGGCGTGGTGTCGCCCGGAAAACCGGCAACCCATTGATGCGTGATCCAGCTCTCGTCACCGACCGTCTCGCGATAGGCGCGCACGTCCGAAGCCTGAACCTCGCCATGGGCCACCAGTCGCCTTGTGCCGAGATACTCTGTCGGGACAGGACGGCCATTCAGATAGAGCTGCTCGTCGCGTAGCTGGACCCGGTCACCGGGCAGGCCGATGATCCGCTTGATCATCACACGGTCGAAATGGGGATGCTTGAACACCGCCACGTCTCCCCGCTCCGGCGCGCGGGCGAAGAGGCGGCCATCGCCGAGTGGCAGGATGCGGCCGAGGCCCCACGGCACGGAATACCGGCTGTAGCCATAGGCGAATTTGGACACCACGACCCGGTCGCCAACCCGAAGATTGGGGATCATGCTTTCCGAGGGGATGACCCGGAGTTCGAACAGCACCAGCGAGAACACGAAGAAGGCCGGCACGAACACCGCGAGGGTCGCCAGCCACTCACGTGCCTCCTCCACGAGCCGCATGCGCAGTGTCTTGCGCGGGGCCTTCTCGTCGGTGGTGGACGTGTTTTCGGCGCTCATCCGGTCCTCGGGCTCGGGATCTTCCGGCGTTCTAGACGAGCCGATCCGGGAAGGCGACCTTGCCGCGTGGAATACGTCGATTTTTCCGCAGGTGCCCGGCCATCAGCATGCGCGGTAACGGTCGACCCCATCGTCGCCCGGCTCGCACAGGGCCTGACCGCGGGCGATCAGACAGTTGAGGTGGGCCCGCGCCTCGCCCGTGGCCATGCCGATGACGTCCAGGTCGATGGGCCGGGCGAACAGCACGCGGAAGACCTCCGTCACGCGACGCGGTTCCGCAAGGTGTGCGTGGAGCCGTTCCAGGCTCCGCTCATGCCCCTCGATCAGGCCCTGCAGGCGTGTATGGGCCCCCCGAAAGGGTTCATTATGGGCCGGCAGGACGAGGACGTCCTCGGGTACGGCCGCCTTCAGGCGCGCGCAACTGTCGAGCCAGTCCTTCAGGGGATTGGCATCCGGTTCGGTCGGGAACACCGACACGTTGGACGAAATCCGGGGCAGGATCTGGTCGCCGGAGATCAACAGGTTCCGCTCGGCGTCGAACAGGCACACATGCTCGGGCGAATGTCCGCTGCCGACGATGACGCGCCACGTGCCGCCGCCCATGTCGAACGTGTCGCCATCCTGAAGGCGGCGATAAGCGTCCGGCATCGGCGCCACGCCGCGGCCAAAACCGCCGAACCGTTCCTTGTAGTGCTGGATCTGGGCGTCATCCCATCCGGCACGGCGGTAGAACGCTATGCCCTCGTCGGGCGCCCCGCGTCCCGTGTCGGCAACCAGCATGCGACAGGTCGTATACTCCAGCCGGGACATCCAGAGCCGCGCACCGGGATGTTTCCGTGCGATCCATCCCGCATTGCCCACATGGTCGGGATGCATGTGCGTCACCAGAATTCGGTGGACCGGCGCACCATCCATACGGCCAGCGAACAGCGCCCGCCAATTCGCCTTGGCCTCCGGGACCGTCACGCCGGTGTCGATCACGCTCCAGCGTCCACCGTCATGGGCCAGCCAGACATTGATGAATTTCAGGGCGAAGGGCAGGGGCATTCGTGCCCAGTAAAGACCGTCCGCAATCTCGAAACTGTCACCGTCCGCCGCGTCCGGCACGCGCCGACCGAACGGATAGGTCAATCCGCGGTGGCTGCGCGCGCCGTCTGTCTCGAACCCGTCCATGCCTGCTCAATCGCATGCCGGGGGGAGGCCTCCAATCCGTGACGCTGGGGAAGGGCGACGCGCAGGACCCCCAAGGTCCGCTTTGCAGCACCGGGACAGGGCCAAGGGCCGTTTCAGACGACGGCAGACGGGCTCTGCATCGGAAACATGCTCCAAGACCGGAACCCGGCGTATCCTCAAGGCCTTCGATTTACCTGAAGCCGTGCTAGTCGAAGTCGCGTGTCCACTGGATCGACAATTCCTGGCCCTCCGCAGGCTTCAGGTCGGCTTCCACCTCGATGTTCCTGCGCGGGCGCCATTCGACCGCGACGCCCGGTTGGCCTTCCGCGCCGGTGCGTACCTCGAGATAGACATTCTCGGCGAGATACTTGCCGGTCGTCAGTTCCGACACGCCGCTGGCGGTCCGTCCGAAGTCCAGCGCGTCGAGGCCCAGGGCGTCCTCCAGGCTGCCGGTCAGGTTGAGGCCGCCACCGCCGGCCAGTTGCCCGAGCGCACCGGCCAGGCGCGCGGTCTCCAGGGCCGAGAGCTGGGCTGGCGAGCGGCCGAACAGGACCCGCGACAGAACTTCATCCTCGGGGACGTCCGGTTGCGATTTGAGTGCGATCTGCGGGCGCAGCGGGGTTCCGGTGATCTCGACGATCGCAGTCAGCGTGTCGGTCTCGCGCACGGCCTGGATGTCGAGAACGGCTGCCATGGGATCGCCATCGAAGCGGACCAGGGACTCGCGGAACGCAAACCGCTTTCCGGCCAGATCGAACCGCCCGCGAACGATGTCCGCCTGGCCTTCGATGCGGGGCGCGCCGACTGGACCCGTTATGGCGGCCGACAGCGACAGTTCCGCGTCCAGGCCCTGCCCCTGCAGGAACACCCGACGCGGCGCCTTCAGGACGAGGTCCAGCGCCAGCCGCGTGCGGGTATCCGTGTCCCCGCCGTCGCGTTTGCCCGCATCGTCGAAGCGCACGTCCAGCGTGGTCAGACCGGCGCCGGGCAGGGCGTCGAGGTTGATGTCGGCCCGATCGATGGTGAGGTTCCCGGCCAGGCTGAAACCTTCCGGCGTGTCCTCCAACCGCACGTCGCCGCTCGCGGTGGCCGACACGTCGCGCCGATCGGCCAGCCGCAACGAGCGGGCGGAGAGCGTCAGCGTATTGCCACTGCCCGACGGGACATAGGTCCCCTGTCCGGTGAGCTGCCCCCCCGCCCCGTCGCTGGCCGACAGGGTCACGAGCTCGAACCGGTTGGGCTGGAGACGCAACCCGGCAGTCAGCGCCTCCAGCCGAAAGCCGGCATCGCCCTGTTCCAGGCGTCCGTCGATCAGGTCCAGGCGACCGTCCAGCCCGGTCCCGTCCGCGGGCCAATGGCCGGAGACGTCGATGTCGAGGCGGCCACCCGCATCCACATTCGCCGGCAGGACAAGGGCCAGAAGGCTATCCACCGGACCGCCGCCCGTGGCGCGGTAGGCGATGGGTCCATCCAGGCGATGCCGTTCGCCATCGGCCCTCGCCAGCGGGACTTCGCCGGCCACGTCGATGGCCAGCCCGGTCCGGTCCCGTGCCGTGAGGTCGGCCTCCATCCGGTCCGCGCCAAGGCGCAGATCGAGCGCGATATCGGCCGGTGGATCGTCCGCGTTGCCGGGGCGCTGCAGCCCGTCGAGGGTCAGGCGTGTGGTGCCGCGGGGATCGGCGAAGCTCAGGTCGCTGGCAGACACATCGAGGTCGCCGCTCACGGTTCCGGCCAGGGGCGGCTGGCCTGCGAGCGCGAGGACCGGCGCCAGCCGCACCTCGGATAGGCGCGCGTCCAGGCGCGGGCCAGCCGCCCTCGCTGCCAGATCCAGATCCAGACGACCGCCCGCCAGATCGAAGCGGCCCTTGCCCGTCCAGCCATCCGGCGTCTGGCGCAGGCTCAGCG
The DNA here is from genome assembly GCA_964492485.1 of uncultured Hyphomonadaceae bacterium. Taxonomy (GTDB): domain Bacteria; phylum Pseudomonadota; class Alphaproteobacteria; order Caulobacterales; family Hyphomonadaceae; genus UBA5336. The sequence goes on along the minus strand of CAZBKM010000002.1, from coordinate 210,716 downwards.
GTTCGCGCATTGCCAGGACCAGGTCGCCCAGCGCCGCATCGCCGGACAGTTCGACCCTGCGATCCGGGCCGGTCAGACCTTCGCCATTGGCCTTGAGGTCCAGGCGAATCGGCTGGGTGAGGCCGGCGACGGCCGTCTCGCCGCTTGCCTTCAGGCTGAGGGCCAGCGTGTCGGGTGTGCCCGAGCCGGTCAGATCGAGACGTGTGGGTTTGCCGGTGCCTGGCAGGGTCAGTTCGGCACCGGCGGTGACATCGATAGCCTCGCTTGACAGGCGGCCGTCAGCCTCGACCTGCCCAAGGACCGGGAGGCCAACCGGATCGGCCTGCAGGGAGAAGCGGCCCCCGAACCGGCGCGGATCGCCCCCCACGCCTGACAGGTTCGCCCGGCCCTCGACCGACGGCCCGTCCAGTCGCGCATTGTCGATCGACCAGGCCGACCCTTCCAGTCCATAGCCTGCGGCAAGCGACAGGGGACCCGCCTGGCTCGCCGCCTCGAACGAGACATCGCCGCGCCAGCCGTCCGCCGTCTGCCGGCCCGTCAGGGAGAGAACGGGCGCGGTCAGGCTCAGGCCCTGCGCGGCAAGGTCCGGTGTACGCAGGGTGAGACGCGCGGCCAGCCGGTTCAGGGGGCCGTCGGCCTGAAGGTGCACCGACAGCGGTCCGGTCTGGACGCCATGGGCTGTCACTGGCCCCGAGTGCCCCTCCAGATCGAGGATGACCTCGCCGTTCGTCGTGCGGCTGGCGCGGCCGCCGAGCTGGACCGAGCCGCTTTCTGCTCGCAGGCGGGGCACGTCCAGACCGCCGCCCGCCTGTATGTCCAGGTCCAGATCGAAGCGGGCTTCGCGCGCTGCAAGACGTGCCAGCGGTGCAGGCAGGTCGGGGTAATCGAATACGGTTCCCTCAAGGCTGAGCCGTGGTGTGGCAAGGCTTGCGCCGGTCATCTCCCAGCCCGCGTCCAGGTGAATCGGCGCCAGGCTGGCAGTGCGTCCATCCAGCGAGAGGCGACCCGAGAAGGCAGGACTCGCAAGGCCGGACGCCGTTGCGCCGGAGGCAGAGACGACCAGCGCTGGCGTGCGCAGGACCGCCTGGTCGAGGCGCAGCACCCGCTCGCCCGGATCGAGGGTCACCTCGCCCGACACGGTCGGTGTTGCCCCCATAAGGCGCCCTGCCGTGCCGGGCGCCGTGAGGCCGTCAGCCGACAGGGACAGGCGGCTTTCGATCCGTCCTGCGTTCGGGTCGTATCCCAGTGTGAGCGGGCCGGAGATCCGGGCTGCGGCGATGTCCGACACAGCCAGGTCACGCGCGTCCAGCGTGCCGGAGAGGTCGAGCACGCCGCCCGGTCGGCGGTCCAGCGTGCCGCGATAGGTCAGCCGGTCTGCCTTCAGCACCTCGACACCGGTCAGCCGCGCCGGATCGCGCGTGGCAAGCACCAGGTCGGCGGTGCGCGGAAACAGCGGATCGGACGGCGCGTCGGCGTCCAGCGTCAGGTTCGGCGCCTCGAGGTGAAGCGTCTGCCCTGTGGCGTTGCGCTCAAGTACAAGGTCGACCCTTCCGCCGAGGCGGGCCGCGGCAAGTGCGCCCAGGGGATGGGTGCCTGGCCGGACCTGCGCGGTCAGTCGCAGGGACGCTCCGGTCTGCATGCCGTCGAATGTGAGCGCACGGGCCTCCCCCAGGGTGAGGTCGCCGGTCGCATCCCAGCCGGATTCGGTCAGCCGGCCGTCGAATGTCGCCGCGACCGCCTGGTCGGCGTCGAGTCTTGCAAGCCGGGCAAACAGCCCGCCGGCCGGCCCATCCACCCGGACGCGGCCGGTCAGCGGCGTATCGCTCGTCCAGGCGAGGTCGGCCTCGAGACGGTCACCCCGGCCCGACAGCGGGATCACCGACGCCGTCAGGTCGCCGCGCGCGAGACTTGCCCGCCCGCCGGCATCGATGCGCAACCGGACGGCGTCGGGGGTGCCGAGCAGGGCCGGGCCCAGGTCGAGCGTCCCGATGCGCAGCGTGTCGAGCGCCAGTCGCCCACTCGGCAGGGCGGTCTCTTCCCGGGGCCGGTCGCGTGCCGGACGCTCGGGCATGTCCGGACGCCGCACCACATCAACGCGATCTGCCGCCAGTGTCTCGATACGCAGCGTCTGCGTCAGCAAAGCGAGCGGCGACCAGTTGATCGACAGACCGTCAATCCGCAGCCAGATGCCGTCGGCATCGGCGATCGTGATCTGGCCGATCCGGGCCGCGCCGAGGAGGTCGCCCTCCAGCCCCTCCAGCCGGACGGCCTGGCCGGCGAAGGTGCGCCGCTCGACCTGGCGCTCCACAAGGTCTCGCCCCCAGTCCGACGCGATCAGAAGACGGGCGGCCAGCAACATGGCGAGCGCCAGGCCCGCAAGGCCTGCCGCCGACAGCGCGGTCCATCGCGCCCAACCGGGCAATGGGCGGCGTCGGGGGGATGGGGGCATCTTGTCCTGCATCCTAGAAGGCCTGTCCGATCGAGATGTAGATCTGGAAGGGATCGTCGAACCGGGTCCGATCCAGCGGCACGCCGACGTCCAGACGGATCGGTCCGGCCGTCGTGATGTAGCGGGCGCCAACGCCGGCGCCGGAGCGCAGGGAGTCGAAGGAAAAGTCGACATTGTCGGATACGGCGCCGGCATCGAGGAAGGCGACCACACCGATCCGGTCGCGCATCCGCCAGCGCAGCTCTGCCGATGTTTCGACGAGCGACCGCCCGCCCAGCGGCGTGCCGTCGGGCGTGCGCGGGCCGATGGACTGGTAGGCGAACCCCCGGACGCTTCCTCCGCCTCCGGCGAAGAACCGCTTGTCGCTGGGCAAATCGCCGAGCGTCGCCCCGAGGACGGTGCCAAGCCGCAGGCGGCTGGCGAAGATGAGCCGGCCCTCCCCGCCAAACGGCAGGTAATGGCGCGCCTGACCGCTCAGCCGGACGAGCTGGGAGGTCGCGCCGCCAAAACTCGCTGAGGGTTCCACCGCCGCGTCAAGGCGATAGCCCTTGGCCGGATCGAGAAGGTCGTCGCTCTCGTCGATCTGGAAGCCTGCGCGTACGGTGAGGAGCTGCAGGTCCCGCTCTTCGGCCTCATCGCTGCGTGTGGAAACACGTGCGGTCTCTCGAAGGAGCACGCCCTCCACCCCGAAACTGTAGGAGAGCCGGCGGCTCTTCACCACTTCGAGGGTGGCGCCCAGGCCGGCGCTGTTGGTGTCGAACGCGTCCGTCTCCTCCTGGGTCACCCGGGCGTCGAGGATCAGTCCGCGTCCGAAGCCGAACTCGTGCGGCCGGTCCCAGGTGAGCGACACCGCACGCTCGAGTTGCGCGACCGAGAGCTCGCCGGTCAGCGTGTCGCCGCGGCGGGCCACATTGCGCCGCACCAGCTCTGCCGTCGCGCCGGCTCCGCGGTCTGTCGCAAAGCTCGCCCCCATGGACAGGGTATGGCGTGGCCGTTCGCTCAGTCGGACAAGTACGTCGCGACGCTGATACCCCTCCGGGGCCGGGCCATCGGACGGCCGGTCGGCGAGCGCCGCATTTGCGCTGGAAAACAGACGGGTCTCGGTCAGACGCGCGTTCAGCGTTCGCAGGGTGGCCGGATCATAGGGTGTGCCCGCCTCGAACGGCACCAGCTTGTCCAGATGACTGGCACGGGTGCGGACATCGTCGACATAGCGGACATGACCGAACGCGACGCGTGGACCTGTCCTCAGCCGATAGGTCACGTCCAGCGTGCCTCCGGCGCGGTCGCCCACGCTCTCGCGCGACGCCAGTTCGGCGAAGGCATAACCCTCGGCTTCCAGGGCCCGCAGGAGAAGGGCATCCTGTGCGATGACGCGGTCGGGTAAGGCCACGTCACCCGTCTGCAGCGTCAGGGCTGCAGCCACGGCGGCCTGCACCGGCTCTGGCGGCAGCGTTTCATAGGCGATGCGAACGTCACCCAGGGTGAATTGGGGGCCGGGAACGATTCGCAGGGCCGGGCGCGGTGGCGGGCCGTCCTCGACCTCGACCGCGATCTCGGGCGCGAAATAGGCCCGGCTGTTCAATGCGGTTGCCGCAGCGCGCCGTGCGCGTCTTGCCATACGCCGGGCCTCGAGGCGGGTCTCGGCGTCGGGTTCGTCGGGCAGGACCGACTGGATGTGGTCGCGCAACGTCCCGGTGAGCCCATCGCCCAGGAGGCGGGCCGTTTCGGCGTGTGCGCCAGGCAGGAAGGCGGTCGCCGCAAGGCAAAGCACCCCAAGACGGATCGCGAGGGACTGCGAGAAGTAACGCACGCGCAACAGGAACCTCGTTCGGGCGGGATGGCCAAACCTGCAGGAACCAAGCCAGACGCCACGATACCGCCAAGACTCCTGACATGGCATGACTGAAACGCGGCAAAAGAGCGGCGCTGCATTCCACGGCGTACCTGAAGCATTTTCAAGCGAAGTGGGCACCGGTTCGCGTCAAGAAGATACTCCAAAACAAGAGCATGGCGCATCTTCACCGAGTCTGATCGACCTGAAGATGCGCCAGCCGGACCCGGCAGGCGGGTGCACCGGTACCCCGGATCAGGGCGCGACCGCGCCGTGAACGATCTGGAAGCGCTCCGTCAGGCCGGCCTCCGCGAGACGCCGGGCGGTGGCCAAGGTGTCCCCCGCGGATGCGGGAACCGCCACCAGGATGTCGTAACGGGCAAGCCGTGGGCTGCTGCGGTCGTCTGGCGCGAGGTTGGTGGGCGTGGGACTGCCGAGGGCCAGTACGGCATGCCGACCCCTGCCATACGGCCGGATAAGGACCAGGCGCGCATCTTCCGGATGGCCAGAGGCGCCCTGATCGGGAAACGCCCGGGCCAGGACATTGGCCAGCGTCGGCTCCGATGCCGAAAGAACGATCTCGCCGGGCGAGGGGACCTCGCCGAGGATGAGGAGCGCCACACTCTCGCTTGGGTGATGGTCGAGGGTCGTGTCCGGGGTTCGAAGCTCGCTCGCCAGGGCCCGTTCGACCGCCTGGCCGGCCTCTGCGGGGGTGAGGCCTGCCACCTCCGCGCCGAGACCGAGGCCGAGTGAAATGGTCCCATCCGCCCCGACCTCGTATCGTCCGTCCCATTCCGGCGCGCTGGCCACGCGAAGGACGAGCGCATCGCCGGGTCCGACCAGTTCGGCCGGCGCCGGCAGACGGATCGCCACGCGCCCGGTGTCGGGCTTGCGCGTCGCTGTGGCACATCCGGCGAGTCCGATCGCCAGAACCAGGCCCCAAAGGCCGACGATCCGCAGTGTCGCAGCCGGGCGCGATGCGTCCATGGTCACCTCCTGAAGCGGCTGCCGACCCGTCCGCGCCCGTCGCGCGTCTGGCCGACCGTCTCGAATGGACCTATCACAGGGCGACGGAAGAGGGACCCGCCACCTTTGAGACGCCCGATCGCCCCGCACAGCCAAGCCGCAGGCGCCCTGCGGTCCGGTCAGGGACAGGCCGAAACCTGGGTTCGGGCCTGGCGTTTGCGGTGGGTGCTTGCGGCGGCCAGCCTGATCATCATTGGCACCGGTGCCAATATCGCGCTGATGACCCCGGTCTGGCATGTGGCCGAGGCGCGCCTGGCGTACGCAATTCAGACCGGGTCGGGCACGTCTGGGCAGGATGAGGTCCGGCAGGTCTCCGGCGGGGCTGAACCCGCGTCAACGAACGGCCTTGCGGCAGACGCCGTTCGTCTGACAGGCGTCCCCGTGGCCGATGCGGTCGCAGACCGGCTCCGCCTCGCGCGCGTCTTCCCCGAACTGGCGAGCCTGCCGGAGGGTGAGACCCGCCGCCATGCCGTCCGCGCGGCCCTGCTCGAGCGGCTCACCGTGGCGCCGGGTCCCGGCGGGACGCTCGACGTCCGGTTCCGCCATCCGGATCGCGAGGTGGCCTCCACGCTGCTGTCGACCTGGCTCGATGCGTTCGAGGCCGCGCGCGCGGCCGATGATCCTGACATCGAACAACCCCTCCCGCCGGCGGACAGGGACCCGCAGCCGGCGGAACCTGAAGCCGTACAGGCCCAGATCGCCGCGTTCCAGGACCGCCACGGCGTGCGCGATCCCGTGGCCGCGCAGGCCCGTCTGCTGGAGGATCTGGATCGCCTGACAGATCAGCGCCGCGACCTTGAGGTGGAGATCGACGCCCTTGAGGCCGAGGCGCGGGCGCTTGGCGAGGCGGTATCGGCGGTTCCTCCAAGCCTGCCGGTGCCGGTTCCGTCGCCGACCGTCCGCGCGCCGCAGGCCGGGCGCGCCGATCCCCTGTCTGCCCTGCGGCTTGCGCGGGAGACCCTGCTGGAACGCTATCGCCCGGAGTCGCGCGTGATCGGGGCCATCGAGACCGAGATCGCCCGGCTCGAGGCGGCCACGCCCCCGAATGCGCGGCCGGGCGCGGCGCCGGAGACGCCGGAGACCCGTCCGGAAGCAGGAGACCGGGATGAGGCCCCTGTGGATGCGACCGCGCCCAACCCTGCCCACCAGCGACTGAGCGCGGAACGGGCCGAGGTTCTGGCGCGCCTGCGCGGCGCCCGCCAGGCGCTGGCGGCCCGCCAGGCCCAGATCGAGGTGCTGCAGGCCGAGCGGGCGCGGCTCGACGCGCTCCTGCCCGCCTGGCGGGACCTGAGCGCCCGACTGGCCGATCGGCGCCAGTCCGATACCGCGCGGGCGGGCGGGGCACGGTCTGGTGGGGCCGCATCGGCGGAAGGGCCGCGTCCGCGCCTCCTTCGGGGCGCGGTCAGCGTGGATCGGCAGGATCCCCGGCCGTGGATTCTCCTCATTTCGACCCTGTTGGCCGGCCTGGTGGTCCTTTTCATCATTGCCGCGGAGCGAAGAACAGCCCGGACGGCCGCCACGCCGGAAACCTATGGCGCCGCCAGCGACCTGCGGGTCCTTGCCGTCGTGCCGCGCCTGTCGCGTGCCACCGCCGGCGCGCGCCGCCAGGCCGGGGGAGGTGTGTGGCGGCGGGCAAAAGGCGGTTAACCTCAGGCGTGTATGGCGGAGTCGGGAAGGCGCCGCGACCGCGCGCGACCGGCCCGGCCCGAGGGAGGCCCCCATTCGCGACCTGCGCGCCTTTCTGAAGCCGGCCCTGCAGGCCGCCGCCCGGACCCCGGCCCGTACGGGAAGCCGCGTGGTCGTCTGCCTCGCCGCAGAGGCCGGGGCGGGAACCTCCAGCGTGGCCGCGTCGCTTGGCCTCCTGGCGCAGGCGCACGGCGCGCGCCGCGTATGGCTGCAGGAACTCGCCCTCGGTCGCAACGCCCTCTACCGCGCGCTTCAGGACGTGCCGTTCCGGGATGTCGGTCCGCCCGGTCGGGCCTATCGCGGGGCGCCAGAAGACGCACGCCCCTTCGTCCGCCGCAGCAAGCGTGGCGGCCCCGCCTCCGTGCCCGGCCCTGACGAGTCCGGCCTTCTCTGCGTGCATCCCCTTGGCGATACGGTGGCGGTGGTGAGCCGCATTCGCACCGAATGCCTGGCGCAGGGCGAACGGCTTGCCTATCGCCATGACCCGGCCTGGTGGGACCACACGCGCCGGCTGGCCGACTGGATCATCGTCGACGCGCCCGACGCATCGCGCTCAGACGCGGGCCTCGCGGCGCTGCCGGAGGCGGACGGCGTGCTGCTGGTTGCCCGCGCCGACCGCACCGAGACCGACCGCCTTGCGGCGCTGACCGCCACGCTGCGCGACGCCCGCGCGCCGCTCCTGGGCCTGGTCGTGAATGCCGTCGCCCGGGACGCCGCCCGCTTCACCGGATGGGGTCAGACCCAGACCCCAGCGCCCCCGGCCGGACGTCCCTCCGGACCCGCCACGCCCTAGCCCCTCCGGGGGTTGCGCAAACGCCTGGCGATCCTTACTGACTAGCGGCTTCGGAGAGGTGGCCGAGTGGTCGAAGGCGCTCCCCTGCTAAGGGAGTATACGTTAACGCGTATCGAGGGTTCGAATCCCTTCCTCTCCGCCATTAATCTCGACCAACCTGATGAATTAAATAAGAAAATGCTTGTTCGCTTCAGGGCTACTGACGTGACCCCCATCTTTCATCCAGCCGAAGCGAGAGTCCGGGGCTGATTTGATTCTTCGTGGATCGGGGTTGCAAGAGGCCGGCGCGCGAAGCCTTGGCGTAGCGCAGCGGCCCGGCCGGCGGTGGAGAACTGGCGACGGTATTCCGCAGGCCTCAGCCAGCCGAGCCGTGAGTGGAAAAGGGTCTCGGTGAGCAGCTCGTCCCGGAGCCTGCCGTTGAAGCTTTCCACGAAGCCGTTCTGCATGGGCTTGCCCGGCGCGATGTAGTGCCAGCCGACACCGGATCGGTCGGCCCAGGACAAGATGGCGTTCGAGGTAAACTCGGTCCCATAGCACATTGGGAAGGATGGCTTTGGTTAGGTCATGGCCGCCTGCGGCGCTTCACGCACGCAGGCAGGCGGCCATGACCGGGCCCGCAGGTCTCTTACAGTGGTTTTGCCGACCACACTGAAGAGGGGAGACCGGCCATGACCTTTGATCAGCCTACAGCACCGACACCGGTTCTCGTAGCCATCGATATCGCCAAGCACCGCCACGAAGTCCTCATAGCAGAGCCTGGGCGCCAGCGACGACGGCGTTTGTCTATCCGCAACACGGCCGAGGACCATGATAGGCTTGTCGACACACTGGAGAGCTTCAACCGACCGGTTCGCATAGGGTTCGAACCGACCGGGGATTATCACCGCCCGCTCGCATGGAGGCTTCACCAAGCCGGCTTCGACCTGCGCCTGATCTCCTCCATGAGCCTCGCGCGGACCCGGGAGGCCATGCACAACAGCTGGGACAAGAACGATCCCAAGGACGCCCAGGTCATGCTGCACATGCTCTCGATCGAGCTGTGCCTGCACTGGCACGACCCGCTGGTGCACGCCACCAACGACCTGCAGGAACTGTCGAAGACCCACGAGACCGTTTCGCGCGCCAAGACCGAGATCTGGCATCGCCTTATGACCCACTACCTGCCGCTCTATTTCCCCGAAGCCGAGCGCTTCAAGGGGAACTCGCGCAGCGACTGGTTCCTGGCCTTCCTCGAGCGCTTTCCAACGCCCTCGGCCATCACCGCCTATGACAAGAAGGCCTTCATTGAGGCGGCCTGGCCCGTCATCGGACGCAAGATCTTCAAGGAGCGCCTCCTGGGAGATATCTACGAGACCGCCCGCTGCTCCATTGCGCTGCCCGTAGAGCCGGACAGCATAGCCATAGAGATGTTCAGGATGGTTCTCGCCCAGGGACGCGCCCTCGTCGCTCAGCGCGACGCCATCGAAGAGCGCGCCCATGCCTTGCTCAGCGAGCAGACTGATTATCAGCTTCTCAGGACCATTCCCGGCATCGGGCCGATCAACGCCCTGACCATCCTCGCTGAGGCTGGCGATCTGCGCCGCTTCGCTCATCACAGGCAGTTCCTGAAGTTCTGCGGGTTCAACCTGTCGACCCAGCGCTCAGGCCTCTATCGCGGGCAGACCCGCCTGTCCAAGTTCGGCAACGCACGCCTGCGCCGCACATTCTGGCTCGCAGGCCAGGTCGCAATCCGCCAGCGTGACAACAGCTTCAGAGACAAGTACGAGCGCTACATCGCCAGGGATCGCGATAACGCCGATCTCAAGCGTAAGGCCCTGACCGCGGTCGCGGCCAAGGTCGCACGTACAGCTCATGCGGTCATCAAGACCGATACAGAGTACCGCCCCTTCCACGATGGGGCGGACCCAGGCCGGAGAACCCTCTCTGTGTGTGCCGTGGAGGCGCGGGCGACCGCGACCTCGTAGATAATGTTCGGGTCTTCTGCCTGGGAGCCGGATCTCGTCTTGAGGACGGTGAGGGCCGCGCAATGCGCGGACCCTGTGTTTGCTATGGAAGAACTGCTTCCTTGACTGCAGAAGCCGCCTGGGGATGTAATAAATGACGCGCCGTCGAGCTCGACAGCGCGACAAAGATCTGCGCGCCTCTTATCCCATTTGCTCGCGACATAGGACGTTGTCGCTGACGATCGTGCTTGGTCAGCGTCGCTCAGAACCGACCTGTGGTTCGATCCCCGGCGCGACGGTCCTGCGCAAACGCCAGGAGCAACAATGGGGCAAGCCAGGCAAGGCGGGCCTGGTAGCGGTCATGCACCCCGGACAGGATGCCGCATAGCGCGGCATTGGCGATCAGCACCAGGGCCAGGACGACAAGCAGGCAGGCGAGCCGCGTGCCCCGCGGGCCCGCTGGCAGTGCGCCAGGCAGACGGAGGCGCGGCGCATGGCCGGGAAGACCGGCAGGCAGAAAGCACGCAGCCAGACGCACGTAGAAGGCCAGCGTTCCGGTCAGGGTTGCTGCAAGGATGAGCCCGTTCCACCAGGTCCCTGCGGCCGTTTCAGGCCGACAGGCAGAGGGGTCGGCGCGGCATGCCCGCAGTCCTGGGGCATGGTCGAGGATCGCACTGTCGGACCAGGCGGGATCCAGCCGCATCCGCGCTGCACCCTGATGCAGCTCCTCGATCCCGACGGCCACGAACTGGGCCATCGCATTGGCGGCGCTGGCGGTGGCCTGCGCCGCAAGATGCGTGGCAACGACCTGGCGCACGAAGGTCAGTTCCTCCGCCTGAATCGCCGCCTGGGTCGACCGATCAAGGCCTGCAAAGTTTGGCGTCGTGCCCGCCGCGCCCCAAAGCACGTCATTGTGGTCCGCGTAGGCACGGTCGGCGAAGGCGCAGGCGGCATGGGGCGACGCTCGGCCGGTACAGGTCTCCGACAGGTGGCGGGCCCCGGGACCGTCCGCGATGACACGTGCGGTCAGGAAGGGCGGGGCTTCCGGGCGACTGCCTGTGGCATGTTCGGCCGCCAGCGGGTAGCCGACCTGCACCCCCAGCGCAGCGGCAAGGGCCAGGGCGCTCAGGGTGCGCGATCCGGGCAGGACAGCCTCGGCCAACGGTCGCCAGGCAAGGGTCAGGAGCAGGAGCGCGAACACGCCCGCAGCCAGCAGCAGGATCGTGGTGTGCATGGTGAGGCTGAAGGCCACCAGCCCCGTATGGACGAGCCGTTCGCCGCGTGGCGCGCGGGCGTCGAAGGCCAGAAGCAGAAGGGCCAGAATGCCGATCCCGGCGAAGATGTCCGGCATCAGGAAACCGACATGAAAACCGAGGGGGGTGAGGCCGGTCAGGCCAGCTATGACAGCGAGGGTCGCACGCGCCCGGCGCTGGCCGAAGGCAAGATCGCAGGTTCGCACGATCAGCCAGGCGCAGATCCCTGCCTGAAACAGGGCCACGCTCCACAGGCCCGCGGTGACGGTCAGGCCATGCAACAGCACGGCGTAGACCGGGGAGCGTCCCCCCGCGATGACGGCAAGGCCGCCCTCGCCGTCTTCGTCCAAGGCGCGCGCCGTCTCTTCCGCCGCGGCTGAGATGGGCCCATCGGGAAGTGCGGGGGCCAGCCCGAGAAGGCCCTGCAGCGCTGCCCATATGGCGCGTCCGATCAGGAAATAGTGCTCGCTGTCAAAGAACAGGAAGGGTCGACCGTGCAGGGCTGCGGGGACAAGCAGGATGGCCGTGGCCGCCATCGCGAGGCCCAGCGTCCCGAGCGGCGAGGCGCCCCGATCCATGGTCAGCCGGCAGACCGCAGACGCATGAACGAGCCGAGGAAGGCCGACGCGGCAAGCTGGATACCCATGGCCACCCCGGTCAGGGACAGCATGAACCAGCGCAGCATCCGGTCACCCTCAATGTCCCCGAAGCCCGTCAGTGCCCATTGCGTGACGGCCCAGATTGCTCCGCCAAGCCCCGCGAGGAACAGCAGAACGGCCAATTGCAGCAGCCGTTCCAGCGTCAGGACGGCGAACACGCCCTCGAGACGTCGGGTTGGTGGCAGGATCGCGAAGCTGGACGCATAGCTGCGTGCCAGAACCGCAAAGGTCAGGAACTGGGTTCCGATCAGCAGGGCGAAGCAGGATGCGGTGAGCGTGTGGACGTCGAGCACCACGCCCGGTGCGATCTCAAGTGGCCCGAGGAGCAGGGCGCTTGCCCCGATGAGGCCGAGAAGGGTGAGCACAAGTCCGGGATAGGCGAACAGCCATTTCGGACTGTGCAGCAGGAGAAAGCGCAGATGCCGCCAGCCATCCCGCCAGGTTTTCAGATGGGGGGCGCGCGAACGTCCATCGGGTGACAGGGTCGTCGGCACCTCGGCGAGCGACAGGCCGTTGATCGACGCCTTCACCACCATCTCGCTTGCGAACTCCATACCCGGACTGGTCAGACCCAGGGCCTGGATCGACGTCCGCCTGAACCCGCGAAGCCCGCAATGGAAGTCGCCGACCGGGATGCGGAAGAAGACCCGACCGATCCAGGACAGAACCGGATTGCCGAGAAGCCGATGCAGGACCGGCATGGCGCCAGCTGCGATCCCTCCCTTGAACCGGTTTCCCATGACCAGGTCATGACCCTCGCGCAGCGCGGCCATGTAGCCATCCAGATCGGAGAAGTCGTAACTGTCGTCAGCGTCGCCCATGATGACGAAAGTGCCGCGCGCCGCCACGAGTCCGCCAATGAGCGCAGCACCGTAACCACGCGTTTCCACGGGAACGAGGCGGGCACCTTCACGCACCGCGATCTCGCGGGACCCGTCGGTGGACCCATTGTCCGCCACGACAACCTCCCCGGAAATTCCGGCCCGCGCCAGATAACCGCGTGCCTTTGCGATGCAGGTGGCCAGCGTTTCCGCCTCGTTGAGGCAAGGCATCAATATGGTCAGTTCAATCGGTTCCGCCTCGTCCCCAGCGGGCACCGTTTGCGTCTCCACCTCCGCCATGTGGTCCCCCATTTGCTGCCCAGGTCGCCTCCGGGCTGGCGTCCCCACGCCATCGCAAATATGAGGCCATTATCCCCCGGACGGATAGGTTACCTTGCAGTGCGGCATAAATCCGCCGGGACCGCCTGTTTTCCAGGCAGAGCAATGCGGGCCTCGCTCAGCGCCCGGTGAGCCAGGGCCCGACAGCGCGTCTCGCCCTCAGGTCGTGTTTGCCCTAGCCCTTGGTGAGGGTTCTCAACCACCGAAAGGGATGCGCCGCCGTCTCGACCGTGCCCTTGATCACGCCCTCTGCGATGTCCTTGACGAGATCGTTGGAACGGTCGGTCTCGACCTTTGCAGTCTCCTCCCTGAAGGCCTCTCTTGCCTCATCCCAGAACGATTTGGTCATGGTCAGGGTCACCCTATGCCGTCGTCCAGGTGTCAGACGCGGAGTCGTACCGGTAAGTCTTGCCGTTCGCGTGCAGATACTCATTGCCATGATTGTCGCCGTAGACTTCGCCAATCTTGGCCTCGCCATCAAAGACGTGGCGTTTGAAGTAAGCGATGACTTTCTGGCCAAGGGGATTGAGCACATAGATGCTCATCGCCGTCTCAGCAGCCTGAGCGGCCAGAAACTGCGGGTTCCTCAGATTCCGGAACAGCCGGCCCAGGGCCGCACCTGCAATTCGTCCTGCCGACACCTTGCTTCCTCCGTGTGTTCTCAAGTGGCGATAGGGCGCCGGTTTTTCCCGCAAATCAAGCATTGACAATTCCTGCAAATCAAAGTTGCAAATTGCCTCAACCTGTTCCCGTCGGCAGGCATGGTCATTTCTACTGGGTTGGCCGGCCATCTCGATATAGACTGCAGAGCTTGGGGACAGGCCTGCGACGCGGCTTCGCGACCGGGCGTCAGTCGGTGGGGCGGAGCCATGGGCAACCACAAATCCTTTCGCGCGGCTTTCCAGGCGTGGTTCCGACCGATCTTTCTCTGGGGGTATGGCTCATTGATTGTTGTGCTGTCGGCCTGTTCCAGCATGACCGTGATCCACACAGTCTGCGGGCCTTCGCTTCTGACAAGCCTGCCACCCGCCTCGGTGCTGGTGGCGAACATTTGGCCCGTCGGAGCGGTGGGTCTCACGCTGGCCGTGCTGGCGTTGATCGGGACCCCGTCAGGGCTGCGGCTCAGGAGAGTCGGGGCGTGAGGCGGCTGGGCACATTCGCGGCTGCCCTGGCCATCATGGGGCTTGCGCTCCTGGCCGAGCGGGAGGGCTACGCCACCTGGGAGTCGATCGGTCACCTGGTCATCGTCGCGACGCTGGGTGTTCTGATCTACCAGGTGCTTCTGGAGCGTAAGGCGCGGACGTTCGAGGTCTTCCGCAACCTGTTGAAGGACTATTCCGAGATCCTGGCCGAGGAGGCGGTGGACGAGACGCTGGCAGATGTCTGGCTGCCACTCGACCCGGCACGACGCCAGGCGCTGGACGAGGCCCAGGCCCGTCAGCGCATTGGCGCCTGGCAGGCCATGACCGGGCCTGAGCGCCGCCAGTACTGGCGCACGCGGCGGGTTCTCGACATTTTCGAGATGGCGTTCATCGCCCGCCGGGACCTGTGGCTGAGCCGCGCGCTTTGGCGCCGCTGGGACGCTCTGGTGCGCGTCTGGGCCGGCACGCGCTTCTTCGACTACGTACTTCAGGACACCGCCGAGAAATACTCCGAGGCGTTCACGGCCTTTCTGGAGGCGAAGCGCGAGGCGGCCGTGGCGCCGACGCAGGCGCGGACCGAGGGGGCGGGCAACGCTGCCTGATCCGCCTCGCGGAGCCACCCGCCGGATCAGCCCCAGGCGCCCCCTGGACGACCGCACGCTTGCCCTTCAGCCGAAGATCCATGCCTGTCTCTCCCGTCCCGACCGGCTGTCCTGATGGTCCGTCCCCGTGAGCGGGCCACCAAAGAACGGACGTGACAGGCGATCGGTTGGGCCTACAGGATGTCGTCGTCTCCCAATCCCTCCCAACGCCCGGTGCGGTCCCCGCGCCGTGAGCGCACATGATAGCTGAGTACATCCTCGCCGCGGGTGCGGGCGCCTTTCGCGCCGCGCTCCGTGCGCTTGCCCGGCTTGCGTGCCGGGCCGACCTTCTTGAGGCCTGCCATGGTCCGTTTCTACTCCAAGGGACATCCTGCCGTCCGGCCCAGAGGACCCCGGCCGATAATGCTATGTCCCGTTTTGCGGAAAAGAAAAGTGGCTGCTATGCTTGGCGTGCCAGCCGGGTCGCGGGTGCGTTGGCGTTTTGCGTCAGGCCTCTTGCAAAGCACCCGGTCTCGCATGATCTTCGCCTCGCGGACCGGCGTGAGCCTTGTCGCGGCGGCCGCGCTGGAACCCCAAGACAATGTCTGCGTCCTCTTCCGTCGGCGCCCAAACGAGTGATCCCCACCCTTCCCGGAGGGGCCGACGTGCCGCCAGATAGCCAAACCCGGGTGCGGGCCGCGACGCCTGCCGATGAAGCGCGACTGAACGATCTGGAGCGCCAGTTTCCCCTGGTCGACCGCCTGTCACGGCGCAGCCTCAGGGCCTGGATCGCCCGGCCCGGAACCGCCTGGGTGCTGGAGGACAGGGGCAGCGTGCGCGCCGCCGCCATCGTGTCCTTTCGCGCCACGACCCGAGTGGCGCGGTTGTATTCGCTTGTGGTGGACCAGACCTCTCGCGGCGCTGGCCATGGAACAGTGCTGCTGACTGCCGTCGAGGCCGTCTGTCGGCAGCGCGGGCTTGACCGGATACGTCTCGAGGTGCGCCGCACGAACCGGGCCGCCATCGGTTTCTACGTCCGCGCGGGTTATGTGCAGATTGGCGTGCGTGAGGGCTATTACGGGGATGGCGAGGCCGCAATCCGCATGGAGAAGCCGCTTCAGAGCCTGTCGGTGACGGCATGAGCGACTGGCTGATCCTTGTCGACACACCGGGCGACCTCAGTCAGGCCGAGACCCGCCACAAGGTCATGGGGGTGACCGACTATCTCGCCAACCCGGCCCTGTTCGCCGGTCGGCGTCCATATGTGCTGAACCTGTCGCGGTCCTACGCCTACCAGTCGTCGGGCTATTATGCCTCGCTGCTGGCGGAAGCGCGTGGCCATCGTGTCAGTCCCAGCGTTCAGACCATGGTGGAGCTGTCGCAGAAGCGCCTCTATGCGCACGCGCTGCCCGAGCTGAACCTGCGCCTGAGGGAAGCGCGTGCGCGCGGGGCTCCCGTGGTGTCGGATCTGCTCGTCGCCTTCTCCCGCCCAGAAATCCCCTCCTATGAGCGGCTGGCGCGGGAAGTCTCGGACTGGTTCCGGGTGCCCGCTCTCGAAATCGGCTTCGAGGCCCGCGCCCCCCACGAGATCGCATGGATCCGGCCGATACCGCCTCACAAGCTCAAGGACACGCGGCGCAGCTTCTTCATCGATGCGATGACGGCCTACACCAACGGTCGTCCCGCAGCCCAGCGGGCGCGTCCGGCGGCCCGCTGGTCGCTGGCGGTCCTGGTGGATCCGAACGATCCGACGCCGCCCTCCAACGCCGCGGCCCTGAAGCGGCTGGCCGATGTTGCAGAACGGATGGGCGTGGAAGTGGAACTCCTCGATCCCGGTGATCTGCCCAGCCTTGCCGAGTTCGACGCCCTGTTCATTCGTGCCACCACGCGCATCGACAATTACACCTATCGCTTCGCCCGTCGGGCCGAGCAGGAAGGCATGCCGGTGATCGACGACACGGCTTCCATGATCCGGTGCACGAACAAGGTCTATCTGAAGGAGCTGCTGGAGAATGCGGGGCTGCCGATTCCGCGGACCGAGATCGTCGACGCCCGAACCGACCTGGCCGGCGTTGTCGAGCGCCTGGGCCTGCCGGTGGTTCTCAAGATGCCGGACGGATCCTTCGGGGCCAACATGCTGAAGGCAACCGATGCGGTCGCGCTGAAGGACGGCGTGGTCGGGATGCTGAAGCAGTCCGCCCTGGTGGTCGCCCAGGCCTATGTGCCAACGACGTTCGATTGGCGGATTGGCATTCTGGACGGTCAGGCACTGTTCGCCTGCCGCTACCGAATGGCGCCCGGCCATTGGCAGATCGTGCGCCGGACCGAGGATGGCCGAATGCGGGAGGGTGGCGCCCAGACGCTCCCGCTGTCGGAGGTGCCTGAGCGGATCGTCGAGCTCGCCCTTCGCGCTGCGCGCCTGATCGGGGACGGACTTTACGGGATCGACCTCAAGGAGACCGAGGCCGGGGTCTTCATCATCGAGATCAACGACAATCCGAACCTGGAGAGCCATGTGGAGGGGGCCGTGATCCGCGACGATCTCTGGCGCCGCCTGATCCTCTGGTTCGAGCAGCGGCTGGAGGCGCGGATCGGCCGCGCAACCGGGACATGAGGGTGGCCGCCGGGCTTGAGGTGGCCGACTCGCCCCTGCACGGGCGCGGCCTGTTTGCCGTGAAAGCCGTCCCGGCTGGTCAGTGCCTGGCCGTCTCGCCCCTTCTCATCCTCGAGGCCGACGAGGTGGAGGCCCTGAAGGCCACGCGCCTCTATCACTACGTGTTCCATGTGGCGGATTTGCCGGACGGGCGGATGCAGGCGGGCGTGGCGTTCGGACCCGTCTCGTTGTGCAATCATTCGTCTGCCCCGAACGCGGCCTTCCGGGTCGACGGGATTTCGGCGAGCGTTGTGCTCACCTCGATCCGCGCCATCTGGGCTGGCGAAGAGATCCTGATCGACTATGGAGACTTCGCCGGCGAGGCGGTGGCCTGACAGGCCCTGTCTCGGTCGGCCTATTGGATTTTCTAGAGCATTTTCGAGCGAAGTGGGCACCGGTTCGCGTTAAGAAAATGCTCAAAAACAAGAACATAGCGCATCTTCACTGACACCGATTGACTTGAAGATGCGCTAAACCACTTCCAGTCGGTCGAATTCAGCATTGACGAGGTCGTGCAGGCGGGCATCGACGCGAGCGCAGACTGGCCGGTCGAGCGAGCGCCCCGACGTGTAGCGCTCCCGCCCGTCGGCACAGATGCAGACAACCTCCTTCGGGGTTTCCGCTCGGTCGAGCCAGTCCATGGCCGCAAGCACCGTGCCCACGCTGGACGCGCCGATCGGGGGCCAGGCGGCAGTATCCCAGAGTTCGAAGGCGAGTTGAACCGCCGCCTCATCGACCCGGGCGACGCTGAGGCGCGGTCCCGATACGGCAAAGCTTGACCGTCGCCCGCTGCCATAACCGGGAATGCACGGTTTGGCGGCTTCGGGCGTCTCGGGATCCTGGAAGGCGAGGGATCCGAGCGGTTCGGCAATCACCAGCTCCGTGGGAAGGCCGGCGGCCTCGAGATAGTCGAAGAAGCCGCTGGCGGTGCCGCCGGACGAGGCCGCCAGGAAGCAGGCGTCGTACGTCTGTGCGCCGAAGGTTTCCACAGCGGTCCAGCACCTGTGACTTTCAGGATTGGCGGGGGTTTCATACTGGTTGAGGAAGCTCGCCGCTCTGGCCTGGGCGACCTCGCCCGCCAGGCGCATGCGGGCCGCATTCGACGATTCGCCATCGCGTGGCGTTGCGATGATAAGGTCCGCGCCCGTCTCCTCGATGCCCCGGCGATTATAGTCCGTGATGCTGCCCGAAGAGACGATCGTGACGTCGAGGCCAAGCGTCCGGCCAATCGAGGCCAGCGCAAATCCGTAATTCCCCGAGGATGCGTCCACCACCCGCGATCCGAGCCGCCCCGAGGCGTGCCACTTCGACAGGAGATAGAAGGCCACCCGATCCTTGATCGAACCGAACTGGTTGCAACGCTCTTCCTTGATGTGAATGACATGCGCAACGCCGGTCCGCGACGTGTAGACAAGGTCTGTCATCGGCGTGTTGCCGATGGAGAACCTGTGTGCATCGAGAATGGGTTCGATCATACGGCGAGGTGCCTCGTCAGCCAATCTACCGCGTGGAAGCATATTCGCGGCGCGGTTTCCAGATCGGCGCTGATTTAACGGGCGGACAAATCGACCCGCCTGCCAAGGGAGCAGGGATGCCAGCCGGCTGCCTGCCTTACCCCCGATCCCACGGTCCGCGGGCTCTTGCGACGGGATGGCGACGCCCGGCACGCAGGGTCGTCTCCACGGGCCTGCCCGAAGGGCGGGGTCATGGCGTGGAGGGGTCAGGCGTCGGGCGAGGGCGCGTCAGGGATTGCAAAAGCTGCATCGCCCCGGATCGGCGGCCTTTAGACCGTCGGCGCGCGGGCGGGCGGTTTCCAACCCACAGACCGCGCAGCCGAAGATTTCAGACCTGACCAGTGTGGACGGACCACCGCAATCGGCGCAGGGCAGGCCGAACTCCACCCGCGTACGGCCCCAGCCCGGCGCCTCGCAGACCGGGCAGGTATCGGCGAGCCGCCGCGCCAGCTTGCAGGCAAGATCGCCCAGCACGCGCATGCGGCGGGGATTGTGGAATGCCCGCATGTCCGTCTCGACCCGGGCCCGCCCGTTCGAAGCCAGGCGTGCGGCCGTGCGGATGGCGGCGTCCAGCGCGGCGCGGTTGCGCAGACCCTTGGCAAGGCCCCGGTTCCGGTCGACCTCATGATCGGCCGCCCGATCGCCTGGGGAACGGGCCGACGGATCGTCCGCCGGTTGAACGATCAAGGCCTGATCCGGAAAGCCGATGGCGGCGAGTGCCGGGTCCGTCAGGGCGGCGGGGTCATCGACCTCCCAGAACCGGAAGGTGGGGCGTTCATCGACCCACTGCTCGGTCAATGACAGACCGCGCTGGTCGTCGATGAAGATCATCTTTTCCAGGCCGAACGGCAGGAACGGTACCTGCGGATGGGGCCCATAGCTGCCTTCGCTCGCCAGGCCCAGACGGCTGCCGGCCCGGTCCATGCCTAGCCGGGCCTTGCGTCTCAGGACCTCGTCCAGGCTGCCTGGTCGGGCCACTTCGCCCGTAAACGTGCCCAGCGTATCGGTGTCCAGGCCTGTCGGGACATGCAGGTCGAGGCCGAGGATGTCCCGGAAGGGGGGCGCGATCGCCGCCTCCTTCCCATGCATGGTGGCCAGGGCGGCCCTGCCGCCGCGATAGGGCGAAACCGGCGCCGCCATCAGAAGTAACCGTCCCGCTTCTGGGCTTCCAGCGAGCCGGAATCGCTGACCCGGCCGGCACGCTCCGAGCGCCGGGTCGCGAACGTCTCAGCAACGACGGCGTCGAGCGTGTCGGCGGTCGATGGGGTCGCGGCAGTTACCGGCCAGCAGCCAAGCGACCGGAAACGGACCTGGCGTGTTTCGGGCGGTCCAAAACCCAGGGCAGCCGCCCGGTCGAGATCGTCGATCACGACCACGTGCCCCTCGCGTTCGACCACGGGACGCGGCGCGGCGAAGTAGAGGGGGCAAAGGGCCACCCGGCGCGTGAGGATGTAGGTCCACAGATCATGCTCGGTCCAGTTGGAGAGCGGGTAGACCCGCAGGGTCTGCTGCGACGTCCTGCGCCAATTGTAGTTCGCCCAAGGCTCGGGACGTTGGGTCTTTGGATCCCAGACATGGCCGGCGCCGCGAACCGAGACGATCCGCTCCTTGGCCCGTGTGGCCTCCTCATCGCGGCGTGCGCCGCCGAAGATGACGTCATGCTGTCCGGCGTCCAGCGCCTGCTTCAGGGCGTCGGTTCGCATGACGGTGGTATACACGCCGCCGTGTTCGATGGGATTGAGGCCCCGCGCGGCTCCCTCCTCATTGCGGTAGGTCAGGAGATGGAAGCCGTGTTCGGCCGCGAACCGGTCGCGAAACGAAAGTACCTCGTGAAACTCCCAGGTGGAATCCACGTGCAGGAGCGGCAGTGGCGGCGGTGAGGGATGGAATGCCCGCACCGCCAGATGGGCAAGAACCGTGGAGTCCTTGCCGCCGGAAAACAGGAGCACAGGGCGCTCGGCCTCGGCGATCCCGTCCCGAAGGATCTGGATCGCCTCGGCTTCGAGCCGGTCGAGATAGCCAAGTGTCATGACCCGCCGCTCCTGTCTCGCCCGCTCATTGACCCTGGCCCAGCGCGTAGCCCGGCACGCCGTCAAAGGTGTAGAGGTGCTCGGTCTTGATGAAGGCAATCCCTGCGTCCGACAGGGCCGCCAGAAGGGCAGGGATGCGGGACAGGGCAATCGGGCCGTCTTCCTTCGGCATGAAACGGCAGCGCCAGTGATCCGTGCAGAAGGTCTCCGGCAGACCGTCCGGCCAGACCTTGACCCCGCGATTGGTGATCATGACCAGTTCCAGATCGGGTGGGGCTGCCTCCCGCAACCGCTCGGCAATGTCCGACGTGGGTGCGGTCGACTCCACGAAGACGTCGATGCCCACAAGCGCCTTCGCCTGCGGCGTGCGGCGCGTGGCGGTCGGCACCTTCAGTCTGGGAGCATCGGCGGCATAGGCGGCGGCGGGCAGCGTATCGGGCACCTGTCCCAACCGCTCGATGACCGCATCGGTAAAGTCCGTGGTGCTGAGCTGCCGCCTCGAGACGCCGTCCTTGAAGATGTCGCGGGTGTGCAGCCCTTCCTCCAGGGTCTTCAGCCAGGCGTTGTGAACCCGCTCGGCGACGTCGGGCTGGCCGACATGGACCATCATCATCACACCGGCCAGCAGCAGACCGGACGGATTGGCGACGTTCTGGCCGGCGCGCCGTGGTGCGGAG
The DNA here is from genome assembly GCA_964492485.1 of uncultured Hyphomonadaceae bacterium. GTDB lineage: Bacteria > Pseudomonadota > Alphaproteobacteria > Caulobacterales > Hyphomonadaceae > UBA5336. Next base: position 189,316 of record CAZBKM010000002.1, on the reverse strand, counting down.
CCGTGAATCGCCTCGAACATCGCAGCATGCTCGCCGATATTGGCGGAGGGCGCCATGCCGACCGACCCGGCGATCTGGGCGGCGACATCGCTGAGGATATCGCCGTAAAGGTTTGGCATCACGACGACGTCGAACAGGTCCGGCGTATCGGCCAGCTTTGCGGCGCCGATGTCGACGATCCAGTGCTCGTTCTCGATGTCGGCATAGTCTGCCGCAACCTCGTCGAAGACCTCATGGAACAGACCATCGGTCAGCTTCATGATGTTGTCCTTGGTGAAGCAGGTCACCTTCCGACGCCCATGGGTGCGGGCATATTCGAAGGCGTAGCGCACGATCTTTTCGCAGCCGGGCCGGGTGATCAGCTTGAGGCACTGATAGACCTCGTCGGTCTGGCGATGCTCGATCCCGGCATAGAGGTCTTCCTCGTTCTCGCGGATGATCACGACGTCCATTCCAGGATGGCGGGTTTCCACGAAAGGGGCGTAGGCCACGCAGGGACGGGCATTCGCAAACAGGCCCAGCGACTTTCGGACCGTCACGTTCAGGCTCTTGTACCCGCCGCCCTGAGGCGTCGTGATCGGCGCCTTGTAGAATACCCCGGTCCGCCGCAGGCTGTCCCAGGCGTCCTTTCCGATGCCGGCGGTCTGTCCGGACAGATAGACCTGTTCGCCGATCTCGATCGGTTCGACCATCAGGTTCGCCCCGCCTGCCAGAAGGATCCGGAGGCTGGCCTTCATGATGTCCGGACCGATCCCATCGCCAAAGGCCAGGGTGATCGGTACCGCACCCGACCCGGCACGTGCGGGAGAGAAGGCGGCGAATTCCTCGGGCAGGAGGGGTTTGTTCATGGCGGCGTCTCCTTTCGTTTCGCCGCACCCTAGGCTGTGGCAATCAATCATGAAAATTGATAGTCATGCTTGAAGCTATTGACGAAAGAAATGATAAGCCTGACGCTTGAGGGCGGCCCATGGGTGATCGACCGATTGATCCCGTTCTGTTGCGGACATTCCTGACCGTGGTCGACACGGGTGGCTTCTCCGCGGCCGCGCGCCGGCTCATGCGCGGGCAGTCGGCGGTGTCGCTTCAGATCAAGCGCCTGGAGGAACAGGTCGGCGCCGAATTGCTGGACCGCGGGCCGCGGCGCGTGACGGTGACGGCGGCGGGCGAGGTGATGCTCGATTATGCCCGTCGGATTCTGGCGTTGAACGATGAACTCCTCGCCCGCATCGGCGAACCGGAGCTGCATGGCGTCGTTCGCATCGGTGCGCCAGAAGACTTCGCCACGACGCATTTGCCGCAGGCTTTGGCCAGTTTCACACGGTCGTATCCCCGCGTTGCACTGGAGGTAACCTGCGAACTGACCCTGGAGGTTCTGGACCGGTTCGCCTCCGGCGGTCTGGACCTGGCGCTCGTCAAGCGGGAACCGGCGGGTCAGGAAGCGGGCCGGCGGGTCTGGCGGGAGCCCCTCGTCTGGGCGGGCAGTCCGCAGCGGGCGCCCGAGACGCGAGAGGCGCTGCCCCTGGTCGTTTCGCCCCCGCCCTGCGTCTACCGCAAGCGGGCCACCGACAGTCTTGAAACGGCCGGCCGGGCGTGGCGGATCGCCTATACCTGCGGCTCCCTGGCGGGCACGCATGCTGCGGTCAAGGCCGGGCTGGGAGTCACCGTTCTGCCAAAGGAAATGGTCCCCACCTCGCTGGTGATCCTCGAGAATGCGCGTTATGGCCTGCCCGACCTTCGTGATACCGAGATCGTGCTCATGGAGGCCAAGAGCCTCAGTCCGCCGGCGCGACGATTGAGCGCGTACATCGCCGCCGCCCTCGAAACCCGGCAGTTCTGAGGCGGCGGCCTGCCCGATCCGCCCCGTCCGCAGCGGAGGCCTTGATGCAGATCAAAACCCCGGCGCGGCGCCGACCCAACATCGCAGACGAAAAGAAGACACCACGGGAGGCGAGAATGTCTGAGGCCAAACAGCCGGCGCAGGAGCCGGCGCATGTGGACGTGCTGATCGTCGGGGCCGGTATCTCCGGGATCGGCTCGGCCTATCATCTCAAGACACAATGTCCGGACCGGACATTCTTGATCCTGGACGCCCAGGAAGGTCATGGCGGGACATGGCGCACGCACACTTATCCAGGTATCCGGTCCGACAGCGATCTCTACACGTTCGGATACCGGTTCAAGCCGTGGGTCGGCCCGCCGATTGCCACCGCCGACGAAATCCTCGCCTATATGGCCGAAGTGATCGAGGAGACCGCGCTTGGTCCCCACATTCGCTACAGGCATGTGATCACCCGCGCGAGCTGGTCTTCCGCCCGCAATCTCTGGACCCTGGACGTGCGCCGGGAGGAGATCGGCGACACCGTCGCGTACACCTGCAACTTTCTCTGGATGTGTCAGGGCTATTACGACCACGCCCAGGGCTACACGCCGGAATGGGAGGGAATGGAGACCTTCAGGGGGGACATCGTTCATCCCCAGACCTGGCCAGCGGATCTCGACCTGACCGGCAAGCGGGTGGTTTGCATCGGGTCCGGCGCGACGGCGGCCACGCTGGTTCCTGCCGTGGCGGAGGCCTGCGCCCATGTCACCTTGCTGCAGCGCTCGCCGACGTATTTCTACCCGGCGGAAAACCGGAACGAACTGGCCGATGAGTTGCGCCGGATCGGTGTCGAGGATGCGGTGGTCCATGACATCGCCCGTAAGAAGGCGCTGTTCGATCAGAAGGAAATGACCCAGCGCTGCCTCGATGAGCCCGATGTGGTGAAGGGTGAACTGCTCGAGGCCGCACGTGCCTATCTGGGCGACGATTTCGACATCGAGACCCATTTCAGCCCGCGCTACCGTCCGTGGCAGCAGCGCCTGGCGTTCCTGCCCGGGGGCGATCTGTTCAAGGGGCTGCGCGCGGGCAAGGCGAGCGTGGTCACCGACCAGATCGAGCGCTTCACCGAGACCGGGTTGCAGTTGGCTTCGGGCAAGACCCTGGATGCCGACGTGATCGTGACCGCGACGGGCTTCAATCTCTCGGTGCTTGGCGACATCCCGTTCGAAGTCGACGGAAACGCCGTCGACTTCGCCAGGACGGTGACCTATCGCGGCATGATGTTCACGGGCGTGCCCAACATGGTTTGGGTGTTCGGTTACTTCCGGGCGAGCTGGACCTTGCGGGTGGACCTGCTCGGGGACTTCGTCTGCCGGCTGCTGCACCACATGGACGAGATCGGCGCGGCGAAAGTAGAGGTCCGGCTGCGTCCCGAGGATGCGGACATGGCGCTTCTGCCCTGGATCGATACGGCGGATTTCAATCCGGGCTACATCACGCGCGCCCTGGACCGCATGCCACGCCGGGGCGAGCACGCCATCTGGCAGCACACCCAGGATTACTGGCGCGAGCGGGAGGAAATCCCGGCGATCGACCTGGACGGCGCCGAGTTCGTCTATTCCGGCATGCCCAGCGTTGGACGCCGCGAGACGGCCAGCGCGCGGGCCTGACCGTCCGGCACGCTGCCGAACCGTGCCGGCTCGTCCGGCCGCGGGTCGTGCGGTCGCTCCTGCCGCGTCAAGCGGCGTGGGACCCGGTCGGCATCAACAATGCTCCGGAACCGCAAGCCAGCGCGTCTCCACCCGGTCCGACCGAGGGGGAGATACGCTAGATGCTTGTCTTTTATTTTCTTCACGCGAAACGATGCCCACTGCGCTTGAAACTGCGCTAACCCCCGACGCCGTACCAGTCGCTGTCGAGCAGCGCCGGGTCGAGCGGGTCGGCAAGCGCGGGGTCCCCAGGCGTGTCCAGAGGCGGCATGGGTTCGCCAGGCGAGGTACCGCCGGGACCGTCGGCGCGCACGGTATCTTCGAGCGGATCCCACGCCGGTGCGGTCGTGCCCGCGAAGACGAAGGCGTCCTCCTCGATGGTAACCGGTTCCTGCGTCATGCCTGCATCGGTCGCGGCCTTGCCGGTTGCCCCGAAGTCGAAACTGTCATCGACACGCTGAAGGCTGAACGGCTGGGGCGAGAGCCCTGTCCCGGTTTCCTCTTCCTCGTCCACCGTCGAGGTTTCTTCCGTTTCGTCCGGATCCGACAGGCTGCTTGGCCCGGTTGCGGCGAGGGCGAGGGGCGTGGCCGCAGCGGCGGTTGCCGTCTCTTCGAAGGTGAAGCTGACGGTGCGTGACGCAAGCAGGTTGCCCTGTCCACCATCGGCGGAATAGACCTCGGCGGTCAGTTCGATCGCGGTGCCCGGTGCAGGCGTTTCGGCCCCGTTGAAGTCGCCCAGTTCGTCGCCGAACAGGGCGTAGGGCTCGAAGCTCTCCGTCGCCGCCAGGCTGCCATTCACCGACAGAACGACCGACTGGTCGCCGGATCCGTCGAACTGAACCTCGATGGCATAGAGGTCGGCGCTCAGCGACTCCAGCGCCACGACATCGCCGTCTGCCAGCGTCTGCACCACGGTGTCGGTGATCGGGTCGATCAGGTTCAGGATCACCGGGCTTGGTGGCTCGGGCACCACCGAGAGCTGGAAGCTGTCCTGAGCCGTCGCCTCACCATCGTCAGCGGTCAGCGTCACCGTGAAGGTCCCTGTCTCCGTCGGTGTCCCCGTGATGGCGCCGTCAAGCAGCTCCAGACCCGCCGGCAGGCCGCTCGCTTCGATCAGAAGCGCATCGCCATTGGCATCGCTGAACACATCGGAGACATCGATGGACAGGTCTTCGTCCACCTGAACGGTGTCGTCGGCGACCGGGTTCGTCACGACTGGCGGCAGGTTGACGTCGTCACCCTCGACAAAGGACAGCGACACCGTGCGTGATGCCAGAAGGGAGCCGCTGCCCCCGCTGCCCGAATACACATTCGCCGTCAGCGTCACGGTCTCGCCGGCAGGAACCGCCTGTCCGTTGAAGTCCGACCCGTTTCCGCCGAACAGGGCGTAGGGTGCGAAATTCTCCGTCTGGACCAGCTCGCCATCGATCAGGAACTCGATCGACCCTTCGCCCGAGCCGTCGAACAGGGCATCCACTGCCCATTGGCCGTCAGTCAGTTCGGCCAGGCCGATCAGGTCGGTGGCCTGGAGGGCGCGCACCACTTCGTCCGTGGCGGGGTCGATGAGGTTCAGCGTGATCAGGCTGGCCGTCGACGGGACGACCGTGACCGTAAAGGTCTGGCTGGCGGTGTTGGCGTCATCGTCGGTCGCCACGACGGTAAGGTCATACGTGTCCGGCGCGATGTCTGCCGATCCCGTCAGCGTCGTCCCTTCGAGGGTGAAGCCTTCCGGCGGGTCGAGGAGGCTGAGGTCCAGGTCGGGATCCTCGGCATCCGTAAAGGCGTCATCGGGCAGGGTCAGGGTGAAGACGACCCCTGCCGTGACCGTCTCGTCGGGGATCTCCGTGCCCACCTCGGGCGGCAGGTTGCCCTCCGGAACGACCGTCAGGACGAAGCTGTCCTCCACACTCGCCTGGCCATCGTCTGCCGAGAGCGTGACAGGGAAGACACCGGCCTGCGTCGGGGTGCCAACGATAAGGCCGTCGATCAGATCGACGCCGTCCGGCAGGCCGCTCGCCTCCAGAAGCAGGGTATCACCGTCCGCGTCGCTGAAGACCTCCGAAACGTCGATGGAAAGGGGGGCATCGACCACGACCGTGTCATCGGCCACGGGATTGTCGACGACGGGTGGCAGGTTTGTGCTGCCCGTCTCGGCAAAGGTCAGATCGACCGTGCGTGAGGCCAGCAGCGTGCCCGTGGCCCCGGTGCCCGAATAGACATTGGCCGTGAGCGACAGGGTTTCCCCATTCGCGGGCAGGTCGCCGCCATTATAGTCCGGCGAGGGTCCGAAGAGATCGCCGAACAGGGCGTAAGGCGCAAAGCTCTCCGTCTGGGCGACGGCACCGTCGATCAGGAACTGCACCGACTGCTGGCCGGTACCATTGAAGACGGCCTGAACGGTCCACTGCCCACCGGCAAAGTCGCCAAATTCGATCAGATCGGTTGGCGCAAGTGCGCGGATGACCTCGTCCGTCACCGGATCGATCAGATTGAGCGTGACCAGGCTTGCGGCAGATGGGGTCACGGCCACGTCGATCTGGAACGGGCCGGAGCCTGCCCCATCGCTGTCGGTGACGGTCACGTCGAAGCCGGCGCTGGTGGTGGCCGATCCGTCATGGACGAAGCTTACTGCCCCGGCTGCCAGTTGCGCCTGGGTGAAGCTGGACACCGCAGCGCCTTCGACCTGCACACTGCCATTGGACAGCCCGGAAACCTCGAAGACCAGCGCGGCGTCGTCATCCTGGTCGTCGCTTGCCGAGAGGTCGGCGGTCGTCAGGACGACGGCCGCGCCGGACTCAACGCTCAGCGCGGCATCGCCCGTGATCTGCGGCGCGTTATTGCCGCCGGTCACCGGGCCGGTGCTGGTCAGGTAGACCGGCGCACTGGCTGGCCCCACGGCAACCTTGCCCGAACCATCCGTTGCGTCTGTCACCGCTGCGGCCGCCACTGCAATGGGCAGGGTATCGTAGGACAGCCCGCCTTCCTCTGCGAGCACGCCAGAGGGTGGCGTGGTGTAGTCCACCGCACCGGCTGGCACGGTTGCCGTCCCGTCGCTGCCAAGGATCAGGTCGACAATCTGGACATTGGCGGCGTTGTTCACCTGGAAGTCCGGTTCCCGGTCGGCCAGACGGTCGGCAACGATGCCGGCGATATTATCGGCTGTGTTGGAGACCGGGTTGAAGCCGTGCGTCACGACCACCCGGACCTCCTGGCCCGGTGTCCCGGTGACCGTGATGACAGGCTCGGCACCGCCATACACCGCCCCGGCATCGCCTGCCTCGAAGCCGTTGACACGCACGCTGACGGGGCTCTGCGGACCGTCCTGAACCGCCTCCCCGATGCTGCCGGCCTTGCTCCCGTCAGAGAACAGGACTCCCCGCGCAGTGGTGCCGTCATCGAACAGGACGGTGAACTCGGATCCGATCAGTTCGGCGCCGGAAATCCCGCCCACATCCCAGTCGCCCTGGGTGTCGAGCAGTGCGCCTGCATCCACATCGGACTTGTTCAGCGCGGCAATCGAGTTGGGGTCCATGTCGCCACCGAACAGGACCGTCTCTCCGGTGGCGAACCCGCCCTGGCTGCCATTGAACAGCACCGCCAGACCATCGAAGCCACCCGAAGCCACCACAGAATTGTTCGGTGTGTTCGGGAACAGCGGTGTGTCGCCCGGCAGTTCGTAGCTGAAGCCGGCCTGGCCGGCCGCATCGCTGCCGCCATTGAAGCTGAAGAGCTGGGAAATAGTGTCGCCGCCGGAGCCGTCATTGTCGAACACACTGTCGCCGTAGATGGCCTTGCCGACATCGATGAACACGGCGGCCACCTGCTTCTGTCCGGTATTGGTCAGTGCAAAGGAGGTGTTGCCGAAGTTCGACGCCTCGACATTGGTTCCGCCTGCAAGGATGGAGAGCAGGACCGACCCGGTCGCCTCCGGTCCATAGGCGCCGTCGGCATCGACGCCGGCGAGGCCGTTCAGGATATCTAGCGCCGGGTCGCTTGGCGCGTCGCCAAGCTCGAAGGTCACGGGCGTGCCGGGGGCATTCGCATTCCCGGCCAGATCGCTCACGCTGGCGCCCGCCAGCGCGACGCTGAACGCCGTGCCCTGCCATCCGCCTGCCGGCGCCGCGAAGGTGTAGGTGGCCGTGCCATTGCCCGTGTCCTGGAAGATGGGCGCCGGGATCGTGTCCGGTCCGTCGGAGGTCAGGACCAGTTCGTCTCCATCCAGCGTGGCCGGATCCAGGCCGGACTTGTCGTCCGCGAAGGTCACGGTGACGAGGATCGGATCGCCCGCCTCCGCCGGCGGCTGCACGTCGAGGCTGGCCGTGGGGCCATCCGTGTCGTCCAGCGGAGAAGAGGCGCTGGTCAGCGAGAGCGCCTGAAGGCTGACCGGGAAGCTGCCGCCGTTACCGAAGTCCGATGAGGTCACGCCGAAGGCCACCGGCACATCCGAGGTACCGGTCAGGGCCGCATGCAGGGCCGTGCCCGGGGTCACGGTCTTGGCCCCGATGAGGCCACTTGCGATCTCGGTCCCGTTCTCGTCGAAGGCCGTGTAGCTGCTGGTCAGCGTGACCGTCGCGCCGTCGACCGTCCCGACAATGGCCAATTCCACCGAGGCGTAGTCGTCCTGCGTCACCCCGGCGGGCAGGGCGACCTTCAGGTCCGCACCCGAGAACGCCCCTTTGCCTGACGTCTCGAAATCGTTTCCTGGCGATCCGGCGACCGCCTTGAAGAATTCGCCATCGACCCCCGTGTTCGCCCCGGGCGCCCCCGTCATGGACAAGAGCAATCCGTACTGGGAGAAATTGACGAGGTTCGTGCCCGCGCCGAAGGCCGGATTGTCGAAGGTTCCGGTGAAGGTGAAGCCTGCCCCGCCCGTGTCGATCAATCTTGTGAAGGCCTGCTGCCCATTGTTGGTATCGGCATTGGTGGACGCGAATTGCAGCCGGCCTTCGCCGCCGGCCTCGACGATCTCGGCGCCATTATTGGTGGCGTAGTCCAGTTCGGCCGACCCATCCGCTGTCTGGGCCACCCCGTCGAAGCCCGCCTCGAACGGCGTCAGTCCTGGCGTCAAACTGGTGAAGTCGATGGCGAAGCTGCCTTCCGCCACAAGGTCGAGCGCCACCTCGCCGGCATTGTAGGCGGCGCGATCTTGAAGGTTCGGCGTGCCATCACCGTCAATGTCGCCATCGGCGCTGTTGGCGAGGGTGTCGCCGTCCAGGTCGCCATCGAGGGCCGCGTCGGCCGTCTCGACCGGGGCGACCACCGTAAAGTTGACGGGCGCGACCGTCTGGGACGGATTCCCGGCGGTGTCCGCCACCGCCCCATCGGCGAAGGTGACGGTGTAGTCCCCCGGCGTCCAGCCGCCATCGGGAGCGGCGAAGGTGTAGGTCACCGTCTTCGTCGTGCTGTCGAAGTCCGGAGGGCTGATTGGCGCGACCGGCCCGTCCGGGCCCGTGATGCCGGCATCGGCAGCCGCGATGGTGGCCGCATCGATGTCCGACTCGTCGCTCAGCGTGACGTGGAGGATTGCCGGATCGCCTGGGGAAGCTGGCGGCGTAAAGCTGAGGGTCGCCGTCGGGCCTGTGGTGTCGTCGGGTGGCAGGTCACCGGTTCGGGTCAGGTCGACCTTGTCGAAGCGGACGAACTCGCCGAAATCCTGCGTGCCGCTGAGAGACAGGACCGAGTCCGCACCTAGCGCGACGCCCTGGAAGACCAGCGTGCGCAGGTTCGCCGCCTGGGCGGCGCTGCCCGGTCCGTCATTGCTGAAGAGCCAGTTGCCGATGGTCTCTCCGTCCACGGCGAGCGCGGCCGACGATGTCCCGTCATTCTCGTCGAAATAGGTGACGGCCACGTCATAAAGCCCCGGCGTTACCGCGTCCGGCAGCGATGTCTCCACGGTGCCGGACTGACCGCCATCGAGACGGATCAAGGCCAGGCCGGACGCGTCCAGCGCCGCCTGTTCGAAGAAGGTGCTGCTGGCCAGACCGGTGAAGTCCTCGGCTTCCAGAGTGACGGGGGCGCCCGGCCCGTCGCCGGTGTCCTCGCTGACCAGGGTGAAGGTGAGGGCGCTCTCGTCCGGCGCCAGGGCGCCCTCGGTCGTGGAGACGAGCGAAACGGTGAGGCTCTCGTCGACTTCCGCAAGACTGTCGTTCAGCGTCTCGAGCACCAGAAGACCCTCGGTCGCGCCCTCCGGTATCACCACCGAGCCGCCAGGTGCGATGCGATAGTCGCTGCCTTCATCAGCCGTACCCGAAAGGGTGTAGTCCACCGTGACAGGCCCAGCCGCTGGCTGCGACAGCTTCACCGTCAAGACGACCGCGTCCTCCGACGCCTCGTCGAGCACCGTGATGTCTGGCCCGATCAGCGAGACCGACTGCGTCTGCGGGGCGAACCCCAGATTGGCGGTGCCGGTTCCGGCATCGTAGCTAGCCTGGAAGTCGTCCGGGCCGAGCGGGGTCTGCGGCGTGGGATCGGGCAGGCTGTCGAACGTGACCACCGTGTCCTCGACGCCGTCGGAGTCGGTGTCGAGGCCGACCATCACGGACCCTTCCGTCACACCGGTGATGTTGGCTGAGCTGGCTCCGGCGATGCTGACCGTGTCGTCGGTGTCGAAACCGCTGATCGTCAGGTCGTTGAACTGGCCAGGCGTGCCGGAGACCGTGTCGCTGCCTCCAGAGGAGAGGTCGACCAGCTCGTCGCTGTCCTGGACGGTCAGGGTTTCACTGCCGGGCTCGCCCGTCTGTGCGGTTTCCGCAGCCAGCTCGACGGTCGCCGCCGCGGTTGCGAGATCCAGCGCGGTGCCGTCCAGATCCGCCCCTGTGAGGGTCACCGTGAGCGTTTCCGCCGGTTCCAGCGCCTGGTCATTGATCAGATCGACCAGGAGAGGCTGGCTCTGCATGCCCTCGCCAAAGACGAGCTGGCCGGACTGGGCCACATAGTCTGTCCCGGCGGCGGCCGTGTCCCCGGCTGCGCCAACCAGATAGTCCACGATGACCGTTTGACCTGCAGGCACAGGCTCCGACAGGCTGACCGTGAAGGCGGCCTGGGCCCCTTCTGCTTCGGCCACCACGTCTGCATCCGCCGCAATGGCCACGCTGGGCAGGCTGGCAGCCTCGGTCTCGAACAGGATCAGACCGTTCAGCTTGGCATTGTCCTCGCTTGCAGACAGCTCGACGAGGATCTCGCCATCGGGGTTGACGGTGACCGGCGTACGCAGGCGGTAGACGCCCTCCAGATCTGCCGTCGCCGGATCGTCGATACCGAAGGACGCGACAAGGTCCAGATCGTCGACGATCAGTGTGCCGTTCACGCTGATGTCGAAGAGGCGGGCGCCGGCGGTGTCCTGGAACAGTTCGGTGGCGATCAGGTCGAGCACATAGGAGTCGCCCGCCACGAGGGGCGTGCCGTCGCCGAGTTGCGTCAGGGTGTAGGTAAGCGTTTCGGCGAAGCGCTCGGTTTCCAGGATCGACCCGTCGAACGCAGGATTGTCGCCGCTGGCATCGCTACCTGCGGCGCCATCGGTGTAGGTGTTCGAGGGCGTGGCGAACTGTTCGTCGGCCTTGAAGGGGAGGCCGAAGACCGGATCGCTGGCGAGGGCGCCGCCGGTGCCGGAATTGATCGCCAGCACGGCGTCACCCACCGGGATATCGGCGCCCGGGAAGGGATCGCCGGTCGGAACCGGTTCGGTAACAAGTTCGAGCGTGGCGTCCGACAGGCTCTGGTTCTGATTGTACCAGAAGGTGTACTGGCCTGGGCCGAGAACGTCCGGCAGGTCGCCCGTGGGCTGGCCGGCATTTTCCACGCTGGTCGACGTCAAGAGCGGCAGAAGGTCGGACGCGACCTGCGTCGCATCGAAGACCGTCCCGCCATCCAGGGTGGCCAGCCCGTCCTGGATATCTGCCTGGGATGGCACACTGGTTCCCTGCTGAAGACCGAGGAACGCGGCGTTTGCGCCGCCGGCATAGGCTGTGAGCGTGGCGGTGACGAGCTGCTGGCCCGCCGGCACCTCGAATGTCACATAGTCGGCATCACCCAGGGCGGCCTGCAGGATCAACGTGTTCGACCCGGCCTCCAGTACAATGGCATCGGGTGCGGTTGCGTCATCCGACCAGTCATTGCCGGTGGCCTGAATGCCGTTGAAGCTGTCGCCGGGGGAGGTGTCGTCCTCGGTCACCGTGGCGCTTGCGCTGGCCGCATCGATGGTCGCGTCGCCCGCGGAGATCCCCGTCAGCGTGACCGTCACGATCTCTGCCCCGTTTGCCACATCGTCAGCCGGGACATCCACTGAGATGAAGCCATCGGCGCCGAGCGTGGTCTCCAGGCCCGTGACCACCTCGCCTGCCAGGTCGACGCTGTAGCTGATCGTCACGGGCGCGGCTGGCGGCGTGTCGAAGCTGACCGGGAAGAGCAGGGTGGTGGAGCTCCCCTGGCCACCGGCCTCTTCGACCGTGTCTGGCACGGGCGCGGCGACGGACACGAGTGGCAGCGGATCCGTCGCCTCGACGGCTTCATAGATCGCGATCGCGTTGACCGTTCCGCGGTCGACCGCATCATCGCCCGTGGCGTCCCAGGAGATGTCGATCTGGTTGTTCGCGCCCGGATCGATGGCGTCGGGCAGGCTGACCACCAGGCCCGTGGTCAGGTCGCCGTTCAGGGACGCGAAAATGTCGTAGTCGTCCAGGACGAGTTCGCCCTCCACGAAGAGGTCGAATACGCGGTCGCCCTCTGCCGACTGGAACAGCTCGGCGAAGTAAAGGTCGATGAAGTACTGTCCTGCGGCCACCGGCAGCGCGAAGGCCATGGCTCCGTCGCCGCCATCATTGCGCTCGGTCTTGAAGACCGTACCGTTGAGCTCCGGCTGCTGACCGTTGCCGCCATTGCTGTCGCCGAAGGTCGTGGAGCTGCTGAACGGCGCCTCGCCGCCGGCGGCGGTGTTCGCGGCAAAGACGATCCCGTCCTGGGTCAGTTCCGGGCCACCGGCATTGATCGCACTGACGAGATCGCCGCGCACGAGGACCGGCGCACCGTCACCGACGGCAACGGTGACGGTGCCGTTGGAGGTGTTCCCCGCATCATCGCTGACCGTATAGGAGAAGGTATCGGTGCCCGAGAAACCAGCAGGCGGTGTGTAGGTCACCGTTCCCGAAGCGAGCGTGACGGTGCCCCCTTCCTGTGTCGCCCCGGCGTCTCCCACTGCCGTGACGCTGAGCAGGCTCGCCTCCGTATCGGCGTCGCTGTCATTGATCAGCAGGTCGGCGGCGGCAAAGGCGAGGCCGGTACCGACCGGTGTCGCAACCGTGTCGGGGCCTGCCACCGGAGCGGCGTCGTCGTCGCTGACCGTGGCGCTGGCGCTGGCCATGCCTGTGTCGATGACCGCATCTCCCGCACTGATCCCGGTCAGGGTCACCGTGACCGTCTCGTCGCCATTGGCGAGGTCGTCATCCGCCACATCGACCGTAACGCTGCCATCTGCGCTCAGCTCCACCGATCCGGCGATCGGCGCGGCGCCATTGGTCTCGACCGTATAGTCGACCGTGACAGGGCCCGAGGGTGGGGCATCGAAGGTGACGGGGAAGACAAGAGCTGTCGTCCCGCCATCGCCTTCGGCAAGGGTTGAGGGGGATGGCGCCGCGATGGCGACCTTTGGCAGCGGGTCGGAGTCGCCGGCCGCGAGGATCTCGATTGCGGCCACGTGGGGATTGTTCACCGCGGTCTTGAGGAACTCCAGGTTCAACACGCCGTCGGTGACGGTCGCCTCGAAGCTCTGCAGGCCGGTATCGTTGCCGTAGGCGGCGAAGGTGTCGAAATCGTCGAGGACCAGGTCCCCCTCGAGCTCCACATCGAAGACCCGGCTACCGGGCGCGGCGAAGAACAGCTCGTCGAAGTACAGGTTCACCACATAGTCGCCATCGGGAACCGGGAAGGCGTATCCGATGTTGTTGGGGTTCTGGAGCGTGCTGAACCGCTCCGTCACGAACAGGTCGTCGGGCGCGCCGGTGCCATTGATCCCGGGGCCCTCTGGCGGGATGTTGCCATAGGTCACATTGTCGTTGGCCACACCACGATCGACCAGATACGGCGAGGACGGTCCGGTCTCCGCATCATTGTTGGCCGTCTCGCCCTGATCGCCCGACCAGTCCGGCCCGCCGTCGGGATCGGCCACAGTGGGTCCGCCTGCATTGACCCGGTAGACGACCTCACCCGGATCGACGGCCGGGACGTCGTCGTCGGCGATGGTCACGGTCGTGCTGGCGTTCGCGCCGATCGCCGCGTTGGCGCTGACGCTTGTGATCGTGACCGTAAAGCTCTCGCTGCCTTCGACCAGGTCGTCTGGCAGGATGTCGATCGGGATCTGGAAGTCCGATGATCCGCCACCGATCGTGGCATTGCCGGTGAAGGTTGCCGTGCCCGATCCGTTGAGAGACGCATCCGGGCTGTAGTCGGTTTCCGGTGTCGCGGTGACCCCTTCGATGACATAGGTGAAGCTGACATTCTCGTCATTCGGCACGGTTCGGCTCGTCAGGACCGAGACGAAGGCCTGACCGTCGGCTTCGCCCACGGTCTGGTCCCCGCCGAGGATCGAGACCGTAAGTGGCAGGTCGCCCGTCGCCCCGGCAATGATCTCGATGCCGTTGACGGTCGGGTTCTCCACGTCGTGAAGCCATTCGATGTCCAGCGTTCCGTCGCTGACCTGTCCCGTCCAGGTCAGCAGGCCGCCGGTCTGGTGGCCGAACTGGGCCGAGAGGTCGACGTCGGTGAAGACCTCTGCGCCTTCGATTTCCACGTCGAAGACCCGCTCGCCGGGTGCGCTGGTGCCGCTGAAGCCGTTTCCGGCGAACAGGTTGACCGTGTAGGTGCCGATGGGCAGCGCGCCGTTGCCGAAGCTGTAGACCATCTCGGCGCCGCTATCCGGATCCCAGCGCTCCTTCGCAAACAGGTCCTGCGGCACGTAGTCGGGGACGGAGGCGTCGCGGCCGGTTATGTTGTGGGTCGAGATGTTGCCTGTGTTGACGCTGAAGTCGAGCCCGGACTGTGTGCCCGACTGTGCGCCGGCGCCGCCCGTGCCGATCCAGTCCAGCGTGCTGCCGAAGGGGTCGTTCGGCAGGGCCTGGATCGTTTCCTGGGCGGTGTTGAGCCGGAACAGCACGACCTGGTCGGACACGTCGACCGTGACGTTGCCGGTGCTCTCCAGGGTGCCGTCGCTCAGCGTGTAGTCGAAGGTGGCCGTGCCTTCGAATCCGTCGGCGGGCGTGAAGATGACCAGGTCGTCGACGGGGTCGCCCGGTGTGCCATTGTCGTCGAGTGATACGTTCGCGTTCTGGGCATTGCCCACGGCCGTCAGGCTCAGCGCATCGTCATTGGCGTCGGTGTCGTTGGCGAGCAGGTCGGACACGGGGATGATCAGCGTGGTGTTGATCTGCGTGGTCAGCGCATCGGCGCCCGGCTCCGGTGCAACCTGCTTTTCGGTCGCAGTGATCTGGATGTCGTCGAACACCGCCTGGAACGTGTTCGCGGGATCCTGGCCGGTGTTGGAGCTGAACAGTCCAACGGCGAGGCCCGTTTGCTGTCCGTTGACCTGGGCGTCGCCCCTGATGGCGTCGAGGACGGCCGTGCCTGTCAGCGACACCGGATTGCCGTTAACCGTTTTCGTCGCGCCGAATGCATCCTCGTAGACAATGGTCGGCGTTGCGGTTTCCGCGTCCGGATTGACGCTCAGCTCGATGAAGATTTTCGCATTGTCTGTCGGGTCGACGTCGAACAGATCGTCGGCCTGCAGCAGGTCCGAGGCCACAACGTCGTCGCCATCCTCCAGCGACACCTGAATCTCGCCGTTGTTGTTCTGGATCGCGACGACCTTGAGATAGTTCGACTGGTCGCCCGTGCCGATATAGCCGCCGATCTGCTGGAAGTTGCCCGTGAAGTCGGTTCCCGGATTGAAGAACGACCATGTCACGGTGAACGTCTCGACGCTGGGCGAAAGGGTCACGCCGGTGTGGAACAGGAACTCGCCCGAATTGTTGCCCTGGAACGGATCGCCATTGGAGACCGCCTCGATGACCGTGGTTCCGCCACCTGCAGCGGTGGTGAACTTGACGTTGTCGAGGTTGATCTCCTGTCCGGGAAGACTTGAGGGGGCCTGAAGGAAGGCTTCCGGGTTCGTCACGCCGTCGATCATTACGCCGGTCAGCCCGCCACCGAATCCGGCCGGCCCAGGCAGATTGCCGTCCTGGTTCGGGTCGAAGTCGAACAACAGGTCCACGCCGGGGGTGACCACCACCGAGGTCCCATTGGTGGCGTCGCGCACGAACGGGTCGAAGATGTTGTCGATGCCGTCATTGTCGGAGTCGGGATCATCGGGATTGATCGTCACGGTCGGGGCCAGCACCGTGATCTCGTTGCCGCCGATCTCCGCCACCCAGAGCGTGCCATCAGGTCCCACCGTGACATCCAGCGGATTGGCCAGCGGCACGCCGAGACTGTTGTTGGCGACCTCCAGGATGCCGTCGGCGCCGCCCTCCTGGACCTCATCGTCGGCCGTCCCGAAAATCCCGTCGGGTCCGGACTCCAGGACGGGGTTCAGCGCCGTACCGTCGGCATTGACGTTGAGCAGGGTGACGTTGTCGTTGAACTGGGTGACGAACAGCTTGCCATCCAGCGCGCCGTTGAACGCCGCGCCGTCGCTGTCATACACCACGATGCCATTGGTCGAGGAGCCGACCGAGGCGATCTTGATGGATGCCGACGTGGACCGTTCCTCGCGAATGCCGCTTTCAAGCAACCGTGCCGGGTCGCCGGTGAACTTCGACGGATCGATCAGGAACCCATCCTGGATGTTCACCACATCCGGAACCAGGGCGGAAATGTCAGGCACCTGGTTCACCGTCACGGCGCTGTCGGGGTTCCCGTCGTCGTCATAGACGGTCCAGGCTTGGTCCTGGTTCGCGCGGGTCGGGTTGGGATGGCCGTAGTACCCCCCGTCTTCGATGAGGAAGAGCGGTTCGGGATCGCCGCTGCCGCCATCATTGGGCGTGTTGATCGCCTCGCCATTGCCGTCGGTATTGGGATCACCGCCAAGATTGCCGTTCGAACCATTGTCGACGGTGTAGAGCTGTCCATCGTCGGTGATCGCGAGGTCGTAGCCATTGCGAAGGCCATCGGCGTAGATCCGCAGCGGCGCGTCGGCCGGCAGGATTGCCTGGTTCAGACCGTCATTCCCACCCCAGGGACCGGCCTCGTCCATACCGTCGGCGTCCTCGCCCACACCGTCGGTGACATTGTCGATGTTGGGATCATCCAGGGTCGGCAAGTCGTACTTGTACTGGCGCGCCGTACTGCCCTGCCCGCCATCCGGGTCGGTCTTGGTCTCGATGGCGTCGAGCGCGACCAGGTCGATCTCCAGGATCGCGCCGGACAGCGCATATTCGGCGGTGTAGGAGAAAAACTGGGACGGTGCGCCATTGTTGGTGAAGCCGCCGACTTGAAGGTAGAGCTTCGTGCCATCGGGGCTCAGCACCATGCCGTTGACGGAGTGGTTCTCTTCCGAGCGCGGCAGGCCACGCACCAGGTCCACGGCGGTCCAGGTTCCGATATCGGGATCGAAGGCCACCTTTGTCAGGACACCCGAATTCGTGTCGAGGTTCACCTCACCGTTCGAGGCGATGCGGGGGTCCGATGAACTGACGTAGACGATGGGGGCATCAGCCGTTCCAGCAGTCAGGATGCCCGTGACCTGACGGTTGGTCTCGCTGGAGTCAGACCCGTCGTCATTGTGGTTCTGGATCGATTTCACGACCTCCTGGCCGTTCGCGAGGGTGAGGGCCTCATGGCCGGTGATCAGGACCTCACCGGCGGAAAACTCAACCGTGAAGGCGTTGATCGTTCCGTTCTGCTCAGACACGTAGAGGCGGCCATCGGGACCGAACGCCAGCGATGTCGGGTTGCTCAGGACGTTCGGTCCCCCTTCGACGCCCGCGAATTCCTTGATGTTCTCGAAATTGATGCTGGCCATGGTGTCGCGCCCCCCGACATGTGTCGACCCAAAGGCCGACCGGCCGCGCCGACCGACCACCGGTTCCGGTCGCAACCTTTCTCTGTTGCGCGCAGGTGAGGCCCGTCATCGATGTCGTCGCGACCGAGGCGTCCCCTCGTCGCGGCGGCCTCCAGCGTCGTCCATCCCCGCCCGGCGCGATCGTTAAAGGAACGTTAATCTTGTAAGTGATTTTCACTCAATCGGGTTAGTCAGATACGCGACAACATTCGTGATCGCTCGCCCCAGCGGCGAATACATGTTTCGAGAGATGAATTAGTCCCCGCAGCACGTGAAGTACTTGAATCGGATCGGCATTTGAGCGCGTTTCGCCCGCTTTTTGACGCCGTTTTTTTCCTCTGGCCACATGGCGCTATTGTCGGGCCATAAGGGGCATGGCAGTTGCATGTAATAAAAAGTAATCGCCATGTGTTGACTTGAGGGCATCGTGTCTTCGGGGCAGGGCTGGCGGGGCAGGGTCCGCCACAGGACCGGTGGGACAGGGTGTATGGCGAGCGCAAGCGTTAACGACCAGGGCAGGTCCCCTCCGCTCGAGGCGATCCAGGCCTCACGCAACCTGTTCCTGACGCTCGCAGCCTTCAGCTTCTTCGTCAGCCTGCTGATGCTGACCGGCCCGCTCTACATGCTGCAGGTCTACGATCGGGTACTTGCAAGCCAGTCGCTTCCGACCCTCGTCGCTCTCAGCCTGCTCGTGGCGGGCCTTTATCTGACCCTGGCCCTGCTCGACTGGAGTCGCCAGAGCCTGTTTTCCATTGTCGGCTCCCATATCGAGTCCCGCCTGGCCGGACCCGCATTGGAACGCGCGCTCGATGACGCGGTGGGCGGTGGTCAGGGGATGCGCGACCGGATGTTGCGCGACCTGAGGACGCTACGGCGCTTTGTGTCCAGTCCGGCGCTTCCGGCGCTGTTCGACGCCCCGTTCACCCCATTATTCTTCGGGGTGCTGTTCATGCTGCACTGGTTGTACGGGGTCTGGGCGCTGGTGGGCGGTGCCATCCTGCTCGCGGTTGCTGTCGTCAATCAGATCGTCAGCAGGGCTGCGCTGGAAGCCGCCGAGGCGGAGGAGCGCCGCGCCCAGGCGCAGGCGTCCGAACTTCTGCGCCAGTCGGACGTGGTCACGGCGCTCGGCATGCGCGAGACGATGCGCCGGCGCTGGTCGGCCGCCTTTGACGCATCAGATGCCGCCATCACGCAATCGGGCACGTTTCTGGGTGGCTTCACCGCAACGACCAAGGCGCTGCGCCTGTTGATGCAGTCAGGCATTCTGGGATTGGGCGCCTATCTGTCGATCATCGGCGTCTCGACCCCTGGCGCGATGATCGCGGCCTCGATCCTGATGGGCCGGGCGATTGCGCCGATCGAGCAGATCGTGGCGCAATGGCGCAACATTGCAGGCGCCCGCGAGGCCTGGACGGGCTTGCGTGAGGCCTTCGACGGCGCGGCGCCCGCTACGCCGGGCATGGTGTTGCCGCGCATCCGAGGCCGGGTCGCACTGGAAGACGTGATCGTCACGCCGCCCGGTTCCGACGTGCCTATCCTCAAGCGCGTTTCGCTGTCGATCGCGCCGGGCGAGATGGTGGGCGTCATAGGACCCAGCGCGTCGGGAAAGTCGACTCTTGGGCGTGCCATTCTAGGGCTTTGGCCGGCGCGGACGGGCGCCGTACGTATCGATGGCGCGGAGGTTGCCGCTTATCCCCGTGACGTTCTGGGCCGCCAGGTCGGCTACCTGCCCCAACGGGTGGATCTGTTCTCCGGCACGGTTCGGGACAACATCGCCCGTTTCGATCCCGACGCCAGGCCGGAGGCCGTCCTCGCCGCTGCCCAGTCGGCAGGTTGCCATGATTTGATCCTGCGTTTGCCCGATGGCTATGACACCGAGATCGGACCATCCGGCGCCAGCCTGTCCGATGGCCAGCGTCAGCGGATCGGCCTGGCCCGCGCCCTGTATGGCGATCCGGCGCTGGTTGTCCTGGATGAGCCGAATGCGAATCTGGACAGCGAAGGCGATGCAGCCCTCCAGGCCGCGCTCAAGGGACTCAAGGCGCGTGGCGCCACCATCGTGGTCATCGCGCATCGCCCGAACACGATCACCCATTGCGACACGCTGGTCGTGCTTGAGGAGGGAAGGGTACGCCTGAAGGGCCCGCGCGACGAGGTTCTTGGCCAGGTGTCGCAGCCGACGCGCGTCGCGCCCCTTCGCCGTCAGGAGCGCGGCCATCATGGCTGAGGCGACGCTCGGCCTGGGCAGCCGCGCGCCGGCGCGGATCGACGCGCGCCGTTTCCTTCTGCTCGGATGGGCGACCATCCTGACCGTGTTCGGGGGGCTGGTGGCCTGGGCCGTCTTTGCGCCCTTCGAGGGTGCGGTGGTCGCGTCCGGCCACCTCGCCGTCGAATCGCGCCACAAGGCGGTCCAGCACCGCGAAGGCGGGATCGTGGCGGAGCGCTTCGTGCGCGAGGGGGATCGTGTGCAGGAGGGGCAGGTTCTGCTGCGCCTCGATGGGGCGCCGATCAAGGCCGAGCTGGAGACCCTCGAGGCCCGACTGATCAACCTGTTCGCCCGCGCCGCCCGACTTACCGCTGAACTTGACGCCAGCGGCACCCTGTCACCGCGACCGGTGCCGGACGATTTGCGCGAGAGCGAGGCGCTTGCCGCGGCGCTTGCCATCCAGCGGGACCTCATGGCGGCACGCTCCGAGACCCGCGCCACCCGCAGCTCGATTCTCCGCCAGCGGATTTCCCAGCTTCGCGAGCGGGTCCAGGGCCTCGAGGCGGAAGTCCAGTCCAAGAGGGACCAGTCTGTGCTGATCGATCAGGAACTCGCCGACCTCAAGACGCTCCTGGACAAGGGGCTTACACCGCGTCCCCGGATACTGGCGCTGGAACGGCAGAAATCGGCGCTGTTCGGCGAGATCGAGGCCTTGCGGGCGCAGATCGCAGAGACGCAGGTTCGCATTGGCGAGACGCAGCTTGAAATCCTGAGCCTGACCGAAGGGTTTACCGAGGAGGTCATCACGGAGCTCGATGCGGCCCGCACGGAGATTGCCGCCCTCCTGTCCCAGCGTCGCGCGGCACTCGACCGGCTGCAGCGCCTTGACATCCGGGCGCCAAGGGCCGGTCTGGTGCTCGGCGTGCGGACGAACACCACCGGCGGGGTGATCGAGCCAGGCGCACCGATCATGCATATCGTGCCGGACTCCGATGCGCTGGTTGCGCTGGTCCGTGTGGCGCCGGCCGACATAGATCGCATCCGTCCGGGACAGCCCGCGCGCCTGCGTTTCACCGCGTTCAATCGGGACGAAACGCCGGAAGTCGATGCCACGGTCAGCAACATTTCCGCCGATGCCGTGCGCGATGACACAACGGGCCAGACCTATTACGAGATCACGGTCAACCTGCCGGGGTCGCAGCCGCTTGGCGCGCAGTTCCCGCTCCTGCCCGGGATGCCCGTGGATGCGATGGTGCGCACCGAAAGCCGCAACGTGCTGTCTTACCTGTTCAAGCCCCTGGGAGACGCCATGTCCCGTACGTTTCGGGAATAGGGCGTTGACGAGCGGCGTGGGGCCCGGTTTGCAACCGACTCCGTTTGCTCCGAACTTGCTTTAAAGCGCCGGGCTTTCGTTTCACTCCAGACCGTCGCTTCACATCATTATTATTGCGCAAGTATCCGTTCGCAAGCGACTCCGTTTGCTCCGAACTTGCTCTAGCGCATCTTCAAGTCAATCGGAGTCAGTGAAGATGCGCTATGTTCTTGTTTTTGAGCATTTTCTTAACGCGAACCGGTGCCCACTTCGCTCGAAAATGCTTTAAGCCGCGCCCTGGACCTCGACCAGCGTCAGGCCGAAGTGCAGGTCCTCGCCGGCCAATGGGTGATTTGCATCGGCCGTCACGGTGTCTTCGTTGACGGCCACGATGACGAGATTCACCGTCGAGCCGTCTTCCTGATGCGCGGCCAGGGCCATGCCCTGCTGCGGGGTCTCGCCTTCGGGGAGGCGCTCGCGCGGAATCTCGACCACCATGTCCTCGCGACGCGGGCCAAAGGCATTCTCGGCCGCCACGGTAACGCTCTGCTCGCCGCCCACTTCCATGCCTTCCAGCGCAGTCTCGATCTCGGGGAAGATGCCGCCCGCCCCGATGGTCAGGGACATGGGCTCGTTCGCCTCGGTTCCGCCGACGACGCGGCCATCATTGGTACGAACGACATAGTTGAGCAGGACGGTGTCGCCCTTTTTTGCGGTCTGCATGGGGGGTCCTTCTGGGCTGTGAGCGGGGAGGGGCACGTGCGGCTTCGTCTGGGTGCCATGGCTCGACTGGCAAACACACAGTCAGCCTGTCAGCCCGCCTCGCGTGCGTCAACCGGAGCTCGGATCGGACGGCCGCGTCCATCTCCCTCAGGCCAGGCGCATTCCCCTTACCCTCGCCGTCGGGCAAAGGTGTGGCGGCGGAGATCTAACGGGCCGGTTCGCCGGAACCCGGACGGCCGAGCCGGTCGATCCCCTCGAACAGACCCATTCCCGCCGCCATGCTCGCCAGGAACACGAAGATTGGCGGCCCGCCAAAGCTCAAGGCGGTGATCGCCGGTCCGGGACAGAGGCCCACAAGCCCCCAGCCTATCCCGAAGAGCACGGCGCCGGCGGCAAGCCGGGAATCGACGGCGCGATTGCCGGGGACCTGGAAAGCGGGGGCAAAGACCGGACGGGGACGTTGCCAGACCAGCCGGTAGCCTGCCGCGGTGACCAGAAGGGCGCTACCCATGACAAAGGCGAGGGACGGGTCCCAATTGCCGAAGATGTCCAGAAAGGCGAGAACCTTGGCTGGATTGACCATTTCCGAAACGGTCAATCCTAGCCCGAAAACCAGGCCTGCCAGAAGCGCGGAAAGGTTGCGGCCCATCTCAGCCTCCCAAAGCCATGCGAATAGCCGTCACGGTGATCATGCCGGCGGCCATGAACAGCGCGACCGAAGCCATCGAACGGGGCGAGAGGCGCGAAAGCCCGCAGACGCCATGCCCGCTGGTGCAGCCCGAGCCGAGCCGCGTCCCGAAACCCACAAGCAGACCGCCCAGGACGACCAGCGCCATGTTCGACGTGATCTCGAAGGGCGGTGCCTTGCCAGCGATGGCCCCGTGCAGAATCGGCGCGGCCACCAGCCCGATCACGAAGCATATGCGCCAGGCCCGGTCGCCCGGCTCGGCGAAGGTGGTACCTGCAAACACGCCACTGACGCCGGCGATCCGGCCAACAAGTCCCATCAGCAGGACCGCCGACAGGCCGATCAATGCGCCGCCGATCGAGGCGCTGACAGGTGTGAAGGTCTCCATGACACCCCCGTTTCGCTGCTTGGTTCCGCGTGTCTTATCCGCCCATGCGGGCCGGTCTGCCAAGGGGCTCAACGCAACCGGTCCTGCGCATCATGGTCGCGGATCGGATCAACCGCCCCATGGTCGGCCAGTCGGTGTCGATCTGTCGCCAGGGCCGGATGTCCGGTGTCAGGCACGCGATGCCCCGAACCGCTCCGGTTCGCGGGCAATAAGGGCCTCCAGTTTTGGCAGTCCGTCGCGAAGGCCCTTGGTGAGTTGTGCCGTCACGAGCAGGCCAAGCGGAAAGACCGCGCTGGCCTTGCCCGACCAGCACAGGTCGCACCCACCCTCGGCGGGGATGAGGCGGTAATCCTCCACGGCCGCCGACACCGGCAAGGTCGACCGGTCGAACCGGAAGGCCATCCGTCGTCCGTCCTCCCAGGCGAAAAAGGTCTCTTCCACGCGCTGGTCTCCGATCTCCACCGTCCGCGTGGTGCCTACGCCGAACGGTTTCGGACTGGTCCAGACGACGTTCGTGATCGGCAGCCACTCGGTCCATGCCTTACCGTCGAGCAGGGCGGCCCAGACGACCTCCGGTGGATAGGGGAACCGATGGACGGCCGCGTTCGGCTTGGCGGTGGCGAGATACTCCTCGCCGACCGGCTTGTGATCCTTGATGGCCTTGGCCATGGGCGCTTGTCCTCCTCCTGTGCGGCGCCGGCCCCGGTTCGGGCCAGATCGTGGCGGGGCGTGCCGCGGCCTGCCCTTGGGGTCGCGATAGCGTGGCGCAGCGTCGAGTTAACCAGAGTCAGTGAAGATACGCTAAGCGTCTGGGCGCGGTTTGCAATCTCGTCGTCGGGGGGCTGGCTCTGTACCGTTCGCCGTGCAAGGCTGCCCAGGTCACAAAATCGGGTAACCCCTCGAGGACGTGACAGGGGCCAGTCCGAGGGCGAAAACGGGCTGGCCCCGCTACGATTCAGCGGGGCCTGAGCTCGATCCAGAGCGTATCGGACTGCGCAAGCAGGGTGCCCTCGGCGGTGTACAGCGCCGTGCCCGTGTGGTGCTTGCGTCCGTCGCTGCGGTCATGCCAGCCGGCGACGATGACCGGCTCGCCAATCCGCGGACGGCTGTCGATGCGGGCGCTGATGCGGCCGAGCAGGATCGCATTGTCCAGCGCTGGAATGGCAAAGCAGCTCGGACAGTCCAGGGCCGCCCACAAGACCTCGGGCCGAACCCGTCCGTGTTCGTCGCCGAGATCCTCGCCCGGCCTCCAGACGTCGCCGACCAGAGGCATCCCCGCCAGAGGACCTGTGCGCAGACACAGCCCGTCGGAAGGGTCACGCGCCGGGCCGCATACGAAACAGGTGGGCAGGGCGTGATCCTCGGGAGCCGGATAGCGGTCAGCGCCACGGCGTGCGGCCTCCAGCGACGGGGCGCGGGGTGCGGTGAGTGCCGGTCCGCCGGGCCATGCGCGCATCACGAGGGTGTCGCCGTGCAGGGCCTCCAGGCCCGTTTCGGTTGCGATCACCCGCAGCGGCGTATCGAGCGGCGGCGGTGCGCGCAGCTCCACCGTCGCCGGGCCAGCCAGGCGCGCGGCCAACAGGCCGGCGGAATAGCCGCCATTGCCGGAGTCCGGCGGCCCGTTGAACCTGGCGGGGACAACAAGCGGCGCGTGATGGTCCATGGATCAGCCTCGCGACGGTCAGGATGCGCCCTGTTTCCTACTTGCCGCGCAGCCTGTCCAGAAGGTCCATCGGGATGGGAAAGATCACCGTCGAGGTCTGTTCGCCCGCCAGGTCGTGGAGGGCACCGAAATAGCGCAACTGCATGGCATTGGGCGAGCCCTCGAGGATCTGGCCGGCTTCGACCAGCTTCTCCGCAGCCTGCTGTTCGCCTTCGGCGGAGATGATCTTGGCGCGCCGATAACGCTCCGCCTCGGCCTGGCGTGCGATGGCGCGCACCATGGTTTCATCAATGTCGACATGCTTGATCTCGACATTGGCGACCTTGATCCCCCAGGCATCGGTCTGGGAATCGAGGATCTCCTGGATGTCGGCGTTCAGCTTGTCGCGTTCCGCAAGCATCTCGTCGAGCTCATGCTTGCCCAGGACAGACCGCAGCGTGGTCTGCGCGAGCTGGCTGGTGGCCGCGCTGTAATCCTCCACGTTCAGCACCGCCTTGTCCGGCTCGACGATGCGGTAATAGATCACCGCGTTCACCTTCACGGAGACGTTATCGCGCGAGATGACGTCCTGGCTCGGCACGTCGACGACCAGTGTGCGCAGATCCGCTCGCACCGTCTGCTGGATCACCGGGATCACGATGACCAGCCCGGGACCAATCGTCTTGGTATACCGACCGAGCGTGAACAGGACGCCACGCTCATACTCCCGGTAGACCTTGATCGCAGACGTGAGGAACGAAACGAGCAGGACGAGGAGGATTGCGACATAGACGAGATTGAAGGCCATGGGGCGTCCTTTCGATGGGAGATCTGTGAGCCGTCTATCGGTCGGGGCCTACGATGAGTTCGAGGCCTTCGATCTTCAGGATCCGCACCGTCTGATCCGGTTCCAGCGCGGCATCGCTGCGCGCCTTCCAGATCTCGCCCTGGGTGCGCACATGGCCGTGACCATCCGACCAGTCCAACACCGTCGCGGGTTCGCTCAGCATCCGTTCGCGCCCGGCCGAGATGGCGTGGCCACGGCTCTGGACCAGAGACGCCAGCAGCCAGAGGAAGAAGCCGCCCGACAGGGCGCCGGTGAGCCCGATCGTCCACCAGCTCAGCCGATACGCCGCAACGTCCGTATCGATGAGGAACGCCGCGCCGATGACGAATGCGACCACCCCGCCAAGGCCAAGGATTCCCACCGAGGGCGTCAGCGCCTCGGCCACCATGAAAGCGAGGCCGAGCAGGATCAGCGCCATGCCCGCATAGGACAGGGGTAACTGGTTCAGCGCATAGAGCCCGATCACGAGCGCGATGGCCCCGATCACGCCCGGGCCTATGGTTCCCGGATTCATGAACTCGAAGATCAGGCCATACACGCCCAGCAACATCAGCAGAAAGGCGACATTCGGATTGGACAGCACGCCGAGCGCCTGCGTCAGCCATCCGGGCTCAAGCCGGGCCACGGGCGCGTCTGATGTGGACAGGACGCGGGGACCGGCCGGCGTGGTGACCTCCCGCCCGTCCAGGGCCTGGAGCAGATCCTCCAGCGTCTCGGCCGTCAGGTCGATGACGCCGAGGTCTAGCGCTTCGCTGGCAGGCAGGCTGGCGGCTTCGCGAACCGCCCGTTCTGCCCAGTCGACATTGCGATCGCGCAGTTGTGCCAGGCTTCGTATGTAGGCCACCGCATCGTTCACGGCCTTTGCGGCACTGGCGCCACCCGGCGCCGCCGGTGTGGCGTCTTCACGGCCGGGTTCGGAGCCGGAGGCATCCCCGCCTGCCGGCGCCTCGGGGGCAGGGCGTTCCGGTGCGGGCGGGGCGGGCAGCTCGCCGCCGATCTGGACCGGCGTTGCGGCGCCAAGGTTCGTGCCCGGCGCCATGGCGGCCACATGGCTGGCATACAGGATGTATGTTCCCGCACTTGCGGCGCGCGCACCCGATGGCGCCACATAGGTGGCCACAGGCACTTCGGAGGCCAGCACGTCACGAATGATCTCGCGCATGGACGTCGCCAGACCGCCCGGGGTGTCCATCTGGAGCACCAGCAGTTGGGCGCTGCGGGCCTCTGCCTCTGCTAGCGATTCCGATATGAAGCGCGCGGTTGCCGGCCCGATGGGGCCATCGACCTGTATCACCACGACCGGGTCTCGCCCGGCCTGACCGTCAGCGCCCTCTGCGCTTGCCAGACCGACCAATCCCGCGAGACCGGCCAATCCCGCCAGACCAGACAGCGCGACACGGATTAGGCTGAGGGCCAGCACAAGGCGGTGCACCGTCACACATCCTCCAGTATTCGCTGCGATCATAACCCATTTCGCGCCCCACAGGCACCCCGTCTGCATCCTGCAGATCGCCGCTCACCCTTCCAAAGCTACGAAAGACATGGACCGACCTTGCGGTGGGGGGTTGGATCGATACCGTGTGGCCGGGCGCGTTCAGGCGCCTGGGTCTGTCTCGCGTCCGGGTCGGTCGGTGTCGCGCCCCGCCTCATGTCCAGGCTCCAGCGGAAGGAAAAGGCACGCCATGCTCATGCTCGCCGCCCGGGCGCTTGCCACGGCTCTCTTCATCGTCATCGTTGCAGAGATTGCGAAGCGTTCGACCCTGCTTGCCGGCATTCTCGTTGCCATGCCGCTCGCAACGATCATGACCGTGGGGCTCACTTATCTCGACACCCGGGATGCCGTGCTGTCGACCCGTTTCGCGACCACGACCTTCGCCATGTTCTGGCCCGGCCTCCTGTTCTTCATTTCCTTGCCGCTCCTCCAGCGGTTCGGTGCCCCGTTCTGGGTTGCCTATGGCATCGCGATCCTGTTGGTGCTGCTCGGTTATGCGGGAATGATCCTGCTCCTGCGGCGGCTCGGCGTTCAGTTGTGATCATCCGCCAGATCGGGCGGCAGGCAGCCCCGGCGCGCCGAACATGGCCAGTTGCAGGCTCTCCGCGATTCGCTCGGCTCGCATCATGAGATAGGTTGCGGCCTCGTCATTCGGTGCGATGTCGGCAAGGGTCTCCTCGAACAGCGCAAGCCACCGGTCGAAGTGCCAGGGATCCACCCCGGTCAGCTTGCGGTGGGCGGGCACCGGCTTGCCCGAATACCGACCGGTGTTGAGCGCGACCGAGGACCAGAACGCCTTCATCCTAGGCAGGTGCTCGTCCCAGCGATCGCCGATCGCCGCGTCGAAAATGGGCTGCAGCGCCGGATCACGACGGATGCGGGCATAGAACGTGTCGACCAGGCGCGAGATCAGCGCCTCATCGATGCCCAGGGCATGAGCTTCGGCCTGAAGCGCGGCGCGCCGCGGGCGGGCCGAGGCGTCGGTCGCCTGCACCGGCGCGCCCTTTGGCGCGTTTCGGCGGGACGGGTCGGGCATGTCGATCCAGTCAAAAAAGAGTATGGAAAATGCACCTTATGTGCCGCGCGGCGTTCCGGCAATCGGGGCGGCGGCATGACGCAGTCTCCGGGCTATACGGCGCAGTCGACGCAGCGGAAGGCGGCCGGATCCACATCCAGCCGCTTGAGGTCGATCGGCTCGCCGCAGCGCGTGCAATGCCCGTAGGTCCCCTCGGCAATGCGCGCCTGTGCGCCCTCGATCTGCTGGATCCGTTTCAGCCGTCGCCCCTCTGTGGCCTGCGACATGGCCTGGACCTGGAGCGAATCGACCCGCGAGACCCGGCCGACACTCTGCTGATCGAGCGCGACGGGGTCGCGGTCGTTGCGGGATCGGCGGCTGAGCGATCTCAGGTCGTCGAGTTCGGCGGCCAGACGCGCGGCGAAGCGCGCCTGCAGACGGGTCTGGCTGTGAGGATCGTCGGTCATTCCCTGAGGATATCACGGGCGGGAGTCCGGTCGAAACCGGGCCGGACCTCAGGCCGTCGCCGCCGCCGGTTTCAACGTCACATCGCGGGAATAGGTCCGGGCGGACAGAAGGAAGAAAAGGCCCGCCAGCGCGAAGAGAAGCGTCGCCCCGATACAGGCGTAGCGCACACCGAAGCCCCTGGCCTCGCGGCACGCCTCGATCAGGTCGGCCGTCAGCGCGGGATCCGTCAGGCTGCAGCGCCCATCGATCAGGCCCGCGACATCGCTGTTGGCTATCCAGCTTGCCGTCAGCCCGTCGGCGACCAGGCCGAACGCCGGCGGGCCAATCCCGTAACCGATCAGGTTCACCACGAAGAGCAGGATGGCGATCGCCGTGGCGCGCGTGCGCAGGCTGACCACGGCCTGGGCGATGTTGTATTGGGCGCCGAGGAAGAAGTACTGGAACACGCTCGCCACCGCCATGGCGATCAGCATGACGATGGCCGAGTCGGCCATGAACGCGTACGCATAGATCGGGAAGCAGCCGAAGAAGGCCAGCGCCGGCACCCAGCAGGGCGCTGTCTCCGATCTGATCGAGGCCTTCTGGGTCAGATAGCCTCCCAGGAACGCGCCCAGCGTGCCGGCCGCGCCCACCGGGGCCATGAACATGATGGCGGTTTGGCCCGGCGTGTAACCATGGGTGAAAACCACGTGCTGCGGCTGGAAATTGACCAGTGCATAGCCAGCAAAGGCCGCCAGCGTGGCCCCCGTCGTCATGATCCAGAAGGTTCGCTTGGACAGGATCTCGGCCATCGCCACCCGGAAGTCGGCCTTTTCGGGCTTTGGCGTTCCCGGCGGGTCGGAGTAGCCGCGCGGTGGCTCCTTTATCGTGAACAGAACGATGAGGCCGATGATGATTCCGGGCGCGCCCACATAGATGAACGCCTCCCGCCAGGTGAAAAATTCAAGGATGGAGCCGCCGAAGAGCTGGGCCAGAACGCCGCCTGCCGTCACGCCCATGGCATAGATGCCGAGCGCCGTGGGCCTGGCCAGTGGCACATAGTAATCGCTAATGAGCGAACTGGCAGGCGGCGTGCAGCCGGCCTCGCCCACACCCACCAGCATGCGGGCGGCCAGGAGCGTAAGGAATCCGACGGCAAAGCCGCAGAGGACCGTCGCGATGGACCAGAGGATCACGCAGATACCGATGATGACGGTTCGATTGAACCGTTCCGACAGGTTGGCGATGGGTATGCCGAGCAGGGTATAGAAGAGGGCGAAGCCGATCCCCGACAGCAGGCCGAACTGGAACTGGCTGAGCTGGAACTCGTTGATGATCGGAACACCGACGACGCTGATCAGGATGCGGTCGATGAAGTTGAAGGTATAGACTACCGTCAGCGTGAGAAGCACATAGGTCCGGTAGGGTTTCGAGCCGAAGCCCGTGGCATCCTGTCCGGCGGTTGCCGGCCCCATGGCCAGTGTGCTCATCCGCTTCCTCCCAGACGGCGGTACAGACCTGCAGTCACGTCTCTCAAGCCTGCGACTAAAGCGTGCGGCTTCAAACGAGGTCCAATCGGCAATTCCATGGTGCCTGATCGGTTTTTCCTATCATGATGCCTGGTCGGGCTGCGCCAGGACCAGGGACGCGCTGGTCGCGCCGCTCGTCCTGTGGCGCGGGCGTGGTCGCGCCCGGTCGATCCGTCGTTTCCCGACCGGCAAAGGCGCCTTTCCGATGCGCCGGTGGTCCTGGCCGGCCGGTCCGTTTACGTCTGGCGGGCAAGACGAGGAGAGGAGAGGCACAATGGGCGGCACCCTGGTCGACGGCGTCTGGCATTCGGCGGAACACTTTGCCGATGCCGACGGACGTTACGAAAGACTTCCATCGGCCTTTCGCGACTGGGTCACCGCCGATGGCCGTCCGGGTCCCGAGGGCCAGCGGGCGGTGCCGGCGGAACCGGGTCGGTTCCATCTTTATGTGTCCTTTGCGTGCCCATGGGCCCACCGCGTCCTGATCCTGCGGGCATTGAAGGGTCTGGAGGACATGCTGCCCCTGTCGGTGGTGAACTGGCTGATGCGCGACAAGGGGTGGACCTTCGAACCAGGTCCCGGCGTCATTCCCGATCCCATGGGACATGACTACCTGCACCAGATCTACCAGCGCTCGGATCCGAAGGTGAACGGCAAGGCCACCGTGCCGGTGCTTTGGGACAAGGTGGAACAGCGGATCGTCAGTAACGAGTCTGCAGATCTTCTCCGAATGCTGACCGCCGCCTGGGACCGATTGGGCGCAAAGCCGCTCGATACCTATCCGCACGCGCTCCGCGACGAAATCGATCGGGTGAACGACCGCGTCTATCACACGCTCAACAATGGGGTTTACAAGGCGGGCTTCGCCGAGAGCCAGGAGGCCTACGAGAGCGAGGTGCAGCCCCTGTTCGACACGCTCGACTGGCTGGAGGCCCGTCTGGAGGGCCAGACCTGGCTTGTCGGCGACCGGCTGACCGAGGCCGACATCCGCCTTGTGACCACGTTGCTGCGGTTCGACGCCGTGTATTACAGCCATTTCAAGTGCAACCGGCGCCGCATCGCCGACTATCCCAACCTGTCGGCCTATCTGCATCGCATGGCGGCGATGCCCGAAGTGGGGGGCACCACGCATATGGACCATATCAAGGGACATTATTACGGCTCGCACCGCAGTATAAATCCCAGCGGGATCGTGCCGGTGGGCCCCGACATCGACTTTCCGACCGCATCGCAGACTGGCGCGCCCGCCATCCGGTGAACCCGGCGGCGCAAACGTCTCGCCCCTTTTCACCCGCGGTCGCGGCGCGCTAGACGGAGGTTGGCCCCGCGAGCGGCAGCGATGGTCGCGCCGTGTCGCCGGACCACCGGGGGGACGGACAGTGCAGACGCTTGCGAAACGGACCCGCCGCCAGGATGACAGCCTTGTTTAGGGCGCTGGCAGCGGTTGCGGCACTGCTGCTGGCCACGGCCATCCTGTACGCCGGGAACGGGCTTCAGGGGACGTTGCTCTCCGTTCGGGCCGACCTCGAGACGTTTCCGACCGCGACGATCGGCATCCTGATGTCGGCTTACTTCGCGGGTTTCATCGCCGGGTGCCGCATCGTGCCCGCCCTGATCCTGTCGGTGGGCCATATCCGGACCTTTGTGGCCCTTGCCTCGATCGCGTCGTCCAGTGCCCTGGCCCATGCGCTGCTGGTCGATGTCACCGTCTGGGCCCTCTTGCGGGCCGTGACGGGGTTCAGCTTCGCCGGTCTCGCCATGGTTCTGGAAAGCTGGATCAACGAACGGGCGACGAATGCGAACCGTGGGCGCGTGCTGTCGATCTACCGGTCGGTCGACCTTGCGGCCGTGGCGATCGGCAATGCGCTGCTGGCCGTGGCGAGTCCGCTTGGCTTCCAGTTGTTTGCCCTGGTTTCGATCCTGATCTCACTGGCTCTCGTGCCGGTCGCGCTGACCCGCTCCGTGGCGCCTGCGCCCCTGCAATCGGCCCGCCTGGACCTCGGCAAGCTCTACCGGGTCTCGCCGGTCGGTGCGGTCGGCGCCTTCTCGACCGGCCTGGCGAACGCCGCCTTCTGGGGGATGGCGCCTGTCTTCGTGCTGGACCAGGGGTTCGGCGCCGGCCTGATCGCCGCCTTCATGACCAGCGCGATCGTGGGCGCCGGCCTGGCGCAGTTTCCGCTTGGCTGGCTATCGGACCGCGTCGACCGACGCGCGGTGATCGTGGCCAGCGCAGCTCTGGGCGCTGGCGCGGCCGTGGCGATCGCGCTTTTCGGCGCCCGTTCGGAAAGCGCGCTGCTGTTGCTTTCCGGCCTGTTCGGCGCCGCCGTCATCCCGGTGTTTGGCCTGTCGGCGGCGCACGCTAACGATTTCTCGCCGCCCGGCGAAGCGGTCTCCACCAGTGGCGGCCTCCTCCTCCTGCATGGACTGGGTGCCGTCGGGGGCGCGACCCTCGGTGCGGTGGCCATGGCGGCGCTGGGCGCACCGGCGCTGTTCGCCTACATTGCGGCCGTTTATCTGGGCCTCTGCCTGTTCAGCCTCGCCCGAATGCGGATCCGTGCGGCTGTGCCCTCCGACGACAAGATGCCGTTCGTGCCGGCTCCGAAGAGCCCGACGACCATCGTCTATCCTCAGGAAGACGCTGGCCCGCCCGGCGGGGAGCCGTCCTGACCGGCAGTACCGCACGAGGGCGCGACGGCAGCCTGACCCATGCGGACCGCGCCAAGGTCCAGGCCGGGCCAGCCCTGCCGCGTCTTTCCTCACGGCTGTCCGCGATTGCCCACAACTCGCCCAGGAGCGCCCGCAAGGCGGTGTGCGGCAACCGTGCAGGTGCTTCCCATCTCGCGCCAGCACGATAGGGTGGGCCGAAACCCTGCTGGAGTGTTCCCATGCCGATTTTGCGCCTTGCCGTCCTCATGCTTGCGTCGACCCTGATCATGTCCCTTCTGCCGGGCTTCGCCCAATCCGTCCGGATCACCGGCGCAGAGGTGCTCGATCTCGAGACGGGTCGCTTCGAGGCGGCGGACGTGGCGGTCGTGGATGGCAGGATCGCCGCCATCGGCCGCGATGTGCGCAGTGCGTTGACGGGTGAGGTCGAGACCGTGAACCTGGGTGGAGCCTATCTGCTGCCCGGCCTGTCAGACAGCCATGTGCACCTGACGAGTGACGCCAGGATACACGGCTACCGCCGGCTCGCCGTCAGTCTCCCCGCCTCGGCGATCACCGGCGTGGCCAACGCCCGGAAGACGCTGGAGGCCGGGTTCACCACCGTGCGCAATGTGGGCGCGCGCGGCTATGCCGACGTCGCCCTGCGCGACGCCATTGCAAACGGTACGGTACCGGGACCGCGGATGCTGGTCTCGGGGCCGTCCATCGGGATCACCGGGGGGCACTGCGACTCCAATCTCCTGCCGTTCGAGTACAATGACCGCTCCGACGGCGTGGCCGATGGTCCCTGGGCCGTGCGCGAAAAGGTCCGCCAGAACGTCAAATATGGAGCCGACGTCATCAAGTTCTGCGGGACCGGTGGCGTCCTGTCGAAAGGCACCCGGATCGGCGCCCAGCAATTCACCTATGAGGAAATGGCCGCGCTGGTCGACGAGGCTCATCTGCTCGGTCTCAGGGTGGCGGTCCATGCCCACGGGACCCAGGGCATCAACACGGCCATCCGCGCCGGTGTGGACTCCGTGGAACATGCCAGCCTGATCAATGATGAGGGGCTGGCTCTGGCCAAGGAGAAGGGCACCTTCCTGTCCATGGACATCTATGTCTCCGACTACATTCTCTCCGAGGGCGAGGCTGCGGGCATTCTGCCGGAGA
Source organism: uncultured Hyphomonadaceae bacterium (assembly GCA_964492485.1). Taxonomy (GTDB): domain Bacteria; phylum Pseudomonadota; class Alphaproteobacteria; order Caulobacterales; family Hyphomonadaceae; genus UBA5336. The sequence goes on along the minus strand of CAZBKM010000002.1, from coordinate 155,639 downwards.
GCCTCGCCAAGGAGCGGATCGTCGGCCAGCGCCAGCGCGAGAGTTTCCAGCGGGCCGTGGAGGCCGGCGTGAAGGTGGCCTACGGGACCGATGCCGGGGTCTATCCTCACGGCACGAATGCGCGGCAATTGTCCTATCTCGTCGATTGGGGGCTGACGCCCCTGGAGGCGATCCGCACCGCAACCTTGCGCAATGCCGAACTCTTCGGTCTTGAGGACGATATCGGCTCCATCGAGGTCGGCAAGTTCGCGGATCTCATCGCCGTCTCCGCAAACCCGCTGGAGGACGTGTCGGCATTGGAGACCGTCGATTTCGTGATGAAGGAAGGCGTGGTTTACGTGAACAGGCTGGCGGGCAATTAGGGTCCTTCCAGGCAAAGCGGAACCGGGTTCGCGTCCAGAGGATCCCCCAACACAACACCCTGGCGCATCCTGGCCGGCTCTGATTGAGTGCGCGAAGGGTGCGCCGGGCGTGGCTTGCCCGGCTTGGCCGCTGTCCACATTGGGGACCGGCAAGAATGAGGACGCATCGAAGCATGCCCAGCGTGCGTGCAGCCTGTATCCAGATGCGGTCCGGCGTCGAGATTGCGCCGAATGTGGAGGCGGCGTCGGCGCTGATCCGCGAGGCAGCGGCCCAGGGCGCGGAGCTTGTCGTGACGCCCGAGATGACCGGCTGCCTCGATATCCGTCCAGGCCAGATGGCGGCCAAGCTGCGATACGAGCCGGAGGACGCGGCCCTCGCCGCCTTTCGCGACCTGGCTGGCGACCTCGGGATCTGGCTGCTCATCGGCTCTCTCGCCATCGCACTGGAAACAGAGCCCCGCGCGGCCAATCGCAGCTTCCTGCTCGCGCCAGACGGCACGGTGGCGGCCCGCTATGACAAGATCCACATGTTCGACGTGGATGTCGCCGACGGGCAGACCTATCGGGAATCGCGGGCCTACCGGCCGGGAACGCGCGCAGTGCTGGCGCAGACACCGCTCGCCCGCATCGGCCTCACGATCTGTTTCGACCTCAGGTTCCCCGGCCTCTATCGCCGTCTTGCCCAGGCGGGTGCGGATATCCTGACCTGTCCTGCGGCTTTCACGCGGGTCACCGGGGCGGCTCACTGGCACACGCTGCTGCGGGCCCGCGCGATCGAGACCGGCGCGTTTGTTCTGGCCCCCGCTCAGGGCGGGCGCCACGAGGACGGGCGCGAGACCTTCGGTCATTCGCTGATCCTCGGTCCGTGGGGCGACATTCTCGCCGAGGCCGACCATGACCAGCCCGGCCTCATCGTCGCCGATCTCGACCTCGCCGCTGTCGCTGACGCGCGCCGGCGAATTCCCGCCCTGCGTGAAGCGGCCTTCGACGGACCCGAGGTCTGAATTATAGACGTATTCTATATCAGATTTGATGAAGAATCTATTGGATCAATATCTCACGCGTCGGTAGCGTCCGTGACAGTAGAGGAAATGCATCAAGAGAGAGGGACTGATCATGGACGGAACAGACGCACCGGTCGGCAAGTGCCCGGTCATGCACGGCGGAAATACCCATCTGGGCACGTCGGTGATGGATTGGTGGCCTGAATCGCTGAACCTCGACATCCTTCACCAGCACGACAAGAAGCCCAACCCGATGGGCGAGGCGTTCGACTATCGCGAGGCGCTGAAGTCCCTGGACGTTGCGGTGCTGAAGGCCGATCTTCATGCCTTGATGACCGACAGCCAGGAGTGGTGGCCGGCCGATTACGGCCACTATGGCGGCCTGATGATCCGCATGGCCTGGCATGCTGCGGGATCCTATCGCCTCGCCGATGGCCGCGGAGGTGCCGGAACCGGCAATCTTCGCTTTGCGCCGCTGAACTCCTGGCCGGACAATACCAGTCTCGACAAGGCGCGCCGCCTGCTCTGGCCGATCAAGAAGAAGTACGGGAACGCCGTTAGCTGGGCAGACCTCATGATCCTGGCCGGCAACGTGGCCTACGAGTCCATGGGTCTGAAGACCTTCGGCTTCAGCTTCGGTCGCGAGGATATCTGGCACCCCGAGAAGGACATTTACTGGGGGGCTGAAAAGGACTGGCTGGCACCGTCCGACGAGCGCTACGAGGATGTCTACAACCCGTCGACGATGGAGAACCCCCTGGCGGCGGTTCAGATGGGGCTCATCTACGTCAATCCGGAAGGCGTCAATGGCCAGCCCGACCCGCAGAAGACGGCGGACCAGGTGCGCGAGACCTTTGCCCGGATGGCCATGAACGACGAGGAAACCGCCGCGCTCACCGTTGGTGGTCACACGGTCGGCAAGTGCCATGGCAATGGCGACGCGTCTGCGCTGGGCCCGAATCCCGAAGCCGCCGACGTGGAGACTCAGGGCTTCGGATGGATGAATCCGAACCAGAAGGGCCTCGCCAGCCAGGCCGTGACCTCCGGCATAGAGGGGGCCTGGACGACGAACCCGACCAAGTTCGACCAGGGCTATTTCGAGATGCTGCTCGACCATGAGTGGGAGCTGCGCAAGAGCCCGGCCGGAGCGAACCAGTGGGAACCGGTCGAGATCGCGGAGGAAAAGAAGCCCGTCGACGCGTCCGATCCGTCGATCCGCCGCAACCCGATCATGACCGATGCGGACATGGCGATGAAGGTTGACCCGGTCTATCGCCAATACATGGAGAAGTTCCGCGCGGATCCGGCCTACTTCCAGGACACGTTCGCGCGCGCCTGGTTCAAGCTGACCCACCGCGACATGGGTCCGAAGGCCCGTTATGTCGGACCCGAAGTGCCGGAGGAGGATCTTGTCTGGCAGGATCCGATCCCTGCCGGCCCGACCCATTACGACATTGGCGGGCTGAAGGCGAAGATCGCCGCGTCGGGGCTGACCGTAAAGGAAATGGTCGCAACGGCCTGGGACAGCGCGCGCACCTTCCGCGGCTCCGACATGCGCGGCGGCGCGAATGGCGCCCGCATCCGACTTGCCCCGCAAAAGGATTGGGAGGGCAATGAGCCCCAGCGTCTGCAGAAGGTCCTGTCGGTGCTCGAACCGCTGGCCAGGCAGTTCGGCGCCTCGCTCGCCGATACGATCGTGCTGGCCGGCAATGTGGGCGTCGAACAGGCGGCCAGGGCTGGCGGCTTCGACATCACGGTGCCGTTCACTCCGGGTCGGGGCGATGCCACCGACGAGATGACGGATGCAGACAGCTTCGACGTGCTCGAGCCGCTGGCGGATGGCTATCGCAACTGGCTGAAGCAGGACTATGCGGTGAAGCCGGAAGAGTTGCTTCTCGACCGGACGCAGCTCATGGGTCTGACCGCACCGGAAATGACGGTCCTGGTCGGCGGCATGAGGGCCATTGGCGCCAATCATGGCGGCACGCGGCATGGCGTGTTCACCGACCGGCCTGGTGCGCTGACGAACGATTTCTTCG
>CAZBKM010000002.1:0-152224 GCA_964492485.1 uncultured Hyphomonadaceae bacterium | reverse complement strand
CAACCTGACCGACATGGCCAATCGCTGGCATCCGATCGGCGACGGCACCTATGAGGTCCGGGACCGCCGGAGCGAGACGGTGAAGTGGACCGCCACGCGGGTGGACCTGGTGTTCGGGTCGAACTCGATCCTGCGCGCCTATTCGGAAGTCTATGCCCAGGACGACAATGCCGAGAAGTGCGTGAAGGACTTCGTGGCGGCCTGGACGAAGGTTATGGACGCCGACCGGTTCGACGTACGCCACTAATGTTGTCCTGCCCGGGACCACACCGGTCCCGATATGGCCAACCAAATGTACAAGGGGCGACACCTGTAACCAGGGTCGCCCCTTTTCCGTTGTGCGGTGCAAGAAACCGTTGACGCGGCGACAGAACTGACCGAAAGGGAGCAGGTCCGACGCGCGTTGATCGCGCATGGGGCTGGTGGCGTGAACTCTGTGGGGCGATGGTTCGTCCGTTCGGAGCCTCCCCCTTCAGGCAGCGAACCGTCCAACGTCCTCTTTCACGCAGGCCGTTTCATCCTCACGCCCGATACCGATCGGGCGGGTCGGCGTGTGCCTCGACGTGCCGCTGACGCCCAATGAAAGATCTTCCTTGACCCAGTTTTCCGATCTCGGCCTGCACAAGCAGGTTCTGAAAGCCCTCGACCGTCTCGACTACGCGACACCTACGCCGATCCAGGCCCAGGCCATTCCTGACCTGCTGGCGGGGCGTGATCTGCTCGGCATCGCCCAGACGGGCACCGGCAAGACGGCCGCCTTTGCATTGCCAACGCTCCATCGCCTGCTCGAGGCCCCCCTGCCGCGGCGCGACCGCGCGACCCGCGTTCTCGTGCTTGCACCCACACGGGAACTGGCGCTCCAGATCGCGGACAGTTTCCAGGCCTATGCCCGATTCACCGATTTCGTGGTTCGCAGCGTGTTCGGCGGCGTGAAGACCGGCGGCCAGATCCGCAGCCTGGAGCGCGGCTGCGACGTGCTGGTGGCCACGCCTGGCCGGCTGCTGGACCTGACGAGCCAGGGCGCGCTCGATCTCGGCCGGGTCGAGACGCTGATCCTCGACGAGGCGGACCAGATGCTGGACATGGGCTTCATCCATGATCTGAGAAAGATCGTCGCCCAGGTACCCGCAACCCGACAGACCCTGCTGTTCTCCGCCACCATGCCGACGGCCATCGGGGACCTGGCGGGACGGTACCTGACCGATCCCGTGCACGTCTCCGTGACGCCCCAGAGCACGACGGCCGAGCGGGTTCGCCAGGGCGTCCTGCACATGGCGTCCAGCGACAAGCCGCGCCTGCTGGCCGCCCTTCTTGAAGAGGGCAATCTGGATCGAACACTCGTTTTCGCGAAGACGAAGCATGGTGCAGACCGCCTCGTGCGCGGTCTGATGGCCAAGGGCGTTTCGGCCCAGGCCATCCACGGGAACAAGTCCCAGACCCAGCGCGTCAAGGCGCTGGCTGCGTTCAAGGACGGCCGTTGCAACGTCCTGGTGGCCACCGACATCGCCGCGCGCGGGATCGACATCGACGGCATCAGCCATGTGGTCAATTACGACATGCCGACAACGGCGGAGCAGTATGTTCACCGCATTGGCCGCACGGCGCGCGCCGGACGGGAAGGCCAGGCGGTGTCCTTCGTGGGTGAGGACGAACTCTACTATCTCCGCGAGGTCGAGAAGACCACGGGCGTCGCTCTGGACCTGATGGCGGCGCCGAATGGCTGTGAAAGCCTGGTGCGTCCGGCGCCCGATCCGAACCTTCGCGTGCAGAAGCCGAAGGGCCCCGCCCGTGGGGGCGGTGGCGGAGGGGGTAGCGCCCGGCGCCGAGGCGGCGGCGCCTCACCCCGGCAGGGTGCACCGGGCAAGAACCACCCCCGCGCCAAGAGGCGCGCGGCCAACGGCTAGAGCATTTTCAAGCGAAGTGGAAACCGGTTCGCGTTAAGAAAATGCGCGACAACAGGAACCTGGCGTATCTTCAAGATGCGCTAAAGCGACGGTCTTTCATTTCACTCCAGACCGTCGCTTTACATCATTGTTTTTGCGCAAGTCTCCGTTCGCAACCGAGTCCGTTTGCTCCGAACTTGCTCTAGGCTTTCGGGTCTTCCGGCACCTCTGTGAGCCGCAGATAGGGCCGCACGGTCTCCCAGCCCTGCGGAAACAGGTCACGCGCCTTCGCGTCGTCGATCGACGGGGGAATGATCACGCGTTGCCCGGGCGTCCAGTCGGCAGGCGTCGCGACCGTGTTGCGGTCCGAAGCCTGCAGCGCGTCGATCACCCGCAAGATCTCGTCGAAATTCCGACCCACGCTCATCGGGTAGGTCATGGTCAGGCGGATGCGTTTGGCCGGATCGATGATGAAGACCGCCCGGATCGCGGCCGTTTCGCTCTCATTGGCGTGGATCATCCCGTAGGTCCGCGCAATGTCGAGGCTGGTGTCGGCAAGAATGGGAAAGCGCAGAGTGGTGTTCTGCGTCGCGTCGACATCCTCGATCCAGGCCATGTGCTCCTCGACGCTGTCGGTCGACAGGCCCAGCGGCTTCACGTTGCGCGCCGCAAAGGCGTCGGCCAGTTGAGCCGTACGGCCCATTTCTGTCGTGCAGACGGGCGTGAAATCGGCCGGGTGGCTGAAGAAGAAGACCCAGCTATCCCCGGCCCATTCATGGAACCGGATCGGACCCTGGGTGGAGGGGGCTTCGAAATCGGGGGCCGTTTGGCCGATGCAGAGTGTCAATTGCGTGTCCTTTCCTGTTGGTCCGGCAGCCTGGGTGGCGCCGGGCTCGTCGACCCCGGGCTTGAGGTCGGCTAAAAAGTCTCACAAGAAATACTATTTTAAAAATCGATTGTCTCGATGACGCCCATAGACGGGTGCGATACAACCCGGGCTGCCCGACATGTCACGATCGCGCGCCAGCGGGGCGAACGACCTATCCGCGACCCCGTGCGCGGCGTCCTGACGTTGCAAGCGCAGGTCTGCCGGAAGCCGACCCACGCCACCCTGGACTTCGCGTTGGCCAGGCCGGCCGTTCTTTGTAAACACTCCTGAGCAGACAATGACGGCAGGAGGAAACACGTGGCCATCAAGACGCGCTTTACCGAAGCGTTCGGTGTCGAGCACCCTATCGTGCAGGGTGGGATGCAGTGGGTTGGCTATGCAGAGATGGTGGCGCCGGTCGCCAATGCGGGCGGCCTGGGCTTCCTGACCGCGCTGACGCAGCCCACGCCGGAAGATCTTGCCAGGGAGATCGCGCGCACCAGGGAGATGACGGACAAGCCCTTTGGTGTGAACCTGACGATCCTGCCGGCGATCAATCCGCCGCCCTATGCCGAGTACCGTCAGGCGATCATCGAGGGCGGCATCAAGATCGTCGAGACCGCCGGCTACAAGCCCCAGGAACATGTGGACCACTTCAAGCAGCACGGCATCAAGGTCATCCACAAGTGCACGGCCGTCCGCCATGCCCTGTCGGCAGAGCGGATGGGCGTCGATGCCATTTCTATCGACGGGTTCGAATGTGCGGGCCATCCGGGAGAGGATGATATTCCCGGCCTGATCCTGATCCCGGCTGCCGCCAACAAGGTGAAGATTCCCATGGTGGCGTCGGGCGGGTTCGGTGATGGGCGCGGACTGGCCGCAGCCCTCGCCCTGGGTGCCGACGGTATCAACATGGGGACCCGCTTCTGCGTCACCCAGGAGGCCCCCATCCATGAAAACTTCAAGCGCCAGATGGTCGAGAATGACGAGCGCCAGACCAGCTTGATCTTTCGTTCGCTGCACAATACCGCGCGGGTCATGAAGAACGCCGTCAGCCAGGAGGTCGTCGAGATCGAGGGGCGGGGCGGCGCCAGGTTCGAGGACATCAAGCACCTTGTCGCGGGCGTTCGCGGGCGCGCGGCGATGGATGAGGGCGACACCGATGGCGGGATCTGGTCTGCCGGGATGGTGCAGGGCCTGATCGACGACATCCCGACCGTAAAGGAACTGATCGACCGGATTGTGGCCGATGCAGAGGAGATCATCACGTCTCGCTTGCGCGGTATGGTGGTGTGAGTGCCCATATCGACCCCTTGGGCCTGCTGCGCCGGGATGGGCTGTTCGCCATGGCTCCGGGGCGCCGCGTTTTCCGGGGCGGGTGAGCACTGGCATACCCCACTCTGTCGATGGTGGGCGACGACCGGGTGCGATGCTTCGTAATTTCGAAGATCTCTGAATAGTCAAGCCCCCAGATGAAGGCAGAATACGCGTATCGCGTGTGTCACCCTGCTTGTTCCGGTTGTCCAGGCTTCGGCCCGGTGCGCAGCAAGGGAGGCGACCATGGGATCGATCCCGGCCCTCGACACGACGATCCGCCTTCGGTCCGGGTCGCCATCCGATGCACGGCCGGGCCATGAAGCCCGCTCAAGGCCCGGCGCCGCTGGCGCGACTGCCGGTATCGGTGCGGCACGATATGCCGGCCTTGCCGTCCGGGTGGGAAGCTGGACCTGCTTTCTTGGCGGCGCCGCGTTCCTCGTCCTCGCCTTTTCCTATGGCGATGTGATCCGCGATCTCGATACGGCACGCGCGATGATCGATCGGCGGGACGAGGAGGGGATTGCCGGTATCGCCCAGCGTATCCAGCACATGGACATGCTGGCGCGCATGGCGGCCATGTTGCGAGACTGGCTCGTGGTCTCAGGCACCGCCGCCGGATCCGGGTTCGCTCTCTGGGTGCTCGGCTGTCGAGTGGTCGGCCGGATCGACCGGTGGGGCCGGTGAGCGGATATCTCAGAACTTGCCCGACAGGCTGAACGCTCCGAAGCGGTGAGGCGCAGACTGCTCCACATACTCCTCGGTGCGGAAGACGAGCGTGAACCCGACCTGGACGTTCTCGAACTGCAGCACCGCGCCGGCCTGTACGTCGGTCACGAAATCCCTCGAGGTGAGGCCGCTGTCACGGGTCCGGAACAGGCTGCCGTCGAGAAACAGATTGTGCGCCACGCCGCGGCCTTCGACCCCGCCAAAGAGGTACCAGCTGAACGCATCCTGTGGGGTGAAGAAGCCCGCACCCGCGAGCGACGGCCGCACGCGGGGCGGGCCGTAATCGTTGCGAAGGTCCTCTCCGATCCGCCCCATGACCCCGAGGCGGGCGTGGGTGTAGGCGGTGCCGAGCGTGACGCCGGCGGTCGGTGTCAGGTCGGCGCCGAAGGCGCTGTCGCCCAGGCGGGCAAGCCGACGGAAGGTCCGGTCATAGGACACGCCCAGTGTCACCTCGTCAGCGAGTTGGCCGGTCCATCCACGGGCAGTGTCTTCCCCGATCAGGGTGTGGAACTCGTTCTGCAGCCATTCGCCCCCCGCGCTCGGCCCCACCAGGCCAAGCTGGACCGTGAATTGATCGAGACGGTCTGCCTGCTCGATCACCGGCGTGTATTCGAGATACGCCCAGCCAGCATAGGGATGCTGGTCCGGTGGCGGGGTCTCGGCGGCAATGTCGCGCGGTGTGAACAGCGAATGGCCAAGGGCGACGCCCCGGCGTATCACGGCGTCAGGGTCGGCGCCGAGGAGGTTGGCAACCCATTCCGAGACGCCGTCCGTGTCGCCGGTGCCAGACAGCCAGGCCAGTCGCACGCCATTGGTATAGTTGCGGTCGGTCCCCGCAAAGGAGTCGTTCTCCCAGGCGAAGGTTACCGTCGAGCGGCCGTCGCTTGGCGGGCTACGCGGTTCGGCCAGGGCGCGGCTGGCCGTGCTCGACGCGCCGGCGGCCAGGGCGACGGCCGACAGGGCAGCCCGGGCGCGACGCCCCGAATGCGGGCCAGGTGCATGACGGATCATGGCGGACCTCTCTTGGCGGGACGTTTGAGGTGCCGCCTGGATGTGTTGGAATTTTGGCGCGCCCGGTTTCCGCTGCGAGGACGCGCTGCTAGTTCACCTTCGGATGAAACGTCCGGGCCGGAGGGGGTATGGGTCTGTCGAGGGAGAAGGACCGTCGGTTCTGGGACAGGATCGCGCCAAAGTATGCGCGCGATCCGGTTCGCGATCAGGCGGCCTATGAACACAAGCTGGCCCTGACGCAGGCGCATCTGCGTCCCGGGATGCGGCTTCTGGAGATCGGCTGCGGCACGGGGTCGACGGCGCTCGCCCACGCACCGCATGTGGCCTCTATCGACGCCGTCGACGTGTCGGATGCCATGCTCGACATCGCCCGAGGCAGGGCGGAGGCGGCCGGAATCGGCAACGTCACCTTCCGCCAGGGGGACGTCGACACGCTGCAGGCGCAGGCGGAGGGCTACGACGCACTTCTGGCTCTATCGGTGCTGCACCTGCTACCGGACCGGCGTGGCGCCCTCTCGCGCATGGTGGCCTGGCTGAAACCAGGCGGCCTGCTCGTTACGAACACGCCCTGCCTGGGCGACAGCATGGCCTTCATCAAGCCGATCCTGCCGCTCGGACGATGGCTGGGCCGGTTCCCTCATGTCGAGGTCTTTCGTCAGGCGACCCTTGCGGGAGAGCTTGCGGCTGCTGGCCTGGTGCCGGTGGAGAGGTGGCAACCCGGGCCCAGCAGCCCCGACTTTGCCATTCACCGGAAGCCCGCGTGAGAGGCGTGGGGCCCGTTCGGCCTGAGGCTGGAACGCGGCCAGCGCAGTCAAGCATTTTCGCGCGAAGTGGGCACCGGTCCGCGTCAAGAAAATGCCCAGAAAGCAGGACCATAGCGCATCTTCAAGTCAATCGGCGTCAGTGAAGATGCGCTCGCGTCTTGGTCTGGAGCCGTCTCTCGACACGAACCTGTTCCGGCAGCGCTTCAAGAGGCTCAAAAATCGCCGGCCAAGAGCGTTGTCTCGCGAAGCCGTTCCGCCAGCGGCGGCACATCCCGGGTCGTGTGACGGTCGATCAGGGCGCGCGCCGCCTCGGTCGCCGACGCCAGTGTGCGGGTTCCGTCGGCCAGGTCCTCGGCAATCTCGAGGAGCGGCACGTACAGGTCTTCGGTCTCCCCCTTGAGCGTGATCGCGATCTGGCCGGCGTCTCCCAGTGTTCGGTCCCATTCCGACCGCACAGCGGCCCAGTAATCTCGTGTCTTTTGCCAGTAGGCGTCGGCGACCGAGGCGTCGAAGGACTCGTTCCGGCGATACGTGTTGACGCCGATCTCCCGGACGAGCGCCTGGGGCGCGGTTTCCCCGAGGATCAGTTTCGTATTGTCCTGTTCATGCACCCAGCCGAAGGGCGTGATGGCATGGCGGTTCACGGCGTCGATGACATGGTAGTCTTCGCGGGTGGTCATGTCCCGCCGGGGCAGGGGGCGCCAGGCGGCGTCGGGCTCCCATTCCGAAATCCCGTCAGCGTGACGCCAGCCGGCCACGGCACCATAACGCGGAGAATCGTCGACCTGATAGACGGTCTGCGACCAGGCGCCGGCGGCCTCCGCGGCCGTTACATCCTGCCAGGCCCAGGCATTGCCGCCGATGAACGTCAGCACCCGTTCGGGCTCATACTGCCAGTCCTGGCGCCAGTGCTTGACCGGGATCGACGCCTCGCCCCCCACGACCAGAATGTGCTGCAGGCTGATGAAATCGCCCCGGTCCTCCAGAACCCGGACCACTTCGTAGCCGCCGGAGCGTTTGGGAGGTTTCAGCTCATAACCCGGTGCCAGCGGAACGGTTTCGGTAAAGTCGAAGCTGACCTCATAGGTGCCGGCCATGGCCAGGATCGCCTGCCGGTCGGCCTGGAACCGTTCGGCCTCGACCGAGGCCTGGACATCCCTCGCTGCCGTCTGCGCGCCAGTCGCCGTGGGGCCGGTTGCGGCCGTCTGGCCGGTCGTTCCGGTACTGGCACACGCGCCCATGAGCAGGAGGGCCCCCATGAGGACGCCGAGATGAGGAAGACGATTTGGACCATGCATGACGCGTCTCTTGGCTGCTTGCACACGGTGACGTGATTACCGCAAATGCGAGTCACTTGCAATCTCATGAGTCCCCGGCTAGACGATGTTTGCGAATGAAACGCAAGAACACAAGAGGGGTCCATGTCCAGATGTCCTGCCACCCGCTTTCGTCCGCTCTTGCTGGCGTCGAGCGTCCTGATCGCCGCACCTGCCTTCGCTGAGAGCGAGGATCCCGAACGCCGTGAGGAGACCGTGACCATATACGGGACTTCCAACCCCATCCCCGTCTTCGAGTATCCCGGACAGGTCAGCGTCATCGATCGCTCGGAGATCGATCTGCGCCAGCCCAGCGCGCCGTCCGACCTGTTGCGGGACGTCCCGGGGCTCGAATTCTCCGGCGGCCCCCGGCGAACGGGGGAAGTGCCCTCCATCCGGGGCTTGAGCGGCGAAAATCTGCTGATCCTCGTGGATGGCGCGCGCCAGTCCTTCATTTCCGCCCATGATGGCAGGTTTTTCCTCGACCCGGGTCTGTTGCAGCGTGCGGAGGTGGTGCGGGGACCTGCATCGGCGCTGTACGGGTCCGGCGCCGTGGGCGGTGTGCTGGCCTTCGAGACGGTGGACGCGGACGACCTGCTCGATGGAGACCAGACCTGGGGTGCGCGAGTGCGTGGCGGCTATCAGAGCGTCAATGAGGAGCAGTTCGCCACGGGCACGGTCTACGGACAAACGGGGCGCCTCCAGGGGCTTGCGAGTCTCGGATTTCGTCAGTCCGGTGACATTGCGCTGGGGGCCGGGGTCGACCTTGCCTCGGATGACGAGATCGACACCGGACTCGTGAAGCTTGGCTACCAGCTCAGTGATGCCCTCTCCACGGAGGTGTCCTGGCAGGGCTTCGAGAACACCGCCGTGGAGCCGAACAACGGCCAGGGCACAGCCGGTACCGGCGACAGTGTCCTCGACCGCGACGTCAACAAGACGATCGAAAGCGACATCCTTCGCTGGGGCGTCTCCTTCGATCCGCAAAGCGCCTGGATCGATGCCGACATCACAGCCTATCGATCGGAGTCCTCCGTGGATGAGTTCGATCCCACGGTTCCGCGCACGACGGTGCGGGAGATCGAGACCAACGGCCTCGGCCTCCGCAACGCGGCCAGGGTCAGTCTGGGCCCGGTGGAAACGGTGCTGACCGTGGGTGGCGACTGGTACAGGGACGAACAGACCGGCCTCGACACGACCAGCGCCGATGGCCGGCGTGCCGGTGTGCCGCGAGGGGAGTCGGAGTTTCTGGGTGCGTTCCTACAGGCCGAAATGGTGACGCCCGCACCGCTGGGGCTGCCCGGTGACGTTACCCTGATCCCGGGCGTGCGTTATGACGAGTTCGAGAGCCGTGCCGATCTCGATGCCGGAACCAACAGCGATGAGGCCGTCTCGCCACGCCTGGCGGCCAGCTACGGACCTGTATCCTGGTTCCGGATCTTCGGCAGCTACGCCGAGGGCTTCCGGGCGCCCTCCATCAACGAGCTGTATCTCGACGGGGTTCACTTTCCGCTGCCTCATCCCACGCTGTTCGATCCGCGCGGGGGGCAGTTCGTATTCGTGAACAACAATTTCGTGCCCAATCCCGACCTGAAACCGGAGAAGAGCGAGACGGTCGAGATTGGCGTCGGCGTTGATTTCCGAAACATCTGGCAAACGGGCGACCGATTGCAGGGCAAGGTGTCCGCTTACGAAAGCGAGGTGGATGATCTCATCGATCTCAGCGTCAATGTCGCCTTTGATCCGACCTGTTTCCAGCCTCCGGCCTTCTTCCCGTGCACGGCAGGCACCACGGAGTCGGCCAATGTGGCGCGGGCCGAGCTTGACGGGGTCGAGGCGGACATTGCCTATGAGAGCGCTCGCTTCTATGCCCGCGCCACCTACGCAGCCATTGACGGCACGGACCCCGAAACCGGCGCCGATGTCGGCACCCTGACGCCGGATCGCCTGGCGCTCGACCTCGGGACGCGGCTACCTGCCCGGAATGCCCAATTTGGCACCCGGATTCAGATGGCGGACTCCTTTAAGCGCTTCGGTGTCGGAGACTCAGGCGTCCTCGAGCAGGTGGAGCGCCGGGAAGGCTATGTGGTGCTGGACCTCTACGCCTCCTGGCAACCCGACTTTGCCGAAGGCCTGCGGCTCGATATCGGCGTCGAGAATCTGTTCGATCACGATTATGATCGCGTGTTCGAGGGCGTATCCGAACCGGGCCGGAACGTGAAGCTGGCGGCCACCTACAGCTTCGGCTGACGGCTTGCACCGGTTCCCGTTCGCTGGATCGGGCCTTACGAGACGTAGTCGACCACGGAGACGAAGCGGGGACGCCGGACGCTGTAACGCTCGATCGTGACCTGCTCGGCAAGGCCGAAGCCAGCCAGTGGCCGGTCATAGGTGCCCGAGACCACCACCAGGATCATCGATTCGCCTTCCGCGATCTCGGGCAGTTCGAAGGACACGAGATCCGTGTCCTCCATCACCAGCTCCGATTTCGTGGCTTCGCTCCAGTGTACCGAAAGGTCCACCTCGGGATCGCCGGGGGAGGCCTCGACGGGGTTGATAAGGCTGGTGATCGACACGCCATAGGCGGATGCACCGCCCCAGCGATCCATCAAGGCGTCGGCCGTGATGAAGAACGCGTCGCGATTGTCGTCGTCCATGTCGATGACGCGCGTCGCCAGATCTGCCAGCGTGGTTGCCGTGTTGGACGCCTGCTGGACCGCCCGGGCGGTCAGGAAGGAGGAGACGACGCCGACATAGATGAAGACGAGCACCGGCATGATCATCGCGAACTGCATCGCGGCGACGCCGGCCCGGTCCCGCCGGAAACGCCACAGGCACCCCCCTACCCACGGCATCAGAAGGGCTCGTTCATGAAGGCGAAGGACGACACGACCTGGTAGCGCCCGGTCGGCGTCTTCGGAAGCGACAGGCCGAAGCCCAGCGCGGGGGTAATCACCGGTGTCGTGACACAAACGCGGATGAACATGATGTCGGCACTGTTCGCGGCGGCGTAGCTGGTCGCGGGCGTGTAGCTGGGATTGGCGGAATCGCGGCAGTCGGGGGCTGTTGCGGGTCGGTCGCCGAAGTCCGAAATCTCCACCAGCTCGACGCTGATGTTTGCGGTGCAGTCGATGAACACGGTCGCCCGGTCGCAGATCGCCTCTTCCAGCGCCTGCTGGGTTGGTGCGTTACCGGTATAGATATCCCGCGCCGCCTGTGACGTGGCATTGTCGAGCATGGCGATCTTGGTCATCAGCCAGCCGGTCTCGATCATCGAGAACAGCATCGCGATGAAGACCGGGCCGACAATGGCGAACTCCAGGGCAGTCACGCCGCGACGGTCACGCAGGAAGGTCGGCAGAAGGCGGGTCCGGGCCATGCCTACCCCACGATCCGCAGCGCGTTGACGGAGGCGGCAATCGCGTCGAACGCGGATTGAATGTCGAGCGATTCCACATGGTAGTACTTGCTGGCGTCCGATGCGCAGTATTCGAGCATCACGTCCGGCAGCGAGTCGCTGGAGATCTGAAAGCCGATCGTGTAGATCACCGCGCCTTCGGCCTTCGCATCGTCGCAGACCCGCTTGAAATATCCCACCGCACTGTCGTTTGTCGCGGGCGTGTTCTTTCCGCCCTGACTGACGACGACCTGCTTGTTGTGATTGTTGCCCTGGTTGCTGTAGCCGTCACCGTCGGCGGGTGCGTTCGACCGGTTGGTGTGGGTGTTGAAGCGGGTGTAGTCCTCCGGCCGGTCCTGAGACGTGATCCCACCATCCGTCATGACCACCAGTACCTTGAGCGTGTCCTCGTCATAGGCTGCCGGTCGATCGCTGAAGTCGCCGCCAAGCAGCCCCTGCCAGTTCGGTGAGAGCGCCTTCAGCCCCCACATGGCGCCGATGTCCATGCCGGTGCCATCGGAGAGGGTCATCCCCTGGATATGCGTCCGCAAGGCACTGGCATCATTGGTGTTCATCACGACGGCGCTGCTGGCGAGCGGGCACCAGGGATTGAAATTGTTCCAGCGCCAGAAATGGGGCACCTGGCCGCGTGACTGGGCCGGGATCACGCCGCTGTCGAAATCCTCCGCAGGATGTTCGAGGCAGTAATCCCCATCGCTGAACCGGAAGGCCATGCCCGGCACGGCGCTGCCCTGGTCATACTGGGCTTCGGTGGGGTCCGACA
The DNA here is from genome assembly GCA_964492485.1 of uncultured Hyphomonadaceae bacterium. GTDB lineage: Bacteria > Pseudomonadota > Alphaproteobacteria > Caulobacterales > Hyphomonadaceae > UBA5336. Next base: position 140,158 of record CAZBKM010000002.1, on the reverse strand, counting down.
CCGCGCTGGCGACGGGTACGGCATAGGCATTGAACAGCGTCGGACCCAAATTCACGGTGCCGCCGAAAGGAATGAGCGAAATCGAGGTCACATCCTCGGAATCCTCGTCCAGCATCTGGTCGATGAAGCTCTCGGCCGCTGTCTTCAGATTGGCGATCCGCCCGCCTTTCATGGACGAGGAGATGTCGAGCACGAGGGCGATCTCGACATTCGTCTTGCTTTGATTGGCGGTGGCTTCCGCCCGTACGGGCAGGGACCGAATGGCGAAGAGCGACAGGAAGAACGTGTTGATCTCTCCGGTTGCCGTGATCGTGACGGTCTTGCTGTTCAGCGCCGTGTTGGCCGTCACGCTGACGTCGATGTCATCGGGATCGAGTTCCGACCGTCCGAAATTGGCGCGGATATAATCGGTGACGACTGTCTCGGTGTCGGCCGTATTGTTGAGATTGGCCGCAGCGAGAGCCGCCGAGTCGATGGCGGAGCGGAGCTGGCTGGCGGCCGTCGTTGCGCGCACAACGTCCAGCGCACCTCCCAGGAGGCCCAGGATGGGCACGAGGGTTAGCGCCGTGATCATCGCCACATTCGCGCGACGATCCTGCGCAAAGATCCTGAACATGAATCCGGACCACCCGTTGTGAAAAGTATTGTCCCAACGCGTTCATATATTCATATCACTTCGAAATCCTGAATTTATGGGCATAAATATTTCTGAAAATTACGCAAATATTTCTCAAAACCAAATAGGATTTTGGAACTTCACACCAATGCACTGCTCGGAGTCACATCGACTTGCGGGCGGAACGCACCGCGGTGAGTGATGTCGCAAGCGTGCAGGTTCAGAAGGACAGGCCGTCGGCCTTTACGCAGTTGCGTCCGGCATGCTTCGCCGCGTAAAGCTTCTCGTCCGCACGTTCCATCAGCTCACGGACGGTCATGCCAGGCTTGAGGAGGCTGATCCCGAATGAGGCGGTGACCGTACCGATCTTCTGTCGCGACTCGCGGATAAGAAGTTCGGTCTTCTCGAACCTCTGCTTGATCTTCACCATCAGATTGTAGGCGGAGATGATGTCGGTCTGCGGCAGAAGGATGGCGAATTCCTCGCCGCCATAACGTGCGACCATGTCCTGGCCCTTGATGTTCTTCGCGATGAGGGATGCGAAAATCTTCAGGACGGCGTCCCCCACCAGATGGCCATGGGTGTCGTTGACCCGCTTGAAATGGTCGATATCGGCCATCACCAGGCACAGGCTGGCGCCCGTCTCCCGGGCACGCTGCACTTCCGTCTCGATCCGCAGATCGAAGGCGCGCCGATTGGCAATGGCGGTGAGGGGGTCGCGAAGGCTCTGGTTCTGCACCTCGTCCAGTTCCCGGTTGAGTTGGGCGACCTGGCGCTGGGACTCGCGAAGGCCGCAATTCAGATCCTCGGTCTGTTGCGCCATGCGGCGGTTCTCGGCGATGAGATGCGCCACGATCCGCTTCAGGCTTTCCGGGGACGCGGCCTTGGGCAGGTCGTCCTCGACCGCCTCCAGCGTGGAACTGAACGCCGTCGTATTGTCGATGCTCTGCTGGATGAGGGCGATGACCGAGGCCAGCTCCTTCTCGAACTTCTGGCGCAGGCCGGTCTGCTCCACGTCGAGCGTGCCCTCGTGCAAGTGGGTTCGGCAGAGCTCTCCCAACTCATAGGGACCGAGGGTCCCGCCCTTCGCGAGCGCCTTTTCCAGGCTCGCCGTCAGGTCAGGATTCGACTGCTCCGCATAGGTGTACCAGACGGCATAGGTGCAGGGATCGGGCGGCGTCTGATAGCGCTCGATATAGTCGAAAGCCTGTTCGGCGAGGCCGAATGCTGGATGTCGAGCCGCGCCGGGTTGATCTTTTTTCGGTCCCGCAGACTCTTTGGAGGTTGAGGACGTCATGTATTCGCTCGCCTGTGGACCGCATCAAATGCCAACCAATCAAACTTTAATCATAATTGTTTGGTTTCGTTAACATATTGTTCCGATTTCGGGGCGGTTTCCCTGAGATACATGGCGCGGTTCGCCCTGAGCCATTCAGCTACTGACCTGCGGCAGATCTGTTCAGGTCACCGCGTGGAAGCCGCCATCCACGGGAATCACGGCGCCCGTGATATGGCGTGCGCCATCGCCGGCGAGAAACGTGGCCAGCGCGCCGACATCCTCCACGGTGACGAGCTGGTGTTGGGGCGCGTCCCGTTTGGCCTGCTCGATCAGCGCGTCGAAATGGGCAAGGCCGGAGGCCGCCCGGGTCCGGATCGGCCCCGGCGACAGCGCGTTCACCCGGATGCCGTCATGGCCCAGATCGCTCGCCATGTAGCGAACCGTCGCTTCGAGGGCCGCCTTGACCGGACCCATGATATTGTAGTGCGGCACGACCTTTTCGGCGCCATAATAGGATACGGTCAGCAGTGCGCCGCCCTGGCTCATGCGTGGCCGCGCCAGCCTCGCCATCGCGATGAAGGAATGGCACGAGATCGCCATGGCCGTGCTGAATCCCTCAAGGCTGCAGTCGATCACCGGTCCGTGCAGGTCCTCGCGGGGGCAGAAGGCGATGGCGTGCAGGCAGAAATCGATCTGGCCCCAGGCGTGGTCCAGGGCCTGGAAGACCTCGGCCATTCGCCCCGGCACAGACACATCGCAGTCGAACAGCAGGTCACAGTCGAGCGCTTCGGCCAGGGGCGCCACATGCGGCCGGGTACGTTCGCCCGTATAGGTCAGCGCCAGTTCCGCGCCGGCTGCCCGGAACGCGGCGGCGCACCCGAAGGCGATGGACTGTCGGTTCGCCAGGCCCATCACCAGGCCGCGCTTGCCTTCAAGTGTCATCATGTCGTCCCCCTGTGCCCACCCCGACTGGAGCGGCTATGGCCTGTCGTGTCCGCCTCGATCTTGCGGCAGGTCAAGTCGACTGCACCACGGCGAGGGTAACACGACATCCGGACTGGCGCCCGGCGCTGGTTCAGGGGACGCGCAGGGGAGACTTCCGTGGCCGACAGCAATCTGCAGCCTGTTCCGGCGCCAGCCGAGACCGGCGCCATGCCGCAAGCGGGGGCCGACGGGCCGCGAACCGGATTGAGTATGGCCGAAGCCGCAGCGCGGCTTGCCAGACATGGACCGAACCGGCTTCCGGAGCCGCCGCCACCGAGCCTGGCCCTGACATTCCTGCGCCAGTTCCTGAGCCCGTTCATCTACATCCTGATTGTTGCCGCCGTCGTGTCCCTGGCGATCGGCCAGATGCCCAGCGCGATCTTCATCGCCGCCGTTCTGCTGCTGAATGCCGTGATCGGTGCGGCGCAGGAATACTCCGCCCAGCGCTCGGCAGCGGCGCTGCGCGCCATGGTCCACGGCACGGCTCATGTCATCCGCGATGGCATGGTGCGGAAGATCGATGTGGCCGAGGTGGTCCCGGGGGACCTGGTTCTGGTCGCATCGGGCGACCGGGTTCCCGCAGACCTGGCGCTCATCGACAGCCATGACCTGTCCGTTGACGAGTCCATGCTGACGGGGGAGTCCCTGGCCGTGGTCAAGGATGCCCGTGCGCCCGTCGATGCCGACGCCCCACTGGCCGAGCAGGCGACCCGTCTCTTCGCCGGCAGTGTCGTCACCCGGGGTCGGGGGTGCGGCTGGGTCACGACCACGGGGCTCGACACCGAGATCGGCGCCATCGCACGGCGTATCGCGGATCCGCGCACATCCGAGCCGCCCCTGATGATCCGGATACGCCGCTTCACCTTTCAGGTCGCCGGTGTGATCCTGCTGGCCATTCTCGCCCTGGCCGGCCTGATGGCGCTGCGGGGCGGCTATGCGCCGGTGGACATGCTGATGATGGGCATCGGCCTTGCGGTTTCGACCATCCCGGAGGGCCTTCCCGCCGCGCTGACCGTCGCGCTGGCCATCGGGATGCAGCGCATGGCGCGAAACAATGTCATCATCCGCAAGCTGGTGGCCGTCGAGGCGCTTGGGTCGTGCACCTTCATCTGTTCGGACAAGACCGGCACACTGACCGTCAACGAGCTGACCATCGACCGGGCGGTGCTGCCCTCGGGCGAGACCTATGCCGCGACCGGTGCCGGCATTGCGCCCGGCACCGTACAAGGCCAGGCGCTCGAGCGCCTGCGCGACCTGATCGTGACCGGCGTTCTGGCGAACGAAAGCTATCTCGACTATGCCGGCGCCGACTGGACGGCCGATGGCGACATCGTCGACGTCGCCTTCCTGGTGTTCGCCAAGAAGTACGGTCTGTCGCTGTCGCGGCTTCGGGAGGAGAAGCAGCGTCTCTCGCTCATTCCATATGAGTCGGAGCGCGCCTACTCCGCCTCGGTCTGCGGGGGCGCGGGCGAGGCGGAGCTGTTCGTGAAGGGCAGCCCGGAAAAACTGCTGGCAGGGTCGACGCGGATGCGGATCGGGACGGATGCGGTGCCCATCGACCGCGACCGGATCCAGGCACAGTTCGAAAATCTGGCGGCCAGCGGCTACCGCGTGATCGCGCTGGCGAAGCGCTCAGCGGAACGCGGGGCCGGAGACGACGACCTCAGCAACCTGATCTTTCTGGGGATGGTCGCCATGATCGATCCGGTTCGACCGGAGGCGCGCGACGCCGTTCAACGCTGTCGCGAAGGTGGCGTGGGCGTGGCCATGGTCACGGGCGACCATCCGGCCACGGCGCGGGCCATCGGGATCGATCTGGGCCTGTGCGCGCCGGGCGACCCGGTGGTGACCGGCGCCGATATCCGTGGTGCGGAGGCGGCTGGCGCTGCGGCCCTGCGTGCCCTGATCCTGCCGGCGCGGATTTTCGCCCGCATCGAGCCGACCCAGAAGGAAACCATCGTTCGCGTCTTTGGAGAAGACGGTCATTTCGTGGCGGTCACCGGTGATGGCGTGAACGATGCCCCGGCCCTGCGCAAGGCGAATGCCGGCGTGGCCATGGGGAAATCCGGGACCGATGTGGCGAAGGAGGCTGCCGACCTGATCATCACCGACGACAATTTCGCGTCCATTGTCGCGGGCATCGAACAGGGCCGGATCGTCTACAACAACATCCGGAAGGTGATCTCGCTGCTGACGGCCACCGGCTGGTCGGCGCTTGTCTTGTTCTTTCTGAGTGTCGCCGCCGGCCTGCCGATGCCGATGACGGCGGTACAGCTTCTCTGGCTCAATCTGGTCGCCAATGGCGTGCAGGATGTCGGGCTCGCCTTCGAGCCCAAGGAGGGCGACGAGCTCGACAAGCCGCCGCGCAACCCGCGAGAGCCCATCTTCGAGCGCCACTTGATCGAGCACGTTCTGGTGGCCGGCTCGATCATGGGCATGCTGGCTTTCGTCACCTTCCAGTTCCTGCTCGACCAGGGGGTCGATCACGCTCACGCCCAGAACCTGATTCTGCTGCTGATGGTGCTGTTCGGCAATGTGCACACCCTGTCCAGTCGGTCGGAACGCCGCTCGCTGTTCTCGATGCCGTATGGCGCGAACAGGTTTCTGGCGGTGGCGACGCCGGCGGCCCTGGCGGTCCACCTTCTGGCCATGCAGGTGCCGGGGCTGAACACGGTCATCGGCCTCGCTCCGCCGGAGCCGATGACCTTCCTCGCCCTGGTCGGGGTGGCGGGCCTGTTCCTGGCCTGTGAGGAAGCCCACAAGGCCTCGATCCGCTGGCGCGACCGCCGGGCGCGTCAACATCATGCGGCGCTGCAACACAACTGACACGCTGAGCGGGTAGGCTTCGGCAACGCAGTCCATTCGACCACGGAGCGTGACCATGGCCGACAGTTTGCCAGGCGAAGGGGAGCATGAGCCGTCCGGCAAGGCGACGGCGACCGCAAGTCCGGCACAGACAGACTGCGCGCCGTCGGCGGTGGCGGAGGGCACGAGCCTGGCCCACACCATCGACGACATGATCTGGACCTGGTTGTTCAGCGGAACACGGGGGGCCTCCCCCATAGCGATGTCCACCGCCTGGTTCGACTGGCTTGCCCATATGGCGATCTCGCCCGGGCACCGGGCCAAGCTGGCCGTCGATGGCGCCCACAAGGCAGCGGAGGGCCTCGGCGAGGTCTATACGGCCTGGCTGGAGGCCGCATCGGGATGGCCGCCAGCGCCCGAGGCGGCAGACACCGGCTTGCGCGCCCTGACCGACATGTATGACGCCTGGCAAGGCTGGCTTGCCAAGGCCGTGGTGGAGGGCGCGCGCGGTGTGTCGGTGCCCCATGCCCGGCGCGTCGCCTTCTCGCTGGAACAATGGCTGGAGGCCTGGCACCCGCGCAACTTCTACTGGACCAATCCCGATGCGCTGGCCGCAACGCGCGAGGAGCGCGGCGCCAATCTGCTGCGCGGCTGGCAGAACCTGACAGAGGACCTGCGTCACCCGGGCCGCAACCGCGCAACCGGCGCCCTGGGCGACCGCCTGGCGCCGACGCCCGGGCGCGTCGTTTATCGCAATCGTCTGATCGAGCTCATCCAGTATGATCCGCAGACGGAAGAGGTCCTCACGGAACCGATCCTGATCGTTCCAGCCTGGATCCTCAAGTATTACATTCTCGACCTGAACGCGCAGAGCTCGCTCGTCCGCTATCTCGTGGATCAGGGGTTCACCGTTTACATGATCTCCTGGCGCAATCCCGGACGTGAAGACCGCGACCTGTCCTTCGACGCTTACCGACGGCTGGGCGTTCAGGCGGCACTGGACGCGATCGGGGCGCATCGCCCGAAGAGCCGGGTGCATGCGGTGGGTTACTGCCTTGGCGGCACCTTGCTGGCGGTCACCGCCGCCGCCCTGGCGCGCGACGGAACCGATCCGCTTGCATCCCTCACGCTTCTGGCGGCTCAGGTGGATTTTCGGGATGCCGGTGACCTCGCGCTGTTCATCGACGAGGCGCAGCTCGCCGCGCTCGATGCCGACATGAACGCCATAGGCTATCTCGATGGCAGCCAGATGGCGGCGGCCTTCACGCTGCTGCGCGCCCGCGACCTGGTCTGGCGCCGGTTCCAGGAGGAATATCTCCTTGGCAAGCGCGGCGAGCTGATCGATCTGATGATCTGGAATGCAGACACGACGCGCATGCCGCGGCGGATGCACAGCGAGTATCTGCGCCATTTCTTCCTGAACAATGATTTCGTGCAGGGCCGGTGCCGCGTCGACGGACGCCCTGTGGCGGTCTCGGACATCCGCGCACCGATCTTTGCCCTCGGCACGCAGAAGGATCACGTCGCGCCCTGGGAATCGGTCTTCAAGATCCATTTGTTTGCGGATACGGACGTGACCTTTGCGCTCACCAATGGCGGCCACAATGCGGGGGTCGTCAGCCCGCCGGGCCATCCCCGTCGACACCACCGGATCCACACCAAGGCTGACAGCGATCATTATGTCAGCCCGGACGACTGGCTCGAACTGGCGGAGTCGCGCGACGGATCGTGGTGGCCGAGCTGGGTCGACTGGCTGGCGGCGCGGTCCAGTGGACGCAGCCCGGCGCCTGTGCCGGCGCGTGTGCCGCGCCGCGACAACATGCTGGCCGAGGGGGCCGATCTGCCGGCGGCACCGGGCCGCTACGTGCGGGAGGCGGGCTAGGGCAGAGCCTACTCCGGCGGGGCGATCGTATTTCGCAACTGCGAAATTGCGACGGGCGGTTGATCCTCATCAATCCGGGGCGGGCAGGATCGGGCAGAAGGTTAACGAGGGACGCACACGGACGATGGGGTGTCGGGGCGTCCATGCAGCGAAAGTCGAGCGAATGGGGGCGTACATGAAATCGACACTGATGGGCCTGGGCCTCTGCCTGGCCGTGTTCGGGACCATGCCGGGGTCGGGGGCAGGGTTTGAAGCCTGGGCCCAGGCTACGGCCGAAGAGCCGGTCTCCGGGGCGGCGACGGCGCCCGAGGCAGAGACGGACGCGGCGACCGTCGAAGGCGGCACGCGCGGCGAGGCCTCGCCCGCAGGACCGGTCTGCCCCTTGGCGCTGGACGAGGACGGCCAGCCAATTACCGACCCGTCTGGCGAGCCGGTCTACAATACCGACCCGGTCGCCGTGGTCGACCCCGAGACCGGGGCGCCCGTTCTGGATGAGGCGGGTGCCCCGCTGACACAGCCCTGCATCCTTCCGGGCGAGGTTGATGCGGGCGAAGAGGCCCCCGACGCCGAGGCGCTCGGCGCCGCCAGCGAGACAGCAGGCCCCGGGCCCCTGGCACGGCTGCTTGCGGCGGGCGGTCCCATCATCGTGATCCTGGCCATCCTGGCTGTCCTGTCGCTGGGTGTGGCCCTGGTGAAGCTGATCCAGTTCCTCTGGCTTGGGGTTGGACGGGTCGGTTTTGTCGCGCCGACCGTGGCGCGCTTGCGGGCCCACGAGGCGGACGCGGTGATCGAAGCCCTGGACCGGCAGCGAAACCCCGTGGCCCGTGTGATGGCTGCAGCCATCCGTGGGCGGAGCAATCCGCGCATGAGCGACGACCTGGTGCGCGAAGAGACGACCCGCGTCGCCCAGGCCCAGCTCGACGGACTGGAGCGGGGGCTGGCGCTTCTGGGGCTTGTGGCGACGATCGCGCCGCTTCTGGGCCTGCTCGGGACTGTGCTCGGCATGATTGAGGCGTTCCAGCAGATGGAAACGGTGGGCGACCGGGTCGAGCCGGCCGTGCTTGCGGGCGGCATCTGGGAAGCCCTGCTGACGACGGCCGCGGGACTGTCGGTGGCCATTCCCGCGGCGGTCTTCGTCACCTGGTTCCAGCGCGCCGCCGACGTCGTCGCCCAGCGCATGGAGGATGCCGCAACCCAGGTGTTCACCGCGCCGCTCTATGACGCTGCGGATGGTCCGGGCGCGGTCTCTCGGCCTCCGGCGGCCGTGCCGGCCTGACCGGCCGGGTCGAGGGGGAGTTGCGCCATGCATTTCAGACGCAAGCGGCGAGGGATCGTTCTCCTGAACGTCACCCCGCTGATCGATGTGGTCTTCATCCTGCTGGTCTTCTTCATGCTGACCACAAACTTTGCCCGCTTTCGCCTGATCGGGGTCGATGCGCCAGAGGACACGCTGGTGGTCCGCGACGCCGCCGCGGCGATCGTCCTGCTCGTCAAGGCCGACGGCACTCTGGAGTATGATGGTGACCTGCTCGCGCCGGAGGTGATTTCCGGGGAGATCGCCCGCCTTGTCGGCGATGACCCTGGTCGGCCCTTCCTGGTGCGGCCGGAGTCTGGCGTTACCATGCAGGAGGCGATCGACGCCTTCCAGCTCGCGCGCGATGCCGGGGCGTACGCCGTCTCCTTCTCGCGCCCGGCAGAGGAGCCGCTGCCATGAGACTGCCCCGCGAACCCAAGGCCAGGGACCTGGTCAACATAACCCCCCTGATCGACGTGGTTTTCATCCTGCTGGTCTTCTTCATGCTGGCGGGAACGATCGAGCCGGCCGATCCATTCCCGGTCTCGCCGGCGGCCTCGGCCAGCGAGATCCGGGGTGACGTGCAGGATTTCGTCATCCTGATCGATGCCGACGGGCAGGTTGCGATCGATGATCGCCCGCTGGCCCAGGGCGAGTTGACCTCGGCCGTCCACGATGCGCTGACAGCGCATCCCGGCGCGCTGATCCAGATCAAGCCGGATGCCGATGCCGAGGCGGTCGAAGTCATCCGCCTGATGGAGGAGATCCGCGACGCCGGCGCGGCCTATCTGGTCCTGCTGACCGTCGGCCGGGCCGAGCTGGAGGTCGCGCCATGACGGGGTCTGCCTGGTCCAGCGCCATCTGCCCTCAACGTCCACCGGTGCCACGCCTGGCCCATTGGGGGGCTGGGCTGACCGTCGCCCTGTTCGCCCTGACGACGGCAACCTGGGCGGTTGCGCGCAGTCAGCTGCCGGAGGACACCGGCGACGGTGCCGAGCTGGAGAGCATGATCGTCTCGCTCGGTGCGCCGGCGCAGCGGCTCGAGCCGCCGCCCCCGCCGCCGGAAGAGGTGCCCCCGCCGCCCGAGACCCCGCCGGAACCGCAGGTGCCAACGGAAAGGGCAGAGGACGCCCCGCCGCCCGCGCCGCCGCCACAGCCGCGCCAACTGGCCCCGCAGCTTCCCAATACGGGGCGACTGTCGTCCGGGTTCGGCCATGCAACCGGCGATCCCGCGCCCCCTGCACCCCCGCCACCTCCTGCCGAGCTGCAACAGCGCTTCATCGACATTTCAACCGCATCCTATGCCGCCCAGGTGCGCTATCCCTACAACGCCCTGCGTGCGCGCATCGAAGGGCAGGGCAAGATCGTGGTTGTGATCGATCGGGCCGGACGTGTCCGCGACTGGCGGCTTGTGGAGTCGACGGGCAGCGCACTCCTCGACCGGGAGATCGAGCGGGTCGCGGGAAGCGTGGATCGGCTGGACCCGCTTCCGGCCTACTATACGCGGCCGACGGCGACCCTGGTGATCCCGTTCATCTTCATCATGGATTAGCGCATCTTCGCTCACGCTGATTGACAGGAGGATTCGCCAGGGCGGTTTTCGGCCATCACCGAACCGGTGTGCGGGGAGGCCTCACGCAGCGCCCGGACCAGGTTCCGGGCCTTCAGCCCCGCCCGGTCGAGGGGGAAGAGCGTCACCGTGGGGTCAGGTATCGCGGCGTTGGGACCGTGATGCCCGGCTGCGGCCCATCCGGCGCGCAGCGTCTCGTCCAGGAACGCGCGATCGGTGGTCTCGTCGACCGCCAGGATGACCCGTCGCAGATCCACATGCGCCAACAGGGCGTGAATCTCGAAGGTGCAGCCCTGATTGCCGGGTCCGAAACCGCGCAGGTCCATGAGCACCACGTCGGCCGTCCCCGCCAGGCGCAGCAGCACCGCCCGCCAGGTATCCTCGTGACAGTAGAACGACTCCACGTCATGGCGCCCGTCGAATCGGGCGCGGTCGCGATCCGGCGTAAAACGCGCCTCCAGGTCGGCGGGCGACGTGATGAACCGACGCGACAGGCGACCGTGCAGGAAGTCCAGGAACTCGTGCGGGGCGACCGCATCACGGGCAAAATCCGGCCCGGCGATCAGGTCGATTCCGCCCCAACGGCGCCACAATCGGGACACCCGTTCGAACAGGAGGCTGCTTCGCTTGCCGAGCGAGAACACCCGCAGCATCAGAAGCCGTCTGGGCGGCAACGCGGGCTGCTGCCGCAAGAGGGCGAGCCCGGGGCGGGAGACGCAGATATAGGCCGCGAAGGCAAGCAATCCTGACAGGAACCAGAGCGGCCCGGCAAAAGCGAGTTCCATGGAGTGATCAATGGCGAAGAACAGAAAGACGGCGTCGATCTGCAAGGTCTGGTCGCTCAGCCGCCTCCGGGCATAGAGCCGGCCGAGCAGACGAAGCGCAAGCCAGCCGAGCACGCCCATGCCCAGGGCACCCGCCAGGGCGATGATCCAGAAGACCGCCGTGCCCGACAGACCAAGGGTCCGTCCAAACTCGGCTGCCAACACGATCCGGCCCGCCTCGGCGCCAACCCAGCCGGTCGCGACCACGGCGCCCCCGACAAGGGTGACGATAAGGACGAGGATCAGCGGGCCCACCGCCCGGATCGGCCGCATCAGGACAAGCCAGAGGAGCAGGGTGCCGGGAAGGTTGTAGATGCCCCAGGCCATGAGCAGCGCACCGGGCCCCGGTCCGTCGCCGGGGATCGACAAGATGATCGCCAGGAGGGCGAGGGCATAGCCGAGGGCCACCACACTCCAGTCGCGCCACGTGACGGCCAGAACCAGCGCGATGGCCGGTACGGCGGGCCAGAGAAAGAGGAGGGCCAGGAACAGGAAACGCCGTGGCACAAACGCCATCTCATTGGCCCAGAGATACACTGCCGCCAGACTACAGGCGTAGGCGATACCCGCGGCGAGATAGACAAGCGCTGCACCAAGGCCGGGAAAGGTGGGGGGCTGTCGGGCGGTGAGGCTGCGCACATTCAATCGGGCGACGGGCGGGCCGGCCCCGGGCGCTGGCAGATCGGCGAACCCGCCCTGACCGGCCGTTTGCGCCATGGACCGGCGCACGGCGTGGAGGAACAGGGCCAGAAGCCCGGTCGAGACGACCAGCGTCAGCGGTGCCGCCGCGAGGAGGACGAAGAGGAGTTCGCCGGTAAGCGCGCGAGTGGCTGGATTGCTTTCCGGGTCCATCCTCCACCTCCCCACCGGGTTCGACCCACCCGTCCGGCATCCATCGACATGCCAGCCTAACGTGGATTGATGACAGCGCGTGCAGGCGCCTGCGATCCGCCAGGATGTCGGGCAGTTCTGCAAGTTTCTGTGACAGGTGGGGTTTTCGCTCGACACCGCTGAAAAGGCTGCGATTCTGGACGGATGGGGATCAGGCCGTTGCGTCTGGAAGCGGGGACGGATGGAAATCGAACGCCTGGAGCGCCTGGTCGGATTGGGGGACCTCGCGGCCGATGTCCTGGTTGTCGGCGCGGGTCCGGCGGGGATCACCGTCGCACGCAGCCTGGCCGCGCGGGGTCTGGATGTATTGATTGTGGAAAGTGCGGACCGGGCGCCAGGCGCGGCCGGAGCCGAGCTTAACCGTGTCGAATGCGGCGACCTGACCTGGTCGGAGACCGCGGCCGCGCGGCGCCAGGCGTTTCATGGTGCCGGCGCCCGTTTCTGGGACCATCGCGATCAGCTCTTCGGTGTGCGGGTTCGCGGTCTCGGCGGCTCCTCGAGCGTCTGGGCGGCGAAATGCGCATGTTTCGATCCCATCGATTTCGAGCCCCGTCACTGGGTTGCCCTGTCCGGCTGGCCAATGGACCGCGCAGCCCTGGACCCGTTCCTCGATGAGGCTTCAGAGCTATTGAACCTGGCATCGCCCGACGCTTTCGAGCGGCTGGCACCCGACGCGCGTGCCGCGATCGAGGCGGGTGGACGGCTTGCTCCCTTCACCTGGCAATATGCGATGTCGGTCGCCGATCCGGTGCGGCGCATCGATTTTGGCGATGAACTGACGCGGGCAAACCCATCCGGCCTGCGGGTCGTGCTGAAGGCGACCGCCACGGAGATCCTGACCGACCGGCTTGGACGACGCGCCACGGGTGCCGTGTTGGCGGATGTCACGGGCCGTCGGGTCCGGGCCTGGGCGCGCTGTGTCGTGCTGGCAGCCAGCGCGATCGAAAATCCGCGCCTTCTTCTGGCTTCCCGCACCGCGCGCTGCCGGGGGCTTGGCAATGACCACGACACGGTCGGGCGTTACCTGATCGATCACCCCTCCGCGATTCTCGGACGGCTCCGCCCACCCCATGGTCAGACCGTGCAGCGTCGTTTCGGTTATTTCGGCATTCGTGACGGCTCAACGGTCCGCCTGCATCAACGTGGGGTGGCGCTGACCCGCCAGGCGCAGCAGGATCTCGGACTGACGAACGCCGCCGCCTATTTCATGCCGGATCTGGAGGGTGAGCCATCATCATCCATCGACGGCAGGTTCGCGGCGGTCGCCGCGCTGCGGGCACGCCTGATGAGCCGGCCACCGGCACCGAACTGGGTGAAGCGACTGGCGGTCAACGCGCTGTTCGAGCATGCTCCGAACTTCGCGGTCCGCAGGTTCGGCGGGCGGCGGTCGCGTTCGGCGTCGTGCGACATCAATATCGAGGGGATCGCCGAGCAGCCTCCGCGTCGCGAGAACAGGGTGGCGCTGGGCGAAGCGGTGGATCGGTTCGGCATGCCCCTGGCGCGGGTGAGCTGGACGGTCGGCGCCCAGCCGCGCCGCGCCCTGCTGGTACTGGCCGAGGCGGTATCGGATGCCTTCGGTCGGCTCGGTCTTCCGCAACCCGAACTCGCCCCCTGGGTTCGCAACGGGGTTCCCGCCGCGGCGGACTGTATCGACATGGCCCACACCATGGGCACCACGCGCATGTCGGACGATCCGCGCCAGGGTGTGTGCGATGCCCAGGGCCAGGTCCACGGCGTCGAGGGCCTGTTCGTGGCCGGCGGCTCGGTCTTCCCGACCGGCGGCCACGCGAATCCCACGCTGATGATCGTGGCGCTGTCGCTGCGTCTGGGGACCCATATCGCCGATCATCTGACCACCCGGCCGCGTGCGAAGCTGGGTCATGTGCGCGCGGCCGCTGATCCTGTGTCGCCCTGAGATGAAAGCATTTTCTCAATGCGAGCCGGGGCCCACTTCGCTTGAAAATGAGCTAGAAATGGACGGTGACCTGGCCATAGCCGAACAGGGTGCCATTGCCCTCAGGACCCCCCGGCACGGTTTCCGCGAACCCGCCATAGAGTAGGCCGGATGCCCCCACTTCCAGCCGGACCCTGTCGGGCACAGCCCAGTACCTCGCCCGGGCATCAAGCGTATGTCCGATGAAGCGCCCCGATTGCCCGGTCGGATCGCGAAGGCCGGCAATGACCCAGGCATCGCTCGCCGACGCCAGCGAGGCGGCATGGTAGTAGACGCGGGCATCCCAGCGCGGGCCAGGCGTCACCTCGAGTCGCACACCGGGCGCATCGAGGTTTGCCGGCGTGAGCGGCCCGTGGATCGAGGTGTTGTTCAGGTCCGATCGGCGTGAGCCGAACAGGCGCTCGTGTCGATCATAGGCGAGGTCGTCGGTAGCTTCGTCCCCGCTGGCATAATAGTATTCAAGCGCCAGGCGCGGGCTCCAAGGCAGCTCGAACGTGTAGCCGAAAGCCGCAAACACCATGCTTGCGTCCACATCCAGGCTCCGGGTGTCGGACGGATCGGCCGTCGCATAGCGCGTTCCCCGGCGCAGCGCGGCCTCCAGGTCGATATCCCATCGGCCCAGGGCGGGTTTGCGATAGAGCCGCACCCCCGGCGCCACATAGGAGCGGTCCGGGGTCTCGAATGTCCCGGTGTCACGTTCTTCCAGCCCGTAGACGAACAGCTCGCCCCACACATCCGGCGCAGTGTCGGGGAACAGGTCGGCCCGACGGTAGTGGACGCCCCAGATGCGCCGTCCCCATTGTTCCTCGTCGCCCGACAGGTCGTTGTCGTCCAGCCCCGGACGGGAGTCGGGAAACCGCTTGGTCGGCGAGACGTGCAGGAGGTGAAGCGTATCGCCTCGCGGCGAGCGGCTTACCAGATGGGCGCCGCTGTAACTCTTGATGACATTGGCAAAGTCCACCCGCTCGATCTGCCGTCCCGATCCGATGTCGACGGTCAGACGGCCGATCGAAAGATCGCTCTCGGACCCGTGGCCCAAAAGCCCCGGAAGCTCCTGAGCGCGCACGTAGAGCTGCAGGACATCGAACGGATTGGTGATGCTGCTGGAGAGCGGTGTGCCCAGGTCGCCGAGATAGGTTCGGCTGTCCTGAAACTCGACGCCCAGGGCGATCCGACCCAGATCGGCTTCCGCAAGCAGAAGGGAGCGGAAGAGCAGAAGCTGGTCTCCGCCCTCGCGATTGGCGCGGAACTGGCCTTGCAGGCTTTCATACCGGACGCGCGACTCGCCACTGACGCTGAGCCGGGGGGCACCGGCGTCTTCTCGGGCGGAGCCGCCGTCTGCCGCTGCCAATGGCGTGCATGCCAAGGCACCGCCGAGCCAGAGGAGGCCGGCGGCGCCGAGATGCGCTGGGCTTGCTTTTCGATGTGTCATCCGGTCGGGAGGTCAGCTTGGCGCGAAGGTGAGCGTGCCAGAGGTACCGGCTTCGTGAGTGATCTGGCAAATCCCATCCCGGAACGTTCCGAACGGACAGGCAAGCCCATCCTCGGCCAGGCCCAGGGTCAGCGGGGCGTCACCCGCCTGCCAGGTACACTCCGCCGACACGACGTCCTGAAGGAAGATCTTCTGCGACGTGTCGGAGGCCACGCCGCGCGCGTCGGCCCGCGCCTCGCGGCCACGGCTGGTCATGGCGGTGCAGTCCACCGACCAGCCGCCCCGTCCGCTCATCCTGAGGCTGAGGTCGCCCGCCGGGACTCCCGCCTCGGCCGGCGCGGGTCCCCCGGACGCGCATCCGCCCAGTCCCAGAGTGGCAAAGGCCAAGGCGGCCCCGGCAATCGTGCGTCGATGCGTCATGCGTCTTCCTCCCCAAGTCTATGGGATCACCCTAGCCTATATATTCGATTATTCAATCGAATTTTCGAACAAGGAGGGGTGCTACCGGCTCGGCGGGGCGAGATCGGCCAGCGGGGCGAGGGTCTGACAGACTTCCGGATGGCCATGGCAGCAGGTTTCGACCAGAGAGGACATGAGATCGCGAACGGCGTCCACATTGGCGCGATAGATCATTCGCCGCCCGTCGCGCTGCACGCTGACCAGGCCCGAATTGACGAGCACGGAGAGATGGGTGGTGAGGAAATTCGGCTGGACGCCCACCTCTTCAGCCACGCGACCGGCCGGCAAGCCATCCTCACCCGCGGCCATCAAGACCCGAAAGGCCTTCAACCGGGTGTCCTGCGCCAGCGCCGACAGGGCGCTGATCGTGGTCGCAAGTTCCGTCATCGTCATCGACCCGTTCGATCAAGTGCGGCTCAAGTAGCAAAAATGCGGGCGGCGAGGTCAAGTGGCCAGAGGGTATGGCCATTGGATCAAGGACTGCGAAATGTCATTGAACTGTCATACTTGCTTCGATAGAGAGAAATCGGGTGTGTGCGAAACGCCCTGTCTCCGCTGGGTCCGCTGCGCAGGTGTCGTTGGTATCCTGCTTGGTGGGCCCAGGGGGACATCCTTGCCGGGCCGGGCTGGCGTCGAAGGACCGCATTGCGCGCAGCCCTTGCTGCAGGTGCCTGCCAATCGTGCAGAAAACAGGTCTTCAGGCCACGCGAAGGACCTCTTGTTGCACCCGCATACATGGGTGCGAGCCTGGTGAGGCAGGCCGTCGCGCCTGCGGTTTTCCTTCCATTCCGTCTTTGACCTGACCCGGCGCCTCAGCGCCGGGTCGTTTCTCTCCGGCCTGTTCGCCTCTGCGTTTAAGGAAACCAGACGGGCCCCGGCGCAAGATCCGGAGCCCGCCGGCCGCGGGTCTTCCCGACGGGCCAGGGTTTGCCTTCGCGCGCGCTCGCCAGCTTTCGCCAGAGGCGAATGCGCCATGGCGTCCCTGAAGCATGTTCCCGACGCGAACCGGTGCCCGCGTCGCTCGAACGGTCTCTCAGAACCGCCCGGTCAGACGCACGCCATAGAATTGCGGTGTGCCGGCAATGAATGTCGGGATGCCGAAGGCGTCGCCCGTATTGCCTGCGTCGATGATGTAATCCTGGTCGAACAGGTTGGTGACGTACGCTTCGACGGAAACCCGGTCGCCCGGAACGGTCCACACCACGTTGAGATTGGCCAGGCCGTAGGAGTCCTCGCTGATCAGGTCGCGCTCGGTGTTGTCGAAGAACACCTCCGACTGATAGGTCGCGCTTGGAATGATGGCGACCTCGCCAAACGAGGACGGGATCACGAGGCGTGCGGCGACCGAGGCGGTGTGGTCGGGCGACAGGCGCAGCCGGTTTCCGGAGAAGGGCGCGCCCGCCTGTTCGTCGAACCGGGCCTTGTTGTACCCGTAGGTCGCAATGATGGAAGATGCGTCCGCAAACGCCCAGTCCGCCGAGATCTCGAAGCCTTCAGCGGTCGCATCCCCCGCATTGATCGGCTCGATAAGGCCTTCGTCGTTCACTTCGGTCGTCTGGAAGTTCGAATAGTCGTAGTAAAATGCCGAGGCGTTGACCCGGAGGCTCCCGAACAGGTCGGCTTTCACGCCGGCTTCGAACGCGTCGACGATTTCCGCGTCAAGCGTCGCGAAACCGGCCTGCGGGGCGCTTGCCGATGCGGTGATGACTTCCGGTCGGCGGCCGCGGGCATAATTGGCAAAGAGGTTGACCTGCTCGGTCAGCTCATACTTTGCCGCGGCACGGTAGGTCACGTCGTCGAACGTGTCGGACTCCCGGATTGTGGTGACGTTTCCGGCCTCGTCCAGCGTCGGCTGAACGAAGATGCCTGCAAAGGTAAGATTGCTGGGTCCGTCCAGGAGTTCGACGCGCAGCCCGCTTTCCTTGTCGTCTTGCGTGTAGCGGACACCGCCGGTCAGTTCCAGCCGGTCCGTGACGGCGAAGCTGACATCGGCGAACAGGTCCAGGGTCTGCGTCTCACCAAAATTGGTGAAGATCTCGTTGTGGATGGGCTTCAGCGGCAGGCCGCCGGCTGCAGGGTTCAGGTTGATACCCGGAAGCGCGTCGACCTCGGGGGCCACCGGCGGAACCAGGAAGCCGCCCAGCAACGCCTGCACCGCACGCTCGTCATAGGTGAGGGGAACGGCCTGCTCGCCTTCCTCGTCGAACCAGGAGATACCGGCAAAGCCGGTGACCCGACCGCCATCATCATAGTTCACGCGGAATTCCTGGCTGAACTGCTCGCCGGTATAATCCTCGGCGAAGATCAGGAGTTCGAGGCCGAACCCGTCGGGATCGAACACTTCCGAACTTTCGATATCGCGGTAGCCGGTGATCGAGGTCAGACTGACGGCTTCGCTGATCGCCCAGTTTCCAAGCAGGGTGAGCGAGCTGACCTCCCTTTCGAGCCCGAGCGACCGTCCGTTCTTGAAGTTGCCGAAAGTGTTCAGGTTCGCCGGGTCCCACGGATCGGTGGACCCGCCGGGCTCGGGAAGGAACGCGCCGGACTTGAAGCTCGTCCCCGAGGGCTCGTCCTGCTGGTAATTCGCGATCAGGTCGAACCTGAGGTCGTCGGTCGGCTGCCAGGCCAGGCTGGCACGCACGGCTTGCATGTCCTGCGAGTTGAAGTCCGCCTCGTCGGGGTTCACGCTCTCGACATAGCCGTCGCGGGTTCGGTAGCGCCCGGCCAGGCGAAAGCCCAGGACATCCTCGACGATCGGGCCGGTCACATAGGCGTCGGCATACTCCTCGCTCTCATTGCCGAGGCCCAGTGTGACTTCCCCATTGAAGGCGTCGAGCTGCGGCTTGGCCTGGATCACGTTCACGCCGCCGATCAGGGCGCCACGGCCGAACAGGGTCGGCTGCGGTCCCTTCGCGACCTCGACCCGCTCGATGTCGAACAACTCCACCACCGACCCGCGCGAGCGCGAGATCGAAACGCCGTCCTGGAAGATCGCGATGCGCGGCTCGATATTGGCTTCGCCGCTGTCGGACGTGATGCCGCGGATCACGAAGCCCGGATTGTTGGGGCTCTGCTCCTGGACCTCGAAGCCCGGTACGAAGCGCGCCAGCTGGTCGAACTCGTCGAGTCCCAGATCATCGAGAAAGGCCTCATCCACGGCACTGACCGCCACCGGCACGTCGCGCAGCGACTGGGCGCGTTTCTGCACCGTCACGATGACCGGATCCTGAACGAAGGTCTCGTCGCCGACCGGCGCCGCAGCATCCTGTGCGAGCGCTGGCGCGGTCATCATCGAGACGATCGAGACAGAGTAGAGAAATTGCTTGAACATGTTCGTATCCCGCAGCGCTTTTTGAGACGATGAGCTGCGGTATTGCATGGTCATGACACCACGATATCGGTTTTGCGACTGCGAAATGACATGCGGATAATCTGTCGTATGTGTTGCGTTTACAGCACATGCGAGACTGGGAACCTGGGAGGACATCATGGGCACGGTCCTGTGACCGAAGGGCGCGCGCATCGTCCCGCCTTGACACCGGGGCAGGAGGCCCCAGCCTCGTGCGTGAGATCGACAGGGAGGCTCGACATGAACCGGCGGGACTGGCTGAAAGGTGCGGCGCTCGCCGCGGGCACGGCAGGGCTGGGCAGCGCCCGGGCCCAGGAAGGCAGCCCCGGGCAAGGCCCCGATCTGACAGGCCGCACGATCCTGATCACTGGCTGTTCTTCAGGCTTTGGGCGTCTTGGAGCCGAGCATTACGCGCGGCTGGGCGCGCGGGTGTTTGCGAGCATGCGGGACGTGCCACGCCCGGAGGCCGAGGCCCTGCGGAGCCTGGCTGAGGCCGAGGGGCTCGCGATCGAGGTGGTCGAGATCGATGTGCGGACCGATGCGCAGGTCCGGGCGGGTGTGGACGAGGTTCTGTCCCGGACGGGCGGCCGGCTCGACCTTCTGGTCAACAATGCCGGCATTGCCATCTCCGGGCCGGTGGAACTGCAGGACATGCAGGCGATGCAGCATATGTTCGAGACCAATGTTTTCGGCTGTCACCGGATGGTGCGCGCGGTCCTGCCAGCCATGCGCGATGCCGGCAGCGGCCACATCGTCAATGTGAGCTCCCAGCTCGGACGGGTGATCGTGCCCGGTCTCGGCGCCTATTCGGGAACGAAGTTTGCCCTGGAAGCGCTGAGCGAGCAGATGGCCTACGAGCTTGCACCGCGCGGTGTCGACGTGACGATCATACAGCCCGGCGGCTATCCGACGGAGATCTGGGAAAACGGCAACCGCTACACCAATGCTTTGAAGGATCGGATCGAAACGGCTCGCCTCGAGGCCTACCCGGACTTTGCCGACCGGATGGGAAACAGCTCCGCCAGCCCGGAAACCGACCCAATGGACGTACCCCGGGCGATCGCCGAGGTGACGGCCATGCCTGCAGGCCAGCGCCCGCTGCGCCGCGCCGTCCATCCGACCGCCATCCCGCAGACGGGGATCAACGAGGCCTCCGCCAAGACCCAGGTCGACATGCTCGGCGCGTCGCCCTTCGGGCCCATGGTGAAGGCCGTCCATAAGACGGGATAGGCAGGAGGTGAAAAAAGGTCGCCCCCGGCCTGGCGCGCCCGTGTTCCGCGCCGAGCGGGCGGGCTCTTAGAGCAAGTTCGGAGCAAACGGGGTCGGTTGCGAACGGAGACTTGCGCAAGAACAATGATGTAAAGCGACGTTCTGGAGTGGAATGAAAGACCGTCGCTTTAATCAACCGCCTCGATCTGGGAGAGCAGCGGCGGGGCCGTCACCAGATCCCGGACACCCTGGGAGCGGGTTTCATTGAAGGCGTTGCCGTCGGCCGCCCAGGCGTGCAGGGAGTTGATGTCCAGCTTCGCGCACTGGGGACGGACACTCCACGTCACCTGCAGCGGCGAGCATTCCTGCTGGGTGTAGCTCGGGCCTGTGGTCGAGCCGCGGAAGACCACCGGTTCGCCAGTGCCCGCCGGAAGCGACATCGGCTGGTGGCGGCCCTCACGGACGGTCTCGCCATAGGCGAAGTCCCGGAAATCCATCGCATCGGGATCATTGACCAGCAGGAAGGCCTGGGCCTCGACGCGCAGCAGCGGGTCGGTGCAGGTCTCCGTGAGGCAGGCGCCCAGGCCCTCTCCGGGAGAGACGTCGCAGGACGAATACACCCAGTGCACCTCGATCGTGTCACCCGGCTTTACGTTACCGAACGCCGCGTCCCCGTCGATCGGTGCCAGTTCCGCGTCGGTCAGGGTATCGGTCTCGTTACAGCGATAACCGCCATGGGAGTCGGTCGCCTTCACGCTGAAACCGGGCGCCTTGTGCTCGGCATGGGTGTGGGAGTGGATGTTGCAGAGATTGAGCGCCTCCGGCTCTGGCGCCATCGGGAACAGGACCGGGTTCGTTCCGGTCGGATTCGCGATGTCACGGGGTGTCTGCGGGCCGAAACCCTCGCACAGCTCCGGCGCTTCCGTTTCCGACTGCGCCATCTCGATGGTCCCGGCGTCTGCCGCGGCCGGGGCCTCCGCTTCGCCTGTATCGAGCGCCTGAGACGCGTCAGTCGGTTCAGGGGCTGCCGGCGCCGTGGCCTGGGCACAGGCCGCCAGCGCAAGGGCGCTGGCCGCAATCATCAACCATCCTGTCGTCTTCATCTTCGTCCCTTTCCCCGTCACATTAGCCTTGGGCCGGATCCGTCCCGTTCGGTGGGCCGGCCGGACACTACAGCGCTGCGTGCACAATGATTTCGCGAAGCCGCTTTAGGGTCCAATAGGCATTAACGGGTTCTCCCATAGGGAAAACCTATGAATTTCGGATCTTGGGCTCATCGGCCAGGATCTGGGCTGCGGCCTCGCGCAGGCTTGCGGCAAGGGTCAGCATCATGTCGGCAAGGGGCGAGGTGGATCGCCAGACGAGCGAGATTTGCCGGCGGGCAAGGGGATGGTTGATCCGGCGCAGCTTGATGCCGGGATCGCGCCGGGCTTCCGAGATCGCGTAAAGGCTGGGCAACACCGCGATGCCGGCTCCGGTTTCCGCCATCTGGCGCACGGCGTCGAGGCTCGTCCCTTCATACTCCGAACTCACGAACGCCCCGGCCGCGCTCGCCAGCGCTTCGATTGCCAGGGTCAGACGATGCCCATATCCGAGTGACAGGAGTG
Source organism: uncultured Hyphomonadaceae bacterium (assembly GCA_964492485.1). Taxonomy (GTDB): domain Bacteria; phylum Pseudomonadota; class Alphaproteobacteria; order Caulobacterales; family Hyphomonadaceae; genus UBA5336. Next base: position 118,003 of record CAZBKM010000002.1, on the reverse strand, counting down.
GTCGCCCGGCAAGGTCGGCAACGCTGACATCGCCAGCCCCCTCGAGGATCGGATCGTCATGGGCCGCACAGATCCAGAAGCCTTCCTCGAACAGGATCGTCGAGGCGGACTGGGCGTGATCCTCGGCGGTCGAGATGATCGTGTCGGCCCGTCCATCCTCCAGGTCGGAGCCCAGATCGATGGTCCGGGCTTCGCGCACCACGAGCCGCAGGTCCGGATGTTCCAGGTGGAGCTGGCGGGTTGCCGGCGGCAGGAGGTAGGGGCCGATGCTGGGCAGGACGCCGAGCCGGATGCGGCCGGCCAGGTTTCCCGCCTGGCGCTGGGCGCAGGCCCGCATATCCTCCACATCGCGCAGGATCAGCCTGGCGCGGCGAACGATCTCCTCACCGATGGGGGTCAGCCGCGCACCCTGGCGCCCCCGTTCCAGCAGCGGGGCGCCGAGTTCCGTCTCCATGTCGGCGATCTGGGCTGAGAGGCTGGGCTGGCTGACATTCACGCGCTTTGCAGCCTCGCCGTAACGGCCGGTCTCCGCGACGGCGATCAGGTACTGCATCTGTCGGAGCGTGGGCCGCATGTTATAGTTTCATCCTTAACGAACGAGAATTTCTTTCGATTAGAACTATCGGAACGCGTGCCCATTTCAAGGGTGTCCTGCAATGGCGCAGGACATGCTTCGCACGAAGGGAGAGTTTTCATGGCGCGCCTTATCGACCCGGGCTTCGGCCCGAAAGCCCCGGCAGAAGAGGGTGGGTTTCCACGATCCGCCGACGGTGGGCCGGTCGACGAAGTCAATCAGGCCGGTCCGGCGATGCGGATCAAGCCCGCATGTCCTCATCCGGCGCCTTCAGACCGCGCTGCGCGGCGCCAATGGCGTCGCCGTCGCAGCCGACGGTACTCGCGCGCCTGACTTCGGGCGGTTGCCCACGCCCGAGGGCCGAGGCGACAGGTCGAGCGGTTTGGTCTTGTGTCGGTGGACTCCCCCGCAGGTCGCCGCCGGCAAGGCTGACTGACGAACTGTTGTCCGGCGGCGGCGGCCGCTTGCGCGCGGCCGCCGCTCTCCGGGGCGCATGGTTGCCCGAAAGCGTTACGCCCTTGGCCAAAGCCAGGTCCGGCGAAGGCACAAAGCGGGTCAGGGCAGCGCTCCCCAAGGCTCCAGCAGCCGGGCCAGTACAGGGTTCGGAAAACGTCGCCGGGGCGTGATCGCGGAGAAGGTTTCGCTAATTCCGGGCAGGGGCGCGGCCTCCACCAGTCGACCGGTCGCCAGCTCGTCCTTCACCACGATGGGCGGGACGACGGCAAGGCCGATCTCCTCTCGCGCCAGCACGCGCATCATGGCCATGTCGTCCACTTCCGCGGCGATCCGTGGCGTCAGTCCCTGGCGCATGGCCATGGCGTCAAAGCCGGACCGGACGCCGCTGTCCCGGCTTGGCAGGATCAAGGGGTGCTGATCGATCAGGACCGCGGCCTCCGCGGCCTTGCCGACGCGCTCCGGAGCCCCGACGAGGCTCACATGCTGCTCGTCCAGCGTGTGGGCGATCCATTCCGTGTCCGGTCCACGCACCGGCACCTGGTTTACCAGCACGACGTCCAGCGCATGTGTCTCCAGCTGCGCCATGAGATCGGCCAGGCTGCCTGACCGGAGCGTCACGGTGATGTCCGGATCGCCCAGGACGGGACCCAGGAAGCGGATCTGGAAGTTGCGCGACAGGGTCGATAGGGCGCCCACGTGCAGGGTACGCCGAGCCCGGCCGCCCGATCTCGAGAGCGTGTCAAGCAGTTCGTCGCCTGCGGTGAAGATCGCATCGGCATGGTCCAGCGCGATATGACCCGCCTCGGTCAGGACCAGACTGCGGCCCCGGCGTTCGAAGAGGGCATGGCCCAAACGATCTTCCAGCTTGCGGATCTGGGTCGAAAGGGCCGACTGGGACACGTTCAGCCGCTCCGCTGCACGGGTCAGGTTTCCCTCGTGCGCCACGAGATGGAAGTAGCGAAGATGGTTGTAGTTCAACGCCATGGCCATATCGTTCTTTTTCGCATAACGATTTGTTCCAAACAATGAATTTTATTGAATGAACGGTGATTGGTACCGCTGGCGCCAGAGAATCCCAGCGGAGTCCGACATGTCCCTTGCTGCCCTGGCCACCTTGGCCGTCCCGGCCGTTCTTCCCATCCTGCTTGCCGGACCGGTTGCCTTCCTCATCCTGGCTCTGGTCGGCGCATGCCGGTCGGGCCTTCGGCCGGCGATCACCCTGCAGGTGGCGCGATGGTCGGCGCTGGCAGGTCTGCTCTCCGCTGCCATGGCGATCGCGGTACTGATTGCCAATGGGCCCGTGACGTCGACGCTGATCGGTTGGCACGGGGTTGGCCTGTCGGTGCGGCTCGATCTGATCTCCGTGAGCCTCTATGCGCTGATCGCCTTCGTCGGCGTTGTTGTCCTGCGATACAGCGAGAACTACCTCGATGGCGACCCGCGGCAGGGCGCGTTTCTCGGCGGCCTGGGTCTGGCGCTCGCCACGGTGATGCTGCTGGTGACGGCCGCCAACCTGGCCCAGCTCGTTGCCGCTTGGGTCGCCACGAGCCTGGCGTTGCATCCCCTGCTGGTGTTCTACCGGGACCGCGAAAAGGCAGAGCGCGCGGCGCTGAAGAAGTTCCTGATCGCGCGCGTGTCGGATGTGGCCCTCGTCGCCTCGGCGCTGGGTCTGGTGGCGACCTACGGAACGACGGATATCGCGACCCTGCTTGCTTCTGCCGCGGCCGGCGAGGGTGAGGGCAGCGCCGTGCTTGCCTGGGCGGGGCTTGGGCTGGTCCTCGCGGCCATCCTGAAATCGGCGCAGTTTCCGGTCCATGGTTGGCTCACGGAAGTGATGGAGACGCCGACGCCGGTTTCGGCCCTTCTTCATGCCGGGATCGTGAATGCCGGCGGCTTCCTGATCGTGCGCTTCGCCGATGTCATGCTGCTTGCCGGGCCAGCCTTGCATGGTCTCGCCCTGGTCGGCGGGTTCACCGCCCTGCTGGGCGGCCTCGCCATGCTCACACAGACCAGCGTGAAAGTGTCGCTCGCCTGGTCGACCGTCTCCCAGATGGGCTTCATGCTGTTGCAGTGCGGCATTGGCCTGTTCTCCCTGGCCTTGCTGCACATCCTGGCTCATTCGCTCTACAAGGCGCACGCCTTCCTCTCGGCTGGCGATGCCGTCCGGATCCAGGCATCCGTGCCATCGGCGGTAGACGAACGCCCGGGGTTGCCGCATGCGCTGGCCGGACTGCTTCTGGCGCTTGGCCTGTATGCGGGTCTTGGCGCGCTCTTCGGCCGGTTCGCGAGCCTCACGCCGCAGGCGCTTGCCCTCGGGGTCATCCTGGTCCTGGGGCTGAGCCTGCTCCTGGCACGTGCGGGTGCCGGCAGGCCGCAGGTCGCCGTCTGGCTGCGTGGCGGGTTCGCGGCGCTCGGCGTCAGTGTCGCCTATTTCGCGCTCCAGGCGGGCATGGCAGCGCTTGCGGCGGGCCAGCTTCCACCGCCACCCCCCCTGGACGCGGCGGGAGCCGCCATTCTGGGCCTGACCGTGGCGAGTTTCCTTTGCGTGACGCTCGTTCAGGTCGCGGGGGCGCGCGCATCGCGCCATCCGGTCTGGGCGGCCCTGCGCATCCATCTCGCCGCCGGCCTCTACGCCAATGCCCTGTTCGACCGGCTGCTCGCCACGCGCCGGGCGCATGCCGGCTGACCCCAAAGCCCGAAAGGAGCGACCCATGTCCCCGCCCCTCGACCATCTCCCCGCCGCAGCCCCCTCGCCCGACTCGGCCGGTCGCCGTCCGGCGCCTGCTGCGGCTGATCTCACCGATCCCAAGGTCCGCCGCCAGGCCGTGCTGGCAGCGCGGCGTGCCGCGGGACGGGTGGCGCCTGTCTGGCCGCTCAAGACCTTCGTCGCGGTGAACCCCTATCTTGGCCATGCCGATCTCGGCTTCGATGTGGCGGCCGAGCGACTCGGCCGCACGGCAGGCACCCGTCTGACCCAGCCGCGCAAGACCTATCTGACGGCGCTGGACTCAGGACGGATCAAGCGTGGCGACGTTGCGGCTGCGCTCACGGCCAGTCCGCGCCGGGGCGATGTCCCACGCCAGGTCGATGCCTTTCTGGACGCTGTTCGCGCCGCACCGGAAAGCTCGGCAGTGGACCCGTTGCCCACGCTCTGTGACCTCGGCGCGGCGGCGACTGGACTCGACTTCTCGGCGCTGGTGCTCGACCGGGTCGGTGCCTGGGCTGCAGCCTATTTCGATACCGGCCAGGCCTACTGGTCGCCGGTGGACCGGAGCCTGGCGCCTTATGCGGCATGGCGTGCCTTCGCGGCGGTGGACCGCACACCTGAGGTGCGGGGGCTCAAGGGCTTTCGGGCACGGGTACGGGCATTGCCTGAGCGCGCCGAGGATATGCTTTCGCTTGCCGCGCAGACCGTGTGCAGCGATCCCGCAGGCCTCGAGATCTATTTCCAGCGCCTTCTGATGACCGTGCCGGGCTGGGCGGCCGTGGCCCGCCAGCGGGTCTGGCAGGCCGCTCTGGACGGGCGCGATGATGATCCGACCCTCGTGGAGTTCCTGGCCGTTCGTCTGGCCTGGGATATCGCGATCCAGATGGGCCATGCCAGCGATCCCGACTATGGCGCCGCGCTCGACCGGGCGCGCCGCGCCTGGACGTGTCCGGGGCAGGTGTCGCGCGACCTGGCGATCGACTGCATCCTTCAGGCTGCCGCCGACCGCGCCTGGCAGCGCGACCTCGCGGCGCGGCTGTCGTCCGTCCGGAGGCCGGAGCGGGCCGTAACGGGGCGTACGACGCGTCCCGACATCCAGGCCGTGTTCTGCATCGATGTGCGCTCCGAAGTGTTCCGACGGGCCCTGGAATCGACCGGAGCGAACGTCCAGACCCTTGGCTTTGCGGGGTTCTTCGGTTTCCCCATCGCCTACACGCCCCTGGGCGCGGACGCAGCCCAGGCGCAGTGCCCGGTGCTGCTCTCGCCGTCCATCGCTCTGAACGAGACCCTGGAGTCTCCCGCCGCCACCAAGGCCGCCCGGCGCCGAATCGGGATCGCCAGGCGGGTCGCGCGGGCGTGGAAGGCTTTCAAGCTGTCGGCCGTCTCGTCCTTCGCCTTCGTCGAGACGGTGGGACCCGCCTATGCCTGGCGCCTGGTCCGCGATGCTTTCGGTCTCGGCCAGTCGGACGCGGCGCCGTCATCCGGTGGGCGTCCTTGCCTGGCACCCGAGACGATGGGGGGGCAAGCAACCGGCCTGGATGCCGCTGCGCGCCTCGATGCGGCTGAAACCGTTCTGCGCGCCATGTCTCTGACAGACGGATTTGCCCGCCTCGTGGTGCTGGCCGGTCATGGGTCGACCAGCCGGAACAATCCCCACGCCAGCGGCCTTGACTGTGGGGCCTGCGGCGGTCACTCGGGCGAAGCCAATGCCCAGGTGGCGGCCGCGATCCTTAACGATCCGCAGGTCCGCAAGGGGCTGCGCCAACGCGGCGTGTGCGTCCCGTCCGACACCTGGTTCGTGCCGGCGCGGCATGACACGACCACGGATGACGTGAGGCTTCTGGACACCGCCGACCTGCCCTCGAGCCATGCCGGCGACCTGGCGGCCCTGCGCCAGGCCCTGTCGGTGGCGGGTGACCTGGCGCGGCTGGAACGGGCCGAACGCCTGCCAGGGGCACGTCGCCGCGATGGCCGCGTCGACATCATCCGGCGCAGTCGCGACTGGAGTCAGGTACGTCCGGAATGGGGTCTCGCAGGCTGTGCCGCCTTCATTGCGGCGCCGCGGCGTGTGACCGAGGGCTGCGATCTGGGCGGCCGCGCCTTCCTGCACAGCTATGACTGGTCACGCGACGAGGGCTTCAAGGTGCTCGACCTGATCATGACCGCGCCCATGATCGTGGCCAGTTGGATCAATCTCCAATACTACGCCTCCACGGTCGACAACGCGGTTTTCGGCAGTGGCAACAAGACGCTGCACAATGTGGTCGGCGGCCTTGGCGTTCTCGAAGGCAACGGTGGCGACCTTCGCACCGGCCTGCCCTGGCAATCTGTGCATGATGGCGCCGCGCCGGCCCATGAACCGTTGCGTCTCGCGGTGATGATCGCGGCGCCCACATGGGCCATGAATGAGGTGATCGCCCGCCACGAGCAGGTGCGCCACCTGGTGGACCATGGCTGGCTCGACCTGTTCGCCCTCGACGAGTCGGGCCGGCCGGCCTGGCGGTATCTGGGCGGTGGCAGCTGGGCGTCCGCCCTGTTTCCGGAGACCGTCGGCTGATGCGCCGGGGCGGCTGACACGGTGAAGGCCGGGGATACCCTCCATGCATCCCCGGCCTTCGCCCCCGGGTTCCAGCGCCGGGGGCTTGCATGCCCGACGATCTTGGCAGCGCGGACTCAGGCCGCCAGGACCTCCGGCAAGGCCTTGCAGAACCTGTCCACGTCCTCGATCTTTCCCATCGAGACGCGACTCCAGTCGGCATAGTCCATGTATTGGCCGCGGATCAGGATCCCCTTCTCGCGCAAGGCCGCCTGGACCTCATTGGCCGGTTTGCCGCTCTTGAAGTAGACGAAATTCGTCTGGGACTTGAGCGATTGCAGGCCCAGCGTGTCGAGGGTGGCCTTCACCATCTCGCGCGCTTCGACGATCTTCCTTCGGGAAAAGTCGAGGAACTCGGTATCGTTGTAGCAGCCGATGGCAGCAGCGTAGCTGGTCACCGGCCCCCAGGACATTGCCGTGGAGCGAATGGCCTCCGCGTGCGCCTTCGACGAGATGGTATAGCCCACCCGGATACCGGCCATGCCATAGATCTTGGAGAAGGTGCGCGTCACGATCACGTCGTGACCTTCCTTGACCAGACCGATACAGGTCGTGCCGTCGGGATCGTCGGCGAGCTCCATATAGGCCTCATCCACGACCACCGTGGCCTTCGTTGCCATACGCTTCACCGCGGCGCGGATTTCGGGGCCGGGTGTGACAAGTCCGGTCGGGTTGTTGGGATTGCAGAGCTGCACCAGACCGGTGTCCGACGTCACCTTCGCCTCGATACCGGCCAGGTCGACATCCATCGAGTCGGTGAGGGGCACGCGCTGGATCTCGGCCATGCCCAGATCCTTGGCGTAGAGTGCCGTCGTGTCCCAGAACAGCCGCGGCGCCACGATCGGGCCCTTGGGGCCGTATTTCAGCGCAATGGCGCTCAGTGCCTCGCCGGAGCCGGTGGTGATGCAGACCTGGTCCGGCGCCACGCCGTGGCGCTCCGCAATCATGCCGGTCAGCGTCTCCCATGCCTTAGGTGAGGCATAGAACGCGCCCTTGCGGGCGGCATAGTCGATCATGTCCAGCGCCGATTTCGACGGGCCATAGGGGTTCTCGTTTCGCGACAGGAGCGCGATCCCCTCAGCCGGGCCCAGAAGCGGATCCTCCGGAGTGCCCGTGATGGGAAAGGCGCCCGTATCCTCCGCCAGGGCGGCACTGGAATTGGTGGCATAGCCGGCGAAACCGGCGGCGGCCGCAAGGCCAAGGCTGCCGCCGAGCAGGCCGCGGCGAGACAGGTCAATACCCATGATGAGTCTCCTTTATCGGGTTGGGGTCCTGGGTTGCGAGGGCGGGTACGGGCGCTTCCGGCCCCGTGGCCGTTGAGGCGCCGTCGAAGGCGTTGAGGAACATGATCGACGAGGTGACCAGCAGGTAGATGCCGAACACCCGCTTCAGTCGGTCGGCGTCCAGGCTGTGGGCGACGGCCACGCCGAGCGGAGCGGTCAGCACGCTCATGGCCGTGATGCCGACCAGGCCGATCAGATTGACGTAGCCGATGGAGCCGAAGGGCAGGCCCTCCTCACCGAGCCCGATCAGAACGGATCCGATCGCCCCCGGGATCGCGATCAGTGTTCCGAACCCCGCCGCAGTGGCCACGGCGCGGTGCATCGGTCGTCCGCTAAGGGTCATGATCAGCACCGCGGGCGTGCCGCCTCCGATGCCCAGAAGGGCGCAGAATCCGCCCAGAAGACTGCCCAGCCCGCCGCGCAGGACACCGGTCGGCATGTCGTTGGTCAGCGGCCCACGCTTGCTGAGCCAGGGGAACAGGAAGTGCCAGGCCATCAGGAAGACGCCGAGTCCGAAGATCAGGCGGAGCTGGCTGCCATCCATGTATTTGGCGGCGAGGATGCCGAGCCCGACGCCGAGGACAACGAAGGGCGCCCAGTCCCTCAGAATGTCAAAATCCACCGCCCCGCGTTTGGCGTGGGCCTGCACGGACCGCAGGGACGTGACGACGATGGTCGCCAGCGACGTACCGATGGCAACGTGCATGATCTTGTCGGCATTGCCGCCGGTCCCGGTGTTCGCGGCATAGATGGACAGCACCGCGGCAAGGGCGGGCACGACGACGAAACCGCCACCGATACCGAACAGGCCGGCCACGAAGCCGGCTGCGAGTCCGGCCAGGAGCATGGCGGCGACAAAGGGGAGAAGGTCGAGAAGTTCTGGAGGGATCATTGCGGGAGGGCCTGGAGGCTTGAACGGTGGGAGGACGCTGGAACTCGAGGACCGGCCCCCGCGCAGAGCGGGGGCCGGCCGCCGGGCCGCCGGGTGGCGGCGCCCGTGACATATCGAAGGGAAACTCGGTCATGGGGCGCAGCACCCGGAGCACGACGGGGTTGAGGCGGGCATGGCCTAGAACTCCGCGCGGAGCCGCGCGTAGTAGAACCCTCCCTGCCAGTCGACTTCGCTGTCGGAGCGGTAGATGCGTCCGCAGCAGATTTCGCCGAGCGCCCGGTCGCCCTCGTCGGGATACTCGTCGAAGATGTTCCGGGCCCCGAGCGTCAGGGCGTACATCTCGTCGACCTGCCAGGTGGCCTCCAGGTCGATCTGGACCGTCGATCCGAAGGTCTGGATGTTCTCCAGGCTCGACGTCGCCGCATTCTCGTACTCGCCATAGTAGTTGGCCCGGCCGAGAACCGTGAACGAACCGATCGCATGGGTGGCCGTGAAGGTCCCGCGCAGCTTCGGATCGCCGTTGATGAGGTCGAACTGGTCCTCGGCATTGAAGAGGTCGCTGACGTCGCCGTCGAACTCCTCTTCATTGTAGTTTGCGCTGAGGGCGAGGTTCGTGGTGCCCGACGGCCCCCAATCCAGAAGGTAGGTGGCCACCACATCGACCCCCATCGTGGTCGTATCGAAGGCGTTCTGGAAGAAGTTCACGCCGCCGATGGTGTTGGCATTGGCCACGCCGGCCGCAGCCAGGACCGAGGCGTATTCCAGGCCCTCGCCCGCGGGGGATCCGTCATTGAGCGAGGGATCATCGATGTCATTGATGATCTCGATCGTGGACACCGCATTCAGCCGGTCCGTCAGTTCGATCTGGTAGAAGTCGACGGTCAGCGTGAACTTGTCGAACGAACTGGTCAGGCCCAGCGTGTAGTTGACGGACTCCTCGGGTGCGAGCGGCTCGGCGCCCAGAGCCTGGGCCGCGGGGCTCGAGGCCGGGAACAGACCGGTGGCCACGGGGACGCCATTGGGCAGCCGGGTGGACACGTTGGTCGTGAAGAGCTGTCCCGGCGTCGGTGCCCGGAAGCCCGTGCCCACCGATCCGCGCACGGCGAAGTTCGGCGTGAACTCGTAGCGGCCGGCGAACTTGTAGTCGCTGGTCGTGCCGAAATCCGAATAGTCCTCGAACCGGGCGGCGGCCTGGAGGAAGAGTTGCTCGGTCACGTCCGCCGAGGCATCGACATAGACGCCGTAGCTGTCCCGGCTGAAGTCGCCGGTGAATTCCGGCGGGTATCCCGGGAAGCCGTTCGAGCCCACAGCCAGCGCGGTGTAGACGGGATCGTCCGGATTGGCGCAGTCCAGGTTCGAGCCGGTTGCGATCACGGCGCTGCCATCGGCGGTCGGCGTGCCATCATCGGCGCAGAAGTCGAACGGGTCGGGTACCGCGAAGGGACCGGCCTCGTAGGAGTCCGGTTCGCCGGCGACCAGCTCGTAGCCTTCCTCCCGGAACTCGCCGCCGAACGCCAGCGTCAGCGGGCTCGCCAGGCCGACCTCCCAGTCATAGAACAGGTCGCCGCCTATCCCGAACTCGTCGGAGATCAGGTCACCCGGACGGAAGCTCTGTGCCGTTGCCGGTCCAAGCGACGGATTGATGGTGTTCTCGAGCGTGTACTGGATTTCATTGCGGCCGTAGCGGGCATAGAGGTCGTAGCTGAGGCTCTCGCTGAGGTCGCCCTTGAGCCCGCCCGTGGCGCTGTAGTCGATCACCTTGCCGAAGAAGCGCGGCGTGAAGCCCGCCGGGTAGATGTCGACACCCGCATTGAACAGTGTGCCATCCTGGAGCCGGATGAACTGGTTCACGCTGTTGCCTGGATAGCGGTAGAAGAAGCTGCCATCGCCCTCCGAGAGAGAGTAGTTGGCGAAACCGTAGAGCTCTGCCGCCTCGGAGAAGGTGTAGCCGGCATTGACGAAGGTTCGGAACGCTTCCGACGTTGGCTGGCCCCAGGGCTGGACGACCGGGGTCTGGACATTGGCGGCGAACCGCTCGTCGGGATAGTCCGGCAACTGATCCCCGAACGGTTCGCCGGTGGCATTGTTCACCAGGTCGGGGCCGAACAGGTCGGCAACCCCGTCTCCGTCCACGTCCACGCCGGCGATCATGTCCTGGACGCATGCATTGTTCGGAAACCCGCCACGCGTGCCCACCGGCTCGCCGGCATCGAGGGTGCCATTGCCGTTGAAGTCGCCAAAGCTCGAGCCGAAGGTCTCGCAATACTCCTCGCCCCGGAATGTCGGCTGGTCGGCGGAGTACTCCACCGAGAGGTTCACGAAGCCCGCATCGGCGAGCGCAAACCCCTTGTTGGCGGCCACGAAGACCTGTTCTCCATCCTCTTCGTAATACTGGCCGTACTGGACCTCGACCGAGCCGCCCTCGGTATCGTCCTTCAGCAGGAAATTGATGACGCCGGCGATGGCGTCGGAGCCGTACTGCGCGGCGGCGCCGTCCCGCAGGACTTCCACGCTCTTGAGGGCCGAGGCCGGAATGGTGGCCACGTCGGGCCCCTGGGTGCCGGATCCGCCGATGGCGACCAGAGCGGCGCGGTGCCGGCGCTTGGAATTGACGAGCACCAGCGTCTTGTCGGTCGGCAAGCCGCGCAGGCTGGCGGGACGGATGAAGGTGGCGCCGTCGCTGATCGGCGCACGTCCGAGCGAATAGGACGGCACGAGCGTGCGAAGGACGTCATTGGTGTCGACGAACGACACGGCCGAAATGTCCGTCTCGCTCAGGACGTCGACCGGCACCGGCGAGTCCGTCACCGAGCGTGGTGCCCCCCGGCTCCCCGTGATGATGATGGTTTCCTGTATCGCGTCATCGGCGGGCGGTTCGGCCTCCGATTGGGCGCTGGCGCTTGGCGCGAGCATGGCGATGGACGCCAGGCAGGCGGTGGCGAGGAGGTGGCTCCGGCGGAGCCTCGAATAGTCAACTGTCATGTCTGTCTCCGGCGACCGCTTAGGCGGTGCGTGACCGGCCGGATGGGCCGGCGGCGTTTGGCGGGACTGCTCACGGACCTTCGCGGACCGCTGCAGCGTCTCGTCGATGTCTGATCGGTCCGCCTGTGGACCCGTGCCCCGGCACGCTTGCCGGCGCTGTCGAGCTGGCCGGGGCGACCCCTTGCCCCGGCATGATGCGGTTCGCCGTTGAACCTGATTTCAGGTCATCGTCTTGGTAACGAATTGGCAATTGTTGCAGCGGCGAAGCGCCAGGTTTGTGTCGGGGCGCGCGAGTTTTGAGCGGGCTTTTCGAAGACTGCCCACGGTTTCGGCACCGCATCCGCAGATGGCGTTCAGGGAAGTATATCCGAGATGGAAAGGATCATTTCGGCAACTTCCCGAATGGTCTTCCGCTGTGTCATCGCCAATTGCCGCATCGAATTGTAGGCATCGGCCTCGCTGAGTCCGCGTCGCTCCATCAGGAGGCCCTTTGCGCGCTCGATGGATTTGCGCGCGGCGAGTTCGTCCTTGGAGTTCCGGAGTTCGGTATGCAGCGCCTCCACCAGGCGGAACCGTTCTATGGCCAGGTCGACAATGGGGCGGACCCGTGCGGGCGACAGGCCGTCGACGATGTAGGCGCTGACCCCCGCGCGCAGGGCTCGGCGGCCAAGTTCGGTATCGGGATCCTCGGAGAAGACGACAATGGGAAGGCGCTGGCGCAGCATCACGACGCCCAGCGTATGCAGGATCGGGCCCGACGGCTTGATGCAGGCCATGATCAGCACGTCGGGGGCGAAACCTGCCAGGGTGGAGAGAAGCGCATCCTGGGAGTCGAGGCTTGCGATGCGCACGTCGACGTCTTCGCCCAACCCCTCGACGAGCATCTGCCGGCGGTGGGGGCACGGGCTGGCCAGCACGGCTTTCAATGTGTCCGCACCCGCCTCATCCGGCTCGGATGGTCCAGATGACATCGCCGATTGCGCCACGTCGATCACCCCTTGCAACGCAGGGTCGGTGGCTGATCCGCCACGGGCCTGCCCTGGTTCCAGCCTGGACGGCGCATCCTTGCCCGGACCCGATCCGCCTGCACGCCAGCCTGTCCGGCCTCCGCGCATGGGTCATCCCCCTGACTGTTGGAAACACGTCGATTTTTGTCGATCTGTCCGGTGGCGAGGCAGGCGTGCGCGCCGTCTGGTCGCGTGCCGGGCAGACTGTCGTCGCGCATTGGGCCGGCGGCGCCAGTTCGATGCGCCGCCGGCGGGAGTCGGCTGACGGACCGTCAGAAACGGGCCGTCAGCGTGGCCTGGAACGTCCTTGGGTTGAGCGGTCGGAAGAAGGCGTTTCCGCCGCCCGTGGTCGTGAAGGTGAAGGCCAGCGTGTCCTCGTCGAAGATGTTGTCGACGTTGAAGCGCAGACTGACATTTTCCGGCAGGCCGAACGTGTTCGGGCCGCCGAGGTCGAGGTAGGCGCTCCACAGGAAGTAGTCTTCCATCAGGTTACCCGGTGAGTCCGCTGCCTCCCGGAAGTCGGCATACCGCTCGCCGGTGTACTTGGTGGAGATATTCGCCACCAGCCACTCGGTCGGCTCGTAGGTGAGGCCGCCCGTGAACAGCCATTCCGGTGAGTCCGCGAGCTGGCTTCCCGCCGGATTGCCGCCGAAACCGTCCTCCAGCTCCGACTTGTTGTAGGTCAGGTTGAAGTTCGCATAGAGCTGATCCTGAAAGACGTCTGGCTGGTAGACGCCCGACAGTTCGAAACCCGTGGCGGTTGTCTTGCCGACGTTGACTGAGAAGCTCTCCGGCTGTCCCGTGGCGGGATTGATGACGTTTCCCGAACCGATGCGGTTGTCGAAGGACGAATAGAACACCGCCAGGGAGGCGTTGATCTGCGGTCGGCTGGTGCGCAGGCCGATCTCGTAGTTCTGGGCCTCCTCACCCTCCGGCGCGGGGGGGACGAACCCCACGGCGTCGTCGAAGATCGTATCGGCCTCGCGCGGCAGGGCGAAATTCTCCGAATAGGAGGCGAAGACCTGATCGGTGTCGTTCAGGTCGTAGACCACACCGACCGATGGCAGGAAGCTGTCGCTGAACGTCTCCCCGACGACCTGTGGACCATAGCCGGGCAGCGTATCTCCGCCGCCGGCCCCGCCCACGCGGATGGCGTAGTCGTTGAAGTCCCGGAACCCGTCCAGGGAGTAGTCGACTTCGAGCGCCTTGGCCCCGATCTCGATGTTCAGCCGGTCGTCCAGAAGGGAGATCGTGTCCTTGACATAGAACTGGTAGGTTTCGCGTATCGACTTGTACTGTTTCCGGAAATAGGCGACCTCGTCGAAGATCGGCGTGCCAGCCGGGCTGCCATCGGTCTTGTTGATGCGCAGCTGCGTACGTGTGTAGCGGTCCTCCTCGTACCACCCGCCGACTTCGAGTGTGTGATTGCCCGCCTGCAGTGTCAGGCCGCCCGTCAGGCCCTTGCGGTCGCCCCCCACACCCGAAAGGCCGTACTGGACCCCCCGGGGATGTGTGACGGGAAGGCCAACCTCGACCTGGTCGAGATAGCGCCCGAGCGTGTTGCTGTAGCCGTCGGGCGACACGCCAAAGCCGTCCTTGTCCTCGTAATAGCCCGTCAGGCTGAGGCTGAGCGCGTCCATAAGGTCGGTCTCGAACGCCAGCGATGTCAGTGCGTCCTCGCGCACATTGACCCTGTCGCCGACGAACTGGGTGCAGATGCTGCCCGTGGAGATCGGCTGGAAGTCGCTCTCGTCGATCACGCCGTCATTGTTGAAGTCGACCGGCGTTTCGACCCCCGCCTGGCACCCGGCCGGTACGAAGTCGACATAACCGATGTCCCGGCCGGTGTTGCCGGCCGCGTCCGTTCCCGTCTCGTAGGTCGCGCGGGAGAATGACGGCGTGTCGAAGTCGAAGAAATCGTTGTAGACGCCCCGCAGCTCGATGAAGGTGTCGCTGTCGAATTCGTAGCGGGCCTTGCCTTCCAGGTGTTCCCGGTCGATGGACCCGGCGCCGCGCCAGACATCGCTGTCGATGGTCGACCGGCTGACATAGGCCGAAAAGCCGCCGATCTCGCCCGTCTCCAGCTTCACGAAGGTGCGGGTGAGATTGTCGTCGCCGGTGGTGACCGCGATCAGCCCGCCGGCCTCTTCCTGCGGCTCGATCGTGTTATAGGAGACGATCGGGCCCAGGCTGGTATAGCTGGGCAGCGAAACGTCGCCGGCTCCGGGCGACGCGACGACGGAGCCAAGATTCTCATTGTCCACATAGCGGAAGATCGGGCTGCCGCCGAAGGCATCGGAGCGGCCCATGGGCACGCCATCCAGAACGAATCCGATCTGCTGCAGCGAGAAGGCCCGGACCGTGACGGAATTGCCGAATTCGTAGAGACCAAGCGCCCCATCGGTCTGCACGTTGAAGCCCGGCAGCGTCTCCAGCATCTTCAGCCCGGAAATGCCGGAGGGTGCCGACAACAGTTCCTGACGCGTCACGGCAACCGTGTTCGAGGCCTCGTCCAGACCGATCGCGAGGTCGGCCTGGGACATTCTGCGCCCCGAGACGAACACCGTCGTCATCCGGGCATCCTCTTCCGCCTGGGGCGGCTGGGCTGGCACCTGTGCCTGGGCAATCGGTGCCAGGCCTGCCAGCATCGTCGTTGCCGCCAGCGTGGCGCCAAAGCGTGTTCGTGTCCCCGATTTCATGATTCTCCCCTTTCATCGGTCGCAGTCTGGTCCTGAGACCGTTTCGCGGGGTGTGGGGATTTGGCAGACCTGTAACGCGTTTGGGTTCTGTTTTCTGCCGCGTCGCAAAACCTTTAAGCGCGCGTCATGTTGCGCCGCACGATAATGGTGCGCCCAGACCTCGATGGCCAGCGTGCCGCGAAGCCGACGCGGTTTCGCGCGCGACGGGATTATGGACTTTGTCCCCCGATCCCGTGCCGCGATTTCCCTCGATCTCGGCGGCCCACTTGTCCGGACGTCATCCGGAGGTCAGCCAGGGGGCGAGAAGGGTGCGTTTGGCGCGGCCATCGGCTTCGGCGGCCTCTGCGGTTCGGTGCAGGAAACGCACGCGGTCGCCGGGCCGGAGCTGCCCGATAAGGTGACGGTCGCAGGCCGCCACCTGGGCCATGCGCGCATATCCGCCGGTGGTCTGGGCATCGACGCCCAGGAGGATCGGGTGCCCGTCTTCGGGCACTTGCAAGGTGCCCGGGAACACCGGCGCGCTGGCCATTCGCCCGTCGCCGGTCACCGGTAACCGCGGAGCCGCCGTCAGCCGGATGCCCATCCGATTCGATTGCGAGGAAACGGTGAAGGCCTGTGCGAAGAGGCCGTCATGGCCTGCCGACGGGGGACCCCCCGTGTCCGGACCGCGAATGGCTCGAAGCGCCCAGCTCCCGGGGAAAGGCGGGCGCACGGTTTCAGGCGGGATCACCGGGGTGGCAACCGGGCCATTGGCGAGGGCGATCCGATCGCCTCTGGCGAGGGCGCGACCGGCCAGGCCACCCAGCGCGGCGGGCAGATAGGTGGACGGACTGCCGAGGATCCTGTCGGCAACGAAACCTCCGGCCACCGCAAGATAAGTCCGCATCCCCCGGGCAGGCGGCGCCAGAGTAAGCATATCGCCTGGCGAAAGCCGGATCGGCTGGTAAGGCGCGCGCACCTGTCCCGAGACGTGCGCCGGGGCCGGTGCGCCAGCCAGGGCGACGACCAGTTCGGCCTCCGCTTCGGCCTCGAAGCCCCCCAGCGTGATCTCGATCCCGACCGCGTCCGGCAGGTTTCCGACGGTCCGGTTCGCCAGCGCCAGGGACACGGGGTCGGCCGGCCCGGCGAAGGGCACTCCACGATGGCGCAGGCCCGTGCGCGGCGCCCCCTGCAAGGTGGCCTCCAGCCCGGCGGCGTGGATCCGCAGGCTCATGCGGGTTCGAACCGAAGGCGCTGGCCGGGCTCCAGGCGGAAGGGCGCCGGCGCATCCGGATCGAACAGCGCCACCGGGGTGCGGCCGATCAGCGGCCATCCGCCGGGTCCCGCCAGGGCGTAGAGCCCGGTATGGGTCATTCCAAGGCCCACAGCGCCGGCCGGAACCCAGGTGCGGGGCCGCCGAAGTCGCGCCACCGACAGCGCCGGATCGAGCCCGCCGCAATAGGCGAAGCCCGGCGTGAAGCCCATCAGTTCCACCGTGAACACGGTGGCGGCATGGCGCGCGATCAGCGCGTCGCGCGACAGGCCGACGGCTTGGCAAACCTTGTCCAGATCCGGCCCGTCGCGGCCGCCATACCGGACGGGCAGAACTGTTACATCGCCGTCCGCGACCACCCTGTCGCCAGGCAGGACCGCCGGGTCGGCCATGGCGGTTCTGGCGGTCTCAAGGGCCGTGGCGAGCCGGGTCTGACCGGGATCGAACCGGCAGACGATTTCGGCCAGGCCGGGCACGACGTCCAGCCAGACGGGATTCTGCCTGAGCTGTTGCGACAGGGCCTGGGCGGTCCAGACGTCGGCCACGGGCAGACGTATCAGGTCGTCGGCCATGGCCACGGGTCGCGAGGTCTCGACCGCGCGGGTCATAGCGGCGCGCGCAGGGTCAGGCCGGCGGCTTCCAGCCCGGCGCGCACCGCCCGCGCCCTGGCCACAGCGCCCGGTGTATCGCCGTGCAGGCAGATTGTTGCCACGTCCAGCGCAAGGTCTTCTCCGCTCTGCGTGCGCACGCGGCCATGGGCGGCCAGGTCACGCGCCTGGGCGGTCGCGGCCTCCGCATCCTCGATCACGGCGCCCGGCGCACTCCGTGGGAGGAGGCGTCCCTCTAGGTCATAGGCGCGGTCGGCGAAGCCTTCCGGAACGTAGACCACGCGGGCAGAGCCCGCGGCCGCGGCCATCGCACCTCCGGGCGGGCCCACCAGAAACAGCCCGTGGGCGTGCGCCAGGTTTGCAAGCACGTCCGCATGTGCCGGGTCCACCGACGCACGATGGTAGAGCGCGCCATGGGGCTTCACGTGGGTCAGGGCCATGCCCTCGGCGGTTGCGTGGCGTTCCAGCGTTCCCACCTGATCGGCCAATGCCTGGGCCAGGGTTTCCAGCGGCAGGTCCAGGTCCCGGCGTCCGAACCCGGCGCGGTCCGGATAGGCCGGGTGCGCGCCGGCTGCCACACCATGATCGCGCGCCATCCGCAGGGCGGCGACCATGGTCTCGTCGTCGCCGGCATGTCCACCGGTCGCGATGTTGCAACTCGTGACCAGGGCCATCAGCGCGGCCTCGTCGCTCATGCCCTCGCCGAGATCGGCGTTCAGGTCGATCATTCGGGTCATGTTCCTGATTTAGCGCCGCCGAAGGGCTTCGCAATCAGGTCGCCGCGCCAGCCGGCAGATCGAAATTCGGCAGGGCCTCGAAGGCGTCGCGCAGGGCCCGGCCCCAGCCAGAGGAGAGCGCGGCGAAATAGGCATCGTCTTCAAGGAAGCGATGCCTGAACCCGACCTCGAGCGCATCACGCGCCACGATCTGCAGGTCCAGTGGCATGCCGACCGACAGGTTCGCCCGGATCGTGGAGTCCATGCTGATGCAAAGGAGCTTGATCGCGTCCGCAAACCCCATGGTCCGGTCATACGCCCGCACCAGGATCGGGTAGCCGTATTTGGTTTCGCCGATCTGGAAGAAGGGCGTGTCGTCGCTGGCCTCGATGAAATTTCCTTCGGGGTAGATGAGGAAGAGACGAGGTTCGATGCCCCGGATCTGTCCGCCCAGGATCAGCGTCGCCTCGAACAGCGACTCGCCGCGCGGACCGGCCGCGTCCTGCTCGGAGATGACGTCGCGCAGGGTGCGCGCGACCCGTTCGGCGGCCTGGAACAGGGTCGGTACGCCCAGGAGCGACATCTCCCGCTGATCGGGTGCCTTGGCGCGTTCTTCCAGCCGTCCGATCACCGCCTGGGTGGTGGCGAGGTTGCCCGCCGACAGCAGGGTAAGGACCCGGTCGCCCGGCACCTCCCATGTGTGCATCTTTCGGAAGCGCGACACCTTGTCGACGCCCGCATTGGTGCGGGTGTCGGACAGGAAGACGAGCCCCCGGTCCAGTTTCATGCCAACGCAATAGGTCACCGGCCGTCGTCTCCCTGTCATGCGCGGTCCGCGTCATTGCTGGACCTGGAGCGCAATCTCCATCGATTCCGTCACATCCCCGAAGGACAGGCCCCGCACGGGAGCCGCCTCCACATAGTCCCGGCCGCAGGCGACGCGCACATGGCGTTCGTCCGGGGAAATCCGGTTGGCAACATCGAAGCCGACCCAGCCCAGCGCGTCCAGATAGACCTCCGCCCACGCGTGGCTGGCCTCCTGGTCTATCTGGCCGTCCATGACCATGTAGCCGCTGACATAGCGCGCCGCGTAGCCCAGTCGCCGGGCTGCTGCGATGAAGATGTGAGCATGGTCCTGGCAGACACCGCGCCCTTCCGCCAGCGCCTCCTCGGCCGTGGTGGCACTGTGGGACGCGCCGGTATCGTAGGTGACCGTGTCCTCGATGAGCTGCGCCAGTGCATGAAGCTGTGTCAGGGCATCATCGGCCGGCGCGTCGAGCCTGGCGACCAGCGCCTGCAGTCGGCGCCCGGGCCGGGTCAGCGATGTCGGCGTGGTGTAGAACCAGAGCGGTGCCGGCCCATGTATCGGCCCCAGCACGCCCGCCCGGTCCATGGTCGTCACGGCGCCTTCGCTGACGATCTCCAGTTCATGGGCGCCTGCATCCAGGGAGAGCAGACTGACATCGTTGCCATGGTGATCCCGCCAGGTCACCTGGGTCTGACCGCCGGTCAGGGTCAGCGACCACGCCTTGACGGTCTGGGTCGGACAGGATCGGGGCACCAGGCGAACCTGTTGCAGTGCGCGGGCGGGCGGCGCATCGAACGTGTAGCGGGTGATGTGGCGAATTCGGACATCCATGGGCTACTCCAGGAAACGGAAGTCGCACTCGAACTGGCGCCCCAGCGCATTGTTCGCCGCGATGAAGGCCTCGACGAATTCGTGCAGGCCGGACTCCAGCACATCGGCGACCGTCAGCGTGTCCAGACGGCGGGTCGCCTCGCGCACGGTGCGATAGCTGTCAGGCGGATCGGTCAGGTCCCGGCCAAGGTATCCGAAGGTCTGCTCCATGGCGTGGTAGCAATAGCTGAGCGACCGCGGCAGGCGCCGGTCGAAGATGAGGAAGTCGGCGATCGCCGACGCGGAGATCTCGCCCCCATTCAGCCAGTTGAAGGCCCGGTCGGCCGAGACCGCGCGCAGGATCGTCTCCCATTGGATGTTGTCGATGCGCGAACCGACCAGGCTGGCCGAGGGCAGGAGCACATAATACTTGACGTCCAGGATCCTGGCGGTCGCATCGGCGCGTTCCACGAGCATTCCCATTTCCGAGAAACCGAAAATGTCGTTGCGCAGCATGGTGCCTCGCATCGCCCCGCGCACGAGGGCGCATTGCTGGCGGATCAGGGTCAGGACGGCGGGCAGGTTGGACTGGGCCACAGGACGGTTGAGCGCCTCGCAGATCTGGATCCAGGCGCCATTCACAGCCTCCCAGACCTCGCGGGTCAGCGCCGTGCGTGC
This sequence comes from uncultured Hyphomonadaceae bacterium, assembly GCA_964492485.1. Taxonomy (GTDB): domain Bacteria; phylum Pseudomonadota; class Alphaproteobacteria; order Caulobacterales; family Hyphomonadaceae; genus UBA5336. The sequence goes on along the minus strand of CAZBKM010000002.1, from coordinate 97,935 downwards.
CGCGCGCGCATTGGTCCGGGCGCACTGCATGGCAGCCAGCACGCTCGAGGGGTTTGCGCTTTCACGCAGTAGGAAGTTCACCACGGTCCGGGTTGCGTAAGTGTCGTTCAGGGCGTCGTAGGCCTCCTGGCTGCTGGTGGCCTGCAGCACCGAGACCCATTCATTGTCGACCGAGCTGGAATGGGTCAGCGCAATACGGAACCCGGCATCGACGAGGCGCGCCATGTTCTCTGCCCGCTCGAGATAGCGGAACGTCCAGTAGAGATGTCCTGCGGTGCGTCCGAGCATCTCAGTCTTCCAGCACCCATGTATCCTTGGTGCCACCGCCCTGGCTGGAATTCACCACCAGCGACCCCTTCTTCAGCGCCACACGGGTGAGCCCGCCCGGTGCGATCCGGATCCGGTCAGGCGCCACCAGAACGAAGGGTCTGAGGTCGACATGGCGTGGCGCCAGCCCCGCCCGGGTCAGGATCGGCACAGTGGAGAGCGACAGCGTCGGCTGGGCGATGTAGTTGGCCGGTTGCGCCTTCAGCTTCTTTCGAAATGCGGCGATCTCCTTCCGGCTTGCCGCCGGGCCCACCAGCATGCCGTATCCGCCGGCCCCGTGCACCTCCTTCACGACCAGTTCCGAAAGGTGGTCGAGCACATAGGCGAGGGCGTCGGGCTCGCCGCAACGCCAGGTGGGCACGTTCTTCAGTATGGCCGGCTCCCCGGTATAGAACTCCACGATGTCCGGCATGTAGGAATACACGGCCTTGTCGTCGGCGATGCCTGCCCCTGGCGCGTTGGCGAGGGTCAGGTTTCCGGCCCGATAGACATCGAACAGGCCTGCGACGCCCAATTGCGATTCCGGCCGGAAACTCAGGGGATCGAGGAACGCATCGTCGACGCGGCGGTAAAGGACGTCGATCGGCTGATAGCCCTCGGTCGTGCGCATGGCCAGACGGCCGTCGACGATGCGCAGGTCCTGCGACTCGACCAGTTCCGCACCCATCTGGTCGGCGAGGAACGCATGTTCGTAATAGGCGGCGTTGTAGAGACCCGGCGTCAAAACCGCCACACAGGCCCGTCCGCCCTGAAAGCCCGGCGGCACGCATTCCCCGAGCGATCGACGCAGAAGCTGGGGATAGGTGTTGACCGGGCGGACCTTCAGGCGGGCGAACAGCTCCGGGAATAGCTGCAGCATCGTTTCCCGGTTCTCCAGCATGTAGGACACTCCGGATGGCGTGCGCGTGTTGTCTTCCAGAACGAAGAACTCGTTCTCGGCCGTCCGCACGAGGTCGACACCGACCACATGGGTAAACACGCCACCGGGCGGGACCATCCCGGCCATGTGCGGCAGATAGGCGTTGTTGCGGGCGATCAGCGATACGGGCAGCCGGCCGGCCTTCAGGATTTCCTGGCGGCCATAGATGTCCTGCAGGAAGGCGTTGAGCGCGCGTACCCGCTGTTCGATCCCGCGCGTCAGCCGGGCCCATTCGGCACCGGACAGGATGCGCGGCACGATGTCGAACGGGATCAGGCGTTCCTCGGCCGCAGTCTCGCTGTAGACATTGAAGGTGATGCCCGTGCGGCGGAAGGCCGCCTCCGCCTCGCGGGCCTTTGCCAGCAGGGATTTGTGGTCGGCTTCGTGCAGCCAGGCATCAACGTCGACATACGGCGCGCGGGCTGCGCCGCCATGGCCGTACATCTCGTCGAAGGGGGGCGGTGTGTCCGTCATCGCGCGAGAGTGTTCCGCGCCCCAGGGGAATTCAATTCTCCTGGTATGGCGCTTGCGCCGAACCCGGACGGTGTTTGCAGGGGGCGTGCGGCAATGCCCGATCTTGAGGCGACGCCGCCCGATCTTCAGGCGGTGATCAGGCCGTCGAGCGCCGGCGCGCGACCCGGCAGCACCTCGCTGTCCAGTACGGTCCGCGACAGGCCCAGATGGTCGCGCAGGACCCCCTTGAGGACCGCCTCGACCGCGTTCGCCGGGGCGAGGTCTCTGCCCTCATGCAGATTGCGCGGGGACAGGCCCGGCCAGTCACCGTGCACACGCCCGCCGGCCACGGCGCCGCCTGCCAGGATGGTCAGACCGCCGGTGCCGTGGTCGGTTCCGCGCGTGCCGTTCGCAGCCGCTGTGCGCCCGAATTCCGAGCACATCACGACGCATGTGGTCGCCCATTTCGGGCCGAGTGCGGATTTCAGCCGGGCGAGGCCCAGATCGAGCTGCGCGAACCGGGCCCGCAGCGCCTGGGCCTGGTTGGCATGGGTGTCCCAGCCGTCGAGCGAGACCATGCCGATGCCCGGCCCGTCGGGTGCGGCCATCAGCTCCCCAAGGGCCTGGAGGGTCGCGGCATAGGGTATGCCCCGCGCGCCACCCTGGCCCGCCATGTCGGTCTCCGGTGCCGGCATGGCCCGCGCGGTGGCCAGCGCGTCGGCCAGAAGGGGGTCGGCCGCATACAGATCCTGCAGCCGCCGCGCGAGATCGTCCGAGGCCGGCTCGAACACCGCAGGTGCCCAGTTCCGCGCGGGCGCCGGTCCCTTCAGCGCCAGAGGCAGCGCGTACCCCACCGCAAGCGCCTGGCCGCCCAGGGCGGCGGTCGCCCGATTGAGCCAGCCGTCACGGGTGCCGGCCGGTGCGAGGGTTTCCAGCGCGTCCTGCCCGTCGAAATGCGATCGGTCGCGGTATGCGGTGGCGGCAGCGTGGACGAAACCGGCCTCGCGCGCCCGGTAAAGTCCCTGCAGCCCTTCGAGCGTGGGGTGAAGGCGAAAGCCGTTTCCCAGGTCGAGACGGTCGCCGATTTCGGGCAGGATCGATCCGCGCAGGGCCTCGGTCTCGCGGTCGTCCGGGATCAGCGCGGCCAGGCCGTCCATGGCGCCACGCAAGATCACGAAGACCAGGCTGCGTCCCTCGACGCCGTCGGCAAAGGCCATGCGGGGGAGGGCCACGGTCGAGAGGGCGCCGGCCCCGATCAGGCGAAGCGCATGGCGGCGTGAGAGATCGGTCATGTCTATCTCCGTTGGAAGTCCGGACTCATGAGGGCAAGGGCGAGTGCCTGAGCGCCGCTTTCGGCCCGGGCGACGGCCTGCAGCGTGTCCTCGCCGGCGCGCGGACCCAGGGCGAGACGAAGCAGCTCCCGGGCGTCGAGGTCCGGCGCGCGGCTTGCCACCCGGTTCGCCCACTCGATCCGCTTGGTCAGCGAGTCCGGGCCGATCCAGGCCTCCGCAGTGTCCGGCCAGCCCTCCGGCGACGGCGCGTTGAACGGCCGTTGGGCAAGGCTTTCCAGCACGTCGCCCGGGTCGCCGGCGAGTGCCTGCTGGAGCCCAAGAAGACGTGCGGTCGACGTGACCAGTTCGTCCGGCGTCTTGACCTTTCCGGCCTCGGGTCCCCAGGCCTCGGGGTGAGACACCAGGGCTCGGTAGAGCGCCATGAGATCGCCGCCCGTTTCGAGGAAGCGTGCCGTCAACGTCTGGACCAGCTCGAGCGGCGGCTCGTCCGCCAGCATGTGGCGGGCGAGCTTCGTGGCGACGTTGCGGGCCGTTTCCGGACGCGTACACAGGTCGCGCAGGATCGCACGGGCCTGTTCGCCTCCCGTTTCGCCATATGACTGCCCGAGAACCCGCCGGCGACCTGGCTCGTGCAACAGGTCGATGAAGGCGACCTCGCCCAACTGGTCGCGTCCCAGGCGGCGATTGCCCACCGTCCAGCCGGTCAGCGCGCGCGCGAACTCCGTCACATCGTCCTGGGTGTAGCCCGCCTCGGGCGTGACCGTGTGCAGCTCCAGCACTTCGCGGGCCAGATTCTCGTTCAGCCCCCGCCCGCTTCGCCGTCCGGCCCGCGAACCGGGTCCGATGGATTGCCAATTGTCGAGATAGACCAGAAGCCCCTGATGAAACACGGCCGCCTCGGCCAGGTCCTGAAACCTTCCCAGCACATGCGGACGGATCGCCTCACGCTCGAAGGCACCGGCGATCAGCAGCGTTTGCAGGCTGCGCGTGGAGACGGAGAAATGGTTCGCCCAGAACCGGGTCAGGCGCTCGTGGAAGGGGGCAGGCGTCAGGGCGCCGTGGCGCATTCGCGCGCCGATTTCGGCACGCAGCACGCCGCCTGCCGTACGCCGGAAAGCTGCGGCCTCCTCCGGATCGGGTGTCGCCGGCTCGCCGCGTCGACCCCCGCCGAAATAGTCGAACAGGGTCTTCAGATGGGTTGCGGCGTCTTTCAGGCCTCCGGCCGGAAACAGGCGCGCCGTGTCGGGCTGAAGCTGATCCAGGAGCCACGGCTCCGGTCCCGTCCTCGCAATCGTGTCGAGTTCGCCCGGGCGGGCCCCCAGCCCGAAACGCGTGGCAGCGATAGCGGCGGTCATGGACATGGCGCTCCCCGGCCTTGTTACGGTCGTACGGTGATCTCCGGAGCTTGAACGCAAGCGGTTGGCAAATCCGTCGCGACGATGTGAAAAAACCTCACATCCGACGAGAAACGGCCGCCCCTGGGGGCGGCCGCTTGTCCGATGGCCTTAGGCGGGCCTGGCGAATGAAAGGCCGGAGCGAAGGTACCCGCTCGCCAGTGGAGACCTGCGAAAGACCCGGCTCCCACGTCGCCTGTAAGGATCTATTCCCAGAAGTAGCGCAGACGGACACCGATGGTGCGCGGCGGACCAAGCGTTGCGTAGTGCGTACGCACCGTGACCGGATCGCCGTTCACATCCTCCACGACCTGGTTGGACAGGGGCGTACCGACGATGCCGGTCTCGACATATTCGTCGAACAGGTTGTTGACGAACACCGTCGCCTGCCAGGCATCGGTCTCGTAGGTGCCCGAGACGTTCGCCACACCATAGCTGTCCAGCGTGACCGAGTTTCCGCGTCCGCCGGTTCGCGTCAGGATATCGCCCTGCCAGGCGTAGGATCCCCGGAAGACCCAATTGTTCCCGTTGGCCAGCGGCACGTCATACTCGCCGAACAGGGAGAATTGCTGCTCCGGAGAGCCCGGCAGGCGGTCGCCTGCCTCGCCATCGATAAAGGCCGTGCCAAAGCCGGGCGGTGTGATCGTCCGGATCAGGTTGGGCACGTCCTCGGTCAGCTCCGTGCTGGCATAGGAATAGGAGCCCCGGACGTTGAACTGGTCGGTGACCAGCCACTGGCCCTGCAGTTCGACGCCGGTCGACTCCGCGCCCGCCGCATTGATTGTGATCGGGATGTTCGCGTTCACCGTGGCGGAGGAGACCTGCGGGTCGGTCCAGTCGACGAAGAACACCGCACCATTCAGCACCAGATCCCCGCCGAGCCAGGCCGTCTTGGCGCCGATCTCGTAATTGGTGGTCTGGTCCGGGCCGTACTGGCGTTCGTCGAACTGGGCGACGTCGCCGGGATTGGGGCCAAACTGCTGACCGGGGGCCAGCGCGCAGGCGCCCTGGGTGGCGTCCGGGTCGAACTCAGGGCAGGGGCCCAGACCGTTTGAATTGCCGATCCGGTACCCCTCGCTCACCGTCGCATAGACCAGAATGTCGTCGGTGATCTCGTAGGCTGTGTTGAACTTGTAGAGGAAGCCGTCTTCGGCCTGGCCAAGCTCGTCGTCGAAGGGCTGGTTGCGGATCTCGTCCAGGCTGAGCGGCTCGAACGACAGGTCGAACAGAGGGAAATCGACCGCGCTGAACTCTTTCAGTTCGTAGTCATAGTAACGCCCGCCGACGGTGACCGTCCAACGGTCGGTCAGGTCGTAGCCGACCTCGCCAAAGATCGCGGTTTCGACAAGCTCCGTTCGCACTTGCGAAAAGTATTCGAGGTCATCCGGCCTGTCGACGAGGAAGGTGAAGCCCAGTTCGTTGATTGCATAGGTGTCGTAGTTCGGCGTGAACTCCGACGATGACTCCACCAACTCTTGCTGGCTGTAGAATCCGCCCACGATCCAGTTTAGCGGACCGGCCGTCGTGGAGACCAGGCGGACTTCCTGGGTGAAGGTTTCCGTCTCGCCCACCTCCCGGGTCAGCGACGCGAAGGCCGGAAACAGCTCGTAGGAGTACTCCAGCGAGATCAACAGATCGTTCTGGTCGCGCTGGCCGTCATCCTCGAAGGTCGAGTAGCCGGTGGCCGAGGTCAGTTCAGCAAAGCCAAGATCCGCGATGACTTCCAGGGCGATCAGGTCGTTCGTGATCTCGTTCGGCTCCGGCACGCGCTTGGCGTTCTCGAACGGGCCCGCTTCGATGACTTCGGCGCGCTGGGAGGAGATGCGGCGCCCCCCCACATCGACGTTCTGATAGTAATAGGTCAGCGTTCCGTCGAGCCAGTCCGTCGGCGTCCAGCGCGCGGCGATCCGGCCCGACAGCGTCTGCTCGGAGTCGACGTCCTCTTCACTGCGCAGATTGGCCGCCACGTCGGCGGGGTCGCTGAAGTCCGGGTCCGGGTTCGATACGCCCGGCTCGATCAGGAGATAGGGCTGATCCACGAAGCCGCTGTCATCGAGATAATCGAGAGAGCCGCGGATCGCGAAATTGTCGCCGAACGACTTGTTGAAGGTGAAGCCCATATCGGTGGAGACGTCGTCGGCCTCGCCATACATGAAGGCCTCGGCCCGCAATTCCGCCGTATCCTCACCAAATTGCGGTTTGGTCGGAATGTAACGGATCGCACCTGCCAGCGTGCCGGCGCCGTAAAGCGTTCCCTGCGGCCCGAGCAGGACCTCGACCCGTTCGAGATCGTTCAGCTTCAGGTCGATGAATAGCGGGACCTCGCCCAGATAGGTGGCCACCGTGCCGCCGCCATCATTGTTGCCGTCGCCGGAACCGATGGGGTCCGCATTCAGGCCACGCACGATGATCGGGTTGCCCTGGCGCGGACCCCGGTCGACCAGGTTGATACCCGGCACGAAGGCGATGAGGTCGCCAAGCTCCTCGATTCCCTGTTCGGCAATCTGGTCGGCGCCCACGGCTGCGATGTTGATCGGGACATCCTGTACCGTCCCCTCGCGCCGGGTCGCCGTGACCATGATGGTTTCCTGACGCGCTTCCGGCACGCCCTCATCGGCGTCCTGTGCCAGCGCAGCGGGAAGTGAAAACGACGCCAGTGCCACGGCGCTTGACGTCGCCAGAAGATTAAACCTCATCTCGAACCCCTATTGATCGACCTGCTTATGACGCCAATAACGCCCGCACGCTGAACATTTGACCAGAGATTCCCTAGGCGTCAGCATGTGTTTGTTTCAGGGTGAGACAATTCCGACACATTTCCGGAGCCGTGACTAAATCCTGACCGTTCGAGGTTTTTCTGAATGCGAATACACCCTGAGATGGTCGAGGCACGCCGATGTCTACAGAGAAAAGCCTATCAGAAGGCGCATTCTCTCTGCCTGGAGGTGGTCAAAAAGGATGCATCCGCACCCGAGCCCTATCTGCTCCTGGGTCTTCTGGCGCTCGACCACGGAAATTTTCGCAAGGCGCTCGACCTGTTCGACCGGGCCGTCGCGCTCGGCCATCGCGATGGTGAGGCGGACGCCCATGCGGCGCGGTGCCTGATCGCCCTGAATCGCCGCGACGAGGCGGTGGCGCGCGCACACAGGGCGGCGGCGCAGGGGCCACAATCGGCGCTGGTGGAGGACACGCTCGGCGTCGTGCTGAGCCGGGCCGGGCGGCACGAGGCGGCCGTCGCGCACTACAGGCGCGCCACCATGGCGGCACCCGACGAGGCCGGATATCAGTACAATCTAGGCGCCGCGCTTCAGTTCCTCGGAGATTTCGACGGGGCGCGCACCGCCTTCGACCGTTGCCTGGCGGCCGACCCTGGCGAGACGCGCGCCTGGATTGCCCGCGTTTCGATCACCCGCCAGACGCCGGACGAGAACGATCTCGCCGCGCTGGATGCGGCCTGGACCGCGCGTGACACCGCCGACGTCGACACCACGCTGCAACTCGCCCATGCGCTCGCCAAGGCGTGGGAGGATCTCGGACATCCTGGCGAAGCCATGGCCTGGCTCGCTCGCGGCAAGGCGGCCAAGCGCGCCACGCTGCCCGACCGCGAGACGGCGGACCGCGCCTGCTTCGCCGCCGCCCAGCAGCTCGCTGCGACCCTTCGCCCGGCCCCGCAGCCCGAGGGGGACGGGCCCATCTTCATTGTCGGCATGCCACGCACCGGGACCACGCTGGTCGACCGCATCCTCACCAGCCACCCGGACATGACGTCGGCCGGCGAGCTCAGCGACTTCTCCGTCGCCCTCAAGCGGATCAGCGGGACGCCGGGCCGTCTCGTACTGGACCCCGAAACCCTCGCGGCCGCAGCCCGTGTCGATCTGGCGGCGGTCGGGCTGCGATACCTTGACACCGTGCGCGGCACGCTGGGCCTGTCCGGCCGTTTCACCGACAAGATGCCGCTCAATGTCTTCTTCGTGCCCGCCCTCCTGACCGCGCTGCCTGGCGCACGGGTGATCTGCCTTCGGCGGCATCCGGCCGACACCGTCCTCAGCAATTACCGGCAGCTCTTTGCGACGGCCTTCTCCTACTATGCCTATGCCTACGACCTGGCGCAGACGGCCCGCTACACGGTGGCGTTCAACCGGCTGATCGACACGTACGAGGCCACATTGCCGCCCGGCCGCTTCCGAATCGTCGATTATGAAGACGTGGTTGCCGACCAGGAGGCCGTCACGCGGCGCCTCCTGGAGATGTGCGGCCTGCCCTTCGATCCGGCCTGCCTGGCCTTTCACGAGAATGCCGCCCCGGTAGCGACCGCCAGTGCGACCCAGGTCCGCCAGCCCATCTATACGTCCTCAATGGGACGTTGGGTGCGCTATCGCCCCGCCATGGACCCTGCGCTTGCGATCCTGTCCGAGGCCGGGCTCATGGTGGCGCCCGGCGATCTGGGTACCGGGGGCGATACGGCCGGCACGAAAGGGCAGTCATGAGCGGCGTGCGGGACCTGGCTGCGTTGATCGCCGGGATGGACCCGGAACTGCAGCCGGGCGTCTACCGGTTCGTCACCTGCGTGTCACCAACCCAGACCCAGCGGCGTGCGGCACGGATGGTGTTCGAGGAGCCCGAGGGGGTGACCCTGATCCTGGCGGAGCCCGATGCCGAGGGGCTGGACGGCGTCTCTCCGTTCCGCGCCCGCATGCTGACGCTCAACGTGCACTCCGCACTCGATGCCGTCGGGTTCCTGGCTGCGGTGACGGGGGAGCTGGCCCGCCACGGGATCAGCGCAAATTGCGTTGCCGGTTTCTATCACGACCACCTGTTCGTCCCTGCGGACCGCGCGCAGGAGGCGCTTGACCTCCTGATTAGGCTCGCAGCCCGCAGCTCGCTCCGAGACCAGGGGGTATAGCGCGTCCGCCGGGGGGAAGCTGCGCCAGCCCGCGCGTCGGTCAGGCGGGCTCTCTCACGACCGATGGGCTTGCCAGGCCGCCCAGCGCCAGGTCGACCGCCTCGCGGGTCAGGCGTTCCTGCTCGGCAAAGCCAACCCCCGCCAGGTTGATCCGCAGCGCGACGGTGCCATGAACCGCAGCCCACAGGGCCTGGGCGGTCAGATAGGGATCGCGCCGGGCGATCTGGCCCGACTCCATGGCCTCGCGAAGGGTATCGTGCATGATGCGGAAGGTCGGCGCGGCGCAGAGGTTCGAGACCTCCGGCTCGGGAAGGTCGTCGATCCGCTCCGGCATCATTAGGAACGCGACCTGGAACTCCTCCGGCTTTTCGATGCTCAGCCGGACATAAGCGAGCAGCATCCCTCGAATCCGCTCCAGCGGATCGGTCTCGCGCGCGCGCAGATCTTCGAAAGTCTGGGCAAGCTCCTGCGTGGTCGCGCGCAGGAAACTGCGAATGATCTCGTTGCGATTGTCGAAATAGGCGTAAAGCGTCGTGGCCGAGCACCCCAGTTCCCGCGCGATCTTTCGCATGGACAAGCCATCTGGACCATCCCTGAGGAAGAGCTTCCGCGCCGTCTTGCGGACCTCGATACGGAACGCCTCCCGTTCGGTCTCACTACGTTTCGGTCGTGCCATCTTGAGTGGGTCTCTCCTTCCTCCACCCGAGTGCATCCCCCCGCCAGGGTCTGCATACGATATGGGACTACTCCATTCGGTCAGGTCCGCCAATCGCCGAAACGTTGCAGGAACATGCCCGCGAACGCGTTAACTTGTTGAATTGCACGCAGAAGTTTTGATCGGTCGCGGGTCGACCAGACATCTGACCTGACGACCCGGCCGCAGCGCGTTCAGACCGTGCAACATTTTCTGCAGCGCAGGAATATCAGGGAGTTTCCGAACGAGCGCTTTACCTCGGACAAGAAAAGCGCTTTTATCCGGCCATGGTTAATAGCCATGGGTGGGGTAAATGGGGCTTTTCCGTAGTCATAGTACTGGCCGAGTGTCACTTTTTCTGGCGTTTATAGCGCTGGCTTGCAATGCGTGCGCGAATTCTGCGCCGGCCGATCAGACCAGTTCTCTTGCGAATACAGTACCGTGCACGGACTTTTCTGACCCTGCAGGCGATCCTCTTCAGGTGGCCGAGACCTGTCGCAATGTCGCCAGCGATCCGTCCCTGAAGGGTGACGAGGCGGCTCTGGCGTTTTTCCATGCCGCACGCGCCTACCAGGCTTCCGGCGATGCGCGTCAGGCCGTTTCCCTGGCTCGAGAATCCCTCGACCGCCTGCCCAACCGCCATCAGCTTCTCACGACGCCTCCCCGCGGCCTGCGGACCGAGGCCCAGGCGGCCTGGCGCGCGCGGAGCAACCGGTTCCAGTTCGACCGTGCCATGCTGCTGGCCAATGCCTACCTCGCGCTTGCCGAGGAGATCGACAACGGGCCGATCTATGCCGAGTCCGCGATCCTGTGCCGGGATCGGCAGGATTGTCTGACCCGGGCCCTGTCGACCCTGAATGCGGAGCGAGCCATTCTGGTGCCGTTCGAGGAGGCAACCCCGGCCGGCGCGAGCCCCGAGGCCAATGCGTTCCATCTCCTGCGCGGGCAGGTCTACGAGGCGCGCGCCTTCGGCTCCGATGCCGACAGCGCCATCAATGATTACGAGACCGTCGTGGCCGCCATGCCCGCGCGTCCCGATGACCCGAGCCTTCCGCAGGCGCGCACCCGGCTCGAGACGCTCGCTGTGCGGCTCGGCAATGAGGCGGCCGCCGGCGACGCGGCCCGCGATGCCCAGATGGCCCTGCGCTTCTTCGACCGGGCGCTTGCCGCCAATCCGCGGAGCGTACCGGCTCTGGCCGGGAAGGGCGCTGCGGCCTACACGCTGGCGCAGCGGCGCGAAACCGATGCCCAGCAGCGTCGATCCTACTATCTCACGGCAACGCAGGCCTATGAGGCGATTGCGGCGGAGAGCCGTTCGCCGGACGAGGCCCGTGCGCAGGCCCAGTTCCGCCTGGGCGAGACGGCCACCGCCTGGGCTGTGTTTCTGGAGGGGCTGCGCAACCCGACCGCTGCGGATCGCGCCGAGATCCCGCGCCTGCGTGCCCGCGCCGTCTCCTATTTCGAGGCGGCCGTGGCCGATGCGCCTGACGCGCCGTCTCAGGCCGTGGCGCTAGAGGCCCTGGCCCAGGCCTATCGGGCGAACGGTCAGTATGCCGAGGCCGGGCAGGGCTACAGGCTGCGGATTGCCCAGTTGCTGGGTCAGTCCGACTGGACCGTGCCCGGCGATCCTGACGAGACCGCGGCGTTCCGTAGCCAGGTGGCTGCCCTTCCCGGCGTCTCGGCCCGGCGCGACCTGATTGCGCGGCTTCTCGATCTCGCTTCGGTGCGTGAGGCCGAACTGGCCGAGCTTGGGCCGCTCCAGGTCTCCAATGGCCCGCGTGTGGTCGACATTCTCCTGGCGGCTGAAGCGGCCTCGGAGGCAGGGGGATCGGGGAATGCGCTCATCGCGCCTCAGCTCAAGCTGGCGGAATACTTCCTGGACAGCGGCGACCATGCGGCCGCCGAGCGCCGCCTGGCCAATGTCATCGCCAGCACCGCGACATCAAGCGGGCTGCCGACCCCGACCCTCGAGGATGAGCGGGCGCGCGCGTTCTATCTTCGCAGCCGCGCCGAGGCGATGCGTCTTGGAACCGGCGTGAGCGAGAATGGGGTGCGTTGGGCGGAAGAAGCCGTGAAGCTGGAGGGTAGCCGCCCGGAATACCGGACCCAGGCCTGCCTCGCCCATATCCTCCGCGGCGGCGAGGCCGTAACAGAGCCGGGCAGCGAGAGCTGGTGTTCCGGCTCGCCCGGCCCGGAGGGCCATCTGCTGCGCGGCATGTTCTACCTGCGGTATGCGCAGTATGCGCCGTCTGGCGCCGGCCTGCGCGATACGGCGCAATTCGCCTTCAATCAGGGGCTCGACGATATGAACGCCTCGCCTGATCCCGACGCGTCTCCGCGCTTTGGCTGGCCAACGGTTTCGCGGACACCGCCGTCCCTGCGCACCCTGCTGACCTATGGTCGTGCCAAGGCGATTTCCTGCGGTGGCGTGTCCACAACCGTCGATCTGCCCGGCAGCGAGATCGCGCGGGCGGAAGACTTTTTTCAAGATTACCGCGTGGCGAGTTGCACCCGGTAGCCCCAGAGGAGTGAGGAGACCTGTCTGCCATGTCCGTCATTAACCCCGATGACCTTCCCCGCGAAGGCGCGTCGATTGAGGACCGCACGATCTTTCCGGTCCCCCGACCCGTAATCGTCGAACGCCGTGGCCGCGGCGGTGGCGCTGTCGCCATGATTACCTTTCTCGTGATGCTCGTGCCGCTGGGCCTCCTGGGCTATTTCGCCTACGATCTGAACCAGCGGCTGACGGCGGCGGAATTGACGGCAGCGACCGCGACCAACGACACCATCGCCGAACTGGAAGCGACAAACGAGAGCCTTCGCCAGCAGGCCAGTAACCTCGAGGCGCAGATCCAGACCTTCGACACCGATGTCGGGCGCCTGCTCGCGTCGGGCGAGAACAAGCTCCAGGAAATCCGCGAAATGCTGTCGGGCGCCAAGCGCGGCTGGGGCGAACTGCCGGAATGGGCCGGCGAGACGCCTGACTGGAGCAGTGACGCCGAGGCGACGCTGCAGGCCCATGTCGACAGGCTGGAGTCGCTGCGCCAGCAGATACGCGATTGGACGCCCACCCGCGTCGCGCCGCCTGCGGCAGGTGACATTGTGCCCGGGGGGATCAGCGCGCGCCAGGGCGATATCCGCTCCAATGGCGGCAATTGACCGACCGGGCAGCCGGTCTCAGGGGGCGACCTCGAGAGGAGAGTGACATGGAAGACTTCGCGGTTATCTTCAGGCCGACGGACACGTCGAACGCGCCGCCCGACATCGATACGCTGGCGCAGGATTTCCAGGCGAGCGACTGGTCCATCCCTGAAGCGTTCATGGCGCTGATCCTGGGCGCGGCCTTCGCCGATCACGACCTGGCCCCGGAAGAGCGCCAGGAGATCGCGGCCCTCATCAAGCGGTCGCGGACCATGAAGCGGCTGTCCGATGCGGAGCTGGCAGCGGTCAACCAGACCGTGAACGCCCGCCTCAACGAACGCGAAAGCGCCATCGCCGAGGCCTGCCATGCCTTGCCCGTTGACATGCGGGTGTCGGTGTTCGCCCATTGTGTCGACATCACGCTCGCCGACGGCAAGCTCCTCGAGTCGGAAGCGAAGTACCTGAACGAGATCACGCACCTGCTCGGCCTCGACGAGAACCGGGCCAAGGAAGTCATGGCGGTGATCATGCACAAGAACCGCTACTAGGGCCTTTTCGGGAGAAGCGGAAACCGGTTCGCGGCGAATAAGGCGTTCATACAAGACTTTGGCGCATCTTCACTGGCCTTGACTGACTGAAGGATGCGCCAGGTCCCGCCCATGGGACGCGATGCAGGAATGACGGGGCAGGCGTCAGGCGTCTGCCCCCTGAGGGAGTCGGAAAGGACATGCGGCAGGGCTGACCATGAACGCGCACGGCATCGACCAAGACGACATCGAGCTGCTGGCGTCGATCCTCGAGAAGGAGAAACGCCACCATTGCCGGGTGCGGGCCGCCTGTCTGGGGCTGTTCCTGTTCAGCTTCATTCTGCTGCTGGGCACGCTGGCGACGCTGGCCTACCTGTTTGCGATCAACATGACGGATCTGTCGGGAGACGTCTGGTTGCCGCTGCTGCAGGTGCTGGCACCGATTTCCGCGGCGATGATCGGCTTCTTCGCAAGCTGGTGCGCGGCCCAGAACTGCATCAATTCCATCGACAGGTCGCTTTATGCGGCCCACGCCGGAAAGGTCCGCCTGTTTGCCGGGTTCGTGAAGGACCTCCAATGCGCCAGCAAGAAGAAGCGCAGCATCTGGATGGACATGGTCGGCTCGGTGATCGCCTGAAGGAGCGCACCCCATGTCCAATCAAGCCGAACAGGAACTGATCGAGCTGGTGTCCAATGAGCAGCGCAGCCTGCGCGGCATCCTGGTCGCCGGGTTCAGCGCCCTGTTCCTCGTCGTCGCCATGTCGGTGGCGCTCGGCGTCTACTATTTCTTCGTCGCACAGAACCTCGCGGAAGACTCCGCCCGGCTCGAGCGCCAGGGGTTCGAGTTCCGACGGCTTGCAGACCAGATCCGCAACCAGCTCGCCGACCAGGATGCAGCGATCCGGCGCAACTATGACGAGATGCGCACGGCCGAGGAGCGCGCCGCCCGGTATGCCGGCCCCGACGCCGCCTTGCGGGTCGCGCGGGAGTATCTGGAGCGCGGGCATCACACGCTTGCGGGCGACCGGCTCATCGAGGCGGCGGTGGACACCGATGCCATCGGTCCCGAGGCGGCGTTGTATCGCGGGGTGGCCGCGCTGCTGGCCTGGGACCGCGAAGGCGGATCGATTCCGCGTGACAGTGTTGGCCTGCCCGGCCGACTGGCCCAGGCCAAGGCCCATTTCGAGACCGTCACGGCCGATCCCGACCTGGCTCCGCTCGGCCATACGGGCCTTGCCTGGATCGCCTTCGAGGTCGCGGGGTCGGAGCGGTCGAACTACGCTCTCGCCGATTGCGAGGCCGTCTGGACTGCGGCCGAGGCGAGCGCGCAGGGTGGTCAGGTCTCGCCACAGGCGCTCTACTGGCGGGCCCAGTGCGAGCGCAAGCTGGGCCGCGTGCGCGCGGCGTTGCGGGACTATGCCCTGGCCGTGCAACGTAGCCTTCAGATCCAGGCCGCCGGTGGCCCCTTCGACAGGATCACCGAGGCCGACCGTCTGCTGACCATGAACGCCTATCATGGGCTCGGTACCGTTTTGATCGCCACGGTCGACGAGCCCGAGGACGAGGAACTGGCGGAGGCCCGGGCCCTGGCGAGGCGGGTCTGCGATCCCCAGAGCGTGACGCTCGGCTCGACGCGCACCCGTCTTCTGCACGCCTGCCTCCAGAAGGCGATCGACCTGCGTCAGGCGCTGCGACAGAGCGACAACCAGATTAGCGGCACGCGGGAGAATCTCAGTTTCGTGCACCTGCGCGACGACGATTTCGAGGGGGCCTACCGGGTGGCAAGCCTGGTGGAAACCACGGGTCTGTTCGCTTGGAACGAGCTGATGCGCGCCGTCACCGCCGAGGCCATCGGCGAACGTGCAGCGGCCGCAGAGGCCCGCCGCCATGTGGGCTATTTCGATCCCCTGCAGTTCAATGTCTGCGAGATCCGGCAATTGCTGAAGCCAGATCACTTCGAGCTGGCGCGGGCGGTCCTGCTGGACGCGCACCCCGACATGACGTTCCGCTGCAGCTGAGGCCGTCCGTGGCGGGGGGCGAAGCCGTCCGCAGGATCAGACCCGTGGATCGGGTCACCGGATCACGCTAACGGCATCGCTCGCGCGATCAGGGCGTTGGCGTCGACCCCGTCGGCAAGGTCGCCATACATGAAACTGCGGCGGTCATCGCCCAGGCGCTGGCGGCAAAAGCTCGAGAAGACCCATTCCGGTGCCGAGCGTGCCAGCGCTGCCCCTTGCAGGCCCAGGGCCAGCGCCTGCGCGAACGGGCGTGCCGCGCCTTCACGCAGCACGCCGGGCACCAGGAATTCCCGGATACGCGCCACCTGGCGGTCATAGGCCGGCTCGCATCCGCTGGCGCGCTCCAGCTCGGCCAGCACCGCCTCAAGGCTTTCGGGCTCACGGCCCAGCGCGCGCAACACGTCCAGCGCGATTACGTTGCCTGAGCCTTCCCAGATGGCGTTGAGCGGTGATTGCCGAAACAGGCGCGGCATCGGCCCATCCTCCACATATCCGGCGCCGCCATGGCATTCCAGGGCCTCATAGACGAAGCCGGGCTGGCGTTTGCAGATCCAGTACTTCGCCACTGGCGTGGCAAGCCGCATGAACGCCGCCTCGGAGGGGTCGGTCACGGCGCGGTCGAGACTGGCGCCGATTCGCAGCGCGAGTGCCGTGGCGGCCTCGCTCTCCAGCGCTAGGTCGGCGAGGACAGCGCGCATGGCCGGCTGGTCGATCAGCGTTTTCTGGAACGCGCGCCGCTGTGACGTGTGCCAGAGGGCCTGGCTCAGCGCCGCGCGCATGCCGCCGGCCGATCCCAGCGTGCAGTCGTACCGGGTGTGCTGGACCATATCGATTATGGTGCGCACGCCACGCCCCTCTTCGCCGAGGCGTTCGGCCCAGGCACCATGATACTCGATTTCCGAGGAGGCGTTCGATCTGTCGCCCAGCTTGTCCTTGAGGCGCATGATGCGTATGGCGTTGCGCGTGCCATCCGGTCGCCAGCGAGGCACGAGAAAGCAGGTCATGCCGCCTTCGGCATAGGCCAGCGTCAGAAAGGCATCGCTCATCGGTGCCGAGCAGAACCATTTGTGGCCCGTCAGCAGATAGCCTCCGTCGCCTGCGGGGGCAGCGCGGGTGGTGTTGGCCCGCACATCCGAGCCGCCCTGTTTCTCGGTCATCGCCATGCCTATGGTGACGCCGTCTTTCTCCGCGCTGGGAATGAAACGGGGGTCGTAGGTTTCCGAGGTGACCTTCGCCACCCAACCTGCCGCTGCCGGACCCTGGTTCCTGAGGGCGGCGACACACGCATAGGTCATCGACATCGGGCAGGTCACGCCCGCATCGGCCTGGTTCATCAGGATCATCATGGCGCCGTGCAGGACGTGTCCTGCCGGGCCATCGCGCCAGGCCGCGCCGGACAGGCCGCTATCGAGTCCCAGCGCCATGAGGTCGTGATAGGCCGGGTGGAACTCCACCTCGTCGAGGCGATGGCCATACCGGTCGAAGGATGTCAGCCGAGGCGGAAACTCATTCGCCTGCCGGGCCCATGCCTGGGTCTCCGCAGCGCCGCACCGTTCGCCGAAGGCGGACAGTCGGGCTTCAAGTACCGGGTTGCCGAAGGCGGCGACCGCAGCGGTCAGCGCACGGTCGGTCGCATACAGGTTCACGTCAGCCAGGGGTGTCGGCTGGTTTTCGACGGTGTGGGTTTCCAGCTCGCGAATCGGGTTTCGGGGCAGCATGGCGCACCTCCCATCTTGTCCTGCCCGAACCATCGGCCATGCCCCGATGGCTGTCCATGCGACAGGGGCGACGCGCGGTGGGGCGACGCGCGCGGTCGCGGGCTGCAAGGGCCGGCTTGCCGCTTGGGGGCGTTTCGGCAACTAATCGGGTGCGGAATGCGCCGCCGCGACTGCCGCGGCCGTTCACGCGCTTGTGCGCAAACGAGCCCTGGAGGGTTAGGCCCTCCGGGGCTTTCGCGCGGGGGCCGCTGGTGGGGTGGGGGCGCTGTGCTCGCGGTTGTCCAGATACCGATTTTCGACCCGCGCGGTCTGGTGCCCGTGGCGGAGGCGACCCGTCGTCTCCGACGGCTGGACAAGCCGCCCTGGGACATGCCGGACCTGGTTCGCGAGGCACACGAGGACCAGCGCCCGCCCTTCGTGCGCAGCGCTGGCGTGGTGGTCGAGCGGCGCCCCACCGGACTGCGGGGCCGGTTTGCCGAGGAGGTCTTCTGCCGGGCGCGGCGCGCTGCCCGCCTGCCAGTCCTGACGGGATTGGATCTGCCCTATCCCGGTGACCCCGACAGCCTCGTCACCGTGTGGCCCCGTGTGCGGTTTCGCACGCTGTTCCATGACGGTGCGCTGGTCGGAAAGTTCGAGATCGGCTTCACCGTCCAGGGCCGGGACGAGCGCCGGGCATTGCTCGACCACGGCGCCGACGCCTTCGCCGCGCACCTCCTCTCCCAGCTTGTCGAAGTTCGAGGTGGCGTGCACCCGGTCTCCAGCCTGGTGGAGGCGGGACCGGCCTTTGCCGCCTTCTACGATCGCGCCTCCTCACGCCATCCGACGCGCTGGCAGCGGATCTGGGGTTTCGTTCGCCGGCCGGTACCGCCGCCGCCCTGCGAGGCGGGCACACCCTTCGTCATGATGGTTGCCGCCAAGGGTGCGGCGATCCCGTCGCTTGCCACCAATGAGGTGGCAGTCTGGAACAGGTGCCGGGTCTATCGCTGGCGCGCGCGTGTACGGGGTCGCCATGCCGAATGCGCGCTGATCGCCGAGGAGGGTGCGCGCAACAGCGACGAGGCGCGCCGGCTGCGCATCCTACTCAACCGGATCCATGCCGAACTGTCGGCGGCCGAAGCGACGCTGAGCCATCTCCAGCTTCGATTGCGGGACGCCCGGCGGCCCCGCGAGCTTGCCGACCTGCGCCGCCTCGTGACCTGGTTCGACGCCCATGCGCTCGATGACATCGAGGCGCTGGTCAGCCGCATTGCGCGCCAGAGCGAGCTGCTGGGCGGCCCCGACATCGGGCAGAGCGTCCTGCAGACCCTTTGGGACGACCGCTACGAGCGGCTTCATACGCGTCGGGAGGCCCTGTGGCGCGATCTGGACCTCGCCTGCGGCGGCGCGCCGGAGGCGGTGACGTCCTATCAGCGCCGGCGGATCTTCCTGTCCTATCGCCGCGCCGACGACCGTCGCCTTGCCCGGCAATTGCAACGGCGCCTGCGGGCAAGGTTGCCGACGGGAGAGGTCTTTCTGGACCGCGACATGCGACTGGGCGCAGACTGGCAGAGGACGATCTCGCGGGCCCTGCGACGGTTCGATACGATGGTCGTCCTGATCGGTCCGAACTGGATCGGAGAGACCCCGAATGGTCGCCTGGTCGAGCGGGTGGACGACATCGTCCGGCGCGAGGTGGAGATCGGGTTGCGACACCGGATGCGGGTGCTCCCGGTCCTGACGGGCGGCGCCACGTTTCCCGCGACCGCGACCCTTCCGGAGAGCCTGAGACCGCTTGCCCGGCTCAACGCCAGGCCCCTGTCGGTTGGGGCTTCGTTCGAGACGCAACTCGCCGCCCTGATGCCCGACCTGCTTGCCTGAGGGCCACCCGATCGCCTGGCAAGCTTACGAGGCGCGGCGCGTTCGATCCGTCCTGAAGCCGTGGATGTCGCAACCGTTCCTAACGCATCTTCAAGTCAACCGGAGTCAGTGAAGATGCGCTATGTTCTTGTTTTTGAGCATTTTCTTAACGCGAACCGGTGCCCACTTCGCTCGAAAATGCTTTAAACCGCGTGTCGACTGCAGTTGAGATCGAATTCGCCGAACCGGCCTCAAGACACCCGACCGTCCTTGAATTGCTCAATGAGCCCGGGAAAGGTGCGGTCGAAGGCCTGCGCGTCGACGATACGGCCTTCGAGATCGAACACTCGCAGACCCCGAGAGTCCTCGATCAGAATGGCCCAAGGTGTTTTTGCGCCGGCAAGACTGGCGGCATGGCCTAGCCCGGACCGGCTCACACGTAACTCCACGGCGACTGCCAGTCGGCATCCGGCATACGCTGCAACAGGGTCCAATCGAAGACGGGTCATCCTGGCGGTCCGAAGGCTTGCCAGCCGAAGCGGAGACCGGGTGGGATCCACGCTGCGAGGACAACGCGCAGACGCACCTCGACGTGCCCCTCGGCATGGGGTCCGTCGAAACGCGGCGTGATCTGGATCGTATCGGGCGCACTATGGGGTAAGCCATACAGGACCGGCGTCAGGTATCCATACAGGCGGCCGGTATCTGCCGGGTCGGCCAGGCCAATCTCGGCCCGTCCCGCAAGGTGCTCAAGCCTGACGGGCCGGATCAGCCCGGCGAGGACGTCAGGCACGGCCGCTGCGAGGCGCCGCATCCTGCCCTTCTCACCTCGACCACCGGATGGATGGCGGCGATGGGCTTTCTTCCGGCGCATCGGGTCAGACTTTCGCGGCCGGGGAGGCGGCGAGACCGCTATGGAGGGGGCTAGGCCCCAAAAGCATGCCACCCGCATCCGAACCGCTGGACCAGACACGCCTGACATCATCTCGATCGAGATCCTGGTAGGGGTGAGCAGCACCGCCAGGCACGCGACAAGCAGCGTAACGAGCAGGCCGAGCAGGATCCATCCGAGCAGGCTCATTGCGCGTCAGCCAGCGCCCGACTCTCCGGATCCCGGCGCTGCTGCGTTCTCCTTGTTCTTGTCCTTGCGCGACTGGACCAATGCGTCGCCGATGGCTTCGGCGAGGCTGGCGGCGGCGCCTTTCATCCCCTCGACCCTTGCGCCATCCCGATCGATGATGATTGCACCCATGGGCTTGATCCCGCCGCCCGCTCCTGTACCCGCGCCCGGGCCGGACTTGTCGCTCCCTCCACCGGCGCCGAACCCAAATCCGAAGCTGACGAGTGGAATGATCATGGTGCCATCGCGTTCGATGGGTTCACCCAGCACATTGCGCGCGTTCAGCAGGCGATCAAGTTCCGCGACGGTGCCCTTCAACAGTGCTTCGACCGTGTCCATCCATCATCTCCCTGCGCGATGCCAATCCGATGCGCGGTTATTGCCCGGCCGATGTGTCGTGCCCTTGATCTTGATCATGCCATGCCCCCAGCGCGCTCAGATGAGCCCTTGCGTGCGCAACCAGTCCACGCAGGCGCCTGCCGCCTCTGCAGACTTCTCCGGCTGTCCGAGGTAATAGTGGTTGGCGCCCTCGATCCAGCGCAGCGCCTTGTTGTCATGGGGAACGGCGTCGTGGAGGCGGTGCGTATGCTCCGGCGTGATGCCGTCATCGGCGGTGTTGCCGACCACCAGCACCGGCACAGACACGCGGCGGGCGCACGCCACGCCGTCCCCGCGGGCTTCGTCATAGCTCCACTGCGAAAGCCAGGAGCGCAGGGTGCAGAAGCGGGCCAGGCCGACGGGCCCGTCATTCACCGTCCTGGGGTCGCCCAGATAGCACCAGTTCGCAGGTCGGTCGTTCGGGTCGATGGTGGGATCGAGCCATTTCGGGTCGGCCATTGTGCGGTGCACCACGAAGGCAAACTCCCGATCCGTCTCGCCGCACGCCTGAAACCTTTCGAGGCGGTCACGGACCCAGGCCGTGATGCGGCGGTTGCGGTCGATCTGTGCGGCGCGGTAGCGGGCCAGGAACGCGGTGTCATAGGGCGGCTGGTTCGGATTTGCCGGATCGTAAAGGTCCAGCTCCGGGTCGCGGGCTTCGGGATCGCGCTCGTCGAGCACGGACGGGTCGATCCATTCGGTAAAGGTCACGTGACGTGCATGGTGGGCGGCGACCAGCATCATGGCGTCTGCCGGAGGGAAGTCCTGTTTCGTCAAATCTGGCGGATCGCCCCACGGTGTGACGGTCACCTGGGGGGCCTCCGCCTCTGCCTGGTAGTACAGGCTGAGCGAGCCACCACCGCTCCATCCGCCCAGGACAACGTGGCGGTAGCCGAGTTTGTCCCGGGCATGTCGGACCACGGCGCCCAGATCGCATACGGCCTTTTCCATGATCAGGGCGGAATCTGTGCCGCGATAGCGCGTATCGGCCCAGATGGTGTGGACACCGGCAGCCGCCAGTGCCCCCATCATCGGCAGATAGGCGCCGCCGCCTACGGGATGGGACCAGATGGTGACGGTATCCGACGGTATCGCCGGTTTCAGATGGTGACAGGTCAGGGCCACCAGATCCATGCCACCGCCATAGGTTTCCTTGAAACGCGAGGTCTCCCTGAACACGACGAGGAAGGGGATACGGTCATAAGGCGCATCGGTGCGGCGTTGCATGGTCAGATGATCCCCCTGGTCCGAAGGGCCTCCAGGCCATCGGCCCCGCCTTCGACGAGCGGGCCCAGCACCCCCTCGGTATGCTCGCCCAGTCGTGGGCCGGCAGCCCGCACGGCCCCCGGCGTCGCCGACAGCCGGGGCACCACGTTCTGCATCACCACCGCACCGACGCCCGGCACCATCGCCTCCACCAGAGCCTGGCGAGCTGTGAAATGCGGATCCGCGAGCATGTCCCGGGCGCGGTAGATGCGGCCGGCCGGAATGCCGTCTGCGTCAAGACGGTCAAGCAGGGTCTCGGAGGGCTGCCGTGCGGCCCACTGGGCGATGATCGCGTCGATCTCGGCCTGGTGCTCGCCGCGGGCATGGTGGTCGGCGAAGCGCGGATCACGGGCGAGTGCCGGCTGGCCCATCGTCTCGCAAAGCCGGGCGAAGACCGTGTCCTGATTGGCTGCGATCAGCACGTCGACACCATCGCCCGCCGTGTAGACGTTCGACGGGGCAATCCTTGGCAGGAAGGCACCGGACCGCTCCCGTTGGTATCCGGTGCCGGCATATTCCGGCACCAGGCTCTCGGTCATGGCCAGAACGGCTTCGTAGATCGCGCTGTCGACCACTTGCCCGCGCCCCGTGGCATCCCGCACGCGCAACGCCGCAAGGCAGCCGAGAGCCGCAAACGTGCCGGCCAGCGAGTCGCCGATGGACAGGCCGACGCGCGTGGGCGGGCGGTCTGGATAGCCGGTCAGGTAGCGCAGCCCGCCCATGGCTTCCCCGATGGACCCGTAGGAGGCACGCCTGGCATACGGCCCATCCTGGCCGTAGCCGCTCACGCGCGCCATGATAAGGCCCGGATTCGCAGCGCTCAGCGTCTCCCATCCCAGGCCCCAATCCTCAACGGTGCCAGGGCGGAAATTCTCGATCACGATGTCGCTTCCGGCGATAAGGGACCGCGCGAGCGCCTGACCTTCGAGCGTACGCAGGTCCAGGGTCACGCTCTTCTTGTTGCGCGCGATGACGGTCCACCAGTAGGAGCGTTCGGCGTCGACGGCCTGTCCCCACTGGCGCATGGGGTCGCCCTTGCCCGGCGGCTCCAGCTTGATGACCTCCGCGCCGAGGTCGCCCAGCAACTGCCCGCAGAATGGCCCCGCGATGAGGCTGCCCATCTCCACCACGCGCAGACCCGCCAGGGGGCCGGCGCTGTCTGTTCCGGTGCGGTCCGTCATCGTGCCACCTAGGACGGCTTGACCGGCGGCTCGGAATAGCTTGCCGCCAGGCTCAGCACCTCGTCCGGTGTGTCCAGCATCTGGCGGTACATCCGTTCCGGATAGGCCTGATGCGGCTTGGCGGGATCGTAGGGCGGCTGGGGCACCGTCCCGCCCTCGCCGGCATAGGCGTCCGGATTGCGGTAGCGTTCGGCCTCCTCGGCACTGATGCCGGCCTTGCGCAGGACAGCCGGATCGATCCACAGGTCGGGATCGATCGCCGCATCGGATGCGGCGACTTCCAGGGTGAGCTGGTCGGGTCCGGCAAAGTAGATCGACTTGCACAGGCCGTGGTCGATCGGACCGATCACGTTGACCCCCTTGTGACGGATCCGGTCGCGCATGTTCAGCAGGTCCGCCTCGCTGTCCACGCGAAGCGCCAGGTGCTGCATCGTACCGGGAGCCGAGGGCGCCGCGCCTGTGCCGGAATGGGTCTTGCCCAGCTCGATCGGGATGTCACCGGTTTCCGGTGTCTGGACGATGGAGAAATAGCAGCGATCATTGAGGTGAAGGAAGGCATGGAAGGCCCCGGGCACCCCATGCATGTCGAACAGTCCCACCAGGCGGCAGCCAAGCACGTCGGAGAAGAAGTCGATGTGCTGTTTCAGATCCCCCGACATCACCGCGATATGGTGAATACCATTGGCCTTGATCATGGTGTCCCTCCCGCTGGCGGCCGTTTTTACCGAGACTGCCAGCCCGACGGCAGGGATCAAGCGGAATCGGCGCCCGCCAGCCGCCCCAGGAAGGTCCGCAAGGCCTGTCGCGCGGCCGGTTCGTCCAGCATGGGGGCGTGGCCGACACCCGGCACCGTGACGTAGGTGGCATCGGGATGGCGTCGCGCCATGCGCCGGGCGACCTTGTCGGACAGGATGTCGGATGTCTCGCCCCGCAGGATGAGGAGCGGGCGCGATTTCATTGCGGCGAACAGGCGCCACATCAGGAAACGCGTCCGCCAGGTCGGCTTCACGTCGCCGACGGTGCGGGTGATGTCCGGGTCGTAATCGAGGATCACGCGGCCGTCGTCGGTTTCGCGATAGGTCCGCTCGGCGAACGCGGCCCAATCTTCGGGGCCATAGTGGGGGTAAACGCTCGTCTGGGCGGCGGCCACGGCGGCTTGCGCGGCCCCCCAACTGTCCAGCGGCGCAACCTGGCCAACATAATTCGCGATCCGGTTCAGTCCCGCCGGCTCCAGGACCGGTCCCACATCATTGAGAACCACCCCGGCGATCCTTGCGGCGTGTTTGCGCATCATGACCATCGCGATCAGCCCGCCCATGGACGTGCCTATGAGGGCGACCCGGGACAGTCCCAGATGGTCGATGAGCGCGCGCATGTCTTCCGCATAGGTCGCGGGCGTGTAGGTTGCCGGGTCGCTGGCCCGCTGCGAGCGCCCCCGCCCGCGCACATCGACGGAGAGGAAACGGTAGGGCGCGTCCAGCGCGTCGATCATCGGCCCGAAATCCTTGTGGTTCCGGGTCAGGCCATGAATGCAGAGCACCGTCAGCGGGGCATCCTCGGGACCGCGGTCCTGGGCATAGAGGCGGAGCCCGTCGGGCGCAGTGTAGGTGATGTCGCGTGACATGGTGGGGCTCCGGGTGTTCGGCGGGACGGGTCCGGCGATGCGGCGACCCGGCTCGCCTCGACGAGCGGGGCGGCCCGATCCCGC
This sequence comes from uncultured Hyphomonadaceae bacterium, assembly GCA_964492485.1. Taxonomy (GTDB): domain Bacteria; phylum Pseudomonadota; class Alphaproteobacteria; order Caulobacterales; family Hyphomonadaceae; genus UBA5336. Next base: position 73,060 of record CAZBKM010000002.1, on the reverse strand, counting down.
ACGGCAGGCGGGGACCGGGCCTCCGGCCGCCTATGGCATTTTCAAGCGAAGCGGGGATCGGTCCGCGTCAATAAAATGCTCGAAAACAGGAACATAGCCCATCTTCACTAACTCTGATTGCCTTGAAGATGCGCTAGTAGCGTTTCGTTACCTGGAAGGTGACGGTGCGGGGCGCGCCGAAATAGGCTGTCCGGATGCCACCCACGGAGGAGAATTCCTGGAAGTCGGTCTTGTAGACCTCGTCGGCCAGGTTCTTGCCGTACAGGCCCACGCTCCAATCCTCGGCCGGATCGGTCCAGACGATGCGCGCGTTCGTCAGCCAGTACCCATCCTGGAAGACCTCCGGGATCTGCTGGTCGACGGCCAGGGCGTGCTCGCCGCGATAGTTCGCGTCGCCGCCCAGTGTCAGGGTTCCCCGCTCGCCGAGATCGAAGGCATAGGCAGCACCGAAACGCGCAGTCCAGTCGGGCGCAAAGGCCGGCTCGTCGGTGTCGGCGCGATCACCCGTCGGCGCCGAGGCGTCGAGGAATTCGGTGTAGTCCGCCGACAGGTATCCGATCTGTGCGTCGAGGGTCAGCGCCTCGCCAACCAGCGCCTGGGCTTCCAGTTCCGCGCCGTAGATCTCCAGCTCGCCGGCGTTCAACACCGGAAACTCGAACTCGCCGGGGCCGGTCGCGCGCGCCGTACGGGCCTGGAAGTCCTTGTAGTCGTTGTAAAACACCGCCCCCGATACGCTGAAACGGCCGTCGGCGGAGGATTTCCGGGCGCCGACCTCGTAGGACCATACGGTTTCCGGATCGTACGGCTCCTCGAGACCGGGCGTATTGGCCCGTCCGTTGAAGCCGCCGGACTTGAAGCCCTTGGCAATCTTCGCATAGCCGAAGGTCGTCTCGTCGAACTGGTAGTCGACACTGACGAGCGGCGAGACGTCCGACCAGCTTTCGCTGTCGCTGAACGTGAAGGGGGTCGGCGCCAGCGAGGTGAAGGTGCCGCGGCCATAGGTCTTCAGCTCGTAGGTGTAGCGCAGCCCGCCGGTGAGCGAGAGCCGGTCGGTCACGTCGTAGACCAGATTGGCGAACGCCGCCCAGGAATGAAGGTTCAGATTGTCCTCGATATCCCGCGTGAAGGGCAGCGGCACGCCGCCGAACAGCAGGAAGTCGTCGGCATAGGCTTGCTGGAAAGAGGCGACGTTCTCGTTGAGCCAGAAGATTCCGCCGACACCACGAAGGGCCCCGCCCGCGTCGTAGAGAAGCTGGAACTCCTGACTGGTCTGATCCTGCTCCACGTCGACCAGCACGTCCCCAAGCTCCACCGGCGTGGCGTCAATGTCGATGAAGTCCGTATAGTCGAGATCGCGGTGGGCCGTGATCGACTTCAGTGTCCAGGCCGGGTTGAGGTCATAGGTCGCCGTCACGCCGATGCCGGCATGGGTCAGCTCGTTCGAGTTTTCGAGATCGGTACCGCCGGCCCGCACCAGACCGGTGGAGGTGAGATAGTCGAACGTCTCGCCGCTCGGCACGAAGAGCGGCACCACGGCATCGGCCGGCGTCGGCGGGGCCAGGTCGACCGCGAACAGAAGGCTTTGCGGCTGGCCCACCGTCAGGCTCGGCGATTCCTCGGTGTAGTCGGCGTTCACGACCACCTCCAGGTCGCTCGACGGGGTCCACATCAGCGTGCCCCGGGTCGCCCAGGTGTCCTTGTCATTGTACTCGAAGTCGCCTTGCGGATCCTCGACATAGCCGTCGCGCGTGCCGCGATAGACCGTGAGACCTGCACCGAGCGTGTCCTTCACCAGCGGCCCCGAAACGCTGGCGGAGGCTTCGACGGCATTGTAGCTGCCATAGGAGAGCTTGCCGAAGGCTTCGACCTCGTCTCCCGGCTTTCGGGTCACGATCTTGATGGCGCCACCATTGGTATTCTTGCCGTAGAGCGTACCCTGCGGTCCCCGCAGCACCTCGATGCGCTCCACGTCATAGACATCGAACAGGGCACCCCGGATCCGCGAAATGTAGACGTCGTCCACATACACGCCCACGGCCGGATCGAAGGTCGCAAGCGCATCCGGCTGGCCGATGCCCCGGATGTAGATGTTTGCCGAGGACGAGGAGCCCCGTCCCTGAACGATGTTCAGGTTCGGCACGCTGCCCTGCAGGGCGCCGATGTTTTCCGCCGCGATGTCCTCGACCAGGGTGTCGGCGCCGAAGGCCGAGACCTGGCCCGGAACCGTGAACAGGGTTTCCTCCTGGCGTCGGGCGGTCACGGTCACGGCCTGAAAGCGGCGCTCATCGGCGCCCGGCGCCTCGGTCGCCTCGCCCTGGGCATGGGCCGAAGCGTGGCCCAGGCCCAATGCCAGGGCGGAGACGAGGCCCAGCTGCAGTGTCTTCTGAGTGTAGGACGTCATTGGTTTCCTCCCGCGGATTCATCCGTCTTGGGACGAAACATGGCTCAGGATCGAGCCCATTGGCGATGACACTTCGGGTCAGTTGGGGTGAACATTTTCGCTCAGACGGGCGCAGGACCTGGGGCGCGGCCGGCGAACACGGCTGGCGTCTGGCCGCTCCACGCCTTGAAGGCGCGGTTGAAGGCCCGCACGTCCGAATAGCCCAGAGTCTCCGCCACGCGGCTTGGCGAGTGGCCGCGCTGCAGCAGGCGCTTTGCCTGGTCGAACTGGGTCTGATGGACCAGGGAGCGGAAGCAGGTTCCCTCCTCGGTCAGGCGGCGGCGCAGGGTTGCCACGCTCAGGCCCAGCCGCGCGGCGACCTCGGCCTGTCCCGTGTACCCTTCGAAGATCAGATCGAGCGTTCTGGCAGAGAGGCTTCGCAGGTCTGCCTGGGACAGGATCGTATCCAGATGCGTGATCACCCGTGCGAAGATTCCGTCGGCGCTCAGATCGAGACCTTCGGGCATGGGGATCGGCTTGCAGGCCAGGTCGAAATCGTAGACGAGTTCATAGGCTGGCCGGCCATGCTGGACGGGAACGGTCCAGAATTGGGTCTGGCCGTCGCCAGGCTCGCCGCGCGCGCGCACCAGCCCCACCCGCCGCAGCGCCTGCTGGGCCAGTCCGTGGCCGAGACTGTCAAGTAGGCAGTGAACCTTGATCAATACCGTGTCACCGAAGAAGTGCGCCAGCCGCGTGTCACCGCGCAGTGTGTAGGGAAAGCTCGAATCGTCGATCACCAGCGTGATCCGGTCACCGTCAAGGCGCACGGAATTGTAGACGTCGCCATGCAGCATGTTGAAATGGTCTGCCAGTCGCCGGATTGCGTCCTGCAGCGTCGTTGCCTGCTTGAGCTGGGACAGGACGAACTGCCCGGTGCTGTAGGTGAGCTTGCGTTCCGACAGGCGCACCGTGAAGTCGTCGAGATCGCGGGCGATGTCGCGCTGAAGCCGGAAATAGTCGGTCAGGACCAGCAAGGCATCCGACGGCGTCGCGTCGAGCCCCGCCTCAAGACCGATGCGTGACAAGGCGCGGTCGATGTCGGCACCGCTGTCGCGGGCATAGGCAAGGATGGGCCTCACCTGCCAGAATTCCAGGCAGATGGCCCCCCTTTTCGAAGGATCCGTGGCATCCAGCATGGACACAGCGTCGCACAATTCGGGCCGAATTGAAGTCGCCTTGGGGGCACACTTCGCCAGAATCGCCCGCCGCGATCGCCCGGTCCCCCCCCGGTCCCTCGCGGTCACTCACCCGCGGGATCCGTGGCCTCCGTGTCCAGGTGACGCTCGAGGAAGTCCGCTTCCGCCCGGAAGTAGAACAGGCGATTGTCGCGCTTGCGCCAGCCATGGCCCTCATCCGGAATGCGGATGAAGGGCGCGTGGATCCCGTTGGCCCTGAGGGCACGGACCATCGTCTCGGTTTCGGCGATGTCGATGCGCGGGTCCATTTCGCCATGGGCATAGAGAACGGGCACCCGAATCCGGTCAGCGAGGCGGATCGGCGAGTTCCTGGTGTAGAAGTCCAGCCACGCCGGGTCGCGGATGTCGCCATATTCGATCCGGTCCGATGCCTTCAGGGCCGGCGAGGCGACCTGCAGGGCCGTCACCCAGTCGGCCACGCCATACCGGCTGACCCCGGCCTGGAACGCCTCGGGATACAGGGCGAGCACCGCATTCACCATGTAACCGCCATAGGACTGGCCGGACACGGCCGCGCGGTCCGCGTCGACCCGTCCATCGGCGCGCAGGGCCTCCAGAAGGTCGATCAGATCGCGGACACTGTCGCGCCGCAAGTCCCGGTCGTCCAGCGTGGTGTAGGTCCGCCCGAAGCCGGTGGACCCCCGAACATTCGGCTCGAAGACCGCCAGGCCCCGGTCCAGCCGATACTGAATGACGGGATCGAAGGTCGCCATGGACTGGGCGGTGGGTCCGCCATGCACCTCGAACACCACCGGGGGCGGATCGCGTCTGCGTGACGATGCGTCCGGAAGATACAAGAGACCCTGAAGCTCCAGTCCGTCGCGTGCGGTGAAGCGCACGCTCTGCGGACGGATCAGACGGTCGGGGTCGAGCCCGGCAAACTGGCTTGCGAAGGCGACGGTGTGTCGGTCCTCAGCCAGATCCCAGACCACCACATCCCCGGGCGTCCGCCAGCCATCGATCCGCACGGCGAGGCGCGGCGCCCCGCTTGCACAGCTCAGCCCGTAGACCCCTTCCGGAAGCTCTGGCGGCGTAAGCGCGGCGCCGGTCTCGAGGTCACGGACATGGAGCTTGTGGAAGCCGTCCACGTTTTCGGTGAAGGCCAGATAGCGGCCCGCGGCGCCGCACAGGGTCAGCTCGCCGGCATCCCTCGCGGGGTCGGCAACGGGCACCGTCTCTCCGGTGATCCGGTCATGGAACACCACATGCTTGAACTCCCTGTCGCGATTGGTCGCGTAGTAGAAGCCAGTGCCATCGGGCCGCCATGCGATGCCGCCGTCGGTGTGATTTGCGCGCGGTTCGGGGTTCGACAGGGTTTGAAGCGCCCCGGTTTCCAGATCGAGGAGGTGCAGCACATCGCTATCCTCCCCCACCGTTTCGGCGACGACCGCGTAACGGCCATCGGGCGATACGCCGCGCGGAAAGAAACCGAACGTGCCCTCGAACACCCGCTCCGCTTCGCCTGTGATGAGGTCGGCCCTGTAGATGTCGAAATCGAGGCCGTTGCGCTCGGTCGAGGCATAGACGACCGTTTCGCCGTCGTCCGGCAGGTCGCCGAAGCTTCGGAATCCCGTCTCGGTTGCGGGAAGGACAACGCGCTCCGTCAGACCGTCGCGCGAGACCATGACATAGGCCTCACGTTCATCCCCATCCTGGTCCGTGCCATAGAGCAGCCGCGTCCCATCCGGTGTCCACGCGAAGAAGGTGACGCCGCGTCCATGGGTCAATTGGCGGGGCGCGCCGCCCTCGGCCGGAACCAGCCAGATCTGCGGTGTTCCCGTGATGGCCCAGCGCACGGCCACGGTCTCACCATCGGGCGAGATGGCAGCGTCTGTGGCGCCGGAGGCCAGGAGATAGCGTCCGATATCGGCAGGGTCGTCGCCCGCAAGCCCTGTCGACCGGTCAACGTCGCTCGGAGAGATCGAGGCCGGTGGCGGTGTTTCGGGGTCCGGCTGCGCCATGGCGGAGGGCACGAGCGAAATGGCCAGGGCAAGAAGGGCTGCCGGTCGGGACGGGCCGCGTAGCCATCGAATGTACAAAGACATCTCCATCAGCGCCGCCGGCCTGGCGCCGGCATGAAGAAAAGGCTAGCGGTGAAACATGGTTTCGGACAAGTTCAAACCTTACGGGATGGTCGCTCCGATCATCTGCTCGTCATCTGGCCAGGTACAGGACAACGACGTCCCTCGGGTGCAAAACTTCTGAAGTCGACCCGATATCCGAGGTGCCTACCGAATTGCGCGCAACGCCCATCTGCCATCATGGCAAACCAGGATCTCATCTGAATGCGCCCCCATGAATTTCCGGACCGCGCGGCGGCCGATACATGTCTGTCTGCCCTGCTTGAAGGCGCGCTACGCCAGCAGATCGCCGCGACCGGAGGTGCCGTGCTGCTCCTCTCTGGCGGGCGAACCCCCGTCGCGCTTTATCGCCAGCTTGCCGAGGCCGAACTGGACTGGTCCCGCGTCGACATAGGCCTCGTGGACGAGCGGTGGGTGGCGGAGACGGATCCCGCCTCCAATGCCCGGCTGATTCGCGCAGCTCTGGCCGAACGGCCCGCCGCGGCGGCGCGCTTCCATCCGATGTATACGGGCGATCCCACGCCAGACGCGGCTGTGGATGCGGTTGCGGCCCGGTATGCGCCCCTGATGGAGCGAGCACCGGTGGTCCTGCTCGGGGTTGGAACGGACGGGCATGTCGCATCCTGGTTCCCGCGCGCGGTCGGTTGCGACAGGGCGATGGATCCGGATACCCCGGCGTGCGTCGCCGCCATCAATGCCGCAGGATCGCCAGTGGCCGGTCGGACCCCGCGCCGCCTGACACTCACGGCGTCGGCGCTGAGCGGTGCCGGGCTCGCTGTGCTTTATGCCACGGGTGGCGAAAAGCGTCCCCTGCTTGCCAGCGAACCCGATGACGATCTGCCTGTGTACCATGCCGCGCGTCTGCTCGGATCGCGCCTTTATCCTGCTTGGGCGCCTTGAAGCGGCAATGTCAGAGGGGCTGACCCCGATCCCGGTCCGTGTCGATCGCGTTTCCGGACGGCGAACCGGTTCCCACTTTGCCTGGAAACGGGGTCCCGTCCGTCGCGTTTCCGGACGGCAAACCGGTTCCCACTTTGCCTGGAAACGCGTCAGACCGTCTCGTCCCAGCGGCGGCTCAGCCTGTTGGCGGCGTTGATGATGCCGACCATGGAGTAGGTCTGCGGGAAGTTTCCCCAGAGTTCGCCTGTCGAGGTGTCGACATCCTCCGACAGAAGCCCCAGCCGGGTCCGATGAGCCAGCACGTCTTCGAACATGTGCCGGGCCTCGGCTTCGCGTCCGATGCGGGCCAACGCGTCGATGTGCCAGAAGGTGCAGGCCGTGAATGCGGTGCGGGGCAGTCCGAAATCGTCCTCGGTCCGGTAACGGTAGACGTGATGTCCTTCCCGCAATTCCGCGTCGATCCGCTCCACCGTGGCCACGAATTGCGGATCGTCGGGGGCGATGAAGCCGATCTCGGCCATCAGCAGGACCGAGGCATCGAGCGCCATACCGCCGAACGCCCCGGTGAACGCCTGGCGTTCCGGGTTCCACGCCGCCTCGAGGATCCTCGCACGCATCTCGGCCGCGCGATCCGCCCATAGTGCCGCGCGGTCCGGCAGATCCAGCTTCCGGGCGATCCGGCTCAGCCGGTCACAGGCGGCCCAGCACATGATGGCCGAAGAGGTGTGCACGGCTTCCCGCCCACGATACTCCCAGATACCTGCATCCGGCGTGTCGTAGATGGCATAGGCCCGTTCGCCGACCTGCTCGAAATGGCGAAACTCCAGCGCGCCGGCCGTATTGTAGAGGCGTGCATCGAAGAAGGCCTGGGAGGCCCCCAGGATCACATGGCCGTAAACGTCGTGCTGGACATGTTCGGCGGCCTGGTTTCCGAACCGGACAGGCCCCATGCCCCGATAGCCGGGCAGGGCGGCACCCGGATCCTCGGTGAGTTCCTGTTCCAGTGCGATACCGTAGACCGGCTGGATGTGACCGCCCCGGGTATGGGCCACAGTATTGCGGAGGTAACCGAGATAGCGTTCCAGCGTTCCGACGGCCGACAGTCGGTTCAGTGCGGTGACCGTGAAATAGGCGTCGCGCAGCCAGCAGAAGCGGTAATCCCAGTTGCGCTGCGAGCCGGCATGTTCGGGGATGCTGGTGGTCAGGGCGGCGACGATGCCGCCGGTTTCCTCGTAGACACAGAGTTTCAGCGTGATGGCTGCGCGGATCACCGCCTCCTGCCATTCCGGCGGGGTCGCCAGGCGCCGCGACCAGTCCTGCCACTGGCGGCGGGTGCGCTGGTGCCAGTCATCGGCCATGACCGACACCGAGTCCGAAAGCGACTCGTCGGGTCCCAGGATGAAGCTGATCTCTCGATCGAGCACGAAATCGCGCCCGTCCATGACATAGGAGACGGGGGCGTCGGTGGTCACGCGGAACCCGGCCTCGTCGTCGGAGAAAGCGATATGGGATACCCCGCGCCGTGCGGTCATCACCCGTCCGCCCCGGTCGGCTTCGGCACTCAGCGCAACCGTCACCCGCGGCATGCCCCGCAGCGGCGTCACCTTGCGGACAAGCGAGGCGGGCCGGAACATGCGGCCGCGATCCGTGAAACGCGGGGCGAAATCGGTGATGCGGATCGCAGAGCCGTCGTCGGCCTCCACCACCGTCTCCAGAATGGCGGTATTGCGCACATAGGTCTGGTCTGCCGATACCCGGCCGTTCAGCGAGACCGCGAAGCGTCCGCCGCCACCCAGCAAGGCGTTGAAGACCGGTTCCCCGTCCAGGCGCGGCAGGCAGAGCCAGACGACCGAACCCTCCGCGTCGATCAGGCCTGCCACTGTGCCATTGCCCACAACACCCAGTTCCAGGGACCTCATCCCAGCGCCCGCCTCAGCCATCGCCATACCTCGTCAGGTGTATCGAACCCATAGGCCGCAACGCTCTCGCCGGGACCCACCCTCGCGGCCCAGCCGCCCGCTGCCATTGCGGCCGACATGGCCTCCTCGTCGGTTGTGTCATCGCCGATCATGACCGGCACGCGGCCGGCAAAGGGCGGGTCCTGCCGCAGCGCGTCAAGCGCCCGGCCCTTGTGAGCGTCGGCCGGCTTGGCCTCGAACACCATCTTGCCGGCCTGCAGGCGATAGCCCGGCTGGTCCGAAAGCCGCGCGTCGAGCCGGCTTGCCACGGCGTCGCGCAGCGTCGGGGCCTGGCGGTAGTGGACGGCGATGACCGGACCCTTCGCCTCGACGCGGACACCGCGGAGGTCTGCCATGGCCGATAGTATGTCCTCAAGCAGGCCCTCGGGTGCTGCGGCGGTTCGTTCGCCAGGCTGCTCACCGGGTGGGCAGCGTTCGAGACCATGCCCGCCGGCCCGCCAGATTCCCGAGGGTGTTCGCCGCGCAAGATCGCGCAGGTCGCGCCCGCTCAATACGCACAGCGCGCCGTCCAACCCGTCTGCAATCCGCGTGAGCAACGCCGCTCCACCCTTGGGCAGTTCGACGCTGTCCGGATCGTCCTGGATCGGCGCCAGCGTGCCGTCGAAATCGAGGAACAGCGCCTGACGCCGGCTCAGGCGTGGGGGAAGGGGGCGGCGGTCGGGCATGATCGGATGTGGTCAGGCGTCCCCTACGGCGCCGAGATCGGCAAGAAATCGCTGGCGCCACCAGTGGACGTCCTGTTCCATGACGATCTCGCGCAGGGTTTGCCAGCGGTCCTGGCGGTCCTTCAGCGGCATCGTCAGGGCGGCGTGAATGGTATCGGACAGTTTGTGGCGATCGTGGGGATTGACGATCAGCGCCGCGGTGAGCTGCTCGGCCGCGCCGGCAAATTCCGAAAGGACCAGGACGCCGGGATCGGCTTCGTCCTGGGCCATCACGAATTCCTTCGCCACGAGGTTCATTCCGTCTCGCAGGGGCGTCACCAGGCCAACCCGTGCGATGCGAAACAGCCCAGCGAGTTCCTCGCGCTCGTAGGAACGCGCCAGATAGCGCAGGGGCAGCCAGTCGAGATCGCCATAGTCGCCGTTGATGCGCCCGGCCAGGCGATCCAGCTCGACCCGCAATTCGCGGTATTCCTCCACCTTGCTGCGCGAGGGCGGGGCGATCTGGGTGACCGACACCTTGCCGTGGAGCTCCGGGTGGGCGTCGAAGAACTCGCCGACCGCCTCGAAACGCTCCGGCAGACCCTTGGAGTAATCCATCCGGTCGACGCCGATGACCAGAAGTCGGTCGCCCAGGAACCTGCCGATCCGGTCGGCGGCCCGGTGGGCGAGGTCGCTGTCGGCGGCGGCCTGGAAGCCGGTGGCGTCGATCCCGATGGGATAGGCCTTGGCCACCACGGTGGTCCCGAACACGCGCACACGCTCGACGTCCGTCCAATCGGCGCCGAAATCCTCCTGGAGGTAGCGCGCAAAGTTCGCGCGGTCCTGTTCCGACTGGAAGCCCAGCACGTCATAGGCGCACATGGCGCGGGCGATCCGGGCATGCTCGGGCAGGGCGCGGAAGATCTCCGGCGCCGGGAAGGGGATGTGCAGGAAGAAGCCCGTCGGTCCGTCCCAGCCTGCGCGGCGCAGACCATCGCCCAGCAGCAGGAAGTGATAGTCGTGAACCCAGATGCTGTCGCCCTCGCGGGCACGGCTCGCGACCAGGGCGGCGATCCGCCGGTTCACGGCCTCGTAGATCTCGAAGGCATGGCTGTCGAACGTGGCAAGGTCGATGCGATAGTGGAACACCGGCCAGAGCACGCTGTTGGCGTAGACAAGGTAATAGGCATGGTGTTCCTGCTCCGACAGATCGGTGAGCAGGAACTCCACGCCGTCATCCTCGAAGGTCTTCGCGAAGCGCGGTTCGTCGGCAACGGTCTCTCCGCTCCAGCCGACCCAGAGGCCTCCCGAGGATTTCAGCGACTCCCAGACCGCGACGGCAAGCCCCCCGGCCCGCGATTCCGTTTCCGCTGCAGTGCGGTTCGAAACGGCAATCAGTCGTCCCATCCTGTGTCTCCGTCTGTCGGCATAGAGTTAGGCGCTTCCCGCTCCCGGGCCAAGTTGCGCCCCGAGGGTGCAGGCGCCCCGGCTCGGTCCACGGGGCAGGATGACGAAGACCGTGGGAGACCGGGGCGGAATGTGGTTAACTCCCCGTTACGGGCTCGGCTCGCATGGCGCGGGTCGGTGTCCGGACCGGGTGGGAGACAATCGATGAAACTCAAGACAGTTCTGGCTGCAGGCGCCGTCATGGCATTGGCAGCCCCGGCGAGCGCGCAGCTCGAACCCTATACCGACTATCAGGTGGACGAAGGCGTCTGGGACATCACGACCGTAAAGGTCGATGCCAACATGACCGACGTCTATCTGGAGGGGATCCGCGAAACCTGGGTCGCCTCGAACGAGGTCGCCAAGGCGCTCGGCTATATCGAGACCTATGTGATCTTCGAGAGCCTGACGCCGGGTGGCGGCGACTTCAACATGATGCTGGCGATCAAGTATCCGGATGTGAGCATGCTGGCGCCGTCCAAGGAACGCTATGACGCCTTCATGCAGGCCTGGGGCGAACAGCGCCAGCAAGCAAGCCGTGACACGGCGCAATCCTATCCCGACATGCGCGAGATCACCGGCCAGTACCTGATGCAGGAGCTGACCATCGCCCCGGATGATGGCCAGTAGCCATCGCGGCGACCCTTCGGGCGCCGGTCCGCGCGGGTGGCTTGAGGCCCCGAGCCGGCGCCCACTTTTGCCCCTTACGAGGCGATCCCCCCCATCACGCACAACGCCACGCGACCGCGCCCGGCGACGCGCAGACCGCTGTCGCGATCGACTGCAGAATGGCGGAACGCTAAACCCCGGCCGCGCTCCGTCACAAGCCGAAGTCCTCCCGAAAGCGATCGATCTGATGCATTCGCTCATGCAGGATCGTCACGATGCCGATGTCGCCATTGCCGAGCCTGCGCCAGTAGACGAAGTGTCTTTCGTATCGGAAGACGTATCCCCAAACGCCAAACGCCGCCGGAACCGGTCGCGACATCACCTCATGCGTTTCGATCTTGTCGAAGGCCGCGAACAGGCCGCTTATATAGCGGTCGGCCTGTTCAGCGCCCCATCGATCGCGCGTATGCTGGTAAATCTCGTCGAGGCGGTGAGAGGCCGCCTCCTGCACCCGCACCGACGCCATGCTCGGCTACGCCTTGTTGCGCGCGATGACCTCGGCCGCCGTGAGCGACTGGTAACCGGACTCCGGGGCGGCAAAGGCATGCGTCAATTCCGCTTTGAGCCGATCGAAGGCTTCCTGCTCTGCCCGCTCCTTGTCGCGGCGGATCAGATCGCGAATATATTCGCTGACGTTCTCATAGGAGCCGGTCTCGCTGACATTGGCAGCGACGAAGTCGCTCAGCGCGCCGCTGAGACGGACAGTCATCGTCGTCGTGCGGGACATGGCGGGCCTCCATGACTGCTTTCGTATTCAATATAACCAAAAATGCACACAATGCAAGATTTGTCGCCTGTCACCGCTGCTAAGGCCTGAGGCCCATGATCCGCGTCGCTCGCGCGGCGTCGATCTTTGCCAACCCGCACGGCGCGGCTCGCCTATCTGTCGCCGGAGGTGCTCGAACACCTCGTCATCAGGCGCGTCCCACCGGCGCTCTCGCTGAACGACCTCGTTGCAGTTGCCGATCGGCCGTGGGCGGAGCAGATGGAAAGGGTTCTGACTGAGCGCGCCGGCGCCCTGCCATCAATGGAAGCCTGCCACGAATGCTGTGGCCGTGAGCGTGACGTGGGCATTGAGCGGCGGATACAGTTCGAAGGCCCTCGGCTCACGCGAGAAGTTCCAAAGCCGGAACAAGCGCCATTCGGATCGGCGCTCGTCTGCCACCGCAAGTTCATTGCGGGTGATGTGGAAGGGCGTTCGTTCCCACCCGTTCGTCGTCTTCACCTCGATCAAGCGCGCCTGACCATCTGGCGCGAAACTCGCGATATCATAGCCTGCGCCATCCCCGTCCTCCTCGGAAACCCAACGCACCTTCCGCGCCAAGTCATCACGCCCCGCCGACCGTAGTGATGCCCACTCATGCGCCAGAACGCGCTCCTCGCCGGCGCGGCCGAGGGCGCGGTTGCGCTCGTCCCGGCCTGCCACATCGAACTTCCGAGCGATGTGCAGCATCTGCTCCAGCTCCTGCGGTGGCGGCTGGTTCGACAGCGTCGGGGGTGGGCCGATCCAGATCGGTGCCGATTCTTCAAGACCCGTCGCCGGGCGCGAGTCTGGCAGACGGCGGAGCCACGCGGGGTTTGTTGCTAACCACCGTACCACCGCGTCGACGAGCGACATTTGGAAATTGAACGCAGGCTTGTAGCCGGGGATCCAGTCCTCGCCGAGCCCCTTCAGAACCGCGCTGATGTTCTGATGCTTGAACTCGATCGATCCCTCCGAACGGCCGTTCAGCAACGGCAGGAGCGTACGGCGATGCTCCGCCTTGCTGTACGGGCGTCCGAAGACATCGTCGGCCAGCATCGCGAAGTAATCCGCGACGATCAGATCGTTCTCCTCATCGGTCCAAGGCTCGCTCGACATTAGGCCAAGCTACTGAAGTCGCGGCCATTTGTCATCGAAAGTCAAAGAACCATCGGGTCCTTGATCCCCAGCATAACAACGGTCTGCGCACGGCTTCCCCCGAATATGCCTACCGCTTATTTCCCTGGCGGCCACGCCAACCGGAAGAACGCCCGCTGAATACATTGTTCAGCGACCTGCCAAAACCGCTGAAAACGTTGGTGTGCGCGAAGCCGAACCGGGCCGGACCAGGTTCGCTCGGTTAGAGACGGCGGGCCGTTCAGAGACGGAAATGAGGACAGCGCCAGTCTCCGAGGTTCGGCTGCCTCGGCTAAGCGCCTTTGAACCAAAAAGAAAAAGGCCCCCAACGGGAGCCTCATCTTGGGTTCGCTACAAGATAATGGCGGAGAGACAGGGATTCGAACCCTGGGTACTCTTGCGAGTACAACGGTTTTCGAGACCGCCCCGTTCGACCGCTCCGGCACCTCTCCGCTGGGACGGCTCAGATAACGATGTCGCCTGTTGAGCGCAACCCCGACATCCGGGCGGCCTCCTGTTTGACACGCCGGCGGGTTTGGTGTTTATCCGCTTCCTTTCCGCCCGGATCGATGTCCGGGCGCTTTCGATTTTCGGCTCAGGCTGTAGACACGACAAAGGACGCGCCATGTTCGCGGTCATCAAGACGGGCGGCAAGCAATACAAGGTTGCCGAAGGCGACGAGATCGTCATCGAGAAGCTGGACGGCGAGGCCGGCAGCGGCGTCACTTTCGACTCGGTCCTGATGATGGGGCGCGACGGCGAGGTGACGGTCGGGGCGCCCGTGGTCGATGGTGCCAGCGTCGTCGGCGAGATCACCGAACAGCGCAAGGGCCAGAAGCGCCTGATCGTCAAGAAGCGCCAGCGCTCGACCTATCGCCGCAAGAAGGGCCACCGCCAGCACGAGACGGTCGTGCGCGTGACCTCCATCCTTGCACCGGGCGAGACGGCGAAGCCCGTCGCCAAGGCCGCCAAGCCGAAGGCAGAGGCGGCGCCCGAGGCGGCGCCGACGTCGGAAGCTCCCGCGCCGGCGGCCAGCTCAAGCGACACGGACGCGCGTGGACGCCTGGCGGCGCCCGTGGGCGCGGCTGATGACCTTAAGAAGATCAAGGGTCTCGGCAAGGTGCTCGAGGGCAAGCTGAACGAGGCCGGCGTGTTCCATTTCTGGCAGATTGCCGGGATGACCGACGCGCAGGTCGCCGAGCTGGAAGAGGAACTCGGCCTGGCCGGCCGTTTCGAGCGTGATGACTGGAAAGGTCAGGCGCAGGGATTCGCGAACGAGGCCTAGTCTGCTATAGACGGGCCAGCAGGACAGGATCGAGGAGCACGCCATGGCTCACAAGAAATCGGGCGGGTCGTCGCGCAACGGTCGCGATTCGAACCCGAAATATCTCGGAACCAAGAAGTTCGGCGGCGAGCATGTCGTACCGGGCAACATCCTCGTGCGCCAGCGCGGAACGAAGACCTATGCAGGCAAGAATGTCGGCATGGGGCGCGATCACACGCTGTTCGCGCTGGTCGAGGGCAAGGTGGAGTTCCAGCGCAAGGCGGGCAACCGTCAGTACGTCTCGGTAATTCCGGCCGCCGACGCGGCGGAGTAGCGGTCCGGCAGAACCGGGCCGCCGAGGGGTGGCCCGGTCGCCAAGCGACCAGTTCCGGGGAGGCGGGCCACCGACCTCCCGAACCATGTCTCCCCATCGCCACGCCGCACGGACCTCGGGGTCCGGCGCCGGAAGGGGAGGTAAGGCCATGCGGCCGACGGGATCTCGAGATGCGCCCCGTGCCATGGAGGGGCCGCGGCTGGTTCTTCGTGCCGCACGTCCATCGGATGCCGGATGGGTGACCGAGGCCGTAAACGACCCCCGGATCTACACCATGGTGTCGCGCATCGCGCCGGGTCAGACCGAAGCGGAGAGCGCAGCGTTCCTTGCCGATCAGGAAACGGCCTGGGCGCTGGGTACGGCGCGCGTCTTCGCCATTCTGGCCGGCGGTCAGCCCGTGGGCATGGTGGGTGTCCACCGGCCCGACCGGCGCATGCCATTCGAAATCGGCTACTGGCTGCGGCCCGACGCCTGGGGACAGGGCTACGCCACCGAGGCTGGCGCGACGCTGATCGGCTGGATGGAGCGGACGGAAGGCGTGCGCGCCATGGTCAGCGGCCACTTCGTCGACAATCCGGCCTCGGGGCGTGTCTTGCGCAAGCTGGGCTTCCTGCCGGCCGGGCGACATCCGGTGTGGTGTGCCGGGCGCGGGCGGCCCGTGGATCATGTGAATATGGCGCGGATCGCCGAGAGGGCCTAGAAGACCGCCATGAAGTTCCTGGATCAGTGCAAGGTTTTCGTGGCCTCGGGCGCGGGCGGAGACGGATGCGTCTCCTTCCGTCGGGAGAAGTATGTCGAGTATGGCGGT
Source organism: uncultured Hyphomonadaceae bacterium (assembly GCA_964492485.1). GTDB lineage: Bacteria > Pseudomonadota > Alphaproteobacteria > Caulobacterales > Hyphomonadaceae > UBA5336. The sequence continues at coordinate 57,420 of CAZBKM010000002.1, read as the reverse complement.
CCCGACGGCGGTGATGGTGGACGCGGCGGCGATGTCTGGCTGCAGGCCGATCCCAGCCTGAACACGCTGATCGACTTCCGCTACCGGCAACATTTCAAGGCCGGGCGCGGCATGCACGGCATGGGAAAACAGCGGACGGGCCGGGATGGCGAGGATGTCGTGCTGACCGTTCCCGTGGGCACACAGGTCTATGACGAGACCCGAACCGGCATGATCGCCGACCTGACCGAGCCCGGCCAGCGCCTGCGGCTGCTGCGTGGCGGCAATGGCGGCTGGGGCAACATGCGCTTCAAGTCGTCCACGAACCAGGCGCCGCGCCGGGCGAACAAGGGCGAGCCGGCCGAGGAGGCGTGGATCTGGTTGCGCCTCAAGCTGATTGCCGATTGCGGACTCGTCGGGCTGCCCAATGCGGGCAAGTCGACCTTTCTGTCCGTCGCGTCGGCGGCCAAGCCGAAGATCGCGGATTACCCGTTCACGACCCTGTCGCCCGGCCTTGGCGTGGTGGAACTTGGGCCCGGCCGCAGTTTCGTCCTCGCCGACATCCCCGGCCTGATCGAGGGCGCGGCAGACGGGGCCGGATTGGGACACCGCTTCCTCGGGCATGTGGAGCGCTGCAAGGTCCTGCTTCATCTGGTGGACGGCAGCCAGGATGACGTGGCGGGCGCTTACCGCACCGTGCGCGAGGAGCTGACACGTTATGGCGGCGGCCTGGCGGAGAAGCCTGAAATCCTGGCCCTGAACAAGATCGACGTTCTGGGCGAGGACCTGGCGCGCCACCAGGCGGATCTGCTGGGTGAGGCCGCGGGACGCCCGCCGCTGCTGTTGTCCGGCGCAACCCGACAGGGCGTTCGTGCGGCGCTCGAGGCTCTAGGCCAGGCGCTGGCGCAGGCCAGGGCGGTCGAGGGTGGCGAACCCGCCGGGGATGTCGCGACGGGCGACGTGGCCCGGGCGGAGGATGAACCCTGGACTCCGCAATGACCAATCCGCTGCAGCGCGCCCGTCGCATCGTCGTCAAGACCGGCTCGGCCCTGATCGCGGACGGCGCCGATGCGCGCACCGACTGGCTGGGCGAGCTGGCGGCCGACATCGCGGCCCTGCGTGCCGATGGGCGTGAGGTGATTCTGGTGTCCTCGGGCGCCGTCGCGCTCGGCCGGCCGGCACTGGGCGGCGGCGCGCCAAAGCGGCTGGAGGAGAAACAGGCGGCGGCCGCCTTCGGTCAGCCGCGCCTAATGCGGGAACTGGACCGCGTCTTCGCCCCTCACGGTATCCCGGTGGCCCAGGCTCTCCTTACCCTTGCCGATACCGAGAGCCGGCGGCGCTGGCTGAATGCGAGGGCCACGCTGGAAACCCTGCTGGCGGCCGGCGGCCTGCCCGTCATCAACGAGAATGACACCGTTGCCACGGACGAGATCCGCTATGGCGACAATGATCGGCTGGCCGCGCGCGTGGCGCAGATGGTGTCGGCTGACGCGCTGATCCTGCTGTCTGACATTGACGGGCTCTACACCGCCGATCCTCGCCGCGATCCGGACGCCCGGCACCTTCCGTGGCTCAGCCAGATCGCGCCGGAACACGACGCCATGGCAGGCGGGGCCAATGCCGAGGCGGGCTTCGGTTCGGGGGGCATGGCCACAAAGCTCGCTGCGGCCCGGATCGCCCACGCCGCCGGTTGTGCCACGGCCATCACCCTGGGCGACCGCCCGAGACCGCTCAGCGCACTGATGGACGGTGCGCGGGCGACCTGGATCGTGCCCGATGTGACGCCGGAAACGGCGCGACGGACCTGGTTGGCGGGCCACCTGAAGCCTGAGGGGGTCCTGCATGTCGATGCAGGCGCGGTGCAGGCGCTGCTCGGCGGCGCAAGCCTTCTGCCCGTGGGGGTTCGCGGCGTGGAGGGTCGGTTCGAGCGGGGGGCGGCGGTCGAGGTGCGCGGACCCGATGGCGTCGCCGTTGCAAAGGGCGTCGTGGCTTACGGTGCCGAGGACATCGCGCTCATCGCGGGTCAGCAGAGCGAGGCGGTGGCGGAGCGGCTGGGATGGCGCGGGCGCCCCGCCATCATCCACCGCGACGATCTCGTCCTGACGGAGCCGCGCCGTTGAGCCGGGTCGTCGACCTGCCAGGGCCCGAGGCGACGATGCGACTGGGCGCAGCGCTTGCGGCCGATGTGCGCCCTGGGGACGTGATCTGCCTTGTCGGACCGCTGGGCGCTGGCAAGACGACCCTGGCGCGGGGCCTGATTACCGCGCTCCTCGGCCACCCCGTCGATGTTCCGAGCCCGACCTTTACGCTGGTTCAGCTCTATGAGGCCGCGACCCTCACGGTCTGGCACTTCGACCTCTATCGGCTCGAGGCGCCCGACGAGGTCATCGAGCTGGGCTGGGAGGAGGCCATGGACGGCCTGGCCCTGATCGAATGGCCGGAGCGGGCCGGCGCGTACCTGCCGGGTGCGCGGCTGGACGTCCGACTCGAGACAAGGGCTGAGGGCCGCATGGCCCATCTGGAACCATACGGCGAACGCTGGCAGGACTTTCTGGATGGCTTGCGACTCCCGGATGCGTGACGCGCAGATACAGGATTTTCTCCGGCGTTCCGGATGGGGGGCGGCAGCACGGTTCCCGCTGGGTCAGGATGCGTCGACACGCAGGTATGAGCGCCTTGTCCGTTCCGATGGCCAGACGGCGCTTCTGATGGACGCACCGCCTGTGGAGGATGCGCCGTGTCCGCCGACCGCAGACGAGGCCACCCGCCTGGCCATGGGCTGGAATGCGGCGACGCGGCTCGCCGCCTCGCGGGTCGAGGCCTATGTGGCGCTCGCCGGCGAGCTGCGGTCACGGGGCCTGTCGGCGCCCGATGTCTATGCCCATGACCGCGAGACCGGACTGGCCCTCGTCGAGGATTTCGGCACGTCGCGGGAGTTCGCCCGCCTGATCGAGCGGGGCGCGGCCGATGAGGTGAGCCTCTATGAAGCGGCGGCCGAGACACTCGCCAGGCTGCATGCGGCCCCGCCACCTGAGGCGGCTCATGGGCATGGGGAGACCTGGCCGATCCTGACATTCGACCGCCTGGCCCTGGCCACGAATGCCGATCTCTTCATCGAATGGGTTCCGCGTCTCGATGGCCGTGCGCGGGTGGACGAGGCGACACGGACCCGCTGGGCCGAAGCGCGCGACGCGCTGATCGACCAGGCCATGGGCTTCCCGCGTGCCTTCACGCTGCGGGACTATCATGCCGAGAACCTCATCTGGTTGCCGCAGCGCGCCGGCGTGGCGCGTGTCGGCCTTCTGGACTTCCAGGATGCGGTGCTGGGATGGGATGCGTGGGATCTGGCCATGCTGACACAGGATGCGCGCCGCCCCGTCAGCCCGGCTGCGCGCGAGGCCGCGCTGACGCGCTATCTGGACGGCAGCGGCGTCTTGCGAGCCGATCTCGACGCACGGCTCGCGGTGATTGGCGCACTGAACGCGCTGCGCATCGCGGGTGTGTTTGCGCGACTTGTGGTGCGCGACGACAAACCCCGCTACCGGGCGTTCCTGCCGCGACAGGTCTCGTTGCTGGCGGTCAATCTGGCCCATCCCGCCGCCGCAGATATGGCCGCCCTGGTGCGTGAGATCGCCCCGTTCGTCTTCGAGGAGCCCGCATGAGTGCCCGTCCCGAAACCGCCATGCTGCTGGCCGCCGGGCTCGGCACCCGCATGCGCCCGCTGACCGAAACCGTGCCGAAGCCCCTGGTCGAGGTCGCGGGGCGGACGCTGATCGACCGGCTCATCGATGCGCTGGTTGCCGCCGGCATCGGGCGGGCGGTCGTCAATGTGCATTGGCTGGCCGATCGGTTGGAGGACCATCTGCGCCGGCGCGACGATATCGAGATCGTGATTTCCGATGAGCGCGACAGGCTTCTGGAGACCGGCGGCGCCCTGGCCAAGGCGCGTCCGCTTCTGGGCGACGGGCCCGTTTATGTCCTGAACACCGATGCCCTGTGGGGACCGACGGACCCGCAGCCCTTGCTGGCACTTGCGAAGGCCTATGATCCCACGCGCATGGATGAACTCCTCTTGCTGGCCGACCGGCATCGTGCGCTGGGCTATGGCGGACCGGGTGATTTCGAGCTCGCCGCCGATGGGCGTCTGTCACGGCGTGGGCCGGCGCCAACCGCGCCCTGGGCCTATGCCGGGGTTCGGATCCTGAACCCGGCCGTGGTCGACCGCGAGCCTGTGGAGCCCTTCTCCGCCAACCGCATCTGGAACCGTCTGCTGCCGGAGGGGCGGGTCCATGGGCTGCCCCTGGATCGGTTCTGGCTGCATGTGGGGGACCCGAAGGCGAGGGATGACGCCGCCACCTGGTTATGGTGTCACGGCGCATGATGGCGGGTGGGTTCCTCACGACGGACGGGCCGCGCGTCTGGACCATTCCGCCCGGCACCGCCTTTCTGGAGCGGCTGGCCGGGGCCCTGGCCGACTGGAGCGGCCTTGATTGCGATCCCGGCGCGCTGAGCGATGCGGTCATCTATGTGCCCAACCGTCGGGCGGCCCGCACCCTCGGCGCTGCATTGTACCGTGCGGCCGGCGGGGCCGATGCGATCCTGCCGCCGGACATACGTGCGCTGGGCGACCTGGATCCGGGCGATCCGCTGCCGGGCGCCGAACTCGCCCTGGCGGACCTGCCGCCGCCCATGCCGCCTGGCCGCCGGCTGGGCCTGCTGATGCGGCTCGTCCGTGCCTGGTTTGAGCGGCGCGGAGAGACCTTGCCCGTCGCCTCCGCCCTGGCTGCGGCCCGCGACCTGGCGGCGCTGATCGACCAGGCCGCCGTGGCCGAAGCGGCCGACTGGTCGCGCCTGCCCGAGCTGGTGGCGGATGCGGATCTGGCCCATCACTGGAACATTTCGGCGGACTTCCTTCGCATCGTGACGGATTTTTGGCCGGCCCAGCTCGCCGAGGAAGACAGCCTCGACCCGCTGAGCCGCCGACTTCGCGCGGCCGAGGCTGTGGCAGCCCACTGGGCGCAGACCCCACCGCCCGGACCGGTGATCGTGGCGGGCTCGACCGGTGCCACGCCGGCCAGCCGGGTCCTGATGCAGGCCGTCTGCGCCGTTCCGCGAGGCGCTGTCGTGCTGCCCGGGCTGGATCGCGACGCCGGGTTCGGGGATTGGCAGGCCATTGCGGTGACGCCAAGCCATCCCCAATACGCCTTTGTCGGAATGTTACGTACACTCGACCTGGCACCGGCCGATGTGCCGGTCCTGCCCGGTGCGGAGGAGACCGAGCAGGCGGCGACCCGCCGCCATCTCATTGCGCAGGCGCTGACCCCGGCCGACCGCACCGGCGACTGGCGCAGCCGGCTGGAGGATGCGGCCGAGATGGCGCGGATCCGCGATGGCCTTGCGGGCCTGCGTGTCATCGCGGCCGATGACGAGACCCATGAGGCAACATTGGCAGCGCTTCTGTTGCGCGAGACGCTCGAGACGCCGGGCCGCACCGCTGCCCTGGTCACGCCCGATGTGGGCCTGGCCCGCCGGGTGAGCCACTTGCTGGGGCGCTGGTCCATCGACGTGCCTCCGTCGGCGGGCGTCGCGCTTTCGCTCACCGCTCACGGAACCCTGACCCGTCTGCTTCTGGCGCTGGCGGCTGACCCCGGCGATCCAGTGGCACTGGCCGACCTGTCGCGGCATCCGCTGGTTGCCGCAACGGACCGGTTTGCCGAGATAGAACGCTTCGTTCTGAGGGGGCCGCGCTGGTGGCAGGATCTCACGGATTTCAGGTTGCGGCTGCCAGACAGGCTCACGGACACAGACAGGGCACGCGCCCTGCGGGATGCGTCCGGCGACCTGGCAGAGCAGGCCGATACCTGGCTCGGCTGGCTGGAGTCCGGCCTCGCCCCGTTCGACCGGATCGGTCCCGGCGATGTCGGTGAGTGGAACGAGGCGTTCACCGAGGTCCTTGCGCGGCTCGGGAAGACGGAGGGCGCGATCTGGGGCGGGGAGGCGGGTGCGGCCCTGGCCGATGCCCTGGACGAGGTGGCCGCGATGGGTGAGCCGCTCGGCACGCTGGATCTGAACGCCTGGTGCGACCTCGTCATTAGCGTGCTGGACCGTGTCAATGTGGCGCCCGCGTCTGCCGGCCGTCCCCGGCTGGCGATATGGGGACCTCTGGAGGCGCGGCTGCAGTCGGCGGACCGCCTGATCCTTGCGGGCCTGAACGAGGATGTCTGGCCCCAGCGTCCACCGACCGACGGCTTCGTGCCGCGTCGGTTTCGCGCCGACCTTGGCCTGCCGGATCCTGAGGCCCGGATGGGTCTTGCCGCCCACGACTTCGCCCAACTGGCCTGCCAGCCGGACATTGTCTGCCTGTTCTCAGCGCGGCGCGAGGATGCGCCCGCAGTGGAGTCGCGCTGGATATGGCGTTTGAGGACGTTGGCGCGCGGGGCGCTCGGCGACCGGGATGCCTCGGCCGCGCTCGACCCGCCGGTCGATGGTGATCCGCGGCATTGGGCGCGGGCGCTGGATCCGGTCGATGCGCCCTTCGACACGCGGCGGGCCGTGCCCGCGCCGAGGCCGCCGGTCGAGGCGAGGCCGAAACGCCTTTCCGTGACGCGGATCAACGTCCTGCAGCGCGATCCCTATGCGATCTATGCGGGCGAGATCCTTCGCCTGCAGCCGCTGGACCCGCTAAACTCGCGCGTCGAGGCCCGCCAGCGTGGCACGGCGATCCACCGCGCCGTGGAGCGGTTCGAGACGGAAACCGGGGCGAAAACCGCCGGGCGGCTTCAGGCGCTTCTGGAGGGCGAGCTCATCGAAGCCGGCAGCGATGAGTCGAAACTGCTGAGCGAACGCGCCAATCTGGCAGCGATGGCGGCCTGGTATGTGGACTGGCGGTCGGAGGGACCGAGGTTGGGCGCCACATCCGGTTTCGAGGTGCGAGGCCGTCTGGACCTGCCGATCGGCGACGGCCTCTTCACCCTGACGGCCCAGGCGGACCGGATCGACCGGCTGCGTTCCGGCCTCATCTCGATCCATGACATCAAGACCGGCCAGCCCCCCACGATGGCGATGATCCGCAGTGGCCTGGAACAGCAGATGCCCTTGCAGGCGCTGATTGCGTCCGAAGGCGGGTTCGAGGGTTTCACCGTCGCCAATCTGGGCGAGGTGAGTTTCCTGCGATTCACCGCGACTCCAGAGGTCGTAGCCCTTCCGGAGACGGAGCTGCCGCATTTGATCGAGGCCGCTGCCAACGGCCTGCGCCAACTTATCCGGGCCTATGCCGATCCGGAGCAGCCCTACCTTTCGGCCCCGCGCGTGGCGCTTCTGAGCCATGATTTTGGCTATTCGCGCCTTGCGCGGCGTGACGAGTGGGCGGCGGAGGTGTCCGATGGCTGAGTTTGAGACCGTGCGCTCGCCCGACACGGCGGAATTCAGGGCCGCGGTTCAGGCCCAGGCCGAGGCGGCCGATCCCCTTCGACCCGCCTGGGTCGCCGCGAATGCGGGATCCGGGAAGACCAAGGTTCTGATCGACCGGGTTGCGCGTCTCCTTTTGCGCGGCGCCGCGCCGGACTCGATCCTCTGCATCACCTATACCCGGGCTGCGGCGAACGAGATGATGTCCCGGCTGTTCGCGCGCCTCGGGGCCTGGTCGGTCGAACCGGCCGACGAGCTTCGCAGGCAACTGGCCCGGCTCGAGGACCGCCCTCCGGACAGCTATGACGAGGCGGGCCTGAGGCGGGCGAGGGCGCTGTTCGCCCAGGCTCTCGAGACACCGGGCGGGCTGCGGATCGAGACAATTCATGCCTTCTGTGGCCGGGTCCTGCGGCGATTCCCGCTGGAGGCGGGCCTTCCGCCGGGTTTCCGGGAGATTGACGACATCGAGGCGGGGCGACTTTGGACCGACGCCTGCCGCGAGGCGCTGGCCCAGGTCGCCCAATCCGCGCCTGACGCGCTTACCCTGGCCACGCGTGAGGGAGGCGTCGACGGTGCCGCCGTGGCGCTGAACGAGGCCAAGGGCCATGCCGGCTGGCTGCGGCGCTTTGCGGGGGCCCATGGCCACGACCTGCAAGCCATGGTGGCCACGCTCCGCAAGAAACTGGGGGCGTCGGGTGAGACACCCGATGGCATCCTGGAGCGGGTGATGGATCGGGACCTGCCTGCCGAAGCGCTCCGCTCGCTTCTACCGGCCCTCGCCGATGGAAAGAAGAGCGACATAGAGCTCCTGGAATTCATCACCGAAACCCTGGCGGAGCCAACGGTGCGCGCGCGCTGGGAAAAGTATAAGAGGGTCGCCTTCACGAAGTCTGGTGATCTGAGAACACGCAATCCCTTTACCAAGGCGATGGGGGACAGGGCCCCTTTGCTCAGCGAGCTGTTCGAGGTCAGCGACGGCGAGGGGCGGGAGATCGCCCGCCTGCGGACGGCGCGCGACGAACATCGAGCGGCGGAGGCTCTCCAGCGCACGACCGCCTTCCTCACACTGGGCGTGGCCGCGGTGCGCCAGTATGACGCCGCCAAGCGCGCCCGCGCTGCACTGGACTTCGACGATCTGATCGATCGGGCCAAGGCCCTGCTCAGCGATTCTGCCCAGTCGGCATGGGTGCTCTACAAGCTCGATGGCGGTCTCTCCCATGTGCTTCTGGATGAAGCGCAGGATACCAGCCCCGATCAGTGGGACCTGCTGAACGCGCTGACGGCGGAGATGCAGGCCGGCGAGGGCGCCGAACGCCGGGACGATCCGCGCACCCTGTTCGTGGTGGGCGATGAGAAACAGTCGATCTTCAGCTTCCAGGGGGCCGCGCCCGACCGGTTCCTGTCCGAGCGCCAGGCCTTCGCCCAGCGCGTCCCGGACGGACGCACGCCGGACATGGCGATGTCGTTCCGTTCGTCCCCGGAAATCCTGACCTTTGTCGATACGGTTTTCGACACGTCCGTCTTCGACGGACACCCCTTCGCCCAGTCGCCGCCACCCGAGGCCGACGCAATGAGGCATCTGGCCAGGCGTGAAAACCAGCCCGGCCAGGTGGAACTCTGGCCGCTGACCGAGCCGGAAGCGCCCGACACGCCAGATCCGTGGGATGCCCCGCTCGACACGTTGACCGAGCACTCGCCAAAGGCGCGCCTGGCCGCAGCCGTGGCGGCCGATATCGCCCGCCGGATCGCCGTGGGCGAGACGATATGGGAGGAAGCGGCGGACCGGACCTGGACGCGCCGCCCGCTGCAGGCCGGGGACGTACTCATCCTGGTTCGCAAGCGGGGCGGACTGTTCGATGCGCTGATCCAGGCGCTGAAGCGGGAAGGTCTGCCGGTCGCTGGCGCCGACCGGCTGGTCCTGAGCGCACATCTGGGCGTTCAGGACTGCCTCAACCTGATGCGGTTTGCCCTGTTGCCGGAGGACGATCTGACGCTGGCGGAAATCCTGCGCGGCCCCTTTGCCGGGCTGGTGGACGACGACCGACACCTGTTCCCGCTGGCTTATGGGCGTGGACGCCAGAGCCTATGGGCGCGGCTGCGCGCCAGCCGGGACCCCGAGCATGTCGCCGTGGCGGACTGGCTTGACGGGGTGATCGCACGGCGTGGCACCACGCCCTTCGCGTTCCTGACCCATATGCTGACCAGCCCGGGCGTCGGGGGGCTTACCGGCTGGCAGGCGTTGATTCGCCGGCTGGGTTCCCCGGTTCGGGATCCGGTCGAGGCGCTGTCGGCGCGCGCCATGGGTTTGGAGGGGCAGGGGCCGGCAACCCTGCAGGCCTTCCTGTCCGCGATGGACGCCGATACCAGCCAGATCAAGCGCGACCTGGCATCTGCTGACGGCAAGGTGCGGGTCATGACGGTTCATGGTGCCAAGGGCTTGCAGGCGCCGCTGGTATTTCTGCCCGACACCACGGCCAAGGCCGAGACGCGCACGCCCGCCTGTCTGGGGCTCGATGGCGTGCCGGTCTGGGCGCCGCGATCGGCGGACGACACCGCCAGTCTGGCCGCCGCCCGGGCCGAGGCGGCGGCCGATGCGCTGCGCGAGCACCGCCGGCTGCTCTATGTGGCCCTGACACGCGCGCAGGACCGGCTGGTGGTGGCCGGCGCCTGGCATGGCCGTGCCACTGGGCAGGGACGCGAGAATGACAGCTGGTATGCGCTGTGCGAGGCTGCGATGGATCGGCTGGAGGCCAGCGAGGCGCCAGGTCGACCCGGTGTCCGGCTTCTGGGCCAGCCAGCCCCCCGGGGCGTGGCGGGGGAGAGACGGGACGGCGAACGGCCCGCACCCGAATGGCTGCGCCGCCCGGCGCCGAGCGAAGAGGGGCGCACGACCCGGATTCTGGCGCCCGCGGCCCTGTCTCCGGAGACGGGTCCGGTCCTGGCCCCGGGCCGCGGCGCCCGGGCCGAACGTCTGGCACGAGGGCAGGCGATCCACGGCCTTCTGGAGCGTCTGCCCGGCGTGGCGGAGGCCGATCGGGAGGCCGTCATGGCGCGCTATCTCGCACGACATGCGCATCTGGACGAACCGATGCGCGCGGAGATCCGCGAAACGGTCCGCAGGACGCTGGCGGCGCCCGACCTGGCGGGGCTGTTCGGGCAGGCGGCGCGGGCGGAAGTTCCCGTGATCGGACGAGGCCCGGACTGGCCGGCGGGGTTTGTGGTCAATGGACGGGTCGACAGGCTGCTTGTCACGCAGGACACTGTCTGGATCGCCGACATCAAGACCGATCGGCCGCCGCCGGCAGACCCGGACGGCCTGCCCGAAGCCTATTGGCGTCAGATGGCGGCCTATCGCAGCGTTCTGGCGGCTGCCTATCCCGACCGGGCGGTGCGGTGCGGGATCCTCTGGACGGACGGGCCGATCTGGATGCCCCTGCCGGAGGCGGGCTTGTTAGCGGCGCTAAACAGAACCCTTTCGGCGCTTTGACCTGCCGGAAAATCGCTTATCTTTGAGCCACGAAGACGACACCCTGAACCCTGATGCAAGGAGATACCGCATGGCTTCGGTCGCGATCACCGACGACGATTTCGACGCAACCATCACCGGCAGCCTGCCGGTTGTGGTGGATTTCTGGGCCGAATGGTGCGGTCCCTGCAAGCAGATGTCGCCCCATCTCGAGGCCGTGGCAGAGGAGATGGCCGGCAAGGTCAAGATTGCCAAGATCAATGTCGATGAGAACCCGATGAGCCCGTCCAAATACGGCGTGCGTGGCCTGCCGACCCTGATGCTGTTCAAGGATGGCAAGGCAGTGGCCACGCAACTGGGCGCGATGAGCAAGCAGCGGATCGCCGACTGGATCAAGGAAAACGCTTGACCCCGTCGGTGTCGGCGGTCGCGCCGTCGGAGGCGCGGATCCCGTACAGCGCGCGCGGCGAAAGACCCATCCGCCGGCAGGCCTGAACCGGGGGACTGAAGGGTACGGGCACGCGTTCGGCGATCCGTGCCAGTTGGGTCAGCCGACGGGTCTGCCACGGGCTGAGCCCCTGTCGCAGGGCCAGACGGTCGGCCAGATGGGGCGGCAACAGATCGATGGCGGCCTGGATGCCGGCCCGTTTCCAGCGCCCCAGCGGCCAGGGTCCAGCGGGAAGACGGTCGAGGATCGCGAGGAAGTCTGTGACGATCCCGTGCGACCGCAGGGTTGGCAGACGCGCGTCGATCATGGCCTCGGCCTCGGCCAGGCTGTGAGGGGCTCCGAGCGCACCGAACAGGCGGGCCGCGGGCATACCTTCCCGATAGAACTGGTCACGCGCATCGCGTGAAAGCGGTCCGGCGAAGCGCGCATAGGCTTCCAGAAACCCGTAGCTCGCGGTCAGCTGCACCCAGTCCAGGAGGTCCGGGTCGTCGGCGCGGTAGGCCAGGCCTTCGGGTGTGGTTCCCTGGACGCGGCCATGCATTCGGCCGATCCGGCCGATCACCGTCTCCGCCGTGTCACGGGGCGCGTAGACCGTGATCAATGCGGCAAAGCCCGTCCGGCGCATCCGGCGCAGCGGCCGGGCGCGAAAGGTTGTGTGGTCCCACACGCCCGTGCGCACACGCGGCTCTGCCAGCTCCATCAGCACCGCCGTCACCCCGCCGACGAAGAGGGTGACGGGGTTCTTGAACACCTGCCAGGACAGGCCGGCTGCGGGTGCAAGCGCCGGAGCGCCGTGCGGCCTGGTGAAGTCGATGGTGCAGCCGAGGTAACGCATCGCCGGTATCAGCCTGGCGGCGGCACGGACCGGCGGGGCAGCGGCACGCCGGTTTGCATCGACCAGATCGGTGTGCGCACGACCATCCAGGCCAGCAGGGTCAGCATTCCGGCCGCCGGTATGATCGCGACGCGCTGTGGGTCGTCGGGGAAAAGGTCCACCAGCGCGCCCATGAGGGCCGCACCCAGCGGCGCGCCTGCCATGAAGCCAAGCTGGTAGATCGACAGGACCCGCGCCAGGCTGTCGCGTGGCGCGGCGTCCTGGACAATGGACCGGCTCATGGCGATCGAGACGCCTGCCGCCAGGCCCCACACGAAGACGATGGCCAGAAAGACCCAATGGGGTGGCTTGGCGAGCATGATGAGGATCGCCACGGAGCCCAGCGCCTGGGCCGTCAGCAGAAGCCGCCCCTGACGCCTGACCGACCGGAACACCGACAGCACCACCGACGAGACGAAGGCGCCCATCCAGAAGGTCACGAACATGTCGCGGATGCCGTCGGAGTTCAGCCCGTAGATGTCGCGATTGATGATCGGCAGCACGACCAGGAACGAACCGATGACGAACACGCCCACCCCGAACATGAGGGCCGTCATCCCCCAGAGCCGCCCATCGGCGCGCACCGTGGCGAAGCCGTCCGCGATGTCGCCGAACGCCGCGCCGAGGCCCGACCGTCCCGTCACGACTTTGCGCCCGCGCGCCAGGAACAGCGCGAAACCCGCGCCAAGGGCCAGGACGACACCCTGGAGGAAGAGCAGATCGCCGCTTGGCACGGGGCCGATACCGAAGCCGCCCAGCCAATCCGGCATGCGCGTCATCTTGTCCGCATACCCTGCGAGCGTCAGACCAACGATCTGCGAGACGAACTGGGCCATGGTGGCCAGCGTCACGCCAAGTTGCAGCGTCACACCGGAGCCGAGCCGGACGCGGCGCTCGACCACTTCGTTGATGGTGGCATCGCGCGCCGGCATCATGAACGCGCCCACGGTGCCGATGGCGAGGCCGTAGACGATCATCATGGGATAGGTGAGCGTGCCCTGGGACAGTGCCAGAGAAAGGCCCATGGCGGGCGCGGCCGCCAGCAGGTGCAGGAGGATCAGAAGGCGCTTGCCGTCGGCCCGCTCGGCGACCACCCCGCCGATCAGCAGGAACAGGACCGAGGGGGCCGAGAGGGCCATGTTCGCAAGGCCCAGCTCCAGACCGTCCCGGCCGAGATGCTGTGGGCTGGTGATCAGGTAGGGAAACAGCACCATCTGGAGGCCGAAGGCCATGAACCAGCTCGACTGGACGAACAGATAGGCCGGAAGCTCGATCCGGACGCCGCGCCGCACCCGCCGGGCCGCCAGGGTCTGGGTCGTGGCCCAGAGGTGGGCACCGGCCGAGAGCGCTGCGTCGAGCCCGCTGACCGGCGAGCGAAGGGTCTCCGGCGCCCGGCCGGCGGTCTCCCGCCCGGTCGCCTCCTGGCCGGGAAGGGCGTCACCGGTCTGGGTTGCAGCGGCGTGATCGGTGTCCGCCGGATCGGTTCGAGGCGGGGCGGGCTTGTGCATGCGGGGCCTGTCTTGGACCGTCGAGTCTCCCTGTATAGGCCCCAGCCGCGGTAAATTGAAAGCAGCGCGCCCCCGCGTCATCGCCTTGTCATCGCAAGCCGCCATGTTAACCGTCGGTGTGGGAGGGACGGTCATGGACCAGGTGCGCACATTGATCAGCTGGGCACTCGCCCTGTTTCTGGTCTTCGCCTTCCTCCAGGCTACGGTGCATCCCCTGCCAGATCCGCCTCCGGGGCAGGTGAAATTCTACGATCTGCCGGGTGAAAACATCGTCTTCGCCCTGCTGGCCGATCGGTCCGGCATTGCCTTGTTCGAACCCGCCGGCCGGGTGCTGACCGGCGTTCTGGAACTGATCGCGGCCGGTCTGCTCCTGTTGCCCTGGACGCGTCGTGCCGGTGCGGGCCTCGCCTTCCTGATCCTGGCTGGTGCGGTCGGCTTCCACCTGTCGCCCTGGCTGGGACGGGAGGTGCCTGTCTCGCTGTCACCGGAGGCGCCCAGCGACAATGGTCAGCTTTTCATGTTGGCCGTCGCCATGCTGGTCGCGAGCCTGCTCGTCTTCGTGATCCATCCGTCGCGGACCAGGCGCTAAAGCACCGGTCTTTCGTTTCACTCCAGTCCGTCGCTTTACACCTTTGTTCGTGCGCAAGTCTCCGTTCGCAACCGACCCCGTTTGCTCCGAACTTGCTCCAGGGCGATCAGACGCCCAACCGGGCCGGGCGGCAGCGCCCTGTCGGCCCGGCGCTTCCACCCTGTGTTAACCGGTTTCGGCCACCGTGCGTTGCGACAACAGGGCCTGGCCATGGACAATACGCTTCTGGACATGTCGAGTGGGGAACGCGATCCGCGGGTACGCCGGCTTCTGCTGCGCCGTCTGGTGGACGTGGTGGCCCTGCCTGCGTCCGAGATTTCTCCCCAGGAACGCGCGATCGCGGGCGACATCCTGCTGGAACTGATGGTCGATGCGGATCCGGATGATCGGGAGCTCTGCGCGCGCCGCCTTGCCGAGCGTCCCGAAGCGCCACCGCGGCTGTTGCGCTGGCTTGCCTGCAGCGACTATCAGGCCGCGCGCCATCTGCTGAACGAGAATGCGGGCCTCGACGAGTCCGTCCTGGTCCAGGCGGCCAGTGCAGGGAGCATCGAGCACCGGCTCGCGATTGCGCGTCGAGAGGATTTGCGCCCCGTGGTCTGCGAGAGCCTCATGAGTTTCGCCGAAACGCAGGTCACGCGGACGCTGCTGGAGAATCGGAAGACGCGACTGCCAGACGGTGCCATGGATCTGGCTCTGGACCAGTCACGCACGCGCGATGACCTTCCCTTCCTCCTGACCCAGAGACCGGAACTTCAGCCATCCCACGCCATGGCCATGTTCTGGTGGGCCGACACCCGGACCCGGCGCGAGATCCTGGAGCGCTTCACCTCCGACCGGCTGGAGCTGATCGCGGCGCTGGCGGACCTGTTCCCCCTGGCGGCGCGGGAGAAGTGGACCGATCCGGCCGCCCGCAAGGTGCTGCAGCTGGTGGAGCGTCGCCAGCGCAATCGCGACGCGATTGCCCGAAGCCCGTTCGACAGCCTCGAGCAGGCCGTGGAGGTTGCCGCCGTGGAGGGAATGAACCCGGAACTGGCGCAGGAGATCGGTTATCTGGCGGGTGTGAAGCCGCTGACCATCGCCAAGGTGTTGAGCGATCCCGGCGGGGAGCCCGTGGCCGTCCTATGCAAGGCGACGGGCCTGAAGCGGCCCTATCTGGAGCGCATGTGGCGCGCGCTCCGCAGACCCGTCTCCGACATGCAGGGCAACGCCAACCCTCACTACGCGCATGTGGAAATGACCTACGACATCCTGACCGTGTTCAAGGCGGAAACCACGCTCCGCTACTGGAACTGGTCGCTGAGCGCGGCCTACGCTCCCAGCGCCGAGCCCGGCGAAAGCGACGTGCCGGCGTCGCGCAACCGCCTGCAGGCTGGTCGCTGACGGTCCGTCCGCGCGCGCCGCGTTCGAATTTCGACAGATTCCACCGGCGCGGGTCTGGTCAAACGGCGGCAGGGGTTTTACCTGACGGGCTGTTTGATTTGGGTCCGGAGAACGGAGCGGCGGGCGCGTGGGGTACCTGGTCGGCCTATTGGCGGTGCTTGTAGCCTTCTGGCTGGCGATGTCCGGCCTCTACAAGTCCTTGATCCTGTCGCTCGGCGCGGCGTCGATCCTTATAACCCTGATCCTGTCGGTGCGGTTGAAGGTGGTCGACCGGGAAGGCGTGCCATATTTCAGGCTGCCGGCCTATCTGGCCTACTGGGCCTGGCTGTTTCTGGAGATCGTGAAGGCGAACTGGACCGTGATCCAGGCCTGTCTGCGGGCCGACCTCGACATCAATCCCGCCCTGGTGAAGGTGAAGACCCGTTGCCGGACAGACCTTGCCAAGACGACGTTCGCGAACTCGATCACGCTGACACCCGGCACTGTCACCCTGAGTGTTGAGGGCGACATGCTGCTGGTGCATGCCCTTTACGAGGAGGCTGCGGGTCCGGATGCCTTCGACCGGATGGATCGTCTGAGCGCCAGGGCTGTCGACGGGGTGAGCGCATGAGCACCGCACTGGTCGTTGCCGCCCTCGGCCTGCTTGCGGCGCTGGCGCTGATGCTGGTGCGGGCCCTGATGGGGCCGACGCTGTACGACCGTGTGCTGGCGGTGAACTCGTTCGGAACCAAGACCGTGGTGCTCCTCGGGCTTCTGGGGTTCGTCATGGGTCGACCCGACTTCCTGGATATTGCGCTGCTGTATGCGCTGATCAATTTCGTCTCGACCATCGCGATCCTGAAATTCTTCCGGTACCGCTCGTTCCAGGTCGCCTTGACCCGGCGCCCGGTTTCCGACGAGCCGGAGGAGGCCTGACATGGGCATGCTCGAGGTCCTGGCGGAGGCGCTGCTGGCCTTGCGACCGGCATTTGGGGCCGCCCTGTGCCTTCTGGGCGCCGCGCTCGCCGTTATCGGGACGGTCGGGGTGCTGCGGTTTCCGGACTTCTACACCCGCCTCCACGCCGCCAGCGTCACCGATACGTCGGGCGCAACGGCTCTTCTGGCCGGCATGGCACTGCTGGCGCCGGACTGGATCGTGGTCGCCAAGCTTGCCGCCATCTGGCTGTTCCTGTTCATCACGGGACCGACCGCGACGCATGCCGCCGCAAATGCCGCCCACACCGCCGGACTGGAGCCTGTCATCGGTCGGCATGGCGAGGGCGCCGAGAGCAAGGACGAGGAGGGGTGAGGCGATGACGAATGCGGCGAATGGCGACCTCGGCGTTGCCGTGATCAATCTCATGCTCCTGCTTCTGCTGTTCGTGCTGGGGATTGCGATTGCTCGGCTGCGCAGCCTGTTCGCGATCGTCATGCTGTCGGGACTTTACTCCCTGGTGTCGGCGACCTGGTTCGTGGCCGTGGACGCGGTCGACGTGGCCTTCACCGAGGCGGCCGTGGGTGCGGGTATCTCCACGGCGCTGATGCTTGGGGCCATGCTGCTGACCACGCGAACGGCCAAGCGCGAGACGACGCAGGCGCGCCTGGCGCCGTTCCTGGTTGTCGTCGTCACCGGCGCCATGCTGCTCTACGCGACGGTCGACCTGCCTGATTTCGGGGACCCGAACTCGCCCGCCAACAGCTATGTCGGTCTGGGCTATCTGGAGCGGCACTATCCCGAAATGGGCTTTCCGAATGTGGTGACCTCCGTCCTCGCGTCCTATCGCGGCTTCGATACGCTGGGCGAAGTGGTCGTGGTGTTTGCCGCGGGGCTGGCCGTGGCGTTGCTGCTCGGGTTCGGCGAGCGCTCGCTGGCGGCGGCCATGGACAAGCGGGGGGACCGGGCATGAACACCGATCATCACGTAATTCTGCGGGTGGTGGCCAAGCTTCTGATCCCGCTGATCCTGATCTATGCGTTCTACGTCCATTTCCATGGCGAGTATTCGCCGGGCGGCGGCTTTCAGGCGGGGGTGATCTTCGCCGTCGGCATCATCCTTTACTCGCTCGTCTACGGGGTTCCCAAGACGCTGCGGTTGGTGCCGCCCGCCTTCACGCGCCGGCTGGCCGCGTTCGGCGTGCTGCTCTATGCCGGCGTCGGTGTCGCCGCCCTGCTGACCGGCGGGAACTACCTCGAGTACGACGCGCTTCTCGACAGTCCAGAGGGTAGCCATGCCGGCCAGCATCTGGGGATCATTCTGATCGAGCTTGGCGTCCTCTTCGGTGTGGCGGGCTCCATGCTGACGATCTTCTACGCCTTTGCCGGCCGTGTTGCCGAAATCGAAGACGAGGACTGGTAGGCCATGCTGGAAGTGATCGTCGGCAAGGGAAACTACTGGATCATCATCGCGCTGATGATGACTGGACTCTACATTACCTATGCGGCCACAAACCTCATCAAGCGGATGGTCGGCCTGTCGATCTTCCAGACCTCGGTGTTCTTGTTCTATGTCACTTTGAGCAAGGTCGCCGGCGGCACGGCGCCGATCCTTCACGGACGGGACTATCCGAAATCCTACGGCCATGAGGCCGGCAAGGCCGAGCCCGCGGCATCGGTCGGCGTCGAGGCCGCCGATGCGGGGACCGGGGCCGGCGCTGCAGCCGGCGCCGGGTCGGACGCGGCCCAGGGTGGAGCCTATGGCGGAGAGTACGGGTTGCAGGAAATCTACTCCAACCCGCTGCCCCATGTGCTGATCCTGACGGCAATCGTCGTTGGCGTGGCAACGCTGTCGGTCGGACTGGCGATCATCGTGCGCATTCGGGAGGCTTATCACACCGTCGAGGCAGACGAGATCCGCCAGATCGACCTGGAAACGGCGCGGGCCGAGGACGCGGCGCAGGATGGCGCATCGGGGGCGCCGGCGTGATCGAGGCCATCCTGAATTCCATGGTCCCGGCCTGGGCGCTGGCGCATGCCGCGCCACTCCTGGTCGTGGTGCCGATGCTCAGCGCGCCCCTTCTGGTGGTCGTGCCGAATGCGCGGCTGGCCTGGCTCGTATCGATCCTGGCCACGGCCGCATCGCTCGTCTTTGCCCTGATCCTGCTGGCGCAGGTCCACACCCGGCCAGACGGGCTTGTCAGTTATGCGCTTGGCGGCTGGGCGCCGCCCTACGGGATCGAGTTCCGGGTCGATGCGCTCAACGCCCTGATCCTGGTGCTGGTCGCCTTCATCGGCCTGCTGGCGGCGATCTTCTCATGGCCGTCCATCGTCGCTGAGATCCGCGAAGAGAAGCACGCACTGGTCTATGCCGCCTATCTGGTCTGCTTCACCGGGCTCACCGGTGTGGCGATGACCGGTGACGCCTTCAACATGTTCGTGTTTCTCGAGATTTCCTCGATCGCGACCTACGTCCTGGTTGCGCTGGGGGCGGGCCGCGACCGCAGGGCCCTGCCGGCAGCGTTCCATTATCTGGTGATGGGGACCCTCGGCGCGACCTTCTTCGTGATCGGCGTCGGCTTCCTGTATGCCGCCACCGGAACCCTCAACATGGCCGACCTGGCCGACCGGATCCCGTCCCTGGTGGACGACCGGACGGTGCAGGCGGGCTTCGCCTTCATCATTGTCGGCCTGGGGCTCAAGGCGGCAATGTTCCCGCTGCACCAGTGGCTGCCAAACGCCTACGCCTATGCGCCGAGCTTCGTGACCGTGTTCCTGTCGGCGACGGCCACCAAGGTGGCGCTCTATGCCCTGATCCGGTTCCTGTTCACCATCTTCTCGCCCGACTTCGCGTTCGAGTCGGTATCCCTTGCCCTGATCTTCCTGCCGCTTGCCATCGCCGCGATGGTGGCGTGCAGTTTTCAGGCGGTCTTCCAGACGGACGTGCGCCGCACATTGGCTTATTCCTCGGTCGCCCAGGTCGGCTACATGCTGCTCGGTGTGGCGATCGGAACCGCGGCAGGCCTTACGGCGGGCGTGTTCCACCTGGTGAACCACGCCCTGATGAAAGGCGGCCTGTTCATGGCGGTCGCAGGGATCGTGCTGACCTATCAGGGTACGAAGCTGAGCGATTTTGCCGGCCTCGGACGCTCGGCACCATGGACCATGACCGCGTTCGCCATCTGCGGCCTGTCGCTGATCGGCGTGCCGCTGACGGCAGGGTTCCAGTCGAAGGTGGCCCTCCTCTTCGCTGCGTTGGACCGAGGCTGGTGGTGGGCGGCGCTGCTGATCGTGTTCACCAGTGTTCTGGCCGTCATCTATATGGGTCGCATTCTCGAGACGATCTTCTTCCGCGCGCCTGAGAACCCCCGCAAGGTCAGACGTGAAGCGCCTGCCATCGTCCTGGTCCCGCTATGGGTTCTGGCGCTGGCAAACCTGTGGATCGGCGTGGACGCGGGATGGGTGTTCGGCCTGTCCAGGGATGCGGCCGACGTGGTGCTTCTGTCTCAGGGGGGGCGGCCATGAGTGGCGATCTCATGATCCTCCTGGCGCTTGCCGTGCCGCTTCTGACAGCGGCAGGGATCGTCGTGACCGGCTCGGTGCCGAACCTTCGGGAGACGGTGACCCTGGTGGGGGCCGCGCTCCTGTTTGCGACCGTTTGCGCCATAACGGCCACCGTCGCCGAGGGCGGGCAGCCGGCGGTGACCCTGGGTGAAGCGATGCCCGGCCTGGTCTTCGCCTTCCGCGTCGAGCCGCTGGGCGCCCTGTTCGCCATGGTGGCCAGCGGGCTGTGGATCGTGAATTCCTTCTATTCCATCGGCTACATGCGCGGGAACCGGGAGCGGAACCAGACGCGCTTCTATGTCTGCTTCGCGATTGCCCTGTTCGGCGCAATGGGCGTCGCCATGGCCGGAAACCTGTTCACGCTGTTCGTCTTCTACGAGGTGCTGACGCTCTCCACCTATCCTCTGGTGGCGCACAAGGGCGATGCCAATGCCCAGCGCGGTGCGCGCATCTATCTGATGACGCTGCTGGGAACCTCCATCGGCTTCTTCCTCGTGGCGATTGTCTGGACCTGGGCGCTCGCCGATGGCCGGCTGGACTTTGTGCCCGGAGGCCTGCTGGCGAGCGTGGAGGACCTTTCGCCGGTGATCGCCAGCGCGCTTCTGCTGCTCTTTGCATTCGGAATCGGAAAGGCGGCGTTGATGCCATTCCATTTCTGGCTTCCCAACGCCATGGTCGCCCCCACGCCTGTCTCGGCGCTGCTGCATGCCGTAGCCGTGGTCAAGGCGGGTGTGTTCGCGATCCTGAAAGTGGCGATCTACATCTTCGGCGCCGACCTCCTGAACGTCACGCCGGCCCGCGACGCGGTTCTGGGCGTTGCCTGCTTCACCATCATCGTGGCCTCGCTGATTGCGATGACGAAGGACAATCTGAAGGCTCGACTGGCCTATTCGACCGTGGCGCAGCTTGCCTATGTGACGGCGGGCGCGATGCTCGCAGTCTCGGCAGGTTTCATGGGCGGCGGGTTGCAGATCGTCGCCCATGCCGCTGGCAAGATCACGCTGTTCATGTGTGCAGGTGCGATCTACGTGGCCACCGGGGTCGGCAGCATCTCGCAGATGCGGGGGTTGGGGCGGCGAATGCCGATTGTGTTCACGGCCTTCTTCATCGCCGCGCTGTCGATCATCGGTCTGCCGCCGCTCGCGGGCGGCTGGGCCAAGTATCAACTGGTTCAGGGCGCGGTGGACGGGGGCTTTTCCTACGTGCCCTACGTGCTGATCGTATCGTCGCTTCTGAACATCGCCTATCTCCTGCCCATTCCCATTCTCGCCCTGATGCCGCCGCGCGGGTCAGGTGAGCCTGTGGCGTTCAAGCGGCCGGGCGGAGCGCCGGCCTTCACGGTCGCAGCGCCCTTGTTCACGGCCCTGCTGTGCGTCGTGCTGTTTCTCGCCATCGGGCCGATATCGGGCTTTCTCGAGCCTGTCGTGAATGGCGCGGGCTATTCTGGCGATGCCGGTCCGGGAGATCCGTCATGACCGAGCAAACCCCAAAGACCGCAGACGAGGGGTCGACGCCCGCGCCCGCGCAGGCTGGTGCCGGGAGCATGCACCCTGGCGCGCGCCTGCTTTTTGCCTGGGTGGATCATCCTCGCACGGGCAGGTGGATCTTCAGGGGAGTGGGGCTTCTGTCCCTGATCCTGCTGGCAGGCGATCTTCTGATCCGGCGCGAGGCCTATCCGGCGGTTGCGGAGGCGGCCGCGTTTTACGGGCTCTTCGGCTTCGGGGCCGTCATCCTGGCGCTTCTGGCCTGCTGGCCTGTGCGCCACCTTCTCGGTCGGAGCGAGGACTATTACGGCGAAGACACCGGGGCGACCGGTGAGGCCGGGACGGAGCCGGGCGCATGAGCGGGCTTATGACCTCGATCAATCCCGGTCTTCTCCTGATCGTGGCAGGTCTGGCAGGCGTGTTCCTGACCCATCGAACGATCCGCCACGCGCTGATGATCGGCGCACCACTCGTCGGCCTCGTCCTTCTGGCCACGGCAGAGCAGGGAGTCGTGCTGTCCTCCGCACAGGTCCTCGGGCTTGAGCTCATCCTCTACCGGGTGGACTCCCTGTCCTTCATCTTCGCGCTCGGCTTCCTCCTCGCCGCCCTCCTCAACGCGATCTATGCCCAGCATGAGGATGACCGTGTGCAGGACGGTCTGGCGCTGGCCTATGCGGGTGCGGCCGTTGCCGGCTGCCTGGCCGGCGACCTGATGACCCTTTTCATCTTCTGGGAGCTGACGGCGATCACCTCGGTGTTCCTGATCTTTCGCGCCGGAACACGTGCGGCCTACGCGGCCGGCATGCGGTACCTGGGCGTTCAGATCCTGTCCGGCGTCCTGCTCCTGGATGGGGTGGCCTATCTCCATGCCAAGGCCGGCACCATCGATCTTGCCGCGTTTCAGGGGATGGGAGAGCCGGGCGCCCTCCTCATCTTCATCGCGCTGGGCATCAAGGCGGCATTCCCGCTGCTTCACAACTGGCTCCAGGATGCCTATCCCAAGGCGACGGTGACCGGTGCCGTGGTCCTGTCTGCATTCACGACAAAGCTTGCCGTCTACGCCTTTGCCCGGATGTTCCCCGGTACCGACAGCCTGATCTGGATCGGCGCCGCCATGGCCGTGTTCCCGATCGTCTTCGCCCTGCTGGCCAACGATCTTCGAACCGTCCTGGCCTACAGCCTGAACGCGCAGCTCGGCTTCATGATCTGCGCGATCGGGGTGGGAACGCCGCTGGCCCTGAATGGTGCCGCTGCCCACGCCTTTGTCTGTACTTTTTACACCTCCCTCCTGTTCATGGGCATGGGGGCCGTGCTCCACAGGACCGGGACCGCGAAGGGCAGCGAACTGGGCGGGCTCTACAAGTCGATGCCCTGGACCACGCTGTTCTGCCTGATCGGGGCCGCGTCGATTTCCGCCCTTCCGCTCTTCTCCGGCTTTGTCGGCAAGTCGCTGACAATGAGCGCGCTGGCGAAGGAGGGCCATATCGTCGCCTGGCTGCTTCTGTTGTTCGCTTCGGCGGGCGTGGTGATCCATACGGCCATCAAGGTGCCCTACAGCGCGTTCTTCGCCACCGACTCCGGACGGCGCGTCGAAGAGGCACCGTTCAGCATGCTGCTGGCCATGGGGCTCGCGGCCGGCCTGTGTGTCTTCGTCGGTCTGCCACTGTCCGGCGGGATCGGGTATGGATGGCTCTACGGCCTGCTTCCCTACCCTGACGTGGCGCAGAGCTACACGCCGTTCACCGTCGGGCATGTGTTGGAGCAGCTTCAGCTGCTCGCCCTTGCGTCGCTTGCTCTCCTTCTCTCCAGGCGGATGGGTCTTTACCCGAAGCTCCGACCAGGCACCGTGCTGGACACCGATTGGGTGTATCGTCGCCTTGGCTACGACCTGGCGATCTGGGTTGGTGCAGTTTGGCAAAAGGCCAGCCCCGCCGTGGTGGCGGCCGCTGGACGGCTCTCCACCGGCGCCTATGAGCGAATCGAAGCGGCCTTCAGCCCCCGTGGAATCCTCGCCAGGGGGGCCCTGACGGGGAGCGCGGCGATGTGGACCGCTATTCTGTTGGGCGTCGCATTGCTCCTTTCGTTCGGTGCGGTCACCCTGAACTAGCTGAAGCCCTCACGCTTCGGAAGTTTCTAAACGATTGAATTCCTGAAGCATTTTTAGTTTCATCGCGCCTGTCCAGTCCAAGGCGTGAGGATTTTCATATTTATGGTGAGATAGCGATACGAAATGAAGAATGTTTTTTGACTTGATCCGACCAAATACAGGCAGATAAAAGATGCACATCGTTTGGCGGAGCCCTCTTGGGCAAGGAATGGGGATTGTGAAATGGTGAGTTCGGAAACAGCGCAAAATAAAGATGGCGAAATTGTCGGTCTGACGGCTGAGATTGTCTCAGCCTATGTGGGCAACAACGCGATTCAGAGTAACGAACTGCCCGACCTGATTCGGACTGTTTTCTCGTCATTGAGAAAGCTCGACGGAGTGGAAGAAGAGGGCGGTGAGCAGCGCCCCGCTGTTTCCGTTCGCAAGTCCGTTACCGATGAGTACATCGTCTGCCTTGAGGACGGAAAGAAGTTCAAGTCCCTCAAGCGGCACCTTCGGGCGAAATACAATATGACCCCTGAAGAGTACCGTGAGAAGTGGAACCTTCCCTTCGACTATCCGATGGTGGCGCCGGCCTATGCGCGTCAGCGTTCGCACCTGGCCAAAAAGATGGGCCTCGGGCAAGCCAAGAAGTAAAGCAGGTCGTTTCGCCGGCGGAATGATACGGCGGCGAAACGAATACTTCCGACTTTATTGATCTTTCTTTAACGCGGCACTTGAAGCGAGACAGCAAATCAGTTCATCTCTAGTTAACACATACAGCTAGGGGTGGCTGATCATGCAGAGGCACGTTTTTCGGGGCGTTACCGCATCGCAGCAGGCGCTTGTCCGGCACTGGCTGGCCTGGCGAGATGTGGCGGGTCAGGCCTGTCCCCGCCGGAGCCAGGCAGACCCCGGCACGCTTCGGCGGTTTCTCGCCCATCTGTCGATACTCGAGCTCGACGGCCGGGGCGGGGCGGTGTTCCGCCTGGCCGGATCCAGGCTGCGCCCGCTGCTGGGGCTCGAGGCGCGCGGCTGTTCCGTGGACAGTCTTCCCGCCTCGCTGTCGGAAATCTGGGGGCTCGGACTTGATGCGGCCGTGGAGCGGATCGAGCCGGTCGGCGGCGTGATCACGCGGCCCGATACGTCCGGCCGCCATGCCTGGCTGCGCATGCCCCTGGTCGATACCGCAGGCCGCGTGTCGCTGATCCTGTGTCATGATGAGTGGCTCGCCGCCACTCCGGCGGAGACGCCGCCGCCGCGGGTCGACGCAATCGCAGCGGCCTGAGGGCCGGTCCCATACCAACTTTGGGCTGACAACCGCTTCGCCGTTGCGGAGCTGACCTCGCGGTTGGGGCATCGGCGTCTGACCGGTTCCCGACCGTCTGCTTTAGAGCAGGTTCGGAGCAAGCGGACTCGGTTGCGAACGGAGACTTGCGCAAAAACAATGATGTAAAGCGACGGTCTGGAGTGAAATGAAAGACCGTCGCTTTGGGATCGGCCGCATCCGCGAAATTCCCGTTAAAATTGTTGGACAAGGGGAGCGTTGTCCTTTGGATTTCGGGTGCATGTTAGGTTCAACCCTGAGTGAAAAGGGAGCCTATGGTGCAGGTAGCAGATGCAAGACACGATGGGGCGCGTGCCCGACTGGCCGCCGGGATCGCAGCTTACGCCCTTGGGGTACGGCCCGAGGCCATCCTGATGCCGACGCGGGGAAGCCCGGCCACGGCCCATGCGCGGCATGTGGCGATGTATCTTTGCCACGTTGCCATGGGGATGAGCCTGTCGCGGATTGCCCGCGCGTTCGAGCGCGACCGGTCGACGGTGGCGCATGGTTGTCATCTGATCGAAGACCGTCGCGACGAGGCTGATTTCGATGCCTGGATCGAGCGCCTCGAGCAGGGGCTCTCCGATCTGGCCGACACCGCGTTCGCCTGTGCGGCCTGATGGCGGTCCAGGCTCAACCGGCGTGGGCAACCGAGCGGGCCACGTCGCGAATGCGTGCGAGCATGGATGCGAGCCCGTTGGAGCGTTGCGCCGTCAGGGCGCCCGACACGCCGATGTCATCGAACAGGCCTTCTGCGTCAAAGCTGACGATCTCACCCGCGCGAGCCCCCGAATAGAGCCGTGTCAGCAGGGCGATCAGGCCCGAGACGATCATCGCATCGGATTCTGCACGGAGCGTCAGCGTATCCTCCGGGCCGCGATCCGTGACCATCCAGACCTGAGAGGCACAGCCACGCACCCGCGTGTCCTCGCGCCGCTCATCGGGGGCAAGCGGCGGGTTCGCTTTGCCGAGGTCGATGATATGGGCGTAGCGCTGCTCCCAATCGTCGAGGAAGGCGAATTCGTCGCGGATTTCCCGGGCACGGTCTTCAATGCTCATGAGCGGTAGATGGCGCGTCATGCGTCGGAAGGAAAGCCCCCGGATCGGCACCGCGACCAGAGGGGCCGGAGGGAGAGCCTATCGCGCTGCGCCGTCTGCGCCACCGACACACGCCACAGGGCGCATGGCCGGATTGACCGGCCAGGCTGATGGGGCGACGCGGTCTACTGGGTCACGTCGCCAAGGCAGCTGCCAACGTCGAGCAAAGCGTGCTCCCCGATGCAGAAGGGCACTTCATACTGCTTGTGCGCGGCCGCAACGCATTGATGAAGGTTGAGCTGCGCCATCTTGAGGCAACCCTTGGTCTGGCGTTCCGACATGGCGGTGTAGAGCTCGTCCGGCGAGGCGGCGCCGTCGCCGAGAATACGATAGGCGGCGAGCGTGGCGATCCGGTCTGCGATCGGCTCCTTGCCGGCGCGAATCCGGGTTTCACGCCCTTCATACTTTATGGGCAGCGCAGGCACGCGCACGGCATCGGCGGCCGTCGACACGCTGTCCCACAGCGACACCGCGCCCTCGGAGCCCGCCCGTTTCAGCACGCCGCCCATATCGGCGGTGCCAAGCGCGCTGACGAATTCCGGCGCCGCACTGCGTCCGGCCAGAGCGGCCGTCCTGATGGTCTCGATCAACTGGTCGGTATTGCCGATCCGCGCCTTTGCCCAGCCGGACGCCTGCAACGAATACGCCTGTTCCTTCACATAGGCGCCCGCGGTGTTGATACGGCCAACATCTGCGTCGGTTGCGACCAGCGCAGACGTTACCGCGGTCTTGCCGCCGTCGAGGGTTCGGGCATAGCGGGGATCATTGCGTAATCCGCGTGTAAAGCTCTCTTCGCCGTAATAGCTGGCAATATCGCGCACGGCCGCCCGATAGGCTTCGTCCTGGGAGGCGATCAGCGCCGCATAGGCCAGCCAGCCACCCGACAATTGTTCGGGATTCTGGCTTCCGAGATTGGTCAGCGAAGTCTCTATGTCCGCCGCCGAGGCCAGCGCGCCGTCGGAGACGTCGGACACATCGGCCTGGAAGGTTGCATAAACCGCAGCACTCTTCGAAATGGGGTCCGGCAAGGCAGGAAGGGCGCCGTTGTCCGCCGGACTCTCGCCAGGGGTCGGGTTGGCACCATCCGTTTCCGCTTCGGGTCCCTCGGCGGGCACGGATGCGGTTCCGGCAAGCGTGACGGCGGCCTCTGCCGTGGCGTCTTCCTCTGCGGCCAGAGCCGGAGCCCCCATAAGGGCGATCAGGCTCACCGCGGCGGCGATGCGGGTGGACAGGTTCATGGCACGCTCCCTCTGCGCCGACGCTCGAGCAACATGCCCCAATAGCCGTTTTCGGGGAAGTTTGCCCGGCGATAAAAAACAGTGCAATAACAGCCACCCGAGTGTTAAAATCTCGATAAGTTTTGGTAACGTTTCGACCTGGTTCGGGAGGAGATTATTCTCCAAACATGGAGGTATTTCTGGCCAGCCGCGTGGCTGCTGACGTGTAGCGTCGCCTGCGGTGGAGCGCTGATGCTTGGTGCGCCCTTGACCGGCGTCGCCGCATTGGGGGTGGGACTCGTCTGGCCTGCGGGCGCCGATGCCCTCAGCCGCGCGCAGCCAGCGCTGGCAGCGGCCTGGATGCGCCTGGCCGGCGTCGGCTGGGTCGCCGCAGCGTTTGCATTGTGCGCGGTCAGCGGCGGCATCGCCAGTGTGGCCCTGGCGGTGTTCCTGGTCGGGCCGGCACAGGCGCTGGCGCGTGGCGATCGACGCCTGGCCTCTGAACTGGCCGGGTTTGCAGGGCTGGCGGCAGGTGGGCTCGGCCTGCTTCAACTGATTGTCGGTCTGCCCGGGGAGAGCGGCTGGGTTGCGCCGCTGTCCATCCTCCCGGGCCTTGCCGCCCTGGTATGGGCCGGCGCCTGCCTGTTTGCCGCAAGTGCAGGGCGGGTGGCTCTGCCCGCGTCGCCGAACGGCGCTGCGATCCAGGCGGGTGCAACCGGCGCGTCGCCACAGGGCCGCGTGCCGACGGAGGCCCTGCCGGCGCTGCCTGCGACGGCGCCTGCGGCGCTGGTCTATCTCGACCGGGATGAGCGGGTCCAGCGCGTCTCTGGCAATCCCAGGCTGATACCGCCGCTGGCCGTCGGCGACAGGCTGGATGCGGCTTTCGCACAGGCAGATGGCAGTGACGGCCTGGCCGAGGGACCGCGCGGCGGAACCGTCTTCCGGCTACGCCGGCCAAGGCCGGGCGGGAGCCTGTGGCTGATCGTCGAGGCCGACGGACTGAAAGAGACCCTTGCGGCCGTCGAGCAGGCGGCCCGGCAGACGCGGGATGAGGCGGTCCGGGCGCGTACCGCCTTTTTCGCCGGGCTCGGGCATGATCTCAAAACGCCTCTGAATGCCATTCTCGGCTTCTCGGAAATGATGCAGGCGGAGCTGCGCGGCCCGCTGCCAGAGGCGTATCGCGACTATGCCGGACTGATCCAGGAAAGCGGCCAGGATCTGATGCTTCTGGTGGAGGACCTTCTCGACCTGGCCAGATCCGAGAGCGCCGAGCACCGCCTCGACCTCGAGCCGGTCGATCTGGCCGCAAGTGGCGAGTCGGTCCTGCGCCAGCTCGCTGCCCAGGCGGAGCGCGCAGGTGTCAGCCTGACCCTGTCAGCGCCGCCGGGCGAAACCTGGGCCCATGCCGACGCGCGCGCCGTGCGCCAGATCTGGCAGAACCTGGTCAGCAACGCGATCAAGTATTCCGAACCCGGTGGCACGGTCACCCTTGGTGTCGGCCGGGAGGGGGACCGCGTCGCGCTCTGGGTGGCGGATCGCGGGGCCGGCATGAGCCGGGCCGACCTCGACCGGATTGCGGCGCCTTTCGCCCAGGGCGAGAATGCCCGCGGTCGGACCGGCACCGGTCTCGGTCTCGCCGTGGTCAAGCGCTTTGCCGACCTGCAGGGTGGGACCGTACGGATCGACACGGCACCCGGACAGGGCACGCGGGTGGATGTCCGCCTGCCGCCGGCCGCGCCGGGCGATCTGGCGCCCCTCGAAGACGCGGCACAATAGGGCGGCAGGGATGGACAGCCGCCTGCCGACACATATCTGGGTCGCTGCCTTGCTGCGGCGTGCACAGCTTGCCGGTGCCGGCGCGTTCGTCCTGAGCAAGGGGGATGCCCAGCGCGGTGACGTTCTGCTGAAGGTGGCGCGACTGGATGGCACGGCCGCTGCCTATGTACCCCGGACCGACATGGACGGGAGGCGAGTGTTCCTTGACCTCGCCAGTCAGGGACTGGGTCCGGACGAGGCGGATGTGGATGCCTATGTCGCCCGAGCGCGGGACCGCGATCCCGATCTATGGGTCGTGGAGATCGAGGACCGGGACGGGAACACCTATCTCACCGAGCCGATCCAGCGGGGATAAGGGCTGTGGCGCGGTCCAGGGTCTCGGCGATTAACGGGGCCTTAACCGCATCGCGCCAGCCGTAGACGGAAACGGCTGAGCTGGAGGGCCTGCCATGTTCGTGCTGATCGACGACCACCTGCTGGAGGTGGAGCTGCCGGAAATCCGGCTGTCGAAATGCTGGCCGCGTCTTGGATGTGGCGACCCGGCCGGGCTGCGCGCCTGCGAGGCGGTGCGGTTCGCCGAAACGGTGGTGGAGGCGCATCGCCGGGACGGTCTCGTCATGGGGGAGGTGTTGCTTGCCGACCTGGCCGCTCTGATCGTGGCCAAGACCGGCGCCAATGGCGCACGGTTCCGCAGTCTCGATGATGGGAAGACCGAAGCGCGGCTGCACCATTTCGACGAGGCTGTGCTGCGCCTTTATGCGGCGGCTGGCCGTGCGTTTGCACTGTGGGAAGAGGCCGCATAGGGCATTTTCAAGCGAAGTGGGCACCGGTTCGCGCCAAGAAAATGCCCGAACACAGAACTCCGGGGCATTTTCAAGCGAAGTGGGCACCGGTTCGCGTCAAGAAAATGCCCGAACACAGAACTCCGGGGCATTTTCAAGCGAAGTGGGCAAGACCGTCGGCCAACCGACGGAAGCCCGCCTGGTCGACGGTTTCGGCCCGTTGCTGCGGCGAGAGGCCGGCCCCTTCGATCCAGTCCGACGGGTCGAGCCCGGCCCGACCGGCCAGCCCTTTCAGCGCCGCACGGAGCATCTTGCGCCTCTGTCCGAAGGCGGCGGCGGCAACCTGCTCCAGCGTTGTCAGGTCGGCATGGCGCTCGCGGTCGGGCAGGGGATGGAGCACGGCAACGGCGCTGTCGACCTTGGGCGGCGGCCGGAAGGCCCCGGCGGGAAGGGTGAAGGCGATATGGGGACGGGTCACCGCGTGGCTCAGCACTGCAAGGCGGCCATAGTGCGGGGTTCCCGGAGCGGCACAGATCCGTTCGGCGACCTCCTTCTGGAACATCAGCGCCATGGACCCGCGCCAGGCCCCCGCCTTGAGCCAGCCAACGAGGAGCGGAGTTCCGACATTGTAAGGCAGATTGGCGACGATCCGCGCCGGTGTTGTCGCGCCGAGCCGCGCGAGTTCCACAGGCCAGTCGACCTTGCGGGCATCGCCCTCGATGACATGCAGCCGTCGCCCGGTCGCTTCCGGCCAGGTGCGGAGTGCGTTGGCAAAGCGGGGATCGGCTTCCACGGCCAGAACCGTTTCGGCGCCGGCGTCCAGAAGCGCGCGGGTCAGTCCACCTGGGCCCGGTCCGACCTCGATGACCGTCTCGCCGGCCACGTCGCCTGCCGCCAGGGCGGCGCGGCGCAGGATGTCGGGGTCATACAGGAAGTGCTGCCCCAGCGACTTGCGCGCGGGCGCATGTAGCAGGTCCGGCGGTTCAGGCATCTGCGGCAGCCGCGCGTCGCGCTGCAAGATCATGCGCCAGACGGATGGCGGCGATCAGGCTGTCGGGTCGGGCTGTACCCTTGGCAGCGGCGTCATAGGCGGTGCCATGGTCCGGACTGGTCCGGATAATGGGCAGGCCGAGCGTCGTGTTCACCCCACCCCAGAAGTCCAGCGTCTTGACCGGGATGAGGCCCTGGTCGTGGGTCATTGCGATGACCGCATCAAAGGCGCCGTCCAGCGCCTCGGCATAGACCGTGTCTGCGGGCCGCGCATCGGTGATGTCGATCCCCGACCGACGCAGCGCTTCGGCCGCCGGGTTCACGATCTCGATCTCTTCGCGTCCAAGAGTTCCCGCCTCGCCTGCGTGGGGGTTCAGTCCGGTAAAGGCCAGACGCGGCTGCGGAATGCCGAAATCGCGCCGAAGCGCGGCATGGACGGTTTGCGCCGTCTGCTGCAGTGCGGCCCCGTCGAGCCGGTCAATCGCCTCGCGTAGTGGCAGGTGGATGGTCGCCAGCGCGACCCGAAGGCCTCCACCCACAAGCATCATCACCGGGGCGGGCGGTTCCGACCCGTCCGTGCGGCAGAGCTCTGCCAGGTATTCGGTATGGCCGGGATGGGGAAATCCGGCTGCGTAGAGGACCGACTTCGAAATCGGATTGGTCACGACGGCGCCCGCGTGGCCCTCCAGTGCGTGCGACACCGCCAGCTTTATGGAGCCCGTGATCGCCGACGCAGCCGCCCGGTCGGGGTGGCCGGGCGTGATGGCGGGCACGTCAGTGTCGAGCATCAGCACCGGCAGGGCGTCGGGGAACACCGCCGCCGCCTCGGAGGGATCGGAAATGGCCGCCGTCGGGCCTTGGGCCTCGAACACGCGCGGTGGTGCCACAACATAGAAACATCCCGTGCCGGCCGACCGAAAGGCGTTCCAGGCCTGGCGCGTGATGGCTGGGCCGCAGCCAGCGGGGTCGCCAAGGGTCAGGGCGAGGGGAAGGGAGCGGGTCGTGGTCATGGATGCAGTGTGGGCCCGGGCATCGGGCGACACAAGGCCGTCCTGTTGGCGCGGTCCGTGCCCGACCGACAGCATGTGCAGCTAATGGTCTGGACCGGATCGCTGCGTGACGGGACGACCGAGCGCGCCTTTATGTGGACGAGAGTCAGTAAAGAGTCGCCCTGTTCCTGGTTCCGAGCCTTTTCTTGACGCCAACCGGTGCCCACTTCGCGTGACGAAGACCGTACTTTAGCGGCGAATGATGGTGGCTTCGCGGCGCAGATCGCGCAGGGCGCGCTCGGCGACGAGCGTCAATTGCTGGCCATAGAGCCGGTTCTCGAGCTGGTCGCGTGTCGGCAGGCCTTCCAGATCGGTCTCCCGGTCGCAGACATAGAGCATGGCGGGACCGCCCGGCGTCTCGAATATCTCGGTCGCGCCCGTCGCGGCATTGGCGTTTCGAATGCGCGCGGCGGCCTCCTCCGACAGTTCGCTCAGTGCAACGCGGCCCATCCGGGCTGCCGACAGCGTGTCGCGCACATCGGCATAGACTTCCGCCTGCTCGCAGCCCGAAATCTCGTCGCGTGCGGTTTCAAGCGCCTCGCGTTCGCCTGCTGCGGCCATCAGGCGCAGAAGCGAAACCAGTTCCACCGCCTCCTGGGGTTCACGCTTGCCGCGCACGGCGAGCAGGTAGACCCCATCGCTGACCGTGATCGGCTGGGTGAGGCCCTGCCCGGACATGCCCTCAACCGCTTCGGCCAGCGGATCTTCGAGATCGTCAAGGCTGACCCAGCCCATTTCGCCGCCATTGGCGGCCGTCGGCGCCGAGGAGAAGCGTTGCGCGGCCAGCCCGAAGGGCGCGCCATTCCGGATCTGGTCGGCAATGGAGAGGGCCGCCTGATAGGCCTGGCCCCGGCTCTCGGCATCCGGTGCATAAAGGAAGATTTCCGCGATGTTGTACTGCGTTTCCTGCGCGGACTCCTTCAGGCGCTCCATCTGCTCCTGGATCTGGTTGTCGGAGATGCGTATCCGCGACCCGTAGAGGCCCTGCATCACCCGGCGCCAGGCGATGTCGGCGCGCATCTGCGCTTCGAGGCTTGCCGGATTTATCCCAGCAGACGCGAGCTGGCGCACGAAGTCGTCGGGGTCGAGGCCGGACTGGTTGGCCATGTCGGCAATGGACTCCGCGATGGCTTCGTCGCTCACCTCGACTTCGTACTCGGCGGCTTCCTGGAGCTGCAGCTTTTCATCGATGAGCTGCTCCAGAGCCTGGCCAGCGACCTGCTGGAGCTGTTCCTCGTTCGGCTCGGTGCCGAGGCTGAGCAGCAGGAGCTGGGCGCGTTCACGCACGTCGGAATAGGAGATGGGCTCGTCGTTCACGATGGCGGCGATGCCTTCGATGGGCTGGCTGTCGGGATCGACCCGCTCCGGATCGCCGGCGCGCAGCGCCGGGGTCTGAAGCTGCGTGCCCGTCCGGCCCTGGTCCATCGCCTCTCCCGGACCCTGACCTTGAGCCTGGGCCTGGGCCTGGGCAGGCGCCTGCGCCAGGGCCGGCGCGGGGATGCCGGCGAGGCCCAGACCACAGACGAGAAGGGAGAGGAGCAGGTTAAGGCGCATACTGAGGGTTCCCGTTGCATCCGGATCGGCCGCCGCCGACAGGCGCGAGCATAACGGCGCGGGCGCGCCGGGCAAATCGCGGTAACAGCAATCCTTCAGACATGACAACAATTTAGTCCACGTCTGAGGAGCCGAACTGACCCAGCGATCGCAGCGTGAAGGCGAAGCGCAGGCTTTCCGACGGGCCAAGCTCACGGTCCCGACTGTCGGAACGCTCGTACACGACTTCAAAGACCGAACAGCCATCGGTGTAGCGCACGCCCACGCCATGGGTCTGGTCCAGTCCGAGTTCGATGTCACGAAGTCGCGCGTAGACCAGCGAGAAATTGTCGGTCAACCGGAACGTTCCCTGGATCGAGATGCCTTCATCGGCGCGATTGAGTGGCGCGATGTCTTCGGAGATGTTGAAATACTGGACCGATCCGCCCACCCGCCAGACCTGGCTGGATAGGCGTGCGTCGATCCGGTTCAGTTCGAGGCTGTCCTGGTCCAATCGCAAATCGGTCTCGAGGCGAAGCCTCCGGCCCAGGTCCAGCGAGGCGCCGGCGAGCCAGTCGGACTCCTCGCCGCCCAGATTGGAGAAGGTCGAGAAGGCCTCGTCCGCGCGGCTGCGCCAGCGCTTGCCGCCGACCGCCTGAACTTCCACCCCGTTCTTCCAGCGCATCGTGGTCGACAGGCCCGCCGACACCCGACCGTCGCCCTCATAGAGATCGTAGCCATTGACGCCGTTCGGGTCGAACAGGGACGCCACGGTGAATTCCGACAGCAAGGTGTCCTCGTTCGGAATGGGTTCGTCATTCGCGCCGGTCACGCCTATGGCGCCCATCACGATCGGTTCGACGGTAATATCGACGCTCTGCCCCCGCCTTATGAGCGGATAGGAGAGCGTGGTGCCGATGCTGCCCACGCCGCGCGTGACGCTGGACTCGCCCGACACCGTCTCGTCCAGTCCGTAATAGTCGACGCGCGCATCGGCAAAGGGTGCCATCAGAACACCGCCGGGCAGGACAATCCGGTGTGACCAGTCCCCGCCAAGGCTGACGCGGTGGCTGTCGGCGCCATCCTCGCGGCTGAGGATCGCCGTTCCGGCATTGACCGCGCCCAGACCCCAGGCGCCCAGGTCGAAGGTACGCTCGTGGAACGACAGTGGGGACAGCGTGGGGATACGGCTGTTCTCGTCGCTGGCCCGCAGGCCCTGGAAGCTCAGCAGCGATGTCTCGCTGTAGAAGTCCTGGTCCTGACCGGTGAGGAAGAGTTGGCTGAGGAGGCGTTTCGGCACGCTGGCATAGAGCCCGCGCAGATCGTTCTCGCCGTCGATATTGTAACGGTCGAGGTAGAGATCGTCGGACACGCGCTCGACACCGAAGCCCCAGTTCCAGCGGCGGTTCAGCGAAAAGTACCCGTCCGCGAAAATATGCGAGCGGACGCTGGACTCGCTCGTCTCCAGACGCTCGCCGTCACCATCGAACAGCGCCTCCTGGGTGACGCTGGTCTCGATGTTCAGCCGTCCCGACCAGAACTGCTTGGAATATTCCAGTTCAAGGAGAGGGTTTACGCGCTCGTAGACTTCCGGCGCAATGGTCAGTTCCTGGTGGTCGGAGATCGCCCAGTAATAAGGCTGCTGGTAGAAGGCGCCCACCGTCGATGACAGTCCGAAGTCCGGAAACAGGAAGCCGGACCGGCGCCCCGAATTCGGATCGGGGTGGGCGAAGTAGGGCAGGTAGATCACGGGCACGCCGCCGATTTCCAGCACCGCGTCGCGGTAGGAGATCATCTGACTTTCCTGGTCGAGCACCGCCCGGCGGGCCCGAAGCGCCCAGGTTGGCCGGTCACCCTCCTCGCAGATGTCACATGCGGTGTAGACGACCTGGTCCAGCGCATTCAGCCCGCCCTCCTGGCGGACCGCGCTGCTGGCCACCGCGCGGGCGCCATTCTCCATGCGCATCGAGAAGCCAACCGCGTAGCCCTCGTCGAGGGTGCTGTCGACCTCCACCTCCTCAGCGAAACGCTGGGTCCCGTCATCGTCGATGATGACCACGTTTCCGATGGCGCGCACCTGGTCGGTGGCGCGGTTGTAGATGACCCGGTCGGCCCGCAGGATCCGGCCCTCATAGGTCGCCTCGACATTGCCTTCCGCGACGATGGAGTCGCCGCGCTCGGATTCGAACAGGTTGTCGGCAACGAGGATCACTTCGCCGACCTGGGCGCGTTCGGCGCCGGGGCGGCTGGACGCCAGATCGTCGGCCTGTGCCCAGACGGCGGCCTGGGGCAGGACCATCAGGCCCGTAGTGGCGGCCGCAAGCGCGCGGAAACTGTACATGGACGCCCCCTCCTGTGCCCCTTGGTCCGACGGCGGTGCCGCGCCCGGTCCGCGCGGTTCGTCCGCGTGCTTAGAAGGTCGCCCGGCGCCCGTCCAGTTCGGGCAGGCAGGCCGGCGTTCCTGTCGGCCCCGCGGTCCACGCCGCAGTCCACCCCACAGTCTGGCCTTCAGTCCGGGCAGGTCAGACCGCCGCACGCTCAGACCACCCGCACGGCAAGGCCCCCGGGCAGGGTCTCCGCCTCGCCCGCAAGTTCCAGCTCCATCAGGATCGCCGCGCAGCGTGCCGGGCCCACGCCCGCGGCCCGCGCAATCTCGTCCAGCGCCAGCGGATAGGGCGTCAGCGCCGCGCGCACGGCGTCCACCTGCTCGGTCGGGACCGGATCGGTGTCCGGTTCGGTTTCGTAGTCGGGCGCGGACGGGGCTTCCAGGCGAAGGCGCGGGAGGGCGTCGAGCACATCCAGCACGTCGCGGGCATCGCGCACGAGGCTTGCGCCGCCACGCAGAAGGGCGTTCGTACCTGCGGCGCGCGGATCGAGCGGCGACCCCGGGACGGCCATCACGTCCCGACCCTGCTCGGCGGCCGTGCGTGCGGAGATCAGCGAGCCTGAGCGTTCCGCCGCTTCGACCACGACCACCCCCATGGCCAGCCCCGTGATCAACCGGTTGCGGCGCGGGAAGTCCCGGGCAGTGGCGCGATGGCCGAGCGGGCTCTCCGACACGATCAGGCCCTGCTTCGTTACGGCGTCATAGAGCGCCTCGTGCTGGGGCGGATAGACATGGTCCACTCCGCCACCCAGCACGGCGATCGTTCCGCTCTCCAGGGAGGCGGCGTGGACCTCCCCATCAATGCCGCGCGCAAGGCCCGAAACCGTGACATACCCCGCGCGTCCGAGGTCGCCGGCCATGTCGCGGGCGATCTTCCGCCCGGCCGCCGAGGCATTGCGTGCCCCGACCAGGGCGACCGTCGGACGGGCCGCCAGCCGCGGATCGCCGAGCACCGTGATCACGGGGGGCGGCGGGTCCAGCGCGGCCAGAAGCGGCGGATAGTCCGGTTCGCACGACATCAGCACCCGTCCGCCGAGGGCCTCGGTGGCATCCAGCTCGCGCGCGGCCCGGTCTGGATCCACGGGTACAAGCTGCATGCCGCCCCGGCGAGCGAGGGCAGGCAGCACCTTGAGCGCCCCGGCCGGCGTACCATGCCGGGCCAGAAGCTGGGCGAATGTGACCGGTCCGACGCGCGCGGTTCGCGCCAGGCGCAGCCAGTCGATCCGCTCGGCCCGGCTCAGGCGGGACCCGGTCACGCTCTACCCCTCGCGCCCGCGCCCGAAACGCGGCTCCTCGCCCCGGATCAGCCGGCGGAGATTGTCGCGATGGGTCCAGAAGACGAGCCCCGACAGGACAGCCAGCCCGACCACCACGAAGGGGCGGGCGCCAAGCATCCAGGCGCCGGGCGGCACCAGGACCGCTGCGGTCAGCGCGGACAATGAGGAGATGCGCGTGAGCGCGAACATGCCCAGCCAGACCGGTGCCCCCACCAGCAACCCATGGGTCGGCGTGGCGAAGGCGAGAAGGCCGGCATAGGTCGCCACGCCCTTGCCGCCCCGAAAGCCCAGCCAGATCGGGAAACAGTGACCGAAGAAGGCTGCGGCGCCGGCCGCGAATCCCGGGTCCGGGCCCAGCACCAGCCCGACCAGAAGCGCAGCGAGGCCCGCCTTGAAGCTGTCCAGCAACAGTGTGGCCAGGGCGAGGTCGCGCCGGCCGGTGCGCAGGACATTCGTGGCTCCGATATTGCCCGAACCGACCTGGCGCAGGTCGATCCCTGCGGCCCGCGTCAGCACCAGACCGAAGGGGATGGATCCCAGAAGGTAGCCGGCCAGAAGCGCGCCGACCCAGGCCACGGCGTCCGGGGTCGCTGTCCAGTCGGGCAGCTCGAACCAGTCAGGCATGGGCTCCGCTCTCCTTCTCGCGCACCGGTCGCATTCGACGGGGCCGCCGCCCCTGCGCGTGTCCTTTCGCTAAGCCAGCGCGGCCCACACGGCAAGGGTGAAGGATACCCGTGGGCGCCCGCCTGGCCCTCGCCTTGCCCTAGCCTGGCCCTAGCCTGGCCCCAGCCTTGCCTCAGTCTTCGTCCCCGGGCGCGATCCCGCCGGCCGGCTGGCGCTCCCCGCCGCCGAATCGGGCGGTCCACTCCGCGATCTGGCTGTCCTCGATCTTCTGGAACAGCATGTCGGGCGGCTGGATCGCGTGCCCTGGGCCAAGCCGGTCGAGGCGGCTTACCAGATCGTCGAAGTCGAACAGGCGTTCGCTCTCCGGCACGCCGAGCGCGTCGAGGATCCGGGCCGCGGCATCCGGGATGATCGGCTGGGCAATCACGCCGAAGAGCGCGGCCAGGTTCAGGCCCATGCGCACGCCCATGGCGGCGGCGTCGATATCGGTCTTGTACCTGACCCAGGGCTCGGCCCGGGTCAGGTATTCATTGCCCGCCGCCCAGATCGCCCGGGTCTCCACCGCGGCCTTCCGGAACTCCATCGCGTCATAGTGGGCGAACAGACGCGGCAGCCGCTCCTTCAGCTCGGCGAGGATCCAGGCCTCCGCCTCGCCGGGAACCCCGCCTGCCGGGACGCGCGCGTCGAATTTCGAGGCGCAATAGCGCGTGATCCGGTTGACGAAATTGCCAAACACATTGGCGAGGTCGGAATTCA
This sequence comes from uncultured Hyphomonadaceae bacterium, assembly GCA_964492485.1. Taxonomy (GTDB): domain Bacteria; phylum Pseudomonadota; class Alphaproteobacteria; order Caulobacterales; family Hyphomonadaceae; genus UBA5336. Next base: position 18,908 of record CAZBKM010000002.1, on the reverse strand, counting down.
CCGCTGCCTGGAAGCCTTCCCAGGTGAAGGCCGCATCGGAGCCCTCCGGCGCATTGATCGTCAGATGCCAGCGCCAATAATCGGCGGGCAGCAGGTCCAGGGCCTGGTCCATGAACACGCCGCGGTTCTGGCTGGTGGAGAATTTGCCGCCATACCAGGTCACCCAGTTGAAGGCCTTCAGCCGGTCGACGAGCTTCCAGGGTTCGCGCGCACCGATCAGAGTGACCGGGAAGCTGACGGTGTGGAAAGCGACATTGTCCTTGCCCATGAACTGGACGTATTCGCAGTTGGCTGCGCCCGCGTCGGTGCGCCACCACCGCGCCCAGTCCTGCCCGGTGGCCTTCGACCACTCCTGGGTGGCGCCGATATACTCGATGGGGGCGTCGAACCAGACATAGAAGACCTTTGTCTCGAAACCGGGACGGATGGAGCCGTCGGGCAAGGTGACCGGTACCCCCCAGGACAGATCGCGCGTGATGGCACGGTCCTGCAGACCTTCGTCGAGCCATTTCAGCGCGATGGAGCGCGCCAGCGGCGGCCAGTCGGTGGCGGCCTCGACCCAGTCGCGTATCTCGTCCTGCATGCGCGACTGAAGCAGGAACAGATGCTTGGTGTCGCGCACCTCGATCCTGCGGCTGCCGGAGACGGCCGAATAAGGGTCGATCAGGTCGACCGGGTCGAGCAGGCGTCCGCAACTGTCGCACTGGTCGCCCCGTGCGCCGACGAACCCGCAATGGGGGCATGTGCCCTCCACATAGCGATCGGGCAGGAAGCGCCCGTCATCGATAGAATAGACCTGTTTCGACGTGCGTTCCTCGATCAGCCCGTGGGCTTCCAGCGCGTGGGCGAAGTGCTGGGTGAGGGCGGCATTCTCGGCGCTCGAGGAGCGACCGAACCAGTCATAGGACAGTCGGAAGCCCTCGCCGGCGCGTCGCTGGACCTCGTGCTGTTCCCTGCAGTACTGGGCGACCGGCACGCCCGCGGCCTGGGCAGCCAGTTCGGCGGGCGTGCCGTGTTCGTCCGTGGCGCAGATATAGAGCACCTCGTGGCCCATAAGGCGCATCGCGCGGGCATACACGTCAGCCGGCAGCATCGAGCCGGCGAGGTTTCCCAGATGCTTTACCCCGTTGATATAGGGCAGGGCAGACGTGACGAGGATGCGGCGGGAGCCGTTGGCGGTCATGGGCGCGTCCGATGGCTTGAGATCCTGGCGCCCCGCCTAGACCCTTTCCGCGCGCGATGGAAGTCGTCGGCCGCCTCCGACCCGATGCGGATCAGCCCACCGTGGGCGCGTCGAGGTCAAACTCCAGTTCGACGCGCCGGCCCATGGGCAAGGCCGCATCGGGAGCGGTGTCCGGGGCTGCGCCGTCGCTCCGGCGGACCACCAGATCGACCGTGACGCGGGCCGGGTTCACCCCTTCGGCGGTCAGCGCGCGCAGGACGGCGATCCGGCGGGCGTCGAACAGCGCGTCCCTGCGGTCTGGATGTCCGGCGTCGTCGGCCAGCACCGTCGCGTTCAGCGTGGTCACCTGACAGCCCTCGATGCGCTCCGCGAAGGCCGCCAGTGCAGCGTGCGCCTGGGCGGTCAGGGCACCCTCGTCGCGGGGAAAGTAGATGTCGAGTTCGGCCCGCGGACCATAGGCGCAGGACAAAGCGTCTGCACCGTGCGCACCGGTATCGCCGGCCCCGCTGGCCGACCGCCAGGCCTCGTCTGCCGGCGCGCCGGCCCGGGCGGCTCCGGCGGCGGTGGCGCAGAGCGCGGCGAACAGGACGATGATTGCAATCGACTGGCGCATGGCAGGGCTCCCTCGCGACTGGGACGAAGACTGCCCCGCCAATGGGGCCGAAACGTGCAGGCGGCATGGAGGATTGCGGCACATCCGGGGCGATCCCTTGGCGGCCGCGGTCGCATCCGCCCCGCCCGCTTGCCTGCCATGCCCCAATCGGCGTATGCGAGAACAGGTCGCCGGCTTAGCTCAGCTGGTAGAGCATCTGATTTGTAATCAGAGGGTCGGGGGTTCGAGTCCCTCAGCCGGCACCAGCAAGATCAAAGACTTAGAGAGTGCAATTGGGCATTTTTGGGTGGAGGCGGCGTTTTTCGTGCCAAATCCGTGCCAAAGTCAGAGAGTCAACCGTTGTCAGTACGGGCCTAGGTTAATCGGCCGTGCGTCGTTACGGAGGCTGCGGGCCCAAATCGGATGAACGCTGACGGGTAGGACGGATTTGTCCTATCGGCCCAACAGCGCCTCGAATCCAACGCGCACCGCTACGAACGCCTCGACCACAGGACGAAGCGGCGCACGGCCTTGACGCCTGCTCCGGCAACAGGGCCAGGAGCCCGTCAATGACCTCTCGAAAGTCTTCAGGCACTGATCATGCGAAGATGAACCGGCGCTTGCCAGGACCGCGTCGGGTGGCTGTTTGTACTCTGGAGCCTTTCCCAACAGAACAGACACCTCGGAGAAACGCGATCTTTCGCCCTTGCCATGTGTGAGCCGCGCGAACAGGTTCCGCTCCAAAGAGGGTTGAGCGGGGAGGCGCCGGATGAAAGTTGGTTCAGGTCTGATAAGTGTTGCGGCGGTCGCGGCGTGCTGGATCGGGCCTGCGATCAATCCTGCGGCGGCGCAAGGACAACCGGCAGCCCAACCCCGTCAACCGCTTGTCTCTACCATGCCGCAGTATCCGTCGCGCGCGGCCGCCCGCAGTTTGGAGGGGCAGTGCATCGTCGAGTTCGACATTGATCCTCGAGGGAGTGTCGTGGATCCGCGCATACATCAATGCACGCCGCCCGGGATATTCGAGGAAACCAGCCTTCGCGCCGTGTCCCGGCTGAAGTTTGCGCCCTTGATCGTCGACGGCAAACCCATCGAAACCCGAAACGCGCGGTACAGCTACACCTTCGCCCCGGATGGCGGGTCCGCCTCCATGTTGGCCGCAAATCCCGACGCGCTCGATCAGATCTACGACTGGCGGGCACTTATGATCGAAGTCGACACTGCCGACGCTTCGATCGACGCATTGCCGACCTTCCTCGATGCGGGAAAGGCGCTCGGTGTTGCCGACAAGACGGATCAGGCGGTTCGCGACGCGACCATTCGGCTCATCATGAAAGCGCGTCAAACCCTTGTTCCGATCGCCGAGGGGATGGCGGCGGATGCGAACGCAGCGCCAGCGACGCTGGCAAGCCTCAAGGCGACACGAGAGTCCTATCTCCAGATTGGGGCCGAACTCATAGAACCCACCCTCGAATTGGAAGATCGGATCGCTCCAGTAAGCGTCGCTGAACACCGAGCGATCTCCCGGCTGCTGATCCCTGCGAAGACAGAACTCAAGGCCCGGTATGAGGACCTGCGTGACGACCCGCAAGTACGCGCTCGGTTCCGGACTGCCGCCATGGACTTGGAGGGCTCGGTCGATCCAAGCGAGATTACCGAGTCCTTTGCACGCAGGTACCTTCTACCAGAGGATCTGGACGACGATTGGGTGTTCGAGGCCCTACGCGATGCGCAGTCGCAGATCGCCTATCGCATGGCCGATGTCCGCGATCTGTCCCCGCCCGACCTTCAGGCTGGACCGACCGCGCAAGAGATGTTCGAAACAGTGTTCAGGCGACTGGAGGAGCGCAACCGCATCTACCGGAACCTCGAACGCGTCTGCCAGAACCCGAATGATCATCAAACAGAGATGATGCTGTTTGGTTCGCTCTGCCTCCAGGTCTTGTTTACGGAAGACCTCACCTTTCCGAAGTTCGTCATCCAGAAGTTTGAAAAGCGCGGCTGCGTCGCAACCGAAGAGACCGGCCAGTTTCGCTGCGAATACGTGGCGCAGACCAGCATGGATGGCGGTTCGCTGCCGCTCAACGTGGCGGGGGATCCAATGGAGGGGCTTGTGTCTATTGCCACGAATGCGCCGATTACCGCGATTTTCACCGATCCCTAGTACCCGGCAGCGGCTCGCGACGTGTAAGAAACGAAGCGGTTGGGCCGCCTCGTGGCGCGGGCCAGTTTCCATGCGCCGGCATCAAACTTCTCCTTCGATGGGATGGAAGAGATGATTGTCAGAGCCTACAGGCCGACCGATGCCCCCAGGCTGGCTAACATCCTGCACACGGCTGTTCATGCTGTTGGTGCGCGTGATTACACCACCGCCCAGCTCAAGGCGTGGAGCCCAGCTCCGATTCTGTCGGAGCGCTTTCATGAGAGGGTTTCAGATGGTCGGTCCGTCTGGGTCGCCGTATCGAAAGACGACGTGCCTTTGGCCTTCATAGAGTTGGAGCCGGATGGTCACATCGACTGCTTCTACTGCCACCCTGATGTGGCTGGAAAGGGTATCGGCAAGGCGCTCTTTGATCGCTTGAAGACGGCTGCCATAACCGCCGGAATTAGGCGGCTTCATGTAGAAGCCAGCGAAGCGGCGCGTCGGTTTTTCTTGCGTGGAGGGTTCCGCTGTCTCGAAAGACGCGAGTTTGAACTCCGCGGCGTGCACATCCACAACTACGAGATGGAATTGCGATTATCGTCTGCGGGAAACGTCCGAATGTAGTTGGAGGGAGGGTATTCTACGAAGCCCGACAACCTTTCCGACTACGCCAATAGGGCGGTCTCATCACGTAATCAATCAGTCAGATGGCCCTATCACCACAGGTCAGCCAGGGCGTTCGGTGCGCGGCGGGTTGTCTACGTGTCGCCGTGCTGCCGCGAGCGCCCACCCGCCGAGAACGACGCCAAGAACAAACCGGGCGGGAAAATAGACGAGAGCCGGTAGTGAAAACAGCCAGGCGACGACTGCGGCCGGCATGAAGCGCAAGGCGAAATCCTTGATCCAGTAAAGTACTCCAAGGAAATCTCGCAGGAAGGTATCGACCGAGACACCGATCTCAGTGAGTCCTATAATCACAAGACTAACGGCATAAACGCCTATCACCGCGTCAAGTGCGCTGCCGACGACAGAAGCCCAGCCGAAGATGAGTAGAGCGGCCTTCATATGGTTCGCCACTCGATTTCAGTCGAGGTCTCTTTGCTATCGGTTCCGGCAAGACGATCGTGCCACTGGGCCGCGGTCTGGCTGTCATCGACGTTGACCGTCACGGGGACCGGACGATGAGTGTCGACCGACCTCGTCGAAAGCTGATGCACCGCCGGGTGTTCCGCCAGGTCACTGGAACCGTTTCCATGTGACCTGCAGCGGTCGATAACCCCGATTGGCGACGCCGATCTTCCGGCGATCATGGCAAGGCCGCACATCCCGAACATTCGAGGTTTGCCTTGCTGGCAAGGCGGAGCGTCATGGGTTCTGAACTGCACGTTGGTTCCTTCTGATTTCCATGCTGTTCGCGATTCATTGCGGCCAGGCATATTCGAGCTGTGTGGCAACGAACTCAGCTGTACGCTCGCCGTACCGATCCGAAATGTCCGCAAGATTGGCCTCAAGCGCTGCGAAGGGCGGGCCTGTGGATGGTGTAACCATAGCGTCCGCCTGACCCGCGACCTCGGTGACGAGCGTTACGCCCTCAGCCGTCACGACCCGTCCATCAGGGTTCTGCGCGAACAGTTTCGAACGATAGGTGCGGGACCAAGCGTCGGCCTGCAACGCGAAAGCGACCCCGTCGAGACCATCGTCTACGCGAGCGTGAAGAACCTCGTGACGCCAGAACCCCAGCGTATTGCCGACGGCTGAACGGACCTTTGCAAAGTCGAGCGAGAACCGCGAGCTATCATGTTCGGCGCTCCAGTCATCGAGCGCCAGTTCCGCGGCGGTGTCGTGCGCCACATCCGTGCCCGCGAGAAGCTCTAGGAGTTTCACCGCCACCGGTACCGAGGCGGAGACCCCGGAAGAGCTCATGACCTGGCCGTCGATCACGTAGCGCGTGTTCTCAACCCACGTGGCCTCCGGATAACGCCGTTTCATCCGGTCGCGCGCGTACCAATGGGTGGTTGCAGTTCGACCATCGAAGAATCCAGCGCGTGCGACCGGCTCGGCCCCTTCACAAATCGAGACGATCAACGTTCCCCTTGAGGCCTGGCTCTGGATGAAGGCGCTCGTCTTGGCCGTACCACGACGATGGAAGGCCGGGATGATCACGGCATCAGCGCCTTGAGGATGGATCGCTTCGAACTCGGCCGCGGTCATGTCAGGCATGATCGTCAGTGCGGGCATAAGTCTCACCGGCCCGGGTCCTGTCGCGACGATGACGACATCGACTGCGCCGCTCCGCGTCAGGATTCCATGAGGGACAAGCAGGTCTGTTGTTTCCGTGCCGGCATTGTCGGCCAGCAGCGCGACGAGGCGTCGCTCCCCCTGGGACACTCGAATCTGGATGGGCTCCAATTTTGGTATCGGTCCGCTTTCTGGGCTTGCACAACCGGCTGCGAGCAGGGCGACCGGGACTGAAAAGCAAATGAGGGCGAAAAAGAACGTCAGTCTGCGGATCATCGGACATCTCCTGTTTGTCGCCCCCTTAGAGCCGATGCCTCTTGTCGGAAACGACAAATGATACGCATACTCCGCCAATGCCTCGACGCATCGCCTTTTTTGCTCTCGACGGGGTGCAGAGCCTCGATGTGACTGGTCCAATGGAGGCCTTCGCGGTGGCTAACCGCCACGGTGGAGCTTACGCAGCGGAGCTTTGCTCGGTAACGGCTGCTCCAATTCGAACCCATGCGGGGATCTCGCTTGGCGCTGTGACCTCACTCGATGCGCTTACCCCGGTCGACAGCCTGGTGGTCTGTGGCGGATCGGAAGAGGCGATGATGGCGACGTGGAAAGACGGAAAGACCCTGGAGTTGCTGCGGGCGAAAGCCTCGTGCGCCCGTCGTGTCGTGTCGATCTGTACCGGCGCGTTCGTGCTCGCTGCCACCGGAATGCTGAACGGGCGTCGCGCCACCACCCACTGGAATGCTGCCGCCCGATTCAGATATCTCTTTCCCGATGTCGCGATGGACGCCGACGCGATTTATGTCGCCGATCCACCCTTCTACACATCTGCCGGCGTGACGGCGGGGATAGATCTCTCGCTTTTCCTCATCGAGGCGGATCACGGGTCGCATGTGGCACGTGCAGTCGCGCGGGAATTGGTTCTCTTTCTGCGACGTCCAGGCGGTCAGGCGCAGTTCGGGGTGGGGCTTAACCTCCCCTCGAACGGTCCGGAACCTATACTGCGGCTTGCCGCGCGCATCCTTGAGGATCCATCCGGTCGTCTGCATGGCGAGAGCCGGCGCGTTCCGGAGCTGGCCGCACTGGCTAACATGAGCGAGCGGACCTTCCTCAGGGCCTTCGTCGCCACCACCGGAACGACCCCGGGGAAGTTCGTCGAGGAGGCCAGGTTGACCCGCGCGAAGTCGCTGCTCGAGGAGACAACCCAAGGTCTGGAGCACGTTGCCCATGAGGCCGGATTCGGCTCTGTCGATGCGCTCCTTCGAGCGTTCCACACGAGGATGGGCGTGACTCCGGGCGCCTACCGCGCGCGGTTCGCCGCTGCCGGGACCGCATCGCCAGTCCAGGAGGAAACGTCATGACAATGATGGACGTCTCAACGCTGCTCGTCGGTCTGAGCCTCGTGACGTCGATTACGGCCCAGGCTGTGCACTCAGACGTCGCCTTCGGCCTGCGTTATAGTGCCTCGGCTCGGGATGAAGAGCGAAGCGATCTAATGTCCCGACGTCTTGCGCGGGTCGTCCGAAACCAGGTTGAAGGCGTGGCAATGTTCGCACCGCTGGCAATCCTTGCGGGAAATGGCGTGGGAAACCCCGTCCTTGGCTGGGCAAGTCTTGTCTACGCCGCTTCCCGTGTCTTGCATGGCGTACTCCATGCCATTGGCGCGCAGACAACGAGGAGCGTCACCTGGTTGATCGGTTTCTCTAGTCTCCTCATCGCCTATGCAACTTTGCTCCTGACGCTCACCTGATGCGGACTCCCGAGAAAAAGGGACATCAACGGCGATTGGGAAGGCAACCAAGCGTCGCGGTATTTACAGGTCCGGACGGGCCATTCTGAGACCTGCAACTGTTAATCCTGTGTTCGTGACGCTCAGCCTTGCGTTTCACTTCGTTTCAGACGTCGGGAGCGTCTTGAACAGTCCTCCAGAACGGCTCAGGGATAAGCCAAATCAGGAGATGTGTAACGATCTCGCACGAGACCGCGTCGATCAGGCTTCGGTGCTCAAGCGACGCGAGAGCGCGTCGGCAAGAAAGTCCCAGACACGTTTGACTCTCGGTGTCTTGTGCATTGCAACATGAGCCGCAAGCCAGACCGGGAGGGACGGTAGATTTGGCTGGAAATCGAGCCTCTGCGCCCTTGCTTCGGCCTCACCGACAGCTGTCTGCATACCGCCTACGCCGCAACCCGCACAGACGAGTTCCCAATAAGTGGCCTGGTTGTCGCAGCGTACGCCGAAGAAGTGCTCATCGACATTGAGGCCCCGATCGCGGGCCAGGCGAAGAATCATGTCCGAGCGGTCGAAGCCGACAAATGGCAATCGTCCTAGTTCCTCGAGGCTGGTCGGTTGGCCGAAGTAGGAAAGAAGATCGCCCGAAGCATAAAGAGCCATCGGGCTGTCGCCGATCTTGCGGGTGACGATATCGAGCTGTGTCGGGCGGAACATGCGCACTGCGATGTCGGCCTCACGGAAGATCAGGTTTTCTGTGGTGTCAGATGGAACCAGTTCGACCTCTATATCGGGTTCGGCCTTCCGCAGCTCCGAAATCATCCCGGGAAGAAGGTAATGGGAAACAACAACGCTTGCGGTTATCCTGACCGTGCCAATCAGCCCCATGTCGCGGCCTGCAGCGAGCGTTTCGAACCTCGCAGAGGCCTCGGCCATGTCTCGGGCTGGATCGAGGAGCACGCTGCCGATCTCTGTCAGCCGTAATCCGCTGGAATCGCGCACGAACAGTGTGGCCCCAAGCGCAGCCTCCGCGGCCTTGATGTGCCGGCCCAGGGTTGGCTGACTTTGACCCAGCGCGCGTGCCGCTGCGCTGAGCGAGCCGGATTCGGCGACGGCGAGGAAGGCTCGCACATGGGCCCAGTCGAGTGACGGTCTCTTCGAGTCCATTCATTTTCGAATATCCGATCGTTACCTTCAGTCAATTCACTTTCATCTGCGAATGACGGATTCATCCGCCACCGGCATGAACGGAGGGTGATATGACGGGCACGGTTCTAATTCTGGGCGGCACGGGCAAAATCGGCCGCCACAGCGCCGCGGCCTTTGAAGTGGCTGGATGGCAAGTTCGGCACTTTGATCGCCGTGCAGACGATATGGCCAGCGCTGCACAAGGGTGCGACGTGATCGTCAACGGGTTGAACCCACCGAACTATCACAACTGGAAGAACCTGATCCCAAGGATCACGTCGCAGGTGATCGGTTCAGCTCAATACAGCGGTGCAACGGTCGTCCTGCCAGGCAACGTCTATCATTTCGGCGACAGCGGCGGCACGTGGTCGGAAAAGACGCCACCGAACCCTGTCAGCCGCAAGGGCAGGATCCGCTTGGAGATGGAGCGCACATATGCGGCAAGCGGCGTTCAGACGATCGTGCTTAGGGCCGGCAACTTCATCGACCCCGAATGTCGTGGCTGCGTCATGTCGGAGATCTACCTGAGGGACCTCGCGCGCGGCAGGATCACTCTGCCAGGACCCGCCGAGACCGTTCAGGCCATGTGCTATCTCCCGGATTGGAGCCGCGCCGCGGTCGCTCTTGCCGAAAAGCGCCATCGGCTGTCGCGGTTCGAGGATATTCCCTTTCCCGGGCACACGCTCACGGCACTGGATATCAAGTACGAACTGGAGCGAATCACAGGGCGCAGTCTGCGGTTCAAGCCGTTTCCCTGGTGGGCCTTCACGATCGCTAGTCCGGTCTGGGAGTTGGCGCGCGAACTGAACGAAATGCGGTATCTCTGGGAGACGGACCATGCCCTTTCCGAAGGACGGCTCAAAACCCTACTACCGGACTTTGAATCGACCCCATTGGGGGAGGTCTTGCAGTCGAGCGTTCAATCCTGGTCATCGGGTGTTTGAAGGTATATCCGTCCATCAGTGGGTCATACGACTTAGCCACTTAAAGAATGCAATTGATACAGGGTGCTAAAAGCGCCTCGACACCAGCCTGGGCCGTGCGCTTCGTGTTTCGTGCCACATCCGTGCAAAGCGGGCGCGTGGCCCCGGCTACTCCGACCGCATCTCCTGTAGCCGGAGCAGCATGGAGAGGGTCTTCTCGTACTGGCGGGTGAGGCGTTCGTCGAGGGTGATAAGTCGGTCGAGGCGGTCGGGGTCCAGGCTTTCGCCCCAGGCCTGCAGGCGCACCGCGGGGCGGTGGTCGACGCCGGCGAGGTCGCGCTGGATCTCGGGGATGACCTGGGTCTCCAGGAAATGGCGCAAACCATCAGCGGTCTCGGGATAGCGGTCCGGGTCGTCCTCGCATTCGTCGAGCCACCACTCCTGGGTATCGCTGCGCAGGGCGTCCAGGGCGCGGTCGAACGCGCCGTCTCCGCCCTCGTCCAGGCGGGCAAGGGCGTCGCGGGTCATGCGCAGATCCTCGCTGTGGTTCGCGCGGTCGCGGACATCATCGTCGGGATTGGTCTGAAGGGCGGTTTCCGAGGAGACGTTACCGGCCTGATCGACCCGTCCGGCGAGGGCGCGCCGGGTCAGCGTATCGCGCTGCACGAGATCGGTGCGCCGCTCGAGGCTGGCTAGATGCAGGGCCCGTTCGCCCAGCCGCAAGCGCTCCCGGCGCCAGTCGAGCCAGACCAGCTGCTCGACCAGGGCATGTTCGTCGGGACCGTTGGGCGCGTGGCACCGCAGATAGCGCTCATGCAGCGCGCAGAACGCCGCCGGCGACTCCCAGGGCAGGAGCGCGCGCAGCAGGCGCTCAGGCAGGCCAGTATGGGCGTGCGGGTTATCGATGAGCTCGCTCATGACCAGAAATCTCCTTGCGTTTGTGGGTCTGGAGGGGTCTGGACCGGCTTCAGCCGTGCCCAGAGGTCGTCGAGAAGGGCCGCTTCATCGGCAGCGATCGCCTTGCAGAGCCGGGCATAGGTCTCCTGGCGCATGGTTTTCGGCCGTGGCGGCAGGGGCGCCTCGATCCCGGGATCGGCCCCGAGCTGCCGGCGGCGTTTCTGGATCCGGCGCACGAGGCGGTCGCGCGGGCCTTCCTGCGAGCTGGCATAGACGAGGCCGTGGCAGAACCGGCAGCGGAACCGGGCGGCGAGGAGGTAGACGATCCGCACCCGGCGCGCGCAGTCCGGGCACAGGAAATAGGGCTGCGCCCCGCCGAGCCGGCGTGGGCTCCAGCTGAGCACGAGGGCCTCGTGCACGGGCGTCCAGGGCCCGTCGCCCTCGCGGTAGCGGTAGGCCAGCTCGATCCGGTCGTCATGGGCGGCAATGTGGATGAGCGCCGTCTCGCCGTCGGCCGCTTTCCAGACCCATTGCCCCTGCCAGCCCGCCACGAGCACGCCCTGGCGCTGGAGCGCCGCCGCATCGAGGCGCCGGCAGTCTTCCACTCGCCGGTAATGGCGGCGATTGTGCCCGCCCGAACCCAGGCCCCCCATCACAGCCCTCCCGGATTTTCCCAAGCGCCCTGGCCGAACGCGCGTCCGTGTCCGATCAGTGAACGCAGTGTGTACGGGAACGGCCGAAAAACCTCAGCAAAAACAATGTCGGTGAACGCAGTGTTCGGTCCCCGCGAACTACGCGTCACGCGCGCGGGCGCGCGTGCGTAGCCAGGCGCGAGCGCGTTCACTGCGTTCACCGGCGTTGATTTCATTGGGAAATCTCTGGTCATTCCGGTGTCTCTCCAATCACTGAACGTTCACACCAGGCGGAGGCCGACGATCTCGCGGCCGCGCTGACCGTGGCGTATGACCCTCACGCCGGGCACCGCGCTCGCGCTCACCCGACGCGTGAACTGGCCGTGGTCGGGGGTGCGCACGGACTGCAGGCCTTCCTCCCGGGCCCAGACCTGGAAGCGGCGATAGACCTGCTTGGTGGTCAGGCGGTCGCTGCGCTCGCCCGTGATCTCGACGACATCCGGGTCCGTCAGGAAGGCCGCCACCGGATCGCTGGCGAGCGCCCAGTCCGACAGGATCGCGCGGCCGGATGCGGGTTCGGTGAAGCCGCCCTGGCGGCACACGCGCTTGAAGCCGTCGATGGCCCAGGCCAGGAGGAGATCGAGTTCGTCGCGGGCGACCGCAGCGCCGAGTCCGGCGATCTGCTCTTCGGGCGGGATGGTTCGCTCGAACGGAACGATCAGAAGTCGCCGTCTTACGCCCCGGTCCATACCATCGGAAAAGGGCGGCAGGCGGTTGGTGGCGAAGACATGAAGGGCGCAGGGGCAGAACTCCACCGGTTCCTTGAAGACGGTCTTGCCCGAGACCCGATCGCCCGTGATCACGGCCTTGAAGCTGTCGGAGCGCACGGCCGCCTCGCCGAGTTCGTCACTCGCGTTCAAGAGCTTGCCCGCCAGCTGCACCCGGCGTTGCGCCTGGCCGAGTTCGGCCGGGGTGATGGCAGAGACCGCCCCCGGCGGCAGGACCGCCTTCAGAAGGCCGAGCCATTGGGACTTGCCGTTGCCGGCTGTCTCGCCAAGGAAGATGATCGCCCTGGGCGAGGGCAGGCGGGTTGCCTGGCCGAAGGCGGCAACGCCGAGGATTTCAGACAGCAGGGCCGCCTTGGCGTCGGCTTCGGGATCGTAGCGGAAACACCCTGTCACCAGCTTGTGGAGTGCGCTTCCAGGCGGTGGGTGGGCAAGCGTATCCCCGTGCCAGTTGGCATCGAGGACGTGGCGCTGGCGCTGGTCGGGGGCATGGGCCCGGCTGCGAATCGATCCGTCATCGCCAACCTGGAGAAAGCCGCTACGCGTGTTTAGGCCCGCCGGGGCGCCAGCGAAGAAGTCTTCGGCTGCGAGATCCTGGGCCAGGCAGTAGGCGACGCTTTGCGCAATGGACTTGTTGACCTTGAACCGACGGTCCTTGCCATCGGGGCCGCGATAGATCCGCCCGTCATAGGCGCTGATGAACCGGTGCAGCTCCGCACCAGCAAGCGACCGCCACGCGCGACCCGACCAGACATGGAACGCCCCCTCGGCAAAGACCGCCGCGCCGAAGGCGGCGCGAAGATCGTTGGCGACATGGCCGGCCACCTCCTGGTCGGAGCCGACCTCGAGGGTGCCGGCACCCGCGCCACGTCCGGGGGCACCGGCATCGAAGCGGTGGCGCAGGCCGTCCGGGCCTTCCTCGCGCAGCAGGTCGTTGGCATCACGGCTCATGGCTTACCCGCCCAGGGTCACGGGACCGGCACTCAGGCCTCGCCGGCGCAGGGCGTCCATCAGCCTTGCCGCACCGCGCTGACCGGCCGGATCGTGATCCACGAGGACGCTCACGCAATCGATCCATTCGGGGACCGCGTCGGCGAGCTTGCCCATGTGGGAGGCCGACCCGGCGGCCCAGGCGCCCAGACCCGTCGCCACATGGACCGAGAGGGCCTCCTCGATGCCTTCGGTGACCACCAGGCCAAGCGCGTCGTTCGGCGGAGCGAGCATGAGCGGCTGACCGCTGACCGGGCCCAGCATGCGTTTGGCAAGCCGGGCGCGCCCATCGGGCGCGAGTGCGGTCAGGTGCACGGCCGTCACGCGTGCAGGCGCTGCCAGCCGGCCGGGCTCGACTTCATCGGCTGCGCCGAACGCCGCGATCATGGCATGAGGGTGAGGGCCGTGGGCAGGCAGATAGCGAATGGTTTCGGGGACCGGCAGATCGATGCCGCGGACCGCGCCGAGATAGGTCTCCACAGGCGAGCAACCGGCCGGCTGCGAACGCTGCCAGAGATATGCGGCGAGCTCGGCGGTATCGCGCGCCGGTGTCCTGGAGACCGGGGGCGCTGCCGGGACCAATCCGGGCGCGACCCGGCACGCTTGGTAGCGATGGCAGTAGACGGTCACCCGTCCGGGCGCATCATACCAGACCGCCATGACCGGTCGGCGCCGATTGGCCGGCGCGCGGGCCTTCGGTCCGCAAGCAGGGCAGGCGCGGCGTTCGTCGGGCGCGCGGCGCGGCCTCACGCCGTCTCTCCGCTCTCGAACGAGGCCAGCCAGGCCTCGAGGGCGGCAACAGGCACGAGCCTCCTGGTACCGACTTTCAACGTCTTCAGTTCACCAGACGAGATGGCCGCATAAAGCCGGGTTCGGCCCAGGCCGCTGAATCGGCAGGCCTCCTGGATCGACAGTGCATAGGGTGAAATCTGCTCGACGGGAACGGTCATAAATGCCTCCGTGTCATTGCGAACACGGGCATTCCGCCGCTTCAGTCATCGAAATGTTAGGACCGAAATTCTTGAAAGCTTACGTCGATTTCGATGCTCGATTTCGCCGGACGACATTAATCGGGACCGGACTCGAATCTGTGGGGCCGTCGTGCCCTTAGCTGATTTACCAGCGTTCTCGCGGTCATGTTGCAGAGCTCCGGCTCGGCATGGATCAGTTCACTTGCCACCGGATAAGGCTGCAGAATGTCATTGCCTGGAAAGAGCGCATCGAAAACCGCGAGGATCTGATCCCATTCCTCCTCGGACGTCTGAGAGCTGGGGGGCCTCTTGCCAGTGAGTTGTTGCGCAGCCCAATTGGACTTGAATTTCAATCCGTCTTTCGTCACCTGACAGACGCTGCTCAACGGCGCGACGCGCCAATCCGCTGGAAAAACCTTCTGAATGGGGTCATCGGTCAGTGTCAGCACGAGGCCGCGTTCTCCGAGATGCCGCCGAGAGAGAAAGTCATTCAGAAGGCTGGTTGTCTCGGGCATATCCACGTCGATCGCCAGAATGAGGTCGAATGCTTTCGTGCTCTTCGGTTTCTTCGCGGGTCCCAGATGCCAGGCACGCCCTGCGCCATTCAGCGGGACGGGTGGCTCCTTCGTGTCAACAGCGTTGTGGTGTAGCCACTCCAGAAGTCCTTCCAAGGACAGGACCCGCGTGTCGACCTGATCGGGGCCCAAGACAAAGCGAGATACAGGGCATTGGACGACATCCCGTATCTGAGCTTCATACTCCTGTTTTGTTATCTCGTGGGTTTCCAAACAGTCGTCACACCAAGCCCGAGCATGCGGCTCACCCTGTCTGATGATCCCTGCATCCTCAAGACTGGACACCGTGGTGGGCAGCCAGCTTCGCCGTAATTCGGCGACGTGGTGCGGTGTGACAAGCCGGGCAATTTTCGAAAAACTTGCGCGTGTGTCCCAGCAGAAATTCGGATCGATCAGTCCGCTATTCGTCAAAACCTTTTCCATGATGAGCCTCTCGGCAGGAAACGCCCGGCCGAAGCTCATAGATGAAGGTTCGGTCAGTATTGCAGACCGTCGGATCACGTTGCCATCACCCCCAGTCTGAAACTCGAAATCAATCACGGCACTCCAGACCCGCATGCGTTTGGCATGTCGGCGAACATCCTCGAGTGCGTGAATATCACCGCCTCGATCGTCATCCCGGACCCGAAACATGAGCGTGTTAGGTGCCTGAAAGAGCCGGTAGCGCAATTCCGAAATGCGTGGCCGCGCAATATGATCTTGTGTGCTAAAGCTGAACGCTAATGGCGAACGACACTTTTCTGGAAAAACACGGAGGGGCTTGAGGCGCTCAAGCGGCGCTTCGAGGTCGAACAGGAACTCGGTAACGCATTGGGCAAGCGCAGAATGTAGCGCCTTCTTCCGTAGGGTTGTACCCACGAAAATCGTGCCGGCTCCCGTATCAATGATAATGCTGATCCTCGAAAGCCGCGTCAGAGTGATGGTCGTTTCCTCGCCCTCTTCGATCACCTCTATGCTTTCAGGGTCTTCGCCAAAGGAAATGTCGCATTGCACTACTGTGTCGGACCTCGTGGGAAGCCCCCACGCGGTGCGTTCAAACACCTTTACTCCACTGACGGTCCTTCCTGGATATTCGTCCGCTACCGCAGAAGCGATCCGCGCCTTCAACGATGCGCTCTCGGCCTCGTTTAAGGGATCGAACTTGTAGGCCCCGATCTCCGGCAGCTTGAAGCCCTGCTCCCTGTCCAGCCCACCCCGCAGCCGATTGCCGTTCCAGATCGCGAAGGCATGCTCGAAAGCGTCTGGATAATGGCACAGCAGAATGCAGGCCCTGTCGCGGGTGCTTCTCGATGTCTTGAGATGTTCATGTGTCCAGCCCGACTGAACAAGAGCATCATGAACCAGCTGTACCGCGTGGTCGGTGCCGAGCGTGGCGATGCAGTTAAGATCATGTTCAAACGCCCGGCGCCGCTTGGTATTCAGCACCTCCGGATACGTATCCAACTCGCGATCGGCAGGCGAAATCCCACAACGCTCCAGCAGCATTCGGCGTTGCGCCTCACCCAGCGACAAGAACACCTTCTGCGGCGTTACACCCAACAGGCCGCCTCCGGGAACAACTAAACACCGGTACGTCCCTATCGATCGCTTCCGGGGACTTACACAACCAGATAACTGATTCTGAGGATTATTGGGTCACGTGATCGAGGCGGCACCGAGGACCCAGCAGAACCGGCTACAAATTCAATGAATACGCCGAGGGAGGGCTTTTTCAGTTTCCTCGACCGCGCGTCAGAGGCAGACGTTCAAGGACATGGCGGTCCCCAGCCGGCGCCGGGAACGTTGTCGAGCAAGGCCGCCGCCATTCCCTGCATGCTTTCCAGCCAACGGCTGCTCGTGACAAACCTCTTTGGCTAGAGTTCGCCGGAAGACGACATTCCGAGGCATGGTCTCAGCGGCTGGATTGGAGCTCTTGGCCGTCAACTGTGACCGTGAAGTCGGGATAATAGGGATGGCGGGAATAAAATTCCGATTTCCTGCGTTGTCAGGTCGCCACAACCAATGGAGCCTGGCCATGAAACACTTCCGCTGCCTGAAACGCGGGATTGATCCCAAGCCGTTTCTCGATGAAATCCAAGCCGCTGACGGCATCTGGCATGAACAGACCGGCCGACAGCAGGCTGTCAGCGTGCAGCGCGATGCGCTCGCGATTCCGGTTCGCGGCCTGCGCAAGTCCGCCCAGGGCGACCGGGCCCGGCGTGACGTGCATGAGAGCCGCTGGACGACGGGATCGTCCCGGCTGCCGGAAGCGCGGGCCTTTCTGGAACGTATCTCCGAGGCAGAAGACGCGATCATGGGCCGGGCCAAGATTGTCAGCCTGCCGCCGGGCAACAAGGTCTACCCCCATGTCGACCGTGGCGAATATTACCGCGTCCGCAACCGCTATCACCTTATCCTACAATCATCGGGCTCATGGATGCGGGCCGGTGATGAGGAGGTGCGGATGAAGACTGGAGAGCTCTGGTGGTTCGACAACAAGGCCGAGCATGAAGCGATGAATGATGGCAATACCGACCGCATTCACCTCATCTTCGACCTGCTTCCGCGCCACCTCGAAGTCGAAGTGTTCGGCAAGGCTGAAATGAGCGGCGCAACACTTGCAGGAGTCAGAATGGACGTCCAGCGGGCGACAAGCAGAGGAAAAACGGCACAATGAAACGAATGGCGCTTCTTGGTGCGGCCATGATCGCAGCGCTTGCCGCAGCCTTGCCGGCGGTCGGCGAGATCAGTTTCGGCGAGGACGGCCTGACCGGCGACTTCGGCAAGCTGCAATTGCGCGGGCGCTTCGGTGCATCACTGCAGGCCGGCGCATTTGATCCGGTCGAGGATCCGAATGCCGGTACAACCACCGATACGGCGATAGACGGTAATGCGCGTTTGTCGCTGGAATACACAGCTGACAATGCCTGGGTTTTCGGCGCTGTCGCCGATGTCGATTCCGGACAGGAGCAGATTGAGGGCTTCGAGCGTGACGAATTCTACGTCTATGCGGCGTCGGAATATGGCCGCGTTGAGCTCGGCGAGAATGACGGGCCTGCCGACACGCTCTCCTTCCATGCGCCTCGCGTCGGCCTTGGCCAGGTGCGCGGCGACTTTGCCCGCTACTCAGGCTCTGTCGCGCTGCTCTCGCCGTATGACAGCCGGGACGCGGCGAAGGTGACCTATCTCTCCCCACCCATCGAGAGGCTCCGGTTCGGCGTCGCCTACGCCCCGGAATTCGAGATCAATTCCGATGATCCCGTCCCGTCCCGACGATTCATCCAGGAAGACGTTGTCGAATTCGGCGCGCAATATGTCCGGCCCGTTGGCGATTTCGTCATCGGCGGATCTGCTGCCTACATCACTGGCACCTCAGACCCGTTGACCGGTCGGGAGGATATCGAAAGCTGGAGCGCAGGCCTTGAGATCCGGCGCGGCAAGCTGACGGCCGGCGCGGCCTATGTCGATCGCGGACAATCGAACCTGATTGCAACTGCACCGGACGAGAGTGAGTGGAATGCCGGTGTTTCCTGGGAAGATGAGCGTTGGGCCGTCGCTGGCTCCGTCGCGATTGGTGAAGAGAATGGCGGGACCGTGTCTCGCTACGGGCTCGGCGGGGAATATGAGATCACGGACAATGTCTACGTGGCTGCCGATGCGGTCCTTTTCGAGGAGGAAGACGCGCTTGGTGTCGCCCAGGATGGCGCTGTGGGCCTTGTCGAACTGGGCGTGCGATTCTGAACCTCTGCGAGTTCATCGGAAGCAAATACATGCCGGGCCCTTGGGTCCGGCATTTCCTTTTTGGTCACGCGGAATAATCTGCCCTGCGCTCCCGTTGTCCCAGTGACCGGCAGGCAAATCGCCGGGTGCAAGGATCAACAGGAGACACACCCATGATCACCATCATTGACGAGCCCCGTCTCAGGGCGGCCAAGCGCGCCTTCTCCGTTCGCAACGTACCATTGTCTGCCCTGCGCATGGTGGATGACCGGACCCGCAGGCCCCAGCCCGGCGACATTGTCCTGGCGCGCGTCATGGAAGTGGGCCGGCTGAAGGGCCTGCAAGCGCCTTCGGGTCGCAAGGCCA
>CAZBKM010000001.1:0-365926 GCA_964492485.1 uncultured Hyphomonadaceae bacterium | reverse complement strand
GCCAACTACTTCGCCGCCTGCGGATACGGTGCAGATTGAATGGAATCCGCTCTAGCGCATCTTCAAATCAATCGGAGTCAGTGAAGATGCGCTAGCTTCTTGTTTTTGCGCATTTTCTTAACGCGAACCGGTTTCCACTTCGCTTGAAAATGCTCGAGGCGCGCGCCTGGTCTCGTTGGAGAGCGCCTCTAGCCTGACCGTGCGAACAGTTCCCGTCCTATCAGCATTCGCCGGATCTCGCTGGTGCCGGCGCCGATCTCGTAGAGCTTGGCATCGCGCAGGAGCCGGCCGGTCGGATAGTCGCTGATATAGCCATTGCCACCCAGGAGCTGGATCGCGTCGAGCGCCACCTGCGTGGCCTTTTCCGCCGCGTAGAGGATACAGCCGGCTGCGTCCTGTCGGGTCGTCTCGCCCCGGTCGCAGGCGCCTGCGACGGCATAGACATAGGCGCGGCAGGCGTTGAGCGTCGTGTACATGTCGGCGACCTTGCCCTGAACGAGCTGGAATTCGCCGATCGGCTGGCCAAACTGCTGGCGCTCATGGATGTAGGGGAGGACCGTGTCCAGAGCGGCCTGCATGATCCCCAGAGGCCCCGCCGCCAGCACGGCCCGTTCGTAATCGAGCCCGCTCATCAGCACGCGGACGCCGTCATTCACCGCGCCGAGCACGTTCTCCTCCGGCACCTCGCAATCCTCGAACACCAGTTCACAGGTGTCGGAGCCGCGCATGCCCAATTTGTCGAGTTTCTGGGCGGTGGAGAAGCCGCGGAAGCCCCGCTCGACGAGAAAGGCGGTGATCCCCCGCGGCCCCGCATCCGGGTCGGTCTTGGCATAGACGACCAGCGTATCGGCGGTGGGGCCGTTCGTGATCCACATCTTGCTGCCATTCAGGATGAACCGGTCGCCCTTGCGCTCGGCCCGCAGCCGCATGGAGACCACGTCCGATCCGGCGCCCGGTTCCGACATGGCGAGGGCGCCCAGATGCTCGCCGGTGATCAGCTTGGGCAGGTAGCGCTGCTTCTGGTCTTCGCGCCCATTGAGGTTGATCTGGTTGACGCAGAGATTGGAGTGCGCGCCATAGGAAAGCCCGACGCTGCCCGATCCGCGCGACACCTCTTCCATGACCACGCAATGGGCGAGATAGCCGAGCCCGGTTCCGCCATAGGCCTCGTCAGCCGTGATACCCAGTAGTCCCAGCTTGCCCAGTTCCAGCCACAGGTCGCGCGGAAAGGCGTTGGTTCGGTCGATCTCCGCCGCGCGGGGCGCGAGCCGGTCATTGACCCAGCGCGCAACGCTCTCGCGCATGTCCTCGATCATCGGATCGAGACCGAATTTCATCTGCAGCCCGGAATTCGAGAGCATGGTGTGCCTCTTCGCTCTGGTCTTGCGTTCGCTGGCGTTTGCTCGCGTTCCCTATCGTGGCGCTCGATTGTCCGGCAACCGAAATATGGCTAGGGGGGAGGTAAGGCCACACCCCATTCAGTTGGGGACGAGGGCCGCCGGCTCGGCCGGGCGGGATCAGGGGAGGATTACCACATGCCGCAACTCCGCTCCGCACTGGACACCGGCAGCGAGGCCTACCGCGCCAATCGCGAGGCGATGCTGGCGCTGACCGGTACGTTGCGGTCGCGTGCCGAGACGGTGCGGGAGGGCGGCAATGCGGTCGCCCGCAAGCGTCACCGGGAGGCTGGCAAGCTGCTGGCGCGCGAGCGGGTCGACCTATTGCTCGATCCGGGCTCGCCGTTCCTCGAGCTCGGGCAATTCGCCGCCTGGGACATGTATGGGGGGGATGTACCCGCGGCCGGACTGATCACCGGCATCGGTCGGGTCGAGGGTCTGGAGTGCATGATCGTCGCCAACGATCCCACGGTGAAGGGTGGGACGTATCACCCCCTGACCGTCAAGAAGCACCTGCGCGCCCAGGAGATCGCCTGGCAGAACCGTCTGCCCTGCGTCTACCTTGTGGAGTCCGGTGGCGCCTTCCTGCCGATGCAGGACGAGGTGTTTCCCGACCGCGACCATTTCGGCCGCATCTTCTTCAACCAGGCCCGGATGAGCGCGGAAGGCATTGCCCAGATCGCGGTGGTCCATGGCTCGTGTACGGCGGGCGGGGCCTATCAGCCCGCCATGTCGGATGTGGCGATCATCGTGCGCGAGCAGGGCACGATCTTCCTTGGCGGACCACCGCTGGTGAAGGCTGCCACGGGAGAAGTGATCAGCGCCGAGGACCTGGGCGGCGGCGATGTCCACACCCGAATTTCCGGCGTTGCCGACGAACTGGCGGACGATGATGCCCATGCGCTGGCCCTGGCGCGCCGTGCGGTGGCGCGTCTGAACCGGGAGAAGACACCGCCCATCCCGTTGCAGGCATCCACGCCGCCCGCCCACGATCCGGCGGAGCTCTACGGGCTGGTCAACGAGGACATGCGCAAGGCCTATGACGCGCGGGAGCTGATTGCGCGGATCGTGGACGGGTCGGAATTCGACGAGTTCAAGGCGCTCTACGGTGAGACCCTGGTGACGGGGTTTGCCCACATCCACGGTCATCCCGTTGGCATCCTCGCGAACAACGGCGTCCTGTTCTCCGAAAGCGCGCTGAAAGGCGCCCACTTCATCGAACTGTGCTGTCAGCGCAGCATCCCGCTCCTGTTCCTGCAGAACATCACCGGGTTCATGGTGGGGCGCCAGGCCGAACATGGCGGCATCGCCAAGCATGGTGCCAAGCTGGTCAACGCCGTGGCGACCGCCGCCGTGCCAAAGCTGACCGTGATCGTGGGTGGGTCCTATGGCGCGGGCAATTACGGCATGTGCGGGCGGGCCTATGAGCCGCGCTTCCTGTTCATGTGGCCGAATGCGAGGATATCGGTCATGGGCGGCGAGCAGGCGGCCGGCGTGTTGAGCCAGGTCCAGCGGGCCGGAGCCGAGCGCCGTGGCGAGACCTGGGACGACGCCCGCGACGCCGCCGCCAGGCAGGAGATCCGTGACCTCTACGACGCGCAGGGGTCGCCCTACTACGCCTCCGCCCGCCTCTGGGACGACGGGATCATCGACCCCGCAGACACGCGCGACGTTCTGGGGCTTGCGCTGTCGGCGACCATGAACGCACCGATACCGCCCACGCGGTTCGGACTGTTCCGGATGTGAGGTGGGCACCATGTTCGACACGCTCCTGATCGCCAACCGCGGAGAGATCGCGGTACGCATCGCCCGTACGGCCCGCGAGATGGGGATACGCGTGGTGGCCGTGTATTCGCAGGCCGACCGCGATGCGCTGCACGTCGCCGTCGCCGACGAGGCGGTCGCCATTGGGCCTGCGCCGGCCTCCCAATCCTATCTCGACAGTTCGCGGCTGATCGCTGCGGCGTGCGAGACCGGTGCCCAGGCCATCCATCCGGGCTACGGTTTCCTGTCGGAGAATGCCGACTTCGCCGAGGCCTGCGCCAGGGCTGGCCTCGTCTTCATCGGCCCGCCCGTGGAGGCGATAAGGGTCATGGGGTCGAAAGCGCGCTCAAAAGCGCTGATGGCAGAGGCCGGCGTGCCGCTGGCGCCCGGTTATCAGGGCGAGGACCAGAGCCTGTCGACGCTGCGGGGCGAGGCGGAGCGGATCGGTTTCCCCGTGCTCCTGAAGGCATCGGCCGGCGGCGGCGGCAAGGGCATGCGACGTGTGGACAGCGTTGTGGAATTCGAAGCGGCCCTCGCCTCGGCGCAGCGGGAGGCCAGGGCGGCGTTCGGCGACGACCGGATGCTCGTCGAGAAACTGATCGACTCCCCCCGTCATGTGGAGGTGCAGGTCTTCGGCGACCGGCATGGCGGCCTGGTTCACCTGTTCGAGCGGGACTGCACGGTCCAGCGGCGCCACCAGAAGGTGATCGAGGAAGCGCCCGCCCCGGATCTTCCCGACGTCGTGCGCGCCCGCCTGCACGAGGCGGCACTGAACGCGGCCAGGGCTGTGGAGTATGTCGGCGCCGGCACTGTGGAATTCCTCTATGACGGAGACGAAAACGTCTACTTCATGGAGATGAACACCCGTCTCCAGGTCGAGCATCCGGTGACAGAGGCCGTGACGGGGCAGGATCTCGTTGCCTGGCAGATCCGCGTCGCCGCCGGCGAAGCCTTGCCTCTCACCCAGTCACAGATTGCGTGCACGGGCCACGCCATGGAAGCGCGCCTCTATGCCGAGCGCCCGGAAGCGGGCTTCCTGCCCTCAACCGGCCGGGTCGCGCATCTGGCGTTGCCGGCGCCAGGCAACGGGTTACGCCTCGATCTCGGGCTGGCGGAGGGGGACGAGGTCTCCAGCCATTACGATCCCATGCTCGGCAAGCTGATCGCCCATGGCAGCGACCGCGAACGGGCCCGCCGGCGGCTTGCCCGGCTGGTGGCGGGCGTGCGCGTGGCGGGACCGGAGACGAATGCCGCCTTTCTGCACCGCGTGCTCACCCATCCCGCCTTCGCGGCGGGCAAGTTGGACACCGGCTTCATCGAGCGCCATGGCGGCGGGCTTCTGGAAGCGCCGCCCTGTCCGCCGGGCGCCGAGGCGGCGGCGCTGCTGTGGCTCCTGGCCACCCGCCAGGCCTTTGCCGACGGTGACCCGTGGACCTGCCTGGACGGTTTCCGGGTGAATGGCCCGGCCGTGGCGGCGATGGAGATCAAGGGGGGAGATGAGACCCGGCGTATCCGGCTCGAACGGGACCGGGAGGGGCTGCGCCTCCTGGCCAGTGACGGGTCTGTGCACGATCTCCATGATGCGGAGGTTGATGGTCCGGAGGTGCGGTTCCGCCTCGAGGGCGGACCGGTCGACGCACATGTGGCGGCCGACGGAAAGGGCGGTCTGCGCGTCTGGATCGGTGGCGAGACCTGGCGCCTCGAGCCCTGGCGCCCGAGTGCCGAGTCGCGGGGGCAGACGCGCCTGGCAAGCGCGTTGTCCTCACCGATGCCCGGCACGGTCATTGCGTTTCCCGTGGACGCGGGCGCGCAGGTCGCCGCAGGAGACACCCTGGCCGTGGTCGAGGCGATGAAGATGGAGCATCCGATCCTCGCGCCCTCGGCCGGCCGGATCACGGCGCTTCGCTTTGCGGTGGGTGACCAGGTTCAGCAAGGCGACCAGCTGGTCTCCTTCGAACCCCAGGGCGAACCCGAGCGCGAACCGCAAGCCGAACCCGAAGGCGAAGCCAAAGGCTAAAGCATTTTCGAGCGAAGTGGGCACCGGTTCGCGTTAAGAAAATGCCCAAAAACAAGAACATAGCGCATCTTCACTGACTCCGATTGATTTGAAGATGCGCTAGCCCCGGTGCGAACCCGGGGGCGGGCGGAGAGGCGTGACCCGGCGGGGCCTGGGCCGCCAGGGCTCCCAGGGCTCCGCGATCTGCCGGTCAGGCGTTCACATCCACGACCACCCGACCGCGCACCTGGCCCTGGAGGATCTCGCCGGCAAGGCGCGGCACCTCCGCCAGGGGCACGGTCTGCGACAGCTCGGCCAGCCGCGCCGGCGTGATCAGCTCCGCCAGGGCGGTCCAGGCTCGCTCGCGCCGCGCCATGGGTGCCATGACGGAGTCCGTTCCGCGCAGGGTGACGCCGCGCAGGATGAAGGGCATCACGCTGGCTGGGAGATCCGTCCCGCCGGCGAGTCCGCACGCCGTGACCAGTCCGTCGTAGCGGGTCTGGGCGAGCGCGGTGGCGAGGGTCACGCCGCCCACGCAGTCGACGACAGCCGCCCAGGTCTCGGCCTCCAGCGGCTTCGGTGGCCGGGCGATGGCCTCGCGCTCCAGGATGCGATGCGCGCCAAGTCGGGTCAGGAAGTCGGCATTGTCCGCGCTCCGCCCGGTCGCGGCGACGACCTCATGGCCCTTAGCCGCCAGCAGGCTGACGGCGATGCTTCCAACGCCGCCAGACGCGCCCGTCACGAGAACGGGGCCGTCGCCGGGCGTCACGCCGTGGTCGGCGATCGACAGGACCGACAGCATGGCGGTATAGCCCGCCGTGCCGATGGCCATGGCATCATGGAGGCTGAAGACCTCCGGTACGCGAACGAGAAAGTCGGGATTGATCCGCTGGCGCTGGGCGTACCCTCCCCAGTAACGCTCCGAAAGCCCATAGCCGTTGACCAGAACCCGGTCACCCGGCGCAAAGCGTGGATCGGCGCTCTCCGCAACCGTTCCGGCTAGGTCGATCCCGCATACCATGGGCAGGGTGCGGCAGATCCGGCCTGCGCCGCTCACCGCCAGGCCGTCCTTGTAGTTGAGCGTCGAATAGGCCACGTCGACCAGCACCGCCTCGTCAGGCAGATCGCCCAGCGACAGTTCGGCGAGCTGGCCTTCCGTCTTCCCGTTGCGGTCGTCGGCGATAATGGCGGCGAACGTCTCGGACATGGTGTGTCTCCTCCCGTTGCCCGCGAGCTTAAGCCTTGTGCGCATCCGAACAAGAGACGTGGGCGCGGCCGCTATCGGTCTTCGAACCGGTAGAGCGAGATGCCACGCGCGCGTTCGTCGAAGGTCAGCTTCTTGTTCAGGGGGGCGTGGGCGCGCGACGGGCAGTTCGGCCGCTCGCAGAGATAGCAATTGACCCCGACCTGGACCGGCTTCAGGTCTTCCAGATTGTAGTCACGCGCATAGATCAGTCTCGGCGCGTAGGCGATGTCGCAGCCGAGACCGATCGCCATGCGTGCGGCGGGGCGCTCATAGGTGCCGTCGGCGCGCGACACGGTGCGCGCAATGGAGAAATAGGTGGTGTCGTCAGGCATCTGAATGATCTGGGTCCGGATCCGTTCCGGCGTCTCGAAACAGTCGTGAATGTTCCACAGCGGACAGGCGCCGCCGAATTTCGAGAAATGGAACCGGCCGGCGCTGAAGCGCTTGGACACGTTGCCCGCCGTGTCGATCCGCAGGAAGAAGAACGGGATGCCGCGCGCCTCGGGCTTCTGCAGCGTCGTCAGCCTGTGGGCGGTCTGTTCGTAGCTGGTGCCGAACCGGTGGCTCAGCAGTTCGACATCGTAGCGGGTCTTCTCGCATTCCTGCAGGAAGCGGCGGTAAGGCATCAGCAATGCGGCGGCGAAGTAGTTCGCCAGGCTGACCCGCGCGAGGCCCCGCGAGTCGCGGTCGGGCAGGTTGGCGGCGCGTACATGGGCGTCGATGATGTCGCCATATTCCAGCATGGCGAGCTGGAAGGCCATCTGGAAACGCCGTCCGGATCGCGGCAGCAGTTCCGACAGGTCGAGTCCCGAGCGGTGCCGGTCGAAATAGCGGAGATTGTCGCGCATCACGTCGGAGGGGACGATCCGCACCCGCAGGCCGTGGCGCGACTTCAGCCGCTCGGTCAGCGGGCTGTGGGGCGAGCGCTCCATGACGCCCATTTCCTCCGACAGCGCCTCGGCAGCCTCGTCGAGTTCGGGAAAATAGTTCCGGTTGTCGTTCAGGAAGTAGCGGACGGAATCCACGCTGCGCGCCGACTCCTCCAGAAGCTCCACCTTGTCGCGATCCGTGAGCGGATTGGCGTCGGAATAGGCGCGCATCGACAGGTCGCGATACTTCGCGTGCAGTTTCAGGAAGGCCCGGGCGATCTCCGGACTGGCATTGACCACATCCTCGACCTCGTTCTTGCCCGGGGCCTTGAGCTCGAGCGCGGGATCGCGAAGCACCTCGTGCAGTTCCGCCACCGTCTGGCTGTCGCCGGAACTCGACAGGTCCGAAATGTCGAAATCGTAGATCTCCGCGAGCTTCAACAGGACCTTGGCGCTCATCGGACGCTGGTTGCGCTCGATCAGGTTGACGTAGGAGGCGGAGACGCCGAGGTCCTCCGCCATCTGGGTCTGGGTCAGGCCGAGGGTCTGGCGCAACCGCCGCACGCGCGGACCCACCAGGAGTTTCTCGCTTCGCTCGCTCATGGCCCACTTCCTGCCAGACCCGCCGGATTTTACAAGGTTTACATTTAACAGACGATTTATGTTACTCGTGTTACAAAAATACCCAATAATTACAAGCTGCTTCTTTCGGTGGCGCTGGCGTGTAAATATGGTGCATGCGAACATGCAGCAAAGGAGACGCCATTGTCTGCCATCGATACCGCCAACGCCGCCGCCGCGCGCGTCACGCGTGAGCATCCCGAAGCCCACAAGGTTCTCACCGACGAAGCCCTGGCTTTCCTGGCCGGTCTGGAGCGCACCTTCGGGCAGCGGCGTCGGGAACTGCTGTCCGCCCGCGAGGCGCGCCTGAAGCAGTTCGATGCGGGGGCGCTGCCAGACTTCCTTCCCGAGACGCAGGCCATTCGCGAGGGCGACTGGACCATCGCGCCGGTTCCCGGCGTCCTGAAGGACCGGCGTGTGGAGATCACCGGTCCGGTCGACCGCAAGATGATGATCAATGCGCTGAACTCCGGTGCCCGGATGTTCATGGCGGATTTCGAGGATGCCTCGAGCCCGAGCTTCGCGAACATGATCGAGGGCCAGGTGAACATGCAGGACTATGCCGCCGGCAACCTGGATTTCACCGATCCCGGCAGCGGCAAGTCCTATACGCTGGGTGACACGCTGGCGACGATGCTGGTCCGCCCGCGCGGCTGGCACATGGAAGAGGCTCACCTCGAAGTGGATGGCCGGGCGATGTCGGCCAGCCTGTTCGATTTCGGTCTCCACGTCTTCCACAACGGCCAGGCGCTGGCGTCCGATGAGCGGGGTCCATTCTACTACCTGCCGAAGATGGAGAGCCATCTCGAGGCCAGGCTTTGGAACGATGTCTTCGTCTACGCCCAGGAGGCGATCGGTCTGCCGAAAGGCACGATCAAGGCCACGGTCCTGATCGAGACGCTGCCGGCCGCCTTCGAGATGGACGAGATCCTGTACGAACTTCGCGATCACATGGCGGGGCTGAATTGTGGCCGTTGGGATTACATCTTCAGCTATATCAAGACGCTGCGGGCGAAACCTGAATACGTGCTGCCCGATCGCGCGGCCGTTACGATGGATAAGGCGTTTCTTTCGGCCTACAGCCTCAAGCTCATCGAGACCTGCCACCGCCGGGGCGCGCACGCCATGGGCGGAATGGCGGCGCAGATTCCGGTCAAGAACGATGAAGCCGCCAACGCTGCCGCCTTTGAGAAGGTGAAGGCCGACAAGCTGCGCGAAGTGCGCAACGGCCATGACGGAACCTGGGTGGCCCACCCGGCGCTGGTCCCCGTCGCCATGGAGGTGTTCGACGAACACATGCCCCAGCCCAACCAGATCGACCAGCCGCGGGCATTCCCCGAGATCGGCCAGGCGGAGCTTCTTGCGCCACATGAGGGCGACGTGACCGAGGCGGGGGTGCGCACCAACATTTCTGTCGGGATCGAATACACGGCGGCCTGGCTGCAGGGTCGCGGGGCCGTACCGATCCACAATCTGATGGAAGATGCCGCGACGGCCGAAATCTCGCGGAGCCAGATCTGGCAGTGGCTCAAGTACGGCGTCGCGGTGAAGACCGCAGATGGCGGCAGCGTCGAGATGGACCGTGCCTGGTTCCAGTCGGTCTTCGATGACGAGATCGCCCAACTGAAGACCGCGCTCGGCGAGAGCGGCTTCAAGGCTGCCCGCTATGACAGGGCGGCGGAGGTCTTCCTGGAGACGGCCACCGGCGATGACCTGGCCAACTTTCTCACCCTGCCGGCTTACGACGTGCTGCGCACGCTCGACTAGGCCGGCCAATCCCAGCCAACCGGACCTGGACGGTCCCTTTCTGGAGCACTGACATGACCAAGCGTCCCACCTATGCCGAAGTTCACGGCGAACTGCAGAAGCGCTACCCAACCGGCTTCACGTCCGGCGGTATCGATATCGACTACATTGCGCAGCTCAAGCTGCAGAACACCTATTCGACCCATCTGGATATCGCCCGCGACATGGCGCATGTCATGCGCGCCGACATGGCGGCCTATGATGCCGATCCGGAGCAGTTCACCCAGTCGCTGGGCTGCTGGTCCGGATTCCATGCCCAGCAGATGATCAAGGCGGTCAAGCGCCTCCGCGGCACGACCAAGGGCACCTATGTGTACCTCTCCGGCTGGATGGTTGCCGGCCTTCGCAACCGCTTCGGCCATCTGCCGGACCAGTCGATGCACGAGAAGACCTCGGTCGCCGATCTGATCCAGGAGATCTACACCTCCCTGCGCCAGGCCGACGAAGTGGCGATCAACGACCTGTTCCAGGAGCTGACGGCGGCGAAGAAGGCCGGTGCCAGCGAAGCCGACCTGAAGCCGATCATCGAGAAGATCGACACGTTCGAAAGCCATGTCGTCCCGATCATCGCCGATATCGACGCCGGTTTCGGCAATGAGCACGCCACCTATCTGCTGGCCAAGGAACTGATCAAGGCGGGTGCCTGCTGCCTGCAGATCGAGAACCAGGTGTCCGATGCCAAGCAGTGCGGCCACCAGGATGGCAAGGTCACGGTGCCGCGTGAAGATTTCATCGAGAAGCTGCGCGCCTGTCGCCTTGCCTTCGAGGAGCTGGGTGTCGACGAGGGCGTGATCGTGGCGCGTACCGACAGCCTCGGTGCCGGCCTGACCCAGAAGCTGCCCGTGTCCGCCGAGCCCGGCGACCTGGCCGCGGAATACATAAAGTGGCTCGAAACCGAAGAGATCACCGAGGACAATCCGCTCAAGGACAATGAGTCCGCGATCCAGATGAATGGCAGGCTGGTGCGTCCGGTGCGCCTGCCCAACGGCCTCTACAAGTTCCGTGAGGATACCGGCAAGCAGCGCGTGATCGAGGACTGCGTGGCCAGCCTCACCAAGGGCGGGGCGGACCTGCTCTGGATCGAGACGGCGACGCCGGATGTGGACGAGATCGCGTCCATGGTGAACGAGATCCGCAAGTCCGTTCCCAATGCGAAGCTCACCTACAACAACTCGCCCTCGTTCAACTGGACGCTCAATCTGCGCAAGCAGGTTCGCGATCAGTGGATCGCGGAAGGCCGCATCTCGGAAGCGGACTATCCCGATGGCAATGCGCTCATGTCGGAAGCCTATGACGACACCGAGCTCGGCCAGGAAGCGGATCGCCGCCTGCAGGCGTTCCAGCACGACATCTCGACGCGCGCCGGCGTGTTCCACAATCTGATCACGCTGCCGACCTTCCACCTGACGGCAAAAGGCATGGACGAACTGGCCCGGGGCTATTTCGGCGAGGACAAGATGGCCGCCTATGTGAAGTCGATCCAGCGGGAGGAGATCCGGCGCGGGGTCTCTGCCGTGAAGCACCAGCACGAGGTCGGCTCCGATCTGGGCGACACGTTCAAGGAGATGGTGGGCGGCGAGCGGGCCCTGAAGGCTGGCGGCGCTCACAACACCATGAACCAGTTCGAAGCCGCCTAGGCGACGTACGGTTCTTTCCCAAGGACTCGAGGCAGGCCGCTCCCAGGGGGCGGCCTGTCTTGTGTTGTCTGCAAAGCAGCGGGGCAGGGCGCGGCAAGGGGTCCTTGCGTAGTTTCCCGCATGCGGGGTTTCCCGGATTTCGACTCGGGCGCGGTTCCGACAGGTTGGCACCACACAGGCCGGACGAACCGGCTGGCGATAACCTGCCGACCCATGGGGACCCTCGCATGCTCTACGATCCCATTGCCGAACGCCGCACCAGCGACCGTGCCGGGGAAGCCGCGGGACGGGCCACCGTACCGCTGCGCAGCTTCGCACCGCATGACCACCTTTTTTTT
This sequence comes from uncultured Hyphomonadaceae bacterium, assembly GCA_964492485.1. Taxonomy (GTDB): domain Bacteria; phylum Pseudomonadota; class Alphaproteobacteria; order Caulobacterales; family Hyphomonadaceae; genus UBA5336. Next base: position 354,252 of record CAZBKM010000001.1, on the reverse strand, counting down.
CAGGGGGATGCCAGCACCGGCCTGTTCGAGATCGAGCACGGGACGGTCGTGGTCTACAAGCTGCTGAGCGATGGGCGTCGTCAGGTGCAGCAATTCGCCGGCTCTGGGGACATGATCGGGCTGACACTGGACCCCGACCATGATCTCAGCGCCGAAGCCCTCACCCATGTGACCGCGCGCTACATGCCGCGCGCAGCGTTCGAACGGGCCATGCAGGACGATGCCGACTTCCGCCGCCGCGTGTTCGGCTTCGTCAGCAGCCAGCTCTCCATGGCCCGGGAGCAGGCCGTGTTGCTCGGTCGAAAGTCGGCCCTGGAGCGGGTGGCGAGCTTTCTTCTCTATCTCGACTCGCGCCTGCCGGAAGACTCAGACGGGCACATTCGGCTGGCCATGAGCCGCGGCGATATCGCCGACTATCTGGGTCTGACGCTCGAGACGGTGAGCCGCATGCTGAACCGGCTGAAGCAGATGCGGGTGATTTCGCTGCCACGGCCGACGGCGTTCCGCGTCGTGCAGGAGGACCGCCTGATCGACCTGGCTGGCGAAGGCGACGCCGAGCCGCTGGCCCACGCGGCGGGCTGCCATTAGCGCATCTGAAAGTATCGAGCCGTTTCTGAACGCGAACCGGTGCCCGATTCGATCGAAAGTGCTGTAGGCTTTTCGGCCGGAATCGACATCGGTGACGCGATCCGGGACCGGTCAGTTGTGTGCGGATCGATGTGTCGGCCACACGCACGTTGACCGAGAGGCTGAGACGATGACATGGGCTGTCGCCTATTCGTGGTGGCCGGCGCCGGGTTCGAAGAGAACCAGTTCGACACGCTCGGCGCCGTCGACATACGCGTCATGACCCGGTGGAATCTCGAAAAAGTCTCCCCTTGTGATCGTGGTCTCGACGCCTGTCGCGACCATCCGCACCACCAGCCTGCCCCAAAGACAGTAGCCAGTATGGTGCATCGGACAGGAGTCCGGCGAGCCGAGAAGGGGCTTCTCGTCCTTCTCCCATGTCCAGCCGGGCTCGAACACCGCAAACATCCCGGTCGTGCCATGCTTCATCCTGACGATGTCGATCCCGCCCTGGGCCTTCATGTCGAGCGCTTCATCGGGCGTCTCGAACCGCCTCGTCTCGATCCACGCCTCTGCAGCCATGCTCGTCTCCTCTTAATCAACCAATCTTTTCGGGGGCCTGGCGCGCTCAAACGCGAATGATGTCGTCCTTCAGCGCATAGAGCACGCCCGCGATATCCTTGCGTGTGGCTTCGGAGTGGCCCAAGGCCTTCATTGTTTCCAATATGTCGTCCAGGGCGGCCATGTATTCGGCTTCATCTATGTTCATTCCACGATGTGTCTCGACCATACTGCGCCCGTCATAGGCACGCGGACCATTGGAATGCGCCTCGAACAGCGTGCAGTAATGCTGCTTGATCTGTTCGACCCGATCCGGCTGATCGACATAGGGTATGAAGCGCGGCTTGATCGCCGGATTCTGCAGGTGCCTGTCCACCATACCGTCGACAATCTGCCTGATCCCGGCGGATCCGCCGAGCCGCTCGTACAGGGTCCGCTTGTCGGGCTGTGTCTCGATCCGTGGGTTCATGTCGCCCTCCTCTGTTAGGCTGTCCAGGCTGGGTTGGCGTAGCGACCGATGACGGCCGCCTGGCGCCCGGTGGTCCATGGCGCTCACGGCCCCTGCAGCGCGGTGGCCTTGACGTCGGAAGCCGTCATCGGCTTGCCGCCTATCCCCCATTCGCCGCTGGCAATCTCCTGGATCCTTACCCAGGTGACGCTGCGCATGGCTTCACCTTCGATGCGCACCATCGTCTCGGTGACTTCCTCGATCATCCGTCGCTTCTGGTCGGCATCGAAGACGCCTTCGATCAACTGTATGTCCACAACCGGCATGTCGTAGCTCCTTCGCGTGAGCGTGGTGGCCATCGCAATCGGACCGTTCCGACGCAGGCGTATGGTGACAGGCGGGTCGTGCTGCGGGCCAGTTCAGGGAGTGAATCACCCCCGGTACAGATTCTGAACTGGCCGCAGGCATGGCGCTGCACATACGCTGCGGCTGCTGGGGAAGGGAGGCCAGTATGACGAATGCGAGCTACAAGCAGTTCTGCCCCGTAGCGATGGCGGCTGAAATACTCTGCACCCGCTGGACCGTCGTCCTGCTTCGCGAGCTGGTTGCCGGGTCGACTCGGTTCAACGAGCTGCGCCGCGGTGTGCCACGGATGTCGCCGGCACTGCTATCGAAGCGCCTGCGCGAACTGGAAGCTGTCGGTGTCGTCGCGCGGGAGCGATTGTCAGGGGAGCCTGAAATCGAGGCCTACCGACTGACGAAAGCCGGCAGGGATCTGCAGCCGGTGATCGAGGCCATCGGCATGTGGGGCCAGAAATGGGTCGAGACTGAACCCACGCTCGAGAATCTCGATGCTGAACTTCTGATGTGGGACATGCGGCGCAACCTCAACACTGACCCGCTGCCTGGTCGGCGTACTGTGATCGAGTTCATCTACCGGGAACAATCGGCATCGCAGCGTCACTGGTGGCTGATCGTCGAGCCTGACGCCACCGTTGACCTCTGCCATGTGGATCCCGGATTCGACGTGGATCTGTTCGTCAACGCCGATCTGCGGACGATGACGGAGATATGGCTCGGGCTGCGAACGGTCACAAATGCGTTGACCGACGGCAAGTTGAGCATGATCGGTCGCGACGATCTTGCCCGGACGATTCAGTCGTGGTTGGGGCTCAGCCCCTTCGCACAACAAGCCAAGCTGGCAGGCTGATCATCTTGACGCGCCAGCCTTACTTTTTGGCGTCAGACCGTCCCTTCAGGTCCTTGTTATTGAGCAAGTGTCCGTTCGCAAACGAGTCCATCGGCTCCGAACTTGCTCTGACAGGTGACCGGTCTTTCAGGACGTCGGACCATGCGCCACCTCCTGCGACACCGTGGAAGGTGCGACCGGTATCCCTGTAGGCTAGCCTCCTCGCCATGAACGGCACGCCGGCCCGTCACTTCGTCCGCATCCTCGCGATGCTGGCCCTCACCCTGCAGGTCAGCCTGCCCGGGCTCATTGCCGTGGGCGAAAGCCGCGGCATCGACGTGGCCCGTTACATCTGTCTGGCGCCGGATGCCGAGGCGAGCCCGGAGGACGTGGCGGCGGCCCGCCATCTGGCCGCGATCCTTGGCGAGCCGATGGAGCATTCCGGCTCTGATACGCGGAGCCATTGCGCGGTCTGCAGCCTGGCGCAGCTCGCACCCCTGCCTACGCCTTCCACGGTCTCGGAACCGGTCGTCCATACCTCGGTGCCATATGGGCCTGACCACGGGCACCCCACGCTGACCTTCTCGCCGGCAGGACCGCCCGTGGGGTCCCGCGCCCCACCTCTGTTCATCTGAGCAATTACGCATGGGCGCCCGCTTGCGGGGGCCCGTTCCAGCGCGGCTGCTGAGTTGGCCCCGAGGGCCTCACCGGCAGCGGCGCGTTCTGCTTGTTCAGTGAGAAACGAATGCCTTCCTTTATGTCCCTAGACAGCCGCGCGCGCATGCTGGCGCTGGCGCTTTGCGTGCCGGTACTGTCGCTACCAGCCGGCGCACAATCCCAGAGCGAGGACCGGCCCCGGACCCCGGACGCAGCCGACCCTGTCCTGCAAGACGTGATTCTGGTCACCGCAGCGCGCCCGGCCACGGCCACAGAGCTTGCCGTCCGTCCGGACGCCGCCCCGCTGCAGGGCGGTGACCTGACCTATCTGAGCGCGCGAACGCCAGGTGGCGCGCGCATCGCAAACGGTGAACTGTCCGGCCAGATGCAGTATCGCGGCTTGTTCGGCGAGCGGCTGAACCTGCGTGTGAACGGGCAGCGCTTCGCGTCTGGCGGCCCCAATCTGATGGATCCGGTTTTCCACTATGCCCCGGCACCCCTGGTGGCGACGCTGGTGATCGACCGTGGGGTCAGTCCGGTTTCGGAGGGGCCAGGCCTGGCGGGCGGCGCGAATGCGGTCTTCAAGTCTGTGCCGTTCGCAGAAGGCGCTGCGGTGTCGCGCAGCTACGACCTGACCGTTGGCGGGCGAAGCGTGAACGACAGTGTCCTCGCCGGCGGCGTGGTTGGCGCGGCGACGGATCGCTGGCGGGTGAACCTGCTCGGGTCCTGGGAAGCGGGCGACGATACGCGCTTCGGTGACGGCACGATTGGCGGGACCGAGTTCGAACGCGGCGTCTTCGGTGCGAGCGCGGCGGTGCGCTCTGCGGTGGGGACGGTATCTCTGGATGTCCGGCGCCAGAACACCGGCCCGTCAGGCAATCCGCCGTTTCCCATGGATATCCGCTTCTTCGATACGGACTTTCTTCGGATCGGCTATGAACGGGCCTTCGCCGGCCTGACGGTCGAGGCTGAGCTGCACGCCACCGACGTGGCCCATGGCATGAACAATTTCAGCCTTCGCCCAGCGCCTGAACCCATGCGCCAGCGCGAGACCCTGGCCGATGCCACGACACGCGGAGCGGCCCTCAGCGCGACGATGGATGCCTGGGGCGGGCGCCTGCGCGTCGGCAGCGACGCGGAACGGGTCGAGCATGACGTCCGCATAACCAATCCGACCAACGTGGCCTTCTTCGTGACCCCGTTTCCCAAGGTGATGCTGGACCGGCTCGGAGGACATGCCGAGTGGACCGGTCCGTTCGGACCCTTCCGGGCAGAGCTTGGCGTGCGGGCGGACCGCCACCACCACGAGGCCGGGACGGTCAGGCTGGGACCGGCGCTGCCCATGGGACCGCGTGGTCTCGCCGGCGCCTTCAACGCAGCCGACCGCTCGATCGACGAGACGACGCTTGATGCGGTCGCCCGTCTCTGGACGGCCGGGGAGGGGGCGGTCACCTGGCGCGCGACCCTGGCCCGCAAGCAGAAGATGCCCGGCTACATCCAGCGCTTTGGCTGGCTGCCGATCAATGCCAGCGGCGGCCTCGCCGACGGAAACATCTATGTCGGCGACCTTGGCCTCGATCCGGAGACGGCCTGGATCGCAGAAGTGGGTTTCGACCTCTCCACCCACCGCGCCTATCTGCGGCCCACGGTGTGGCTCCGGCAGATCGACGACTACGTTCAGGGCGTGCCCTTCGACGACACCGTGGGCGTGGTCGACACACCGGTGGAAATGGTCGCGGCGGCGAACGGGGACGCAACGCCCCTGCGCTGGGCCAATGTCGATGCGCGACTGGTGGGGGTAGACCTGGATGGCGGTTACGATCTTGCCGGACCGCTGCGGCTCGATGGCCTGATCAGCCATGTGCGCGGCGAGCGCCGGGACACCGATGACGACCTCTACCGGATCACGCCGTCGAGCCTGACCGCCGGCCTTACCTGGGAGCAGTCCGTCTGGTCCACGACGCTGGAGGTGCGCGCCGTCGACCGTCAGGACCGCGTGTCGGCGACCAATGAGGAGGCCGAAACGCCGGGCTACGTCGTCCTGAGTGTGTATGGGGATTGGACGGTACGCCCCGGCCTTCGTTTGTCAGCGGGGGTCGAGAACCTCCTCGACCAGGTCTATGAGGATCATCTGGCGGGGTACAACCGAAACGGGCGTAGCGACGTGGCGTTGGGCGAGCGAATCCCCGGCGCGGGACGCGGCGTGTTCCTTCGTCTCAACCTATCGGGTTAAATCGGCCAGGGCGCGGTCGATCCTTGGCCCGCTGCCACGTTGCCTGGCGTCTTCCTCAGGGAGTCAGGCTTCGAGGCGGCGCGCCATGAAGGCGAGGCGGACCAGGCCGGCGACCCCGTCCACGCCGGCCTTCTCCAGCACATTGGCGCGGTAGAACTCCACCGTTCGGGGGCTGATATCGAGGCGCCGGGCGATCACCTTGTTGGAGGCGCCCGTGATCAGTTCCTCGAACACGTCATGCTCGCGCGGTGTCAGGCTCTCGAGTACGGCCTCGGCCTGCTGACGCTGGCGTTCGGCGCTGCGCTGGGTGCGGTCCCGTTCCAGGGCGCGGATGATGGCCGCTTTCAGCGTGTCCCTTGTCCACGGCTTTTCGAGAAAGTCGAAGGCACCCGCCTTCATCGCCTCCACGGCCAGTCCCACATCGCCATGGGCCGTAATCATCACGACGGGGATGGGTATCCCGGCGCTGCGTAGCGCGCCCAGCGTCGTCAGTCCGTTCATGCCCGGCATGGAATAGTCCAACAGCACGCAGCCCGCCGTTTCCGGGGTCAGGGTCTGCAGGAGGGCGTCGCCGCTCGGCAGGGCCTCGAAACCGTAACCCCAGGCCTTGAGCAGCTCGCCGAGCGAATCGCGCATGCCGGCGACATCGTCGACGACATAGACCGTCTCGGGATCCTCGGGCCCGGGTCGTGGTGTCGGTTCGGTCATGGCGCGACGGGACCCCGGGGGAAGACGACATGGAACACCGCGCCGGTCTGCTGGCCCGGCTCCAGCCAGACCCGGCCGTCATGTCCGTTGGCGATCCGCTTCACGATGGCCAGGCCGAGGCCGGTGCCGCCCGGGCTGTGGGTGACGAAGCTGTCGAAGATGCTGTCGCGCACCGCGTCGGGAACGCCAGGACCGGTATCGGCGACAATGATCTCGGCCTCGTGCGCCGTCACGCGTGAGGTGACGATCAAGACGCGCGGATCGGTCTGGTCGGCCATGGCGCGCAGCGCGTTCGAGGCCAGATTCGACACGACCTGCTGGATCTCCACACGGTCGAATACCGCACGGCCATCCTCGCCTTCGGTCTCGTGGATCAGCGTCGCCTGCGAGAGGGTGGCCGCGGAGCGGACAAACTCCAAAGCCTCCCCCACAGCCAGGTGGAGATCGTCCTCCACGCGGCTTGGCTCGCTGCGTTTGGTCATGCGTCCCACACGGCGAATGATCTCGCCGCCCAGGCGGGCCTGGTTGGCGGCCTTTTGCACCAGGTCGATCAGCGCCTCTGGGGCTTCGACCTCCGCGCCTTCGAGACGGATCTCGAGGGCGTCGAGGTAATTCGCGATCGCCGCCAGGGGCTGGTTCAGCTCGTGGGCCACCGAGGCGGCGAACTCGCCGAGCGCGCTCTGCCGGCTGGCGGCCTCCATGGCTTGGCGCAGGTCATCGAGGCGCTGTTCGGCCTGGACACGGCGGGTGATGTCGCGCACGACGCCGAGAAACTCGATCTCCTCCTGGCCTTCGATACCCGACAGCGCGATCTCCACCGGAAACAGGTGGCCGTCGCGGTGGGTCGCCTGGAGCCGGCGTCCGAAGTCCGGCAGCTTGCGTTCGCCGGTCCGCATGAAATTCTCGATATAGGTCTGATGCTGGGCGCCATGCTCAGGTGGCATGAGGCGCTCGATCCCCTGACCGACGATCTCCTCGCTGCGCCAGCCGAACATCGCTTCCGCCTTGCCGAGGAAGTCGAGGATCCGGCCCTTGCGATCAATCCTTATGATGGCGTCAGGGGCCGTGGCCGCGATGGCCGCGAGCACCGACCGCTGCTGGCTCACGGTGTCGCGCAGCCGCCGATCGTCGCCGGCGACCCCGGCCAGCCGGGACAGATCCGCCAGCAACCCATCCAAGGCAGCGGCGGCGACCGCGTCGGTATTGGCGGGGCGCACCAGGGCGAGGCAGAGCGTTGGCCATCCGGCTTGGCTCCGAAAGGTGAAGAGCCTTGCGTGGAGGCCAAAGGGCAGCGGCAGGTCCGTGGGCAAAGTGGCTCCGGCGCCATTGGCGGCCGAGGGCGCGACGGGTAAGCTCTCACGCAGGGCTTCGGTGAGGACGGCGCGCTCGGCGTCGCTGAAACCGGGCGCCGCAAGCACGGTCATCCCGGTCCCCTCCGGTCCGGACGGCCCGAGCACCGCCCCCCGACCGGCGCCGGGAAGCGCTTCGACCGCAGCAACGAGCCTGAGCGCCGGGTCGCCGTCGGATCCTTCGCCGACCAGCATGTCCACCGTCGCAGCCAGAACCGCATTGGCACTGACCAGGGCATGTTCGGCGTCCGGCACACGCGCCGGTGCGTCGAGACGGGTCAGGACCGACCTCCACACTCATCTGGATTCCTGCTGCAATCTAGACGAGGCGGGCCCGGCGCGACAACACTCCGGTCAGGCCCAGTCGCTGTTTATCTTCACCAGCGTCTCGAACGTGCTGGCATAGTCGTGCGCGGTATCGGTCACCGCATCCGAACACACCTGCATCAGTTCGCTCTGGGTCTGACAGTTGTTGCAGGCCTGAAGCGTCGCGAGGTCCTTCTTCATCCGCGTCGCCATGAACCGCATCATCTCCTGGTTCGATGCGATCCAGTGCTGCATCGCCTTCGCACTCAGATGTGTAAAGGCGCCAGGCTGAAGACTTGACTGGAAGGCGGATGCCATCGCTGCCAGTCGTGGGTCGACATGAACACCGTTCCCTGTATTGGATGCGTGTCCGGCGTGGCTCTGATTCGGATCGACATGATCGTCAGCCATGACTACTCCTTTCGACTACGGTTCCCTGATCGGACGAAAGCCCGTTCCGGACTGGTAAATTTACCCTAACGGGGTAACCTTTTATTCATCAATCTCGGAAGACTACGCAGCCTCTTTGCGGGGCGGCCTCGGGCAGGTTGCGTAATCCTACGAGTGGCCGGGTCGGGGCCATGTGCGCACTGTGGCGCTCACCCGATCTGAGGCCGGAGAAAGGAGAGCGCCGATGCCCTGGACCCATGTCAGACTGGAACTTGCCCGAACCGACACGTTTCCCGAGGGCAGCAGTGCGCGCGGCTATGATCTCGTCGCGCCTCTCGATGCCGACTTCCATCTCGACGAGGCTCTCTGGCGACAGGACAAGCGCCGCGCCACGGTGCGCCGCTTCTGGGAAGGGGAGGATGATGAGCATGGGGAACTCATCCATACGCGTCACCGCACCTGGGCGTTCTCGTATGAGCCTGGCGAGGAGGATGACGAGCCGATCTTCCATCTGGAGACCCATCGCCTGGCGCCTGGCGAGTATGTGACCATCACGGACCCTGACGGCCCTGCGCGCCCGTTCCGGGTCGTCAAATCCGCGCCGCTAGACCCACAGCCATGAGCGCGCGCCATCGACAGGAGGCCAGCGGGGCGTTCGACGCCCTGATTGCGCGGGCCGGTGGCCATCCCGTGCGCACGGCCGTGGTGCACCCGGTCGATACGCGCTCACTGGGTGGCGCCCTGGCGGCGGCGGCTGCGGGTCTGATCGTGCCGGTTCTGATTGGGCCGCAAGCGAAGATCCGCGCGGCAGCCGAGTCCCTGGGTGCCGACCTTTCCGGTCTCGAACTCGTGGATACGCCTCACAGCCACGCCGCGGCCGATGCTGCGGTTGGCCTTGCAGCGCGCGGTGAGGTCGTCTCCCTGATGAAGGGGGCGCTGCATACCAATGAGCTGATGGGGGCCGTGGTGCCCCGTTCGGCGGGATTGCGCACCGAACGCCGCATGTCGCATGTCTTCGTGATGTCGACCCCGGCCTATTCGAAATGGCTGCTGATCACGGACGGCGCGATCAACATCGAACCCGATCTCGCGGCAAAGAGGTGTATCGTGCAGAATGCCATCGACGTCGCCCGCGCGATCGGCGTGACCATGCCCAAGGTGGCGATCCTCTCGGCGACCGAAGAGGTCGATCCCGGCATACGTTCCACGATCGACGCGGCGGCGCTTTGCAAGATGGCGGACCGCGGGCAGATCACCGGCGGGTTGCTGGACGGACCGCTGGCATTCGATCTCGCGATCTCGCAGGAGTCCGTCGCGGCGAAGGGGATCGTGTCGCCGGTTGCTGGCGATGCGGACATACTGGTCGTGCCGAACCTCGAGGCGGGGAACATGGTGGCCAAGCAGCTCGACTATCTTGCGGGAGCGTCGGCTGCTGGCGTGGTGGTCGGTGCACGGGTACCGATCATTCTGACAAGCCGATCCGACGAGATTGGCGAGCGTGTGGCTTCCTGTGCGGTGGCCGCGTGTCTAGCGATGTGTGGGGACAAGTCGTGACACAGAAAAAGCCGGCAATACTGACAATCAATACCGGGTCGTCGAGCGTGAAATTCGCGCTCTATGAAGTCGGGGATGGCGGGCTCGGCGCGCTGATCCTCCGCGGCAGCGTCTCCGGGCTGCCAGATCATTTCCATGTCACCCTGTCGGAGGGCCACAGCCGCCTGCGCCTGGCGCTGGAGGAGGTGCTGACCACCATCGACAACCCCGAAACGCTGGTCGCCGCCGTCGACGACGCGCTGATGGGTCCGCTCCGCGACTATCAGATCGTCGCCGTGGGCCACAGGGTGGTGCATGGCGGGCGCAGGGGAACCGGGCCGGCGCGTGTGAGCGCGGACCTGCTCGACGAACTGGAATCGCTCGCGAGTCTTGCGCCCCAGCACCAGCACCGGAACCTGATAGGGGTGCGGGCCATCGCGGCGCGCTGGCCAGACCTGATCCAGACCCTGTCCTTTGACACCGCGTTTCACCGCGACCAGGCCATGGCGTCGCGACTGTTCGCGCTGCCCCGCAGACTGACCGAGGACGGCGTGGTCCGGTTCGGATTTCATGGCCTGTCCTACGCCCACCTGGCCGAGCGGTTGCCGGAGGTGCTCCGCGGCCGGCGACACAGACGCACGGTCGCCGCCCATCTTGGCAGTGGCGCAAGCCTCTGCGCGCTCCGCGACGGTCGGTCGGTTGCCACGACAATGGGCATGACCGCGCTGGGCGGGCTGCCCATGCGAACCCGGTCGGGCGATCTGGACCCTGGCGTGGTGCTCCACCTGCTGCAGGATCGGGGCATGTCGGTGAGCCATGTCTCGGAGCTGCTTTACGAACAGTCGGGCCTCAGCGGCATGACCGGTACGAGTGGAGATGTTCGCGTGCTGCTCGACAGCGAGGCGGCCGAGGCGCGGGACGCGCTGGACTATTTCTGCCATCGAGTGGCCCAGGGGATCTCATCGCTGGCCGTGTCGCTCGACGGACTCGATGCGGTAGTGTTCACCGGCGGGATCGGTGAGAATTCTGCATGGGTCCGCGACCAGGTCTGCCGAAATCTGCGCTGGATGGGGATAACCCTGGAACCGGACGCCAATGCAGGGGCGGAGACGCTGATCTCGGCGCCGGACTCAGAGGTTGCCGTCGCCATCGTGCCGTCGGATGAGGAACGCATCATCGCGCGAGAGGCGCTCGAGGTCCTGGCGGCGGAGATCGCAGCGGCGCGAACCTGATCCGGACACGGCTCAGTGCGCCATCAGGAGCGCGGTTTCGCCATGTCCAAGCACATGGCGCGTGACCCCGCCCAGAAGGTTCTCGTGCAGTCGGGTATGTGAATAGCCGCCCATGACCAGAAGGTTTGCGCGCCGGTCGTCGACCTCGGCCAGGATCCGCTCGGCCACCCATCCCCGGTCGAGTGGGCGGCGTACGGCCTCGGCCCGCACCCCGTGCCTGCGCAGCCCCAGGACGCAACGGGACGCTTCGGCACGGCATTCCTCCTCGCCTATGCTGACCACCGCCACGTCCTTCGCGCGCTGGAGAAGCGGCAGGGCGCCCGCAACGGCGCGCGTCGCCGGCAGGCTGCCATCCCAGGCCAACACGATCCGTTCCGGCAGGGACATCAAGCCGGCTGTCGGGACGGCGAGGATCGGGCGGCCTGAATTCAGCAGGAGGCTCTCGAACACGTCGCGCTGCAGCGCACCGGGCTTCGGCCCCAGACGGGCCATGATGCTCAGGTCTGCGCCTCGGGCGGCTTGGGCAAAGCCGTGTGGCAGGGTGCCATAGGTGTCGGTCCAGGATGCGGTCGCTCTCGCTTCCCCTGGCAGTTGCGTATCGGGAATGATGTCGACGCCTGCCGCATCGCAAATGTCTTCGAACTGGGCGCGCAAGGCCCGCGCATAGGCGCCCGCCGCCTCCGCCTGGCGGTCTTTCACGGCGACTCGAAAGTCGGGAAGGCCGGAATAGAAGACGGCCGGCGGCCCGTACGCATTCTCGTGCCTGATGTGGCGGCCCATCACATGCCCGTCCATGGTCTTTGCCAGCATGAGGGCCGTTCGGACCGTTGCATCGAGGCTGTCGTCGAACAGGATCGGAACGTGAAGGGTCTTGTACGACAAGGGAAGGCTCCGGGCCGATAGGCTGAACCTGCACCCTGTCTGGCGTCGGCGCGCGCTGCCTTGATCCGGATCAAAGCCCTGACGCCGCCAATGGGCAAGTATTTATCGCCCGATGGGGACTTGTGTCTTGTCGATCATAACATAGATCGCTGTCACCAAGGGCTTTAGTTCAACGGAGGATGTGATGGCAAATCAAAATCAGGTCACTCGTACACCTCAACGTTACGAACCACAGATGATGCGCCGCGATCCGCTTCGCAGGCTCCGTCAGGAGATGGATGACATGTTCAGTCAGTACTTTCCGGAGTTCGGCTTGTTTTCGGAAGGTGACGGTGCGTCAGGTCTGCTGAGCGCACATCTCGATGTCAGTGAAACTGACAACACCATCGAAATCGAACTGGATGTTCCGGGCATTTCCCGGGACAATCTCGACATCACGCTGAACGACGGATCGGTGATGATCAGCGGTCATCGTGAGGAGAAGGACGAGACATCCGGGCGCGACTATCACCGGATGGAGCGCCGCTACGGGTCCTTCCAGCGGCAGGTCGCGCTGCCGTGCGAGGTCGACCCGGACAAGGTCGACGCCCGCCTGGAGAACGGCGTGCTGAGCCTGTCGCTACAGAAATCCGAGCGCGCCAGAAATCAGGCACGGAAAATCAAGATTTCCGGCAAGTAACGGCCTGCGCCGATCCGATCGTTTAACAAGCGAGCCCCGCGGGGGCTCGCGTCTTTCTTCGAGGTGAAGCGCCTGCAACATTTGAGTTTCGCACCGTCTGCTCTTATTCGAGCAATATGACGAGATCGCTTCCAGACAGCCAGCGACTGGACGACGCGCGCCGTTTCAGCGTCGCCCCCATGATGGACTGGACCGACCGCCACTGTCGGGCCTTTCACAGAACCCTGTCGCGCCATGCGCTCCTGTTCACCGAAATGGTTGTGGCGGACGCTGTTCTTCATGGGCAACGCGAACGCCTGTTGGGACACGCCGATGAGAGCCATCCCGTGGCCTTGCAGCTTGGCGGCAGCGACCGGGTAAAGCTGGCGGCGGCCGCACGCATCGGCGCCGACTGGGGCTACGACGAGATCAATCTGAACTGCGGCTGTCCGTCGGACCGGGTACAGTCGGGGGCTTTCGGCGCTTGCCTTATGCGTACGCCAGAGCACGTGGCCGATGCCCTGGCGGCCATGCAGGACGCCGTGGACGTTCCGGTCAGCGTGAAGTGCAGGATCGGCGTCGACGAGGACGATCCGCGCGATAGCCTGTTCCGCTTTGCCGATGCAGTTTCGGCGAAGGGGTGCAGGATCCTGTACGTTCATGCCCGCAAGGCCTGGCTGAAGGGCCTCAGCCCGAAGGAGAACCGGGAGGTTCCGCCCCTCGACTACGGAGTGGTTGCCGAGCTGAAGGCGGCTCGCCCCGATCTGACGGTCATTCTGAACGGCGGGCTCGGCGATCTGGAGACGGCGGGCGGCCATCTGGAGACCTTCGATGGCGTGATGCTGGGGCGCGCCGCCTATCAGACACCGGCGCTCCTCGGCCAGGTGGACGCACGGATCTTCGGCCAGGGGAAAGCCGTCGACCCCTGGGTGGCGTTGGAGGCCTATCGGCCCTACATGACGGCGCGCCTGGGCGAAGGCGTGCCCCTGTCGGCGATGACCCGGCACATGCTGGGCCTGTTCTCGGGTCGGCCGGGCGCGCGGGCCTGGCGGCGGACCCTGTCGGAGGAGGCGCCGAGGCGAGGGGCCGGGCTGGAGGTCCTGGACCGGGCGAGACAGGCGGTCACGGTGGACGTCGCGGCCTAGACCGCCCAACGCGGCCCGTCGCGATCCCCACTTGCCAGGCGGGTCGGATCGGCCCAAGGCCAGCGCATGATCGCGCTTCTTCAGGACCAGGCGGGGCTGATGCTTGCCCTGGCGGTGGCGGGCCTCCTGGCGGGGCTGGCCGCGGGCCTGTTCGGGATCGGCGGCGGCGCCATCATCGTGCCTGTGCTGTTCTTTCTGCTCGATGGGATGGGTTACGGGTCGAGCGCGATGCATGTAGCAGTGGCGACATCGCTCGCCACGATCAGCGTTACCTCACTGCGCTCCGTACTTGCGCATCACCGGCACGGTGCGGTCGACTGGCCAACCCTCCTTGGATGGGGGCCATGGATCGTCCTTGGCGCGGTGGCGGGCATGGCCGTGGCGGGCCTGATTCCCGGTGAGGGGCTGACCCTCATCTTCGGGAAGTTTGCGTTCCTGCTGGCCGCACAGCTCTTCTTCGGCCGGCCCGGCTGGACCCTCGCCCCTGAGCTTCCCGACGGGCCAGCCCGCGCCGGACTGGGTGCCGGCCTAGGTGGCCTGTCGGCCATCATGGGCATAGGCGGGGGTACGTTCGGGGTGTCGCTGATGACGGTTTGCGGCTGGTCGATACACCGCGCTGTGGCCACTGCGGCCGGTTTCGGCGTCGCGATAGGGGCGCCCGGGGCGCTTGCTGCCATTGCCGCAGGCTGGGCAAGGGACGACCTGCCGCCGGCCTCGCTCGGCTTCGTCAACGTTCCGGCGTTCCTGCTGATCTCGGTGTTCACCGTCACCATGGCGCCGGTCGGGGCGAGCCTGGCCCACCGGCTCAATGCGGTGCGGCTGCGGCGGATGTTCGGCGTACTGCTGGCCCTGGTGGCATTCCGGATGCTTTGGGATGCGGTCGAGCGCCTGATCCAAGGCTGAATTGACCGCCGCCCCTGACCGCCAACTCCGGCCGTCCTTGCTCAGCCTTTGGCGAAAGCCGATTGGCGTGAGTGAGCGCAATCGACCACCGCGTCCGGCGAAGGCGATCGCGGTCTGGCGCCTCTTCCAGCCGATCAGACCCAGTCAGGATGGGCTAAAGTGCCGGTCCTTCGTTTCACTCCAGACCGTCGTTTTGCATCGTTGGTCTTGCGCAAGTCTCCGTTCGCAACCGAGTCCGTACGCTCCGACATTACTCTGGCGTTCTGCGTCGCGGCATTTTCCCAAAGCCAACAGGTTCCCACCTTGCTTGAAACGGCCTTAATCGACCTCGGCCGGTTCGGGCGCCGGTTCGGCCTCCGTCTCGGGGTCCATCTCTGGCGCACGTTCGGTGGCGCCGGCGTCCAGGCCCAGGGCCACGCCCTCGCGCCGCGGATCGGCGCCGCCCTCGAGCCCCGTCTCGCGCACGACGATCGTGTGCAGTCCGGAATTCTCGCCGGCCCGTTCCTTCACGACATAACCGGCCTCGCGCAGGATCCGGGCCCATTCCGCGCCGTCGCCCTGACTCGTCTCCACACCGACCTCCAGGCCCCGGGCGATCACATTGGGCAAGTCGACGGCCGCCTGGGCATCGAGGTTCCAGTCGAGCACACCCACAAGCGTCTTCGAGACATAGGCAATGATGGAGTTGCCGCCGGGCGACCCCGTGGCCATCAGAAGATCGCCCTCTGAATCCAGCACCAGCGTTGGCGACATGGAGCTGCGGGGCCGCTTGCCGCCGGCCGGGGCATTGGCCACGGGAAGGCCGTTCTCGTCCGGATCGAGGGCGAAATCGGTCAGCTCATTGTTCAGAAGGAACCCGCCGGCCCATCGCGAGGCCCCGAAGGGCGACTCCACAGTGGCCGTCATCACCACCGCATTGCCATCCTGATCAATGATCGAGACATGGGTCGTGCCCGGCGTATCGTCGGTCGTGTCCTGTCCCCAGAGGCCGATCATCGGATCTCGGCCCAGCGGCGGGCCCGGATCGCCCGGCCGGGGCGTGGCGCCGGGCGCGACGACCTCCCTGACCCGGACGTCGAGATAGCGCGGATCGATCAGATCCTCCGATGGCACCGGAACGAAATCCGGATCGGCGACATAATGGTCGCGGTCGGCATAGGCCAGGCGCTGGGCGTCGACCCAGGCGATCAGCCGGCCGGCCTGGTCCTCGGGCTGGCGCATCTCCAGCAGCCGGTCATAAAAGCCCAGGATCATGACCTGCGCGACACCCCCTGAGCTGGGCGGGGGCGCGGAACAGATCTCGAGGTCGCGGAATGCGCCGCACAGGGCGCCACGGCGCTGGACCTGATAATTCGCCAGATCCTCGAGCGTCATCTGTCCGGGGCGAGGATCGTCGGCCACGGCGGCGACGATCTCTTCCGCCAGGGGACCGGTATAGAAGGCCTGGGGCCCGGCCAGCGCCACCTCACGGAGTGTCTTGGCGTAGGCCGGGTTATCGCGCACGTCGCCTGCAGCCAGGGGCTCACCGCCGGGATAGAAATAGGCGGCGGTGTCGGGATTGTCGTCCAGCCGGATAGCGCCGCGCAGCCGCTCGCTCGCCAGGAGGGAGGCCAGGCGCGGCGATACGACGAACCCGTCTTCGGCGAGCGTGATGGCCGCATCGAAAAGGCTCGCCCACTCGGCCCGACCATGGGTCTCGTGTGCGGCCTTGTAGAGAGCGACCTGTCCCGGCACGCCAACGGAGCGGCCCGATTGCCAGGCGTCAAGAAATCCCAGCGGCTCGCCATCCTCCAGGAACAGGGCTTCGGTTGCCGCGGCGGGCGCGGTTTCCCGCCCGTCCCAGACGGTCATCTCCCCGCTGTCGCGTTCGTAGACCAGCATGAACGCACCACCGCCGAGACCCGAGCTCTGCGGCTCCACCAGGCCCAGCACGCTGTGCACCGCAATGGCGGCGTCCACGGCGTGCCCGCCCGCGCGCAGCACCTCGAGGCCCGCGTCCACCGCCCGGGGATCGGCCGCGGCCACCATGGCGCCCTTGTCCCAGGCGGGAGCCGGTGCGGAGGCCTGGGTCTGTGCCGGCGTCGTGGGTGCCTCCGCCTCCTGTTGTGGCGAGCACGCAGACAGTACCGCCATGGCGGCAATGGATAACCAGGCTTTCATCGGCAGCCCCTCCCGGCGAATTTGCAGATCAAGACGCGTACATTAGGAAAGCGTTCGAGCAAACGAAAGGCTGATCGCGCGATGGCGGCTCCTGGACCCAGAAACGACCTCTCCGACGTCACCGGCCTGCATGTCGGGCATGCAGGCGATGCCCGCATCCTGACCGGAACCACCGTGATCCTGGCCGAACGTCCCGTCGCGGCGGCCTGCGAGGTGGCGGGCGGCGGGCCGGGCACACGGGAAACCGATCTTCTCGATGCCGGCCGTCTCGTCCAGGCGGTGGACGCGGTGGTCCTGTCGGGCGGCAGCGCCTATGGCCTGGCCGCGGCGGATGGCGTGGTGGCCGAGCTCGGCCGCCAGGGGCGGGGATTCGGCCTGATCGACCGGCCCGGCGTACCGCGAACGCCGATCGTTCCCGCCGCGATCCTCTACGATCTGGCGAATGGCGGCGACAAGGCCTGGGGCGGTTCGCCGCCTTATGAGCAACTGGGCCGCGCGGCATTTGCCGATGCGCTTGCCGGCTCCCTGGCCGAGGCTCGGGTCGATGCCAAGAGCGATACCGAGGCCGCAAATCCGGTAGACAGGGCGGCGGATGAGGCGGCTACCGCCCGGCGACACGGTCGGCTGGCCCGACAGGGCGCGGTGGGCGCCGGGCTTGGCGCGCGCGCGGGCGCCTGCCCCGGAGGCGTCGGCATGGCCAGCCTGGTGACGGAGGAGGGCTATACGGTGGGCGCCTTGGCGGCGGTCAACTGCTTCGGCTCGGTCCTGATGCCGGGAACCGACTGCTACTGGGCCTGGCCGTTCGAGATCGATGGCGAATTCGGTGGCCGTCGGCCGCCGGCGCACTACCGGGCCAATCCGGAGGATTGGGGCGCGGCCAAGGCCAATCCCCAGCCGGGCGAGAACACGACCCTTGCCTGCGTCGCCACCGACGCCGACCTCACCGCCAGCGAGTGCCAGCGTCTGGCGGCCATGGCCATGGCCGGTTTTGCGCGGGCCATCCGGCCCGTCTTCGCGCCGTTCGACGGCGACGTGGTCTTTGCGCTGGCCACGCAGACGAGGCCTGTGACCGCTGAGTCGGGTCGCGCCTACCTCGTTGCACGGCTCGGCGAGCTTGCGGCGGCCTGTCTCGCGCGTTCCATCGCGCGCGGGGTGCATCTTGCCGGCGGCGCGCACTGAGGCCTGCGCCTTTTTTCGCCTTCCGCCTTGCGCCCATGCGGGACCGGCGTTAAACGTCCGCCCTCCCGGCAAGGGACCGATAGCTCAGCTGGATAGAGCACCAGACTACGAATCTGGGGGTCGGGGGTTCGAATCCTCCTCGGTCCGCCATCCTGGCGCGCGCAATGTCATGATCCCGCGCCTTCATCCTGTCTTGCCGCCCTTGCGACGCCCGCGGCTCCGGCGCGTCGCGATCTCCTGTCTGACGGTGCAGACGGCCTCTCCCGGCCCCCTACAAGTGATGTTCGTCGCCCTGTGAGCTGTCGGCGCATCCCGCTCACCGCAGGCGGCAAGCCGCGTCCCGCAAAGATTATGCGGATGCGACTTACTCGCATTTACATCTCTGGAAAGCCCTGCTAGGCGAGCCTTCGATAACGATATCGGGGTTTCTCCATGAAAAGACTTTTCCTTGCTGCGTCCGCCCTATCGGTCTTGAGCGCGCCTGCATTGGCCCAGTCACCGGAGGACGGAGGCGAGGCGGTTGCGGAAAGCCGCCTGGAGACCATCATCGTCCAGTCACGCGCCCAGAAACTCTATCGCGTCCCGGAGACCACATCGGGCAAGCTGCCGACCGCGCCGCTGGACTCCTCGCAGGTCATCACCGTCATCAACTCGCAACTGATCGAGGATCAGGGGGCCCGGAACGCCAAGGACCTTTACCGGAACATACCCGGCGTCACCGTCTTCTCCTATGCCGGGGTCACCGCACGCGGTTTCCGGCAGGAGGAGATCTTCTTCGACGGGCTTCGCGGCGATCCCTATGCCGGCTTCTCCGTGCCGCAACTGTTCAATGTCGAGCGCGTGGAGTTCCTGAAGGGACCGACGGGCATGCTCTACGGGCCCGGCGCGCCCGGCGGGCTGTTCAACTATGTCACCAAGAAGCCCTCCGACACCTTCCGGGCAGAGGCCACGGCGGTTGTGGGCACCGAGGCGCGCTACGGCGGGTCGGTAGAGGTCGAGGGGCCGCTTGGCGACGGTATCGCCAGCCGCTTCGGCGTGTTCTACGAGGACCGCAACACGCCGCGCCGGAACACTGCTGACGAGGCGATCATCTATGATGGCGGCCTGGAATTCGATGTCGGTTTTGGCGATCTCCTGCTGCAGTACACGCGTTACGAACAGAACCTGCAGGGCAACCGCCTGCGCGGTGTACCGGTCGACGATCTGGGCCGCTTCCTCACCGACCGGCGCTGGAATCACAACGAGCCGGGCGACTTTCTCGATCTCGTCTCCAACAATCTCCAGGTGGCGCTCGACGGGCGGATAGCGGAGGGGCTGACCTATGAGGTGAAGGCCCGGTATACCGACAGCCGCGAGGATCAGGAGTATCACGAGCCGCGTGCGCTGGTGGACACCGATGGCGACGGCCTCGTGGATACGGTCGGCCGGGAGTTTCGCGACCAGACCCGTGAGGAAGACGGCCTGACCTTTGGCGCGAACACGATCTGGACCGAGACCTTCGGCGCGGTCGAGAACCGGCTGATGATGGGGGTTGAATACTTCGACGGGGAACAGGTGTTCGACTATGGCGTGCAGCGCTTCGGCGACGTTCCGCCGATCAGCCTGTTCGATCCCCAATATGGTGAAGCCGATCGCGAGACCTACAATCTGACCATCCGCCCGACCAGCACGTCCGAGCAGCGTCGTGAGGGCCTTTACCTGCTGGAGGAGGCCACTCTGGGCCGGTGGACCGGGGTCGTGGGCGTGCGGTTCGACTCGTTCGAGGACACGTCCGGCGATGAGAGTTTCGAGGATGAGGCCGTCACCTGGCGGGGCGGGCTGATCTACCGGCTTCGCGAGGATGTGTCCCTGTTTGCCCAGTGGGCGGAAAGCTACGAGCCGCAGGGTATTGGCGACCAGGCCGTCGAGCGCGGCGGTCCGTTCGATCCGACCGAGGGCGAGATCATAGAGGGCGGCATCAAGACAGCGCTCCTGGATGGCCGGATTCAGGGCACCGCCACCATCTACGAGATCGTCCGGACCAACATCCTGCAGCCCGACCCGGCCGGAGACAGAACCGGCGACGGTGTCGACGATCTCATCTCCTTCGGCGAGATCACCAGCCAGGGACTCGAGCTGGAGATTACGGCCGACATTACCGACAATTGGGTGTTCACGGGCTCCTACGCATATAATGAAACGGAAGTGACCGCGGATGCGGGCACATCGTCCCTGACCTTCAGCGGGGGCGACCAGTTCGCCAACGCACCCAAGCACCAGGCGGGGTTCTGGACCCGCTACCAGATGCCCAGATACAATCTGGCCTTCGCCTTGGGCGGCGATTATGTGGATGTCCGCGAGAGCCTGAGCGGCCAGAAGGTTCGGCCCTATACGATTTTCGACGCCTCGGTCATCTACGATGCCGGACCCGTCGACGTCCTGCTGCGGGCGGACAATCTGTTCGATGAAACCTATGCCGCCAGTGGCTTCATCGATCGCACGGGTCACTTCCCAGGCGATCCGCGCTCCATCTTCCTGGAGGTATCGCGGACGTGGTAGACGGCCCGGCGCCAACTCCACCGGCGCAACGCCGGGCGAGGGCGCGCCGCAAGTCGGCAACCCGGATGTGGTGGCGCGTGCACCAATGGGTCGGGCTGAAACTGTCCCTGCTGATGAGTTTCATCCTCATCACCGGGACGATCGCCGTCCTCAGCCATGAGATCGACTGGCTGATCCATCCCGATATGCGCGTCGATCCCGCAACGGTTTCCGGAGAGGTGAACTGGCCGGCCATGGCCGAGACGGTCGCACAGGCGCGCCCGGACATGCACATCGATTTCCTGCAGGCGCCCGTCGATCCATGGTTCGCAGCGACCGCTCTGGGCCAGCGCCCCGATGGCGACCGGCGAATCCTCCTGCTCCATCCCGAGACCGGTGCCCTGCAGGGCGATATCAGCTACATGACCGTGCAGCGGGTGTTTCGGTTCATGCACCGACACCTCTTTCTTCCGACGGCCATCGGCGTTCCGCTGGTGTCTGCCTTCTCGATCCTGCTCCTGATCTCGCTTGCGACCTCTTTCGTCGTTTACAAGAAGTGGTGGCGGGGATTCTTCAAGCCCCTGCGCGGGCGGGATGCGCGAACCTGGTCGGGCGACTTTCATCGCCTCGCAGGCGTCTGGTCGATCTGGTTCATCGCCCTGATGATCCTGACCGGTCTCTGGTATCTGGCGGAGAGCACGGTCTGGCGTGCGCCGGCGCATCCCCGCGCCGATGTGGCCAGTGCCGGACTGACGTCTGCCGAGGCAGGATCCCGCCTTGCCGACAGCCTTGCGGCCGCGCGCGCAGCCAATCCCGAGCTACGCCTGAAGCGGATCCTTTACCCCGGTGAGCGATCCGGCGCCTTCGTGTTTCAGGGGCAGGACGAGGCGCTTCTGGTGCGCCCGCGATCGAATGCGGTGTGGACAGATGCGGTGACGGGCGAGGTCAGGCTGGTCACCGATGGGCGCGACCTGAACGTTCACCAGAGGATCGCGGAAATGGCCGACCCACTGCACTTCGGATATTTCGGTGGGCTCGCGACGAAAGCGATCTGGTTCTTCTTCGGGCTTCTGTTGAGCGCGCTGTCGATCACGGGGCTGGCCATCTACTCTTTCCGGCTGATCAAGGCGGAGCGCAAGCCGGCGACCGCGGGCGGCGTGATCGGCCGCGCGTGGCGTGGCATGGGCGGTTGGAAATGGCCCTCGCTCGCCCTTCTGGCCACCTGTTTCGTACTCTTCGGTCTGGCGCTTCCGCGGTTCTGATGTGCCGGATCACGATCGGCGTCAGAGCCTGCGAGCTATGTACATGCCGTAGCCGACCTGGCCGGGATGGCGGGCGTGAAGGTCGATTTCCTCGCGTTCGGCTGAGATCAGTGCCTCCGCCGCAGGATTGCCGGCGTGGCGCTGGAGGAAGGCGTCGAAGCGCGCCGCCAGCGGGTGATAGTAGTTTTCCCACCAGCAATGCTCCGGCAGGATGAAATGCCCGAGCGGGCCATAGCCCTGGCGCATCAAGGCGGCGAGCTTCTCGCCGGCCGGGGCAATCTCCGGATAGGCGCGGGTCCAGTGGGTCTCGAGCTCGTCGGGACGCATGGGCGTGAGCCAGGTGATTTCCGACACGACCAGTATGCCGCCGGGGCGCAAGTGCCGGCGCCATGCCGCCAGGCCACGTTCGAAGCCCATGGTGTAGATGGCGCCCTCTGACCAGAGCAGGTCGAAGGCGCCGTCGGGCAGCGGCAGGGCCTCCATCGAGGCGGTGACGGTATCGATCCTGTCGGCGAGCCCGGCCGCCTCTGCCCGCGTGCGCAGGACCGAGAGAAAGGCGGGCAACAGGTCGACCGCAACGAGCCGGGCATCGAGGGCGTCGGCGAGAACGAGGGTCGACGCGCCGGTGCCGCAGCCGATGTCGGCGACCCGCAGGGGCGAACCGTCCTCCTGGCTGGCTGGCAGACCGCCGCACTGGCGCGCCAGCGTCAGGGCGAGCCGGGTCTCGCACGTGCCGCCCGGACCCTGGCGTTCGCCGTCGCGGTGCAGGTCGGCGAGAAGGGCGAGTTCGTCTTCGGACATGGTTGGACCCCGTTCCCCGCCAGCTTGTTTCTGGCACCGCATTCTGAAGAACAAGGTAGGCGCAATCGCCCCCGATTGTGAACGGACAGTCGTGCAGGACCGAGATTGCATGTCGGTGATCGCAGGGTCACCCCCTGCAATCGCCTCAATCATCGAGCAGGGCGACGCGTCGCCATTGACCCGTCCAGAGGAACAGCCGAAGCCCGTCGGGCGTGTCCAGGCAGGCCAGCGTGCCGGGTACCGGCTTCAGGGACACGAGGCGGTGGCGTTCCAGGGTCGGCAAGGTCAACGGCACATGCGCCTCGATGGTGTCCGCATCGATCTCGAGCAAAGTCTGTGAAACGGGGACCTGTCGGCTCGGTCCGCGTGCCGGCGCCGATCTGGTGGGAGCCTCAATCGGTGATGTCATGACCATGAAACGGTCGGCGGACATCTCCATCTGGATCAGGCCTGGCGTGGCTCCGAGCGCGTCGACGCCAAGGAGCAGACGGGTGAGCCCTGCGGCCCGGCGTCCACCCAGGGCGAGCGTGGCGCTATCTGGATCGGTCAGGATGAGACCTGCCCGCCCGGCGCCTGGTACGCCTGCAAGCCGCAAGCCGCTTTCCAGTCCGAGGAGCCCGTCGGGATCGGGGGTCAGGCCGCCGCCAGGATCGAGGCCCGGTAGGTGCGCGGTGCCCGTGGCGGGGTCGACTTCGAGCGCGGTGACCCAATCGGCCCCGTTGGCGCTGACCTTCAGGCGAAAGCGGTCGTCTCCCGCCAGACCAAGTTCGGCCCGCCCGGAAAATCCGGTCTGAAACAGCAGCGTTCCCGTCGCGCCGGTCTCGCGCCGGTTCAGGACAAGCCGGTGGTCGCCGCCCTCATCGCTGTGGGTGAACAGGCTTCCAGGTGCCTTTACCGCGAGACGGTTGTAGAGGTCGGCATCCGTGCCGATCCCGACCGCGCCACGGCGCACCAGGCCGCCATCGGGCAGGGTCACGGGGACCGGGCCCCATCCGTCTGCGCCAAAGACGAGATCGACCGCCTCGTCCACGATCCAGGCCCGCCAGCCGGGGGCAGGCGCCAGAATGGTCCAGACCCCATCGATCCAGGCAGCCAGCGCGCCGTCATGACCGGTCCAGGCACCCGACGCGCCATCCGGCAGGAGGTAGGTGTCGCCCTCCGCCGGCGTATCGGGTGGCGCGGCGAGGCTGCGGGAGCGCGGCGCGAGCTGAACCAGCGCGTCGAGACGCGACAGGGCGTCGTTCACGGTGACATGCTTCTGGGCCTGGTTCGGCAGCAGATAGGGCAGGGCAAGGCGGGGCGTTGTCTCGGCCATGGCGGGGTCCGGTGCAGGCGACGGGACGCCAGTGTGGGCCGCCGCATCGGGCTGTGGGACAGCGGTCCCGCTCGGATGCCGTGGGCAGGGGGTCGGGAAATACGCCTGAGAGGCGGGCCGGGCTGGCAAAATTCGCCCCATTGCACATCGCCTGTCGTGACAAAGCCCGGCGCAGACAGTACCAAAACGGGGCTGGGGGTTGCGTTGGGAATGAGCGACGTTTCGAAGGAAGAAGAGGGCGAGGACGAGCCCGAACGCGTACGGGTCATCGGTCACGTCAAGTGGTTCGATCCGGTGAAGGGGTATGGTTTCGTCATCGCCGAGAGCGCCAGCGAGGTGGCGATCCGTGACGACATCATGATGCATGTCTCATGCCTGCGCGCCTATGGGGAAAGCGGGGCCGACGAGAAGGCGCGGATCGTGTGCGACGCCGTGCTGCGTGACCGCGGCTGGCAGGTGGTCAACATTGTCGAGATGGACCGCCCCCGCGCCGCGCTGGCCCGCGAAAAGGGCGAAAGCCCGCCCCTGGAGCGGGTGCTGGTGAAATGGTTCAATCGCATGCGCGGTTACGGCTTCGTGAACCGGGTCGGTGACGAGGAGGACATTTTCATCCATGCGGTCGTCACGCGTCGCGCCGGAATCGAGGCGCCCGAGCCCGGACAGGTCCTCAGCGTGACGGTGGAGCGGGGCAACAAGGGCGCCCATGTGTCTTACGTCCGCCCGCTGAGGGACGAGGATTGAGGCCGCCTGCAACGCGTCCGGAGATTGCGCCGATCCGTGCTGGAGGCTAAGCCGGGCCCATGCTTCGCACGAACATCGCTCTTCGTCTTCTCATGATGGCAGCCCTCGCCGGCAGCTTTGTGTCTGTCCACGGCGCGGTCTCCCCAATGGCCATGGCCCAGACTGCGGACGGGGTGGACCAACCGGATACGCCGGCGCGGCTGCAACCCGTTCTTCCCGAAGACGCCGACTATCCCCAGCCGCCCTTGCCCACCGGACCGCTGACGGTGGTCACGCGCGAGGCCCGCCACGCCTTTACCGTGGAGCTTGCCGACGATCCCGACGAGATCCGCATCGGCATGATGGGCCGGGAGCGCCTGGCAGAGGATGCCGGCATGCTGTTCGATCTGGGCAATCCGCGCCCTGCCCAGTTCTGGATGAAGAACACGCCGCTTTCGCTGGACCTGGTCTTCCTGGCCGCCGATGGCGAGATCGTGGCCATCGCGGAGAATGCCGTGCCCTTCTCGGAGCGCCGGATTTCCCCCGGGCTGCCGGTGAAGGCGGTGCTGGAGGTGAACGCCGGCACGGCCGAGCGACTGTCCATCAGGCCGGGCGACCGGGTCGAGCACGCCCTGTTCGCCGGCGGCGGGACAGACGGCTGAGCCATGGCAGGCGAGGACGCGGTGCCCGTGGGCTTCGCCCTGTCGAACAGTCGCGGACCCTTCACCACTCATAACGGCCCCACATACCGCGCCAGTGCGCCCGGCGATCTGCGCTCCGGCCTCCTCGTGCTCGATCGGCACTG
Organism: uncultured Hyphomonadaceae bacterium; assembly: GCA_964492485.1. Lineage (GTDB taxonomy): Bacteria > Pseudomonadota > Alphaproteobacteria > Caulobacterales > Hyphomonadaceae > UBA5336. The sequence goes on along the minus strand of CAZBKM010000001.1, from coordinate 328,732 downwards.
CAACTCGATGGGCTTCCTGCATGGCGGGATGGCCTCGGCCTTTGCCGACGGGGCGCTGGCCTACGCCGTCTGGCATGCCACCCGGCGCATGTCCGTGACGCTGAAGCTGACGCTGCACTATCACGGTATCGTCAAGGCCGGCAGATGGCTGGAAGCGCGGCCGGTGGTCGATGCGGTGGAGAGCGATCTGGTGCACGTTCATGCCGGGCTGGTGCTGGCCGATGGCAGCCCGGCGGCGCGCGCCGATGGGGTCTTCCGCGTCCTGCGCCGCGACCGCCCGTAAATCTTCCAGCGCGGAAAGCGCGCCCATGGCGTGACGTGGGGCTTGTCTCCGCCCGCACACTCCGCGATATGGACGCGACGACGGAGCGTGGCGCAGTCTGGTAGCGCACCTGGTTTGGGACCAGGGGGTCGCAGGTTCGAATCCTGCCGCTCCGACCATGCAGCAACGGGACCGAGGCCATGGACGCACGGATCTACAAGCCCAATAAGTCGGCCATGCAGGCGGGCCGCGCGAAGACCCGCCAGTGGGTCCTGGAATTCATCAAGGACGGCAGACGCACCAGCGACCCGCTGATGGGATGGACCAGCATCGACGACACCAAGGGCCAGGTGCACCTGCACTTCGACACCCGCGAGCAGGCCATCGCCTATGCCCAGCGCGAGGGACTGACCTTCACCGTGGAGGAACCCCGCGAGCCCAAACGGCTGGTAAAATCCTATGCGCAAAACTTCTCCGCCGACCGCAAGCAACCCTGGACGCACTGAAACAGGTTCGCAGCGAACGGGGTGCGCGGTCGCGCGCGGCGTCCAGGCGCCAGGTGCCAACCTGTGCAGCACTGAAACCGGCCCCGCTTCCGCATCGGTAAGGATCACACTAGCGCATCTTCAAATCAATCGGAGTCAGTGAAGATGCGCTAGCTTCTTGTTTTTGCGCATTTTCTTAACGCGAACCGGTTTCCAATTCGCTTGAAAATGCTCTAGGCTCCGCGCGTCCCGGACCGGCCCCATAGCTCAACTGGATAGAGCACCGGACTTCTAATCCGACGGTTGCAGGTTCGAGTCCTGCTGGGGTCGCCGCGAGACACATGCACAGGCGCGGTGGCGATGCGGCGTTCCAATGCATTTTCAAGCGAACCGGGGCCCACTTCGCCTGGACGCGAGCGTGTTCTTGCGCGCGTCCGAACGGCGAACCGGGATCCACTTCGCCTAGACGCGCTTCATGCGGCACCGCTTTCCAGGTCCGCCAGGCCGGCGGCCACCGAGCCGTAAGCGATGATGCGGTTCCGGCCCGCAGCCTTGGCGGCGTAGAGCGCCTCGTCGGCCCGCTGGATCAGGCTCTTCATGTCGACCGCATCGTCAGGCGCATAGGCGATCCCGATGGATGCGCTCATGAGTTCCGTCGCCACCGAAAGATCATAGGGTGCGGAAAGAGACCTGCGCAGGCGCATCGCCAGATGGGTGACGGTTTGGCCGCGTTCCACATCGCGGCAGATGATCGCGAACTCGTCGCCGCCGACGCGAACCGGAACGTCTTCCATCCGCGTCTCCGCGCAGATGCGCTCGGCGACCTGCTTGAGCGTATCGTCGCCCACCGCATGGCCATGGGTGTCGTTTATGGCCTTGAAACCGTCCAGGTCGATGGCGATCAGGGCGACCCGGTTGTCTCTGCGGCACTCTGCGAACGCCTCGCCAAGATGAACCTCCAGCGCCCGCTTGTTCCCCAGGCCCGTGAGTGGGTCGGTATGGGCAAGGCGGATCACGCTCTCCTGTTCGGCGACCCGGTCCGTGACGTCGTTCGCGGTGCCGTAATACCCCACCAGTTTGCCCAGGGCGTCGAAGCGGGGCTGGCCCGTCACTTCGAGCACATAGCGTGTTCCGTCGGCATCGATGAAGGCGCTGACGATGCCGGAGTAAGGCTTCTGCGCCGCCAGTGCCGTCCAGAGCGCCTTGTCGTCGCCGTCACGCAGTTCCAGGAGGTCGACATAGCGGCAACCGACGATGCTCTGCCGGTCACCCTGCAGCACCTTCAGGAACTCGCCCTCGATATAGGTGATGCGCCCTTCGGCATCGACTTCCCAGAACAGGTCGGCCGCAATGCGCGAGAAGTTGGTCAGGCGTTTCAGCGCCGTCTCGGCGCGGATCTTTTCCCGCGTCAGGCTGCGCATGGTTTCGGCCACCCTGGCCACGGCGGGGCGATAGACGTAGGCGGTCTGCAACAGGAGGACCAGCGCGACGGGTATGAAGGCAAGCTGGTTGATGCTGCGGACCCGCCGGCCATCGGTGAAGGCGGCCGTCTCGAAGGCGAGGACTCCGGCCTCGAGGGCTGCGCCCAGGTCTGGTGCGGAGACCCGCTCCCAGACGGCTTCGGCATGGTCGGGATCGGGCGCCAGGGCGAGACAGCCGCGCGCCGCCTCGATCAGAGCATGGATCTGGGTGTCGACCGAGTCCGGACCCTCCAGATAGGTCGCTTCGATCCGGTCATGCCCACGACCGGCGCGGACAAGGGCGTGATGGGCGGCGTCGACGCGGGATAGGGTGTCGAGCGCCTGGTCCTTGAGCGCGGGATCGCCGGTCAGATGGTAGCGGTAGGTCAGGAGCAGGGCCTCTTGGTACAGGACGCGCTGTTCACTCGCCTGTTCGATGCTGGTGGCATATCGCTCTGCCGCGTTCAGCGCTTGCATGGTCAGCAGATGCCGCGCGACGAAAATGACCAGAATGCCCCCGATCACGAACAGGTAGCGCCGCCAGAGTTCGCCGATCACCGAGCCCTGGCTCGCCGTGCCTGGAAAGAAACTGCCAAGCCCCGCCATGGCGGTGGCCCTCCCGCTGTCGTCTGTCTTACGACCCTGGAGGCTGCCACAGCTTGATTGAGATGGGGCAAGCGAAGTGCGCCGCTTTCGTCCGATTACGGAAAGATGGCGTTAGGCGTTCGCCCCGTCTCCTGTATCGGTCCGGGACGGTCGATCCGCCGGCGCGGGGTCGCGCCCTCGGCCCCTGCCAGACGCAACCCGGCACTGATGCACGCATCTGTTCGTCGCGCCAACCGGCGTTTCGCCTGAGGCGGCGGGGTGCAGGCCCGGACTTGACCGGGGGCTGCCGGCCCGCTTGCATCGCGCGATGGGTAACCGGACCCGGCGCGCCCGAAATGACGCGGCGGCCCTGTCCTTGCATCTACGGCGTCGCCCCCGCTGAGGAGTTCCGTCTCCCCATGTCCGTGTCCGCTGCCCCGACCGAGGCCGTCTCGATCCTCGTGCCGACCTATAACCGGGCGGGCTATCTGGTGTCGTGTCTCGACGCGCTTCTGAGCCAGGTGCAGCCGGGTGACGAGATCCTGGTCATCAATGATGGATCCAGCGACGATACGCTCGACCGGCTGGCGGCCTTTGGCGACCGAATCCGGGTGCTGACGCTGGTGAATGGAGGCAAGGCGGCAGCGCTCAATCGTGGGCTGGCAGAAACCGACCGGCCCCTGGTCTGGATCGTGGACGATGACGACCTGGTACGCCCCGATGCGCGCGCACGGTTGGTCGGCGCCCTGTCCGCGCATCCCGAGGCGGGCTTCGCCTATGGCCGTCACGCCCGTTTCGAGGACGACCCGGCCACGGGTGCGCGAACCTGGCAGGACACGGGCTATTGGTGTCACTGCCCGCCGGAGGAATTTCTCGTCCATACGATGGAAGATCTCTTCGCCCATCATCCAGGCATGATCGTGCGTCGATGGGCCTATGAACGCGCCGGTCCCTTCGACGTCGCCCTACAGCGGTCGGAGGATTACGAGATGCTGATCCGGCTGGCCATGGTCGCCCGACCCGTGGAGGTGGACGGCGTCGTTTTCGACCAGCGTGTCCATGCCGGGGATCGCGGCAGCGGCGAGGCGCGGGTCAAGGCAAGCGACCGCGACCGCAACTGGATTGCCCATGATCGGGAGATTTTCGAGCGGGTCCGGGCCAGCCTGCCGCTGGACCTGTATCTGCCCGAGCGACACCTGGACGGACCCGCATCGCTGCGCCGGGCGCTCGTGCAGCGTGCCGTCATTCACGCGCGCCGCCACATGTGGCCAGAGGCCGCCGACGATCTCGACGCGGCCCTCGACGCCAGCCCGGCGCCTTTGGACGCTGCGACGCGCGCGGTGGCGCGACGGGCGACGTTCTCGAAATATGGCTGTGGATCGCTGTTGGCCGACCGACGGGTCCAGGCGCGCCTGTCCGCCCTGGCCGAGCGGGGTGCAGGCGGGGCGGACCTGCTGGGCGAGATCGCGCGCGGCCTGAACTGGCGGGTAAGGGTTGCCCTGCAGCGCGGGGCCGTGAGCGAGGCGCTGTCAATCCTGGGGCTCAGCCTTGGCTGGCGGGCGCGGGCCGGACTGACGGCTCGGCGCGGCGGCGCGGCCGTGTCTTGATCACCGCGCCGCGGTCGCCCAGCGATGGGCGATTGGACAAGACGGCGCCGCTTTGCCACTGAGACACCGCACCGCCCCCTGTCGGGGGCTTCATGCCGGTAGAGGAGGAGCCGCCATGTCCGTCATGCACCTTGCCAAGGAGGGGCCGATCGCGGTCCTGACCCTGAATCGTCCCGATCAGCGAAATCCCCTTGGCCAGGAGGGCGACGGAGCCGCCGTCGCCGCCCTGTGCGCCGAGATCGAGGCGGACCCCGCCATTCGCTGCGCCATCCTGACGGGCGCGGGCAAGGCCTTTTCCGCCGGCGGCGACGTCAAGGCGATGCAAACGCGGACCGGCGCCTTTGGCGGCAGTCCGAACGACATACGGGAAGGCTATCGCCGCAACATCCATATGGCGGTGAAGGCCCTCTACAACCTCGAAGTTCCCATGGTGGCGGCGGTCAATGGGCCGGCCATCGGGCTCGGATGTGACGTGGCCTGCATGGCGGATGTGCGGATCGCCGCCGATACGGCCAGGTTCGGCGTCACCTTCCTGAAGCTTGGCCTGATCCCAGGCGATGGCGGCGCCTGGCTCCTGCCCCGGATCATCGGCAGTGCGCGGGCCGCGGAACTCCTGTTCACGGGCGACGTGATCGATGCGCCGACGGCCTGCGACTGGGGGCTCGTGTCGCGTGTCGTGCCGGCCGAGACGCTGATGGACGAGGCGCGCGCCCTGGCCGAGCGGATCGCGGCCCAGCCGCCCCAGACCCTGCGTCTGGCCAAGACGCTGATGCGCCACGGCACGTCGGCGTCCTACGACACGCTGATGGAACTGTCCGCAGCCTCGCAGGCCCTGATGCACATGACAGACGACCATATGGAAGGCGTCGCTGCGATCCTGGAGAAGCGGACCCCGAAATTCGAGGGGCGCTAGAGCAGGCCGGAGCAAGCGGGTTCCGTTGCGGACGCAGGCTTGCGCAAGAACAACGGTGTGAAGAGACGGTCTGGAGCGAAACGAAAGTCCGGCGCTTCAGAGCGGTGGGCTGTTCATCCACCGGAAGACCGGCCGCAGCGGGAAGACCCAGAGGACGCCGGCTGCCAGGTAGAACAGCGCCTGGATCCATCCGTTCCAGTCGGCGATCCACACGCCCACGGTGGCGATGGCCCATATCCAGAGACCGATGAAGGCGAACAGGATCAGCATAGCGACGACCTTGCGCATGGCGGCACGGTTCCTTCTGGAAATGGGGCCCCTGCGGCAGCAAGGCCCGTTGTCAGGATGGGTCTGAGAGGCATTTAGGGATCATGACGTCTGCTGCCCATGCCCGACGCGACATGCTCGCCCCTGCCGGTGGCGCCGGTGCGATCCGTGCCTGGCTGCTGCTGCTCGGACTCCTGGTCTATGCCATGATCCTGATCGGCGGCGCCACGCGGCTGACCGACAGCGGTCTGTCGATCACCGAGTGGGCGCCGATTTCGGGAATGCTCCCGCCGCTGTCCGATGCCGCCTGGCAGTCGGAATTCGACAAGTACCGGCAGACGGCCGAGTACCGGCTGCAGAACCGGGGCATGAGCCTTGGTGAGTTCCAGTACATCTACTGGTGGGAATGGGGCCATCGCCAGTTTGGACGGCTGATCGGACTGGTCGCGATCGGTGGCTTTGCCTGGTTCGCCGCCCGGCGCTGGCTGACCCGAGGTCTGGGCTGGCGGCTGGGCGCACTGATCGCCCTGGGAGGCCTGCAGGGCGCGATCGGCTGGTGGATGGTGGCCAGCGGTATTGGCGAGACGACCCGCGTGGACGTTGCCCCCTATCGCCTGGCGACGCATTTCACGCTGGCGCTCCTGATCATCGGCGCGGTGGCCTGGCTGTGGATGTCGCTGGGCCGCGCGGTGCGGCCGCCGTCCGTACCGGGCGCACGATGGGTCGCCTGGGTGCTTCTGGCAGGGGTCACGCTGCAGATGGCGACGGGCGCCCTCGTTGCGGGGCTTGACGCCGGGCGCACCTATACGGACTGGCCACTGATGGCGGGTGAAGCCATACCGAGCACCTATTTCAGCGAGAGCCTCGGCTTGCGCAGCCTGTTCGAGGGTCGCGCGGCGACCCAGTTCAACCATCGGACGCTGGCTTACCTCCTGTTCGCCGCGACGCTGGTCGCCCTCTGGTCGTTCCGGCGCAGTCCGCTGGCTGACGCGTTTGCGCTTCTGGCCACGTTGACCACGCTGCAATCGGCCTGGGGGATCGCCACGCTGGTCCATGCCGCGCCCCTGGAGATGGCGCTTCTCCATCAGGGACTGGGCGTTCTGGTGTTCCTGGCGGCCGTTAGGCTGGCCTGGCGGGCCTCCACGCCGGCGCCCGCCCGTGCCGATGTGCCTGTCGGCGTCGCGCGGACAGGATGACAGCCGGGCCCGGCACCCGCTAGACTCGGCGCCATGGCCAATGATCTCTTCGCCGCCTCCGGGCTGGACCACGATGTGCCGCGACCGCTTGCCGACCGGATGCGCCCCACCCGGCTTGGCGACGTGGTGGGTCAGGATCACATCGTCGGGCCCGAGGGGACGCTGACCCGGATGCTGGCAGGCGGTCGCCTGACCTCGATCCTGCTATGGGGTCCGCCCGGCGTCGGAAAGACGACCATTGCACAGCTTCTTGCGGCGCAGACGACCCATGCCTTCCAGGCGGTCAGCGCGGTCTTCTCGGGGGTGAAGGATCTGCGCGCGGCCTTCGAGGCCGCCGAGGCCCGCCGCCGGACCGGGCAGGGGACGCTGCTCTTCGTCGACGAGATTCACCGGTTCAACCGTGCCCAACAGGACAGCTTCCTGCCCTATGTGGAGCGCGGGACGGTTACGCTGGTGGGCGCGACCACCGAGAATCCCAGCTTCGAGATCAACGGTGCGCTGCTGTCACGCTGTACGGTGCTGACCCTGCACCGACTGGACGAGACGTCGCTGGATCAGCTGGCCAGGCGGGCCGAAGCCGCCGAAGGCCGCGCCCTGCCGTTCGAGGACGATGCCCGCCAGGTCCTTGTCGCCATGGCGGACGGCGACGGCCGGTATCTCCTGAATCTGGTCGAGCAGATCTACGCGCAGACGACCCCTGACGACAGGCTCGACCGCGCGGCGCTCGCCCATCTGCTGCGCAAGCGTGCGACCGCCCATGACCGGGATCGCGACGGTCATTTCAATCTCATCTCCGCCCTGCACAAGGCGGTTCGCGGTTCCGATCCCGATGCGGCGCTTTACTGGCTCGCCCGCATGGTCGAGGGCGGTGAGGATCCGGCCTTCCTGTCCCGGCGGCTCATCCGGATGGCGAGCGAGGATATCGGTCTGGCCGATCCAACGGCTCTGATGATCGCAAACGAGGCGGCACGGACCTATGAACGCCTCGGCAGTCCCGAAGGAGAACTGGCCCTGGCCCATGCCGTTATTCACCTGGCCACTGCCCCGAAATCGAATGCCGCCCATGTTGCCTGGAAGGCGGCGCAGACGGCGGCTCGAACCCATGGCAGCCTGGCGCCGCCCCGGCATATCCTGAATGCGCCGACCGGGCTGATGCGCGAGGCGGGATACGGCGCCGGCTATGTCTATGACCATGATGTGCCTGACGCCTTTTCGGGTCAGAACTACTTTCCCGAGGGCATGGCGCGCGAAACCTTCTATGTGCCCACCGATCGGGGACGCGAAGCGGCAATCGGTGAACGCCTGGCCCGGTGGGTGAGGCTCCGGCGCGAGCGGGGCGAGGGCGGACATGAGCCGTAATCGGTCGGTTGCCGCCCTGTCTGCACGCGAGATGGCTCTCGCCGAACGACTGGTGATTGCCAGGCAGGGCGGAGATCTCGTCCTGAACAAGCCCCCCCACATCGCCTGCACCAGCCGCGATCGGAACGAAACGACCGTGGACCGGCTGCTCGCGGCCTTCGCGCGGTCGAACGGCAAGCGTCCCCATCTGGTTCACCGGATCGACCGGGAAACGTCCGGTGTCCTTCTCGCAGCTGAGACCGTGCCGCGCGCTCGGGCGCTGACGGCTGCATTCGAGGCGCGAATGGTCCGCAAGACCTATGTCGCCCTGGTCGCCGGGCACGTTGCGGCCAATGCCCGGGGACAGATCGACCAGGCGATCCGCCGGGCCAGCCGACCGGGTGGTCGCGAGGTGGCGGAACTGGCCGAGACGGGCGCCCCCGGCGCGAAGTCTGCCGTGACGGTTTGGCGCTGCCTGGCCGCCACGCCGACCCATGCTCTGATCGAGGCGCGACCCCAGACTGGGCGCCTGCACCAGATCCGCCTGCATCTGACGTCGCTCGGCCTGCCGATCCTGGGCGATGGCCGGCATGGGTCCGCCCGGGCCGAGGCCGCGCGCCTGATGCTTCACGCCTGGCGCCTGGAGGTTCCCGGCGCGACCGGCGCCAGGCTCGGATACCAGGCGCCGGTTCCCGACGACTTCAGGGGCAAGGCCGAGCAACTCGGCCTGGCGGCCGGTCTGCCAAAGGAGCCGGCATCGCCTCTGGCGCCGACGGGCGAAGACCCCTATGGGGTCGCGGGATGAAGGCGTTTCTTCTTGTCGCGCTCGGTGGCGCATTGGGCGCCAGCCTGCGTCACGCATGTGCGGTGGCGGCGAGGCTCGTTTCGGCGGCACCGGGACTGCACGCAACCCTGTTCGTCAATCTGGTCGGCTCGGCGGCTATGGGTCTTCTTCTGGCCTGGATCGCGACACGGCCCCATCCAGAGGCCTGGCGGGACATGATGCTCCTCCTGGGGACCGGGCTGCTTGGCGGCTTCACCACCTTTTCCGCATTTTCCATGGAGACCGTGGCCCTGATCCAGGACGGGGTGCCAGGGCGGGCGCTGCTTTATGGGCTCGCAAATGCCGCGGGCAGCGTGGCGATGTTCTGGGTGGCGTTCACCCTGGTCCGGCGGGTGCTGGCATGAGCCGGTTGGACGCCCCCGAAATCGTAAGCCCGGACGAGGCGGACACCCGGCTCGACCGCTGGATCAAGCGCCGGGTACAGATCAGCCAGGGCAGGCTTGAAAAGCTTCTGCGGGAAGGCCGGATCCGGGTCGACGATGCCAAGGCGACGTCGAACCAGCGCCTGCAGGCCGGACAGGCGGTGACACTGCCGGGGGACCTCGGAGAGTTGCGCCGCCCGGCGGAGCCATCCGATGCGGGCGCCGGTGTGCCGGCGGCGGACGCTGCCTTTATACGCGGTCTGGTGATCCATGAGGATCGCGACCTGATCGCGCTCAACAAGCCGGCGGGGCTCGCCGTGCAGGGCGGGACCAGGCAAGGGCGTCACATTGACGGCATGCTGGGCGCGCTGGCGGAGGCGGGCGCCCCGAAGCCCCGCCTGGTCCATCGGCTGGACCGGGACACCTCCGGCGTCCTGGTCCTGGCTAAGAGTGCCGGCGCAGCCGCACGGCTCGGCAAGCTCTTCAAGTCGCGGGATTTGGGCAAGATCTACTGGGCGGTGACTGTCGGCGTGCCCAATCCCCGCGCCGGGCAGTTACGTGGCTGGATGGTCAAGGGTGCCGGTCCTGGCGAGGATCGGGAGAAGATGCGCCCCGCGGTTCAGAACGAAACGGGTGCGCGCCATGCGGTGACGGACTATGCCACGCTTTCGCAGGCCGGCCAGAAGGCGGCCTGGGTGGCGCTACGCCCCCAGACGGGGCGGACCCATCAGCTTCGCTTTCACATGCAGGAACTGGGCAGCGCGATCCTGGGCGACCGAAAGTATCCGACCCGACGGGAGGTCCCGCTCGGCGTGGCCGCGGGCCTGCATCTGCATGCCCGGGCGCTGATCCTGCCGCGTGAGCGTGGGCGCCCACTGGTGTTGCAGGCCGATCTTCCAGGACACATGCGCCAGACCTTCGACACGCTGGGCTTCCTGCTGGAGGAGGCCGGGTCCGATCCGCTGGAGCCGTTCGCATGAGCCTTCGCCTGGCCATCTGGGATGTCGACGGCACGCTGGTCGACAGCCGTGCCGTGATCACGGAGGCGATGGCGCGCGCCTTTCGGGCCTGCGGTCTGGCGCCACCAGACTATGAGCGGACCCGCACCATTGTCGGTCTGGGACTGGAGGAGGCCTGTCGCAGGCTTGCGCCCCCCGACCTGTTGGCCGGTGATCTGGCACGACTGGTCGAAGCCTACCGCGTGGCCTTCGTTTCGCGTCGTGGCGAGCCGGATTTCGAGGAGCAGCTCTACCCGGGCGCGCTGGACACTCTGGTGCGTCTTGCCGAGGACGGGTGGCTTATCGCCATGGCCACCGGCAAGAGCCGTCGCGGGATCGACGCCCTGTTCGAGACGCATCCACTGGCCGACCTGTTCGATTCGATCCACTGCGCCGATGACGGGCCGGGCAAGCCTCACCCCGCCATGGTCCAGGCGGCCATGGAGCGTCTCGGCGCCGCGCCGCAGGACAGCCTGATCGTCGGCGACGCGGTGTTCGACATGCAGATGGGCCGCGCTGCCGGTGTGCATCCGATTGGGGTCAGTTGGGGATTTGGCCGCGCCGATGAGTTGACGGCGGCGGGTGCACTTGAAATCTGTCACGACTTCGAGACCCTCAATACAGCGCTCGACAGGTTCGGCGCCTGGCGGCTGGATCCTGACCTGCGCGAGGAGACGCGATGACTCCGTCGCCCCGGACATTGAAGCGCTTCTACGAGCAGGCCGGCACGGTTGCCGGGCCGGGCGGGATCTCCGTCGCGCTCGACGGGCGCCCGATCCGCACGCCGGCCGGCCGCGTGCTGGAGGTGCCGACCCACGCGCTCGGCGCAGCGATCGCCGACGAATGGGCGCGCCAGGGTGAGCAGGTGGACCCGGAACAATTGCCGCTGACCCGGCTTGCCAATGTGGCGCTGGATCGGACTCCTGACCGGCGGGTGGAGATCATCCAGGAGATTTCCCGGGTCTGCGAGACGGATCTGGTCTGCCATATCGCGCCCGAGCCTGCCGGTCTGCGACAGCGTCAGCTTCGGGGCTGGGAACCCTGGCGCCGGTGGGCGGCCGATCAACTCGGTATCGCGCTGGATCCGGTCAGCGGCCTTCTGGGGCAGGGTCAGCCCGCCGAATCGCTGGTGAAGGCCGCGGAACTGGCCAGTTCACTCGATGATTTCACCATCACGGGCGTGGCGTTCGGCTGCGGACTCTATGCGTCTTCTGTCCTGTCATTCGCCGTGGCGATGGGAGGTCTGGATGCTGCGGAGGCGTTCGATCTGTCGCGCATCGAGGACGCCTGGCAGACCGAACACTGGGGCGAGGACAGCGAAGCGGCGCGCGCGGTTGCGGCGCGCCGCCGCGATGCGGTCGCGCTCGGCATCTGGTTCGCCGCGCTGTCGCGATGAGGGCGGCGTTTTTCTTCCGCGGGTTTAACGGTCGGGGCGATCCGATCGCCGTGTAACTTCGTAATCCACGGAAAGGTCGCCATGTCGTGGCCGTCCGCCTTCCTGGAGAGCCGCTCATGATTGTTGTGCACCACCTTGAGGATTCCCGGTCCCAGCGGGTGCTTTGGCTGCTGGAAGAATTGCGGGTCGCCTACGAGGTCCGCCGCTATGACCGCGATCCGGTGACCATGCTCGCCCCCCAGTCGCTGAAGGATGTCCATCCCCTCGGCAAGTCGCCGGTCATCGAGGAAGAGGGGGTCGTGGTTGCGGAAACCGGGGCGATCTTCGAATATGTGCTCGACACCCATGGTGCCGATCGCCTGCGTCCGGCGCGCGGGACACCCGCCGGGCGCGCGTTCACCTACTGGATGCATTATGCGGAAGGGTCCGCCATGCCGATGCTGGTGATGAAGCTCGTCTTCCAGCGGCTGCCGTCCAATGCGCCCCGGCTGGCCCGGCCACTCGTGCGCGCGGTTGCCGGCCGGGCGCAGCAGGGCTTTCTCGACCCCCAGCTTGCCACGCATATCCGCTTCTGGGACGACTCCCTCAAGTCCGGGGACGGCTGGTTCGCGGGCGGTGCCTTCAGCGCGGCCGACATCATGATGAGCTTCCCGCTGGAAGCCGCGGTCAAGCGCGCCGGTGCGGGAGGCTATGAGGCCGTGCGCGACTTCCTGGAGCGTATCCACGCCCGCCCGGCCTACCAGAAAGCGCTGTCGGCCGGCGGGCCCTACAGCTATGCCTGACCCTGGGGCGGTGCTTGCGTCGCCTGACTGTCGGTTTATCAACACGCCGGACAGACAGTTGATCAGGGAAGGGACCCGCCATGCAGGACGTGATCGAGGCTCTTGAGGCGCGCCGGGAACAGGCCCGACTCGGAGGGGGGGCAGAGCGGATCGCCCGTCAGCACGAAAAGGGCAAGCTGACAGCCCGCGAACGTGTCGAAGCGCTGCTGGATGAAGGCAGTTTCGAGGAATTCGACATGTTCGTGGAGCACCAGTGCTCCGATTTCGGCATGGAGGCGCAGAAGGTACCGGGCGATGGCGTCATCACCGGCTATGGCACGATCAATGGCCGCCTGGTCTATCTGTTCTCGAAGGATTTCACGGTATTCGGAGGCTCTCTTTCCCACGCCCATGCCCAGAAGATCGTCAAGGTGCAGACGGCCGCGATGAACAATGGCGCGCCGCTGATCGGGATCTTTGATGCCGGCGGCGCGCGCATCCAGGAGGGGGTCGATTCGCTCGCAGGCTATGCCGACATCTTCCTCCAGAACACGCTGGCCTCAGGGGTCATTCCCCAGATCTCCGTCATCATGGGCCCTTGCGCGGGAGGCGACGTCTATTCCCCGGCGCTGACGGACTTCATCTTCATGGTCAAGGACACCTCCTACATGTACGTCACCGGCCCGGATGTGGTGCGAACGGTGACCAATGAGGAGGTCACCCATGAGGAACTGGGCGGCGCCCGGGTCCATGCCGCAAAGTCCGGCGTCGCCGATGGCGCCTTCGAGAACGACATCGAGGCGCTGGTCCAGATCCGGCGGCTGGTGGACTTCCTGCCGCTGTCGAACCGGGAGACGCCGCCACAGGTGCCCAGTTTCGATGACCCCATGCGGGACATTCCCAGCCTCGACACGCTGATCCCCGACAATCCGAACACGCCCTATGACATGCGCGAGCTCATCGAGAAGGTGGTCGATGAGGGCGATGTCTTCGAGATTTCGCCGATGTTCGGGGCGAACATCATCGTCGGCTTCGGCCGGATGGACGGCCAGACCGTCGGTTTCGTCGCCAACCAGCCGATGACGCTGGCCGGCGTGCTCGACATCGACGCCTCACGCAAGGCGGCGCGCTTCGTGCGCTTTTGCGACTGTTTCGGCATTCCGATCGTGACCTTCGTGGACGTGCCGGGCTTCATGCCGGGAACCAAGCAGGAGTATGGCGGTCTGATCCGCCATGGCGCGAAGCTGCTGTTTGCCTATGCCGAGGCCACGGTGCCGAAGATCACGGTCATCACGCGCAAGGCCTATGGGGGCGCCTACGACGTGATGAGCTCCAAGCATCTCCGTGGCGACATCAACTATGCCTGGCCGACGGCGGAGATTGCCGTCATGGGGGCAAAGGGAGCCGTCGAGATCATCTTCCGGTCCGAACTGGGCGACGCCGAAAAGATCGCCCGGCGAACGAAGGAATATGAGGACAATTTCGCCAACCCCTACGTCGCGGCGCGCAAGGGTTACATCGACGACATCATCCGCCCCCACGCCACCCGCCGGCGGATCATCGGGGCGCTTCGGACATTGCGATCGAAATCCGTATCCAATCCCTGGAAGAAGCACGACAACATTCCGCTGTAGACGGAGGCCGCGCGGCGGGGCGGCCGACCGGGAGGCCCCATGCCGGAACATGACCTGATCCAGACGCATTTCGCCGGACTGGCGACGTCTCCGGGCGCATTGGGCCTGCGGGACGATGTGGCGGTCCTGCCGGAGGCCGACGTGGCGCGTCTGGTCACGGTCGACGCGCTCGTCGAGGGGGTCCACTTCCTGCCGGAAGACCCGCTGGCGACGGTGGCCCGCAAGCTCTACCGCGCCAACCGGTCCGACCTTGTCGCGAAGGGGGCCGTTCCGGAGAGCGCGCTTCTGACTCTCGCCTGGCCCTCGCGCCGGGACGAGGCCGACCTCGATCCCTTCGCCCGCGCGCTGGGCGAGGAATTGGCAAGCGACGGGGCGGTGCTGATCGGCGGCGACACGGTCAGCCACCCGGACCGGCTGGTTCTGTCCCTGACCCTGACCGGGCTTTGCCGGGGCGAGGGACCGGTCCTGCGACGGGGCGCCAGGCCGGGCGACGGCGTCTGGACGCTCGGGCCAATCGGGGCGGCCTATCTGGGGCTTGAGGCCGCACGCGGCGCGCTGGACGCGCCCTGGCGCATACGCGACTACCGTGAGCCGCCACGCCCGCCGCTGGCGATCGCCAGCCTGATCGCGCGGTATGCAAGCGCCAGCCTTGACGTTTCCGACGGCCTGCTCAGCGATGCCGGCAAGCTCGCCACGGCAAGCGGCGTCCGGCTGATCCTGGATGCGGATGCGGTGCCGTGGGCGGACCCTGACGCCGATACGGCGGGAAAGCTCGCCCAGGCGACAGGCGGTGACGATTACGTGCCGCTGTTCGCTGCGCCCGACAGCGCGACCGATACCCTGCGCACGGCGGGCGGTACGCTGGGTGTGGCGCTGGTGCGAATCGGTCGCGTGGAGGCCGGTGCGGGGCTGCGCCTTCAAGGGGGCGGGCGCGATATCCCGCTGCCTGCCCGGCTCGGCTACGAGCACGGATGAAAACCGCTTGCGAAACCGGGGAATGGCGGCACGTGCAGGCGAGACAGTGCTTGCCAGCCTTTCTGGGGTTTGGCACTCCTTTGCGCGTTCCAAACGGCGCGTCGTTGCGTCCGGATAAAGACAGGGGAGGGCTGAATGGGCCTTTGGTACTGGCTGGCGCTCGCAGCGGGCGCCTTATCGGTGATTTATGGTTGGACCCAGATCCGCGCCATTATGAAATGCTCGCCCGGCGATAGCCGGATGCAGGAGATCGCAACCGCCATCCAGGAGGGCGCCAACGCCTATCTCAACCGGCAATACACAACCATCGCGATCGTCGGCGCGATCGTCCTGGTCATTCTGGCCATCCTGTTCCGGAACTGGCAGGTGCCGGCAGGGTTTGCAATCGGCGCGGTGCTGTCGGGCATGGCAGGCTTCATCGGCATGAAGGTGTCGGTGCGCGCGAATGTGCGCACGACCGAAGCCGCGAAGACCAGCCTGCAGGGTGGGCTGAACGTAGCGTTCAAGTCCGGTGCCATCACCGGTATGCTCGTCGTCGGGCTCGCGCTTCTGGGCATCGTCCTCTATTACGGGTTGCTGATCGGGCCTGTCGGCTACGAGCCCAATGACCGCCATGTGATCGACGGCCTCGTCGCGCTGGGCTTCGGGGCCTCGCTGATCTCGATCTTCGCGCGCCTTGGCGGGGGCATCTTCACGAAGGGCGCCGATGTCGGCGGAGACATGGTCGGCAAGGTCGAGGCGGGCATTCCCGAGGACGACCCGCGCAACGCCGCCACGATCGCCGACAATGTGGGCGACAATGTCGGAGACTGTGCCGGCATGGCTGCAGACCTGTTCGAGACCTTCGCCGTGACTGTGGTCGCGACCATGGTGCTCGGGGCCATCTACTTCCAGGGTCTTGGCTACCTCTCGGAGATCATGCTGCTGCCGCTTGCCATCTGTGCGGCGTGCATCGTGGCGTCCATCGTGGGCACTTTCTTCGTGCGCCTGTCGCCGAATTCCACGAATGTGATGGGTGCGCTCTACAAGGGTCTCGTGGCGACCGGCATTCTGTCGATGATCCTGGTTCTGGGCGTGATCCATTTCCTCCTCCCGAACGGGTTCGGCGTGCTGGAAGGTGCCGGCGCGAAGCTCGGACTGCCGGGAGAGGTGACGGGTCTCAACCTCTATATCTGCGGGCTGACAGGCCTGGCGGTGACGGGGCTGATCGTCTGGATTACCGAGTACTATACGGGGACGGCCTACCGGCCCGTCCGTTCGGTGGCCAAGGCGTCGGAGTCCGGCCACGGCACCAACGTGATCCAGGGCCTGGCCGTGTCACTGGAATCCACGGCCCTGCCGGCGCTGACGATCATTGGCGGGATCCTGCTGACATACAATCTTGCCGGTCTTTACGGGATCGCGATCGCCACCACCGCCATGCTGGCCCTCGCGGGGATCATCGTGGCCCTCGATGCGTTCGGGCCGGTCACGGACAATGCCGGCGGGATAGCCGAGATGGCGGAACTGCCGTCCGACGTGCGCGAGACCACCGACATCCTGGACGCCGTGGGCAACACGACCAAGGCCGTGACCAAGGGCTATGCCATCGGGTCGGCCGGCCTTGGCGCCCTTGTCCTGTTCGCGGCCTATACCGAGGATCTGAAGTTCTTTGCTGCCAATGCGGTGGAGGGCAGTTTCTTCGACGGCATCGGCGCGGTGAACTTCTCCCTGTCCAACCCCTATGTGGTGGTGGGCCTGCTGTTTGGCGGTCTTCTGCCCAACCTGTTCGGCGGGATGTCGATGATGGCCGTGGGCCGCGCGGCGCAAGCCGTGGTGGACGAGGTGCGCCGCCAGTTCCGCGAAATGCCGGGCATCATGACCGGCGAGACGAAGCCGGACTACAGTCGGGCCGTCGATCTGCTGACCAAGGCTGCGATCCGGGAAATGATCGTGCCGTCGCTGCTGCCGGTCCTGTCACCCATCGTCCTGTTCTTCGTCATCTGGCTGATCGGTGGTCCGGCCGCGGCACTGGCTTCCGTGGGCGCGATGCTGCTCGGGGTCATCGTCACCGGTCTGTTCGTGGCCATCTCGATGACATCGGGCGGCGGCGCCTGGGACAATGCCAAGAAGTACATCGAGGACGGGAACCATGGCGGCAAGGGTTCGGAGGCCCACAAGGCCGCCGTGACCGGCGACACCGTCGGTGATCCCTACAAGGACACCTCCGGTCCCGCCGTGAACCCGATGATCAAGATCACGAACATCGTGGCCCTCCTGATGTTGGCGGTGCTGGCGCTCTAAGCGTGCTCTCAAGCGGAGCGGACATCGCTTCGTGTCGAGAAAATGCTCCAAGACGAGACCTTTGCGCATCTTTACCGGGTCTGATCGACTTGAAGATGCGCGAAGGTCCGGGGCCTGTCCCGAAGACCGTGAGACCGCCCCGTGCCAGGCCGGCCCGGGGCGGTTCTCGTTTCGAGGGCGGGCCGCCCGCGGCCTTGTGTCATCCGTAGTTTCCCGTGATCGCGCCGCGGGCGAGGACGCGCTATGGCGGCGCCATGAGACAGGACTGGATCGACCTCGCGTCGCGCCCCGTGCCCCGCTACACAAGCTATCCGCCCGCCACGGCGTTCACCGACGCTGTGACGACCTCCCAGGTGGCCACCTGGGCGGGCAATCTGGATCCCGACGCCCCCATCAGCGTGTATGCCCATATACCGTTCTGCGAGCGCCTGTGCTGGTATTGTGGCTGCCATACGAGCGTGCCGAATGGCTATGGGCGGATCGCCGCCTACATGGCTGACCTCCATCGCGAGATCGATCTCTGGTCCGGACACTTGTCGCCCCATGGCGGGGCGGCCCAGGTGCATCTGGGAGGCGGTTCTCCCAACGCCCTCTCGGCAGAGGATCTCAGCGCCCTGCTGGCGCATCTGCGGCGGGCCTTCGGCGTGCGCGACGATGCCGAGGTCGCGGTCGAACTCGACCCGCGATCGCTCGACGCAGACAGGCTGTCCGCCCTGGGAGCCAGCGGGGTAACGCGCGCGAGCCTGGGCGTGCAAACCCTGTCCCCCAGGGTCCAGGCGGCGATCAACCGCGTTCAGCCAGCTTCGCTGATCGAGGCTGCCGTGGAAGGCCTGCGCGCCGTCGGCGTTCGCGCGGTGAACATGGATCTGATGTACGGGCTGCCCCACCAGACGGTGGCAGACCTGGAGGCGGCTGCGGATTTTGCGGCAGACATGGGGGCCGACCGCATCGCCGTCTTCGGCTATGCCCATGTGCCGTGGTTTGCCAGGCATCAGAAGGCCATCGATGAAACGGCCCTGCCAGATGTCGCCAGCCGGGCCGATCAGGCCGAGACCATCGCCGAACGGCTGCTGGGGCAGGGTTATGTCGCGGTAGGCTTCGACCATTTCGCACGCCCCGATGATCCGCTGGCCCAGGCGGCCGCCGCCGGCACGCTGCGACGCAACTTCCAGGGCTATACCGACGATCCGTGCGACACCCTCATCGGGCTCGGAACATCGGCAATTTCCAGCTTTGCGCAGGGCTTTGCCCAGACGGCGAAGGACGTGCGGGTCTGGCGCGCCGCCCTGGACGCCCGGTGCCTGCCGATCGTGCGAGGCGTGGCACTCAAGGCCGAAGACCGGCTGCGGGGCGCTGCCATCGAGCGTCTGATGTGCCGGTTCGAAGTGGATCTGGGCGCGCTTTGCGCCGAGTTCGGCATCGCCCCGGACACGCTGGATTCGGCCTGTGATGCGGCTGCGCCGCTGGCGGTCAGGGGCCTTTGCCGGATCGACGGGCGGCGCCTTACGGTGCCCCCCGCCGCGCGACCGTTGGTGCGGCTCGTGGCTCAATGCCTGGACGCCCATGCCCCCCCGGCCGGGACGGCAGAACCGGCCCGCCACGCCAGGGCGGTGTAAGGGGCGGACCGGAAAAGCGTCTTATCGAATATTGATAAATCAGGTGGATCAGGCTACCTGCGTGTGAGGAACCGACAGGGACACCGCCTCATGCCGTCTGCCAGCGTCTTCTTGAGCCCCCAGGGCCGTCTGGGGCCACCCGCCTTCTGGCGTGCCTATATCCTCATACTCGGCGCGAACATCGTGCTGAGCGTCATTGCCTATGCCGCCGGGCCGGGAAATGCCCTTGTCGGCGGGGTCAATTTCATCGGCGGACTGGTGCTGCTCTGGGCTACGTTCGCGGTCTTCGTGAAGCGCCTGCACGATGCCGGTGCGTCGGGTGCGTGGGTTCTGCTGATTGCCTTTGTCTGGACAGTGGTGGTCGGGATCATCGCCCTGGTGCTCGTCAGCCTGTTTGCCGGTGAGGTGCTGCAGACGGCGATGGAAGATGACGCCTATGCGAACTCACCGCAATTCATGGCCGACCTGCAGGAGCGGACCTTCGCTCCGGTCACGGTGGCGATGTTGGGCGTGAACCTGCTCCTTGGATACATCCTGGCCGCGCTACGGTCCGAGCCGGGTCACAATGCGTATGGCCCGCCGCAAGGATATGGCCGAGACGGAAGCGGCGCATGAGCTGGTCGTCCGAGACCGCACGTCCCATCGACCCGAAACGGCCCTGGATCGAGGATCCGCGCGATGCGCCGGCGCAGCTTGCCTGGCTGCCGACGCTGTTCTGGCCTTTTGGCCGGACCTCCAGGCTTCACTTCACGCGCGCCTGGACGGTGCTGTTCTTTGCACGGGTGCTGGCGCTGGTCCTGCCGCTGCTTTTCATCGGCATCATGGCGGCGTCCGGGGCGGAAGCCCCGTCGCCGGGCCTGGCCTTCGGGATCTTTGGCGCGACCGTGGGGCTGACGCTCGTCTGCTCGTTCGTGCTGCACCTGCGACGCCTCGCGGATGCGCGCCGTTCGGCCCTGTGGGCCGTGCTGGTATCGCTACCGGTGATTCTCGGCCTTGCAGTGTTCATCGCCGCAGGCAGTCGGGCGAATGCCGCTTTCGACGCCCGCCAGACGGCGGCAGCCGCAGGATCAGGCGGAGAGGCCGTGGAGTCCGCGTCGTCGGATGTCCGGTCCGATCGGCGGCGCGGTTCGCAGCGTGGTGGACGCGACAATGATCCGCCCGCGACCCGCCAGGACGCGATCGTGCAGGCGGCCGGTGGCCCCGCCATTCTCGCCTGGTCGGTGGGCCTGATCGGCGTGACGATCTGGAGCCTGATGTGGGTCGGCCGCTTGCCGACCGGAGGCGGGACCATCCGCGAACGCCTCGACCGGATGCCCGCGCAGGCCACAGACTGATGCAACGTCGGGGCAATCGCGGCTCAGGCGTCATCGGCCGTCGCAACCGCCGGCACGCCGTCCAGGAGCGGAGGTTGAGCCACGGTCTGCGTTTCGAAGACCTGCTCGAAGGCCCGTCGTAGCGCCATATCGACATCCTGAAGCCCAACCGGCAGACCCAGATCGACAAGGCTGGTCACGCCATAACGCGGATCGTCGATCCCGCAGGGCGTGATGCCGTTGAAATGTGACAGATCGGGCTCGACGTTCAGTGCGATCCCGTGAAAGCTGACCCAGCGTTTCAGGCGAATGCCTATGGCTGCAATCTTGTCCTCGCGCAAAGGTCCGCCGGGGCGTGTGCGATCGACCCACACGCCGACGCGTCCTTCGCGCACATCGGCACGGACGTTGAAGTCCGCCAGCGCCGCAATGATCCAGCGCTCGAGCGCGGCCACGAAGGCGCGGACGTCGCGACCGCGTGCGGCAACATCGAGCATGACATAGGCCACCCGCTGGCCTGGGCCGTGATAGGTGTACTGCCCTCCGCGTCCCGCGCTGTAGACGGGGAACCGGTCGGCGTCGCGCAGATCAGTGGGCCGTGCCGTCGTTCCGGCGGTGTAAAGGGGGGGATGTTCCAGCAGCCAGACGAGCTCCCCGGCGCGCCCGTCACGAATCGCACGGGCGTGGGCTTCCATGGCCGCAAGGGCTTCGGGATAGGGAACGAGACCGTTGGAGGCGGCCCAGCCGACGCGATCGGGGGGATGAATCATGACGCCGATATAGGACAGGTTCGGGACTTCACATAGGCGCTCAGTCCTGTATAGGGACGCCTTGGTTCGCTGGAATCATGCGGTCGTGGCGGAACTGGTAGACGCGCAGCGTTGAGGTCGCTGTGGGGCAACCCGTGGAGGTTCGAGTCCTCTCGACCGCACCATTCTTGGATGACCCCGTATCGGCCCTTCTGGCCTCACTTGGGTCGCGCTCTGGGCTGTGGTGCCGTTCGAGGACAGGCCTCTCATCCGTACCCGGCTTGGACTCCACCCGGACGGGTTAGTCCTGGAATCAGTCGTTTGCCGTCACGCGTGACCTCTGGTCCTCTCGGGTGCAAGATCCGGCGCTGAAAGTGCGCGGACGCTGATGACGGCGTGGTCGCGCCGTGACCGATGCAGGCGCTCTTTGAAGGCTTTCATCGGCCCAAGGGTCGTGGCGCTGCCCCTGTTGATGACAGGGGAATTGGGTCCGGCCGGGGGTCTCTCTGGGCTCGGCGAGGAGGGACATCTCTCAATCGCGCCGGGTCAGGCGGGCTGGAACAGACCCGCTCGCCAGCCAGCGCGCGCCCTGCTAATCGAGCGCCATGAGCGTTACGTCCTCCGATACGTCCGACCGCGATGATCGCGGCGAGATCGACCCCGTCCTGATCCAGGACATCGCGGATGCGGTAAGCGAGGGGGATCTTCGCTGGCTGTCGCGTGGGCTTCTGTCCATGCACCCTGCCGATGCGGCCGATGCGCTGGAACAGCTCGGGCGTGACGCCTTCATCGGGGCGGTCGGTCTGCTGGGCGCCGAGTTGCCGGCCACGATCCTGATCGAACTGCGCGACGACTACCGCGAGACGGCCGTCGATGCGCTGCCCGATGCGGTCCTCGCCGAAGCGATCGACGCGCTCGATTCCGACGACGCGACGGCGATTCTCGAAGACCTGGATGCCGACCGCGTCCAGAGGGTGCTGCGCGACATGGCGCCCACCGACCGCGCGGCCCTGGAACAGGGTCTTGCCTATGAGGAAGAGACCGCCGGTCGCCTCATGCAGCGCGAATTCGTCGCAGCGCCGGAATTCTGGACCGTGGGCCAGGCCATCGATCATGCCCGCGCCATGGGTGAAGACCTGCCGGAGCAATTCTACGAGCTCTATGTCGTCGATCCTGCGATGCACATTCGCGGCTGCGTGTCCCTGTCGATGCTTCTGCGGACCCGGCGCGAGGTGCCCCTCTCGGAGATCATGCAGCCGCGCCAGTCCTCGATCACCGCCCGGATGGATCAGGAAGAAGTCGCCTACCAGTTCCAGAAATACTCCCTGGCGTCGGCACCCGTGACCGATGCCGACGACAGGCTGATCGGCATGATCACCGTGGATGACATGGTCCACGTCATCCAGACGGAGAACACGGAGGACCTTCTGGCGCTGTCGAATGTGGGCAGCGGCGATGGCCAGGGCACCGTCTATCGATCGGTGCGCTCGCGTGCGCCCTGGCTGGCGGTTAACCTGGTCACCGCGTTTCTGGTCTCCGGCGTGATCTCCCTGTTCGAGGACACGCTCAACAGTCTCGTCCAGCTTGCCATACTCATGCCGGTCGTCGCCGCCCTAGGGGGCAATGCCGGAAGCCAGGGTCTTGCGGTTTCGGTGCGCGCCATCGCCGAGCGCGAACTGGAGGGCTCTGCGGCCCGGCGCGCGATCCTGCGCGAGACGCTGACGGGTGTGGCCAACGGCATTGTCTTTGCGCTTGCCGTTGCCGCAATTGCGTTCGGATGGTTTCGCGACCCGCTCCTGGCCGGCGTGATCGGCGTGGCGATGCTCACCACCTTTCTCTGGGCTGGCCTGTCGGGCGTTCTTGTCCCGCTGGGTCTGAAGCGCCTGGGTGCCGACCCGGCGGTGGCCTCGTCCGTGTTCGTTTTGACACTGACCGACGTAATCGCATTCTTCAGCTTTCTTGGGCTGGCAACGCTCGTATTATTGTAACCTTGGGCAGGGCAGGGCGGTCTTCTGGCCCCCGGCTTGCAGACCCGAAATCCAGAGCAATCCGCCTGCACCAGAACGGTGCACGCGCAATCGGAGCAAGGGATGGCACGGACCATGCGCACCTCGCGCGAGGGTTTGGCCCTCATCAAGCGGTTTGAAGGGTTTCGCGCCGAGGCGGTGAGCCTCGGTGACGGTCGCTGGATCGTGGGCTACGGGCATGTCCGCGGCGCGAGGGCCGGTGTCCGCCTCACCGAGGCCGAAGCCACGCTGGTCCTTCGCGAGTACGACCTGCCGCCGGTGGAGGCGCTGGTAAGCCGCCTGGTGCTGGCGCCCCTGTCCCAGGGTCAGTTCGATGCGCTGGTGTCTTTCGCCTTTAATGTCGGTGCCGACGCGTTTGCGCGATCGGACACGCTGGCGCTCATCAATTCCGGCCAGCCGCTCAAGGCGGCGGAAGCGATGGGTGACTGGCGCGTGGCGCGAATTGGCGGGCGGGCCATCATCGTGGACGCCCTGGTCCGGCGCCGTGCGGCCGAACGGGCGCTGTTTCTCGATGACAGCCGGGGTCGGCCGGAGGCGCCGAGTCCCATAGTCCGTCCCAGGCCTGACCGCCAGCGAGAGGAAAACCTCTGGGCCTGGCGCGCAGGCTCCGTGAGCGCCCCTGCGCAGGTCCAGGATGCGCCCGCCGCGCGCGAGCCCGCTCGCGACTGTGAAGCCGCCGCAACCGTGGGCGAGGCGGCCCCCTCGTCCGGTCCGGAAGCTGAGGCTGAACCGGGTCGGGTGCAGGCGGCCGCCCGGTCTCTCGGCGACCGGCTGACGCGGATACTGGGGGAACCGGTCGAGCGGCCAGACGCCATCGCGGACACGTCCGCCCGGCCCGGCCCGGAAAAGGTCAGGGAGATCCAGGACGCCGTTTCGCGCCTGGCGGCGTCGGCCATCTCGCGTCCGCAAACTGCTGACCCGTCGGCGGCTGCCGCGCCGGTCGAACCACTGGGTGAGCCGCTCGACGAAGCCGACGACGCACCGGAGGGGGAGGTTGCCGACACGGGGCGGTCCGTGGGCTTCATCGACGATCTGGCGCCCTGCGACCTGCCGGCGCCGCCGGCACAGGGTGGCACGGCGCCGCCTGCCTGGATATCGACGGCTCTCTATGCCGCCACCGCCCTCGTCGGACTGGGGATCTGCGCCTGGGGACTGACGCGGATGGGCGCGGCGGCGGGGCGCACGCCGGCTGGCGGCGCAGGCTGGGATGCGTATGCCGGGCCGTTCGCCCTGTTCCTGGGTGTGATGCTGACGCTGATCATGGCCTATTACACGGTGCGGGACGTGGCTGACCGGGACGACGCCCGCACCTGATCCCGAGCGCTCAAACCGTGACGATCGACGGCGATTCGGTCGACCGCTGAGAGACGGTTTCGCCCTCTTTCGGAAACAGGGTCGCGCCCTGCAGGGCCGACATGGCGGCTTCATATCCTGCTGCGACGGCGCGGTCATAGGCCGTCCAGTCGCGAAGCTGCACATCGTCCAGGTTCGGAAGGATCAGGACGTCGGCGAGATCCCGGCCTTCGGTCGGATTCACGCTGACGGTCGCCGAGCGCATCAGGAGGCTGGCGATCGGGGGTGCGGCCGACCAGCCATGACGCATCACCCAGCCGAAGAAGCCTGGCGGGTCGCGGAACTCCTCCGCCCGCAGTCCCTGGGGCGCCCTCGCCACATCACTGCCGACCGTAAGTCCGCGGTGAAGATCGCGCATCACGTCCACTGGGAAATTGTTCAGCACCGCGCCGTCCACCAGCACCTCGCCCTCATGGACATAGGGTGGCAGGATGCCGGGCAGGGAGATCGACGCCCGCAGCGCATCGCGCAGCCTGCCATGGCGATGCACCCGATAGGCGCCGTCGGTAAGGTTCGTCGAGACGCAGTAGAACGGAATGTCCAGGTCTCCGATCTCGACGTCGCCGAAATGTTCCTTCAGGCGGGCATTGACGCGCTTGCCCTTGACGAGGCCCACCACCGGCAGCGTCCAGTCATTCAGGGGATTGCTGTCGACGAACGCCTTGCGGATACGTTGGTCGATCTCCTCGATCTCCCAGCCCATGGCGACGCAGGCCGCCACCACAGCGCCCATCGAGGAGCCGCCGGCGAAATCGATCGGCAGGCCCAGTTCGCGCATGGCCTTGATCACACCGATATGAGCATAGGCGCGCGCGCCACCGCCCGACAGGACGAGGCCGACGGTCCGCCCGGCCATGACCCGGGCCAGCCGGTCGCAATCGCGGCTCTCCACGCCGGACCAGTGGAAGATGCGGCTGGCACCGGCCGCGTTGCACCAGTCCTCCGGTCTTGCGGCGCGGCGGTCCATGCCGTGATGCAGAAGGATCACGTCGACCAGCTTCATGGTGCGGGCCGGGCTTGGATCTTCCGGCAGCAGGGGATTGGAAGGGCGGGCATCGGCGCGGGCCAGAACCCAGATCCGGTCGGCCTGGCGCATGGCGAGCCGGTACCAGGCCGTATCGCCGATAGACGCCGTCAGGATCACCGCGTCATGGTCGGCCTCGAGCCGATCGAACCAGGTGTTGGGCTGGTCGTTGCCCTGCTGCTCGTTCACGATCACGGCGTCGAGACCCATGCGTTCGAGCGTGTTGCGCAGCGCACTCGCCCGCAGGCGCACATCTATGGTGGGCGATGTGGCAATGAGGGCATAGATCTTCGGCTCGGCCCGGCGCGAGCGTCGTCCCGACTGGCGCAACCGCAGGAGCATGAGCCGGATCAGCGCCTGCAAGATTTCCGGGTCGGCCTTGATGATCCGCTCGAAGCCCCTGCGCGAGATGCGCAGGATCTCGGAATCCCTGAGCGCATATACCGAATTGGAGTGGGGCGCATCGTCGATCTCGCCATCCCCATCGATGTCGATTCCGCCAAGGAAGAGCGCCATCTCGCCAACCGGTTCACCGGCCCTCACATGGCCCATGAATTCCACGCGGCCATCGGGGGCCCGGCGGAACGTACCGAGACTGCCGGACAGGACGAAATAGATGCAGTCGGCCTTCTCGCCCGCCTCGAACAGGGCGGCGCCCGCGGGCAGCGAGAACCAGGTCGCCTCCCGCCCGGCCGCGCGCAGCGTGCGTGCAGGCACGTCCTTCAGAAAGGGGATCGTTTTCAGGGATGGGGCGATGGGAAGTGCCATGTTCGCAAAAATGACCACGCCCGGTCCTCCTGAAAAGTGGCGGGATCGGCGATTTCTCGCACGGATCGGTGAACCGGATGTGACCGCGGCGCCCCGTATCGCCCTGGCCTGCAAGGTACGGGCCGATTCCGGCAAATACTCGGCCAATGTCGGGGACGGCCCTGCGTCGAAACCGGGCCTGCTCGCGGTTCGGCGGGACTGCCTACAGGGCGGGCTGGATCGGGCCGTCCGCGTGCCCGTTCACGAACTGGTGGACGTAGTCATTGCCGCTCTCGTCGATCTGGGCGGCGGGTCCGCGCCAGATGATTCGCCCTTCGAACAGCATCGCGATCTCGTCGGCGATCTTGCGGGCCGAGGCCATGTCGTGGGTAATCGAGACCGTCGCCGCGCCCAGAGCCTTTGCTTGCTCGATGATCAGATCGTTGATGGCATCCGCCGTGATCGGGTCCAGGCCTGTCGTCGGCTCGTCAAAGAATATGACGTCGGGACTGGCAATGATGGCTCTGGCCAGGGCCACGCGCTTCTGCATCCCGCCGGACAGTTCCGCGGGGCGCAGGTCGGCGACGTCGGGACCAAGGCGGACCTTGCGCAGGGCCTCAACGGCACGTTCGCGCGCGGCCTTCCGATCCAGCCGGTCAGCATGGAGCAGACGGAAGGACACGTTCTCCCAGACGGTCAGGCTGTCGAACAGCGCGCCGGACTGGAACAGCATACCGATACGGGCGCGCATCGCCTCGCGGGCGCGGCCCTGGGCGCGGGTGACGTCGCGACCGTCGAAGCGGATCGTGCCGCGGTCGGGCGTCATCAGGCCGAGCGCGCATTTCAGCATCACGGATTTGCCCGAGCCCGATCCACCCAGGATTACGAGCGACCGCCCCGGCGCAACGTCCAGATCGACGCCCTGCAGGACGCGGTTCGTGCCAAACGCCTTCTCGACGCCGGCCAGTTCCAGGATCGGCTGACTCATAGGCCGAGCCCGTTGAACACGGTGGAGAGCACGTAGTTCAGGCCAAGGACCAGAACGGCGGCGGCGACCATGGACAGGGTTGCCGCCCGGCCGACACCGGTGGCGCCGGCCTTGGACCGGTCGCCATGATAGCAGCCCATAAGGGCGATCACGGCGCCGAAGACCACCGCCTTGACCAGGCCGACGGTCACATCCTGCCAGGTCATGAAATCCAGCGTGTTGCGCAGGTAGACCGTTGAATCGAAGCCCAGACCCTGAACGCTGACCAGCCAGCCTCCCATGACACCGATCGTGTTGGCCAGCGCCACCAGCAGCGGCAGCGTCACCACCGCGGCGATCAGGCGCGGGGCATAGAGATAGCGGTCTGGATTGGCTGACAGGGTTTTCAGCGCGTCGATCTGCTCGGTGACACGCATGGCGCCAACCTCCGCGGCGATACCGGCCGAGACGCGCCCGGCCAGCATGAGGCCCGTGATCACGGCGCCCAGCTCCCGCGTGATGCCCAGGACAACGATGTTCGGCACGAACTGCTCGGCACCGTAGCGGGAGCCGCCGGTGTAGATGTTCAGCGCCAGGGCTGCCCCGATGAAGACGGAAGAGAGGCCCACGACCGGCAGGGAGTAGAACCCGATCCGCACCATCTGGCGCAGGATCTCGCCGGCAAACCAGCGTGGCGACAGGGCGGCCCCGACGACGCGTCCGCTGAACAGGCAGAGCCGGCCGATCTCGCCGAACAGGGCCAGGGTGGCACGCCCGATCCAGGCCAGTGGATTGGGAACGTTGCAGCGTTCCCTAGCTGTCATAGCGGCGTTCGACACGATTGCCCAATCCCGTCACCAGTTCATATCCCAGCGTCCCGGCCCGCGCGGCCTGGTCCTCCAGCCGGACATGGCTGCCGATGACTTCAATCAGCGCGCCAGGTTTGGCAACCCCCGAGGCTGCAGTGACGTCAAGGGTGACAAGGTCCATCGAGACCCGCCCAAGTATCGGGCAGAGCGTTCCGGCCAGTGCGGCCTGTCCCCGATTGGTCAGGGATCGCGGGAAACCGTCGCCATAGCCCAGCGCCACCGTTGCCAGTAGGGCCGGTCGGGGCAGGGTATAGGTTGCACCATACCCTACGGTTTCACCGGCGGGGACACGGTTCACCGTCAGGATCGGGGCTTCGAGGGTCATGCCGGGGTCAAGGACGGGCTGGCGCGGACTGGTGCCGCCGCCATAGAGGCCGATCCCGGGGCGTGTCACGTCGCTGCGATAGGCCGATCCCAGGAAGTGGCCGGCCGTGTTGGGCAGGCTGGTGCGAACGCCGGGAAAGCGGCGGACGGCCTCTGCGAACCGATCGAGCTGGCGTCTGTTCATCGGGTCGTCGACCGCCTCGGCGCAGGCAAGATGCGACATGACCAGGTCCGGACCGTGTCCCGCGCTCAGGCCTTGGGCCTCGCCCAGTTGCGCCATGGGTATGCCCAGACGGTTCATCCCGGTGTCGATGTGAAGGGCGTAGGGAGCCTGGGCCGCCATCGACCGCCAGGCCTGGAGCTGGTCCAGGCTGTTGAGCACCGGATGGAGGGCTGCGCGCCGGCACTGGTCCCGCCCCTCTGCATCATCTGGGCCGAGCCCGTTGAACACGTAGATTGCGACGCCAGCCCCCACATGGCGGCGCAGCACCTCGCCCTCGAACGGATAGGCGACGAAGAAATGCTGACAGCCGGCACGGGCCAGCGCCGCACCCACTTCCGGTGCGCCATGACCATAGGCGTCGGCCTTGACCACCGCACCGGCCTGGGCGCCCTCTGCCATCGCCGCGAGGCGCCGCCAGTTCGCGGTGATGTTGTCCAGGTGCACGCGGGCGCGGGGACGTGTGATCATGGTTGTCTGGCTAGGCGGGGTTTGTGGCGCTGTCATGTCCGGGTCGGGGAGGGCGCGGGACGGCAGGTTTGGCAGCACGCCGGCATGGTCAGGCGACGTGAGAACCGGTTCGTGTCAGGAGAGTGCCCCAGGACAAGGTTCACGCGCATCTTCACGGCCTCGGCTTGATCGGGACATGCGCTAGCCGAACGGATCGGCCGGGGCCTGCTCGAGATTGCCGAACCGTGTCACGTTGGCGTCGAAGGCGAGGGTAACCTTGCCGATCGGCCCGTGTCGCTGCTTGCCTATGATGACCTCCGCCGTGCCGTAGACCTGATCCATCCGTTCGCGCCATTGCGCCCATTTCTCGCTGGACGAGGGGTCGTTGGGATCCGATGGCGGCTCGGTACGCTCAAGATAATAGGACTCGCGAAAGACGAACATGACCACGTCGGCGTCCTGTTCGATCGACCCCGATTCACGCAGGTCCGAGAGCTGCGGCCGCTTGTCCTCGCGCTGCTCCACCTGCCTGGAGAGCTGCGACAGTGCGATGACCGGAACGTTGAGATCCTTGGCCAGGGCTTTCAGCGCCATGGTGATCTGCGTCAGTTCCTGCACGCGATTGTCGCTGGACTTGCCGCCGGCAGGGGTCAGGAGCTGAAGGTAGTCGATCACGATCAGGTCGAGGCCCTGGGTACGCTGCAGACGGCGGGCGCGGGCGGCGAGCTGGTTGATCGAAATGCCGCCGGTATCGTCGATGTGAAGGGGCAGGTTCTGCAGTTCCACCACGGCATCGCGTATGCGTTCGAAGTCCTGGCGCTCCAGGTCACCCTGGCGAATGCGGTGGGAGGTGATTCCCGTACGCTCCGCGATGATCCGCGTGGCGAGCTGCTCCGACGACATTTCCAGGGAGAAGAAGGCGACGATGGCCCCCGCCACGGTCTTTCGGCTGCCGTCGGCCCCGGTCTCCGATCGATAGGCCTTCGCAGCGTTGAAGGCGATGTTCGTGGCCAGAGAGGTCTTTCCCATCGACGGACGGCCGGCGAGGATGATCAGGTCCGACGGGTGGAGCCCGCCGAGCTTCTGGTCCAGATCGTTCAGGTGGGTCGCAATGCCCGCGATCTTGCCATCGCGCTTGAAGGCGGCCTCGGCCATGGCGAGCGACAGGTGGGCGGCCTGACCGAAATTCACGAACCCACGGGCCTGGGCGCCCTTTTCCGCCAGATCGAACAGGGCCCGTTCGGCAAGCTCGACCTGGGCGCTGCCCGCCTGTCCCTGTTCCGGACGCAGGGCGCGTCCCTGAATCTCACCGCCGATCTGGATGAGCTCGCGCCTCAGGGCCAGGTCGCGGATCATCCGGGCATAGTCGACCACTTCAGGCCCGAAGGCGGCGCTGTCCAGGAGGTCGCCGAGATAGGCCGCACCGCCGATGGCGGCGAGCTGGTCGTTCCGTTCGAAGTGCTCGCGAAGGGTCACGCCATCTGCAACGCGCCCGTCCTGCAGCAGGGCCTCGGCCGCGGCGTAGATCTCGCGGTGAGCCGGCGCGTAGAAGTCATTGGCGCCGACATGGTCGCTGATGCGCTGGTGCACATTGTTGTCAAACAGGATTGCGCCGATGACCGCGGCCTCGGCGGCAAGGTTGTGAGGCTGTTCGAGATGGGGACTGTCGTGATCCTTGGCCATGGGGAAGCCCCTAACCGAATTCGCCGTCGATTTCGCCGCTTGACTTTCCTCGGTTCACGGAGGGTTCGACCTTGTCCACAGGCCGGCGCGCGATGTGAAAAAAAGGGCCGCATCCCGAGACGCGGCCCAAATTCATTCCAGTGGGGCGTCGCCCCGGCCGGCTGTCGCACTTCGCACTGGCGATAGCGGACCAGTGCATGTTCAAGTCGATCGGGGTCCGTGAAGACGCGTCAGATGCCTGGTCTTGAGCATTGTCTGACGCGAACCGGTGCCCAGTTCGCTCGAGACGGCTTAGGTCTCGTCGTCACCTGCGGTCTGTTCAGCCATTTCGGCCTGGGCCTCGGCCATCTCCGCAGCCTGTTCCTCGACCACGGCGCGTTGCTCGGCCTGCAGCGATTCGATGATGTTCTCGCCCGCCGCCTGGCGCTCGGCCTCATCGCTGGAGCGCGCCACGTTCACATGAACCGTGGCGTCGACCTCGGCATGCAGGCGGATCGCGACGTCGAACACACCGATGGTCTTGATCGGCTTGTTCAGACGCACCTGGTTGCGGGTGATCTTGTGGCCGGCCTCCTGGGCGGCCTCGACGATGTCTCGGGCAGAGACCGAACCGTAAAGCTGTCCAGTGTCGGCGGATTGCCGGATCAGCACGAAACTTTCCCCGTCAAGACGCTCCGCCTCGGTGGCGGCCGCCGCGCGGGCCTCGGCATTGCGCTTCTCGATGAGTTCGCGCTCGCGCTCGAACCGGGCCCGGTTTGCATCGGTGGCGAGCAGCGCCTTGCCCTGGGGTATCAGGAAGTTCCGGCCGAAACCGGCACGCACGGCGACCTCATCGCCGATGGCGCCGAGATTCTCCACGCGTTCCAGAAGAATGACTTGCATTGCCGCGCCTCCCCTATTGCACGCTGAAGGGCAGCAGCGCCAGGATCCGCGCGCGCTTGATGGCGCGGGCGAGCTTGCGCTGGTTCTTCACGTTCACCGCAGTGATGCGCGACGGCACGATCTTCCCCTTTTCGGAGATATAGCGCTGCAGCAGCTTCACGTCCTTATAGTCGATCTTCTGCGCCTTGGCGCCTGAGAAGGGATCAACCTTGCGACGGCGGCCGAACGGACGGCGGGCGGGCAGATTGGTGATGTTCACACCGGTGGGCGTCTTGTGAGCCATCTTGTCCTCCTAGTCCCTGCGACGGTCGCGGTCGCGGTCCCGGTCCCTGTCGCGATCCCGGTCACGGTCGCGGTCACGGTCGCCCTTGTCACGGCGCGACAGGACCGGAGACGGTTCGTCGTCCAGCTCCTCCACCTTCACGGTGAGATAGCGGATCACGTCATCAGAGATGCGGTGGCGGCGCTCCAGCTCCTCGATCGCGCCGGCAGGCCCGTCCACATTGATCAGGGCGTAGTGGCCCTTGCGCTGCTTCTTGATCGGGTAGGCGAGATTGCGCAGGCCCCAGTATTCCGTCTTTCCGACGGAGGCGCCCTTGTCCTTAAGGAAGGTCGAAAGATCCTCGGTCAGGGTCTCGACCTGGGCCGGAGAGATGTCCGGCCGTGCGATAAACACGTGTTCGTAGTAAGCCATTACCTCGTCCCTGTTCGAAAGGCGGCGCCCCGGGAGCGGGATGTCCCCCGGTACGATGGCCCCTGCCGTGCCCGGCGCATTCCGGGCGGCAGGACCGCGCTTTCCTGCGAAGACCGGCGTTTAACCTCACACCGGCGGGAAAATCAAGGCGCTTGCGCGCGCGAGACGCTTCGCGCTAGCACCCGGCCAGGAGATGCGCCAGCGATCTGGCCGAGACAGTAAGGGAGGCGCCCGTGGCAGGACTGGCATTCATCTTTCCCGGTCAGGGCAGTCAGGCGACCGGTATGGGGAAATCCCTGGCCGAGGCGAGTGCGGCTGCGCGCGCGGTCTTCGAGGAAGTGGACGAGGCGCTGGGAGAGCGCCTGTCGGCAATGATCTTCAACGGCCCCGATGAGGCGTTGACCCTGACGCGCAACACCCAGCCTGCCCTCATGGCGGTCAGCGTGGCGGTCATCCGCGCCCTGGAGGCGGATCACGGTATCGCCGTCAGCGAGGCGGCGTTCGTCGCCGGACATTCGCTGGGCGAGTATTCCGCCCTGTGCGCCGCCGGCGCGCTGAGCCTCTCGGATGCGGCACGCCTCCTGCGGCTGCGGGGCGAGGCGATGCAGGCCGCAGTGCCTGCCGGGGAAGGCGCCATGGCGGCGCTGCTGGGGGCCACGCCGGAGACGGCGGAGGCCGCGTGTGTGGCTGGCCGGACCGGTGGCGGCGTCTGCGAGATCGCCAACGACAATGCGCCCGGCCAGATCGTGATTTCCGGACATGCGGCTGCCGTCGAGGCCGCCTGTGCGGCCGCGCGCGAGGCCGGCGTCAAAAAGGCCGTACCGCTCAGCGTGTCGGCCCCGTTCCACTGTGCCCTGATGGCGCCAGCCGCTGATGCCATGCGCGACGCACTTGCCGATACGGCGATCTCGATGCCGTGCGTGCCGGTCGTCACCAATGTGACCGCGGCGCCAGAGCGCGATCCCGAAACCCTGCGCACCGGTCTGATCGCACAGGTGACCGGTCGCGTGC
The DNA here is from genome assembly GCA_964492485.1 of uncultured Hyphomonadaceae bacterium. GTDB lineage: Bacteria > Pseudomonadota > Alphaproteobacteria > Caulobacterales > Hyphomonadaceae > UBA5336. The sequence goes on along the minus strand of CAZBKM010000001.1, from coordinate 295,437 downwards.
GCTGGCGCGAGAGCGTGTTGCGCCTCGAGCGGGACGGCGTGACAGACACGGCCGAGGCGGGTGCGGGCAGGGTACTGACGGTCATGAACCGGCGAACGGCGAAATCGCTCACGGGGGTGGGGTTGGCGACACCGGAGGAGTTGTCGGCCTTTGCCGAATCCCGCACGGCGCGCTAGAGCCGAGTCGATACAGACATGGCGGCCAGCCTCGGGGCGTGCCGCCTGGACAGATCGGGAGGCAAAGGCGTGATGTTCGACCTGAGCGGAAAGACGGCATTGGTAACGGGCGCGTCAGGCGGCATTGGGCGGGCCATTGCCGTGGCGCTGTCGTCGGCGGGCGCAAGGGTGGCGCTGTCCGGTACGCGCGAAGCCGTCCTGGAGGAGGTGCGCGCGGCCCTTCCGGGCGAGGCCGCCGTGGTTCCCTGCAACCTGTCCGACCCGCAGGCGGTCGATGGTCTGGTGGGGCAGGCGGAGGCGGCGGTCGGTCCTCTGGACATTCTCGTCGCGAATGCCGGGATTACCCGCGACGGTCTTCTCATGCGGATGAAGGACGAGGACTGGCAGAGCGTCCTGGATGTGAACCTTGGCGCGTATTTCCGCCTCGCGCGAGCAAGTCTTCGCGGCATGATGAAGCGGCGCCATGGCCGCATCGTCGGCATCACCTCCATCGTCGGTGTCACCGGCAATCCGGGTCAGACCAATTATTGCGCGTCCAAGGCGGGGATGATCGGGTTCACCAAATCCCTTGCCCAGGAAGTGGCCAGCCGGGGGATCACCGCCAACTGCGTGGCGCCCGGTTTCATCGAATCGCCCATGACGGACGGGCTTCCCGAGTCCCAGCGCGAGGCGCTGTTGGGCCAGATTCCCACCGGTCGGCTGGGCCAGGGTGAGGACATCGCGGCGGCTTGCGTGTTTCTCGCGTCTGCCGAGGCCGGGTACGTGACGGGCCAGACGATTCACGTCAACGGCGGCATGGCAATGCTCTAAGGGCCGGATTTTGCTATTGCTTGGGGCATTGCTTGTCGCCACAAGAGGGTGTGTGATAACCGCAGCACAAGGCCTGGTCTTGGGCCTGATCTCAGACATCATAAGAGAGGTAGCTCATGTCTGACGTTTTCGAGCGTGTGAAAAAGATCGTCGTCGAGAACCTTGACGTCGACAGCGACAAGGTGACCGAAGCCGCGAGCTTCATCGACGATCTGGGCGCCGACAGCCTTGACCTGGTCGAACTGGTGATGGCCTTCGAGGAAGAGTTCAACATCGAGATTCCGGACGATGTTCAGGAGAACATCCGTACCGTCGGTGATGCGGTGAAGCACATCAACGACCACGTGTCCTAGGACCGGCCGGGAGGCCTCATGCGCCGAGTTGTCATTACGGGGATCGGGCTGGTCACGCCGCTGGCGGGCCGCCGCGACGCAAGCTGGCAGCGCCTCATCGAGGGGCGCTCCGGCGCAGGGCCGATCGATGCCTTCGATCCGGCGGATGTCCCCTGCAAGATCGCCTTCCAGGTGCCCTGGACCAGCGGGCGGGGTGGCGGTGCGGGCGACCCGGACGCATTCGATCCCGATGCCGTGACAAGCGCCAAGGAGCGCCGGCGGATCGACGAGTTCATCCTGTATGCGCTGGCGGCAGCGGATGAAGCGGTGGCCGATAGCGGCTGGCGGGCGGAAACCGACCGGCAGCAGCATCGGACCGGCGTGCTGATCGGTTCGGGCATTGGCGGGCTGCAGTCCATTTACGAGACGTCGATCACCCTGCACGAGAGCGGGCCGCGCAAGGTCAGCCCGTTCTTCATTCCTTCGGCCCTGATCAATCTGGCGTCGGGTCAGGTCTCGATCCGTCACGGGTTCAAGGGGCCGAACCACGCCGTGGTGACAGCTTGCGCAACCGGGGCCCATGCCATCGGAGATTCCAGCCGCCTGATCGCCTTTGGCGATGCGGACGTGATGGTTGCCGGTGGTGCGGAGGCCGTGATCTGCAAGCTCGGGATTGCGGGCTTCTGCTCGGCGAAGGCCATGTCGACAGGCTTCAACGACACCCCGGAAAAGGCATCGCGACCCTACGACCGCGACCGTGACGGCTTCGTCATGGGAGAGGGGGCCGGCGTTCTCGTGCTCGAGGAATATGAGCACGCGAAGGCGCGGGGCGCGAGGATCTATGCCGAGGTGTCCGGCTATGGTCTTACCGGCGACGCGTATCACATCACGGCGCCCGCGGAGGGGGCCGAGGGGGGCTATCGCGCCATGGACATGGCGCTCGGCCATGCCGACATTGATCCGTCACAGATCGATTATGTGAACGCCCACGGCACTTCGACGCCGTTGGGCGACGAAGGCGAAATCCGGGCGATAGAGAAGCTCTTCGGTGCCCATGCCGCCAATCTCAGCGTGTCGTCCACCAAATCCGCCGTCGGCCACCTGTTGGGCGCTGCCGGCGCGGTCGAGGGGGCGTTCTGTGCGCTGGCGATCCGTGACGGCGTGATGCCGCCGACGCTGAACCTGGACAATCCCAGCTTCGAGACCGCGATTGACCTCATTCCCCACAGGGCCAAGCGCGCACCTGTACGGGCGGCCTTGTCGAACTCGTTCGGCTTTGGCGGTACCAATGCGGCGCTGATCCTCAAGGCGGTGGACGTCTAAAGCGTTTCCAGGCGAAGTGGGTACCGGTTCGCCGTCCGGAAACGCGACAACAAGGCAAGCGTTTCCAGGCGAAGTGGATACCGGTTCGCCGTCCGGAAACGCGATAACAAGGCAAGCGTTTCCAGGCGAAGTGGATACCGGTTCGCCATCCGGACGCGCACAGGCAGTGGATCCCCGGGCGGGATCCGAGGCTCAGGGACACATCGCCGACCGGGGCGACCCTGCTGGCCTGGTTGAGGCGTGCCGAGCCGTAGGCGCCAGCCATTGGCCGGGCAAAGCACAATGGAGGGCAGAGCGCCTTGTACATCCTGAAATGGCTTGCCTTCGGGGTCGTGGCGCTGGCCTTGCTCGCCGGTGGTGCTGCCATTGCCGCCTGGTCCTGGGCAAGCGCCGAGATCGAGCGACCGGGACCGCACGACGAGGATATGACGTTTACGGTCGCACCGGGTGAAAGCCTTGTGGCGGTGGCGCGGCGACTGGACGCGCGCGGGGTGATCCGCCAGCCGCGCCTGCTGCGCCTCCATGCCCGGCTGCGGGGTGTGGAGACCCGGATCAAGGCCGGGGAGTATCTGCTGCCCGCAGGGGCCTCCATGTCCGAGATCCTGGCCCGCCTGGTGGAGGGCCGCGTCATCACCTATCGCATCACCCTGCCCGAAGGGCTGACCACCGCGCAGATCCTTGCGCGGCTGGAGGCTGACCCCGTGCTCGAGGGTCCCTTGCCGGAACCGGCGCCAGAGGAAGGCAGCCTGCTGCCCGATACCTACCAGTTCACGCGCGGCACAACACGCGCAGACCTCCTTGACCGCATGGCCGCCGCCCAGGACGCCCTGCTCGATCAGCTCTGGCCTGCAAGGGCCGGCGATCTGCCGCTCTCGGGGCGCCGCGACGCCGTCATACTCGCGTCGGTCGTCGAGAAGGAGACCGGGGCCGATGGCGAGCGCGGCCTGGTGGCCAGTGTCTTCATAAACCGCTTGCGGCGCGGGATGCGGCTGGAGAGCGACCCGACGGTAATCTATGGCGTGTCGCGCGGCGAACCGCTGTTCAACGAAAAGGGCGAGCGCCGGCCGCTGTACCGGTCCGAGCTGCGGCGGGAGACTCCCTGGAATACCTATCAGATCGACGGACTGCCCCAGACCCCGATCTGCAATCCCGGCGCCGGTGCGATCGCCGCAGTTCTCGATCCGCCAGACAGCGATTACCTCTTCTTCGTGGCGGATGGTACCGGCGGGCATGCCTTCTCTGTCACGCTGGACGAGCATAACCGGAATGTCCGTGCCTACCGGGCTTATGAACGTGAGGAACTGGCCCGTGAACGGGGGGCGCCATGAGCGGTGGAGTGAGCGGCCCGGTGAGCGATCTGGCGAGCATGACCGGCTTTGCGTCTGCCGGCGGGGAGGCCGCATGGGGCCGCTGGCGCGTGGAGGCGAAGAGCGTGAACGGTCGGGGCCTCGACGTCCGGGTGATGCTTCCGCCCGGACTTGAACCGCTGGAGCGTGGCATCAAGGCGGCCGCGACGGCCCGGTTCTCGCGTGGTTCGCTGCAGGTGGCTCTGCGGCTCGACCTGGATGCAGGGGGCGGGCTTCGCGTCGACACCACTGCCCTGGCGCATCTGCTGGACGCCTGGCGAAAGGCGAGCGGTGAAGATGTCCCCAGCGGTGCTGCGCTGGCCACACTCATGACCGTGAAGGGTGTGGTGGACAGCGGCGGCGGCGATAGCCGGGCTCTGGCGGAGGATGCCGCGGCCATGGCCACGCTTGAGGCCGGCGCGCTGGAGGCGCTGGACGGGCTCGCCGAAGCCCGTCGCGAGGAGGGCGCGCGCCTCGCAGGGCTTCTGTCCGGATTGCTGGACGCCCTGGAAGAGACGCGGACGTCCGCTCTGGCGGCGGCTGAGGACCAGCCGGCCCGGGTGCGCATCCGGCTGGAACGTCAGCTCGCCGAGCTGGGCGCCGGGCAGCAGGTCGATGGCGAGCGTCTTGCGGCCGAGACCGCGCTGTCGGCGGCCAGGGCGGATGTGCGCGAGGAGCTGGACCGGCTCGCGAGCCATGTCGCTGCCGCCCGCACGCTGCTGGCGGCCGGCAGCCCGGCGGGCCGAAAGCTCGACTTTCTGTGTCAGGAGCTTTACCGCGAGGCCAACACGCTGTGTTCGAAGTCGGCGAGCCTCCCGCTTACCGAGGCTGGCCTGGCGCTCAAAAGCCTGATCGACCAGTTCAAGGAGCAGGCCGCCAATGTCGAGTGAGACACCCCGGCGACGGGGATTGATGCTGGTGATCTCGAGTCCATCCGGCGCCGGAAAGAGCACGCTGGCGCGCAAGCTGATGGCGGAGTTCCCCGATGTGGAACTGTCCGTTTCCGCCACCACCCGGTCCCCGAGGCCCGATGAGCGCGACGGCGTCGACTACCATTTCATGGACCGGGCCGGGTTCGATGCGCTGATCCGGACCGACGGTTTCCTGGAGTGGGCGAAGGTTTTCGACCACTATTATGGCAGTCCGCGCGCCCAGACCGAACGCAAGCTGGCCGAAGGGGTGGACGTCATCTTCGACGTGGACTGGCAGGGCGCCGATGCGCTTCACGATCAGATGCCGAACGATGTTGTGTCGGTCTTCGTCCTGCCGCCCAGCATGGAAGCGCTGCGCGAACGTCTTGCCGCGCGGCCAGGCTCAACCAGCGAGAGCGTGGACCGGCGGATGCGGGACGCCACATCGGAGATCCGCCACTGGCGGCGCTACGATTATGCGCTGATCAATGACGATCTGGAGAGCGCCTACAGCCGTCTTCGCCACATCCTTCTGGCGGAGCGGATGAAGCGTCTGCGCCAGCGCGACCTCGACGATCATGCGCGCCAGTTGCTCGGCGAGATCTGACCGCGGCCAGAATGCGGGTTGGCGCCGTGCGTGAGACGGAGCGGATCCTGGACGGTTACCGACGCGATGCAGAGACGCTGATCGCGCGTTACCGCGCCATTTCGCCGAACGCATTGTTCGCGCCGGTGCGGGCGTTTCTGCCGCCACCGCCCGCAAGGGTGATCGATCTGGGGGCCGGACCGGGCCGGGATGCGCTCTGGCTCGCCGGACTTGGCCACCATGTGGTCGCGGTGGAGCCGGTCGCCGCCTTTCGCGAAGCCGGCGCTGCGGACGCGGGCTCGGGGGCGCCAAGGTGGATCGACGACCGGCTGCCGGAGCTGGACCACGTCTTCGCCACCGCGCGCGGCCCCTACGATCTGGGGATCGTCAATGCCGTGTGGCAGCATCTGGCACCCGGGGACCGGGCAAGGGCGATGCATCGGATCGCGCAGTTGCTGGCGCCCGGGGGCGTTCTGGTCCTGTCGCTGCGCCACGGGCCTGGCGCGGAGGGGCGTCGCGTGTTCGCAGTCGATCCTTACGAGACCCGCATCCAGGCGGACGCCGCAGGCTTGAGCGTTTGCCACGAGGAACGACGCGCCTCGCTGCAGGCGGCGGCCCTGGCAGCGGACGTGACCTGGACCTGGCTGGTGCTGAGGCGGAACGGTGTTGCTGACCCGTCCGCCTGAAGGCGCACCGCGTCAATCTGCATCAAGCACCACTATCCGGTCCTGGAGCGCCTGGATCGCCATTTCCGGCGTGTCGCAGTGGACGAGGCAGGCGCGGAAGGTCTCCGGCGTGAAGCGGCCCTCGATGATGTGATCCATGAGCTCGAAGAACGGGTCCCAGAAGCCGTCCTCGTCCAGGAAGGCCATTGGCTTGGCATGGAGACCCAGCCGCGACCAGGACAGCATCTCGACGGCCTCTTCCAGCGTGCCGATGCCCCCGGGCAGGACGATGAACGCGTCCGATTCGTCGAACATCATCTGCTTGCGCGTGTGCATGTCGTCCACGATTCGGTGCTCGACCTCCTCGAAGACGCGTTCCTTGTGCAGAAGAAAGCGGGGCATCACGCCCAGCACCTCCCCACCCTCATTGTGGGCGGCGCGCGCGCATGCCCCCATCAGGCCCACGCCGCCACCTCCATAGACCAGGCGCAGATCGTTCTGGGCCAGCGTCCGGCCGAGCTCGCTGGCCAGGCGGAGATAGCCGGGTTTCACATCGTTGGAGGACCCGCAATAAACGCAGATGGACTTCATGCGGCCCATGGACTGTCTCGCTGTCGTCATGGTGTCCTCCTTAGGCCGTCAGGCGGCGACGCGCCACTCCCCCCGAGCGGCCGCGCCCGGTTCGCGCTGGCCCATTGCCGCAATCTGTCCCATATGGCCTGCATGTCTGATCCGCATGGCAGCGCGACCCAGGACCTCGACAGGATCGAGAGCGCGCAAGGCGGGCTCTGGGCGTCGATCCTGCGCATCCTTCAACTCTTGGCGCGCCCCGAAATGCGCCACTGGCGACCCCGCATGGGCGTTGCGATCGCTTTGACCGCAGCGTCCAAGGGGCTCGAAGTGGCCGCGCCGGTCCTTCTGGGAAACGCGATCAACCAGTTGGACAGCGATGGGGGCGCCGCCCCGGCCGTGGGTCTAGCCGTGGTGGGGCTGGCCCTGTTTGCTGCCGGCCGTTTCCTGGCCGCGGCCTTTCCCCAGGCCCGGGACGCCCTGTTCGCTCCGGTCAGCCAGGACGCCCAGCGGATCGCCAGCGTGGACAGTTTCGGCCATGCCCAGCAGCTCTCGCTGAATTTCCACCAGACGCGCCGCACCGGTGCCCTGAACCGGATGATCGAGCGCGGCGCCGGCGCCATCGACTATCTCATACGGTTTCTTGCCTTCAACATCGGGCCGACCCTGATCGGTCTGGTGCTCGCGGCGGCGGTGTTGTGGCTTCAATACGATGTGTGGCTGGCGGCCATCGCGGTTGCGACGGTCACGGCCTATGTCGTCTTCACCGTGCTGGTGACCGAATGGCGCGTGCGCCAGCGGCGGGACATGAACGTCGCCGACACCAATCTGCGGGCCGTGTCCGTCGACACGCTGACGAATTTCGAGACCGTCAAGGCCTTTGCCGCCGAGCGCCGGGAAACGGAGCGATTCGACCGGGCATTCCGCGGCTACAATACCCGGTCCCTGTCGGTGCTGAGGTCGCTGAACCTGCTCAATGCGGGTCAGGAATTCCTCATGAGCCTCGGTCTTTTCGTCATGCTGGCGGTGACGGCGATGAAGGTGGGCGCGGGGGACCTGCGGATCGGCGACGTGACGGCGGCGATGATGCTGCTTCTGAACCTGTACCGCCCGCTCAATATCCTCGGCTTTGCCTGGCGCGAGATCAAGCAGGGCGCCGTCGACCTCGAGAAGCTCTATGGGCTCATGGCCATGGCGCCAGACGTGTCGGACCGCCCGGATGCGACCGTTCTCGAGGCCGCGCGAGGCCATGTCCGCTTCGAGGGGGTCAGCTTCGCCCATGACGGGCGCACCGCGGGCGTCGAAGACGTGTCGTTCGAGGTTCTGCCGGGAAGGACCCTCGCCCTTGTCGGCCCGTCCGGCGCAGGCAAGTCGACGCTCCTGAAGTTGCTGTTCCGCTTCTATGACGTCGACGCCGGACGCGTATGCGTCGACGGCCATGACGTGCGCGAACTGACCCAGGATTCGTTGCGCCGCCAGCTTGGCCTGGTGCCCCAGGACGTGGTCCTGTTCAACGACACGCTGCGCATGAACGTGGCCTATGGCCGACCTGACGCGACGGAGGCGGACATCCGCGACGCCTTGCGGCGTGCGCAGCTTCTCGACTTCGTGAACACGTTGCCCGATGGTCTGGACACACGGGTCGGCGAGCGCGGCCTTAAACTGTCGGGCGGCGAGAAACAGCGGGTCGGCATCGCGCGCGTGATCCTCTCCGACCCGGCCATTCTCGTCCTGGACGAGGCGACGTCGGCCCTGGACAGCACGACGGAAGCCGCCGTCCAGTCCGCACTGGATGAGGCCGCGCGCGGGCGCACGACGCTGATGGTTGCCCACCGTCTGTCGACGGTACAGGACGCCGACGAGATCGTAGTGCTCGACGCCGGACGGATCGTGGAACGCGGAACGCACGCGACCCTCCTCGAAGCGGGCGGTGTGTATGCGGGGATGTGGGCAAGGCAGGCGACGCGCGATAGGGTGGCGACGGCTGTGGACTAGAAGGAACGGCGGAGATGGCGACACACGGCGACGCACCGGAACGGGCACGCTTTGCCTGGGCGCGCACGGGCTTCGATCTGGAAGGACTGGTTGGGGCGGTGGCGGCGTGGTTGGCCGGCGTGCTGCTGGGCCTACTGTGGGACCCCCTGTTCTGGATCGGGTTCGGGGCCGCGCTCGTGATCCTGCTGGCGGCCCGCCGCGTGCGCCGGACGCCACCGGATGCGGTGACCGCGATCGTCGCACCGGTCGACGGGGTCGTGGTCGATGCGCGCCGCATGGCCCCACCAGCCGAACTGCGCCTGGCCGGCGAGGAGAGCGTCCGCATCCGCATCGCCTCATCGCCCGCCAGCCCCAATCCGATCCTGGCGCCGATTGCCGGCGAGGTGGAGGCCATTCTCATGGAGACCGGAGATCCGTCCGTCGTCATGGCGATGGAGCCAGACACCCATGGCCTGTCGAACGCCTATCTGACGCTCACGGGAGAAACCGGCCAGGTCGGTCTGCGGGTCGCCACCGGAGGGCTCGGGCCGCGCCTCGACATTGATCTGGAGACCGGCGACCCGGTCCGTCTGGGACGCCAGCTCGGCAAGCGTCGCCTGGGCGGGTGGTGCGACGTCTACCTGCCGGCTGACCTGTCCGCTGCGGTCTGGCCAGGCATGACCCTGGTGGCGGGGGAGACGGTCCTCTCGGCCCGGGCGCGGACAGAGCGGGCCAGCCAAAACGACACGCGTGAGGCGACCGCGCCGGCGGGGCCGGAAGCCGGGGAAGCCGCGGTCGATGGGCCTACGGAAGGCGGCGGGGCGACGACGGCACCCGCGCCGTCTGGCGGGGAGACAGAGGAGGCGTCTGGTGCGACGGGGCGGGCGTCTGCCGACCCGGCGGAAATGTTCGCGCGCCTGCGCAGCCGGGTCGAGGACAGCGAACGCGACTCCGACCCGGATCCAGACGCGGATCGCAGCTAAAGCATTTTCGAGCGAAGTGGGCACCGGTTCACGTTAAGAAAATGCTCAAAAACAAGAACATAGCGCATCTTCACTGACTCCGATTGACTTGAAGATGCGCTAGGTATTTTCAAGCGAAGTGGGCACCGGTTTGCGCAAGTCTCCGTTCGCAACCGGGTGTGTTTGCTCCGAACGCGCTTGATCGCATCTTCGCTGGCCCTGATTGGCGGCAAGACGCGCCAGCGCGCGATTACACCTCGAACAGCCGGACCTGCCCATTCTCGAAGGACAGGGCAAGCGAGCCCGACAGCAGTCGTTCCGCCTTGCGACCGAAGACATCGTAGCGCCACCCGGTCATGGCCGCGATGTCCTCGCCCTGTTCGCCGCGCGCAATTCGCTCCAGGTCCGCGGCGTTCGCGATCAGGCGCGGCACCACATTCACCTCATCGCTTACGGCCTTTAGAAGCACGCGCAGCATTTCCGGGGCGCCCGCAGGTGTCTGCGGGTTCTGGGCCCGTGGAGGGAGGTCGGGGGCAAAGGCATCTGGATCGTCGACCGCGGCGCGCACAATCTCGACAAGTCCCTCTGCCATACGGCTGTTGATGAATCCCGTGGGCACGGCGCGCAACCGGTCGAAGGCTTCGGGGGATCCTGGTTTCTGCTCGGCAATCTCGTGTATCGCATCGTCCTTCAGGATGCGCCGGCGCGGACGGTTGAGCTCCTGGGCCATACGTTCGCGCCATGCCGCAACGGCTGCGAGCACCGCGGCATAGTCCTTCTTCGGCTTGCGCAGCTTCAGCCGCTGCCAGGCCTTGGCCGGATCCGTATCGTACAGCGCCGGGTCTTCCAGCTCCGCCATCTCCGCAGCGATCCAGTCGGTGCGCCCCTGATTTTCCAGGTCCTCGCGCATCAGGAGATAGGCGTCACGCAGATGGGTGACGTCTCCTATGGCATAGACCCTCTGCTTCTCGCTCAGCGGTCGGCGCGTCCAGTCGGTGAACTGGCTCGACTTGTCGACCTGACGCCGCAGCAGCTTCTGGACCAGATTGTCGTAAGAGATCGAATCGCCGAGGCCCAAGGCCATCGCCGCGATCTGGGTGTCGAACACCGGACCCGGCGGATGCCCGATCAGGCGCGAGAAGATCTCGAGATCCTGACGGGCGGCGTGGAACACCTTGACGCGGCTCTCCTCGGCGAGAAGCTGCAGGAAGGGGCCGATGTCGAGATCCTCGGCAAGGGGATCGATCAGCGCCTCATGACCCGGAACGGCGGCCTGGATCAGGCACAGTTCCGGCCAGTAGGTGGTTTCACGGTGGAACTCGGTGTCCACGCAGATGAAGTCGCTTTCCGCAAGCGCCTCGCAAAAGGCGCCTAGGCGGTCCTGGTCGGTAATCGGAATCGGAGCGGTCTCGGACATTTGCGGCACGCCTAGCCGATTGCCTTGACAATGGCGAGAGCCCGCGTGACGACGGCGCGCGTTCTTGAACGAAACTCCCCCAAGAGGCCCCCATGCACGCTTTCCGGACCCACACCTGCGGCGAACTTCGCAAAGCCCAAGTGGGCGAGGCGGTGAAGCTCTCGGGCTGGCTTCACCGCAAGCGCGATCATGGTGGCGTTCTGTTCGTCGATCTGCGCGATCATTACGGCGTGACCCAGTGCGTCCTGACGCCTGGAACCGAGGCGTTCGAAACCCTCGACCGCCTGCGGGCCGAGAGCGTGGTGACGCTGACCGGACGGGTGGTGGCGCGGGACGAGGCGCTTGTGAACCCGAACCTCGAGACCGGCGAAATCGAGGTGCAGGTCGAAACGGCCAAGGTCCAGTCGGCCGCGGCGGAACTGCCGCTTCCGGTGTTTGGCGAGCCCGACTATCCTGAGGACATCCGGCTCAAGTATCGTTATCTGGACCTGCGCCGGGAGACCCTGCACAAGAACCTGAAGCTACGCTCGGAGGTCATCACTTCGCTGCGCCGGCGTATGGTGGAACAGGGGTTCACCGAGTATCAGACCCCGATCCTGACCGCGTCGAGCCCTGAGGGCGCGCGTGACTTCCTGGTGCCGTCCAGACTGCATCCGGGCGAGTTCTATGCGCTGCCCCAGGCGCCGCAGCAGTTCAAACAGCTCCTGATGGTGTCGGGTTTCGACCGGTATTTCCAGATTGCACCATGCTTCCGGGACGAGGATGCCCGTGCGGACCGCTCGCCCGGCGAGTTCTACCAGCTCGACATCGAGATGAGCTTCGTCACCCAGGACGATGTCTTCGACGCCATCGAGCCGGTCATGCGCGGGGTGTTCGAGGAGTTTGCCAATTGGGAGGGCAAGGCCCGCACCCTGCCCGAAGGGCGTTTCCCACGTATTCCCTATGCCGAGGCGATGCTGAAATACGGCTCGGACAAGCCGGACCTTCGCAACCCGATCGAATGTTGCGACGTGACCGATCTGTTCGCGCGCGACGACGTGGCGTTCAAGGCGTTCAAGGCTGTCATCGCGAAGGGGGGAATCGTCCGCGCCATTCCCGCGCCGTCCGTCGCCGATCAGCCGCGCAGCTTCTTCGACAAGCTCAACAGCTGGGCGCAGAAGGACATGCAGGCGCCGGGTCTTGGCTGGATCCGGTTCGAGGCGACGGAAGACGGCCTCACGGGGGCTGGGCCGATCGCAAAGTTCCTGCCGGCGGAGGCCCTTGCCGAGATGGCCGGGCGGGCCGGCGTGGCCGCGGGAGACGCCCTGTTCTTCGCTGCAGGCCAGCCGACTGAGGCCACACGCCTACAGGGCGCCGCGCGCCAGCGGATCGGGCACGAGCTGGGCCTCATCGAACCGGGTGTCTTTCGCTTTTGCTGGATCGTCGATTTCCCGATGTACGAGTGGGACGAGGACAACGGGAAGGTGGACTTCTCACACAATCCCTTTTCCATGCCCCAGGGTGGCCTCGATGCGCTCCAGGCGGCCGACACGGTGGAGAAGCAGCTCGCCCTCAAGGCCTATCAGTACGACATCGTCTGCAATGGGGTGGAGCTGTCTTCGGGAGCAATCCGGAACCACCAGCCGGACCTGATGCTGAAGGCGTTCGAGATTGCCGGACATGGCCCTGAAGTGGTCGAGGCGAAGTTTGGCGGGATGCTCAACGCCTTCCGCTACGGTGCGCCGCCGCACGGTGGCATCGCGCCGGGTGTGGACCGCATCGTGATGCTGCTGGCCGAGGTCGAGAACCTCCGTGACGTGACCCTCTTTCCGATGAACCAGCAGGCGCGCGACCTGATGATGGGCGCCCCCTCGACGGTGGACGACCGCCAGCTTCGCGAGCTGAACATCCGACTTGTGCCGCCGGTGAAGGGCTGACTCGCCGAACCGGCTGCTCTGCCACCCGGACGCGGGCCTGGCGGCGTGCGCGCCCGGACGAAGCGTCTCAGTTCCCCAGCAATAGCTGCACTTCGCTGTTGGCTGCGGTCAGGGTGGCGGGATCGGCCGCAAGACGGTCGGGCATCCCGGCGGAAGGATAGGCCGTGCCAAGCTGAGCCAGCGCCTCCGTGATCGCCGCCACCAGGTCGGCGTCATCGGCGGCAAGATCAGCCTCGGTCTCGGCGAGGACGGCCTGGGCCGTCCGGTAGAACCCGTATCCGTCGAGATAGGGACCGTAAGCCCCGGAGCCATTCGCGGCCCGGTACTGGGCAGTCGCCCGGTCGATCTGATCGGCGATCACGCGGACGGCCTGGCGCGCGGGATCGTCCCCGGCCTCGGCGGCTGAGGCTCGCGCGGCGCGCAAGCGAAGGATCAAATCGTCGGCCCGCGCCCGGATCTCGTCAGCCGGGGCACCGTCCAGCGCGGCGCCCGACGCGTCGAGGAGCAAGTCCTCCATCGGGTCCACCCCGTACTGCGGCAGGACAGGTTCCAGGTCGATCAGGATCTCGCTCACCGGGTGTGCAAACATCTCGCCGGCCGCCTCGGCCTCGCCAATGGCCGCAGCGTCCATCGCTGCGCGGACATGGGCTTCGATCACCGCCATCGCAATCGCGAACTGGGCCGGGTCGCGGGCCGCAGAGGCGGGATCGACGCCGCCCTCGCCATGTTCGCCCTCACCGGCCTCACCGATTTCGCCACCTTCGCCGGGGGCCATGCCAGGTCCGGACATGTGGGAGGCAGATCGCGTGGATGCCGTTGGGTCCGGATTGGCCCGGGCGGTCTCGGCCGGGGTGTCGGCGTCGCCTGCCTGGCTGCAGGCGCCCAGCGCCGTCGTCCCGAGCAGGGCGGTGGCGAGGCCGAGATGGGTCCAGCGGCGATGGGCGATGGTCATGAACGACTCCCTCAGGCAGGTCATTGGTTGCGCGATCTCATGCGCGCCTATAGCCGTATTTGCAACTCAATCGCAAGGAACGACCCATGTTGCTGACGCTCTCTGCTGTCCTGTCGCCGGAGACCCTGGCAGAGGTCCGCAAGGGCCTCGACGCGGTGGACTGGTATGACGGTCGCCGAACCGCCGGGATGCGCGCGCGGTCGGTGAAGCGCAACGAGCAGGCCGACCTGACCAGCCGCTCAGGCGCGCGGCTGCGCCAGACCCTGCGCGACGCGATCGAGGCCCACCCTGTCTTCCGGGCGGCCGCGCAGCCCAGACGGATGTCGCGCCTGATGGTCAGCCGAACGCGGCCGGGCGGCGGCTACGGACTCCATGTGGACAACGCCATTATGGGCTCAGGCAGCGAGCGCCTGCGCACGGACCTGTCCTTCACGCTCTTCCTGGCGCCGCCGGACGCATATGAGGGCGGCGCACTGATGATCGAGGCTGCAGGGCAACAGCATCGGCTGAAGCCCGATGCCGGCGACCTCGTTCTCTATCCCAGCACCAGCCTGCATCAGGTTGAGGCCGTGACCGAAGGCGAACGCCTGGTCTGCGTCGGATGGGTGGAGAGTCAGGTACGGGAGGGAGACCGGCGCGAGCTCCTGTTTGATCTGGAGAACCTGCGGGCAAGCCTGTCCACCCGGCTGGATGGCGATGCGCCAGAGCGACTGGTCCTCGACAAGGTGATGTCGAACCTGTTGCGGATGTGGGCCGATGTCTGACGCCCGGGTCCAACCTGGGCGGAGGGGGCGGTGAGGAGCCCGGCCCTATGCGGCAGGTTGTGCGGGCGGCGTCTGATCCTGGCCGTCTCCGCGCGCGCGCCAGGCGGCTTGCAGATCCTCCGAGCGCGTATGGTGGCCATCGGGTGACCAGCCAGGCGGGTTGATCATGCGTCCGATCCAGCGCCATGGCCGGGGTCCGTCGCGCCAGCAGTCGCGTGCCAGCGCTGCGGCCTCGTGATAGGCGACGATGATCGGGTTGAAACTGTTGAGGGGCTTGACGATGCCGTATTCGGGGCGGTCGTCGTCGCGTTCGGCCACGAAGGTCCCGAACATCCGGTCCCAGACGATGAACACCCCGGCATAGTTGCTGTCGAGATAGCGTGGGTTGGTGGCGTGGTGGACGCGGTGATGGCTTGGGGTGTTCATGACCGCCTCGAACCAGCGCGGCATCCGGTCGACCGCCTCGGTGTTAATCCAGAACTGGTAAACCAGGTTGAGCCCGCCGACGAAGAAGATGAAGAGCGGGTGAAAGCCCAGCAGGACGAGTGGTGCGCCCAGCAGGATCAGCACGGTGAGCGGACCGAACCAGGGCTGGCGCAACGCGGTTGTGAGATTGTAGTGCCGGCTGGAATGGTGGGTCACGTGCTCCATCCAGAACCAGCGCATGCGGTGCGCGGCGCGGTGCTTCCAGTAGTAGATGAAGTCATAGGCCACGAAGAGAAGCAGGAAGCTCCACCAGGTGATGGGGACTTCGAGCAGCCGGTAGGGCCAGGCCAGCATCATCATCCACAGGCTGATCGTGGCGGTTGCGGCATTTACCGTGACATTGCCGAGCCCCATGGCCAGGGAGGTCAGCGCGTCGCGCGTGTCATATCGGCCACGAGCGCGTCCGGTGCGCACGGCCCACCATTCGAGGACGACCGAAAGGACGAAGATCGGGACGGCGAGCGTGGTCGGAGCCGGAAAGTCAGGCATGTCCCGGTCATACACGATCGCGTGCGCCAGAAAACCCGTTCGGCTGTCGCATGGCCGGCGCTTGACGTCCCCTGCGGCAACCCCGTCTTGTGAGGCCAGGAGTCGAAACAGTCCGGGAGGAGCCCATGGAGACGATGCAGGAATTCGAACAGATCAAGCTGGAAAAGGACGGCGCGGTTGCGGTGCTGACGCTGAACCGCCCCGAAAAGATGAATGCCTTCACGGGCAAGATGATGCAGGAGCTCATCAAGGCTTTCGACCTGACCGATGCCGACGACGACATCCGCGCCGTGATCGTGACCGGGGCCGGCGACCGGGCCTTCTGCGCCGGGGCCGACCTGTCGGAAGGCGCCAGTACCTTCGACTATGAGGCCCGCGCAGCCAAGGGCGAAGCCGGCCGCACCAGCGACGAGGACCGCCAGCGCGATGGCGGCGGGCGGGTCACGCTGCGCATCTTCGAGAGCCTGAAGCCGGTCATCGGGGCGATCAACGGGGCGGCCGTGGGCGTCGGCGTGACCATGCAGCTGCCCATGGACGTCCGGATCGCGAGCGACACCGCGCGCTTCGGGTTCGTCTTCAATCGGCGCGGCATCAATCCGGAAGCGGCGTCATCCTGGTTCCTGCCGCGGCTGGTGGGCATCTCCAAGGCACTCGAATGGTGCTACTCCGGACGGGTCTTCCCGGCACAGGAGGCGCTGGAGGGCGGCCTGATCCGGTCGATCCACGCGCCGGGCGAGCTGATGGACGCCGCCCGCGCCCTTGCCGACGAGATCGCGGAGAACACCGCAGCGGTGTCGACGACGCTGACCCGCCACATGATGTGGCGGATGCTGGGCGCTAGCCATCCGATGGAGGCCCACATCGTCGACAGCGCCGCGATCTATGAACGCGGCCAGTCGGAAGATGCACGCGAGGGCGTCATGAGTTTCCTCGAGAAGCGCAGCCCAGACTATCCCGTGAAGGTGAGCGATGGCCTGCCGAGCTTCTGGCCCTGGTGGGACGATCCGGAGTTCCGCTGGATCGGGAAATCATAGCCGACGACCTCCAGGACATCGCTCCGGCGGTGGTCGCGGGCAGCCGCCGGTTGCCGTGTCGGTTGCCGGAGCGGACACGGCGCGCCACATCCCCGGCGATCGCCGGCGAAAGGAGGTGGCGCATGCAGATCGAGACGTTGACCGGTGCGGACCTGGCCCCGGTTCTGCCGGAGCTGGCGCGGCTTCGCATCGAGGTGTTCCGCGAATGGCCCTACCTGTACGACGGCACACTGTCCTATGAGAAGGACTACCTCGCCACTTTCGCGGCGGCGCCCGATGCGGTCATCATGACGGCGCGGGATGGCGGCGATGTCGTCGGCTGCGCCACGGGCTGCGCGCTGACCGGCGAACACGCCGACTTCATCGCGCCGGTGGAGGCCGCCGGTCTCGACCCGGCAGACACGTTCTATTTCGGCGAGTCGGTCCTGCGCGCGGCCCAGCGCGGACAGGGGATCGGCCATGCCTTCTTCGACCAGCGGGAAGCTCATGCCAGGGCCCGTGGCTATCGGCGCACCTGCTTCTGCGCCGTTGTGCGGCCTGACGATCACCCCAGACGGCCCGAGGCACCCCGGGACCTCGAACCCTTCTGGTGGAAGCGGGGATATGTCCCCCTGCACGGCGCACGCGCTCATTTCGCCTGGAGGGACCTTGGCGAGACCGGCGAGACCCGCAAGCCGCTTCAGGTCTGGTGGCGTCCGCTCGCATGATTGCGAAGGAACCGCGACGGGGTGGTGCCGCCGGAGGCAGAAAAGATCTACTCCACAGAGATCTCGTTCGCCGTTTCCTCGATTTCCTCGCCGGCGGCTTCCACGTCCTGTCCGACACCGCGTACGGTGTTGCGCCCGGCAAGCGCAACCATCACAAGGCTGGCCAGCAGCGCAATGGCGGTCTTCTCCATCTTGAACTCCCGGTCTTGTTGGCGTCAGGTCGCGAGAGAGAGCGGGCCATGGCGGCCCGGGTCAAGGGCGGCGCTGCGATCGGTCGAAACGGTCTTCCGCAGCGGCGCGTGCCATGAAGGGTGAAGGACCTGCGATGCGTCTGGCCACGCTTGCCCCGGGCGAGCCGGAACTCTTCACCGCCCCCCAGGGCGAGGGGCCAAGCGCGGGAACGCTGTGCGTCTTTCTGCGGCTCAGCCAGTGCAACCTGCACTGCGTCTGGTGTGATACCCCCTATACCTGGAACTTCACGGGGACCGACTTTCCCCATCGAGACGACCGACCGGGCCGACCGGCCAAGTATGATCGCACCGCCGAGACCGTCGATGCCGATGTGGAGGGGCTGGTGGAGCGGCTCCTGGCCCAGCCGGTGCGCCGCCTGGTGCTGACTGGCGGCGAGCCCCTGCTGCAGCAGGCGGCGCTGGGCCGGCTGATCGAACAGCTCAAGGCGGGGGATGCCGGCTGGACCGTCGAGGTCGAGACGAATGGCACCGTGGGGCCGCGCGGCCGGCTGTGGTCGCTGGTCGACCAGTTCAACGTCTCGCCCAAGCTGGCGCACAGCGGCAACGGTGCGGAGATCCGGGAACGGAGCGACGTTCTGGCCGCCTATGCAGGCGATGCGCGGGCGGTATTCAAGTTCGTTGTCGAGGCGCCTGGCGATCTCGACGAGGTCGGCATGTTGATGCGCCGTTACGGGTTGCCGAAAGGCCGCGTCTGGCTGATGCCGGAGGGCCGCGACAGCGCGACCCTGCGCGCCCGGCTCGACTGGCTCGCGCCGGCCGCTTCCGCCATGGGCGTGCATCTCAGCGACCGGCTCCACATCCACACCCATGGCGATACCCGCGGCACGTAACAGGCGGCGCCACGGCAGCGGCGAAAACCTGAAGGCGCGTGCAACTTGATCGGGTTGAAAGCGTGCAGATGAGGAGCTTGTCGTCGAACGGCACCATAGCCCAGAGCGCGATCCATCGCGAAGCCGAAGGCGGAGCGGGCGATCAATCGAGAATGGTGCCCAGGGGCGGAATCGAACCACCGACACGCGGATTTTCAATCCGCTGCTCTACCAACTGAGCTACCTGGGCCAACCGATTGGAAGGCGTGTACCTAGCGCCGGTGCTCCGGCTTGTCCATGGCCAATCATGCCTCGGAGTCGTCGGGCGACCGGGGGGCTTCCTCGGCCGTATCGGCGGGTGGTCCGGGAATCGCGTAGCTGCCCTTCAGCCAGCGCGACAGGTCCACATCCGCACACCGCTTCGAGCAGAAGGGGCGGTAGGTGGGGTCTGGCGCTGCTTTCTCGCAGACGGGGCAGCGGGGCTCGGTCATGTGCGGGCAACCTCCGGCGTGGGTCCCGGGCCGGCGACCACGTCGAGCCGGCCGCCATAGCGTGCGTCCAGGTCGGAGCGGTAGCCGGCAGCGCGTTCGAGGTAAAGGGCATGGGCGGGAGCCGGCAGGTGCAGCGTCAGGCTGGCGCCGGGCTCGGCTCGTGCGGCACGTTCCAGCGCGGCGAGGCCGTCGGCCAGTTCGCCCGCAGCGCCGGTCCGGCGATCCCAGAGCGGTGTCTCTCCCCAGGCGAGCGCCGCCTCGATCAGGCCGAGCGGAGAGGGGGGCAGCACCTCGGCCTTGCGGGTGGTGACGGCCCTCAGCGCGTTGCGGAACGTCTGCTTCAGCGTTTGCCGGTCGGGCGGTCTGACGGGGCCGACGCAATCGATCACGACAAGGCCGCCGAGCTGGGCCAGGGCCAGGCTGCGGGCGGCTTCTGTCAGGGCGGCCATATTGACGGCGAGGGCGCGCGTGCCGGCGCGGCCTTGCGTGGCGCGTCCCGCGGTGTCGACGTCGATTGCAGTCAGCGCCGGCGTGCGCGCAATGCGGAGCCGTCCGCCACCGGGCAGGGTGGGCGCGGGGTCCAGTGCCCGATCCAGCGCCATCTGGCACAGCGCCTGCGCCTCTGGCCCGGTCTCGAGGGGCAGATCAGGTCCAGGTGCCGGCAAGGCCGCCTGCCAGACCGCAAGCGGTGTGGCTGGCGGGGAATCGCTGGCGCGGCTCAGACGTACCCGGGCGGCCTTGCCGGGCCGCGCCTCTGCCAGAACCGTGACGCTGAGCGCGGCGCCGTCGCTTGTGCCGGGCGGCGGCGCGCCCGACAGGAAGAGCGGGTCGCCGGTGGCGTCATCCTCGAGGAAGGCGCCGCCCTGGTCCGGCGCAATGGCGCGCAGCCTGGCCCGGCGCAGCTCTTCGAGTCTCGGGCGGCTCCGGTCGCTGGCGAGGTCGCAATGCAGCGCCAGCGGCCGGCCATCGGCGTCGAGCGCGGCGGCCAGGGTCTCGCCGATCCCAGGGCTGTGCACGAGGCGGGCGATCTTCATGGCGACAACCGAACGCTGTGGTGGGGCCGGGCGCAAGTGCCGGGGCCTTGATGAGGGGGCAAACGCGGCGCACCGTTGGCCGCAAACAAACCGGGAGGACTGCCATGTCAACGTTGTCGCGTCGCGACGCCCTTCGCGGGGGCGCCGCCCTAGCCGCCTTTCTGCCCCTGGCACAGGCCTGCGCGCCGGCCCGGACCATGGAGGCTGGTATGGCCGATCCGGATTATGTGGATGGCGTGCGCCTGGCGCAGATGGTCGCCACGGGAGAGACCACGGCCCTTGAAACGGTGAATGCGGCCATCGCGCGGACCGAGTCGGTGAATCCGCGCCTCAATGCGCTGGCCAACGAGACGTTTGCCGGCGCGCGTGCCGCCGCCGAGGCGGGGCCGGAGGGCGTCTTTTCCGGCGTCCCGTCCTTCTTCAAGGATCTCTACGACCAGGCCGGCGTCCCCACCCTGTATGGCAGCCGTGCCTTCGAAGGATACGTGGCGACGCGCAGCGCCGATTTTGTGACAGCCTGGCAGGCCGCCGGGATCGTGTCGCTGGGCAAGACCACGACTCCGGAGATCGGCCTGATGTCGGGCACCGAGCCTCTGGTCACCGGCCCGACCCGCAATCCCTGGAACACGGATCGCACGCCGGGGGGCTCCTCGGGTGGCGCAGCGGCGCTGGTGGCGGCGCGGGTCACGCCATTTGCCCATGCCACCGATGGTGGGGGCTCGATCCGCATTCCTGCAAGCTGTTGCGGCCTGTTCGGCATGAAGCCGTCGCGCCAGCGTCTGCTCGACCGGGGCGGGGCGGATGGACCGCCGGAGGTCGACATTTCCGTCAGCCATGCCGTCACGCTGACGGTGCGCGACAGCGTGGCGCTGTTTCGCGTCGCAGAGCGTCCGCGCAGCGCCTATGCGCCGCTGGGCGCGATCAAGGGGCCCTCGTCGCGCCGTCTGAGAATCGCCTATGCGCCCGATCCGGCCACCAATACGCGCCTCGATCCGGACGTGCGCCGGGCCCTGGACGAGACAGCCACCCTTTGCCGGGACCTCGGTCATGAGGTCATCGATCTCTCGCTGCCATTTGACGGCGAGACGTTCGCCCGCAACTTCCTGCTCTATTGGGCGGCGGGCGCAGCGGATTTCGCGGTCATGGCATCCAAACAGGCCGGCCAGCCCATCGGGCCGGACATTCTCGAACCGCTCACCCTGGGTCTGGTCGACCATTATGAGTCCAACAAGGACGCCTTCCCGGATGCCGTAGCCTATCTGAAGGCGTTCGAAGCGCGCTACGAGGCGATGTTCGAAGGGTTCGACGTGTTGCTCTCGCCGACGCTCGCCAAGCCGCCCCTTCCGATTGGCGCCCAGGATCCGAGGCGGGAGTTCGATGCGCTGCTGGAGACCATTACGGAGTTTGCTGCCTACACCTCGCCAATGAACGTGGCTGGCGCGGCGAGCATGTCGGTGCCGCTTGGCTGGACGCCGGACGGACTGCCGGTGGGGTCAATGTTCTCGGGCAGGCGCGGCGATGACGGGATGCTGTTCGAGCTGGCCTACGAACTGGAAGAGGCGAAACCCTGGATCGGGCGGCGGCCGCCGGTGCGTGCCTCAGCCGTCTGACTTCGCGGCGAGGCGCTGTCTCGCGACGCGGGCAAGGGCATCAGGGTAGAGCCGGTGCTCCGCGGCCAAGACCCGCTCGGCCAGACGGTCGGGCGTGTCGCCGGGCAGGACCGGCACGTCGGCCTGGGCGATCACCGCGCCTTCGTCGACGCCCTCGCTTACGAAGTGGACGCTGCATCCGGCCACGGAGTCCCCTGCCGCGAGGGCGCGGGTATGGGTATCGAGGCCGCGATACTTGGGCAGCAGGGAAGGGTGGATGTTCACCAGCCGGCCCGACCATCGGCGGACGAACCAGGGGGTCAGCACGCGCATGAAGCCGGCCAGCGCGACGAGATCCACCCCGTGCGCAGCAAGATGGCGGTCGAGGTCGCGCTCGAACGCCTCGCGGTCCTGCCCGTAGGCCCGGTGGTCAACCGTAGCGGTGGCAATGCCCCGCTCGGCCGCGGTCTCGAGACCGGCAGCGCCCGGTCGGTTGGAGAGGACCAGCACCGGCCGGGCCGGATAGTCCGGGGCGCGCGCCGCGTCGAGAATGGCCGCCATGTTGGAACCGCGTCCCGAGATCAGGATCGCCAGGGGCAGCCGGCGGGCCGGTTCGGCGGGTGCCCCGCTCATGCGGTCACCAATTCACCGATCGCCATGGGACTCTCGCCTGCTGCCTCGAGGTGCGCGATGGCGGCGGGCGCTGCGTGACGCGACACGCACAGGACCAGGCCGATCCCCATGTTGAAGGTGCGATACATCTCCTCGGTCTCGATCCCGCCTGCCTCAGCCAGCCAGTCGAACACCGGCGGTGGGCTCCAGCTGGTCCTGTCGATGGCGGGTGCCAGGGCGCCGGGACACATCCGGGGGACGTTTTCCGTCAGCCCGCCGCCGGTCACATGGGAGATGGCCTTCACCGTGCCGTCGGCGATGAGCGGGCGTGCCAGAGCGGGATACAGCCGGGTCGGTGTGAGCAGGGCGGCGCCAAGCGTCTGGCCGGGCGCGAAGGGCGCCGGCGCATCCAGAGAGAGCCCGGCACGGTCCACCACCCGCCGGATCAGGGAATAGCCGTTCGAATGGGGCCCGGACGACGCCAGACCGATGAGAACGTCACCTGCCTGCATGTCGCCATGTCGCGGCAGGAGCCGGTCGCGCTCGGCCGCGCCGACGACGAAACCGGCAAGATCATAGTGGCCCTCTGGATACATACCCGGCATTTCCGCCGTCTCGCCGCCAATGAGGGCACAGCCAGCCTGGCGGCACCCTTCTGCGATGCCGCGGATCACGGCCTCGGCCACCCCCTCGCTGAGCCGGCCACAGGCAAAGTAGTCGAGAAAGAACAGCGGCTCCGCGCCCTGTGCCAGCACGTCGTTCGCGCACATGGCCACCAGATCGATGCCGATCGTGTCGTGATGCCCGGTCTCGAAGGCAAGCATCAGCTTCGTGCCGACCCCATCTGTCCCCGAAACCAGGACGGGGTCCGTATAACCCGCTGCACGCGGGTCGAACAGCGCGCCGAACCCGCCGAGCGATCCCATGGTTCCTGGCCGATCCGTTGCGCGGGCGAGCGGCGATATCGCGGAGACGAGCCGGTTGCCCGCATCGATGTCGACGCCGGCCTCGCGATAGGTGAGCGGAGATGGGGGCTTGGACGTCCCGGGTGTGTCGGTCATGGGTGGGGGCGCTCTCTCGTGGAAATCAGCAGACCCGGTGAGCGGCGGAGGTTCCGGCATGCCGGGGGCGCTGCTATGCCTAGCACAGTAAGGAGCGCGCCTGCCATGATTCGTTCTTGCCTCTTGATCCTGCTCGCCGTGCTTTGTGTGTCGCTGCCGGCATCCGCCGACACGCGGGCGGTCTACACCGTCACCGGCATTCCCGTCGACGAGCGCGCGCCGAGCGTGATCGAGGCGCAGCAGAAGGCGCTGGCGGCCGCACGCCTAGAAGGCGCATTCCGCATCGTCGAGAAGCTGACCCTCCCGGAAGACCGTGCCGTGCTCAACGGGATCGAGATGGATCAGGAGACGGCCGACCGGATGACGGTAGCCGTCGACGTGGAACAGGAGACTCGCGGCGGCGGGCGATACGTCGGCGTTCTTTCGGTCGTTTTCAATCCGCGCGAGGTGCGGACCTATCTCCAAACGCGCGAGCTTCCGTATGTGGATCGCCAGGCGCCGCTGAGCCTGATCGTTCCGCTCGGCGGCCGCAAGCTGCGGCCGGATGCGGCCGTGGTGCCAGACACAGGCGGGGACCCAATGGGAAACCTGCCGGACCGCGGGGCGGATGGGATGCAGGATGGCGGCGAGGCCGCAGGGGCGGATGATGCTTCGGACAGCCCTACTTCGCCAGACGATCAGCCGCTGACATGGGAAACCGCGTGGCCCGAGCGCGCCGCCGAACCTCTGGCGCCCTTTGTGTCTCGGCCCGGGACGGATTATCCCGAGCAGCCGGAGTATGCCGATCTCGCCCCGATGATCGAGCAGGCCGGGGCAGAACGGGGCGTGATCGCCCGGCTGGTGGGGCGTCCCGACGCCTATGCCGTGGACGTGACGCTGGTCACCCAGGCCGGAAACCTTCCGCTCGGACGAACCTCCTATGTACCAACGCTGGAAGAGGCCGTGGACGCCGCCTCGAATTTGCTCAGCACCCATTGGAAGCGTCAGTCCGTGGTCCGGACGGACACGCTGACGCCCGTGGAGGCAAATGTCCTCTATGGTTCGATCGCGGAGTGGACGGAGCTGCGGCGCGCGCTGAGCCGCTCTCCCCTCGTGAAGGCGTTCCAGACCGTGGCCGTGGCACGTGACGGCGCCCTGGTGCGGTTCGCCTATGGCGGCGAGCGCCAGCGCCTGGAGTCGGAGTTGCGCCAGCGCGGAATCGCGGTGGATGCCGATCCCTCCGGCTGGGTGATCTCGAAGTCCCTGTCCGGACTGCCACGTCTGCCCACCGTGCCGTCCGACGGGGGGCGCGCGCCGGGCGCGCCCGGGTCGGCGCCCGAAACCCCCGGAGTTCCGGGAACATCTGAAGCCGGACAAATGCCTGCGAGCCGGTGACGTTGACAGACGACCCGTCGAACGATCGACCCTCGCCCACCCAACTTCGCCTGGCCTTTCCGAAGGATGCCGCGACCTTCGAGACGCTGGCGGAGACGCCTTCGAACAGCCGGGCGCTGGCCCTGGCCCGGCAACCGGACCTTTGGCCCGGTCCGGCCGTCTGCATCTACGGCCCGCCCCGCTGCGGACTGAGCAGCCTGGCCGAGGCGTTCGCCCGGCGCTTTTTCGGCCGGGTCCTGACCGGGGCAGAGGTGGACCGGCTGGGCAGGGGCGATCTGGAAGCGCAGGCCGATGCCGCGCTGGCCATCGACCAGGCCGACGCGATCCGGCGGGACTCCAGTCTCCTGACGCTTCTGAACCGTGCCGCGCATCTGGGGCATCCGGTTCTCCTGACGGCCCATCTGCCCCCGCAGCGCTGGCAGGTGAGCCAGCCCGATCTGCTGTCGCGGCTGCGCGCGATGATGGTCGCCGAGATCGCCTCGCCCGATGAGGCGATGGTCGCGATTCGACTGGAGCGCGCCTGCCAGGACCGGTACTTCGCGCTGACACCTGAGGTGGCCACCTATCTGACCCGGCGGCTGCCCCGTGACTATGAGGTTCTGGAGCAGGCAGCCGAAGCTTTCGCCAACGCGACGGCTGGAACCGGACGGCGGCTTACGATACCGGTGGCGCGCGACGTCTTGCGGGCAGCAGGCGTGTCCATCGATCCCGACGAAGAGGAGGCGGGCGAGGCCGATGAGTGAGGCGACCGCGAAGGCCGACATCCCCGATCTGATGGGGTCACCGGAGCGTTTCTTGAACCGGGAGCTGTCCTGGCTCCAGTTCAATCAGCGCGTTCTGGAAGAGGCCGCGAATCCGGCCCATCCGCTGCTCGAGCGGCTCCGGTTCCTGTCCATCTCTGCCAGCAACCTCGATGAGTTCTACATGGTCCGCTATGCCGGTCTGCGCGAGCAGGTACGTGCCGGCATCGTGCGCCCCGGTCAGGATGGCCTGACGCCCGCAGAGCAGGTCGCAGCCATCGAGGAACGCGCCGGCAGGCTGATGCGGGACCAGCAGACGCGCTGGACCAGCCTGCGCAAGGATCTCGACGCGGAAGGCATCCGCGTGCTGGCACCGTCCGCGCTGACCAGGGCCGATCGCACCTGGCTGTCGGAATACTTCGCCGAGCGGCTGTTTCCCATCGTGACGCCGCTGGCGGTCGATCCGGCCCACCCGTTTCCCTTCATCCCCAATCTCGGCTTTGCGCTGGCCTTGACGCTGAAAGCCAATGATGGCGGCGACGTGATGACCGGTCTGGTGCCCTTGCCGGCCTTTGCCGCGCGCTTCATCAGGCTGCCTCAATCGAAGAAGGGTGAAGCGCGCTTCATTGCGCTCGAGGATGTGCTGATCCTGTTCCTGGACGAGCTGTTTCCCGGCTATGCGGTCACCGGGCGTTGCCTGTTCCGCATCGTGCGTGACAGCGACATCGAGATCGAGGAGGAGGCCGAAGACCTCATCCGCGAGTTCGAGATCCTCCTCAAGCAGCGCCGGCGGGGCCGGATCGTCCGGATCAAGCTGGAGAAGGACGCCCCGGAATCGCTGCGCAACTTCATCATTCGCGAGATCGAGGCGGAACCCCAGGACGTGGTGCTGGCGGATGGCATCCTGGGCATGGCCCAGCTCAAGGAACTGATCCTGGACGATCGTCCCGATCTGATCTTTGCGCCCTACGAGCCGCGTTACCCTGAACGGATAAGGGAGCTGGGCGGCGACTGCTTCGCGGCGATTCGCGCCAAGGACATCGTCGTCCACCATCCCTATGAGAGTTTCGACGTGGTGGTCCAGTTCCTGCGCCAGGCGGCCGCGGATCCGAATGTGGTGGCGATCAAGCAGACACTTTACCGGACCTCCGCCAATTCCCCCATCGTGGCCGCCCTGGTGGAAGCCGCGGAGGCGGGGAAGAACGTCACCGCTCTGGTGGAGATCAAGGCGCGCTTCGACGAGGAAGCCAATCTTCGTCTGGCGCGGGACCTGGAACGCGCCGGCGTGCAGGTCGTCTACGGGTTCATCGAGTACAAGACCCACGCCAAGGTCTCGCTGGTGGTACGCCGGGAAGAGGGGCAGCTGCGCACCTACACCCATTACGGCACCGGGAACTATCATCCGGTCACGGCACGTATCTATACCGATCTGTCCCTGTTCACGGCCGATGCGGCGCTTGGCCGGGATGCGAATCGGCTGTTCAACTTCGTCACGGCCTATCGTGAACCGCCCGACGTCGGACCCGCCTTCGAGAAGATCGCCATGTCGCCGGTCGGTCTCCAGGCCGAACTGGTGAACCGGATCGCGCAGGAAGCCGAGAATGCCCGTGCCGGAAAGCCGTCGGGCATCTGGGCGAAACTGAACTCGCTGGTGGATGAGGACGTGATCGACGCGCTGTACAGGGCGAGCCAGGCGGGTGTTCCGATCACCCTGATCGTGCGCGGGATCTGCTGCCTCAGGCCTGGCGTCCCCGGTCTCTCGGAGACGATCCAGGTCAAGAGCATTGTCGGACGGTTCCTGGAACATGCGCGAATCGTCTGCTTTGCGAATGGCGCGGAACTCCCTTCGGCGCGGGCCCGGGTCTACATCTCCTCCGCCGACTGGATGCAGCGCAACCTGAAGCGGCGGGTGGAATCGCTGGTGCCGGTGGAGACGCCGACCGTGCACCGTCAGGTCCTGAACCAGATCATGGTCGCCAACCTGAATGACGACCTTCAGAGTTGGGTCATGGAGCCGGACGGCAGCTATCAGCGCCTCCTGCCGCCCGGGACGACCCAGGGGTTCAGCGCGCATCGTTATTTCATGGACAACCCCAGCCTTTCGGGCCGTGGCAGCGCCCTGGAGGTGAGTTTGCCGCCGCGCCTCAATCCCAAGAAGCGGCGGAGCCGCGCGTGATCGAAGGGCCAGTCAGCGGGCGCGCGGCGGTCATCGATATCGGGTCCAACTCCGTCCGCCTCGTGATCTACACACTGTGGCGCGCGTCCGCCCTGCCGACCTTCAACGAAAAGGTCATGGCGGGGCTGGGAAACGGTCTGGGCAAGACCGGTCGGCTGTCTGAAACCGGTGTCGACCAGGCGCTCAAGGCCTTGCGGCGGTACCGGGCGATCCTGCGAGCGCTCGACATCGATCGGGTCGCCGCCGTGGCAACGGCTGCGGTGCGTGTGGCCGAGGATGGTCCGGCCTTCGTCGCGGCTGCGGAGGAGGCCGCCGGCGCACCCGTGAAGGTTCTCTCGGGTCTGGATGAGGGGCGCCTGTCTGCGCGAGGCGTGGCCACCGGCGTGCACAGGGCTGACGGTCTGATCGGCGACCTTGGCGGGTCGAGTCTGGAATTGCACCCGGTCGGGCCCACCCTCGCCTGTGCGGGGGAGACCCATATGCTGGGACCCCTGGCGCTCGATGCGTTCAGTCAGGCGAGCCCTGGCGACATCCGCGCCCATGTGCGCGAGGTGCTCAAATCCTCGAATGCGCTCAGATCCGCACCCCAGACCTTCTATGCGGTGGGTGGTGCCTGGCGCGCGGTCGGCAAGGTCCACATGGCCCGCACCGGCTACCCGCTCGGAGTTCTGCAAAACCATGTGATGTCGGCGAAGGCCGTGACCTCCACCACGAAGGCGATCCTGTCGTTTCGGGCGGGGAAGTCCAGCGGTCTGGATCTTGGCGCGATCACCAGCCGACGTGCGCCGACCCTGCATCTGGCCGCCATCGTCCTGGACGAAGTGGTGCGTCTGTCGGGAACCCAGCGGGTCGTCCTGTCGTCGATGGGTCTGCGCGAAGGGGTGCTGCGCGAGATGGTCGGCGAGGTGCGCGGTGACCCGTTGCTCGACGGTGCGGTGGCGTACGCCCGGCTCGATCCGGCGCAGCTTGATTTTGGCCGCGCGCTCTACGCCTTCACCGCACCGGTCTTCGAGGCGGACGCCCCGCTCTTCGGCAGCCGCGCCGATGACGCCCGTATCCACCGCGCGGCCTGCCTGATGGCCGACAGCGCCGCCCGGTTCCATCCCGATCACCGCGCGGACATGGCTTATGACCAGGCCCTGCGCGCACCCTATTCGGCTGTCGACCATGCCGAGCGAGCCTTCATCGCCTTTGCGGTCGGTGCGCGCTATTCGCGCAATTTCACGGCGCCCAAACCCTTCCGGGCCCTGTTGAGCGAGGCAAGGCAGACCCAGGCCCGCCGGCTTGGTCTGCTCATGCGCCTGGGCGCGGTGTTTTCCGGGCGCTCCGGCCCGATCCTGAAACGCGTCGCCCTGGGCCGGGACGCGGACACGCTGCGCCTGACGATGGAGCGAGGCTATGGCGACATGATGTCGGAAACCGTGGAACGCCGGCTGGCTCACGCAGCCAGTGCCTTCGGCCTTGCGCCGGACGTTGTGCAGGGATGACGCATACGGCGATCAGGTTCCGGGCACAGCCGGACGGTTAACAGCGCATTTACGATCCTCGCGCCATGTCTGGCAGGGACCGTCGCCGTCGCGTCGGCCATCTGCTAGGGAGGCCCGATGTCCGCAGCTCAGAAACAGACGCTCTTCGACGACATGACCGCTCCCACCGACCCTAGCGCCGCCAAGGCGACCTCAGAGAACGGCTATTCGGCCGCCGACATCGAGGTCCTGGAAGGCCTGGAGCCCGTGCGCAAGCGCCCCGGGATGTACATCGGCGGCACGGACGAGAAGGCCTATCACCACCTGTTCGCGGAAGTGCTCGACAATGCCATGGACGAGGCCACGGCCGGCCATGCGACTCGCATCGAGGTGGCGCTCACCGCCGACGGCTTCATCAGCGTGTCCGACAATGGGCGCGGGATCCCGGTCGATCCGCATCCCAAATTTCCACAGAAATCGGCGCTCGAGGTCATCATGACCACGCTCCATGCCGGGGGGAAGTTTTCCGACAAGGCCTATCAGACCGCCGGCGGCCTGCACGGTGTGGGCGTTTCGGTGGTCAATGCGCTGTCGGAGCGGGTGGAGGTCGAGGTTGCCCGCGACCGGCGCCTGCATGTCCAGGCCTTCTCCCGTGGTCTTCCGCTGGGTCCGGTCGAGGTGGCCGGCCCGGCGCCGAACCGGCGCGGCACCCGTGTCCGCTTCCGGCCCGACCCGGAGATCTTCGGCGACAAGCTCCGTTTCAAGCCGCTGCGGCTGTTCCAGATGGCCAGGTCCAAGGCCTATCTGTTCCGAGGCGTCGAAGTGCGCTGGACCTGCGACCCGGAGCTTCTGCCCGAGGGGTCCAAGGTGCCTGCCGAGGCGGTTCTGACCTATCCCAACGGACTTGCCGACCAGCTCGACGAGGTGTTTGGCGCCCGCGCCACGCTGACGCAGGACCCGTTCACGGGGCTTGTCGATACTGGCGAGGGCAAGGTGGAGTGGGCCGTGGCTTGGACTCCGGCCGGCTTTGGCGAGCAGGACGGATTCTCCCGCTCCTACTGCAACACGATACCGACGCCCGATGGCGGCACCCATGAGGCGGGCTTTCGGTCGGCCATCACCAAGGGCCTGCGCGCCTATGGCGAACTTACCGGCCAGAAGAAAGCCGCCAGCCTGACCGCTGAGGATATCATGTCCCATGCGGGCCTGCTTCTGTCGGTCTTTGTGCGCAACCCGGAATTCGTCGGCCAGACGAAGGACAAGCTGTCGACGACGGCGGCCTTCCGGCTTGTCGAATCGGCGGTGCGCGACCGGTTCGATCATTGGCTCGCAGCCAGCCCCAAGGAGGCCGACAAGCTCCTGGCCTGGGCCATGGATCGCGCAGACGAGCGCGCCCGCCGGCGTAAACAGAAGGATGTGGAACGCAAGAGCGCGACGCGGAAGCTCCGGCTTCCGGGCAAACTGGCCGACTGTTCCGCACGCGGCCCGGAGGGGACGGAACTGTTCATCGTCGAGGGGGATTCGGCGGGCGGCTCGGCCAAGCAGGCCCGCGACCGCAAGACCCAGGCGATCCTGCCCCTGCGCGGAAAGATCCTGAATGTGGCGTCGGCGTCCGACGACAAGCTCCACAAGAACCAGGAGCTGAGCGACCTCGCGCTCGCCCTTGGAACATCGCTGGGGCGGACCTTCTCCGTCGACGATCTGCGTTATGAGCGTATCATCATCATGACCGACGCCGACGTCGACGGGGCGCATATCGCCTCGCTGCTGATCACGTTCTTCTACCGGATGACGCCGGGCCTGATCGAAAGCGGGCGGCTCTATCTCGCCATGCCGCCGCTCTACCGGATCAGCCACAAGGGGCATACGGTCTACGCGATGGACGATGCAGAGAAGGCCCGCCTCATCGCGCGCGAGTTCAAGGCCAATGCCAAGCCCGAGATCGGCCGGTTCAAGGGTCTGGGGGAGATGAACCCCGGCCAGCTCAAGGAAACGACGATGGACCCGGCCACGCGCACGCTGGCCCGCGTGACGCTCCCCGACGGCATCGATGGCCTGGACGAGGCGGGTCCTGCGGAGCTGATCGAGACGTTGATGGGACGCAGGCCGGAATTGCGGTTCCGCTATATCCAGGACAACGCCCATTTCGCAGCCGATCTCGACATCTGAAGCGCTGGTCTTTCGTTTCACTCCAGGCCGTCGCTTTACATCATGGGTCTTGCGCAAGTCCCCGTTCGCAACCGGGTCCGTTTGCTTCGAACCTGCTCTTGGCGACGGAGCGACGGTTGCGGCGCAAAAGCCGGTCAGGTCAGGGCAGGGGATCGAGAAGGCCCGTGGGATCGACGAAGACGGCACGGTGGATGCCGGGCTCTGTCTCGCCGGCAACGACGATCAGGCCTTCTGGATAGCCGCCCGTCGTGGCGATCCCAAGGGCGCTCATGGCCGTTGGCGTCTCGGGAAACGCCACGGTGATCCCGTCACGCAGGCCGAACGGATCCGGCGCCTTGCCCCGTTGGCCGGCCAGGAGCTCGCCATCCTCGCGCAGGACCACCTGGCGGCTGTCGTCTCCACGGGTGAAAGTGGCGATGGTCCGCGTGCCCTCCGGCGCCAGTTCGGTTCCGGTTCGCGCGATCTGGCAGGCGGCAATCGGCGCATCGGCGCCGATGTATCCATCGTCTTCCCAGGTGAAGCTGCCGTCCTCCGCAAAGATCTTTCCGGTGCGCAGCCGCCGTTCGTCGCCGAAGCTCCAGAAGGCGAAACGCATAAGCGCGCCGGATCCTTCCGGCGGCGGGGCGGAACAGGCGCCGAGCGCAAATGTGTCCAACTCGATCGGCAGGTCGATCTCGACCGGCGCCTTGAGCCCCTCGCCATAGACCCAGGCCTTGAGCTCGCCCTCGCCATCGACGCCTGGAAACACCGTCAGCCCGACATCGTCGATGCGGGCGAACTGGCCATCCGCGATGTCGGTCACCTGGAAGCCGACGCGCTCGGTCATGCGTTCGGCTTCGAGGTTGAACAGCTCAAGCCCCCGGGACTCATAGGCGATGGCGAGCAAAGGCGAGCCGCCCCGCGCCAGTGCGAGGTCCTTCACCGGCCCGTCGAGTGGCCGTGTGCTCCAGACCGCGGGAAACATCTTGCGTCCCTCGGCATCGCGCTGGGGCAGGGTGGGTAAAGTGTTTGCGGTTTCGCCTGTATCGGGCGCATCCTGCGGGGCGGCGCGGTCTCGAACGCTGTCGCCATCCGAGCAGCTTGCAAGGAAAATAAGGCCGGCGGCGGCCATGGCCGCGTTGACAAGATCAGGGGTGGCGGCTAGACGCCAGCGCTTGTATCCCATTCCGGAACTCCGAACTCGAGAAGGCTCTCAGACGAGCGATGAAGACCTATAACGCACCTGCCGACGTGGAGACCAAGTGGGTCGTGATCGATGCGGAAGGCGCCGTCGTCGGCCGCCTTGCCTCGTACATTGCGAAACGCCTCCGCGGGAAGCACCGCCCAGATTTCACGCCGCACATCGATACCGGTGACCATATCGTCGTGATCAACGCCGACAAGGTGGCGTTCACCGGCAACAAGCGCACCCAGCAGACCTATTATCGCCATACCGGCTATCCGGGTGGCATCAAGTCGGTGACCGCCGATAAGGTGCTCGATGGCCGTTTTCCCGAACGGGTGCTGGAACAGGCCGTGAAACGGATGATGCCGAAGGAGAGCCCGCTGGCTCGCAAACAGCTTTCCAAGCTGCGGATCTATGCCGGTGCCGAGCATCCGCACGTGGCCCAGCAGCCCGAGACCGTGGACTTCGCGTCCATGAACCGCAAAAACATTCGCGTGGCCTGACATGACCGACACTGCCAATTCCCTCGAAGACCTGAAGTCGCTGGAGTCCGGTTCGCCGGCGGGCGAGCTTGTGGAAACGCTGGTCGAGCCGAAGATCGACGCCTTTGGCCGTGCCTATGCCACCGGCCGCCGCAAGGAAGCCACGGCGCGGGTCTGGGTGAAGCCGGGTAGCGGCAAGATCATCATCAACGGCAAGCCTGACACCGAATATTTCGGTCGCCCGGTCCTGCGCATGGTCATCGAGCAACCGCTGGTGGCTGCCAATCGCCGTACGGAATTCGATGTGATGTGCACCGTGTCAGGCTCCGGCCTTTCGGGTCAGGCCGGCGCCATACGTCACGGCATCGCCCGCGCGCTGGTCAACTACGATCCGAGCCTGCGCCGGACGATGAAACCCCACGGGTTCCTGACCCGCGACCCGCGCACCGTGGAACGCAAGAAGTATGGCCGCCGGAAGGCGCGCCGGAGCTTCCAGTTCTCCAAGCGCTAGGCCAGGGCGGACCCGTCCACTCACAGACCTTCAGGCGGGCGCTTCGGAAACGAGGCGCCCGTTGCTTATGGAGATGTTGCGATGCCCCAATCCATCCACAATGCCGCGATCCTGGGCGCCTCCGGCTATACCGGTGCCGAGACCGCGCGGCTGCTGGCGACCCATCCCCGGCTGCGGATCGGTGCGGTGACGGGGAACCAGCTAGCCGGCAAGCTGCTGGGAGAGGTCTTTCCTCATCTCGGGCGGGAGGGTCAGCAGGCGATCCTTCGCAATGACGACGTGGACTGGGACCGGATCGAGGTGGCCTTCGGCTGCCTTCCCCACGGGACAAGCCAGGATCTGATCGAGACCCTGCCCGAGCATGTGACCGTCGTCGACCTTTCGGCCGATTACCGACTTCGCGATGCCAGCGTCTATGCAGAGACCTATGGCCGGGCGCACATCAATCCGGCGCGGGCGGAGACGGCGATTTACGGCCTGACCGAACATGCGCGCGACCTGCTGCCCGGTGCGCGGCTGGTGGCGTGTCCCGGCTGTTATCCCACGGCGGCGCTTCTGGCGCTCATTCCACCTGTTGCCGGCGGTGCGCTGTCTGCAGACGGGCTTATCATCGACGCGAAATCGGGCGTTTCGGGCGCCGGACGCAGTCTGAAGGAGACGACGCTGTTCTGCGAGACCGCGGAAGGCGTGCATCCCTATGCGATCGGAACCCACCGCCATGCCCCCGAGATCGAGCAGGAAATCTCCAGGGCCGCCGGCGGCGGCGCCGTCACGGTGACCTTCACCCCGCATCTGGTTCCCATGACCCGTGGCGAGATGGTGACGATCTATGGCAGCGGCGATCCCGATGCGGTGCGCGCGGCGCTGCGTGATGCCTATGCTGGCGAACCCTTCGTATCCGTCCTGGATGCGGGTGATCCGCCGCCTGACACACGCCACGTGCGGGGCACGAATCAATGCCGGATCGGCGTCTACCGTGCGCGACGCCCGGGGCAGGCGATCATTGTGGCGGTCATAGACAATCTGACGAAGGGGTCGTCGGGCCAGGCGGTTCAGAACCTCAACGTCATGATGGGCTGGCCGGAGACCCTGGGACTCGAGCACCTGACGCCGCTGTTTCCCTGAGGCGCCGGGGGCAGGGGCCAGATCAGGCGCCCAGCCCCCAGCGGCGACGTCAGGCCTTGGCCAGCTCGAATTGGCCGACATTGATCCGGCCATTCCGGAACCCTGCCTCACAATAGGCGAGATAGAAGGTCCACATCCGGCGGAACGGTTCGTCGAAGTTCAGGGCCTGGATCTCGCTCCAGCGCTCGTTGAAGCGTTTGGCCCACAGACGCAGTGTCCGGGCATAGTCGTCGCCGAAATACTGGGTACCCCGATGCACCAGTCCCGCGCGGGCGAATTGGTCCTTGAGCACGGTGTCCGACGGCAGCATGCCCCCCGGAAAGATGTAGCGCTGGATGAAATCCGCCCGCTTGCGGTAGCGTTCGAAGAGGTCATCGCGAATGGTGATGATCTGAAGCGCGGCGCGCGCACCCTCTCGAAGCACCTCGGCCACCTTGTCGAAATAGCTGGGCCAGTAGGCTTCGCCGACGGCTTCGAACATCTCGATCGAGGCGACCCCGTCATAGCGCCCCCGGTGGTCGCGGTAATCTTCCAGCCGGATGTCGACCCTTTCCGACAGGCCCTCGCGCTGCATTCGCTTGCGGGCGTAATCGGCCTGCGCCTGGGAGATGGTCAGACAGGTGACCCGGGCGCCCCGGGACTTGGCCGCGTATTCCGCAAAACCGCCCCAGCCGCATCCGATTTCCAGAAGGTGGCTGTCGGGCCCCGCGCCGATCCGGTCGGCAATGGCGCCATACTTGGCGTGCTGGGCCTGCTCCAGCGACGAGTTCGGCGATGCGAACAGGCCGGACGAATAGGTCATCGTGGGATCCAGCCACAGGCTGTAGAAGTCGTTTCCAAGATCGTAGTGCGCCGCGATGTTGCGCCGGGCACCGGCCCGGCTGTTTCGGTTGAAGACATGGCGGAGCTGATTGATGGCGCGCACAAGGCGCCCGCCCACGGCGAGCTGGCCGGCCGCCTCGAAATTCTCGGAGAAGAACTCCAGGACCGAGGTCAGGTCGTCGGTTGACCAGTCGCCGTCCATGTAGCTCTCGGCGAAACCCACATCGCCGCCCGCGAGGACCTTGCCCACGAATTTGGTGTCATGCACCTCGACAAAGGCCTCAGGACCCGGAACGCCGTGATCGAATGCCAGCGTTCGGCCATCGGGCAGGCGAAACGCGATCCGCCCCTTTCTGGCCCGCAGAAGCGCCAGGCCCGCAACCCGGAAACTTGCCGGGACGCCGGAGAGCCGGCGGAGGGTTTGCGGCGTCGCCGCGATGCACTCACTCATGACGCGTCCTCAAATCCCTGTCGTTTCGCGGCGCTGTCGGTTCCATGAGCCAGGGTCACGCCTGGCTGCGGTGGCTGGGGCCGCGACCTGTACCGTGCGCCTTTTGCCCAAAGTCTAAGCGCTTCCCAGTGAATTCCCAAGGTCACGCCCCAACTCATTGCCGGTCGGACCAAAGTGGTGCGCAGCAGGGCCGCCGTTGTTGCGGGCTGCCGGCGCGTCTTGATGTTCGCCATGTGAAGGCGGCGGCCGTCCGTGTCCAGACTGTCGACGACGAGGTCGAACCGCTCCGGCGATGGCGTCAGACGAAACCCGTAGCGGCCGCTGACATCGAAGAAGGGCGAGACATGAAAGCGCTTCTCCGCGTCATGGACTCCCCCCCTGGGAGAGGTTGCGGCCACATAGCTGTGGCGGTCACCGAACGTGTTGCGGACCTCGTAGACGACGCCGCGCAGATCGCCATCCGGCCCGTGGCCAAGCCATACCGACAACGGTGCGAACTTGTAGAACAGATGGCGGGGCAGGGTGACGAGGCGGATCGTTCCCCCCTGAAGATCAACGCCGGCGTCCGCAAACCGCGCCTCGGCCCAGGGACGCAGCGGGGCCGGCTCGCAGGCCCCGTGGTCGCGGCGGCGGAACCCGAACAGCCCCGGCCGGTCGACCCGGAACAGGGGGGTTATCCGGTCCGCCTCGTCCAGTCGGTCAATGTCCAGGTCGATCAGGAACAGGCGGTAGGCGAACCGCCGTTCGAAGGGTTCGTACCGAACATGGGTCGTCCAGCCGTCGAGCAGGGAGAGGGCGGGAACCGGGGTCAAACGGCGGCCTCGCGACGGGTACCGGTGGACACTCGCATGGCAGGGGTCTCCTTCAGCGTCAGGCCACGTGGCGTCCAGGGGACCTCACCGCCGAGGGAGAGCGCGCAGGAGAGGCCGGACTTCAGCCCGTCTTCGTGGAAACCGTGGCCCATCCAGGCGCCTGCGAACCAGAGCCCCTGGTCCCCCTGGCCCCGGGCAAGGCCGCGCACCGCCGCTTCGGCTGCGGCGTCGAACTGGGGATGATCGAAGGTGAACTCGGCGAAGGTCTTGGCCGGATCGGGTTCGCGCTGCGGATTCAGCGTCACGAAGAGCGGGTAGCGATCCGATATCCCCTGAAGGCGGTTCATCCAATAGGTCAGGCAGATGTCGTCGCCCTCCTGCTTGAGCACGTTCCAGCTTGCCCAGGCGGCCTTGCGGCGGGGCATCAGGCTGGCATCCCGGTGCAGGAAGATGCGGTTCGGGCGGTAGCGGACGGAGGTGAGCAGCCAGCGTTGCTGCTCGTAGGCCGGGTCGAGCAGGGCGAGCGCCTGGTCGGAGTGGCAGGCAAGGATCACCTCGTCGAAGATCTCGTTGCCCGCAGCGGTGGTGACCCTTACCCGGTCGCCGATGGGACTGACCGCCTGGACCGGCGTCGCCGTCCGGACCCGCTCGCCCAGCACGCGTGCCAGTGCCTCCACATAGGTGCGGGAGCCACCGCACACGGTGCGCCATTTCGGCCGTTCGCGGTGCATCAGGCGATGATTTTCGAAAAAGTTGAAAAAGCTCTGGGCCGGATAGTCGAGAATCCCCTTTTCCGGCGTGGACCAGATCGCGGCAGCCATGGGCAGCACATAGTTTTCCCGGAACGTCTGGTCGAAGCCATGACGATCCAGCCATGCGCCCAACGTCATGCCCTGCATGATCCCGCCCTTGAGCTCGCCCCGGGCCGTATCGTTGAAGCGCAGGATCGCCCTCCAGAACCGGTGGAAGCGCAGGTCCAGCAGGTTACGCTTCTGAGCGAAGAAGCCGCGGGCGCTGGAGGCCCATTCGTAACCCTCGGGATCCGAGACGGCGAAGCTCATGTCGCTGGGCTGCGTCTCGACGCCTAGAGCCTGGAACAGCGCGATCAGATTGGGATAGTTGAGGGCATTGTAGACGATGAAGCCCACATCGACCGGAACCGGGGTCCCGTCATAATCCACGTCCAGCGTGCAGGAATGCCCACCAAGACGCGCGCGGGCCTCGAACAGGGTCACATCCGCTGTGTCCTTCAGTGCATAGGCGGCACCGAGCCCTGAAATCCCCGATCCGATGATGGCGATCCGTTTCATGCAGTCATGCGCCTTTCCTTGAGGGTGTCGTAGGCATCCAGGGCCCGCTTGCGACCATCGGAATGATCGATGACCGGGCGCGGATAGGTTTCATCCAGCCGGATGCCGGCCTGCCGCAGGACCGCCTCGGGTGCCGTCCAGGGGGCGTGAAGGTATCTGTCGGGCAGACGCGAGAGCTCCGGGCACCAGCGACGGACATAGGCGCCGTCTGGATCGAACTTCTGGCCCTGGGTGATCGGATTGAACACCCGAAAATAGGGCGCTGCGTCGGCCCCGGAGCCTGCCACCCATTGCCAGCTCGCCGAATTCGAGGCCGGATCGGCGTCCACCAGCGTGTCCCAGAACCAGTCTTCGCCCCATTGCCAGGGCAGAAGCAGGTGCTTGGTGAGCAGCGAGCCCGCGATCATGCGGACCCGATTGTGCATCCAGCCTATCGACCAGAGCTGGCGCATCCCGGCATCGACGATCGGAAACCCGGTCCGGCCATCGGTCCAGGCGCGGTAATCCGCCTCGCTGTCGCGCCAGGGCATCAGCCGGAAGTCCGGATTGTAATTCTCTTCAGCAAGGTCGGGGTTGTGATAGAGGAGAACGTAGGCGAATTCCCGCCAGACGATTTCCGAGAGGAAGACCCAGGCACTGTCCGCGTCGGTCTCTCCCGCCTCGATCCGTGCCTGCACGGCGCGCCAGACTTGAGCCGGACCCACTTCGCCCCAGCGCAAGTGCGGTGACAGGCCAGAGGTGCCGGTCTCGATATCGGGCCGATTGCGGCAGGCGTCATAGGCGGCAAGTCCCGTCTCGATCCATTGCGACAGGCGCGCCTGGGCCCCGGCCTCGCCCGGTGTCCAGACCGCGTCGAACCCCGTCGACCAATCGGGTTGCGACGGATGGAGCCCCCACGCGTCCAGACGGTCGCTCTCGATGCCCTTTCCGCAAAGCCGGGCTGGCGCCGGCAATGGATCGGGAGCCGTGTAACCGGCACGAACGGCCTTCCAGTAGGGCGTGAAGACCTTGTAATACCCGCCGGCTCCGGTCCTGACGGTCCAGGGTTCGGTCAGCAGGGACCCGTTGAAGCTGTCGACCCCCACGCCCCGGTCCCTGAGCGAGGTCTTGATCTCTGCATCGACGGCACGGCCGCCGCCGTCATATCGCCGATT
Source organism: uncultured Hyphomonadaceae bacterium (assembly GCA_964492485.1). Lineage (GTDB taxonomy): Bacteria > Pseudomonadota > Alphaproteobacteria > Caulobacterales > Hyphomonadaceae > UBA5336. The sequence goes on along the minus strand of CAZBKM010000001.1, from coordinate 256,413 downwards.
CCAGTAAACGGCGTGCGCCCCCGTATCCTCGACCAGCCGTTCGAGCGCCGCGCGAGCCTTGCCCCGGCGCAGAACGAGTTGGCCGCCGCGCTGCGCGATCTCCGCCGCCAGGTGGCGCAGCGACTTGTCGAGCCACCAGCGCGCCGCGCCGCCCAACCGGCGCTGGCCCGCCGCAGGCGTCTCCAATATGTAGGTACACACCACCGGTCGGCCCGTGTCGACCGCGGCGGCGAGTGCGGGATTGTCGGCGAGACGCAGATCGTTGCGCAACCAGACAAGGGCTGGAGCAGGGGCAGACACGGGTGGCGCTTCCTTCGTCGCGGGACAATGTCGTCGGGATACGGTCGAAAAGCCGAAACGGATCAATAGCCAACCGCTTGCTCCCCGCGAAAAACGCACGATCTGCTACGAAAGGAGGGGTGTGATGACCGAGTATGAAACCGACCCGGCCGCTTTGGCGGCTGCGTCCCAGTTGCTGAAACAGTATGGCGAGGATGCTGAGGTGATCGCGACGCTACGCGCTGCCGAGGTCGCCGCCAGTGGTGACGCCGAAGGCCTCGCCCACTGGGACCGTGTGATCGCGCTCCTGGCTGAAGGGGCTGGACCCGAAACCGAGCGGCCTCGCCATTAAAGCGACAGTCTTTCGTTTCACTCCAGACCGTCGCTTTACGTCATTGTTTTTGCGCAAGTCTCCGTTCGCAACCGAGTCCGTTTGCTCCGAACTTGCTCCAAGGGATCTCCAGACGACGTGGGCGCCAGTTCACGTTAAGAATAGGCTCGAAAACAAGAACCTGGCGCATCTTCGCGAACTCTCGCTGGCGTCCAACATGCGCTGCAGGCCAGGCGGTGCCCACGCCTGACACGACGGCGCTCTGTCAGGGGGTCGGGTCGGGCGGCGTGCGGTCGGCCGATGGACGCCCTGCCGTGCTGCCCGGCTCGCGAACCGGTGCAACCTCGATTTCCTCGAACCCGCCAAACGGCTCGGCCTCCCTGGTCGCATGGGTGTCGAGATAGGCGAGGGCGCGGTCACGGTACTGCAACAGGGCCGTTGCAGCGGCGTCGGTTTCGCGATCCGCGTCGGGAGCCTGCAGGGGCGGTTTCTGGCCTGGCTGGTGCGGTACGATCAGCCGCAGCGGGCCGTAGGGCCGGCTCAGGTCCAGGGAAAGCGGACACGGGCGCACACCGCTTCTCGAACAGAGCGCACCGATCGGCCCGCCCTCCGTGTCGCTGGCCGAGAGCAGAATGACCCCGGCGAAGCGGTCGCGCTCCAGATCCGTTGCCTCGGCCAGCACGCTTTCGAGCGCGGGCAGAAGCCGCATCGCGCGCGCCGGAAGGGCCAGGACGAACCCTCGCCCGCGATTGTCCACGTCGAGGTAGTGGGTGAACCCGCGCGCCGTGTCCTGTAACGCCAGGCTCCAATCCGGTTGGGCCTGAGCGGGCGAGGGCAGGCGCAGGGCGGGCATGTAGACGGGGCCGACCTCGCTCAGGCGCGAAACCACGGGCTCGTTCTGTCGGGCGAGCGCCTGGGCGACCGGTTCATCCGTTGGAGCGAGCGAGCCTCTGGGGTGGCTGATGTCCGGACCGTCCGGCAGCGCGAAGACGTCAAGGGCCCAGCCGCCTTCCCAGACCGCGGGGGGCGCGGCCGCGGGGCGGGCGATCCAGCCACCGGCTTGGGTTGGGTCCGGGGCGGTTGGAACGGTCTGCGTCCCGGTTCCGGTGAACAGGGCGAGGAGCGGATCCTTGGCCAGCAGCCAGAGGCCCAGGCCGAATACCAGGGCCACCGCGCCGGCGATCAGTCTTGTCCGGGTCATGGTGGCCACCGTCTTACGTCTTTGTGGCGGTCGCGAGGCCGGAATAGCGCGGCTGATCGACTTCGATCTGCGCGATGGCCGTCGCCTTGAGATGTTCAAACAGGCCGGGTGTCTCCAATGTCATCTTTCCGGACCGGATCGCATCGCAGAGGCTGCGGTTCATGGATTCGAGCGACGTGTCCGAAACGTCCTGCAGAAGGTTGATGAGACGATGTTTTTCGGCCGCTTCAGACTGATCCTTGGCCAGGAGTTCACGTTCCACAATGGCCAGCGCGTTTTCCGCCACCCGGGCGTGAAAGGCGGCATGGCCGGACAGGGCGGGCCGGGCCGTTTCCTCGAGAAACCGGCGTACGGCAGCGACGAGTTCGTGGGCGGCGGGCTGGTCATGCATGGGACCGTCTTCCCTCCAGCAGATTTATAAGGTCGATTTCGGTTTCCGAGACCCGCCGGCCGATCGCCGCGCGCTCGACACTCGGATCGGCGCCCGAGCGGAACACGTCATACATGATCATGCACATGACGCCCCATTTCAGGGTGCCGAGCATCTCCCACCAATCGATGTCGGTCGGGTCGAATCTTTGGCCGCCGGCCTGCCAGTAGCTCTCAAGAAGGGTGTCGAGATTGCCGAACCCGCCGACCCGCTTCCCGGACTGACCGAACCGCCAGGAGTTCACGCAGATCCAAGACAGGTCCTCGCGGGGGTCGCCGATATGGGCGAGTTCCCAGTCGAGCACGCTGACCAGCCCCTTCGCGTCCACCATCAGATTGCCAAGCCGGAAATCGCCATGGACCAGTACCGGCTCCAGCGGTGTCGGCACATGCGCACGCAGCCACTGGATGGCCAGCTCGAAGATCGGGCGCGGCGCGTCGAAGGACAGATAGATGTCCTCGTAGCGCGCGATGATGTCTGCGCCGAAGGCGTTGTCCAGACCCTCGGGCAACTCCGCAAGGTCGATGGCGTGTATGGCCGCCAGCGCCGCGCCGCACTGGCCGGCGAGGCGGGGGCGGGCGGCCGCGAATGCATCGTCGCGCAGGATTTTGCGCGCGATGGTCTCCCCTTCGACCCTGTGCATGATGTAGGCGTTGCCGATCCCGTCGCCGGGCGCACAGACATGGGCCACGCCCGGGGCTGGAACGCCGGCGGCCACGGCTGCTTTGATGAGGGCGGCTTCGGTTTCCAGCGGCGGACCGGTCCGGTCGGGATTTGCCACCCCGCCCGGCGCCCGGCGCAGGATCAGCGGCACGCGCCTACCCGACCGGCCGACGGCGTCGAACGCCCAGGTTTCCTGGCTCGCGCCGCCGGACAGGCGGGCAAGCCCTTCAATCGCCCCGTCTTCGCCAAGAATCGATGGCACAAGCGCGGTAAGCGAGGTGTCCAGGTCTTGCGCGGTGTTCATGGCACGCACACTTACCCGGATGTGTCGGCAAACCAAGACCCCGACCGCCCGCTTGCCGCTGCGAGAGGCCCCGGAATGGCGAAGAAAAAAACGTCGAAATCCTCCAGGTCGTCGGACACGGTCCTGCCCGGTGGCGAGCCGGCGCCCAAGCTGACCCTGTTTGCCTGGCTGCGCGCCCGCTTCTTTGCCGGCGTCGTGATTGCCGCACCGATCGCGATCTCGGTGGGGGCGGTCTACTGGTTCATTACCGTCATTGACGGATGGCTGCGCCCGCTCCTGCCGCCGATCCTGAAGCCGGAAACCTACACCAAGTTCGCGATTCCCGGCTTCGGCCTGCTGGTCGCGGTGATTGGGCTGACCCTGCTGGGCGTGATCGCCACAAACCTGATCGGGCGGGCCACGGTGTCGCTGACCGACCGTGTGCTGAGCCGGGTGCCGGTGGTCAGCAACATCTATTCGGCCTTCAAGCAGCTCTTCGACATTCTGGCGGCCAACAAGGAAACCTCCTTCAAGGAGGTTGTCCTGGTCGAGTATCCCAAGCGGGACACCTGGTGCATCGGTTTCGTCACGGCCCGGCCTCGCGGAGAAGTGCGCGACCGGCTGGGCGATGACTATACCGGTGTGTTCGTGCCCACGACGCCGAACCCGACGTCCGGCTTCCTGATGTATGTCCCGAACTCGGAAATCATCCACCTGGGCATGACCATCGAGGATGGCGCGAAGATGATCATTTCGGCAGGTCTCGTCGTTCCCGAACGCGAGGCAGGGACCGTCGTGGCAAGGGCCGACGCCGCGATCGCCGAGACTAGGCCGAAAGCTTCGGACGAAACAGCTCCCGCAGAAGGCTGAGCGCCTCACCCCGTGGGTTGGCAAGGTCTGCGTCCTCGCCGACGGCAGCCTTTGCATCACTGCGCGCGGTCTCGATCAGGTCGCGGTCCGTGCCACGCGCAAGCACCCGGTAGCGGGTCTCCCCCGCCTGCCGGGTTCCCAGGAGATCGCCGGCCCCGCGCAGACGGAAGTCGGCTTCCGCGATCTCGAAGCCGTCCTCGGTCCTGCGCAGGGTATCGAGACGCTGGCGCGCGGTCTCGGTGAGGGGCGGGCGGTAGAGGAGCAGGCAGTAGGCGGGTCTGTCGCCCCGTCCCACCCGGCCTCGCAACTGGTGAAGCTGTGCCAGCCCGAAGCCCTCGGCGCGTTCGATCACCATGATCGTGGCCTCCGGTACGTCCACGCCGACCTCGACCACTGTGGTGGCCACGAGGATTCGCGACTCGCCCGCGCGGAAGGCCTCGAGGGCGGCATCCTTTTCGGCAGGCTTCATGCGGCCATGGACGAGACCCACCGGCGTGCGCAGAAGGTCGCGCAAGGCGGCATGGCGGCTCACCGCCGCCGACTCGTCATCCTCCACATCGACCTTGGGACAGACCCAGAAGGCCCGTTCGCCGCGCCGCAGGGCCCGGCCGACGGCGTCGATGACCTCGTCGATCCGCGTGTCAGGCAAGGCGCGGGTCTCCACCGGCTTCCGGCCGGCGGGTTTCTCGTCCAGGATCGACACGTCCAGATCGCCGGCAAGGGACAGCGCCAGGGTGCGCGGGATCGGCGTTGCGCTCATGACCAGCATGTGCGGGCTGTCGGCCTTGCCTGCGAGGCGCACCCGGTCGAGCACGCCGAACCGGTGCTGTTCATCGACGATCACCAGACCCAACCTCGCAAAGGCGACCTGATCCTGGAACAGGGCGTGCGTGCCGGCCACAACCTGGATCGACCCGTCGGCAAGCCCCATCAGCGTTGCCTCCCGCGTCGTCCCCTTGTCGCGCCCTGTCAGCGAGACGACGCGGTAACCGGCCGGGGAGAGCAGCCGGTCCAGCGTGGCGTACTGTTGGCGGGCAAGGACCTCGGTCGGTGCCATGAAGGCGACCTGGTAGCCGGCTTCCGCGGCCTGCACCGCCGCAAGGGCGCCCACCAGCGTCTTGCCTGAGCCCACATCGCCCTGCAGCATGCGGCGCATCGGCGTCGGTGCTGCGAGATCGGCGGCAATCTGCCTGAGTGCCGCGAGCTGAGCGTTCGTGGGCCGGAAGGGCAGGGCCTGGAGGATCCGGCGCTGGGCCGCGCGGGCGTCCGGCATGGGCGGGCCGCGGCGCCTCATCCGCTGGGCCCGGGCTATGGCGAACACCGTCTCGCGCGCCAGTGCCTCGTCATAGGCGAGGCGGCGGCGGGCACGGGCCTGACCGTCCGGATCCCAAGCCTCCGGTGCATGCAGGGCCACCAGGGCCTCGCGGAAGCCGGGCCACCCCTCACGCGCGGCCAGGTGGCGATCCTGCCATTCCGGCAGGCCGGCGGGAACCTTGTCGAGGGCCGCCAGCGCTGCGGCGTGAACCTTGCGGTTGGTCAGCCCTGCCGTCAGCGGATAGATCGGCTCGACGGCCGGTGGACGTTCGGTCGACTCCGGGTCGAGCACATAGTCCGGATGCGCCATCTGCCGCTCGCCCTTGAAGGCATCGACGCGGCCAGACACGATCCGCGTCGCACCGATGGGGAACTGTGCCTGCAGCCAGCGGCTGTCGGCCCGGAAATAGACCAGCGTCAGAAACCCCGTTCCGTCGAACAGGATCACACGATGCGGCTGGCGGTCGCCATAGGGGGCCTTGTAGCTGTGGACCTCGCCGCAGACCGTCGCTGTCTCACCGGGCTCCAGATCGTCGAAGGTGGCGCGCACCCGCCGGTCCAGCCAGCGTTCCGGCAGATGCAGGAGCAGATCCCAGACCCGGTCGCCATCGACCAGCCGCTCGAAGACCGGGCACAGTTTCGGTCCGATCCCGGGCAGGGTGTCGAGGGGTTCGAACAGCGGGAACAGACGGGCATCGCGCATGGCGCCAGCCTAGGACCGTTCGCGGCGCTTGGAAACGCGGTGGCGCCGTGAACGGGCCGCGACCATCCGGGATGTGGGCATGGCCACGATCCGGCCCTAGATACGGCGGAGCGCAAGACCAGGATCAAGCCAGAACAGGATCAGGACCGCCCATGACCGACACCGTCGACACCCGCCGCCGCAAGCTCACCTTCCGCGCCTGGCGCCGTGGATTTCGCGAGATGGACCTGCTTATGGGCAGCTTCGCGGATCAGCATCTCGGCGCTCTGGACGAGGCGGGTCTGGACGAGTTCGAGCGTCTGCTCGGTATCCCCGACTGGGAGGTCTATGCCTGGCTGATCGGCCAGAAGCCTGTGCCCGACAACCATCGCGGACCGGTTCTGGACCAGCTTTGCGCATTCCGCTACGACGCCCAGCCCGGCTGATCAAAGCGACCGAAACGATCCCGAATGTCCATGCGCCCTGAAAGCCTTCTCGCCGCCCTTTCAGGGCCGGCAGAGTTCGCCGGAGCCCCCTTCGGCGCCGACCTGATCGTCTTTCTGGAGGCCCTGCGCGATCGGGGCGGGATCGGGCTCTACGTGGCGCGCGACGAGAAGCAGGCCGCGGCCGCTCACCGCCTGGCGGAGTTCGTCGCGCCGTCGCTCGACCGGGTGTTGGTGCCCGGCTGGGACATCCTTCCCTATGACCGGGTGAGCCCGTCGCCCGGCATCGCGGCGCGGCGCTGTGCCGCGCTGGCCCGGCTCGCCGCCCATGACGGCGCCCCCCTGGTCGCATTGACCACGGCCTCGTCCCTGGTCCAGCGCGTGCCGCCGCGCGAGACCCTGCGGGCCGCCAGCCTCACGGTGGAGTTGGGCAAGCCGGTCGATGAACGGGACCTGACACACTTTCTGAGCGTGAACGGCTATATTCGCGTGTCCACGGTTCACGAGCGTGGCGAGTTCGCCATCCGGGGTGGTATCATCGACATCTTCCCGCCCACATCGGGCGAACCCCTGCGGCTCGATCTCTTCGGAGACACACTGGAAAGCCTGCGGGCCTTCGACCCCGATACCCAGCGCTCAACGGGCGAGGTTCGGTCTGCCGCCTTGGCGCCGGTCAGCGAAATCCTGTTCAATGATGAGGTGCTGAGCCGGTTCCGAGAGGCCTATCTGGCGACGTTCGGTCCACCTTCCGGAGATCCGATGTACGAGGCGGCGCGTGCCTCGATCCGGCGCCAGGGCGTGGAAGGCTGGTTGCCCCTGTTCCATCCGCACATGGAAACGCTGTTTGATTATGTGGGCGAGGACGCACTGATCGGGCTTGCCCCGCTGTCACGCGATGCGGCCGGCGAACGTCTGGCCCAGGCGCAGGACTATCACGACGCCAGGATCGAGGCGGCTGGCGATGCGCGGACGGCGCGGATCCTGCCGCCAGAGGCCCTGCACCTGTCGCCCGATGAACTGGACGGCCGCCTGGCGTCACGGCCCGTGGTGCGGTTCCAGGCGGGCGAGCCCACGGGCGGGCGAGGCGATCTGGGCGCCCGGCCCGGCCGCGACTTTGCGCCGGAGCGCCAGCGCCCGGACATCAACATCTTCGAGGCGGCCGCCGACCATGCCCGAGCCCGTCGCGAAGCAGGCCAGACGGTGCTGTTCGCGGCCTGGTCAGATGGATCGGTGGACCGCCTGCGCCATGTGCTGGCGGATCATGGCCTGCCGGATGCCGACCGGGTCTATTCGCTGGAGGCCGCGCGGGCGGCAGGCCTTGCGGTCGCCGAACTGCCGCTGGAGAGCGGGTTCGAACGCGACGGGCTTACGGTCCTTGCCGAGCCCGACCTCCTCGGTGACCGGCTTGCCGCGCCGCGACGCAAACGCAAGGCCGCGAATTTCATTGCCGAGGCTTCGACGCTCAGCCCGGGCGACCTGGTCGTTCATGTGGATCACGGTATCGGACGGTATGGCGGTTTGAAGACGCTGGATCTGTCCGGCGCGCCCCATGACTGTCTTGAGCTGGAATACGCAGGCGGCGACCGCGTCTTCCTTCCGGTGGAGAACATCGACCTGATCAGCCGCTATGGCGGGGAAGGCGCTGAGGGTGCGCTGGATCGGTTGGGCGGGGCGAGCTGGCAGGCCCGCAAGGCCAAGGCCAAGAAGCGCATCCTGGAAATGGCGGAAGACCTGTTGCAGATCGCGGCAGCGCGTGAACTGAGGTCGGCCCCGCCAGTCGATGCGGGCCAGGGCCTTTACGAGGAGTTCGCCGCCCGGTTCCCCTACGAGGAGACGGACGATCAGCTCAATGCCATTCAGGACGTGTTCGAGGATCTTGCCCGGGGACGTCCGATGGACAGGCTCATCTGCGGCGATGTCGGCTTCGGCAAGACCGAGGTGGCGCTGCGCGCCGCCTTCCTTGCGGCGATGAACGGGATGCAGGTTGCCGTGATTGCGCCGACGACGCTTCTGGCGCGCCAGCATTTCGCCACATTTGCGGCGCGCTTTTCCGGCTGGCCGGTAGCCGTGCGCCACCTCTCCCGCCTGGTGTCGCAGAAGGAGGCAGCAGAGACCCGTGCGGGCCTGGCGGACGGCAAGGTCGACATCGTGGTCGGCACCCATGCGCTGCTGTCGAAGTCGATTCAGATGAAGCGGCTTGGCCTGCTGATCGTCGACGAGGAGCAGCGCTTCGGCGTCAAGCACAAGGAACGGTTGAAGGAGCTTCGGGCGGACATTCATGTGCTGACGCTTTCGGCCACGCCGATCCCGCGGACGCTGCAGATGGCCCTCACCGGAATCCGCGACCTGTCGATCATCGCGACGCCGCCCGTCGACCGCCTGTCCGTGCGCACCTATGTGACGGAATTCGACTCCGTCGCGGTGCGCGAGGCGCTGCTGCGCGAGAAGTACCGCGGCGGCCAGGCCTTCTATGTTGCCCCGCGCATAGCAGACCTGGACGAGCTGGAACGGTTCCTGCGTGAACAGGTGCCCGAGGTGAGTTTCGTCGTCGCCCACGGTCAGATGGGCCCAAGCGAGCTCGAGGACATCATGGCAGCCTTCTATGAAGGTCGATTCGACGTCCTTCTGGCCACCACCATCGTCGAGAGCGGCCTGGACATTCCGCGCGCCAACACGCTGATCATCCACCGGGCGGATCGGTTCGGCCTGGCGCAGCTGTATCAGCTCCGGGGCCGGGTCGGCCGATCCAAGCTGCGCGCCTACGCCTATTTCACGGTGCCGCGCGAGCAGGTCATGACCGAGGGGGCGGAGAAGCGCCTGCGCGTGCTTCAGTCGCTCGACAGTCTCGGAGCGGGCTTCCAGCTTGCCAGCCACGATCTCGACATGCGCGGTTCCGGCAACCTTCTCGGTGACCAGCAATCGGGCCAGGTGCGGGAAGTGGGCGTGGAACTCTACCAGTCGATGCTCGAGGATGCCGTCCGGGCCCTGCAATCGGGCGACGGAACCGGCGGCGCAGCGGACGTTGCCGACGACTGGTCCCCCCAGATCAATCTCGGCCTCGCCGTGCTCATTCCCGACGCCTATGTCGAGGATCTCGATGTGCGGCTGTCGCTCTACCGGCGCCTGGCGGCTGTGGAGACGGACGAGGCGCTGGAGGGGTTCGCCGCGGAACTCATCGACCGGTTCGGACCGATGCCGGACGAAACCCGTCAGCTCATGGACGTCACTGCGATCAAGGCGAGATGCAAGGCACTGGGCATCGCGAAACTCGACGCGGGACCCAAGGGGATCGTGTTCACCTTCCGCCACGACACGCCGCTGTCGCCGGAGCGGTTGATGACGATTGTCCGGGCCCGGCCCTCGCAGCTCAGGCTGCGCCCCGATTCGAAGCTGGTCTTCCTGGCCACGGCGGGTGATCCGCACCACAGGATCAGCCAGGTCAAGGGCCTTTTGCGGGAGCTGGAAACCGCCCGGATCGTCGAGGAGGCCTGATCAGGCAGCCAGGGCCGCGACAAGCCTCGGCGGGCGGACATAGGGGCCTGCACGGCCGGACTGAATGAGGTCGTCGGCCGTGTGGTAGGCGCGGCGCTCCACGATCCGCCAGCTCATTACGCTGTCGCAGGGCAGGGGTCCCCGGCGCCGCGCGGACTCGACACGTTCCGCCAGACGCTGGGCCAGGCGGACCGCGCCGCCATAGGGCGTGTCGCGCAGGACCAGTGCCAGCCTATCCTCGTCGAGCTGGGCAGCGAGATCGCCTGCGCGAAGCTCGCCCATGATGCACCGTGCGAGACCCACGGCCGGTTTCACGGCCGATGGCCCATGGCGCAGGCGGAGACAGAGCAGGCTCAATGGCGATTCATGCGCGGCGCAGGCGGCAAGCTGGCGCGGCAGGTGGTGACGCAGCGCCGCGTTCGACCACAGCCCCTCGACCCCGCCCCAGGCGGCCAGGTCGGGCGGCGGGACGGTGTGGCGCCGCTTGCCGAGTGCCGACGCCAGGAGTGTCGCGAGGGACTCACCCTCACGATCCGGCGCCACGACAGAGGCCGCGTGCCGCGTGAGGCTTGCCATCAGAGACCGGCCGGGAGGGCCTTCTAGGCGCACGTGCAGCGGCGCGTGAACCGAGGGCAAGCGCGCCAGGGGGTCACGCCAGCGCGCCTCCTCCCTCGGTGCGATCAGGGCGGCGACGAGGCCGGGCTGGCTGAGCCGCTCTGGCAGGTTGCGTGCATCGGGAAGGGCAATGAGCGGCAATCCCCGCGCCCGCAGCGCCGCTTGCAGGTCCAGCACCAGGCGACCGGGCTGCCCTGCATAGAGGACATGGTTGCGCCCGGTGTCGAGCCGGTCCAGCCGGGCGGTGGGCGCGAGCGCGCGCGCCAGGCGAAGCCGCAGCGACAATTCATCGGCCGCCGTGCTGCGGCGCCGGCGTTGCGCCAGCGTCTGTGCCAGGCGGGGCAGGTCGCGGTCGTCGGCGAGCGACAGATAGGCCCTGTCAGCCTCCCGGCAGCCCGCATCCGCGTTCAACAGCACGATCGGTCGGCCCGGATCATCGCGGAGTGCCATGCGGACGCGTTCGCAGCCTCTGGCGTCCAGCGAGCGCCAGTCGACGAGAACAGGGACCGGCGTCTGCGCGCCCGGATCGGGCGTCTCCGCGCTGGGACGCAGTCCACAAGTCAGCAATCGTGCACCGAGCCGCTGGATGCGCTCAGGCCCAGCAAGGATGGCAACGGGCGGCTGGCGATATGCCGTAGCAATGACAGGACGGGCCTGCATGGGGCGGCAGCTCCGAGCGACGCAAGGGAATGGGTTTCAATTGGCCCCATCGGACTTAAGGTCACGTGGAAGGGATCGGTGCAGTTTTCGCGATCCGATCATCCAAACGGTCAGGGAGGAACGTCATGGGACAGGGACCATTGGACGGCGTGCGCATCGTCGAGTTTGCAGGGATTGGGCCAGGTCCCTTCTGCGGCATGTTGCTTTCGGATCTGGGGGCGGATGTCGTGCGGATCGACCGCGCAGCCGCGACGGGAAAGCCCGCTGGCGGCAAGGTCCTCGGGCGTGGCCGGCGATCGGTCGCGCTTGATCTCAAGTCGCCGGACGATGTGGAGACGGCGCTGCGCCTGATGGAGCGGGCAGACGGCCTGATCGAGGGGTTTCGCCCCGGCGTGATGGAGCGGCTCGGCCTGGGGCCGGAGGTGGCGCTGAAACGCAATCCGAAACTCGTCTACGGTCGGATGACCGGTTGGGGGCAGGAGGGACCGCTCGCCCATGCGGCGGGTCATGATCTCAACTACATCGCCCTGACGGGTGCGCTCCATGCCATGGGCCGGAAGGACGGACGCCCGGCTCCGCCCCTCAACCTGGTTGGCGATTATGGCGGTGGCGCCCTTTACCTGGCTTTCGGCCTGTTGGCTGGCATTCTCCACGCACGCAGCAGCGGTAGGGGACAAGTGGTCGACGCCGCCATGACAGATGGCGCCGCCTCGCTCATGGCGATGTTCTATGAGATGCGGGCCATGGGCGTCTGGCGCGATGCGCGGGAGGCCAATCTCCTCGACGGTGGTGCGCACTTCTACGACACATATGAATGCGCCGACGGCAAATTCGTCGCCCTGGGGTCGATCGAACCGCAATTCTACGCCCTGTTGCTGGAAAAGGCGGGCCTGTCGGACCCGGAGTTCCAGCACCAGATGGACGCGTCCAAATGGCCTGCGCTCAAGGAGAAGGTCATCGCCACCATGAAGACCCGTACGCGCGACGAATGGTGTGAGCTGATGGAAGGCACCGATGTCTGTTTTGCGCCGGTGTTGACCATGGCGGAAGCGCCCAGCCATCCCCACAATGCGGCGCGCGAGACATTCATCGAGCGCGACGGGGTCGTGCAGCCTGCGCCGGCGCCGCGCTTCTCGGCAACACCCCCTGCGGTCAGCCGCAGTGCGCCGGATACAATCGGTGCAGAGACCGACGAAGTGCTGGCGGAGTGGGGCGTTGCGGGGACGGTGACCGGCTGATGGTGTTCCTTCCCGGAACGACCGGCCGGCGGCGCCTCTATCTCATGCGCCACGGTTTCGTCGACTACACGTCGAGGCGGGTACGCGACTCGCGCGATCCGTCTCTGGCGGTTCTCACCGAGGAGGGGCGCGCGGAAGCAGACGCCGCCGGCGCTGCACTGGCGGATGTGCATTTCGACCTGGCGCTCTGTTCCGGTCTGGCGCGCACGCGCGAAACCGCCGAGCGGGTGCTCGCCCATCACCCCTTCGATCTGACGCTCGAGGATGAGCCCCGGCTGGCCGAGCTCCAGTCGGGACAGTACATCGACTTTCGCAGTGCCGAGCATCTTGCCGCGACCATGACGTTCCAGTTCGAGCGTGCGGGCGAACCGGGCGCAACCTTTCTGGAAGGCGGCGAGCCCTTCGCCCAGGCCATGACGCGCATCGCCGCGGCGATCGAGGATCTGCTGAAGAGGCCGAACTGGCATACGGCGCTCGTGGTTGCCCATGAAGGGGTGAACCGCCTTGCGCTGACCTGGGCCATTGGGGCCCCGCTGGGCGCTTCGGCCGCGTTCGAACAGGACACCGGCTGCATCAACATCCTCGATTTCGACCTGGTGCCGAACGAGCGTGGCACGGCGACGGAAATCGAACGGGTGCTCATAAAAGCCGTGAACCTTACGCCGGCAAATTATCTCAAGAATGGCATGAATTTGCGCAGCCTCGAATCGATCTTTACCCGTGCAGCCGACCGGCCCGGCACCGAGCCGGATCCGTCCTCCGGTCGATAGGTGCCGCCCCCTCCGGTTGTACAGGTAGCCGAATCGTCTTGAGCGTGTTTTACACCGTCATGCAATCAAGGACGGTAGATGCGCGTTGCGACCCGGTTTTTTGTGCTGACGATCCTGGCGGCCCCCGTGACCCTGGGCGGCCTGGCGAGTGTGCCCGCTCATGGCGATGCGGCGCTCCCTGGCATGCCTTCTGACGCGGGACAGACCTTTCCCGCATGCGGCTGTTCACCGCCGAACGTGCCCGACTGCATCGACAGGGATGACACCTACGGGTCGGACTGGCTGCAGCGCGACTGTAGCTGGACCCTGGCGCGTCACCGCGCGGAGGTATCGTCCTACACGGTCTGCCTCGAGCGCTGCCAGATCGGGGCCGATGAGTTTGTGCGCACACTCGAACGGGTGTTTGACTGCCGGTCTCAGGGCCTGTCCGACTGCAACTGACGCTGCGGGGAAATGGATGCGGGCCGGTCCTGGCGCGTCTTCCCCCCGGTCAGGGTCCGTGCGGAAATGCGTTGCGGCCCTGTTCTGGAACACGATTTCATGCGAGGGGCTCCCGCTTCGTCTGAAACGACCGTAACCGATGCCCGGCGTTCATCTTCGCCCGGTTAGGGTTCATGGACCGGCTGGGGCATCGGGTCCCACGGCCCAACGTCCCGCCGGCCGAAGCCCTTCTTGCAAGCCTGGCCGCTTCCTTCGGGGAGCGGCCTTTTTTGTAGCAGTCGTACGAATCGCCCGGTTCATGCCGCGCCGTCCATTCGTACCGTTCGACCCGTGACCTGTGCGCGGATGCCATAGACCTCGGCCAGCCGGGCTGCTGTCAGCGTCTCGTCCACCGGGCCGTCTGCAACCACTCGGCCCGCCTGCATCCAGACCAGCCGGGTGGCATAGCGCGCGGCGAGGGCGACGTCGTGCAGGATCACCAGGGCGCCTCCGCCCCGCGCCACATAGGCCGCGATCAGGTCGAGGATGCGGAACTGATGGCGGGGATCCAGGGCAGCGGTGGGTTCGTCAGCGATCAGGAGCGGCGCATCGGCGGCAAAGGCGCGCGCGCAATGGACCCGGGCCAGCTCTCCGCCCGAGAGGGTATCGCAGCGCCGGTCAGCCAGCGCGTCCAGTCCGCAATCAGACAGGGCGCGCGCCACCGCGCCGGCATCTGCCGCCCCAAGCCGACCGAGGCGCGCACCATGGGCGAACCGGCCAAGCGCGACGACGTCGCGCACCCTGCTCGGCCAGGCGAGGGGGCGGCGCTGGGGGAGGTAGGCGACCTTGCGGGCCCGGTCTGCCGCCGCAAGCGCCGTGGTCGCGATGCCGTCGAGCTGCGCGCCGCCCGAGATGGGCCGCTGCAGACCGAGTGCGCCGCGCACAAGACTCGTCTTGCCCGCGCCATTGGGACCGAGAAGAGCGACCCAGTCTCCGGGACGCAGCCTGAGGCTCGCCTCTCGAACGAGCGGCGTTCCGGCCGCGTGCAGGGTCATCCCGGCAACCACCAGTTCAGTCATCACCCGCTCCGCGTCGCAAGGCGATCCAGACAAAGGCCGGCGCGCCGATGAGGGCTGCCACCACGCCGAGGCGCAGTTCCGATGCAGTTGGCGTGAGACGGACCCCGATATCGGCCAGCAGCAGGATCAGGCCGCCGAGGAGGGCCGAGGGTACCAGCGACCTCGCCGGGTCATGGTCGACGAGGGGACGCACCACATGCGGCGCAACGATCCCCACAAAGCCGATGGCGCCAGCAACAGCCACCGATGCGCCGGTTGCAAGACCGGCACCGAGCACCGTCAGCAGGCGCTGGCGCCTCAGGTCGAGCCCGACACCGCTTGCGGCTTCCTCGCCCAGGGTCAGCGCTGACAGACCGCGCCGCGTGGACCAGAGAAGCGCGCCACCCGCCACCAGGAAGGGCAGCGAGAAGGCCAGGTCGTCCAGACTGCGATTGGCGACGGAGCCAAGCGTCCAGTTGATCATGTCCGCCAGGGAGAAGGGATTGGGCGCCAGGTTGAGAAGGAGGCTCATCGCGGCGCCCGCGAAGCTCGACAGTCCCACACCGATGAGGATCAGGGTCACCACCGAGCGGGTTCTGAGCGCGGCGAACGCGATGATCGTGGTGGCGATGAGCGCGCCGGCGATCGCCGAAAGCGGCAGGACCCAGGGGTTCAGCGTCGCCAGGCCGTAATAGATCGCCGCCGTTGCGCACAGCGCGGCCGTGGCCGAAACGCCGAGAACGCCGGGCTCTGCAAGGGGATTGCGTAAAAGGCCCTGCAAGGCCGCCCCGCTGAGGCCCAGGGCGGCACCGACCAGAAGGGCCGCGAGAGCCCGGGGCAGGCGTATGGCCCACACGATCAACGTGTCGGCCGGCTCTCCCTGGCCGGCGAGTGCAGCCAGTACGCGAACGGGCGCCAGGGGTGTCGATCCTAGCAGACAGGCCGCGAACAAGGCGATGAGCGTCGCCGACAGCAGCGCGGGGACCAGCAGCCGGTCAGCGGTCATGGTGCACGTCCGGTGGGGGTGTGTTCGGACGCCATCTCCGGCCGGGGGGCTTCGCGCGCCAGCGCCTCGACCGCATCGGCCAGGAACCAGCCACCACAGGCCGTCCACGCCCCAGGCAGGGTGACCACGGGACGTGTCTGGGTCTGTTGCCGGGCAAGCGGATGGCGTGCCGCACTCCAGCGGTGGGGCTCGACCCGTCCCGAACCGAAGACGGCGCGCGCGACCAGGTCGGGCTGTTCCTGCGCCAGCCGTTCCAGGGGGAGAGGGCGCCAACCCGGCTCAGTCTGGAAGTTTTCCAGTCCGGCCGCGCGCAGCAGGTCGTGGACCAGGGAGCCCGGCCCCGACGTGACGCCGCCGGGTGTCATGTACAGGACACGCGGAGGCTCGCCCTCCGGGATGCGCTCCGCCACGGCGTCCAGCCGTGACTGCAGACGCGCGGCGACGCGCGCGCCCTCCTCGGGTGCGCCGAGCGCGTCGGCTATCCGCACCAGATTGTCACTCACCTCTGCCAGGCTTCCGGTCCATCCGATATCCAGAACGGGAAGCCCGGCCCGTTCGAAGAGCACGGACGCGCGGGGGCCCCCACCATAGCTGCGAACGACCAGGTCAGGCCGGAGCGCCAGAACATCCTCGGCCACGGGGCGGACCTGCGGGAATCCCCGGGCGGCCTCGCGCATGTAGGCATAGGGCGCCTCAGCGTCCGGCGAAACGGCCGCGATCTGCCCACGCTCTGCGAACTTCAGGACAAACTGGTCGGCGCAATAGTCGAGGCTGACGATCCGGGCGGGCCGCGACCGGTCGGCGGTCTCCGGGGTGGCGCCGATCGGGGCGCCGGGTGGCATGACGTCCCGGCCGCAGGCTGCAAGCACAAGGCCGACCGCCGCCAGGGAGACGACGCCCCGAAGACCACCGCGCCAGCTCACCGATAGCGTACCCTTATGCCGAGCGACCCGGACACACCCGGCGTGCCATATCCCAGGACCTGCTGGTAGTTGGCATTCAGGGCGTTCTCCAGCCGACCGTAGACCTCGACCGTTTCACTCACCTGGTACCGGCCGGTCAGGTCGACGCGCGCCCAATCGTCGAGCTGTGTGCCGAGCGTCGTGCGCTCCTCGCCATTGTAGAGCACGCGTATGGCGCCGGAGAGCGGCCCGTCCGGGTCGAGCGAGACGGTGATGTCGCCAGCGTGTTCGGGAACCCGGATCGCGGGGATGCCGTCGCCATCCTCGGCGTCGATGTGGGCGTAGTGGCCCCGCACAGCGAGTCCCCTGGCGATCTGATAGGCAGCATAGGCCTCCACACCGTTCGAGACCCGGTTGGCGATATTCTCATAGCGCCCGCCCAGGAACGTGATCAGGTTCTCGGTCTCCTGGTCGAAATAGGCGATCCCGGCCTCCGCGCGCCCGTCGGCTGCAACCCAGTCGACGCCGATGTCGAACGCTTCCGACGTTTCGGCTTCGAGGTCTGCATTGGGACCGCTGGCCCCGCAGCAGGCGAACGTCGTCTGGAAAAGGGTTGGCGCCTTGAATCCCTGACCCCAGCTTGCCCGCAAGGTAAGGGTGTCGCTCACCTCATAGGCAGCCGCCGCACGACCCGTCGTTTCCGATCCGAACCGCTCATGGTCGTCGACCCGCAGGCCGCCCGTCAGGGTCAACCCGGTTGCCGGTTTCACCTCGTAAAGGGCGAACAGGCCGTCAATCGAGGTCTCGTCCGTGCCGTTGGAGGTGTCTTCGCGTTCCGCACCGAAGGCCAGCGTCTGGGCGTTGTCGACCGTCAATGTGCCCTGGTAGCGGTAAAGGACCCGGTCGCCGTCGGCTGCAAAGGTCTGCGCACCCCCGGCAAAGTCGCGGCGGGAGATGTCGGAATAGCCCACCAGCAGAAGGGACTCCAGCCGCCCGCCCAGAAGCGGGGCGCGCAGTGACAGATTGGAGCTGATCTCCTCGGTCTCGTTGACATTGTCTCCGTCCGCGACGTTGCCCTCGGCACCGAAGGAAAAGGCGTCGAATTCGGTCTCGGACCCGGTCCAGCGCACGTCGCCCTCAAGCCGGAGCTTGCGGGGCAGGTTAAGTCCCCCCTTTGCCGAGATGGTTGTGGCCTCGTATCCGTCGGCCTCGTCGTTTCCATCGTCCTCGTCGGCCTTCGAAATGCCGTCAGACGAGATGCCGACAACCGCGATGCGGAAATCGCCGGTCTCTGTCGCCCCCTCTGCCGAGACGCCGCCGCGCGCAGTGTCGAAGGCGCCCAGTTCGGCAAAGGCCTGGCCGCCGGCGCCACGATCGGGCGCCTTGGTGACGATGGACACCACGCCCCCTATGGCATCGGTGCCCCAGAGCGTCGATTGCGGACCCTTGAGCACCTCGATCTGTGCGATATCGGCCACGTCCAGACGTGCGAAATCGTAGCCGCCACCCGGCGTGGTGGGGTCGTTCACGGGCACGCCGTCAATAAGAACCAGCGTCTGCTCGCTGCCGGCGCCCCGGATGCGGACACTGGCCGCCCCACCGAACGCACCATTGGTGTTGACCGTGACGCCCGACACCGTGGCGAGGGCATCGACGGCGAAATCGACCCCGAGCGCATCGAGGTCGGCGTCTGTGAGCAGGCCGACGCTGGAGCCGATCTCGGCCGTCGTCTGCCCGAGCCGGGACCCCTGGACGATGACCGGCTCAAGTCGGGTCTGGTCGGTTGTGGCAGGGGGTTCGGCCTGAGCCATGGCCTGTGGCGCGCCCGCCAGGGCCGGTGCGGCCAGGCATGCCGCCGCAGACAGCGCTCGAACTCCGCCGGAACGATTGATCTTCGACATGGGTTTCCCCTCGGCATCCCGCCGCCCGGATGACGGATGCCCTGAAACGACAAGCTGGCCCCATGGCGTGTGCACCATGCGGGCGGCCAGGCCCTGGCTGTTGCCGTTACTGAGGAGAGGCACGATGCCTTCCCATCCGCCTGGTCTGACCCCGGACCCCGGATGAACGACGCGATGGCAGGTCTCCTGGCTCGCCGATCGACGCCTCTGGCCGCCTTCCCAGGATCAGGTGATCCCAGTGGCATTCTGGCCGCCGGCTCCCGGCTGACAGTTGCGGGCACAGCCCCGGATTCACACCGGGTTCCCTCTTAGCCGCCGTTAGGGCGGCACCATCTGGCACTGTCTTCTCCGAAGCCCTTGCCCATGTCAATCGACCCGGCGGACAGGGGAGGACGTCAGAACACCCCCATGGCGAGACCGGCGCCAAGCGCCTGGCCGAGTTCGCGGCACTGGTCGAGTTCGGCCTCGGGCAGGGTCTTCTCCGCGAGGATCTGCTCGCGCGTCTGGGCATGGGTGCAGACGATCATCGGCTCCTGAATGGGCTTAAGCCGCCATCCCTGTGCGATCCGGGCCGCCTGGCGGGCGGCCGTCTCGCCATCCGATCCGGCGCAGATCATAAGCGCATAGGGGCGACCCTCGATGCGCCCGAGCACCTCATAATAGGTCCGGTCGAAGAACTCCTTCATGGCGCCCGACAGCGCTGCCAGGTTCTCAGGGCAGCAGAACAGATAGCCGTCCGCCGCCAGGACATCGTCGGCGGTGGCGTCATCGGCTGGCCGGATCACGGTCTCAATCTCAATGCGCGCCGCATCGCCCGCAGCCTCGGCCATCTGGCGCGACCCTCCCGTGCGCGAGTGATAGACGATGAGAAGGTGGGGCATTCCGGTGATCCTTCGCCTTGCCGGGCCACGCCGGTGCGCGCAATCGGCCACGCCACACATAAGCGTGTCCGCCGCAGGTCGAAACCCGGCGAACTGCGCGCTCTGGCGCCAAGGCCTACCGCGTCCGCCGCAGGCTCACCGTTTCGCGACACCGGTTTTCTCGAGACGCCAGCGCAGCGTGTCGATCCGATCCTGTCCGAAGAAGGGCTCGCCATTGAAGACCATGGTCGGTACGCCCCAGCCCCCGGCGGCCTCGAGCGCCGCCTGATTGGCTTCGATGTCCGCCATTGGATCGTTTGCCGAAAGGGCCGCCTCGAGGTCTGCGAGGTCCAGGCCCGCCCGCGCGACGGCTTTCGCCAGCTTGTCACCCTCATCCCAGTGAGGCTCGCCGCCCCAGATCAGGTGGGAGACGTGATAGGCGAGATCGACGCCCTTATTGCGCCGTTCGGCCTCGATGCCGAGACCTGTCAGGCGATAGATGTAGGGCTGGTCATCTGCAACCTCGAAGGTCTCCATGTCCTGCACGATCGGGTCGGGGGACGGCCTTGCGAACTTCATTCCAAGGAATTCGGCACGGCGAAACGCGTCCAGGATGATGTACTTCACCCGGCGCTGGTCGCCCGTGAACAGGGTTTCCTTGGTGCGCACAGCGATTGGCAGGACCGGGCGCAGCTTGACCTCCACCTCGAAATCCTCGCGCAGGCGGAGAAGGTCCGGCGTTGCGAGATAGGAGTATGGACTGCGAAACGACCAGTAAACGTCAATTGAATGGGTCAAGGCGGGTCTCCTGGCTTATTCAGTGCGGGGAAAGGGCGATTGCCGTGTCGGCATTGGGGTCTTCCCGCGGATCGGTGACGTAACCGGCCGGAAAGAACACCGATGCGACGGTGTCTGTCGTCTTCAGGCAAAGCAGGTGGTTGTTGTCGCCGTCCTTGAGGTCGGCCAGCGCGAAGGGCGCGATGTCGGCAGCGCTGCCGTCAGACGCAACCGTGGAGACCTGGTAGAGCTGGCGCTCCCTGTCGTCCGCCGGGTCACCGCCCGGCTTGGTGATGCCGCCATTCCAGGTCACCCGCACGATTTGCGCGGTGCCCAATGGACAGCGACTGCCGCCGCCCCAGGGCGAGGTGGTTGCCTCGCCGCCCAGGTCCCACTGGCTCTCCGGAACGATCTCCGCCCAGACAAGAGATGGCCCGGCCTCCAGCGGCGTGACATCCACGCGGGCGCCCCTGAAGTTCACAGTGCCGTCGAGGGACAGCACGTTGCCGGTGATTTCGACCGTGACGGGCTGGTCCGTGGCGCCCCCATACTCGCCGGCCAGCAGGGCCGTGCGGAGCTCGCCGGGATCATCGGCTGGCGCGAGCGTAAGGCATGTCGCTGTGTGCACGGCGCCGGATTGGGTCGTGACCCTGATATCCCCCGGCTCGAGCGTGGCAATGTCCACCTCATGGGAGAAGATCACCGGCATGCCGTCCGCGCCACCCGCGCCTTTACACGCAACACGGTCGGTCAGCCGCTCCGGCAAGCCGTTGTCCAGCCCGAAGAAGGCCGAGATCAGATGCGCCTCGCGCCCATCGGCGTGCTGGGTGTTCGTGACGGCGGTTTCAGTCGTGTCGGTTTGCGAATAGGTGTCGAAGGTCCGCTCATAACCCGCTATGGCCCTCGCAAGCCTGATGGTCTCTCCTCCGCCGGACATGACAATCAAGACGGCGGTCAGCACGATTGCGGCCAACACACCCAAGCTGATGAAAACTACACCTCTGGGCATCTGACGTAGCGCCTTCCATGAGATTTCCGAGAGGCCTGCATCACTCCGACAGACCGGCCACACTCTGTCCAAGCGTTATGATGACTGCGCCTGCCTGCTCGCCGATCGAGGTACGCTCTTCAGTCAGCGCCTCGTCGTCGGCGAGGGTCCGGCGTGCGAGATCCACCATTTCGCCGCTTTCGGCGAATTTCGCGTGAGCCATTCTGCCTCCCCCCTCCAGGGCGGACAGGTCGACAAAGGTCACGCCGGGCGTGGCTTCGATTCTTGATCGATAGGGCTCCTGCGAAGGGTCGATGGCACCGAGCCGCTGAACACCCCGTCCCAGCACCCTGGAGACGCCGAGCGCCCTGTCGTCCGTCGATACAAGGAACGTGAAGTGGGGACGCTGGGCGCCAAGCCGCTGAAACTGCTTCTGGAAGACGTCGATATCCAGGTCAGGCGCCGCAAGGACCACATCGGTGATCTTCTCGGAGAGCTCGCCGTCGCGGATGCTCATCTGGCGAAGGGTCTCCATCGTGATCCAGCTTCCCATGGAATGGGCGAGAATGGCGATCTGGGTGACGTTCTCGTTTTCGACCGCCTGCATGATGACGGCCTCGAACGCGTCGCGCGAATAGTTGGCGCTCTCACGATCATAATAGTAGCCGGCCAGCTCGCCGCCGGACGGCCATGAGAAAAGGACGGGCGCGGCCCTGATCGAGAGGTCCTCGGCGATCTGTGCCAGCCGGAACACGGCATCGGCGAATTGCACATTGTAGCCGTGGACGAAAAACAGGACGCGCCCATCGGTGTCCTGGGCATCGAACCAGCGCCAGACATCGCTGGGCTCTGCGGGTTGCAGATCGACAACGGCAAACTCGTTCTCGGGATCGGGCACATCCCCGCCTGGCCACTCCATTCGGCCGACCTGATGGTTCGGAGGCACCGAGACCTTGAAGATGTGGCCCGAAAGCTCGCCCCTTTGCGACCCGTAGATCTGGCCCGGCAGGTCTGACGGTGCCCGGGTGGTGACTGCAAGAAGGTCAATGACCGATGCGTTCTCCGGCGCCGCCTCGATTGGGACCAGAAGGGAGGGCTTGTTCGATACACATCCCGCAAGCCAGACAACGGCACACACGGCCAGGGCAGGCCTGAGATTGCGACGCACCGATGGTGCTGAGTGGTCCGGAGCCATGATTTTTGCCACAGGGTCAGAATGCAGACGGCGCAGCTTGCGCTTTCGGCGCCGCCAGGCGCGCCTCATGGGAAAAGCCGCGACCATCCGTGACAATAATCCCCTCGAAACCCATGACGGCCCCCAGATTGTAGATATCGAAGGCCTCATCCATCCCCATTTCCGAGACGGCCGGAAGCGCACGCGTGAGGGAGGTCATGCGGGCCAGCATCGCGCGGGCGATGTAAGGCGTCAGGTACGTTTCCGGTTCCAGATTGAGAAGCACCAGAATTGTCCGGTCGGTCCCGACCGCCTGCGCGACGAGCGGGATCGGGCGCTCGGCGCCCGTCGTCACCAGATTGATCTGGTCGGCAAAGATCTGGCGTTCCACGGGCCCGATCTCGGCCAAGGCGCGAAACCGGATCTCGGGCGTTTCCGTACTGGTGACCGGCGGGAAGAATATCCCTTCGCCTGTCTCGTATACCGTCGCAGGCGCCGTCGCGCGTTCAGCAGATGCAATACCGGTCTCGCAGGCCGTCAGGGCGAACAGCGCCGCCAGAATGGAACCGATCCGGGCGTTCTGGGGGTTAAGAGCGTGCATGTTTCGTGTCCCTATTCGTTCGCGGCGGCTTCGTCTTCGCCAGGTTGCTCGAGGCCGCAGGTCTGCCTGATCTCATCGATCCGTGCAGACAGTTCACCTTCCGTTCGTCCCGTGAGAACGGCGGCCCGGTCTCGGTAGGACCCTCTGAAGACACCGCTCGCGGCGCCTATCGGCGTCACCGTCTGCACCACGGACAGGGCCCGTTCCCCTCGCGATGGCATGGCGGCCTCAAGGGCAGCGATATCCTCTTCCGCAACATCGCAGTCGACAGGCTCGGCGAGGAGGGACTCCCGCTCGTCGTGGACCGCATTGGAGGCGCAGCCCACCAGCAGAAGCGCGGAACAGGACGCGAAAAGGGCTCGGTTCATTCGATAACCTTTCAGGGATAGAACAGGGCAGACAATGCAGGCGCGATCATCAGGAACACTCCAGCCTGCGGCAGAGAAGAACGAGAACAGCCAGCACCACCCATTCAACCGCAATCATCCGGGTGGCCAGGGCAGCGTCGTGGAATGCCCAGGCCGCCAGTCGGCCAAGGGTTGCCAGCGCCAGAAGCATGATCGCCGGATAGAGCCAGAACCGATTGCCGGTGGAGATCCCGATCAGGATGCACCCGCCGAGGGTCAGAAAGAACGCACCGACATCCCCGATCTGGCTGCTCAGACCGATGCCGCCGAGCAAGTCCATGCCGAGCTGGGCCGACGCGAGTCCCGGCACGATCCACCACCCCAGGCCCAGCAGAATGAAGGCAATCCCTGGGAGGCCGGCCGCTGTCTTCAATGCGGTAGTCATGTTGCCTCCCCGTCACCGAATGCGCCCGGAAGGCGGGCTCAGAATGCGATCTGAACACCAAGGAACGGGCCGGAGACCTCGATCGTGGTGGTCACGAGATCATCGCCATGCTCGACCGAGTAGTGACGGTAGCCGCCGGCCATCGACCATGTGTCGTTGAACGCGTATCCGACACCGGCCGAGACCTGCCAGGTGAGCTCCGAGGAGTCCTCGATACCGAAACCGCCAATGTCGGCATACCCGACGCCGTACCATTTATCGCTGAACTGACGGTGGATCCGTGCTGCAAGGAGAAGGTCGGTCCAGCCGCCATCGTCCTCGAAAGACGGGCCGCGGGTCCCGCCGTCTTCCACGAGCTGCGCTTCAACCGAGGTGCCGTTGTAGCGAAGGCCGCCGCCGACATCGAAACGCAGATCATTGCTGTCGACCAGCGCATAGGCTGCGTAGCCGCTGAAGATGACCAGTTGGGAGTCGATTTCAGCCTGGGTGAACGCGCCCGGAGCCCGCTCTGTCTCTGCCGAGACGTCGAAAAACTGCAAGTCGCCGATCAGAGAAAGACGCCCCTTGCGGGCTTCGAAGGCGCCCAGAAAGGCAATATCGAGCGTCTCGAGCACTTCGTCGAAATCCACCTCGGCTTCAACTTCGCCAACGGGCGTTTCGACGGTCGTGGTCACGCCAGGAAACCATCCATACAGCGTGGCCGTGTACTCCCAGCCGGTGTCTGCCGCGGCCGTTCCAGGCATAGCCAAGGTGGCAAGAAGAATAATCCGTTTGAACGACATTTGAGGCTTCCTTGATCAGCTACCTGTGTTGCTGCGAACCAGTTCGCCTGAGTTCGTGAGCAAGATGTCGGCGACGTGTGGAGCTGAATAAACTTTGGTGTCGCTGTGTGCACAGCTCGCTGCGGGCCAAAGAACATTCCGTTTTGACCATTGCTCAGCCGCCCGATAATGAAGACGCGCTGCACCGGGCCTTCCTCCGGATGGCGGGCATGCGCTTCCATGGTGAACCCGCCGCAAGGGTCGGCCTCGCCTGGCAAATCTCCAGGTCAATCCGCGTCAGTGAAGATGGCCTGGCGTCCTGTTTCCGGGCATTTACTTCATGCGAACCGGACCCGAGGCCGTCTCTGGCCACATCGCCGTCGCCATCGGACGACCGACCACTGCGGCGATGGCGCCTGCGGCGATCAAGGTGTCGACCAGATCGGCCATCACGCTATCGGCGCTGACGTTATTGAATGGCGTATTTCAGCAAGGCCAGTGCGCAGCCCAGCCCCCCAGCAAACAGTGCGCCAAGTACTGGCAGCAAAGGGCCGTGGCTGATCACCCAGCCGACCCGGGCGCCGAAAATCACGAGGATCAGGACGCAGAAGAGCTGGGACACGAACATCGCCGTCGCAAGCGAAAGCCAGCCAAGACCCGACGCAATAAAGAGCGCGGTGGGCAGGTGCGCGACAAAAAGGATCGGATGACTGCCGCGCCAGGCCGCGCGCATGGCGGAAAGGCGCAGCATCCGTTCACCCGTTTCTATGGAGTGGGCGATGAGCGCGGCAAGTGCCCTTGCCAGTGTCATGGCCAGGACCGAACCGAAAAGAACGGCCGCGGGCTTGAAAGGGGCAACCGGCTGCGGGGCGAGCGCCATCAGGAGACTGAGGACAATGATGGCGCCGTAGATCAGCCCAAACGCTTCTCTTTCGAGGGACGCCCAGTTCAGGCGCGGGATATGGGCATGGATCGCCACGATCAACTCCCGGGAAGGCCAGCCGCCCGCATTCTAATGATTTCGCTGGGTGGCCATCTTCTCCAGGATGCGATGGGCGGTTTCGTATCCGCTGTTCTGGTTCTGGCCGGTGATCAGATTGCCATCGATCGTCGTGTGCGTGGCGAACGGATCAAGCCAGGCATGCTGGCATTCATAGAGCGCGCCGGCCTTGCGCAACTCCTGTTCAGGATGTTTGGGCGTCACCGCGATGCCGAATGTGTTGATCTGATTGTCCGTGACCCCGGTGACGCGGCGGCCCTTTACGAGCGGCTCGCCATCAACCCCCTTGGCGCTGCACAGACCCAGGGCACCATGGCAGACCGAGCCGAGGATCTTGCCCGCGGTGTTTGCCCGGGTGACGAAATCGGCGAGCGCCTCACTCTGCATGAGGTCGTAGGACGCCCCCCAACCCCCAGCCAGGAAGACCACATCATAGTCGCCCGGATCGAGATCCGCGATCGCTTTCGAATGCCTGAGGTCATTCATGGCCTTCTCGTCAGCCATGAAGCGCTTGTCCTCCCTGCAGGCGAGCGGCCAGGACCAGGATCCCGGCTGGATCGGGATCACTCCACCCTTGGGTGAAGCCATGTCGACGTCCATGCCCGCATCGATGAAGGCGTAGTAGGGCACCGTGAATTCCGAGCCGAACGCACCCGTATCGCGTTTCAGGGGATCGAGCCGGTCGTGGTTTGTGCAGATCACTAGGGCCCGCCGACCTTTCATCTCGAATTCGGGGATCGAGTAATGGCGATGGAGGCCCAGGAGACGCAAGACGGCGGGCAGGGTGGAATAGGTGAGGATGGCCAGAACAGCCAGACTCAGGAAGGTGATGACCATCCAGTTCATGACAGGTCTCCGACGTGAGCGACAGGCCTAACGCCTCTGATCCGGATATCGACCGGCTTCAGGATCAGCCGGCGAGGCGGCGGAACGCCATGCGAGCAAGGCCAAAGACGCCAAGGAGGCCGGCGAGCACCACGAGGACAAGACCCGCAAGATAAGGCCAGTATTTCGCGATCACCTTCTCCCGGAGGTTCACGAACACCTGCGCCGCGGCAAAATCCTCTGGTCCGAGTTCGAGCACGCCCGTTTCGGCGGCATAGGCCTCGTACTCGGCGCGCATCGCTGCGAACAGTTCCGGATTGTCTGCCGAAAGATCGGTGGTCTCGCCTGGATCGACCGACAGGTCGAACAGCCTCCAGGTGAAGTCCCCACGAGGCAGCGCAGTGCGCACGAGTTTCCAGTTGCCACGGTAGAGGGCCGCATTGCCACTGACCTCGAACCCAAAGTTTTCATCCGCGCCGCGGGTCTCGGTGCTTGCGCCCGACAGAAGGGGCAGGATGCTTTGGCCGTAAAGCGCGTCCGCGTCATACGCGACCCCCGCCGCGTCCAGGAGGGTCGGCATAAGGTCCGCCACATGCACCGGCGCATCCTGGACGCCCGTCACGTTCACGCCCGGACCAGCCATTACCAAAGGCACCCGCAGACCGCCTTCACTGGAATAGAACTTGTAGAGATTGAACGGAGACACCTCGACCGAGGCCCATTCCGGACCAATGGCGGTCAGACTGCCGGGCAGACCCATGTTTTTGGGGGACGTGTTCAAGCCTTCAATGCGATGAATGCCACTCAGGATCAGGTTGAAGACAGGATTCTCAAGACCGATGACCCCTGACTCGGCGCCGTTGTCGGAGGTGACAACGACGATTGTATTCTCGAGCTTTCCTGATGTCTCGAGATGGTCCAAGAGGCGCCCGATGTGGAAATCGGCGGCCTCTTTCATGCCTGCATTCACCTGCATGGCGCGCGCCGCGACTGCCTTCTCCTGCGCCGACAGGTCATCCCAGGCGCGGTGATCTTCGTGTACCGGCGCCAAAGTGGTCGTCTCGGGCACGAGGCCAAGCTCGATCGCGCGCTGCCAGCGTTCTTCGCGCATCACGTCCCATCCGGCGTCGAACACACCGTCATAATTGTCGATGAACTCGACTGGTGCCTGAACGGGTATGTGAACGGCCTGAAGTGACAGGAAGCCGAAGAAGGGCTGATCCGCATCCCCTTCGTCGATGTACCGGATCATCTGGTCGACGAGGGTGCGAGACGAATAGAAATCGTCGGGCAGGCGGGTGGGTTCGCCATCCTCGTACCACGACACTTCGGGATAGCCAGGCAGGTAGTGGCTATGGTCGTAATTGCTGCCGCCCGTGGAATCCATCACGTAGGACCGGTCGAACCCGAAGCGGTCGGGAAGGTTCTTGCCCTTCGCGCCGATCCCCCATTTGCCGGTCACATATGTCCGGTAGCCCGCTTCGGACAGAAGACTTGCGATCGTCTCCTGATCGTCATCCCAGAGCATGGAGTAGGCGGGCAGTTCGAGCTGCTCGGGCGTAACGGATTCGACCAGCGTACCGATGCCTGTCTGGTGATTGTCCTGCCCGGTCAACAGCATCGCGCGGCTCGGCCCGCAGAAGGGGGACGTGTAGTAGCGCGAGAACAACGTGCCCGACTGCGCCAGCGCGTCGATGTTCGGCGTTTTCGCGTCCGCGCCATAGGCGCCGAAGCCGGCGAAGCCGACATCGTCGAACAGGACCACGAGGATGTTGGGCGGCGTGACCGTTTCCGTGACGGGCAAGGCGGCATCGTCCGGGGCCGCTTCAGGGATTTGAGCCTCTGCGACCGCCGAGACCGGCGAAAAAATGAAAGCGGCTAGAAGCAGCGCCCGATATGCGGAACGAACAACGGTGTGCATGGAATTGTCCCTCAACCCGGAAAACCGAGACGTGGCATATTCTCAGCTCCGCTCGATTGTATAGCTCCGGTCAGGCCAAATGGTACTCAATTCTGGCCTTTGTCGTATCCCGTTTGACGGGACTCGCGGAACACTTTCGGCGTCTTTCCCGTCCACCGCTTGAAACAGCGCGCAAAGTTGGATGGCGACTCATAGCCGAGTTCGTGCGCAATCGCCTGAATGGGCTGCGAACTGCTGGCGAGCATCTCTCGGGCCCGACGCTCGCGAACCTGGTCGACCAATCTGCGATAGGTCGTTCCGGCCCGTTCCAGTTGGCGCCGAAGGCCGCGCTCGGAGTAGCCTAGCTCGGCTGACGCCGCTGAGAGGGGCGCGCCAACGTTCCCTCCGGTCTCCAGAAAGGCCAGGACCTGGCTGACAGGGGTGGCCTTGTGACCCGCTTCCGCCGAGAACTTTTCGCACAGCGCCACCAGCTTCGCGTGGTTGATCGGGTCAGAACACGGAAGCGGCCGGTCCAACAGGTGGGCTGGGAAGATGATCCTGTTTTCAGTCGCCTCGAACCGGATAGGCACGCGACTGACATCGGCTGACACCGCAGCCCAGCCTTCTGGCTCGCGGATGGTTGTCTCCGCGCGGGTCGCGACAATCGGCATCCTCAGCATGTCCAGCAGCAACCTGTTCAGCACGATGAGCGCGCTGCTGTTGATGAAATAGGCGATATCCTCGAGCGGAAATTTCGGTGTCAGACGCACGTCTGTTTCGTCTGATGTCTGCCCTGATGGCGGGTCTGGAAAGTTTAGGTCTATTGCCGGAAACGTCAGATGAACGAAGCGACGGAGCACCCTGAGACCATCGGCCAGCCGGGGGGCATTCATGGCCGCGTAGGCTGGAAAGCCGATATACGTAACGTCGAACCGGAGCGCGAGACGGGCCCCCAGATGCGGATCGCCCGTTTGTTCCTCTGCATTCAGGATGAAGCGTCGGAGCGTCGAAAACTCGGTCCGGAAATGCGGATCCGTGAACACCTCCGGCCTGAGGCTCGTACCCTTGAGGAGCGTTTCGGGGTCATGGCCGTCGTCGCAAAGCGTGCGAAAAACGAAACCAGGATAATTCATCGGCAATGCCGGTGTATCCATTGTGAATACTGTCGTTCTCACACTCCGTTCCCCCTGCTGACAGTCTGTTGACCCGTTATCAAACCGGGCACTGTGCGATGCATGTCTCCATGGGAGGCGATGGATGGCGTCTCTCGAAGACAATATAGCAGGTTCGGCAGGTAGTTTATCGGCAGTCTTTCAGTTTTCGTTGCAGGATAATGCGAGATCCTGGCCCGACCTTCGCTTGCCTGAAAGGACGTCGTCTGCGACCGCTGCGGTCCCGGTGCATTCTCAAGCGAGGCCGGACCTGCCGGCGCGGCAAAGCGCGGACGATTTGTTCGAGTTAACACACTGAAATAAAGCAATATTTGGCGGATGGGGAGGGATTCGAACCCCCGGAGCCTTTCGGCTCAACGGTTTTCAAGACCGCCGCAATCGACCACTCTGCCACCCATCCGTCGGAGCGGTGACTTAGGCGTGCGCAGGGACCGATTGCAAGGGGTGGGGCGCGCGTGGTCACCCTGGCGAGGGGTGGGCTCACGACTGCCGTCATCAGGGTAAACCGTTCGGGGAAAGCTGCAGTCTGCGCTTAACCAAACGTGTATCGCACCCTACAATCCGGTGTGTTGCGTTCATCGTGGCTCCATCTCTTCTTGCTAGGGAGCAGGCTGAGACCGGGGGACTCTCCGGGCCCGCCCGAAGCGGCGGGACAACGCCAACAGAATGAGGGCGGATAATGGGTATCGAGGCGCTTTCTTCCTGCCTGTCGCCAGCGCGTGGAGTCGCGGCGGCGCTTGTTTTCGGCCTGGCAGGTGTAGGCCTGGCGGAGGCCGGGCAGGGGAGTGGGTCCGGGGGTGCGCCCATTGTCTATGCTGCGCGCGGTGCCACACCGGCCAGCGCGTCGCCCCAGGCGGAGCCCACAGCGCAGGCGCGCATCATTCGCCCCGCCACGGGCCGCGCGCGGATCGAGTTCCGTTACCCGGCCATGCCGCCTGAAAGTGGGTCAGGGCAGGCGCGGGCAGCAGACCCCAGGGTAAGCGATCGCCCGGCCGATCCGCCGGGCAATGCGATGCCGGAGCCCATCCGCGTGGCGGCCAGCACCCATACCGCACCGCGCGTGCAGCCTGACCGCAGCTCCGCCGTCAGCGAAGCGCCACTTGCCGCGCCACCCCAGGCGAGCGAGCAGGCCGGGGCCGAGGCCCGGGCGGTCCTGGGTGACGAGGCCCGGCGATACTCGAATCCCGGCGAGACGATCCGCCCGGCGGCCGTGGCCTCCTACGAGGAAACGGGGCTCGCATCCTGGTATGGACCGGGATTCGACGGAAAGCCCACCGCCAATGGGGAGATGTTCGACGCCCGGGCGCTGACGGCAGCCCATCCGACTTTACCGCTGCCGAGCCTGGTCCAGGTGGTCAATCTGGAGAATGACCGGGAGGTGGTGGTCCGGGTCAATGATCGCGGGCCGTTCGTCGCAGACCGGCTTGTCGACGTCTCGGAAGCTGCGGCCGAACGCCTGGGTTTCCGCGATGCGGGCGAGGTGCGCGTACGCCTGCGCTATCTGGGCCCGGCGCCCGTCGTTCCCGGCGGCGCCGCGCAGGCCCAGCCGGCGGCGAGCGATTTTGTGTCGACCTCGGCCCGGCTTCAGCCGGTTGCACAATCCGGTGACGTGACCATGGCCTCGACCCGGTCTTCGCGGAGCGCCCGCGCGTCGGAGATGGCGATCGAACAGTCGGCTGGCCCGGTCCAGCCGATCCGCGAGACGACGTCGGATGGCCGCTATTACGTGCAGCTTGGCGCCTTCTCGAACATCGCCAATGCGGAAAGCCTGTCGCGCAAGGTCACGGGAACCCACACTGTCCGGATTCGCGAGGCCCGAATCGACGGCGCGGACTTCTTCCGGGTCTGGGTGGGGCCGGTGTCCAGTGAGGCGGCGGCCGCCCGATTGCGCGATACGCTGGCCGAGCGCGGCCACGATCGCGGCCTGATCGTCGACGCCGCCACGGATTAGGCCGCCTGTGCGCGGCTCGCATTGGCGCACACCATCTCAGCGCACCGGTTGACGGCGCGCGGAAACCCGACCTTTTCTGAGATCAGTCTCGCCTGTCCAGATGAGGGTTCCCGCCATGATGCGTGTGCTGCTTGCCGCTGCCCTTGCCCTGATCGCCCTGCCGGTCCTGATATCCGCGCGCGCCCAGACGCTGCAGACCGAGGCGACCCATGCCGTGATCCTGGATCATGAGACCGGTCAGGTCCTGTTTTCCAAGAACGGGACGGAGCCGATGATCCCGGCCTCCATGACGAAGATGATGACGGCGCATGTGGTCTTCGACCGGATCAGGCGCGGCGAGCTTTCACTGGAAGACACGTTCACCGTCTCGGAGCGCGCCTGGCGGGAAGGTGGCTGGGCGTCCGGCGGCTCCACGATGGGCCTTGCCATCGGCGACCAGCCCACGGTGAAGGAACTGCTCATGGGCGTCATCGTGCTGTCCGGCAATGATGCGTGCATCGTCCTGGCGGAGGGCCTGTCGGGCAGCGAGGAGGCGTTCGCCGAGGAAATGACCCGCGTGGCGCGCGACATGGGGCTCGAGAGCGCCACCTTCCGCAACTCGACGGGGCTCGACGCACCCGATCACCGGATCTCCGCCATTGATCTCGCGCGCCTTGCCAGCGAGCAGATCCGGGCGTTTCCGGACCTCTATTCGTATTATGCGATCCCCGAATACGAGTGGCGCGGAATCTCTCAGCCGAACCGGAATCCGCTGCTCGGCCGGGTCGACGGCGTGGACGGGCTCAAGACCGGCCATCTGGAAGTGTCCGGCTACGGTCTGACGGCCTCGGCGGTGCGCGATGGCGTCCGCCGGATCGTCGTGGTCAATGGTCTGGAGGACATGCAGGCGCGTGCGCGGGAATCGGAGCGTCTCATGCGCATGGCTTTCTCCAGCTTTGGCATGGTTGAGGTGACACCCGACGCGACCGAGCTGCCGCCTCTGCCGGTCTGGCTTGGCGAGCGGCCGGAGGTTCCCGTTCGTCTGGCCGAAACGGGCCGCATCGCCGGGCTCAAACGGGCCCTTGAGGCGGGCAGCGCTGCGCTGGTCTACGAGGCGCCACTTGAAGCGCCGATAGCCGAGGGCGCGCGCGTCGCGACCCTCGAACTCCGCGTCGACGGCGCAGACCCCGTCGATATCCCGGTGGTGGCGGCTGCCTCCGTTGCAAGACTGGGGTTCCAGGGCCGGGTGCTCGAAGGCCTGCGCCGATTGATCGAAGGCGCATGACCGGCTTGGACGACACGATGCCGCCGGCCGGCCGCTTCATCACGCTGGAAGGGGGTGAGGGGGCCGGCAAGTCGACGCTGGCCCGGCATCTTGCCGCGCATCTTGAGCGCGCCGGCCTGCGCGTCGTGGAAACGCGCGAGCCCGGCGGTACACCGCACGCGGAAGCGGTTCGCAGCCTTGTCCTGACACCCCCGTGCGAGACGCGCTGGGCGCCGCTCGCGGAAGCTCTGCTCATGAATGCCGGCCGGGCCGAGCACCTGCACACGCTGATCCGGCCGGCGCTGGAACGTGGCGACTGGGTCGTCTGCGATCGTTTTTCCGACTCGACGCTGGCCTATCAGAGTGTCGGTGCCGGTCTCGAGGCTGACACGCTGACCGCTCTGGAGGCGATCGTCTGTGGCCCGACCCGGCCCGACCTGACCCTCCTGCTCGATGCGGCACCGGAACATCTGCTGGCCCGGCGGGTGGAGCGGGGTCAGCCTGCAGACGTCTATGAACGTCAGGACCTGCAGTTCCACAGGCGCATTCGCGACGCCTTCCTTCAGATTGCCATGGATGCGCCCGAACGCGTGGCGGTTCTGGATGCCACGCTGGATGAGCAGGCGCTCGCCGCCGCAGCCTTCACGGTGCTGCGTGACCGGCTTCAGGTGTACGCATGAACGCGGCGTCCGCAGCGCGGGAGGCCTGGCCGCTCGTCGGCCACGAGGCTGCCGAACGAGCCTTTCTGGACGCCTTCGAGCAGGGCCGGCTTCACCATGGCTGGTTGCTGGAAGGACCATCGGGTATTGGAAAGGCGACCCTGGCCCGCCGTTTCGCGGCGTTTCTGCTTGGCGCGCGTGGGCCGGTCGACGCACCGCTTGCCATTCCCGAGGACGACCCGAAAGCGCAGAGCGTGGCCGCCGGCGGCCATCCCGACCTGCGCTGGCTTGAGCGGGAGGCGAACGAGAAGGGGAAGCTGAACCAGGACATCACGGTCAACCAGGTGCGCGATCTCAATGCGTTCTTTGCACTTCGCCCGGCGCTTGGCGGCTACCGCGTTGGGGTCATCGATTCCGTCGACGACATGAACCGTAACGGCGCCAATGCGCTCCTGAAGACCCTTGAGGAGCCACCATCCAGCGCGGTCCTGATCCTTGTACACCATGGGCAGGTTCCTATTCTCCCGACGATCCGCTCCCGGTGCCGGCGGCTGCGGCTGAGCCGTCTGAGCTCAGAAGACGCCGGCAGGGTCGCGGGAAGCGACTCGCCTGTCGCTGTTCGGCTGTCGGCCGGCCGGCCGGGTCTGGCACGTCGATTCGCCGGCGAGGCCGCGTTGAAGGCCGCGCGCGCTGCGGATGCGGTGTATGACGGTCTGCCGCGGCCTCGGGCGGAGGACGTTTCGACGCTGCTTTCGGCTGCGCGGGATCCTGACGGCTTCGACGCCGCCGGCGCGGCCCTGCTGGACCGTCTCGCCGGGGCGAGTGAGGACGCGCCCGAGCGGGCGGGTGTCTGGTTGTGGGCCAGCCGCACCCTTGCCGACGCTAGGGCAACCAACATGGAACCGGCCCAGACGCTGGCAAAACTGGTCGCAGGGCTTCAGAAGAGCGCCCGTCCGCGCTAAATGCGCCGCATGTTCGATACCCATGTAAACCTGCACGCCGAGGCGTTCGCCGACGACCTCGATGAGGTGCTCGACCGCGCCCGCGCGGCCGGCGTGCGCCGCTTCCTGGCGATCTGCGACCGGTTCGACAACTTTCCCCGCGTTCGCGCGCTTGCGGGGCGCGCGCCCGACATCTGGTGCACGGCAGGCGTCCACCCGCACCACGCCAAGGATTTCCAGATGCTGGAGGTGGACACGCTGATTGCTGCAGCAGACGATCCAAGGGTTGTCGCCATTGGCGAGACCGGCCTCGATGACCATTACGGTCATAGCCCCATGGATGTGCAGGTGGCTTCGCTGCGTACCCATATCGCCGCCGCGCGCGCCACCGGGTTGCCGGTGATCCTGCACCTGCGCGATGCCGACGACACCGCCATCCGGATCTTGCAGGAGGAGTATGCGAAGGGCGAATTCGTGCCGCTCCTGCATTGTTACACGGGCGGGGCCGAACTTGCGGCGCTGGGCGTGGCGCTGGGCGGCTTCGTTTCGGTATCAGGCATCCTCTCGTTCAAGAACGCCCGCGACGTGCGTGCGGTCATCGCGGACGTGCCCATGGACCGGCTGATCCTGGAGACGGACTGCCCCTATCTTGCCCCGGTTCCCATGCGTGGACGCCGCAATGAACCGGCCTTTCTCAGGCATGTCGGTGAGGCGCTGGCGGACCTCAAGGGGCTGCCTCTGGAGGAGGTGCTGACCCAGACCGAGGCCAACGCCCTGCGGCTTTTCCATCGGGTGGACGCGTGAGCGTGCAGGACGGCGTCACGCTCAGGGCCTGTCTTCTCGGCACCGGGTCATCGGGCGGAGTTCCGCGCGTAGGCAATGATTGGGGGGCGTGCGACCCCGACGAGCCGCGTAACCGCCGCCGGCGCTGCGGTCTTCTGGTGGAACGCCGTCAGGCGGGCGTCGAGGCGCCCACGCGTCTGCTGGTCGATACGCCACCCGACCTGCGCGAACAGCTCCTCGATGCGCGGGTCGACGCGCTCGATGCCGTGGCCTTCACCCATGACCATGCCGACCAGACCCATGGGATAGACGACGTCAGGGCGCTTGCACTGCGTCAGCGTCGTCCAATCCTGGCCTATCTCGATGCCCCCACGGCCGGGAGCCTCGTGGCAAAGTTCCGCTACTGTTTCGAAGGGGATGGCGGCTATCCGCCGATCCTCGAGCGCCAGCGCGACATCGTGCCGGGCGAGGCCTTTACCGTGCACGGGGCGGGCGGTGACATCGACGTCCTGCCCCTGGCGCTGGAGCATGGACCCATCCGGTCCCTGGGATTTCGAATCGGCGATTTCGCCTATTGCAACGATGTTTCGGCCATACCGGACGCGGCCATGCGGGCGCTGGACGGGGTGCAGGTCTTCGTGGTGGATGCGCTGCGCTACCGACCGCATCCGACCCATGCGCATCTTGAACAGGCGCTGGACTGGGCGGCGCGCCTGGGTCCGCGGCTGACCGTCCTGACCAATCTGCACGTGGACATGGATTACCGGACCCTTCTGGAAGACCTGCCAGACGGGGTCATTCCGGGCCATGACGGTCTCTGGTTGGAGATACCCGGCTGTGGCTGAGCCTCCGATCCCTTGTCAGCCGCCTTGGCATGGAATCATGCGTCATATTTCCCATAATGCAGATTATGCGATTCCGACGGGTCCACGGCGAGGGCTTGAGGATCTGGCGCTGTTCCCTGCAGATACCGGCAGCGTGCCGCGGCATGTCGTGTCGACCCGGCCCCTGCCGGGCGGTGAAACGCCCAAGACCCGAACCGGAAGCCTGTCATGACCACCCCTTCCCCATCCGACGATCACCGCCGTGCCGGTGAGGCCTTTGCCGAGCTGCTTGCGATCATGGCCCGCCTTCGCGATCCTGATCGGGGCTGCCCCTGGGATCTCGAACAGGACTTTTCGAGTATCGCGCCCTACACCATCGAGGAAGCCTACGAGGTCGCCGATGCGATCGAGCGGAGGTCGCCGGAAGATCTGCGCGGCGAGCTGGGCGATCTTCTGTTCCAGGTGGCGTTTCACAGCCAGTTGGCCACGGAGCTTGGCCAGTTCTGCGCCACCGATGTGGCGCGCTCCATCGCCGAGAAGATGCTGCGGCGTCATCCTCATGTCTTCGGAAGCCCCGACGGCCGCGATGCCGAGGCGCAGACGGTCGCATGGGAGACCATGAAGGCGGAGGAACGCGCGGCGCAGGTCGATCAGGGGCCGGTCAGCCACCTTGATGGGGTTGCGCTGGCCCTTCCGGCGCTGATGCGCGCGGAGAAGCTCCAGAAACGCGCCGCCCGGGCCGGTTTCGACTGGGCGGACGCCGAAGATATCCTTGCGAAGCTGCGCGAGGAAGCCGGCGAGGTTCACGATGCGCTTCGCCATGGAGACCCTGGCGAGGTCCAAGAGGAGATCGGCGACCTTCTCTTCGTCTGCGCCAATCTCGCCCGCCGGCTGAAGGTGGATCCGGAAGTCGCCCTGCGCGCGGCAAATGCCAAGTTCGAGCGCCGCTTCCGGGCCATGGAGGCCCTGGCGACGGCGCGCGGCATGGTCTTTGGCGACCTGAGCCTTGAGCAACAGGACGCGCTCTGGAACGAGGTCAAGGCGCAGGAGAAGACGGACCCGGCCCGATAGGTCGAGACCGTTGTCCGGTCACGCCGGGCGGGGTCTATTCCACCGACTTCGGAACCACGAAGAAACCGTCTTCCGACCGGGGCGCATTCGCCAGGATCTCGTCGACCTTGTTCCCATCCGTCACGATGTCCTCGCGCATCGGAAGCCGTGCATCGACCACCGACGTCATGGGCGCCTCGCCGCTGACATCGACCTCCCCCAACTGCTCAATCCAGTCGAGGATCGCGTTCAGCTCGCCGGCGAGCGCCTCCAGGCGCTCTTCGGGCACAGCGATCCGGCTCAGCCGGGCCACCTTGCGCACATCATCCGTCGAAACGCTCATCGGATCTGCTCCATCGCCGTCGCGTGAGCGATAAGCGCTCGCCCTGCGCAGCGCAAGGCGGTATGCGGGCACGGTCATGCCGCTTGTCGATCTTATGTCCCTGCCCGCCAGGGGTGCCCTGATCGGGATCGATCCGGGCAGCAAGACCCTGGGCGTCGCTGTCTGCGATCCGCAACAGCGCCTGGCCACGCCGGTCGAGACCATCCCCAGGGGCCGAAAACTCGCGCCGGCCCTGGCTCACCTGTTCGACCTTATGGACGCGCGCGCGGTGGTGGGCGTCGTGCTTGGCCTGCCCCTGAACATGGACGGCAGCAGCGGTCCGCGTGCCCAGGCCGCCCGGGCGCTCGGCCGCAGCCTGCTGGCGTTGCGCGATCTGCCGATGGCCTATCAGGACGAGCGCCTGACCACCGCCCAGGCGGAGCGTGACATGCTGGCAGCAAATGTCAGCCGCGCGCGCCGGGCCGCCAGCCTGGACGCAGCGGCCGCGACGCTGATCCTGCAGGCCGCGCTCGATCGCCGCGCTGGCGGCATGACGGGGAGATTGTGACAGCAGGACCGCGGCGCGGCTTGCCGGCGCCTGGAAACGCGCCTACACCGCCCGAAATCCGGAGACGGACATGGCTGATCTGCGCGCACCGGAAACCTTCAAGCGGCCGCACCTGTTGGGTCTCAAGGGACTCAACCCGCTTGAGCTTCTGGATATTCTCGACCGCGCGGATGCCTATGCCGATCTGGCGCGGCAGGGACGACGCGGAGAGCCGCGCTTGCGCGACAAGACCGTCATCAACCTGTTCTTCGAGAATTCCACGCGGACCATGTCGAGCTTCGAAATTGCGGCCCGCCGACTGGGCGCCGATGTGGTGAACATGCCGGTGGCGGCCTCCAGTGTCGCCAAGGGCGAAACCCTGATCGACACGGCCATGACGCTCAACGCGATGAAGCCCGACGTCATCGTGATCCGCCATTCCGCGTCGGGCGGCGTGAAACTCCTGTCGCGCAAGGTCGACTGCGCCGTGATCAATGCCGGTGACGGCACCCATGAACATCCGACCCAGGGCCTGCTCGATACCTTGACCATCCGTCGCGCAAAGGGGCGGATCGAAGGTTTGACGGTCGTCATCTGCGGCGATGTCGCCCATAGCCGTGTGGCCCGCTCGACCACCTATGCGCTGCATCAGCTCGGTGCGCGTGTCCGGCTTTGCGGGCCATCGACCCTGCTGCCCGGGGATGCCAGCGACTGGGGTGCAGAGAGTGTTCACACACGGCTCGACGAGGCGTTGGCCATGGCCGATGTGGTGATGATGCTGCGCCTGCAGCTGGAGCGGATGGACGGAGCGTATCTGCCAAGCCGCCGGGAGTACTTCCACTATTTCGGCTTGACGGCCGACAGGCTGGCCCACGCCGCACCCGATGCGATCGTCATGCATCCGGGACCGATGAATCGCGGGATCGAGATAGAAAGCGCGATCGCCGACGGCCCCCGCTCGGTCATCACCGAACAGGTGGAAATGGGTGTCGCGGTCCGGATGGCGGTTCTGGACCTGCTGGCGGGAGCCGACCCATGCACCGTCTGATCTACAATGCGCGGGTGATCGACCCGGCTACCGGCCGCGACGAATCCGGCGGCCTCCTGATCGAGGATGGCGCCATCGCCGATGTCGGACCTCACCTGGCCACGCCGCCGCAGGGCACCATGGAGGGGTTGGATGCCCGTGGCCTCTGCCTGGCACCGGGCCTTGTGGATCTGCGCGTCAAGACCGGCGAGCCGGGCGAGGAGCAGCGCGAGACCCTTGAGACCGCGGCGCGCGCGGCCGTTTCCGGAGGCATAACCAGCTTCGTGGTGATGCCGGACACCGATCCGGTGATCGACGATGTGGCGCTGGTGCAGTTCCTGACCCATCCCGATCCGGCCAGGGTCCGCACGCGCGTCTATGCCGCCGGCGCGCTGACCGTGGGGCTTCAAGGCACGGCCATGGCCGAGATCGGCCTGATGCGGGAAGCCGGCGCGGTGATGTTCACGAATGGCGATCGTCCGGTGACCGATCCGGGGGTCATGAAACGGGCCATGACCTATGCCGCCGCCCATGGCGCCCTGATCGCGAGCCGGCCCGACACCCCAGCGCTTCGAGGACGGGGCGTCATGAATGCCGGCGCCTTCGCCGCCCGAATCGGCCTGGCGGGCATGCCCCCCGAAGCGGAATGGATCGGGGCTGCGCGCGACCTGATCCTGGCCGAGACCACCGGCTGCCGACTTCTTCTGGATCAGGTGTCCACCGGGCGCACGCTGGAGCTCGTTGCGGAGAGCCGGGCGCGCGGCGGCAATGTGGCCTGCACTGTGGCGGCCCATCATCTGACCTTCAACGAACTGGATGTCGGCGACTATCTTACCTACTGCAAGGTCAATCCTCCGTTCCGCGGCGAGGCCGACCGTCAGGCGCTGATTGCGGGCCTGGCCGGCGGCGCGATCGATGCCGTCGTCTCGGCCCATGACCCGCAACCGCCCGAAGCCAAGCGGCTGCCCTTCGCCGAGGCCGCCTTCGGTGCGGCGGGCCTGGAAACCCTGCTGGCAGCCGTTATTGGACTGGTCCAGGATGGCCCGCTGGATCTCGCCACGGCGCTGCGTCCCCTTACATCCGGTCCGGCTGACCTGATCGGCCTGCCCCAGGGGCGGCTGCTTCCCGGTGCGCCTGCCGACCTGATCCTGTTCGATCCGGATGCCCCGTGGAAGTGTGCGCGCGAGGCGATGCGGTCGCGCTCGACCAACTCGCCCTTCGACGGACGATTGCTGACCGGCCGGGTCAGGCGGACCTTCATTGCCGGGGACACCGTCTTCGACGCCGAGGCCCCATGATCCGAGCTCACCCGGGCAGCTTCAGTGGCCCGCAAGGCCGTCGCTGGCAAGGTCCACCGGCGACAGCGGCACATGCGGAAACCGCGTCTTGAAAGCGCCCTCGTCGGCCGGGCTCAGGTTCAGGACCATTCGGGTCGCACCGTCGGAGCCGGTCTCCTCCCCGCGGACATGGCCATGGGCATGCAGCCAGGCCCGTGCCTGGCCGTCGGATGCGCCCAGATGCGCCACCATGCGATGGCTCTGGCGCATGACCGTCGTCTCGATCGAAGCCATCAGAGCGTCGAGTCCCCAGCCCTTGATCGCCGAGACCAGGGCCGCCGGCGGATCGGAGCCGGGGGCGACCAGGGCCAGCGTCTCGCGCTGTTCGGCGGGCATGAGGTCGGCCTTGTTCCAGGCTTCGACGATTGGCGGGACGGGTTTGCCGGTCTCCTGTTCCAGCCGGTCGAGCACGGCGATCACGTCCGCGCGCTGGGCGTCGTCGGTGGGGCTTGCCCGGTCCCGCACATGCACGAGGAGATCCGCTTCGAGGGACTCCTCCAGGGTCGCCTGGAAAGCGTCTATCAGGTGCGTTGGCAGATCGGTGATGAAGCCGACGGTATCGACCAGAGCGGCCTCGCCCAGTTTCGGAAGCTGTAGTTTCCTGATGGTTGGATCCAGCGTCGCGAAAGGCATGTCCTTGGCCAATACGTCGGCGCCGGTCAGCCGGTTGAACAGGGTCGACTTGCCGGAATTGGTATAGCCCACCAGGGCGATGACCGGCGTACCGGACCGGCTTCGACCGGCACGTTGAAGGCCACGGGTTCGCTTGACCTCGTCCAGATCTGCGCGGAGCTGCTTAAGCTGGCGATCCAGCATCCGGCGGTCTGCCTCGAGTTGCGTTTCGCCGGGGCCTGCCAGAAAGCCGCGGCCACCGCGCTGGCGTTCCAGGTGGGTCCAGGTGCGCACGAGACGCGAGCGTTCATAGCTCAGGCGCGCCAGTTCAACCTGAAGCTGGCCTTCCCGGCTGCGCGCGCGCAATCCGAAGATTTCAAGGATCAGCCCGGTCCGGTCGATGACCTTTACGCCCAGCGACCGCTCCAGATTGCGCTGTTGTACCGGCGTCAGCTGGCCATCGAGGATCGCAATCGAGCACGCCTCGGCGGCAAGCTTCTCCCGGAACCGCTCCAGGATGCCGCCTGACAGGAGGTGCGATGGGCTGGGATTGCGGATGAAGGCGTCGGTCAGGAATGCAAGGGTGCAGCCGAGCGCCTCGACCAGCCCGGCGGTTTCCATCTGACGCGACTCGTCGGGCCGACCGCCCACCTCGAACCAGGGAATGAGCACGCCGGCACGTTCCTGCTCCGGCCGCGTGTCCACCGTCGCCCGCGCCAATCGGGTCAGCCTGCGTTCTCGATGTCGGCCTCGTCAAACAGTTGCACGGGCGCATTCGGCGCAATCGTCGAGATGGCGTGCTTGTAGACGAGCTGCGGCGGGCGGCCATCGCCCCGCAGGAGGATGCAGAAATTGTCAAACCAGGTGACCACACCCTGAAGCTTGACCCCGTTCACGAGAAAGACGGTCAGCGGCGTGCGCGACCGGCGAACGGCATTCAGGAAGGTATCTTGCAGATTCTGTTTCTTATCGGAGGACATCGTTCTTTCGTCCATGTCTTGCAGTGAGACCGTCCGCTAATCCGAATGCGAGCCGCACGCAACTGATGTCGGGTCGCAATGCTGTCAGACACGCCAGAAAGACGGTATGAAAGCCGGTAATGCCGCAAGGATTTCCAGGCGCCCGGCAAGCATGGCCAGGATAGCGGCGAGATCGTCGAGGGGCGTCCCCTCGCCGGGTGCGATCCGGACCAGTCCGCCGGCATTGGAGAGCGTTCCAACCGCATTCGCAATCGCCACCTCGAACTCATTGCCCGTCAGGCTGAAGACGAACAGCGTCACCGCCAGGGCCATGATGTAACCGACAAGATACACCCATATTCCGATAATGGCGCGGTCGGGCTGCACACGTCCCCGGAAGGCAAAGATGCGGACCGCCCGGCGAAAGGCAAGATAGCGGAACTCCTGACCGGCGCGTCCGGCCAGAATGGCGAGGCGGGCAAGCTTGACCCCACCCGCCGTGGACAGCGCGGAGCCTCCCACGATCACCGGCACAACCGCCAGCGAGAGGGGCAGATCCCGCGTCATATCGGCATCCGAAAGGGGCAGCCCGGAGGTTGAGAGGCTGGAAACCGACCATCCGACCGCATCGCCAAGAGGCAGGCCCGCCCAGACCGCCAGACCGACGAGGCCGAGCACCACGACAGCCATCGTGACGCCCTCCGGGTCACTGAGCGCCTCGCGCCAACGGCCGGCGCGCACCTCCAGCGCCACTGCCAGGCCGATCGTGGAGAACAGGAGGCCCGCCATCAGCAAGACCGTTTCGGCACCGCTGGCCGGGGCCATGGCCGTCCGGTCGGGCAGAACCAGTCCCGTCGTGGCCACGCTGACGGCATCGGCGAGCGCCCGGTGCAGGGGCGCGCCGCTGGCGAGAAGAAGGATCGCCATGGCGACGACCACGCCGCCAAGAGCGAGTCCCGCAGCATATGTGACGCGTGGAACCGCGTCGAAAAAGCTCCCCTTGGGAATGGTGAACAGGACCGTCCGGTGGATTCCAGGCCCGCCCAGATTGATCGCCGCGAAGATGCTCGCGGCAGCCACCAGTGTGGCCCAGGCGCCGAGCAGATGCAGGATCGCGCGCCACACGATAAGGGAGACGGGCCAGCCCTCCGCGCCGAAGGCGACGGCGGCATGGCCCGTGGTCGTCAGGCTCGAGACCGCGTCATGGAGCGCGTCCAGCGGGCTGCTGGCGGGACCGGCCAGGAGGTAGGGCCCCACGGCCACCAGAGGTGCGAGCGCCCACCAGAGGATCAGGACCGCAAGCCCATCGCGCGGCCGCGAGGGCCGGTTCGGCTTGGGCGTCAGGAAGGCAACGCTCAGCGCGAGCGCGACGACGAGCGTGGCTGTCACGCAGAACGCAAGAAGCGCCTGATACTCCTCGAAGGCCAGCGCGACCAGGGCGCATACGACCATGCCGCCCGCCAGAAGCAGGGCCAGAAGCGAG
The DNA here is from genome assembly GCA_964492485.1 of uncultured Hyphomonadaceae bacterium. Taxonomy (GTDB): domain Bacteria; phylum Pseudomonadota; class Alphaproteobacteria; order Caulobacterales; family Hyphomonadaceae; genus UBA5336. The sequence goes on along the minus strand of CAZBKM010000001.1, from coordinate 213,267 downwards.
AGGATACGGACGATCGCGGCGTAGGTCATCGTGCCTGGCGCCGCCTCAGGAGAAGTATTCTGGGCTGACGCGAAAGAACTGTTCGACCTTTTTCGTCATGCCGCGCTCGAACAGCAGGGTCAGGCGGTCGCGCGACTGGACCTGCACGCCGTCAGACGGAAACAGCACCTCCTCCCCCCTCAGGATCACCGCAGCCGTGATCCCGTCCGGCAGATCATCATAGCCGAGCGTCCGACCGATCAGCGGGGACGTGTCCTGCGTCACGCCCTCGATCACCTCCGCCAATCCATCCTCCAGCGAGCGCAGCGCCAGGATCCGCCCCCGGCGGAGCTTCATCAGCACTTGAGAGACGGTCAGCGCCCGGGGGTCGATGATCGCGTCGATCCGCATGTCCTTCTGGAGCTTTGCCAGTTCCGGCTTGTTCACGAGCGCCATGGTGCGGCGGACCCCGGCCCGCTTGGCCAGGTTGCAGGCAAGCAGATTGGTGCGATCGTCATCGGTCAGGCTGACCAGGAAATCGGTCTCGTTGCCGCCGGCTTCCTCGATGATGTCGGGATCCAGGGCGTCGCCATTGATGACCACGGTGCGTTTAAGCGATTCCACGGCCTCGTTCGCCCGCGTGGGGTCGCTTTCCACGAGGCGGACGCGGACCCCCTTGTCCTGCTCCAGACGATGGGCCACGTGCATGCCGATCCGACCCGCGCCGACAATGGTGACCCGGTGACCGGCCCGCTCCTCGCGCTCGAAAATGGAGTTCAGGCGTGGCGCGTCGCCCTTCAGCACGGCCACAAAGGCCCGGTCGCCCGGCATGAGCTTGTCATTGGAGCGGGGTGCATCGATCCGGCCGGCGCGTCCGATGCCGATGACCCGGGCGGAGAGGTCGGGAAAGAGGCCGGCGATCTGGTCCACGGGCGTGTCGATCAGGGGGTTCTCCTGATCCATCTCGATCGCCACGAGCTGTACCCGCCCACCGGCGAAGCTGGCATTCAGGATCGCGCCCGGCGTATGCAGCCGCTGGATCACCGCATCGCCGACTTCCTTCTCGGGCGAGATCAGCAGGTCGATCGGCAGGGCATCGCGGGAAAAGAGGTTCGACCAGCGCTTGTCGGTGTATTCCCGCGCCCGGATGCGCGCAATCTTGGTTGGGATCTGGAACAGGGTATGAGCAACCTGACAGATCACCATGTTGATCTCGTCCTCATAGGTCACCGCAATCAGCATCTCGCAATCGTCTGCGCCTGCCTTTCGCAGCACGTCGGGAAAGGCTGCATGGCCGGTCACGCCGCGCACATCGAGGTCCGTGGATACGTCATCCACAAGACGCGCATTGGAATCGACCAGTGTGACCTGGTGATTTTCCTGGGTCAGGCGCCGGGCGATGCCCTGCCCCACGCGGCCCGCGCCGCAAATGATGATGCGCATGTCGCTATGGTTCCTGGCGGACCTGATTGGTGTGCACACCCAGCGCCTTGAGCTTGCGGTGCAGGGCTGAGCGTTCCATACCGATGAATTCGGCCGTACGCGAGATGTTGCCGTTGAACCGGGTGATCTGAAGCGACAGGTATTCGCGCTCGAACTGCTCGCGGGCATCGCGCAGGGACATTCCGACAAGATCGCTCGAATCGAGCCCCTTGCCGCGTTGACCGTCGCTTTCCGTGTCCCGTGGCAGTTCATCGACGCTGACGGGAACGCTGGCGTCGGCGGGCGAGAGGATCATGATCCGCTCCACCATGTTGCGAAGCTGGCGGACATTGCCGGGCCAGTCCATGGCCTGCATCATTGCGAGCGCCTGGTCAGAGAAGGCCCTGGGCGTAAGCCCGGAACTGTCGGCAATCCGCTCGGAGAAATGGGCGACCAGTTCCGGCACGTCGTCCCGGCGCTCGGCCAGGGACGGAACCCGCATCGGCACGACGGCGAGGCGATAGTAAAGATCCTCGCGGAATCGCCTGGCGACGATCTCTTCCCCAAGATCCTTGGTGGTCGAGGACATGACCCGAACGTCCACCCTGACATCCGACCGGCCGCCCACGCGCTGGAAGCTCTGATCGGTCAGAACACGCAGGATCTTGTTCTGTGTCCCCAGCGGCATGTCGGCTACCTCGTCCAGAAGCAGCGTGCCATTATGGGCCTGTTCGAAATAGCCGATCCGGACCGGCCTGCCCTCGCCATCCTCCTCGCCGAACAGGGCCAGCTCCATCTGGTCCGGCGCGATGCTGGCGGCATTGACCACCACGAACGGACCGCCACGGCGATGGGATTGCTCATGGATCAGCTTGGCGACCAGTTCCTTTCCCACCCCGGCGGCCCCGGTGATCAGGACGCGCGAATTGGTCGGGGCGACCTTGTCGATATGCGTGCGCAACCCGCAGGCGGCCTGACTGGATCCCACCCAGCCTCCGCTTGTGCCCGATTTGGTCCGCAGTGCTGCATTCTCGCGCTTGAGCCGCGCGCTCTCCAGCGCCCGTTCGATCAGATGAAGGAGCCGGTCGGTCTTGAAAGGCTTCTCGATGAAGTCATACGCCCCGCGACGGATCGCGGCGACCGCCGTCTCGATGTTGCCATGACCGCTGATGACGATCACCGGCAGGGTTTCGTCGATGGACTTCAGGAACTTGAGAAGGGACAGACCGTCCATCCCGCTATCCTGCAGCCAGACGTCCAGGACCACCAGACCGGGTGCGCGCCGGCGCACCTCGTCCAGCGCGGTCTCGGCGGTGGCCGCCGTGCGTACGCCGTATCCTTCATCCTCCAGGACGCCCGCGATCAGTTCGCGGATGTCAGGTTCGTCATCGACAATGAGAATATCGGTGCTCATGCGATGGGCTCCTCCACGCCAAGCGCCGCACGCACCGAGGTCCGGGTCTCCGATTGGCGCGGCAGCACGATCTGTACGCAAGCGCCGCGCCGCCCGTCGGCGCGGTCTCGCAGGCTGATAGACCCCCCATGGTCCATGATTATGCGGTTCACGATGGCAAGGCCGAGGCCGGTCCCCTTTTCGCGCGTCGTCACATAGGGTTCGAGAAGGCGGTCGCGGGTCTCTGCCGGAAAGCCCGGACCGTTGTCCGCGATCAGGATCTCGATCTCTCCACCCGAGCCCTCGGCCAGCCGCACATCGATGCGTCCGGCCACATCCGTATCCTCGGGCATGCCTTCGATGGCTTCGGCCGCATTCTTGATCAGATTGCCGAGCGCCTGAGCCAGGAGCCGTTCGTCGCCGAGATAGGGCAATGGCCCTTCCGGTCGCTCCAGGTCGATCGCGATGTCGGGCGACACCATGCGCTGACCGAAGCTCAACCCGTTCAGGAGCGCGCTGAGGTCGAATTCGGCCACGGTGGGTTTCGGCATCCGCGCGAAATTGGAGAACTCCTCCACCATTCGGCCGATATCGGCTACCTGGCGAAGGATCGTGTCTATACACCTGTCGAAGACCTCGTCCTCGCTGGCCACCATCGGCTTGTAGCGACGCCGCAGGCGCTCGGTCGACAATTGGATGGGCGTCAGCGGGTTGCGGATCTCGTGCGCGATCCGCCGGGCCACGTCACGCCATGCCAATTGACGCTGTGCGGTCACCAGGCGCGTGGCGTCGTCAAAGGTCAGGACGCAGCCGCCGGCCGGATCCTGAGCCGCCTTGAGCCGAAAATGCCGGGTCTTGTCGCCAAGGGTGATATCGAGCGAGGCATCCACCGGCGGTCCATGATCGAGCACCTGCACGGCGTAAGGCTCGAAGTCCGGTGCGACGTCCCGCAATTCCCGGCCCTGGAGGTCGTCACGGTCGAACAGGGCTCCGGCGGACGTGTTGGCGAGCGTGATGACCATCCCCGGATCGGTTCGGATCACGCCGGCGCTGACCGAGGCAAGCAGGGTCTCGACGAACTGGCGCCGGTCCTCGGCCTCCTCGCGTGCGGTGATCAGGGCCCTGCGCTGCTCTGCAAGCTGTTCGGTCATGGTGTTGAAGCTGCGAGTGAGGTCGTGGACCTCGTCCTGGACCAGCGGCGGCGGAACCCTCACCGACAGATCGCCGTCGCGAACCGCCGTTGCGGCATCGGCCAGGCGGCCAATGGGTCCGGTGATCTGACCTGCCGCCTCAAGGCCCAGGCGACCGGAGAGGAGGAGGACCAGGGCGGCGAGCTGGGCATAGCCCACCGCAAACAGCCATTGCAGGCGGCCGGAGCGATCCTTGGCATCGCGATAGTCCGAGAGCGCGGCCTCGGCCCGGCGCATCTGTGCCAGAAGTCCCGGATCAAACGGCTTGAATACGTAGAGATAGGCATTGCCCGTCCGCTCGAGGGGAAACAGGGCCGTTGCAAGGCCCGCCCGTTCATACAGGGTCAGCGCGCTTCCGGTATCGTTGGCCTCCTCGAAGGCGCTGCTCGGCGGGGGCACGTAGGGCAGCGATTCCTCGGGGACCGCCCTGGCCAGCCGCTCGCCCGACCGGTTGACCACGTATGCGGCGTTGAACTCCCGGATGGCCGCCTGCTGGCTCAGATACTGCTCATAGAGTTCGGTGTCGGTTCTCAGGCCTTCTGCGGCATTGTCCATGTCGCCGGCCATGAGCTGGCCTTCCCGGTCCAGCGCGTCGGAATAGTCGTCCAGATACCGGCGCGCGACCTCCGCAGTCTCGCGCACGATCGTGTCGATCCGCTCATTGAACCAGTTGTCGAGGCCGCGGGTGATGGTGGCGCCGAGAAAGATCGCCACGATGGCGGCCGGGATGATGGCTGATGCTCCGAAAAGCAAAAGGAATCGGCGCGCGAGGCGATGCCCGCCGCTCGGGCGCTCGGCGCCCCGCATGGCCAGATATCGCCTGAACGTCAGCCAGGCGAGGATGGCGATCAGCGCGAAGTTGAGGCCGAGGAGCCAGGCGATGCCCCCCTGGGTCGGGTCGACGGGGCTGACGCCGGAAATGGCCGCAAACGTGGCGAACACGGCCAGCAGCGCGGCAATGAAGAACAGGCCCTGGAACCAGCGCCAGCTTGCCCGCGTCGCAGATCGGTTCAATGCGGCTAACACACGCCCACTCTACGTTGGCCCGTCTGGAATTGTCACCCTTGGGCAACACTGAGGACTCATAGCCACATTCGCCGCCCGGTCAACGCCAGAGCAGCTCTGGCCCCTGGCGCAGCCCTTGTGCCCGGCCGGTTCGCGCGCCTGTCAGGCCGAACTGCGCACGGCCCCCAGATCGTCTTCATCGATGCCGAGCCCGTTGATCTTGGCGCGCAGCGTGTTGCGGTTCAGTCCCAGAAGCGCGGCGGCGCGGACCTTGTTCCCGGAGGTGACCTGCAGGGCAAGGCTGATCAACGGGCGTTCGACGCTTTCGATCACCGTCTGATAGACCCTGGCGTCGCTGTCCTCGTCGCTTGAGCCGTTTTCGCCGGCCTGCATCAGGCTCGACATCACGTGGCGGCGCAGAAGGGCTTCGATCTCACTTTCCAGACCGCCTTCGCGCGGCAGTTCGGCATAGGAGCTTGCGCGCAATTCCCGCTCGACATCTCGCGCCGAGATCGACGGCGCCGCGCTCATGGCGCACAGCCGCAGGATGATGTTTTCCATCTCCCGCACGTTTCCTGGCCAATCATAGGCCATGAGAAGATCGAAGGCCGACGGTTCCAGGCTGCGCGCGGTCAGGCCCTTCTTCGAGGCGCGCACCAGGAGCGCCCGGGCAAGCTCCGGTATGTCCTCCTTGCGCAGACGCAGGGGCGGCATGAACAGCCGAACCACACCCAGCCGGTAGAACAGATCCTCCCGGAAGCGTCCGTCATCGACAAGGCGGTTCAACCCCGTACGGGTCGATGCGATGACCCGCACCTCGCCGAGCTGTCGGAGAATGCCCATAAGCTGGGACTGGGCCGCCGGCGACAGGTCGCCCACCTCGTCGAGATAGAGGGTGGTAACCCCCTCCAGATCGGGCTCGCGACCCCGCAAATTGGCGAGGGCCGACGCGTCGAGCTGGTAGAAGCGCCCGCTTGCGCCGCGCCCGAGATCGTGGATGGCGCGCGCCGCGAGGTCCTTGCCGGTGCCGGGTTCCCCCTCGATGAGCACCGTTAGATCGGTGTTCATGACGCGGGAGATGATCCGGTAGACCTCCTGCATGGCATCGGAGCGTCCGATGAGCGGGAGGCCCGCCTCGTCGATCGTTCGGCGCGTTTCCGGCGCGAGCGACTCCGCGCCCTTCGGAGTCTTCAGGGCCCGGCGCACGGTGTCGACCATCACGTCGATGTCGAAGGGTTTCGGCAGATAGTCGAAGGCGCCCTGCTCGGCGGCCGTGGCGGCGGTCAGGATGGTGTTCTGGGCACTCATCACGATGAAGGGCAGGTCTGGCCGCGCAAGGCGCAGGGAGGGGAGCCGGTCGAAAATGGGCGTGTCGCCGAGATACACGTCGGTCACCACCACGTCCCCCTGCCCCTCGCGGATCCAGCGCTCGAGCGCGTCGGGCGAGGCCGTCGCCCGGACCCCGTATCCCGCCGAGACCAGCGTCTGGCTGACCACAAGACGGATGCTGGCATCATCTTCGGCGAGGAGTACGGTCTTGTCGGCCATCAGCGCTTGTCCTTCTGGATGGGCAGGTAAATGGAAACCCGGGTGCCGCGATCGGAGCTGTCTAGCCCGATCTGGCCGTGATGGGCCGTGACCACCTCCTTCACGATGGTCAGTCCCAGCCCCCGTCCCTGCGATTTGGAGCTGGCGAAGGCTTCGAAGACACTGGAAAGCCGGTCGGGATCGACGCCGGGTCCATTGTCTATGATGTCGATCCGGACGGCGCGCTGCACCGGCCCTCCCGTCTCGCGGTCGCGCAGCGCAAAGCCGGTTTCAAAGGCGGTGCGCACTTCCACGTTCGGCCCATCTGCCCGCCGGGCCGCTTCAGCCGCCTCTGCTGCATTGCGGATGACGTTCTGCAGGGCCTCGTGGACGTGGTCGGGATCGACGCGAAGTTCCGGGAGCGACGGATCATAGCGGCGCCGGAAGGCGACCCGCCCATCGAAGGCCGCCTCCTCGCCGACCAGGACCCGGTCGATGAGCTGGTGGATGTTGACCGGTTCCAGATGGGGGCGCGAGAACAGCTCGAATGCCGATAGGCGATTGAGCAGCCGCTCGATCCGCTGGGTCTCGTCACGGATCAGCTTGAGCAGTTCCGCATCCTCGCTCCGCGCCCGGCGCAGCATGAGCTGCGCGGCGCCGGAGATTCCGGCAAGCGGGTTCTTCACCTCATGGCCGAGGATCCGGCCGAACGTGGAGACGCCCGGCACGCTATCCTCCCGCTCGCGGACCAGTGGCACGCTGAGCGCAAGGATTGGCCCGGTCTCGCGACGTACGGAAACCCGCGCCGTAACCCGCGACACGTTGCTGAAGCCGGTGGTGCGAAGCGGCAGGTCCGGGGCGGAGGCGTCGGCACCGGTTTCCACCGCGTAGTCCAGCAATCGCAGGAGGTCGCGCCCCTCCACGACGCATTCCCGGAACGGTCGCCCGGCGAGCGAGCGGCGCGACAGTCCCAGAAGCGATTCCGCGGCCAGGTTCACGGCCCGCACGGTCAGCCGGGCGTCGAGGTCGATCAGGGCCACCGGCGCGTATTCGGCGAGCTCGCCATCGGGGGCCACGATCTCGGGGTCGGGATAGGATTGGTCCATGGTCAGGCTGCCGCTTCCAGAACGGCGCGCGGCGCAACGTCTGCCCGGTACAGCGCGCCCACGATTTCGATGAGACGGTCGGGCGAGTCGATCCGGCAGAGTTCGGCGCGCAGCCGTCGCCGCTCTGGCGGCGAGACCGGCAGTGGCGCCTGGTCCACCGCCGCTGATATGTGCTTGCGCACGGTTCGCACGCCGAGGCGCGGGCCATAAAGGGCGACCGAATCGGCAATCTGCGCACACAGGCTGTCGCCCTGGATCTCGAGCGGTGGATCGCCCTGCGTGCGTCCCTCCAGTGCAGCGGCGACCTGGCCAACAAGCCAGGGCCGACCCATTGCCGCGCGCCCGATCATGACCCCATGGGCACCGCTTGCCGCGAGACAGGCGCGTGCCGCCTCGGGTCCATCGATGTCGCCATTGGCGATCACCGAAAGCCCGGTCGCGGCGACGGTCTCTCCGATCCGGACCCAGTCGGCCGTCCCCTTGTAGAACATGCACCGCGTTCGGCCATGCACCGTGACCATGGCAAGACCTTCCTCCTCGGCCATGCGGGCCAGGTCGGGCGCGTTCAGGGCGTCATCGTCCCAGCCCAGCCGCATTTTCAGGGTCACGGGACGGTCTCCCGCGCCGGCGCGTGCTGCGGCCATGATCCGACCCGCCAGAACCGGCTCGCGCATGAGGGCAGAGCCGGACTGTCCGCCCGTCACCTGTTTCGATGGACACCCCATGTTGATGTCGATCACGTCGACACCCGCTTCGGCCAGCAAGACCGCCCCCTTATACATGTCCTCCGGCCGTCGGGCGGCAAGCTGGACAATCCAGGCTCCACCTCCCTCATGCCGGCAGGTACGCCGCACCATGTCGGCACGATCTGCCGCCAGCGCCTCGCCGGCCACCATCTCCGACACCACGGCAGGCGCCCCGAAGCGCACTGCCTGACGCCGGAACGCCGCGTCCGTCGCGCCCGACATGGGAGCAAGCCACACTTTTGGTGCGGTAAATTCCAGGCTATTCGACATGATCGAGGCAGACCTTCCTGCTGCTGACCAAATTACAGGCACCCTTGGCTTATCTGGTCAAGTCTTGAGCGGTGGGTGCCCTCATCACGCCGGGAGCCACCATGCGTACTGCTGCCCTGATCCTTGCTGCCGGCGCCGGCCGACGTACGGGCGGAGACAGGCCAAAGCAACTCCAGGATCTGATGGGACGCCCCCTCCTAAGCTGGAGCCTGGAGGTTCTGAACCGGCACCCGGCCATAGCCGAGACGGTCCTCGTGGTTCCTCCTGGGGCCGAGACAGACTATGGCGCGTTCGCCGCCGGCCGCCATGTGCCAGGGGGCGACACGCGCACCCTGTCCGTGCGCGCGGGTCTCGCCGCCCTGTCTGACGATGTCACCCACGTCCTGATCCACGACGCCGCCCGGCCCGGCCTGACGCCAGGCCTCGTGGACCGGCTGCTGAGCGCCATGGACACCGCGGCGGCCGCAGCGCCGGCGCTGCCCGTGGTGGATGCGCTCAAGCGCCAGACGCCATCCGGACTGACCGGCGTGGACCGTAGCGGCCTGTACCGGGTCCAGACGCCCCAGGCGTTTCGCCTGGACGCCCTGCGATTTGCGCTCGAGGCGTCGGGTGACGATCTGGTCGACGATCTGGCCGCCGTGGAGGCTACCGGCCTTGAGGTGATCCTGGTGCCGGGAGAAGACCGCAACATGAAGGTGACCCATGCCTCGGATTTCGACCTGGTGGCCCGCCTGATGGCCCCGCTGGCCACGGTGCCCCGTATTGGCAGCGGCTTCGATGTCCACGCCTTCGCGCCCGGCGTTGGCGTCGTCCTGTGCGGTGTGACGATACCTCACTCCCAGGGGCTGGCCGGGTTTTCCGATGCGGATGTCGCCTGGCATGCGTTGACAGATGCGATCTTCGGCGCCTTGGCCCTCGGTGACCTGGGCGATCATTTTCCGCCCGGCGATCCGGCGTGGAAGGGGGCAAGCTCCGAAGTGTTCCTGCGCCACGCGCTGGCCCTTGCGTCCGAGCGTGGATACCGCTTGGCGAGCTGTGATCTTACCGTGATCTGCGAGGCGCCCAAACTGAAGCCCCATCGCGAGGCCATGCGTCTGCGCACCGCAGAGGTGACGGGCCTTCCGCTTGACGCCGTCAGCCTGAAGGCAACGACGACCGAGGGCCTCGGCTTCACCGGTCGACGGGAAGGGATCGCGGCCCAGGCGCTGTCGGTCCTGGTGCCCGAGGTTCGGGCCCCGTGACCGCGACGGCGGGCCGCGTGTTCCTGTCCCCACGTGAACGCTTCCGTCGGCGTCGGAACCGGTCTACCGTGAAAGCATGTTTCCTGACCGTCTGCGCAACCTGGCGCTCCTCACCCTCGATGATGCCCGTGAACAGAAGCTGCGCATTGTGGCGGCCGAAAGCTGTACGGGGGGCCTCGTCGGTGCCCTGTTCACCGAGTTTTCGGGCTCTTCCGCGGTGTTCGAACGCGGCTTCGTGACCTATTCCAATCGCGCAAAGCAGGAGGTTCTGGGCGTGCCGGGCGACATGCTGGCCGATTACGGCGCCGTGTCTGAACCGGTCGTGCGGATGATGGCCGAGGGTGCGCTGGAGAACAGCCGTGCGAACATCGCCGTCGCGATAACGGGCATTGCCGGACCCGGCGGTGGCACGCCCCTGAAACCCGTGGGCACCGTCCACTTTGCCTGCCTGCGCGAGAACCGCGCCATGGTCCACGACGTCCGGCACTTTGGCGATATCGGACGCCAGGAGATTCGGCTTGCCAGCGTCGAGGTTGCCGTGGAGCTGATCCGGGCGCAGTTGCGCTGAAGCGTTTCCAGGCGGAGTGGGCACCGGTTCGCCGTCCGGAAACGTGACCGGCAAGGCTCCGTTTCCAGGCGAAGTGGGCACCGGTTTGCCGTCCGGCGGATGGTGATCGGCTATGCGCTTCGGCCAATGGCGACAAGCCAAAAGACGCCGGAGGGGGGCAGGCCATGACCCGCGAGGGCGCGGGGTGAGGTTGCTATTCGGCCGCCTGGTCTCGGTCCGCGTCAGGACGCGTCGCCGCGTAACCGGGCCCTGATCGCATCCAGCGCCGCGTCGGCCTTGTCGCCCTCGGGGCCGCCGGCCTGGGCCATGTCGGGCCGTCCACCGCCGCCCTTGCCGCCCACGGCGGCGCTGGCCGCGCGTGCCAGGTCGACCGCCGAGAGCTTGCCGGTGAGGTCATCGGTGACCCCGACGGAAATGGCGGCCTTGCCCCCCGTGACACCAATGAATGCCACGACGCCAGACCCCAGCCGGGCCTTGGCCTCGTCGACGAGTCCACGCAGGTCCTTTGCGCCCACATCCGGCGCCACCCGGGCGATCAGCTTCACGCCGCCAAGCTCCTCCGGTGCGTCCGGCGCACCACCGCCGCCGCCCATGGCCAGCTTCTTCTTGGTTTCGGCCAATTCCCGTTCCAGGGATTTGCGCTCATCCAGCAGGGCGGACACCCGTTGCGGCACCGATTTCAGCGGCACGCGCAACGTGTCGGCCAGGTCCTGCGCCACCTGCGCGCGGCCCTTGAGAAAAGCCAGCGCCTCGGCGCCGGTTGCCGCTTCGATCCGGCGGATGCCCGCTGACACGCCCCCTTCCGACGTGATGGTGAAGACCGCGATATCGCCGGTTCGGCGCACATGGGTTCCGCCGCACAGTTCCACCGAATAGGGCCTGTCCATGGTCTCCAGATCCTGCCCCATGGTCAGGACGCGCACCTCATCGCCGTACTTTTCGCCAAACAGGGCGAGCGCCCCCGCCTCGATGGCCTTTTCCGGAGTGGTTCGGTGGATCGAGGTTTCATGGTTCTGGCGGATGACCGCATTCACCTCATCCTCGACCGCTTCGCGTTCCGCATCGCTGAGCGGTGAACCATGGGAGAAGTCGAAGCGCAGCCTGTCCTCCTCCACAAGCGACCCCTTCTGGCTCACATGGGGCCCGAGGACGTTGCGCAGCGCCGCGTGAAGGAGATGCGTTGCGGAATGATTCGCCATGATCCGGCGGCGCCGGCCGGCATCCACCCGCAGATCGGCGGTGTCGCCCAGCGCAATCTCGCCATCCACGAGTTCGACCCGGTGGACATGCAGGCCGTCAGCGCGCTTGACCACATCGCGCACCAGCGCCCGGGCCCCGGACGTGAAGACCATCTCGCCGCGGTCTCCCGCCTGTCCGCCGCTTTCGGCATAGAAGGGTGTCCGATCGAAGACGAGCGACAGGTGGCCCGGCCCGGAACGCTCCACGGCCGTATCCTCACGCACGATGGCCACGAGGCGACCCCTGGCCTCGGTCGTGTCATAGCCCAGGAATTCTGTGGCACCCTCGGCGTCGGCCACCTTGAACCAGACCGCCTCGGCGGCCTGATCGCCCGAACCCGACCACGCGCCACGCGATCCCGCACGCTGGCGCTCCATGGCGGCCTCGAACCCGGCCTCGTCAACGCCGATATCTCGGCTGCGCAGGATGTCGGCCGTCAGATCCGCCGGAAAGCCGTAGGTGTCGTAAAGTTTGAAGACCGTCTCGCCATCCAGCGTATCGCCGGCCTGCATGTCGGCGCTGGCCTCGTCCAGCAGGGCCAGGCCGCGCCCCAGCGTCCGCTGGAAGCGCTCTTCTTCCTGGGCCATGCTGGTTTCGATCACGGCCTGCGCCCGGCCCAGCTCGGGAAAGGCCGCACCCATTTCCGTGATCAGCTGCTGAACCAGCCGGTGCATCACCGGCTCCCGGGCGCCAAGCATGTGGCCGTGGCGCATGGCCCGGCGCATGATCCGGCGCAGCACATAACCGCGCCCCTCATTCGACGGCAGGACGCCATCGGCCATGAGAAAGGCGCTTGCACGCAAATGGTCGGCGATGACCCGGAAGGACGCCAGCGACGCGCCGGCTGCCTTGCATGCATAGACCTCCTCCGCCGCACCGATCAGGTTGCGGAACAGATCGATGTCGTAATTGTTGTGCACGCCCTGCAGCACGGCCGAAATGCGCTCCAGCCCCATCCCGGTATCGATGGACGGGCGCGGCAGGGGCGTGCGCTGGCCATCGGCGCCCTGATCGTATTGCATGAAGACCAGGTTCCAGATCTCGATGAAGCGATCACCATCCTCATCGGCCGAGCCTGGCGGGCCACCGGGAACCTCCGGCCCATGATCGAAGAAGATTTCCGAGCACGGCCCGCAGGGCCCCGTATCCCCCATGGACCAGAAATTGTCGGACGTGGCGATGCGCAGGATCCGGTCGTCGGGCAGACCGGCGACCTTCTTCCAGAGTCGCGCGGCCTCTTCGTCCTCGGCATAGACGGTGACGAGCAGGCGCTTCGGATCGAGGCCGAACTCCCTTGTGATAAGATCCCACCCGTAATGGATCGCCTCGTCCTTGAAGTAGTCGCCGAAGGAAAAGTTCCCCAGCATCTCGAAAAAGGTGTGGTGACGGGCGGTGTAGCCCACATTATCCAGATCATTATGCTTGCCGCCGGCGCGCAGGCATTTCTGCGACGTCACCGCTCGCGGCGCAAACGCCGTCTCCGCGCCAGTGAAGATGTTCTTGAAGGGAACCATTCCGGCATTCACGAACAGAAGCGTGGGATCGTTCTCCGGCACCAGCGGTGCGGCGGCGCGCCGGGTGTGCCCCGCCGTCTCGAAATAGCGCAGGAAGGATTCGCGAATGTCGTTTACGCTGGTCATGAACACCTGATCCGGACCGAACCGACCGTGCCGGTCATCATTTTGGCCTCGCTGGCGATATAAAGAGGCATGGCCCGCCCGCCAAGCCTGACAAGGGCCCTGACGAAGGCGTGACGAGGGACATGACGCAGGGTCAGATACGGGGCCGGCGGCCGAGAAGCCGGAGCCCGGCGCCCCACCGCCCCGCCGAAACGGGCCTCGCCCCTGCCCAGGGCGCAACTAAGCCACCTTCACGGCGACCGCCCCTATCCGGAACAGGACATTCCGCCACACCGGGTTCGCGCACCTTCAAGCCAATCGGCATCCGTGACGATTCGCTAGCCGTTCGCGGCCTCGTCGCTGTCGTCGTCGCTATCCGGGCCGCCCTGGGTCAGCAACTCCTCGGAAATCAGTCCAGCCTGCTGACGCACCGCGTCCTCGATCTCGCTCGCAATGGCGGTATTTTCCTTGAGGAAGTCCCGCGCGCGCTCCCGCCCCTGACCGATCCGCTGGCCATTGTAGGAATACCACGAACCCGCCTTCTCGATCACTTCGGCCTTCACGCCGAGGTCGATCAGTTCGCCCGTCTTGGAAATGCCCTCGCCATAGATGATATCGAACTCCACCTGCCGGAACGGTGGCGCCACCTTGTTTTTCACCACTTTCACGCGGGTCTGGTTGCCGATCACCTCATCGCGGTCCTTCAGACTGCCGATGCGGCGAATGTCGAGACGGACCGAGGCGTAGAACTTCAGGGCGTTACCGCCGGTCGTGGTCTCGGGGCTGCCAAACATCACGCCGATCTTCATGCGGATCTGGTTGATGAAGATGACCATGCAGTGCGTCTTGGAGATCGAGCCGGTCAGCTTGCGCAGCGCCTGGCTCATCAGGCGGGCCTGAAGGCCAGGCAGGCTGTCGCCCATCTCACCCTCGAGTTCGGCTCGCGGGGTCAGTGCAGCCACCGAATCAATCACCACGACATCGACGGCGCCCGATCGTACCAGGGTGTCGGCGATCTCCAGCGCCTGCTCCCCGGTGTCGGGCTGGGACACGAGAAGGTCGTCCAGGTCCACGCCCAGCTTCGAGGCATAAACGGGGTCCAGTGCATGCTCGGCATCCACAAAGGCGCAGACGCCCCCACTCTTCTGGGCTTCGGCCACCGCGTGCAGGGCGAGCGTGGTCTTGCCCGAGCTTTCGGGGCCGTAGATCTCGACGATCCGGCCCTTGGGCAGTCCGCCGATACCCAGGGCAATGTCGAGCCCGAGCGAGCCTGTCGAAATGGCCTCGATGTCCAGCGCCCGATTGTCGCCCAGACGCATCACGGAGCCTTTGCCGAACGCACGCTCGATATTGCCGAGTGCCGTCTCGAGCGCTTTCTGCTTGTCCACGCCGGATTCCTTGTTCGCCAATTGCACCACGTTGTTTGCCACTGTGTCGCTCCATCTGTCACCGGCGTGCCGCCCTTGGCAAGGGCGGCCGGCCAAACGCCTGTGCATATCCGTACCACAAATGTTCTGCAGAACAAACGCAGAATTTCTGCGGCGCGGTGTTTCCCGGAGCGCCGCGCTGGGGCAGACTGCGCTGATGCTGACCTCGTCCTCTCCTTCGGGCGGCGAAGCGGTAGTGCGCTACCTCGATGCCGACCTGCATATCCTCAAGCCTGGCGACTACGTGACCTGCGCGGTCACCGGCAGGAAGATTCCGCTTGCAGCGCTGCGCTACTGGAGCGTCGATCGCCAGGAAGCCTATGTCGACGCGGCGGCGGCGTCGGAAAGGCTGCTTCCGGCGCGGCCCCGCGGCGGAGATGCTCCGGAATGAGCCGATGCCGGACCCGCCTGGCGGTGGCCGTCGCGCTTGCCGGTGCGGCCATGGCCCTGCCGAGCGCCGCGCGGGCCGACCTGTCCGCCCCGTCGGTTGCGGACGGTCAGGGCCCGGCCTGCACGGGCCAGTACCGTCAGGGCGGGCTGCTGATCTGCCGGGCCGAGCCGGGTACGCTGTTCCGCTTCGGCGACGATGCCGTGCTCGAGGTTGGCGCGGAAGGCGCGGTCGCCTACGGGCTGGCGCGCGATGCGGACAAGATGCTCGACCTGGCCATCACCGCGCCTGACGGACGCCAGACCCGGGCGGAGATCGAAATCGCCCGCCGTGATGATCCATTCCGCGTGATTCGCGGGCTCGACTGCGACAAGGTGGATGCGCGAACCGAGGCGCAGAAGGCGCACGCGGCGCGCTCCTGGCAGGCCAAGCAGGCAGCCTTCGACACGTTCCACCGACCGCTGGGCGCGCTTGGCACCTTCCGGCGACCGGCCGAGGGGCGGCCCTCTTCGCCCTTCGGTCCGGAGCGGAAGTATATCGGCGTCAGTGCCGAGACTGGCGAACCCTGCGAAAAGGTGTCTGTGCACCGCGGCTACGACATTGCGGCCCCCATCGGTACGGACATCGTTGCGCCGGCTGCCGGTACCGTGATCCTGGCCGATCCTGACCTGTACTATGAAGGCGGCACCGTCTTTCTCGACCACGGCCTGGGGCTCGTCTCGGTGTTCCTGCACATGTCGTCGATCGATGTTGCCGTCGGCGACCGGATCGAGGCCGGCGAGCCGCTCGGTGCGGTGGGCAATACGGGGCGAACCACCGGTCCCCACCTGCACTGGGCGGTCAAGTGGCGCGATACCGGACGTGATGAGCGCACGAACGATCGTTACATCGACCCCGCCTTGCTGCTGGACACGCCCGCGCGGACGCAGACGGGCGCGGCGCCCTCGCCCTGAGAGCGGGGCCCTGAGAGCGGGGCCCTGAGAGCCGGCCGCTACCGCCCCGCCGTTGACCAGATCAGGGGATCAGCACGGTCGCGCCGACGGTCTCACCCGATTCGAGGGCACGGTGCGCCTCGGCCACGTCGGACAAGGCGAAACGCTGGCCGATCTCCGGCCGCAAGGTGCCCACCCTCAAGGCTCCGAACAGCGCGGCGGCGCCCCTGGCGAGATCCGCCGGGTCGGCAATGAAGTGGAAAAGGCCGGGCCGGGTCATCACCAGCGAGCCGCCCGCCGACAGGCGCCCCGGCGAAATCGGATCGGCCGGACCTGACGCATTGCCATAGCTGATGAACCAGCCCCGGGGACGCAGCGCCGCGAGCGAGGCGTCCGCGCTCATCTTGCCCACGCTGTCATAGGCCACATGGACGCCCTCTCCGCCGCTAAAGTCCCGTGCGGCGGCGGCGACATCCTGGCTTCGCAGCACGGTCTCCCTTGCGCCGAGGGCGCGCGCCCTCTCCGCCTTGTCCGCGCTGGACGTCACCGCGAGAACCTGCATCCCGAGCGAGGTCGCCCAGGGGACCAGAAGCGTCCCGACCCCGCCCACCGGGGCCCAGACCAGCGCCGTCTCGCCGGCTCGCGCCGGACGGACCTCGAATAGAAGCATCCACGCTGTCAGCCCCTTCAGAAGCACGGCGGCCGCCGTCACCTCGTCGACCTCGTCGGGCAACTGCAACATGCGCGCTGCGGGTCCCTTGTAGTGGCTGGCATAGGTTCCCGCGCCGAGATAGGCGACGCGGTCACCGGGGCGCACGGTTTCGACCCCCTCCCCCACCGCCTCGACGATGCCGGCGCCTTCAGAGCCCAGCGTCGCCGGAAGCTTCACCGGGTACAGGCCGGATCGATGGTAGGTGTCGATGAAATTCAGGCCGATTGCCGTCTGGCGTACCAGCGCTTCGCCGGGTCCTGGCGGGGCCAGGTCCAGCGTGTCCTGGCGGAGCACGTCCGGCCCACCGGTTTCGTGAATGCGTATCGCCCTGGACTGGATCATGCGGAGGCCTCCCTGACTGGAAGAATCGTGCAACGGAATACAGGATGTGGCCAGTGCTGACATGCGGGATCGATGAAGCCGGCCGGGGTCCGTGGGCCGGGCCGGTGTGCGCCGGTGCGGTCATCCTCGACCCGGCGCGACCCATTGTCGGCCTTACCGACAGCAAGACCCTGTCGGCGCGCCGCAGGCAGGCCCTGGCCGCGGAGATCCATGCCCGGGCGCTGGCCTGGTCGCTGGGCTGGGCCAGCGCGGCCGAGATCGACCGGCTCAACATCCGGGCCGCGACGCACCTTGCCATGACCCGCGCCGTGGCAGGTCTGGCCTGCGAACCGGACCTGGCGCTGGTGGATGGCAATGATCCGCCCACCGGGCTTGCCTGCCCGGTCCGGCCTGTCGTGAAGGGAGACCTGAGCGAGCCGGCCATATCGGCGGCATCGATCCTGGCCAAGGTGGCGCGGGACGCGGAGATGATGCGCCTCGATGTGGCCGAGCCCGGCTACGGCTTTGCCGCACACAAGGGCTATGGCACGCGCGCCCATGCCGACGCCCTTGCGCGCCTCGGCCCCTGCCCGGCCCATCGCATGAGCTTTGCGCCGGTCCGGAACGCCGCAGACCGCCAAAGCGCTTGAAGCCGGCCCTTCGAGCCGCCATCAGAGGCACATGGCAGACATGGCTCATCTCCGTTTGTCTCATGCGGCCTCCTGGAAGGCGGCCGCCCGCCGGCTGTTCGCGCGCGGCCCCGACAGCACCGCCTTCAACCGCTTGCGCAAGCGTCTGGCCCGCACCGTGCGCGAAACCGTCGCGACCTGGGAGATGGACCGTCCCCGACGCGATCCCGCAACCGGAACGGCGCGACCGCCCCGCTGGCTTGTCTGCCTGTCGGGGGGCAAGGACAGCCATGCCCTGCTGGCCATCCTGCTCGACCTGAAGGCCCAGGGCCATCTCTCGGCCGAGCTGCTCGCCTGCAATCTCGACCAGGGCCAGCCGGGCTTCCCCAAGGAGGTGCTGCCCGCCTGGTTCGACATGCTCGGCGTGCCCTACCGGATCGAAACCCGCGACACCTACAGCGTGGTGACCGAGAAGCTGCCCGCGGGAGCGACCTATTGCAGCCTGTGCTCGCGATTGCGCCGGGGGCATCTCTATCGCGTGGCGCGTGAGGACGGGTGTGACGCCATCGTGCTGGGGCATCACCGTGACGATGCGCTCGAGACCCTGATGTTGAACCTGGCCCATGGTGGCCGGCTGGCCGCCCTGCCAGCCCGTCTGACCAATGACGCCGGCGATGTGGAGGTGCTGCGCCCCCTGATCGCCTGCGCCGAATCCGACCTTGCCCGCCTCGCCGCCGCGCTGGACTGCCCGATCATTCCCTGCGACCTGTGCGGCTCCCAGGACGGATTGCAGCGACAGGCCATGAAGCAGCGCCTCGACGCCTGGGCCCGCGACGTGCCGGGGCTTCGGGAGAGCATGGCCCGTGCCCTGACCCAGGTGCGGCCCGGACACCTACAGGATCCCGCGCTGCCGGGCGCCGGGCGGGGCGACCCCGATCCCGACCTGCCCTGAGCGGCATCCCCTAACCACCATACCGCAGCGTCAATCCGCAGTGTATGCGCTTGCCGTGGGCGGCGCAGGCGCTTACCCCTTGCGCATGGCAGATACCCCATCCCCGGCCCGCACGGGCTATGAAGCGCTGACCTCGGTCGAGGCCATTACCCAGGGCCTGAGCGACGTGGGCTACATCTCCACGAAGGAGATTTCCACCGCCCTGTTCCTGGCCCACCGGTTGCGCAAACCGGTCCTGATCGAGGGGCCGGCCGGAGTCGGCAAGACGGACCTGGCCGTTTCGCTCGCCCGCCATCTCGATGTCCCGTTGACCCGGATGCAGTGCTATGAGGGGCTCGACGAGTCGAAGGCCCTTTATGAGTGGAAGTACGGCAAGCAGCTCCTCTATACCCAGATCCTGAAAGACAGGCTCAATGCCGTCCTGGGCGAGGCCGACACGTTCGAGGCGCTGCTGGCGAAGCTCGGGCGGTTCGAGGACCTGTTCTTTTCGCCCGAATTCCTAGAGCCCCGGCCCCTGTTGAAAGCCATGCAGGCGGAGACCGGATCGGTCCTGCTGATCGACGAGATCGACAAGTCAGACGAGGAATTCGAGGCCTTCCTGCTCGAGGTGCTGTCGGACTATCAGGTCACCGTTCCCGAAATCGGGACGATCGCCGCAAAGGTGGCGCCGATCGTGATCCTGACGTCGAACAATGTCAGGGAACTCGGGGATGCGCTGAAACGGCGCTGCCTGCACCTGCATATCGATTTCCCCACGCCGGAACGCGAGCGGCAGATCGTTGGCGCGCGCGTACCCGACATCGGCGCAGACCTGCTCAAGCAGCTCGTGGCCTTCGTACAGGGTCTGCGCGACGAGGACATCAAGAAGCGGCCCTCGATCTCCGAAACCGTCGATTGGGCGCGAACACTGGTGCTGATGCACGCCGACGCGCTGGACGAGCGTCTTGTGCGTGACACGCTGAACGTCCTGCTCAAGCATGAGAGCGACATCCGCTCCGTCGACCGCCACCTGGCCAAGCTGGCCCGTTCGGCGCGCGAGACCGGCGAGGGGCGCATCGCTTCGGGCTATCCGGACCTCTAGATGGCTGCGGAGCGCACGGTCACCGATTTCGTCCGCGCCCTGCGCTCGGCGGATGTGCCGGTCTCCCCCGCCGAGGCCATAGATGCGGTCAGGACGCTTAAGCTGGTCGGTTATGGCGACCGTCAGTCGCTGAAGGACGGATTGCGCCCGGTTCTGGCGAAATCTCTCGAAGACTCGGCGACTTATGACCGCCTCTTCGACCTGTTCTTTGCACCACGTCCGGCCACCGGCGAGGCCATGCCGGGCGAGACCGAAGACGGAGAGCCCGCCGGCGAGGCCACGCCTGACACGGGCACGAAACCCGGCGCCGATGCGGCTGATGCAGGCGGTGAGCCCGCATCCGGCCCGCCGACAAGCCCTGGCGGAGCTGGCGAGGCGGGGGCGCCGGACCTTCTCGACCTCGCACGGAATCCTGATCAGGTCGCCTTGCAGGTGGCCATAGAACGGGCCGGGCGTGAGGTCGGCGTGCAGGACATTCGGTTCTCCACGCAGACCGGGTACTATGCCCAGCAAATGATGAAGGCCATGGGCGTGGCGCGGCTGGAAGCACGCCTCCTGGACCGTCTGCAGGCGCGTACGCCGGACGCCGATGCCGAAGCCGATGCGCTGATGGCGGCCAGGCGTGAGATGTTTCAGCGGGCGCGCGACCATGCGGAGGCCCAGTTCGACATTTATGGCGCCGGACGCACCGAGCGGTTCCGCGAGGATGTCCTTGCGGAAAAGCGCCTGAGCGACCTGGACCGAACGGATCTGGAGCGAATGAAGGCGCTGGTGGCGAAGATGGCCCGCCGCCTTGCGGTCAAGCATTCCCGTCGACGCCGCAAGCGGAACCGGGGCGTTCTGGATGCGCGCCGGACCCTCCGGGCAAATGCCGGCATCGGTGGGGTGCCGTTCGACCTGCATTGGCGCCAGAAGCGCAGGGACCGGCCACGGATCGTCGTGATCTGCGACGTATCCAACTCGGTCGCGCGCTATGTCAGGTTTCTGCTTCTGTTGCTCCACAGCCTGCGGGACGTTGTGCCGGACCTCGAAGCCTATGCCTTTTCCGCCCGGTTGCACGATGTCGGACCGTGGCTCGACACCGACGGTTTCGAGGTGGCCATGCAGCGCATCCTGCGGGACGCGGGCATGGGATCGACGGATTACGGACAGGCCCTGTCCGATCTCAAGACCCGCCACTGGCATCAGATCGACCGTCGCACGACCGTGATCATTCTGGGCGACGGCCGGTCCAACCACGGTGACCCACGGCTAGACATCTTCCGGGAACTCACTGCGCGGGCAAAGCGCACGCTCTGGCTCTGCCCGGAGCCACGCAGCCTGTGGGGGACTGGCGACAGCGAGATGTTGCGATATCGGCCCCAGTGTGACCTGACCGGACAGGTGGCCACGCTGCGCGACCTGGAACGGGCCGTCGACGACGTGTTGCTGGCTTACGCCTGAGCCCCGATCGGAACGCGAAAAAAAACGGTGCCTGCCCATGGAGGAGGACGTGGGCAGGCACCGCCGTGCAGGCCGGCCGGACAACGCCCGGCCAGCCGATCTGAGAGGCGATCTAGACCTTGTAGTACATGTCGAACTCGACCGGGTGAGGATAGGTTTCCAACCGGTCGACTTCCTCCATCTTGAGGTCGATATAGGCGTCGATCTGGTCGTCATCCATCACATTGCCCTTCTTGAGGAAGTCGCGATCGGCGTCGAGCGACTCGCAGGCCTCCCGAAGCGATCGGCAAACGGTGGGGATGTCCTTCAGCTCCTCCGGCGGGAGGGCATAGAGATCCTTGTCCATGGCCTGGCCGGGATCGATCTTGTTCTCGATCCCGTCGAGGCCGGCCATCAGCAAGGCGGCGTAGGCCAGGTACGGATTGGCCGTGGGATCGGGGAAACGGGTCTCGATCCGCTTGCCCTTCGGTGACGGCGAATAGGGAATCCGGATCGAGGCCGAGCGGTTGCGCGAGGAATAGGCCAGCAAGACCGGCGCCTCGTATCCGGGCACCAGGCGCTTGTAGGAATTCGTCGACGCATTGGTCAGCGCGTTCAGGGCCCGGGCGTGCTTGATGATGCCGCCGATGTAATGAAGGCAGATGTCGGACAGGTCGCCATAGCGGTCGCCGGCGAACAACGGGGTCGATCCGTTCCAGATGGACTGGTGGACGTGCATCCCCGAGCCATTGTCCTGGTGGTAGGGCTTGGGCATGAACGTGGCCGTCTTGCCATAGGACGCCGCCACATTGTGGATCACGTACTTGTAGAGCTGCATCTTGTCGGCGCAGCGGGTCAGCGTGGCGAACTTGAAGCCCAGCTCATGCTGTGCGGGGGCCACCTCGTGGTGATGCTTTTCCGGCTCGATGCCGATCTCCTGCATCACGCTCAGCATTTCCGAGCGCATGTCCTGTTCGCTGTCGACCGGCGGCACGGGGAAGTAGCCGCCCTTGGGTCCGGGACGGTGCCCCATGTTTCCGGTCTCGTAGGACTTGCCTGCATTGGAGGGCAGTTCGGTCGAATCGAATTCGTAGCCGGTCTTGTGCTTCTCCACGGACCAGCGGACGTCGTCGAACACGAAGAATTCGGCCTCGGGACCGAAAAAGGCCGTCGTGCCGACGCCGGTCGAGCTGAGATAGGCCTCGGCCTTCTTTGCCGTGGTGCGCGGATCGCGGTTGTAGGCCTGGCCTGTCATCGGATCCAGCACGTCGCAGAAGATCGACAGGGTGGTCTGCTGGAAGAAGGGATCGATGATCGCCGTTTCCGTGTCGGGCTTGAGAGTCATGTCGGACTCGTTGATGGCCTTCCAGCCCGTGATCGACGAGCCGTCAAACATCTGGCCGTCCTCGAAGAAGTCGGCATCCACCATGTTCTTGTGGAACGTCACATGCTGCAGCTTACCGCGCGGGTCGGTAAACCGCAGGTCGACGAACTCCACGTCCTTTTCCTGCATCATCTTGAGAATGTCGTCCGACATGTTCAGCCCTCCTCAGGTCTTTCTCGTTCGGGTTTGTGGGGTGTGAGTCTGGGGCGGCGCAGGCCCCTCCGGGAAGGCCCGGCCCTAGAGCGCCTGTTCGCCGCGTTCGCCGGTCCGGATACGGACGGCTTCCGTGATGTCGGAGACGAAGATCTTGCCGTCGCCGATCTTGCCGGTCTTGGCCGCGGTGGTGATGGCCTCGATGGCCTTTTCGACGGTGTCGTCGTCGACGATCACCTCGATCTTCAGTTTCGGCAGAAAGTCCACCACGTATTCGGCGCCGCGATAGAGTTCAGTATGCCCGCGCTGCCGGCCGAATCCCTTCGCCTCGACGATCGTCATGCCCTGCAAGCCGATATCGTGCAGCGCCTCCTTCACATCGTCGAGCTTGAAAGGCTTCACGATGGCTTCGACTTTCTTCACGGGCGGCCTCCGCTGAACGTTCAGGTTTCTGTTCGTGCCCCCAGCTATGGCCCGCCCTGCCCCGCTGGCCAGCCTCAATCGGACCTTCGCGAAAGGCGATCCGAACCATGCACAATGATTGTGCATGTTCTGCCCAGACTTTGATCACTTAAGGTGACGCCGGCGTCATTGGCGGTAGGCGCATGCCGTGGTAAACTCATGTCATGGAGTGTGTCATGACCGATATCCCGATAAGCCATCCGGCTCGGAAGCCCCCGCGGTTCAAGCCCTTCACGGCCATGGCCCGGATGCGTCGTCTCATCGCGGACAAGGAGGACACCGAACAGGTCTTCCACATCATCGAGGCGCTGAACGGCCGGTCGCTGCTGCGCGATCTGGAGGCGTTCGCCGCGACGCCGGAGGGGCAACAGAGGATCGCGGCGCGAGAGTACCTTCCCCCGATCCTGGACGATCATGATACGCTGCGGACCTACCCCGCCGGATCGGTTGCCGATCACTATATCCGCTTCATGGAGCGCGAAGGCCTGACGGCGCAAGGGCTTGTCGAAGAGTCGGAGAAGTTCGCCCGTCCACGCCATGACGACCTTCTGGAATGGTATGGCAATCGCCTCCGCGACACCCACGACCTGTTCCATGTGCTGAGCGGCTATGGCCGGGACGGGCTCGGGGAAGCCGCGCTTCTGGCCTTCAGTCATGAACAGAATGGCGGTCGCGGCGTCCTGTTCATCGCCTGGATGGGCTGCCGGGAAATCAGAAAACAGGTGCCGGACCATATCGACATCAAGGCCTGTTTCCGCGAGGGACGCGCCAATGGGCGGGCCGCAAGCAAGATCGTTCGGGAGGATGTGCGCGCCCTGCTGGCAGAGCCCCTTGAGGCGGCGCGCGCCCGCCTCAACATTCGGCCGCCCTTGGCGTACCGCCGTGCCCTGGCGCAGATAAGGGACCTCGATCCCGCTGCCGTACCGAACGCGGCATGATCTATCTCGTCCGCCATGGCGAAGCTGCCGCCGGTTGGGGCGATGCCGAGGACCCGGGCCTCAGCCTCCGCGGCAGGGAGCAGGCCGCACGGGCCGCCCGAACGCTGGCGAACGCCGGTGTCACGCAGATTCTGACCAGCCCGATGCAGCGCTGCCGCGAAACCGCTGCTGCGCTGGAAGCCGAAACGGGCCACCGGGCGATGATCGAGCCTGCGGTGTCGGAAATTCCCACGCCGCAGGGACTGACGGACCGGCCGGCCTGGCTGCGCGACCTGATGGGCGGCGACTGGCCGGAAGACGACCTGTTGGCGCCCTGGCGCGCCGGCACGCTCGCAGCGATCCGCGCCCTGGCGCCCGGAACGGCCGTGTTCTCCCACTTTGTCGCCATCAACGCGATCGTCGGGCAGATCCTCGGCGAGCGGAAGGTGCTCGTCTTTCGACCTGACAATGCCTCGATCACGCGGATCGCCACTGACGAGGGCGCCCTGCGCGTCATGGCCCTTGGCGACGCGGGCGAGACCCGCATACTGTAGGGTCATGAACGATCGTCTTCCGGCGACGGCGCGGGGTGGGGCTCTCAGCGCATATGACAATCATCCGAGTCTGTGGGCCGGCCGTTTGCCGCGCCCCGGCTGGGACGATCACAAGCATTCGCGCGGCCACCTGATGTGCGTGTCGGGCGGTTTGAGCCAGACGGGCGCCGCCCGCCTCGCCGCGCGGGCGGGGCTGCGGATCGGCGCGGGCCTGGTGACTCTCCTGTCGCCGCCCGACGCGCTGTCGGTGAATGCCGCGCATCTCACCGCCATCATGCTGCGCCGGTTCGACGATACCGACGGTCTTCTGGACGTGACCGGCCAGGCCAGCGCGCTCGTCATAGGGCCGGCCGCGGGCATCAGCGAGGCGACCCGGGCCAACGTGCTGGCGCTGTTGAAGGTCGGCAAGAGGCTGGTGGTGGACGCCGACGCGCTCACCGTCTTCGAGGGCAATCCGAAGTCTCTGTTCCGGGACCTGACGCCCCATTGTGTGCTCACGCCCCATGCCGGCGAGTTCGAACGGCTCTTCCCCGGCCTGGCGGAGCGCTATGGCGACCGCCGCGACGCCACCCGGGCGGCCGCCGACGCTGCGGGCTGCACCGTGCTTCTGAAGGGGGCGGAGACCATCATTGGTCACCCTGGTGAGGTCCCGGTGGTCAACCGCCACGCTTCGCCCTACCTCGCAACCGCCGGGTCCGGCGATGTGCTGGCGGGCTTCATCGGAGGGTTGATCGCGCAGGGCATGAGCGGTCCGCTCGCCGCACAGGCGGGCGCGTGGTTGCATGGCGAGATCGGGCGGCGCATCGGTCCGGGCCTGATCGCCGAGGATCTGCCCGAACGGCTCCCCCCGGTCCTGGCAGACCTGTTCGACAGCGACCTCGTCAACGGGACAAGCGACGACTAGCGCGCTGTTTTCAGCGACGTGCGCAACGGTTTGCGCGAGGAAAATGTTCAAAAACAGAAACCTGGCGCCTTTTCATAGACCCCGATTGACCTGAAGGGTCGCCAGACCGACGAAGCGCGCGGCGGGAGCGGGCAACGGCTTCACGCTTTCGCCAATGGCAAAAACGCTGTAGCAGACCGACACGCTGCGCACCCCTGCGGATGTGGTGGAATTGGTAGACACGCTTGGTTTAGGTCCAAGTGCCGCGAGGCGTGGGGGTTCGAGTCCCTCCATCCGCACCATTCTTGTTAGATCGCCCGCTCCGCCTGCGGCATCGCGATGGATCGCGCTCAGGGCTGTGGTGCGGTTCCAGGGTGCGGCCATGACCGTAGCGGGTCCGGACGGGCTCTGCCCCTGAGGGCACGGGAACGGAAGCAGGCAGGCGCGCGGCTATGCCTCAAGGCGCCGTGGACTTGGGAAACGCGGTGTGACATACCCCCGCCTTCAATTCGATGTCACCCCCTCCACAGGCGGGCCGGCGCGACGCCGGCGTCCCGCTCGCCAGGGGCCCAGAGGACGACCGAGATGGAAGTTAACCAGACGAAGGCCGAAGGCTTGAGCCGTACCTTTCAGGTGAAGGTGCCCCAGAGCGAACTGCAGACACGGCTGGACGAGCGGATCGAGGAGATCCGGCCCCAGATGAAGCTGAAGGGGTTTCGTCCGGGAAAGGTGCCCGCCTCCCATGTGCGTCGCATGTTTGGCAAATCGCTGATGGGTGAGCTGGTCGAGGGTCTCGTCAAGGAAGCCAACGAAAAGGTCATCGCCGATGCCGCGCTGCGCCCGGCCGGCCAGCCCAATGTCCACATGGAAAGCGACGTGGACCAGGTGCTGGAAGGCCAGGCCGACCTCGCCTACCACATGCACGTGGACATCATGCCGGACTTCGAGCCGGTCGACATTGCCGGACTGTCGCTCGAGAAACCCGTGGCCCAGATCGACGACGCCGAGATCGAAGAGACGGTTGGCCGGATCGCGGAGCAGAACAAGCAGTACGAGCCGCGCGGCAAGACCGCGAAGGCCCGCGAGGGCGACGCCGCCGTGATCGACTTCGTCGGCAAGATCGACGGCGAGCCTTTCGAAGGCGGCAGCGCGGAGGAGCAGTCGGTGGTCATCGGCGCCGGGCGGTTCATTCCGGGCTTCGAGGAGCAGCTCAAGGGGGTGAAGGCCGGCCAGGAACTGCAGATCGAGGTGACCTTCCCCGAGGACTACCCCGCCGAACATCTGGCCGGGAAACCGGCGACGTTCGACGTCACCGTGCGCGAAATCCGCGAACCGAAGACCCCGGAGCCGGACGACGACTTCGCCAAGGGACTTGGCCTGGAGAGTCTGGACCAGCTCAAGGACATGGTGCGCCAGCAGATCCAGTCGGAATACGACCAGGCCTCGCGGGCAAAGGTGAAGCGTGCCCTTCTGGACAAATTGGACGAGGCCCACGATTTCGAGCTTCCTGAAAAGATGGTGGACGCCGAGTTCCAACAGATCTGGGTCCAGCTCCAGCAGGAGAAGGAGGCCGGACGGCTGGACGAGGACGATGCGGGCAAGACCGACGCGCAGCTCGAGGAGGATTATCGCAAGATCGCCGCGCGGCGGGTGCGCCTCGGCCTCGTGCTGGCCGAGATCGGGCGTCTGAACGATATTCAGATCAATGAGCAGGAAGTCCAGCAGGCGATGATCGCGGAGGCCCGCAAGTATCCGGGCCAGGAACGCCAGGTGCTCGAGTTCTTTCAGAAAAACCCCGATGCCATGGCCAATCTGCGCGCCCCGATCTACGAAGAGAAGGTGGTCGACCACATCCTTGCGGTAGCCCAGGTCGCGGAAAAGCCGGTCGACAAGGACACCCTCTTCGCAGAGGACGAGCCGGCGATCTGAGGCGTCCCTGCCGCGGACGGATCCGCATCACGCCGCAGACGTGTCAGACTTCGTCTCCGGGGCCGCGCTTACGGGCGAGCCGGGCGATCAGGGACGAGGTGTCCCAGCGCCCGCCGCCCATCGCCTGTATGTCGGCATAATACTGGTCCACTTCGGCGGTGACGGGTAGCGAGGCGCCATGGGTGCGGGCCGCATCCAGCGCGATCCGCAGATCCTTTCGCATCCAGTCGACGGCGAATCCGAACTCGAACTCGCCTGCCGTCATGGTCTTCCAGCGGTTCTCCATCTGCCAGCTCTGGGCTGCGCCCCCGGAAATCGCCTCGACCAGCCGGGGAATGTCCAGCCCGGCGGCCTGGGCAAAGGCGAGGCCCTCAGAAAGGCCCTGCAAGAGACCCGCGATGCAGATCTGGTTCACCGATTTGGCAAGTTGCCCGGCGCCGCTGTCTCCGATCCGCGTCATCCGCGCGGAATAGGCCGCCATGACCGGTGACGCCTTGTCGAAAGCGCCTTGCGTCCCACCGCACATGACGCTGAGGGTGCCCTTCTTCGCCCCGGCCTCGCCGCCCGAGATCGGCGCATCGAGAAACGCCGCTCCCTTGGCTGCGGCACGCCTTGAAAGCTCGATGGCCAGATCCGCACTCGCGGTCGTGTGATCGACCACCACCATGCCGCCGCCCAGCGAGGGGTCGATCTGATCGTACACCATGCGCACGTCAGGATCGTCGCCCAGGCACATGAAGACGAACTCCGCGCCGAAGACCGCGCGCGCGGCATCGTCGACCGTGGCGCCCCTGTGGCTCTTGCACCAGGCCTCGGCCTTGGCGTGGGTGCGGTTCCAGACCGTCACCTTGTGACCGGCCCGTGCCAGGTGTCCCGCCATCGGCGCGCCCATGACGCCCAGTCCCAGAAAAGCCACGCGCGCCATGCACCCTCCGTCCCGATAAACCCCGTCGAACTTGGCGGAAATTTCTCTGAAATCCCTGCCCGTCTCCTCAACCGATTGCAATGTCAGGATGGTAAACCGGCGAGGTCCGTCAGAAAGACCGATCCCGAATGCGTCACGTATCCGACAGCGTCGCAGATCCCGGCAGAACGCCGGGGGCGACCGGCCGGCGGGCCGGGACGTGGAAGCTCGCCTATGCCGATTTCCTGACCGCGCTCGTCGCGCTCTTTCTGGTCTTGTGGTTGGTAAAGGGCGCACCTGACGACGGCCGTGCCGACCTGGCCGCCTATTTCCGCGGCGAGCCTGCCCCGAACGCCTGGGTGTTGGAGACCGCTTCCGAAGCGGCTCGACCCGGCCTTATGGCGCCCACGCCATCGGGCATGGTCCTGGCCGCGGCCCTGCGCGATTCGCCCCGGCTCGCAGATCGGATCACGGCCGCCGATATCATGGTAAGCGGCGAGACCGTTCGGCTCGACCTGACCGATGCGGCGCCCCAACCCCTGTTTGCGCGCGGCGAGACCGTGCTTACCCCGGCCGGGCACATGCTCGTCCGCGATACCGCTCGCATCCTGGCGGATCTTCCCTTGGGCGGCGTCGAGATCGAGGCCCACACCGATGCCTTTCCCTTCAGGCCGCCTGATGGATCAAACTGGCGCCTCTCCTCGGGCCGGGCCGCGGCAGCCCATGACGCGCTGCTAGCCGGTGGCCTGGCCCCGGAACGCGTAAGGGGCGTCACGGGTCGGGCCGATACAGCGCCCCGTCTGCCCGCCGAACCCCACCACCCGATCAACCGGCGCATTACGCTCGTCTTGCACCCGACCCGATAGTTGCGCATCTATCGGCGGTTTGGGATCGGAGACCGCCTTGCTGTCAGCCTTTGCCGCCGACTGGCCCCTTTGGGCAAGTCTCGCCATCGTGCTCGTGACCATCGGCTTCTATATCGCCGACCGTTGGTCGATGGAGATCGTGTCGATCGGGGTCATCTCCGGTCTGCTGCTCCTGTTCGCGCTTCCCGGTGCAAGCGGCGCCGACGGCATGCCGGTCTATCCGACGGATCTGCTGGCTGGCTTCGGCAATCCCGCGCTGATCACGATCATGGCCCTCCTGGTGGTCGGGCAGGGCCTGTTCCAGACCGGCGCCCTGGAAGGTCCGACCCGCGCCCTGCTGCGAGCCTACGACCGACGTCCGCTGCCGACCCTGCTGGGCAGCTTCCTGTTCGTGTTCGTGGTCAGCGCGTTCATCAACAACACGCCCGTCGTGATCATGTTTCTTCCGGTGATCAGCGCGATCGCCATCCGGATGCGCACAAGCCCCTCGAAGCTCATGATGCCGCTCAGCTTCGCTAGCATCTTCGCAGGGATGACGACCCTGATCGGCACATCGACCAATCTGCTCGCGGCCCAGGCCTACTTCCGCATTGAGGGCGAGACCCTCGGCTTTTTCGAACAGACCCCGCTGGGCCTCATCCTTGCGGCGGCGGGGCTTCTCTATCTCGCCTTCACGTCTCGGATTCTGCTGCCCCGGCGCTCGGGGCTCGACGCCGATATCCTGACATCGTCGGGAAAGCAGTTCGTGGCCCAGATCGAAGTCGGTCGCGAGCATTTCCTTCTGGGCAAGCGCCCCGTCGCGGGCATGTTCAAGGAGCTTCCGAACTTCACCGTGCGGCTGATCCAGCGCGGCGAGCGCGCCATACTGCCGCCGTTCGACGATGTCAGGCTCGAAGCGGGCGATCTGGTCATCGTGGCCGCGACCCGCCAGGCGCTCATGGACGTCCTGTCGTCCCAGCCGGAGATGCTGGAACAGATCTGGCGGTCCGGCACCGGCCTGCCGGAGGATGGCGATGCGCCACGATCGCTGGCGCTGACCGAGGCGGTCGTGGCACCGGGCTCGCGCATGGCCGGGCGGACCGTGGAGATGCTGGGCTTTCGGCGCCTCACCCAGGCGGTCGTGCTCGGCATCCAGCGTCGCAGCCATATGATCCGCGCGAAGCTCGGAGAAATCCGGCTGGAACCCGGCGATACGCTGCTGCTCTGCGGACCCACCGATGCGTTCCGCCAGATGCGGTCGAGCCGCGACCTCATTCTTCTGGAGTGGTCGCAAACCGAGATTCCCCTGACGGCGAAGGTGGTCACGGCCCGGATGATCGCCCTGGCCATGGTCGGTCTGGCCGCCACGGGGCTTCTGCCGATCCTTCATGCCTCGGTACTGGCCGCCGTCGCCATGATCCTGGTTGGCTGTCTCAACACCCGTCAGGCAACGCGCGCCCTGGACCTGCGCATCTTCCTGGTCATTGCCGCAGCGCTAACCATGGGCGCGGCGCTGGAAGCCACCGGGGCGGCGCGCCTCCTGGCGCAATGGATCGTCGATACGGCATCGCCCTACGGACCGCTGGCCCTGCTCTCGGCCATCTTCCTCGCCGTCGCGATCCTGACCAACCTGCTCAGCAACGCGGCAACGGCGGTCCTGTTTGCGCCCATCGCCCTGTCGGCTGCCGAACAGGCGGGCGCGCCGGACCCCCTGCCCTTCCTGCTGGCGGTGATCTATGGCGCCAATTGCAGCTTTGCGACGCCCATCGCCTATCAGACGAACCTCCTGGTCATGGGCCCCGGTCACTATCGGTTCGCCGACTTCCTGAAGTTCGGCGGCCCCCTGGTCGTCCTGCTCTGGGCAGTCTTCACGGTCGCAGCCCCTTGGCGCTTCGACCTTTGAATGGCTTACTGAGGTGGCATGACGTTCAACGAGTCGACCCAATTCCCCCTTGGTCTGAAGCGGAAGGTCCGCTTCTACATGACCAACACCGCTCCCTGCCCGTACCTGCCGGGTCAGCGGGAGCGGAAAGCCTTCACGTCGCTGTCGGTTCCCGACGCCGATTCACTTCACGATACCCTGTCGAAGTCCGGCTTCCGGCGCTCGCAGGGGATCGCCTACCGGCCGGCCTGCCCGGCCTGCAATGCGTGCAGGAGCGTTCGTGTCGATGCGCAGACATACCGGTTCAGCCGCAATGACCGGAAGGTTCTCAATCGGAACGATGATCTTGTCCGCACGCCCTGCCCGGCCACGGCGACGCGTCAGCAGTTCCGCCTGTTGAAGGCCTATCTCAGCGACCGCCACGAGGGTGGCGGCATGTCGGAGATGACCTTCCGCGACTATGTCAGCATGGTTGGCGAGAGCCCGGTCCAGAGCCTGATCTTCGAGTATCGCCAGGGCGACGGACCCGATGCGCCCCTTGTGGCGGCTGCGTTGACGGACGTCATGCGCGACGGGCTGTCGATGGTCTACACCTTCTTCGATCCGCGCGAGATGCGCCGCAGTCTCGGCCGGTACATGATCCTCGATCATATCCGGCAGGTGCAGCGGCTTGGCCTGCCTCATGTGTATCTCGGCTACTGGATCCGCGGCAGCCGCAAGATGGACTACAAGCGCCAGTTCAAACCCCTGGAAGTGCTGGACGGGGATACCTGGCGCCCGCTTCTGGACAACGACTAAGCGCGCGTTACAACCCGTACGCTCGTGTCGGGAGGGAACTGGGTCGATGATGCATCGCCGTAAACTTTTGGGAGCCGCCGCGCTCGGCGCCGCAGGCGCCGCCGCCACGGCTTGCGGACAGGCGGGCCAAGAGTCAGGTCCCGCATCCCCTGCCGTCGCGCGCGGGCGCCGCCGCCTCACCATGACGACCACCTGGCCGAAGAACCTGCCGGGCCTGGGAATGGCCGCAGAGCGGGTGGCGACGTATATCGGCGAGATGTCCGACGGGCGCATCGAGGTGAAGGTGTTTGCCGCCGGCGAGCTGGTTCCCGCCTTCGGCGCGTTCGACGCGGTCGCCGACGGAACCGCGGACATGTATCACGGCGCGGAATACTACTGGAAGACCAAGTCCGAGGGATATCCCTTCTTCACTGCGGTTCCCATGGGCATGACCGCACAGGAGATCATGGGCTGGATCGACTTCGGCGGCGGTCAGGCGCTGTGGGAAGAGCTGTCCGGGCAGTTTGGCGTGATCGCGTTCCAGGCTGCCAATACGGGTCACCAGATGGGCGGCTGGTTCAAGAAGGAAATCAACAGCCTGGACGATCTGAAGGGCCTGAAGATGCGCATACCTGGCCAGGGCGGTGACATGCTGAGGGCTCTGGGCGGCTCGGCCGTTGCGCTGGCCGGCGGCGAGATCTACCAGGCGCTCCAGACCGGACAGATCGACGCCACCGAATGGGTAGGCCCCTGGAACGATTTCTATCTCGGCTTCCACCGGGAAGCACCGTATTATTACGGTCCCGGCTTTCATGAGCCCGGCGCCTCCCTGGCGGTCGGCATGAACCGCGGCGTATGGGATAGCCTGCCCGCATCAGACCAGGCATTGATCCGGCACGCCTGCAGTGCAGTCAATCATCTCAGCCTTGGCGAGTTCACCTACCAGAACGCCCGTCACCTGGAGATCCTGGTCAACGAGCATGGCACCCAGTTGCGGCAGTTCCCGGATGACGTAACCCGGCGCATCGGCGAAGTCGCCGCCGATATCCGCAGTGATGCAGGCAAGGCCGGCGACCTGGAGCGCCGGATCTATGAGAGCTTCGAGCGCACCCTGAAGACCATGCGCGGCTGGGCGCGGATCTCGGACGGCGCCTACTATCCGGCGCGCGAACTGGGCAGCCGGTAACACCATGGCCGATCTGGCCCCTCTGGCCCCTCTGGCCCTCACGCTTGGAACCGTCCTGAAATGGGCGGGATGGTTGGCAGCGCCGGCCTTCCTCCTGCCTGTCGCGATCCTCCTGCGTCCGAGCCTTGGCGGTCCTGTCGGCGCCCGCCTGTCGCGGGGACTCGACCGGATCAGTGGCGCGGCGCTGCGGGTGGCGGCGGCGTGCGCAGTGCTGATCCTGTTCGCGCAGATGGCGGTCGTGATCGCGCGTTACGTGTTCGGCCTGTCATTCTCATGGCTCGACGAGACGGTGATCTACGCCTATGCGGCGCTGTTTCTGCTGGCTGCCGCACCAGCTCTGCGCGACGACGAGCATGTACGTGTCGACATTCTGCGACCGCGCTTCGGCCCGCGCCTGAGGGCCGGCATCGAACTGGCGGGCGTCTACCTGTTTGTCGTGCCGATCGGGCTGCTCATTTTCTGGTCGGCGATCTCGCCCTCCTTCGTGCAGTCATGGGCCCGCCTGGAGGGCTCGCGCGAGAGCGATGGCCTGCCGATCCTGTTCCTGTTCCGCACGCTGATCCCGATGTTCGCCACGCTCCTGATGGCCCAGGGCCTGTCCCAGGCGCTCAAGGCTGCCCTGGTCCTGACGGGACAGCGAACGCCCGACGCGCTGCACGCCCAGGGAGGGGGTGCATGATCGACGTCGAGGTCTTGCTCGCGGTCGGCATGTTCGCGACCGCGATTGTCGCGCTCATGGCGGGTTATCCCGTCGCGCTGACGCTTGGCGGCGTGAGCCTGTTGTTCGCCCTTCTGGGCATTGCCCTCGGTCTGTTTCCCGAAGCCTTGCTGAAGGCGTTCCCGAACAGGATCCAGGGGTCCATGGAGAACCAGGTCCTGATCGCCGTCCCGCTGTTTGTCCTGATGGGGGTTATCCTCGAACGCTCCCGCGTGGCGGAAGACCTCCTCCAGATCGCTGGACGGCTTCTGGGCCGGATGCCGGGCGGGCTCGGTTATTCCGTGGTGATCGTCGGGGCGCTGCTCGCCGCGTCCACGGGCATCGTCGGGGCGACGGTCATCACCATGACGCTGATCGCGCTGCCGACCATGCTTCAGCAGGGATATGACCCCCGGGTCTCCTCAGGCACCATCGCGGCATCGGGAACGCTCGGCCAGATCATACCGCCCTCCATCGTTCTGATCCTGCTGGCCGACGCGATATCCAATGCCAATCAGTCGGCCAGCCTGCAGGGCGGCCTCGGCCCCAGCGTCGTCTCCGTCGGCGACCTGTTTGCCGGCGCGCTGCTGCCCGGACTGGTGCTGGTGGGGCTGTATCTGGCCTATCTGGCGGTGATCGCCTGGCTCCGGCCTCAGGCCAGCCCGCCCGTTACGGTCCCGGCAGACACCGCACCCCTTGACCTGCGCCAGATTGCCAACGGCCTTGGTGCCCCTGTCGCTCTGATCATTGCCGTTCTTGGCTCCATTCTGGGGGGAATCGCGTCGCCGACCGAAGCGGCGGCCGTCGGGGCTGCGGGCGCGGTCCTGCTGGCGGGCCTGCGCCTGTCGCAGAATGCACCAGCCTGGACCTCGCCACTGCTTCTGTCGGGTCTCGCCGCCCTGGTCGCGCTCCTCGTCCTGGCCAACGGCCTCGATCTGCGCGTGGCCCAGGACACACCCACCGCCGTCGAAGTGGGCGGCATGTGGCTTGCGGCCATGCTCGCCACCCTGTTCGCCCTCAGCCTCGCCACCGGGCTCTATGTCCTGTCTCGGGGCAGTCAACTGTACCCCTCGCTGCGCAGCGCAGCCCACATCACCGCAATGGTGTTCCTGATCCTGATCGGCGCCTCGCTGTTTTCCCTCGTGTTCCGCGGCTATGGCGGCGACGATATGGTGGCCAACCTGCTCAAAGGTGTGCCGGGCGGGGCCTGGGGCGCCCTGGCGCTGACGATGCTGGTGATGTTCGTTCTCGGCTTTTTCCTCGATTTCATCGAGATCGTGTTCGTTGTGGTGCCGCTGGTGGCGCCGCCATTGATCCTTCTCGGGTTCGACCCCGTCTGGCTCGCCATACTGATGGCGCTGAACCTGCAGACAAGCTTTCTGACGCCGCCATTCGGTTTCGCCCTGTTCTATCTGCGCGGCGCGGCCCCGCCGGGGCTGGAGACGATCGATATCTGGCGCGGCGCCCTGCCATTCATCGGCCTGCAACTGCTGATGATCGCGCTGGTTGCCGCAATCCCGCCGCTGGCGACCTGGCTTCCGGACATCCTCGTCAACTGACCGGGCGGAGAGGAGGTCCAACCGACGCCGCTGCGCCCGGGGGTGCGTTCAGAAGTCGACCTTCGGGACCGTGGAAAGGGCCGAGCGGGCATCGCCCACGTCGAAAAACTCTCGTGGCGCAAACTGGAACGATCCGGCGATAAGCGAACCTGGAAACTGCTCTCTCGCCGTGTTGTAATCCTGGACGGCGGAATTGTAGAAGCGCCGGGCGGCCGCCAGCTTGTCCTCGATCAGGCTGAGCTCTTCCTGAAGTTGCTGGAAGTTCTGGTTTGCCTTCAGGTCGGGATAGGCTTCGGCCAGGGCGAACAGGCGACCCAGCGCACCCGTCACGGCGGTTTCGGCTGCCGCCTTCTCGCCGGCCGTGCCTGCAGCCATGGCCGACTGACGGGCCTGGATCACCGCATCGAAGGTCTCGCGTTCATGGGTGGCGTAGCCCTTCACCGTCTCCACCAGATTCGGGATGAGGTTCTGGCGCTGCTTGAGCTGCACGTCGATGTCGGCAAATGCCTGGTTGCAGCGCTGGCGCTTTGCGACCAGAGAATTGTACATGAAGATTGCCGCCAGCACGACAAGCGCGACAAGGCCCAGTACAACGTAGATCGGCTCCATGACGTCCCTCCCGCCCGGTCAGTTCAGGGATCGGCGTAGCGTGCGCCGCCTGCCCCGGCAAGCCGGCATTCCCTACAGTCCGAAAGTTCCCGACCGGGGGAAGCCCTTCGGCGCCGCACGTCCGGCCTGCGCCCGTTTACCGATCCAGTCTCGCCAGTCGGCAAAGCCACGGTGGCGCCCGGAGGCGTCACGGACCATCAGGCCGTCCTCGGCATGGAACAGCACGGCATCGGCCAGTCTGTCGGCACCGCGATAGGCCTGAAGCTTGACCCCCTTCCCGCGCGGCATCTCCGGCAGTTCGTCACGCGGAAAGACCAGGAGCTTGCGATTGGTGCCGATCACCGCCACGTGATCCCCGTCGGCGGCATGGCAGACCGCGAGGCGCGCCCCGTCCGGCAGGGTGACGATGGCCTTGCCCGCCCGACGCTGGGAGGCGAGCTCCGCCTCGGGCACGAGAAACCCGTAGCCGGCATCGGACGCCACCAGACGCATCCGGTCCTCACGGAACGCGAACAGGGTGACGATGTCCTCATGGTCACCCAGTTCGATACTGAGCCGGATCGGCTCGCCGTGTCCGCGCCCGCCAGGCAGCTTGTCCGCCGCCAGGGTGAAGGCGCGCCCGTCGCTGGCCATCAGCACCACCCGGTCCGTGCTCATCAATTCGACGGCCTGGAACAGGTCGTCACCTTCCTTGAACTTGACCTGCGAGAGGTCCAGGCCGTGACCCTTCATGCCCCGAATCCAGCCTTTCCGCGACAGCACGACCGTCATCGGTTCCCGGGGGGCGGATGCCTCCAGCGCGGCGTCGAGGTCGATGTCGGGCGCGGCATCGAAGCCGGCGCGGCGGCGGCCAAGCTCCGTCGCGGGATCGAAGACCTGGCGTGCCTCGCGCAGCAGCTCGCCCACCCGTGCCCACTGGCGTGCCTCCGACGCGAGCAGGGCCTGAAGGTCGTCACGTTCCACGAGGAGATCGGCGTGTTCGCGCCGGATCTCCATTTCTTCCAGTTTCCGGAGGGCGCGCAGGCGAAGGTTGAGTATGGCGTCGACCTGCACATCGGTCAGCCCGAACCGCTCCATCATGACGGCCTTGGGTTCGTCCTCCTCGCGGATGATCCGGATCACCTCGTCGATGTTCAGATAGGCAATGAGATACCCATCGAGCAGATGCAGCCGTTTCTCGATCCGGTCGAGGCGATGGGCGGCGCGCCGCTGAACCACCTCGCGCCGATGGTCGAGGAAGGCACGCAGCAGGCCCTTGAGCCCCATCACCTGGGGTGCCCCATGGTGAAGGACGTTCATGTTGAAGGCGAACCGGGTCTCAAGGTCGCACAGCTTGAACAGGCTTTCCATCATGACATGCGGGTCGACGGTCTTGGCGCGCGGCTCAAGGACGACCCGGACGTCCTCCGCGCTTTCGTCGCGCACATCGGCAAGGAGGGGCGCCTTGCGGCCCTCGATCAGTTCCGCCAGCTTCTCGATCAGGCGGCCCTTCTGAACCTGATAGGGAATCTCCGTGACCACGGCCTGCCAGGTGCCGCGACCCAGCTCCTCCACATGCCACCGGGCCCGGGTGCGCAGGCTGCCGCGGCCGGTCTCGTAGGCCGCCTCGATGTTCGCTGCCGACTCCACGATCAGGCCGCCCGTGGGAAAATCCGGCCCCGGCATCACCTTCAGGAGATCCCGCGTCGTCGCGTCCGGGGTGTCGATGAGCATCAGGGCTGCGTCAATGACCTCGGCCGCATTGTGGGGCGGAATGCTGGTCGCCATGCCGACCGCGATGCCCGACGCACCATTGGCGAGCAGATTGGGATAGCCCGCCGGCAGCACGACAGGCTCCCGGTTCAGCTCGTCATAGGTGTCGCGGAAATCGACCGCATCCTCGTCCAGCCCCTCCAGGAGAAGCTGGGCCGCTTCGGTCATCCGGCTCTCGGTATAGCGCATCGCCGCAGCGGCATCGCCGTCGATGTTGCCGAAATTCCCCTGACCGTCGACCAGCCGGTAGCGCACGGAGAAGGACTGGGCCAGGCGGACCAGCGTGTCATAGATCGCACTGTCGCCATGGGGATGGTAATTTCCCATCACCTCCCCGACGATCTTGGCGCACTTGCGGTAAGCCCCGTCCGGATTGAGCTTCAGTTCCCGCATGG
The DNA here is from genome assembly GCA_964492485.1 of uncultured Hyphomonadaceae bacterium. Taxonomy (GTDB): domain Bacteria; phylum Pseudomonadota; class Alphaproteobacteria; order Caulobacterales; family Hyphomonadaceae; genus UBA5336. The sequence continues at coordinate 175,210 of CAZBKM010000001.1, read as the reverse complement.
CATACAGGATCCGCCGCTGCACCGGCTTCAGCCCGTCGCGCACGTCCGGCAGGGCGCGGGACGTGATGGTCGACAGCGCATAGGCGAGATAGCGCTTGGACAGCGCCTCGCTCATCGGCTCGTTGACGATCCGTGCGGGATCCTCGTCGGTCGTGTCGGTCATGGTTTCCCCTCGGCCGGCGACGTGCCGGGCCGTCTGCGACTCGTCCGTCTACCCTGAAAGTGAACCGAAAGCGCGGTTTGGTTAAGGCTCTCTTTCCAGAGACGCACACAGTCCCGCGCGGACCAGACGGTTCACCAGGCGCTGGCGTGCCTCCGGCAGAACCCTGTCATGGGCTTGAAAGACCCGTCGGGTCAGGAAATGCCCGGTCAGATCAAGTCCCTGCGCGACCGCCTCCGGGCTCGCCGGTGCGTCGGCCTGGACCAGGAACCCCGGCAGCGGCAGAAGACGGTCGAGATAGCTTGCCGCCTCAGACCCCCTCACCGCACGTCCGGTCCGGGGCGACACATGGGTCAGCCCGTCATTGGCACCGCTGAGCGCACACTCCGACAGATCGAGCCCGAAGCCGAGCGTCGACAGGAGGCCCAGCTCCCAACGGACATAGAGCGCTGGCCAGACCGGTTCGGCGTCCAGCGCGTCAAGCAGCACCAGGCTCGGGCCATAGAGTGCCGAGCCCGCACGGTCTCCCTCGTCCAGCGTGGCACGCAGAAGGGCCGTGACCGATCCAATGGCGGACAAGGCCTCGGGGCGATCCAGGTGGCGCGCGGCGCGGGCGACCTGGAGTTCCGCAAGATCGAAGCGGCCGAGTTGCTCTTCCAGTCGGCCCGTCCATGAAAGATCCAGCGTATTGCCCGGTTCATACTGTGCGCGCCGGCGCCGCGAGGCCCCGCCATGGACAAGACCCGCGCGCCGGCCCTGCCCGGCGGTCAGCACATCGAGGATAAGCCCGCCTTCGCCGAACTTGCGCCCGCTCAGGACGAGGCCTTGGTCACGCCATTCCATGACATCGAGGTATAGCCCGGCCCAAAGCTGGCGTAAGGGGCAGCGATGCGCCATGTGTTTCCTTCGGCCCACCCGCTTGCGGCCTTGGTCGGATCGGGGGTGGCCGGTGTCGGCAGAGGCGCTAGCTTCCCCGCCGCCAGAACAAGGAGAGACACCATGGCCCCGCTCGACTATCTCGCCGCGCTCGCTCTGGCCTTCGGAGCGGTGCTGGGCCTCGCCAGCCTGTTCAGCCCGTCCTGGGCGGCCGGTATTGTTCGCCTGCGCGAGGACCCTGACCGGCCGGGCGGTTTCTCCGAGTTTCGCGCGACCTATGGCGGGCTTCTGCTGATGACCCATGGCGTGGCACTGGCCGCACTTGCCAGCCTGGACCCGCAGATCGGCCGCATGGCTGCCGCGCCGCTGGGTGCAGGATGGATCGGCGCAGCCTTCGGACGCACCCTGTCTCTGGCCCTGGACACCGAGCGCAATCGGGGCCTGGGGTTGAACCCGGTCTGGATCGGTACCGAACTCGCGCTGGGCATTGCGATCCTCGCGCCGATCCTGCACAGCCTCTAGACGACAGACGAAAGGATCGCCCATGTCGGAGCGTCGCGAGACGGGCCGGCGCCGCCCTGCATCGCCCGGAAACCCAAAGCGGGGCCGCGGGACGCCGATGCGAACGCCGCCCACTGGACCGTCCCACCCCTCCAAGCCGGACCCTGCAGACGCCTGGGCCGAGGGCGAACGCATCGCAAAGTATCTGGCGCGCGCCGGCATTGGCTCCCGGCGCGAGGTCGAGGCGATGATCGAGGCCGGCAAGGTCAGTGTCGACGGCCGGCGTCTGACGTCTCCTGCGGTGAAGGTCACCGGGCGCGAGACGATCCGCGTCGGTCGCCAGATCGTGCGCCCGCCCGATCCGGTGCGCGTCTGGCGCTATCACAAGCCATCGGGACTGATCTGCACGAACGCCGATCCGGAGGGCCGCCCCACCGTATTCGACGCCTTGCCCAAGTCTCTGCCGCGCGTGGTCACCGTCGGCCGGCTCGACCTGACGACTGAAGGTTTGCTGCTCCTGACCAATGATGGCGAACTGGCGCGGGCGCTGGAACTGCCCGAAACCGGACTGCAGCGGACCTACCGCGTCCGCGCGTTCGGACGCACGGACCAGGCGATCCTGGACCGGCTGCGTGACGGGCTGACGGTCGATGGCGAGCGCTATGGCGCGATCGAGGCAACGCTGGAACAGGAGACGGGCGCCAACAACTGGCTGCGCGTGACCCTGACGGAGGGGCGCAAGCGTGAGGTGCGCCGGGCGCTGGAAGCCGTGGGCCTGACCGTGAACCGACTGATCCGGGTCGGCTACGGACCGTTCGAGCTGGAGGATCTGAAACCCGGCGCCGTGGCGGAAGTGCCGGCGGCGACCGTGCTGGCGGAGCTCTCCGACCACATCCCCCACGAAAGGCGCCCGGCGCCCGACGGCAAGCCGGACCGGACCGCCAGGGCGCCGACCGGGCGCGGTGGGAGGCGTCCTCCCGCTGCGTCACGGCTTCACAGGCGACGGGATTGAGTTAACGTGCGCGGAAAGGTGCAGATTGCGCCAGACGCCCCTGGGAGGAGCCGCGCCATGACGACGACCACGCACGCCACCCCGCCGCCGACGAAGATGGACCCCGCCCGCACGATGAGCGAGGCGGCCGCGGCAACCTGCGACGTGATCACCAGTCCAGAGGCATACGCCGATCCCGACCGGCTGGAGGTTGCGTTTCGCAGGCTGCGGGCCGAGGATCCCCTGGCCTGGATGGAGCCGGAGGGTTATCGCCCGTTCTGGGCGGTCACCAAGCATGCCGACATCATGGAAATCTCGCGTCAGAATGCGCTGTTCACCAATTCGGAACGCGAGATCCTGTCGCCGCAGGAGACCGAGGCGCAGATCTATGCGCTGATGGGCGGGCCGCACTTGGTACGCACGCTGGTGCAGATGGACGATCCGGACCATTACAAGTACCGGCACCTGACGCAGAACTGGTTCCTGCCGCAGAATGTGCGCAAGCGTGACGACGCCGTTCGCTCTATCGCCAGGGAGTTCGTCGACCGCATGGAGGACATGGGCGGCGAATGCGACTTCGTGAACGACATCGCGCTGTACTACCCACTGCGCGTGATCATGCAGATCCTTGGCGTTCCGGTCGAGGATGAGCCGCGCATGTTGCAGCTTACCCAGGAACTGTTCGGCGCCCAGGACCCGGAACTGACCCGCGACAAGGAGGCGTTCAAGAAGCGCGACGTTGCCGCCGGCCTTGCCGCCATGCAGGGCGTTCTCGCGGACTTCTTTCAGTACTTCACGGAGTTGACCCACAACCGCCGGGCCAATCCCACCGATGACGTCGCGACCGTTATCGCGAACGGGCAAATCGATGGCCAGCCGATCGGTGAATTCGAGGCTATGTCCTACTATGTCATCATCGCCGCGGCCGGCCATGACACGACCAGCGCGTCCACGGCGGGCGGAATGCTGGCCATGCTGCAGAGCCCCGATGCCCTTGCAAAGATGATGGCCGATCCGAAAGCCCATTCGCGCACCTGCGTGGACGAGGCGATCCGCTGGACAACGCCGGTGAAGCATTTCATGCGCACCGCACAGGAGGATTACGTTCTGCGTGGCCGCACCATCCGGAAGGGCGAAAGCCTGATGCTGAACTATCCATCGGGCAACCGGGACGAGGAGGTCTTTGACGAGCCCTACAGGTTCAAGGTCGATCGCTCGCCCAACAAGCTGATCTCGTTCGGTTATGGCGGCCACATGTGCCTCGGTATGCACTTGGCCCGAATGGAGATGATGGCGCTTTACGAGGAGCTGTTCTCGCGCGTGAAATCGATCGAGCTGGCCGGCGAGCCGACCTATATCAGCGCGAATTTCGTCGGCGGCCCGAAGTCGGTTCCGGTCCGCTACAGGTTCTAGGGGCTTTTGCAAGCGACGAGGGAAGCGGTTCGCGTCATCCGAAGGCTCCAGGAACAGGACCAAGCGCCCCGTCGCGGGCTCCATTCGACCCGAAGATGCGGGCGCCCGGATCAGGCGACACAAGACGACAGGACACACAAGGGAGAAAACCCATGGCGTTCGATAATGTGAGCGAAACCGCCCAGGAGGAGCGCGACACGCCCCGCGGGCCGCGCCATGCCCCGGTCAGCGCGTACAGGCCACCCGTCGACCTGGCGGATTTCGCGCCCTTCCTGGACGGCCAGCCCTATGACGTTTTCGAGGAGATGCGGCGCAAGGCGCCGGTCTGCTGGCACCCGGAACCGGAAGGCCAGGGTGCCGGCTTCTGGGCCCTGACCCGCCACGAGGACATCCGCAGGGTGGTACTCGACACCGAGACCTTCTCGTCGCAGCGCGGCGGGATCATGATGAATTACGGTTATCCCGATCAGCGTCACCCTCTGCTGCACCGCGCGTCGCTGGATACGATGATCTGCCTCGACCAGCCGCATCACATGCCGTTGCGGCGTGAGCACATGCCCTTCTTCACGCCGGGCTACATCGCGAAGCTGCGCGAGTGGGTCGATCAGAAGGTCACGGCCCTGCTCGACGAGATGGAACGGCAGGGACCGGTCGTGGACATGGTGGAGCTCTTCTCCGCCGAGCTTCCGCTGTTCACGCTGTGCGAGATGCTTGGGGTGGATCCGGCCGATCGGCCGAAGCTGGTCAAGTGGATGCACTATCTGGAGCTTGCCGGACATGCGATGCGCGGCGGCGAACAGATCTCCGAACAGTTCCTGACCGAATTCCTTTCGAATGTGCAGGAGATGTTCGACTTCGGTCAGGCCGCCCTGCGTGCCCGCCGCGAGGCTCCGCGCGAAGACCTGCTGAGCGCAATCGCCCATGCCCGGATCGACGGCGAGCCTTTGTCGGACGAGTTCCTGGACGGCTCCTGGCTGCTGATCGTGTTCGCCGGGAACGACACGACGCGCAATTCGCTGTCAGGCACGATGCGGCTCCTGACGGCGTTTCCGGAGGAGAAGGCGAAGCTCCTGGCGGCACCGGAGCGGATCCCCAACATGGTTCACGAAGCGATCCGGATGGTCAGCCCCGTGATCTATATGCGCCGCACCGCGACGCGCGAGGCCCGGATCGCGGAACAGGCGATCGGCGAGGGCGAGAAGGTCGTGATGTATTACGGCGCTGCGAACCGGGACCCGTCCGTGTTCCCCGATCCGGACCGTTTCGACGTGGAACGGTCGAATGCCAAGGACCACATCGCGTTCGGAATCGGTCCGCATGTCTGCCTGGGCCAGCGGGTCGCCAACATGCAGCTCGAAGCCGCCTACCGCCAGATCCTCGCCCGGTTCCCGGATATTCGGTGGACCGGCAGACAGACCATCGCACCGAACAATTTCGTCCACGCGATCTCCAGTCTCGAGATCGACCTGGGAACGCCGCGATAGGGTGGGAGCCATTCGGTCCACGCCAGACCGTCGTCTGACGTCGACGGTCGTGCGGACATCTCCGCTGGCACGCGCACGCGCTCGCCGCGACCGTTCCTCAACCGGCCCCGACCCGTCTTGGCGGGCCGTAGCGCCTGGCGGCTTCGTCTGTGAAGGCGCCGATCAGCCTATTCACGGCAAGCCCGAAATTGTTCTTCGCCAGAAGACGCAGGACCATGTTGCGGAACTCGTAGTCTATGGCGAACTCGACCCGTGTCTGTGCAGCGCCCAGCGGCACGAAACGCCAGTGATTGTGCAGGTGACGGAAAGGGCCCCGTACCAGATCGGCACGCACGGTCAGGGCTTGGGGATCGGCCGCAACAGTGGTGGCAAAGCGTTCCGTCAGGCCGGAAAAGCCGACGACCGCCTCGCCAAGGCAATGGCGTATGCCCTCGTCATCGACCCGCTCCCCGGTGACCCGCATGGACCGTATCCAGCGAATGAAATCCGGATAGCTGCGGATGTCGGTCACCAGATCGAACAGGTCCGACGCCGCATAGGGCAGGACGGGCGCCGTGCGGTAGACCGGCATGACGGCGTCAGGCCCGGCCCGCCGCCAATTGCGCCTCGCGCGCAGCCCGCAACCGGGCGAAATCCTCACCGGCATGATAGCTCGACCGGGTGAGCGGGGAGGCCGAGACCATCAGGAAGCCCTTCGCCCGCGCAATCTCCTCATAGGATTTGAACTCCTCGGGCGAGACGTAGCGGTCCACGGCCGCATGCTTTCGCGTCGGCTGCAGATATTGGCCGATGGTCAGGAAGTCGATGCCGGCCGAACGCATGTCATCCATGACCTGCATGACCTCCTCCTTCGTCTCGCCCAGACCGACCATGATGCCGGACTTGGTGAACTGGGACGGGTCGCGCAGCTTCACCCGCTCAAGCAGGCGCAGCGAGTGATAGTAGCGCGCGCCCGGGCGGATCGGCAGATAAAGGCGCGGCACGGTCTCGAGATTGTGGTTGAACACGTCGGGGCCGGCGTCGATGACCTTCAGCTCCCAACCATCCTTGCGCAGGAAATCCGGGGTCAGGATCTCGATCGTCGTGCCCGGCGCGCGCATGCGGATCTGTCTGATCGTCTCCACGAAATGCATCGCACCGCCATCTTCCAGGTCGTCGCGGTCCACCGACGTGATCACCACATGCTCGAGGCCCATCTCGGCCACCGCGTCGGCCACGTGACCGGGCTCGCTCGGGTCGAGCGGTGCGGGCCTGCCGGTGGAGACATTGCAGAAGCTGCAGGCCCGGGTGCACGTTTCGCCCATGATCATCATGGTGGCGTGCTTCTTGTCCCAGCATTCGCCGATATTCGGACAGCCCGCTTCCTCGCAGACCGTGACCAGCCCCCTCGATTTCACGATGTCCCGGGTTTCCCGATAGCCGGGGCTCGTCGGCGCCTTGACGCGTATCCAGTCCGGCTTCCGCAGCACGGGCGTATCGGGCCGGTTGCGTTTTTCCGGGTGGCGGAACTTTGGGCGCGGGGCCCGCGAGTCGAGAAGCGTAGCCATGGGCGACAAATGGCGCTTTCCCGCATGGGAAGCAAGGTCCGAGCGTGTCTGGCAGCTCTTCGGATTTGCAAGTGATCACAATGCGAAATAGCTTGATGTGACAGAGTGTGACACCGGGAGATCTGGTCCCATGCCCCGCGATACCCAAGGCCACCTGTCGGCCATGCAGACGATCCCCCCGCCCCTGCCCTATAGCGATGCGAGCTCGCGCACCGACATCTTTGCCGCCCTTCTCCGGGCGCGCCGCCGGTTCGGAGGCCGGCGCATCGCGGTGGTGGACGGCGACGGGACCGAATTCCCCTATAACACGATCGTAAAGGGCGCGCTGGCGCTGGGGTCTGCCCTGAAACGACACAGCCGCGCCGGCGAGAATGTGGGCGTCCTCCTGCCCACGGGCATTGGTGCGGTCCTGGCCTTCTATGCCCTGCAGGCCTATCACCGCGTGCCCGCCATGCTGAATTTCACCGCCGGCGCACGCAACCTCAAGGCGGCGCTCACGGCGGCCGAGGTCAGGACCGTGGTCACGGCGCGCCGATTCGTGGAGCTTGGCGAGCTGCATGATCTCGTCGCGGAGCTCGAGACGCAGGTGAGCGTTCTGTATCTGGAAGACCTTCGCGAAGGTCTCTCGCTGTCCGACAAGCTCGCAGGCGGGCTCGGTCCGATCCTGCCGCGCCTGTTTCGCCGCCCAAGCAGCCACCGGAAGCCCGGCGTGGTGCTGTTCACATCCGGCACCGAGGGTGATCCCAAGGGCGTCGTGCTCTCCCACCGCAACATTTTGAGCAATGTCGAGCAGGTCCGCGCGCACATCGGGCTCGATCCCGACACGGACGCCGTGTTCAACCCCTTGCCGACCTTCCACTGTTTCGGCCTGACGGTCGGCGCGATCCTGCCCCTGATGGCCGGCGTCAAGGCCGTGATGCATCCCTCGCCCCTGCAGCCACGGGAAATCGCCCGGCGGATCGGTGAGAGCCAGTCGACCATTCTCCTGGCAACCGACACCTTCATTTCGCAATATGCCCGGGTTGGAGACGAAGGTGACCTGAACAGCGTCCGTCTGGCCGTCTGCGGCGCGGAACGTGTGCGCGACGAGACGCGGCAATTGGTGCGGCGCAAGTTCCAGATCGAGATCCTGGAAGGTTATGGCGCGACGGAGGCCGCACCGGTGGTCGCGGCCAATCAGATGGAGTGGAACAAGCCCGGCACGGTCGGTCGCCTGATGACCGGCATGGAGAGCCGGCTCGAGCCCGTGGAGGGGATAAAGGGCGCGGGGCGTCTGAAGGTTCGCGGCCCCAATGTGATGATGGGCTATCTGCGCACTGCCAATCCCGGGGTTCTCGAGCCGCCCCAGGACGGCTGGCACGATACAGGCGACATCGTCTCCATCGACGAGGACGGCTTCATCCGCATTCGCGGACGGGTGAAGCGGTTTGCCAAGATCGGCGGGGAGATGGTGTCCCTGGCCGTCGTTGAGAATTGCGCCAGTGCCATCTGGCCGGACCACATGCATGCGGCGGCGAGCCTGCCCGATCCCAGAAAAGGCGAGCAGATCGTCCTGCTGACGGACTGTCCCGACGCCAACCGGGCCGACATCCTGGCCTGGGCCCAGAACCATGGCGTCAGCGAACTCAGCGTTCCGCGCAAGATCTACCACATTGACGAGATCCCCGTCCTGGGCACGGGCAAGCTCGACTATGGCGCCGTTCAGTCGCTGGCTCGCGGCCTGGTGGAACAGTAAGGCGGCTTCAGACGAACGCGACGATGACGGGGCCCGCGCGGGAGACCGCGCTGTGCCATTGGGTCAGCCACGGTTCGGTCCGCCCTCGCTGTCCGTGTCGGGGGCCTGCTCCGCGCCCTGCCGGGCCCGCGCGCGCGCAACCCTGGCGCGGCGTTCAGCCATGCGGGCATCCAGTGCCGATGAGCGACCCCAGCGACGGAATGGGTTGGCGCGTGGGGTGGATCCCTCGGCTCCGCGCCCTTTCGCGTCCACACCCGTCTCCGCTGCCTCGCGCGCATCGGCGCGCCGTTCGAGGAACCGGTTGGCGAGCATCGAAAGTCTCAGGGAGACATAGAAGGCCGTGACGACACACAGCAGCGCCGTCATGCGCACCTGGGGCGACAGAAGATCGATCCCTGCCTGCCGAAAACTGGCATACAGGATCGCCAGCCCGACAATCGTTCCAGCCGTGGTGTAGGCGAAAATCCGACCCATCAGATCAAGCTAGGGAACCTCTCGCCGATCGCAAGGCCGCCTCAAGTCGCCATCCACCAGGGCTCCGGCCGTGCATCGAAGCCGGCCGACCGTTCCAGCGCCGCGCCGACCCGGAAACACGCGGCCTCGTCCAGCGCCTTTCCGATCACCTGAAGGCCAAGAGGCAGGCCATCGCCGTCCCGACCGGCCGGCAGGGACAGCCCCGGAAGACCGGCCAGGTTTGCCGTGACCGTGAAAACGTCGTTCAGGTACATCTGCACCGGATCGTCCTTCTTCTCGCCAAAGGCGAAGGCGGCACTCGGACAGGTCGGGGTCAGCAGCGCATCGCATTTGTCGAAGGCGTCCTGGAAATCCTTCAGGATCCGGGTCCGCACCTTCTGGGCCTTGAGATAATAGGCATCGTAGTAACCCGAGGAGAGCACATAGGTGCCGATCATGAGGCGGCGCTGGACTTCGTCTCCGAAGCCCTGGGCGCGCGTCGCCTCATAGGTGGCGAGCAGGTCGTCGCCGGCGACACGCAACCCGTATCGCATCCCGTCATAGCGCGCGAGGTTGGACGACGCCTCGGCGGGTGCGACGATGTAATAGACCGGCAGCGCATATCGGGTGTGGGGCAGCGAGACCTCGACGATCTCGGCGCCCTCCGCGCTGAGCCAGTCGATCCCCTGTTGCCACAGGGCATCGATCTCCGCCGACATGCCGTCGACGCGGTATTCCCGCGGAATCCCGATCCTCATTCCCTTCACGGGTTGCGACAGGGCCTCGCGCCAGTTCGGGGTCTCCACATCGAGTGAGGTGGAATCGCGAGGATCATGGCCGCACAGGGCGCCGAGTAGGATTGCGGCATCCTCGACGGTCTTCGCGATCGGGCCGGCCTGATCGAGGGACGACGCAAACGCTACCATGCCGTAGCGGCTGGCGCGGCCATAGGTGGGCTTGATCCCTACGGTTCCAGTGAACGCGGCCGGCTGACGGATCGATCCGCCGGTGTCGGATGCCGTGGCCGCAAGGCAGAGATCGGCCGCCACCGCTGCGGCCGAACCGCCTGACGATCCGCCCGGCGTGAGCGGACGGTTGTCGCCGCGCCGGCGCCAGGGATTGGTCACGGGGCCGAACCGCGAGGTCTCGTTCGACGAGCCCATGGCAAACTCGTCCATGTTGAGCTTGCCCAGCATCACCGCACCTGCATCCCAGAGTTTCTGCGTGACCGTGGACTCGTAAGTCGGCGTGAACTCGCCAAGAATGTTGGAGCAGGCGGTGGTGCGAACGCCCCTGGTGCAGAACAGGTCCTTGACCCCCAGCGGTGCCCCGTCGAGCGCCAGCGCCTCACCGCGCGCACGGCGCGCATCGCTGGCGTCGGCCATCTCGCGCGCGCGCTCGGCGGTCGTGACGACAAAGGCGTTGAGCGCGGGATTGGCCGCCTCGATCCGCGCAAGGAAGGCGTCCGTCAGTTCGCGCGCCGAGAAGCGCTTGTCGGCCAGGCCGTCGAGGGCGGCAGCCAGGGTCAGTCGGGTCAGATCGCTCATGGCAGGGTCGGTCGTCCGCTCGTCGCTGCAGGGAAAGGTGCAAGCCGCCTTCGTAAGCGCGTCACTGCGCCAAACGCAAGGCCGCCCCCCGCCGTGCGCTCTGCAGCCGTCCCCTGTTCGGACGCCGTTCATCAACGATATAGATCCTGTGACCGGCCAATTTTCTCGCGAGGAGGACAAGAATGACGTTGTCGCAAGACCTGCCCCGCCGTCGCCCTGCCTGGAGCGGCCTCGCGGCCGCCCTCGTCGCGGGTCTGGCGCTTGCGGCCTGCACGGCCACGGGCGCAACCGATGGCGACACCGCCGAGGCCACGACACCGGATCCGCGCCGCGGCGAGGAGGTCGACCGGATCTGTTTCGCCTCTAACATCAACGGCTTCACGGAAACGACACGGCGGTCCGTGGTGGTCGAGGTGGGCGCCAACACATCCTATCTGATCGAGACCTTTGGCCCATGCTTCAACCTGGACCGCGCCTTGTCCCTGGGCGTGTCGTCCACGACGAGCTGCCTGACGCGTGGCGACAATCTCTATGCCTCGGACTCGGTGTTCGGCTTCAACGACCGGACCGGCATCCCACCCCAGCGCTGTGTCGTGAACAAGATGTATCGCTGGAACCCCGATGCCCGGGCAGAGGACGCAGATGTCGATCCGGCGTCAGGCGCTGCGCCGGATGAGACCCCGCCCGAAGAGACCGGCGGCGCAGACATGCGCTGAACCGGTGTGCGGCGATGACTTGACAGGTGCGGTCCTGTGGGGTTGATCACGCGGTTTCATGACGGGTGGTGCGGATACCGCCGTTGAAATCGCAGCGGGCAGACAGCCCGGTGCCGGTCCGCGTCGAAAACGAGGTTTCCATGTCGCGTCGTCACTCGACGAAGTACAAGATCGATCGCCGTGTTGGCGAGAACATCTGGGGTCGCCCCAAGTCTCCGGTCAACAAGCGCGCCTACAAGCCAGGTCAGCATGGCCAGGGCCGGCGCACCAAGCTGTCCGACTACGGCATGCAGCTGATGGCGAAGCAGAAGCTGAAGTGCCATTATGGCGACATCACTGAAAAGCAGTTCCGCAAGACCTATGACGAGGCCAACCGGATCAAGGGCAACACCGCCGAGAACCTGATCGGCCTTCTCGAGTCCCGCCTCGATGCATTCGTCTACCGCTCCAAATTCGTGCCGACGATCTTTGCGGCGCGCCAGTTCGTGAACCATGGCCATGTCAAGGTGAACGGCGTGAAGACCAACATTCCATCCTATCGCCTGAAGCCGGGCGATGTGGTGGAGGTTCGCGAGAAGTCCCGCAGCATGGCGCTCGTCCTGGAAGCGCTGGGCTCGAGCGAACGCGACGTGCCGGATTACATCGACGTCGACCCGAAGGCGATGACGGCGACCTATACGCGGATCCCCACCCTGAATGACGTGCCCTACCCGGTTCAGATGGAACCGGCGCAGGTGGTCGAATTCTATTCGTCCTAGTTGGAATGAGCCGCCGGGACCGGCTTGGCGGCCTCACGGCCAGGTCGGAGGTCCGCTTCGCGCTAGCCTCCTTCGCGGCGCTGGGTCTTGACGCGGTCCTGACGCTCGCCCTGAGCTATGCGACGCCCCTGTCACTGACGGCCTCGGCGGCCATCGGCTTCCTGACGGTGGGTGTCGCCTTCTATTTCGTCCATGAGTTCTGGACCTTCCAGCGTCCGGCGTCCGGCGTATCCGTCAAGCGGCTCCTGGGCAATCTCGGCGCGCTGACTGCGGCCTTCGTCAGCCGCGTGGGCACCATTGGCCTCCTGGAAACCGCGATGCCCCCGGCCTGGTGGATGGAGCCTGGCTATTTCGCGATGGGTGCCGCTATTTCCTTCACGGTGAATTATCTCGTCAACCGGCTGTTCGTTTTCCGCGCGCCCCGCCCCTGATCGCCAGGGCATTCGCCATTGGCTTGGCGCAACGCGTCGTCCGGTCGGCTACTTCACGCCATGGAGCAGGCGCTTCAGAAGCGGCATTGCAATGAGCAGGCCGACCCCAAGCGCCACGGCCGATGAGCCGAGCTGGAAGTAGACGGCGTTGTAGGCGTCGAGGCTTTCCTGCGGGGGTGCACCTTCCGGTACCTGCGTCGCGCGGGCGACCTGGGCGGCGATGATGTTGGCGTAAGACGAAGCCAGGAACCAGTAGCCCATCATGAAGCCCACCAGCGACTTCACCGAGAGTTTGGTCACCGCCGACAGACCGACGGGAGACAGGAACAGCTCGCCGGTCGTATGCAACAGATACATCAGCAGGATGAAGATGACGCTGATCTCCAGCGCGCCGTCAGGGCCAGCCTCCGCCAGACCGATACCGACATTCAGCACATAGAAACCGGCCCCGATCTGGATCATGGCAAGCGCAAACTTGAAGAAGACATTCGGTTCCCGGTCGCGCTTGCCCAGAAGCGTCCACAACGCCGCGACCGGAATCGCGAACAGGATGATGAAGGCCGGGTTCGCCGACTGAAGGACGGGTGCGGGGACGTCCATGCCTCCGACCGACATGTCCACATGAGACGCCGCGAAGAGGTTGAGCGAGCTCGGTCCCTGATCGAACAGCGTCCAGAACAGGACGGAGGTCACGACAAGGACGAGCAGACCCAGCATCCGATCACGTGCTTCGCGCTCCAGCTTCGTCAGCATGTAACCGAGGATCGCGGTGGTCGTAACGGCGAACACCGCATGCATGGCCAGCGACATCAGGTTTGCAATCTGCAACAGGCCATAGGCGACCGCGGCAAAGGCAAGTCCCGCGAGATAGACCGCGTGCTCGCGGGTCAGTCCCGGTACAACGGTCTGCTTCAGTCCCGCATCTGCCGGAGGCTCTGCGCGACCCTCCAGCCAGTGCTGTCCCCGGACGAACACGATGAGACCGGCCACCATGCCGATGGCTGCCAGTCCGAAGCCGTAGGCCCAGCCGAACATGGCCGCCGCCAGGGAACAGAAGATGCCCGCCAGCAGCGATCCGAGATTGATGCCCATGTAATAGATGGTGAATCCCGCATCGCGCCGCCGGTCGCCCTCCTCGTACAGCGCGCCGACGGCGGCGGAGATGTTGGGCTTCAGGAAGCCGACCCCGGCGACGATGAGGGCCAGCGCGGCGAAAAGAATCTGTGTGTGCAGCGGGCTGCGCGTCCGCTCGAGCGTGCCCTCGAAGGAGAGCGCCTCACCCTCGCGTTCGATGGTGACGAACCGGATCGGCGAGCCCTTCTCGGGCTGCTCGAAACGCTGGACCGAAAAGCGCTCACCGTCCATCATGAGGAAGCGGTTGCGATCTTCGTCATAATCGGCCCGTTCGAGCCTGTAGGTCTCATCCCCCACCCTGAGCGTTTCCTGCGCCGGAGCGCCGTGAAATCCCATCAGGGCGTGACCGGCCACGAGCAGCACCGCTCCGAAGGTTACCGCCTTCCGGAATCCGAGATACCGGTCGGCCAGGTAGCCGCCGAGAAGCGGCCCCAGATAGACGAGTGCCACATAGGCGCCATAAAGGGTGAACGCCTCGTCGGCCTCGAACAGGAAATGCCAGGTCAGGTAGAGCACCAGGAGCCCGCGCATTCCGTAATAGGAGAAGCGCTCCCACATTTCCGCGAAGAACAGGACGACGAGCCCCCGTGGATGGCCCATGAATTCGGGACGCGCATCGGCGCCTGCAGCCCCGGCCGGGGCGGTCGTATCGGTCATGGCGAGGTCCCTTGACGGCTTGCGGCGGAGCGGCGCGGAAAAACATGACGTCCGCACCATCCACCACGTCCAACCCAAAGGCTCAAGCAAGGAAATTCGACTGGAACGCGTTTCCGGGGCTCAACAGCCGAAAATCATGGTCTGAAACGCAAGGACTGCCCCTGCGACCGGCCTTTCGGCCAGCGTTTCAAGCCTTTTCAAGCGACGTGGGCACCGGCCCAAGCCTCAATAGGCGCAGGCCTCGAAGACCGGCTCCACCCGCCGGCCCCATTCGGTGTGGTAGCGTTCCAGGAGCCGCTCCGCCGGCGTGATGCCACTGTCGGCGATCTCCTCCAGTTCCGTGAGATACCCGGTCTCGTCGTCGCCCGAAACCGACAGCCGCCCCCGTGCCTTAAGGCCGGCGCGGGCGATGGCGAGAACCTCCTCGCCCAGATCCTTCAGGGTCCGTCCGCCCGGTATCGGGGTTCGCAAGCCCAGGACCGCCACGGACTGGCGCATTGCTTCACGTTCGCCCGCGGTCCAGGACCTGACCAGCTGCCAGGCCGCGTCGAGGGCGTCGGAATTGTAGAGGAGGCCGGTCCAGAACGCGGAGAAGGCGCACAGGCGGCTCCAGGGTCCGGAGTCGGAGCCGCGCATCTCCAGGAAGCGCTTGAGACGCACTTCCGGGAAGATGGTCGAAAGATGGTCGGCCCAGTCATCCAGAGCCGGGCGTTCGCCGGGCAGGATGTCGAGACGGCCTTCCATGAAATCCCGGAAACTGAGGCCTGCCGCGTCGATGTATCGCCCGCCGCGCCGGACGAAATACATCGGTACGTCGAGTGCATAGTCGACATAGCGCTCGAAGCCGAACCCGTCCTCGAAGGCGAAGGGCAACATGCCGGTGCGGTCGGGATCGGTATCGGTCCAGATGTGGGACCGGTAACTCAGATGGCCATTGGTGCGACCTTCCATGAACGGCGAGTTTGCGAACAGGGCCGTGCCGAGGGGTTGCAGCGCCAGGGAGACGCGCAGCTTCTTCACCATGTCGGCTTCGCTCGAAAAATCGAGGTTCACCTGAACCGTGCAGGACCGGAACATCATCTCATGACCCAGCCGACCGACGCGCTTCATGTAGGATCGCATGATTCCGTAGCGGCCCTTCGGCATCACGGGCGTTTCCTCATAACTCCACTTCGGTGACACGCCGAGGCCCAGGAACCCTACCCCCAGCGGGTCGGCGACGTCGCGCACCTCGCAAAGGTGCTGGCCGACCTCGTTGCAGGTCTCATGTATGTGCTGCAGCGGCGCGCCCGACAGCTCGAACTGGCCACCGGGCTCCAGGCTGACGCTGGCCCCGTCTCGCTGGAGCCCGATCAGGTGTCCCCCTTCCTCGATGCCCGTCCAGCCGAACCGGTCGCGTAGACCCTCCAGAAGCGCGCGCACCGACACCTCTCCCTCATAGGGCAAGGGCTTCAGCCCCTCCCAGATGAAGCCGAACTTTTCGTGTTCGGTGCCGATTCGCCAGTCGGACTCCGGCTTGCAGCCGGCCTCCATCCATTCGACCAGCTCGGCCCTGGACGCCACGCGAGGCGCGGCCTCGTCGATTTCGGAAGTCGGTGTCGTCATCGCCTTCGGCCTTCACCCGTGATTGGCTGCAGTTAAGCCCGAATGACACCGTCGCCAACACCCCGCCCCCATTTCGCGCGTTTGACGGCCCGTCCGGACGTCAGGATGTGGTCAGGCCCCGCCAGTCGCCATGTTCGGCCTGCCACAGCGCCAGCGCGGCCACGGCGGCCGTCTCGGCCCGCAGGATGCGCGGTCCCAGGCCCACCGGCACCGTGCCGGCCCTGCCGCGAAGGTCGCGGCGTTCCTCCGGGGAAAAGCCACCCTCCGGCCCGATCAGGATGGCCGCCGGCCCGATCTCGCGCGCGGCAAGCACGTCGACCATCGGTCTGGCGCGTCCGGGCGTTCCCCCCCAGGGTGCGTCCGCCTCGTCACCCGCCTCGTCGCAGAAATAGAGCGTCACCGACCGGTCCAGCCCGTCCAGCGCCTGCGGCAGCGGCACGGCCGGCAGGATGAGGGGCAGGTCCATGCGCTCGGTCTGCTCGGCGGCTTCCATGGCGAGCGCCTGCAGTCGGTCCGTGTTGACCCGGCCCGGCTGGGTGCGCGCCGTGAATACGGGCTGGATCGATGCCACGCCCAGCTCGGTCGCCTTCTCGACGACGAAATCGGTTCTGGTCTTCTTGAGCGGCGCAAACAGCAGGCTGAGACTGGCCCCCTGGGACTGGGTGCGGCGCTGGGCCTTGACCTTGAGCAACAGGGTCTTGCCCTCGAAATGGTCGATGACGCCGTCCCATTCGCCATCCCGCCCGTTGAAGACACGCACCCGGTCCCCCACCCTTAGGCGCATCACCCGGCTCAGATACTTCGCCTGACCCTCATTGACGGCCACATAGCCGTCCTCGGCCAGGGCGGATGTGACATAGAGGCGGGGCGTCGACGACATGCGACCGGGGTATACGCGGCCCCGTGCCGCGCGCAATCCCGACTGGAGGGTCCGACATGAGCGTTGTGTCCATCAATCCCGCTACGGAAGCCGAGATCGAAGTCTTCGAGCCCCATGACGGCAACGCCATGGAGGCCGCGCTGGCCACTGCCGAGGTCGCGTTCAAGGGCTGGCGCCTGACGGACTTGGCCACACGGGCGGGGATCCTCAAGGACACCGCACGCCTGCTGGAGGCGCGCGCCCATGTGCTGGCCGCCCACATGACGGCGGAGATGGGCAAACCCGTGAGCGAGGCCGAGGCCGAGATCGCGAAGTGCGCCTGGGTCTGCCGCCACTATGCCGAAACGGCGGAACGCGACCTTGCCGACGAGCCCACGCAAACCGATGCCCGCAGTGCCTATGTGCGCCACCTCCCGCTCGGTCCTATCCTCGCGGTCATGCCGTGGAACTATCCCTTCTGGCAGGTCTTCCGCTTTGCCGCGCCTGCACTCATGGCGGGCAATGTGGGCCTCCTGAAGCATGCATCGAATGTTTGGCGGTGCGCGCTCGACATCGAGGACGTCTTTCGCGACGCCGGTCTTCCGGACGGCTGCTTCCAGACGCTCCTGATCGGCGCCGATCTGGTGGACGGCGTGATACGGGATCGTCGGGTACGCGGCGTGACTTTGACCGGCTCCGGTCCCGCCGGTGCGGCCGTGGCCGCCAGTGCGGGAGCGGCCATCAAGCCAAGCATCCTCGAACTTGGCGGGACGGACGCCTTTCTGGTGATGCCGTCCGCCGACCTCGATGCAGCGGTGAGCACAGCCGTCGCGGCACGGATGAAGAATACCGGGCAGTCCTGCATCGCCGCCAAGCGGTTCCTGGTACATCGCGAGGTCTACGACCGGTTCCGGGACGCCTTCATTGCACGTGTGGAGGCCCTGAGGCCGGGCGACCCTACCGATCGGGAGACGACCCTCGGCCCGCTCGCGCTGGCCAAGATCCGCACCGAGTTGCGGTCACAGGTGGAGTCGAGCTTGGCAGCCGGTGCCCGGCGACTCAACCGTCTCTGCGACCTGCCGGACTGCGGCTGGTATTTTGCCCCCCAGATCCTGGAGAACGCGCCGGACGGTAGCCCGGCCGCAACCGAGGAACTGTTCGGCCCGGTGGCGGCGCTGTGGCAGGTGGAGTCGTTCGACGAGGCCATCGCACGCGCCAATGCCAGCGCCTATGGCCTTGGAGCGACGCTGTTCAGTCAGGACGAGGGCGAGATCGCCCGGGCCGTGCGCGATCTGGAGGCCGGCAGCACCTTCGTCAACGCTGCCGTTTCGTCCGATCCGCGGCTCCCCTTTGGCGGCATCAAGGACTCCGGCTGCGGCCGTGAACTTGCGGCAGACGGGTTGCGCGCCTTCACGAACCGGAAGACCGTGTCCGTGGCGTAACGGCTCCACGCACCAGCCCGGGTGGTCAGTCGACCGAGCTTGCGGAGTGCGGTAGAAGGGCGCGATGGCACACTCCGATGACCCTTCGAAGCCCGATCCTGCGCAGCCAGGACAGCAGGAAGCGCCCGTAGATGATCCCGCGACGGACGCGTCGTCTGCAGACGAGTCCTCAGGGACCGGTCACGAAGCCGGTTTGCCGGAAACCCCGGTCGAGGCCCGATCCGGTCGCACGGACGTAGACGACCAACTCGCACCTGAGGGCGCGGATCCTGCATCCGCACCTCAGGCGCAGGCCGCCACGACAGAGGCTGACGCGGATGGGGACGGAGGCCGGCGGGGGCCTGCAGACAGCGCCTTTCCGGAGATGCTGCGCCGGCTTCCGGAGACGGCACGGCCCTATGCCGCCCTGGCGCGCTGGGACCGTCCGGTGGGCATCTGGCTCCTGACCCTGCCGTGCTGGATGGGCCTCGCCGGCGCAAGAATCCCGGACGGCCTCACCTGGCACGACCCGTTCTGGGCGATCTGGTTCCTGATCGGTGCGACCGCGATGCGTGGGGCCGGATGCACCTGGAACGACATTGCCGATCGCGACCTTGATGCAGGTGTGGCGCGCACCGCAGGCCGGCCCCTTCCGGCCGGAGAGGTAAGTCTCACCCAGGCGATCGGCTGGCTTATCGCCCAGCTCGCGGTCGGTTTCCTTGTCTGGCTGGCGCTGCCGGTGGATGCCAAGATCGTCGCCGTGCTCGCTCTGCCGCTCGTGGCACTCTATCCGTTCATGAAGCGGGTGACCTGGTGGCCCCAGGCCTGGCTGGGGGCGACGATGAATTGGGGTGTCCTTGTGGGCGCTGCCACCGCAACTCATGTCAGCCCCGCAACGGTCATCCTCTGGCTGGGCCTGGCCTGCTGGACCATCGCCTATGACACGGTCTACGCCCTGCAGGATCGGGAAGACGATGCCCTGATGGGTGTGAAGTCCACCGCGCGCCTGTTTGGCGATCGTGCGGTGTTGGGCGCGTTCTGCTTCCACATGGCGGCGGCCGCGCTTGCCGCTCTGGCCGCACTCGCCATGGGGGCACCGCGCATCGGGGCTGTGGCGGCCCTCCTCTTCCTGGCCCACGGCGCTTGGCAGGCCGTGCGGGTGAGTCGGGGACGCGACCGTCAGGCACTCGTGGTCTTCAAGTCGAATGTCTGGGCGGGGGCTATCCTTGCGGCAGGCTTTGTGATTGCCGCCATTCTGTCCTAAACTCGCACTATGGCTGTCGCACCCCGAATTCGTCCGCTGGATCTGTTCACCCGCGAGGAATGGGCGGCACTGTCGCGTCGAAACAACTGGATCGGGCTCGGCATGGTGGTCCACGCCTGGGCGATCATCCTGGCTGCCATTGCGCTCGCGGTATGGCAGCCTTGGCTGATCCCGCTTTCGATCATGCTGGTGGGCGCCCGCCAGCTCGGCCTGGCCATCCTGATGCATGAGGCGGCCCATGGCGGGCTCCACACGAACCGAAGGATCAACGACTGGGTGGGCAAATGGCTGTGCGCCGCACCGATCGGGTCGTCCCTGGCGCAGTATCGGCCCTACCACCTGCAGCATCACAAGTTTACCCAGCAGGACGAGGATCCCGATCTCATCCTGTCAGCGCCGTTCCCGATCACACGCCGGTCCCTGCGCCGCAAGATCGTTCGCGACCTGACCGGGCAGACCTTCCTCAAGCAGCGGCGCAACCAGTTCGCCAACGCCCTGGGTCTGGGGATCCGGGCACAGAAGGGCGCCGAAAACCGAAGCCAGTCGGCCCGGGAGGCGGTGGGGCCGATGGTTCTGACCAATCTTCTCCTGCTGGCGGCGCTGACGGCTCTGGGAGCCTGGTGGGCCTATTTCGTCGTCTGGCTCCTGCCGATGGCGACATGGTTCATGATGGTCACCCGCATTCGAAACATCGCCGAACATGCGGTGCTGACGGACAATGGCGACCCGTTGCAATACGCCCGCACGACGCTCGCCAATCCGCTGGAAACGTTGCTGATCGCGCCTTACTGGGTGAACTATCACTGCGAACACCACATGTTCATGCACCTGCCCTGCTACAGGCTGGCCGAGGCGCACCGCTTGCTGCACGAGAAGGGCATCACCGACCGTATGCAGGTACAGCGCGGATATTGGCGCGTACTGTCCATGGCAGCGTCGAAGCCGGACCAGGCGGTGCCCGCATGACAGGTACGAACGTTCTCGGCACCGCGCTGCAAACCTGCGGAACCGACCCGTTGACGGGATTCTACCGGGACGGCCTTTGCCATTGCGGACCGGAGGACAAGGGCCTGCATGCCGTCTGTGCGCGGGTCACCGACGCCTTTCTGCGGTTCTCCTATGCGCGGGGAAACGATTTGGTCACGCCGCGCCCGGCCTTCGGTTTTCCCGGCCTCAAGGCCGGCGACCGGTGGTGCCTTTGCGCCATCCGCTGGGAGGAAGCGCGCGAAGCAGGGTGTGCGCCTGAAGTGGTCCTGGAAGCGACAAGCGCCAGGGCGCTGGAAGTGTGCGACATTGACGACCTGAAGGCCCATGCGGCCATGGCCTGACCCGTTGCAGACAATGGAAGGTTGGGAAGGAAGCGACATGACCGTCACCGTGGAAATGGTTTCCGACCTCGTCTGCCCCTGGTGCTGGCTGGGCCTGAGGCGTATCCGGAGCGCGATCGCCCTGGCGTCCGACGTTCAAGTCGATCTGCTGTTCCGCCCCTACGAACTCGACCCGACGCTTCCGGCGGAAGGTACGGACTACAAGGCCTATATGACCTCACGGCTGGGCGGCACCGGTGACGCCGGCGAATCGCCTCAGACCAGCCGCTTCCGTGCGATGCGCGAGGCGCTCGAACAGTATGGCGAGGCCGAGAACATCCCGTTCGACTTTTCCGGGATCAAGGTGCGCCCGAATACGTTCGACGCTCACCGACTGGTGCGTTGGGCCCAGGGCCAGGGGCTTGGCGCAGCGGCCAACGAGGCGCTATTTACGGCCTATTTCCGTGACCATCGCGACATCGGGTGCCGGGAGGTGCTGTGCGACATTGCTGACGAGATCGGGCTTGACGGCGTGATTGTCGGCGACCTTCTCGACCGCAATGCCGACCGTGACGCCGTCCGCGCCGAGCAGCAGCTCTTCCTCGACATGGGGATACGCGGCGTTCCCACTTATGTCGGGGACCGCCGCTTCGCCGTTCAGGGCGCCGAAAGCGCCGAGAAACTGGCGAAATTCCTGCGGACCCTCGCCGCCCATCAGCCAACCGAGCACCATACCGCCTGATCGCGCCTACATCCGCACGGTGCCGGACACGCGCCGACCGTTACGGTCGAGTTCGATCCGCCAGAGATTTCCGTCAGACTCCAACTGGGCGCGCAGGGCCTCGATCGTGGGCGTCGGTGTGCCGTTCACCGCCACGATCACGTCTCCTGGCCGCACGATCCGGCGCGCATAGGCGCCGCGCAGGATGCGGGTCACCAGGACGCCGGTGTCAAAGGGATCGCGGCCCAGCTCCTCCGCCAGGCGCGGCGACAGGTCGGCAACCTCGGCGCCGCTGAACGGATGACGCCCCTGGAGCAGCACGCGCTCGGCCTCGGTGGCACCGGGTGGCGCACGCAGAGTCACGCCGATCTGCTCGCGTTCGCCACTGCGCAGAACGGTCAGGGTCGCGGACTCGCCGGGTGAGCGTGTGGCGGCGAGAAACTTCAGCCCGCGTTCGTCGAACACCTCCCGTCCATCGATCTCGAGCACCAGGTCCCCACGCCGCAAGCCGGCCTCATCGGCAGGTCCACCGTCATAAACTTCGGTCACGATGACACCGACCGGCCGGTCCAGGCCCTTGCTTCGGGCAATGTCATAGGAGACCGACTGTCCCTTCAGGCCCAGCCAGGGCCGGACGATCATCCCTTCATTGATGGCCGCATCGACCACGCGCTTCACCATTTCCGCGGGAATGGCGAACCCGATTCCGTTGGAGCCGCCCGAGCGGGAGAAGATCGCCGTGTTCACCCCGACAAGACGTCCTTCCGTGTCGATCAGGGCGCCGCCGGAATTGCCGGGATTCACGGCCGCGTCCGTCTGCAGGAAAAAGGCGTAATCGGAAACGCCCACATCGGTTCGGGCCGTCGCGGAGATGATGCCACTGGTGACGGTTTGGCCGACGCCAAAGGGATTGCCGATGGCAAGGACCAGGTCACCCACTTCGAGGTCGCGTGTGTCGGCATAGTCCAGCGTCGGCAGGCTCTGGTCTTCGGTGTCGATCTTCAGGACCGCCAGGTCCGTCCGCTCGTCTGCGAGCACCAGTTCCGCAGCATATTCGCGGCGGTCGCTCAGGACCACGAGAAGTTCGTCGGCTCCCTCGATGACGTGGTTGTTGGTGACGATCACTCCATCTTCCCCCACGATGACGCCGGACCCGAGGGAGTTCTGGACCTGGGAGCGGGGCGTCCCGAAGAATTCCTGGAATATGGGATCATTCGCAAAGGGGGAGACCGAGCGGTTCACCACACGCTTGGAATACACGTTCACCACGGCTGGCGAGGCTGACTTGACCAGGGGGGCGAAGGTCAGGTCGATCTCTCCCGCGCGCGCGGGGGCGCGGGTGTGCGTTCCGGGGGCGTCTTCGCCTGCGGGCGCGCCGGCCTCAGCCGCTGGTCCGGAGTCCGGCTGAGAGGCGGGTTCGGGCGTTGACGTCCCAGCCGGCTGGGCATTGGAACAGGCGGCGAAGACCGTGGCGGCCAGCAGACTCTGACAAAGACGGACGAGCGAATATGACATCTGCAGCAAGCCTCTTCAAAGGACGCCAGATGTATGCGCCCGCGCCGGCCCCATCAATCGGGACGCGATGACATTTCCGTCACGAATTCAGGGGCTTCACCCAGCCCAAGCTGGGTCAGGTTCGCCTCGTGCCGCGCCCGGTCGATCCGGTAGAAGCTGAGGCAGGCCAGCATGATCATCCAGAGCGTGAACAGGGTCGGGGCGTAGAATGCCCCCAACCTGAACAGGGCCTCCTCCGGCACCTCGCTCGGTGGTCGGCCGACCGGGAAATCGATGATCGCCAGCAGCGCAGACGCGATAAGGATGCCGCCGCCTTCCACGGCCTTTCGCGTGAAGCTGATGGCGGCGAAGAACACCCCCTCGGAGCGCCTGGCCGTGCGGGTCTGGCTGTCCTCGACCAGGTCGGCGATCATCGATTGCATGAGAATCTGCACCATGATGATCAGGCACATGTCCGCGACCACGACGCAGAAAATGATCGGAAACAGGGCCGGATCGCCGTTCTCCGGCATGAGTCCGAACAGGCGCAGCACGATGGGCGCTGGCGCTATGCTGAAGGCGAGGACACCCACAATGATCGCCGCACGCTTCTTGCCCAGCGCCCGCGATACCCGTGGTGCGAACACGAAGGCCCCCACCGCCGAGAGGATCACCGATGCTGTAATCAGCCCCGACTGATCGGATTCGAAGCCCCAGAAGTAACCGTAAATGTAGAAGGTGAGGGCCGCCGACACGCCGGACGCCACGAAGCTGAACAGCGAGGCCAGGAACAGCGCCGCGAATGACGGATTGGCCAGGGTCTCGAAGATCTCCCGCAGGAACCGGCCGAGAGAAAATTTCTCCGGCACGGTGGTCGAGCGGTAGAGGTGCGGAATGGTGCGGTGGGTCCCCAGGGCAGACACCATGATCGACGCGAAGATCGTCAGGGATGCGAGCAGTCCATACTCCCGGAACCCTTGTACGTCCGTGAAACCGCTTCCCGTGGCGCTGTCGCGGTCGAGCAGAAGGGTCAGCGTGATCACGGCGACGATCACCCCGCCGACCCAGCCGAACATGTTGCGATAGGACAGGAACGTCGTACGCTCGTCATAGTCGGTGGTGAATTCCGCCACCAGTGCGGAGGACGGTATCTCGTAGAGCGTGATCAGCGTCCGCACCAGGATCGCCCAGAACAGGAGATACCAGAACAACTGTTCGTTGGTGTAGCCCTCCGGCGGGTTCCAGAGGAACCAGAACGAGACCGAGACCGGTATCGCGGCGGCATACATGAAAGGATGTCGCCGTCCGAACGGGGTGCGGAGATTGTCGGAGAGATAGCCAACCACCGGATCGGAAAAGGCGTCGACCAGAAAGGTCAGGAAGATGGCCAGCCCCACCGAGGCGCTGTCCACGCCGAGGGCCTGACTGTAGAACAGGAGCAGGAAATAGGAGAATCCGTTGCCCTTGACGCCATAGGCGACGGAGCCCGCACCATAGGCCAGCTTGGTCCAGATCGATCCGACGACGCGCTGGCGCGCCGCCCGGGTGGCTGCGTCCATCTCTCCTCCCTTACGCCCGCCGCCTCTTCAGGGGCGATCGGACGTTTCCTGGGCGCTCTGCTCCGCCGCCAATCAGCGCATCGTCCAGTCAGCCAAAGCCGCTGAAGATGCACTCACATCCTGTCTGGAGCATGTTCCCGCGGTGAGCCGGTGGCTACGTCGCGCGAAAATGCTCTCAAAGTCCCAGCACCATCTTTGCCATGATGTTGCGCTGGATCTCGTTCGATCCTGCATAGATCGAGGCCTTGCGATAGTTGAAATAGCTCGGTGCCACGGGAACCGCATGCTCGGGGATGGGCAGCCGCTCATTGTTGCCATCGCGCAGATGCGCCCAACTGTCCTGGACGAAGCCCTGGGCGTACTGGCCGGTGGCCTCGAGTGTCAGCTCCGTGATCCGCTGCTGGGCCTCGGAGCCGGCGCATTTCAGCATGGAACTTTCCGGTCCGACCGCCTCGCCTGCACTGAGGGCCGAGAAGATGCGCAGCTCCGTCGCATCCATGGCATCGATGTGAATGTCCAGCTCTGCCAGCTTGCGGCGGAAGTCGGGGTCGAGGATCAGGGGTGCCCCGCCAGCCATTTCCACGCTGGCAATCCTGCGGGTCTTCCCAAGCATGCTGCGCAGGCCGGGCGCGTAGGCGTTACCGCGTTCGAACTGCAGAAGATACTTTGCGTAGGTCCAGCCCTTGTTCTTTTCCCCGACCAGTGCCTCTGCAATCGGCACGCGGACATTCTCGAAGAACACCTGATTGATTTCCTGCTCGCCTTCCATGGGGCCATCGAGCGTGGGAAGCGGACGCACCGTGATACCTGGCAGATCCATCGGGAAGATGATGAAGCTGATGCCTTCCTGGGGTTTCCCGGTTCGCGACGTGCGGACCAGGCAGAAGATCATGTCGGCCCACTGGGCATGGGTCGTCCAGATCTTGGACCCGTTCAGGACGTACTCGTCGCCATCACGCTCGGCCGACATCTGGAGCGAAGCGAGGTCGGACCCGGATCCCGGCTCGGAATACCCCTGACACCACCAGACATCGGAGTTCAGGATGGGCGGCAGGTGCTTGTCCTGCTGCGCCTTGGAGCCGAACGCCATGAGGACGGGTGCAACCATGGACACCCCCATCGGACTGACCGTGGGCGTGCCGGCTGCAGCCAGCTCCATTTGCAGTATGTACTTTTCCGTCGCCGTGAGGCCGGGACCGCCAAACTCGACGGGCCAGTTCGGTGCGATCCAGCCCTGTGCTGCGAGTTTTTTCTGCCAGGCAACCTGGCCGGCCTTGTCCAGATAGCCATTCTTCGACAGAGCCATCCTGGCCCGCAGGTCAGGCGTGTAATGCTCCGCGATCCAGTCGCGAACGGTTCGCTGAAATGCCCGTTCCTCTTCGGTAAAGGCCAAGTCCATCAACGGCTCCTACTCGACGATATCGAAACGCTGGATGTCCGGCGCGCCCGCCAGGCAGCTTCCGATCTTGGGCATCGCCGCCTTGAAGTAGTCGGACTGGCCGTGGGCATCGAGCGCATCCTTCGAGGCGTACTGCTCGAGAAACACATAGGTCTGCGGATCCTTCTGGGACCTGTAGAGCTGGTAGGTCAGCGTGCCCGGCTCGTTGGCCTTCACCTTGGCCATCAGATCCTTGCCCACGGCCTCGAACTCGCTCTCCTTGCCTTCGGCAATGGTCAATGTTGCAACAACGCCGATCATGGCGGCCTCCCCTGGTTTCGTGCCCGGCCTCTGCCGGTTCCTGATCTTGCGGCCGAACCGGCCGGGCGCGGCATACGCCACGTTCTACCCCACTCTATGGGGCTGACTTCGCCGCGCAAGCCTTTCCGTTGCGGCGGCTGCCATCGGAGGGGAAGCCAGCGAGGCTACAGTCCGGTAAAGCGGGGTACCCGCTTTTCCAGCGTGGCGGTGACGCCCTCCATGTGGTCGGCTCCCTGGTGCAGGATTGCCTGAACCGCAGCGGCTTCCCGCATCGCTTGGGGATAATCCTGGGTCAGGGCGTTTCGCATCAGACGCTTGGTGTGACGCAGCGCCTGGGGCGGCTTGGCGGCGATCTCCTCCGCAAGGCCCATCGCCGTCTCCATTAGCGCCTCTGGCGCGACGATGCGGCTGGCCAGGCCCCAGGAGATCGCCGTCTCGGCATCATAGGTGGCGCCGGTAAAACACATTTCCGCCGCCCGGCTGAAACCGACCATGCGCGAGAGCAGCCACAGCCCGCCATCGCCCGGGATCACGCCGAGGTTCAGAAACGGCATCTTGAACCGGGCCTCGCTCGAGAGGATCCGCACATCACACAGGCAAGCCAGGGTGAAGCCGAGGCCCACCGCCGGCCCGTTCACTGCCGCAATCGCCGGGGTCTCGAGGTTCCACAAGGCGCGGATCACGCCCTGGAGGTTGCGTTCATACCCGTCCTGGATCTGGGCGGCGGACCCGGCGAACGTGCCCGTCCGGTCTCGCATCGCTTGAAGGTCCCCGCCCGCGGAGAAAGCCCTGCCCTCGCCCGTGACGACGACGCATCGCAGGTCGGGATCGGCATCGATCTCGGCGCACACCGATTGCATCCGCTCACCGTCGCCGTCGCGGCCAACCGGGTTCAGCCGATCCGGCCGCGACCAGACCAGCCTGGCGATCGGCCCCTCGCGCTCGAGCCGGCAAAGATCATTGTCCACACGCTTCTCCCGAAAACCAAGGCGCCCCGTCCGGCGGTCGCCAGACGGGGCACGGATACCTGTTGCGGGTCCGGCCCTACTCGGCGGCGGCCGGCAGTTCCTCGGCGCTCAACTGGGTGTAGCGCCTCAGATGGTGGTCCACATTCCCGAACTCGTGATCGATCATGGTCAGACGCTTGAAATAGTGACCGATGGCGAGTTCCTCGGTCATGCCCATGCCGCCATGGATCTGAATGGCCGCCTGGCCGACGAAGCGCCCGGCCTGGCCGATCCGAACCTTGGCACCCGACACAGCCTTCTTGCGGGTGGTCTCATCCTCGTCGAGCTTCAGCGTGGCCATGTAGGTCATCGACAGCGACTGTTCGTGCTCGATAAACATGTCGACCATGCGGTGTTGCAGCACCTGGAACTTGCCGATGGGCTGACCGAACTGCTTGCGCTGCTGGGAATAGTCCACGGTCTGCCGGTTTGCCACCGACATGGCCCCGACAGCCTCGGCGCAGAGGGCGGCCGTGGCTTCGTCCGCGACCCGTTCCACCAGGGCGAGGCCGGCATCGGCTTCACCGATCAGTGCGTCGGCCGGCACGGCAACATTCTCCAGATAGACCTCCGACGCACGGCGCCCGTCGACGGTGGCATAATCGCGCCGGGTCACGCCCTTGGCATCGGCGGGGACCAGAAAGACCGAAACGCCTTCGCGGTCGCGCCGATTGCCGGCGGTACGTGCGGTGACGATCAGCTGACTTGCCCACGGCGCGGCAATCACCACCGCCTTGTGTCCGTTCAGCACATAATCGCCGCCGTCCTTCTTCGCCGTCGTTTCCAGGTCGGCGAGGTCGTAACGCCCGCGGGGTTCGGCATGAGCGAACGCATAGACCGCCTCACCGCCCATGATCGCCGGCAGGTGCTGTTCCTTCTGCGCCGCGCTGCCGGCATGCTTCAGAAAGCCCCCCGCGCACACCACGGTGGGAACGTAGGGCTCGACCACAAGCCCCTTCCCGAACTCTTCCATGACAACCATCGTGTCGACGGCGCCACCGCCAAGGCCGCCATCCTCTTCCGAGAACGGCGCGGCCAGGAGACCCAGCTCACCGAACTGCCGCCACATGTCCGGGCGCCAGCCAGCCTCCGACGCCACCACGCCACGGCGTGTGTCAAAATCGTACTGGTCGCGGATCAGCCGCTCGAGGCTGTCGCGGATCATCTGTTGTTCTTCGCTGAAATTGAAGTCCATGGTCACTCCTCCCGGGTGGCCCGGCGGCTCCGGGCACGACGACACTCAGGGTTTACAGAAAAACGGCGGCGGGCAAACCCCGCCGCCGTATCGGCACAAAATGCGCGGGCCTAGAGGCCCAGGATCATCTTCGCGATGATGTTCCTCTGGATCTCGTTCGAGCCGCCATAGATCGATGTCTTGCGCATGTTGAAGTAGGTCGGGGCCGCGTGATCGGCGTAGTCCGGACCGATCGGGAACTCGTTCGAGCCGTCCTGCGGGAAGGACCGGAAATAGGGCTGAGCGTAGGTGCCGACCGCTTCCAGCGTCAGCTCCGTCAGCCGCTGCTGGATCTCGGTACCCTTGATCTTCAGGATCGAGCTTTCGGGTCCGGGCCCCTTGCCCGCCGCCTCGCCGGCCAGAGTCCGCAGTTCCGTGAACTCCAGTGCCGTCAGGTCAATTTCCAGCTGGCTGATCTTACGGGCAAAATCGTCATTACGGATCAGCGGCGCACCATCAAGGACCTCGGTCGAGGCGATCTGGCGCAGACGCTCGACACCCCGCTTCGATCGGGCAACGCCGGCGATGCCGGACCGTTCGTGAGCGAGCAGGAACTTGGCGCAGGTCCAGCCCTCATTCTCCTTGCCGACAAGGTTCTCCACCGGAACCTTCACGTCGGTGAGCCACACTTCGTTCACCTCGTGGCCGCCATCGATCGTGATGATCGGACGCACTTCGATACCCGGCGTATTCATGTCGATCAGCAGGAACGAGATGCCTTCCTGCGGCTTGCTCGCATTGGGGTCGGTGCGAACGAGGAAGAAGCCCCAGTCGGCATGCTGGGCGAGCGTTGTCCACGTCTTCTGGCCATTGACGATGTAATGGTCACCGTCGCGAACCGCGGTCGTCTTGAGGCTGGCAAGGTCGGAGCCGGCGCCCGGTTCGGAATAGCCCTGGCACCACCATTCCTCGCCCGACAGGATCTTGGGCAGGAAACGATCCTTCTGCGCCTGATTGCCGAAGGTGTAGATCACCGGACCCACCATGTTCACGCCGAAAGGCAGCGGCATGATGGTTTCCATACGGGCATTCTCTTCCGACCAGATGTAACGCTGGGTCGGTGTCCAGCCCGTGCCACCGTATTCCACGGGCCACGCCGGAGCGACCCAACCCTTCGTATGCAGGATCTTGTGCCAGGCGAGGAACTCCTCCTTGGTCAGATCCTCGCGGCTACCTTTCCCGCGCAGCGCCTCGGGGTAGTTCTCTTCGATGAAGGTGCGCACCTCCTGGCGAAAGGCGACCTCTTCGGGCGTGAATTCCAGATTCATGGGGGCGACCTCCTCAGAACTTCCGGTATGCTCGCCAAACTATACGTCTCCGGCCACACCGCAAGGTGACGCGCACGTAAACGTAAGGATTGTCGCACCTTTTTCCTTTGCAGCGAGCGATTGCGACGGTCCGTCAGGCGCTCCCGCCCGGCGGCGTCTGCGGGCGGCCCAGGAAAGGCGCACAGGCGGTGCGGCAGAGGCCGATGGCTGTGGCCGATCCAAGGCCGCCGCCGGTCTGGAAGTTGAGCTCGACGAGCGGCTGCAGGCCGATGCGTTCGAGCGCCGCCTGGTGGGCCGGCCGGCCTGTGGCATGGCCGGCCACCACGTGCTGGATCGCATCCGGGCTCACGGCGTGGATGACCCCGGCGGCTATGGTTGTCGCAAAGCCGTCCAGAATGACCGGAATCCCCTGATGCCGCGCTGCGATGATCGCGCCCGCGCACGCCGCGAGTTCGCGCCCCCCCAGGCGGGCGAGCGCCTCGAGCGGGTCCTCGATGTGCCCACGGTGCAGCGTCAGGGCCTTTGTCACCGCCGCCGTCCGCCGGCGGGTGATGTCGGATGGCGTTCCTGCGCCGGGACGAACCCAGTAGTCGGGAGATCCGCCATACAGCGCGCAGGCCACGGCGGCCGCGGCCGTACCGATGCCCGCCCCGATGACGCCGACACCGAGAAGGTCCGGCTGGCCTTCCAGGGCTTCAAAGCCAAAGGCGAGCGTCGCCGCGCAGTCCCTTTCGGACATGGCTGCCGCCTCGGCGATGCTTGGCGTCGGATGCGACAGCGCCAGTTCGAAGACCCGGATATTCGCGCCCGCCTGCGCACCGATGGCCGAGAGTGGGGCAGTGCCTGCCTTGAGCGCGTCGACCTGGTTGCGCGTATCTGCATCGCTGCTCAGCGAGATGCCCTCCGCGAGGACACCATGGGCGCCGGCGAACATGGCGAGCGTCGGCTGCTCGACCCGTGGCGGATACCGGCCCTGCCATTCCGCCAGCCAGGCCGCCACCTCGCCGAGGCGGCCGAAATCCCCCTCGCGGCCCATGCCGAGGAGGGCCTCGCGCACGCGATCGCCCGACGCGATGTCGCGCGGGACCGGTTTCAGGATCAGTTCGCGGGCATCATCGAGGGGAGAGTTTGCCATGACCACACTTGCCAGTCTTGGGGACCTTGCGCCATCCTTCTCGCACCGAGGCCAGCCATGCGCCAAGTCCGTTCACGCCCTGGGCGACCAGAGCGCGTGATTCCTGTCCGCATATGGGAGCATTTGCGCTCACTTTCATGACAAGTCCCGCGATCCCTTCACCGTGTATCAAGGTCTGCGCGATAGACGGGCAGACAGGCTGGTGCCTTGGATGTGGACGTACGCTTGCGGAAATCGGGGCGTGGAGCGGGCTGTCCGTGCAGGCCCGCGCGGAGGTCACCGCCGGTTTGGAACGCCGCCTGCATGAGCTCAGGCGTCAAGGCAAGCTGGGGGACCCAGAATGAAGTCGGCCGAAATCCTGTCCGTATTCGCCGTCGCGCTCGCTTTGGGTGTGGGAATCGGGTCCATCGGACGCAGCACGACGGGCGATCCCGCCATCGATGCCGCCGCCCCCAGGCCAGCCGACGAGACCGCGTCAGTAGCGGAGACGGCGCCACCGCCGCAGACGCAGCGAAGCTACGCGCCCACCGCCAATGCGGCGATCCTCACCAAGGAAGGCGACGGGCACTACTGGGCCGACGCCGATGTCGACGGCACCCATGTCAAATTCATGGTGGACACCGGCGCCTCCACCGTGGCCCTCACCTATCGCGACGCACAGCGCATCGGCCTCGATCCCGACAGCCTCGACTATGCTTGGAGGGTCGGCACCGCGGGCGGCGACGTGATGGGCGCTTCGGTGGTTCTTGAACGGATCCGTATCGGACAGGTCGAGGTCAATAATGTGGAGGCCATGGTCCTGCGCGACGGTCTGCGCCAGTCGCTGCTCGGTATGACCTTTCTGGGCGAACTCGACTCCTACGAGTTCCGCCGACGAAACCTCATCCTGCGCCGATGAAGCGAGCTCGGAGCAAACGGACCCGGTCGCGAACGGATCCTTGCGCAAGAACGATGATGTAAAGCGACGCTCTGGAGTGAGACGAAAGACTGGCGCTTCAGGGCATTCGCCGGCGGTGCGGAAACGGGGTGGACTCATCAAAGCTCCGACACCGGCCTGGAGTGAATGTTCACCGACACCGATTGACCTGACGAGGCGCCGGGCCCGGCTCACCGCGTGCCCGACGACAGGCTATCCCACCGCGCCGGGCTGACGCTCCGGAGCGGCGGCGGCGAAGGCAGGCAGCTCGCGCGCGGCGGCGTCCACCTCGACGAGCCTCGGATAGGGGCTCAGATCGACCTCGTAGCGGCGTGCATTGTAGACCTGTGGCACGAGGCAGACCTCGGCGAGGGTCGGCACCTGCCCGAACAGGAACCGGGCACGCCCCGCCTGGCCAGCCAGCGTTTCCAGTGCCGTGAACCCCTTGGCGATCCAGCTTGCATACCATGACCGGATCGCCTCGCCGTCCGCGCCGAAGCGATGGCGCAATTCGCCCAGCACGGAAACGTTGTTCAGTGGATGGATGTCGCAGGCAATGGTGTCGGCAAAGGCGCGGATCCTGGCGCGCTGGAGGGCATCTCCCGGCAGGAGCGGCGGCTGGGGATAGCGTTCGTCCAGATATTCGAGAATCGCAAGCGACTGGCCGATGACACCTCCGTCGACCGACAGGGCCGGCACACGCATTTGCGGGTTCACCGCGCGGTAATGGGGTGACAGCTGACCATCGGCTCCCGGCGTGATGTCGATGTTCACGCGATCCGCCTCGATCCCCTTCAGGTTCAGCGCGATGCGCACGCGGTAGGCCGCCGAGGAGCGCCAGAAATCATAAAGCGTCGGCATGACACGCCTCCCGGATCCGTTAACGTGGCTGATATGAGCTGTCCGCAGCCCTATGCCAGGTGCGACAGCGCCAGTTCCGACAGGATTGCCTCGCGCGCAGCACGGCATTCGTCTGCAAAGTCGGGGTCAGCCAGATCCGCGGGCGTCAGCCGGTCACGATAGGTGTGCGAGACGATCGCCTGCAGGCGGTCGATCGCCGCCTCGTCAAGCAGGGCCTGCGGGTGCACGGCGGCACGTTCGTCCCCGGTGAGGACCACGCGCAGGCGCAGACAGGCCGGGCCGCCGCCATTCTGCATCGACTGGCGAACATCCACATAGGCCACCCGCCCGATGGGGCCATCAGCCGCGACCAGCGCTTCGCAATAGGTCCGCGTGGCATCGGTTTCGCGCACCTCTTCCGGCGCCAGGAGCACCAGTCGGTCCTCACCGGGCAGAACGAGAAGCTGGGAATTGAACAGATAGGACCGGCGCGCCTCCTCCAGCGAGACCGCTGCCTCCGGCACGATGACCGCGCGCAGATCGAACATCTCACCCGACGCCCGGCGCAACGCCCCCAGCGTCCCGTCCAGATCGGCAAAGGCCCTTTCATGGGCAAACAGGCAATCGCGGGTCCCGACGCAGACCACGTCATTGTGGAAGGCGCCCGCCTCGATCGCTTCCGTCGCCTGGCGGGCGTGCACCGTCCGCTCGGGTACCAGCCCATGCGCGCGCGCGACGCTTTCGCTGGCGAGACGCGACTGCCGGGCCGGATAACGCTGCCCGTGCGTTGGCTCACCGGCGTCGCGTCCGTGAACGAAGAGTTCGACGCCCGGCGCCCCGTGCCCTGACGCAAGCCGCACATGATTGGCCGCGCCTTCGTCGGCGAAATCGGCATGGCCCGGCAAGGCGGCATGGAGGGCGAACCGCTCCGGATCGGGAAACACGGCGGCCAGCGTGGCCGTCGTATCCGGCGCCTCGATCGAGCGGTGAAGCATGGTGGAGAGATTGGCGACGGTCAGGTGCAGCCGGACGTCATCCGTATCGGCGGACGGAGATACGGTCGCGGCATTCGCCGCCCACATGGCGCTGGCGCTGTAGGCTGCCTTCAGGATCTGGGGTGCCTCGCGGGCAGCCTGCGCGATCATCCCGGCGTCGCTGCCGCCGAAGCCGGCGGCGGCGAGGAGATCGAAATTCGGCCGGGGGAGCGGTGGCAGGACGCCCTGGACCAGTCCGGCGCGCACCAGCCAGCGCATCTTTTCCAGTCCCTGCAGCGCCGCAGCGCGCGGATTGGACGTGGCACCGGCGTGTTCGGCACTGGCGAGATTGCCGTCCGACAGTCCGCCATAATTGTGCGAGGGTCCGATCAGGCCGTCGAAATTGGCTTCCATGGCGGACATGGGCAACCTCCTGAACATGGAGCGTATGGCGCGGAACGCCTGCTGGTGTCACGGGCGCGCCGGCACGGCAAGCCCACGCGCGTCGAACGCGCCAGGTCAGGGCTGGGGCGAGATGAGAAAGGCCCGCCACGCGGGAGCGCGGCGGGCCGGAAACGTCGCGAAAGAGGATCGCGCAGACCCGGGGTCTACTTGATCTTCCCTTCCTTGAACTCAACGTGCTTCCTTGCGATCGGATCGTACTTCTTCAGCACGAGCTTCTCGGTCATGTTGCGGGGGTTCTTCTTGGTGACATAGAAGAAGCCGGTGCCCGCGGTCGAGTTCAGGCGAATCTTGATGGTCGCTGGTTTGGCCATGGCCGTACTGCCCTCTGCAGGCGTGAATTCCGTGAAGCGCGTCTGATGACCGCTCGGGGCCCGAAAGTCAACCATGGGTCTGGCCGTGTTGCCAACCCGCCTGCGAGGGAGACCTGCCATGACCGACCCGCGCAAACCCGCGGCTCTGGAGACACGTGACCAGACCTCGGATGGCCGGCGCGCCTCCCCCTCGGTTGCCAGAAACAGGGATGCCATCCGGGACGTGCTCGCCGAGCTCCTGCCGAGCCCGGGTCACGTGCTGGAGATCGCGTCGGGCACCGGCGAGCACGGCCTGCACGTCACGGCCGCCCTGCCCGGTCTCCGCTGGACGTTCTCCGATCCCGATGGCGAGGCCCGCGCGAGCATTTCCGCCTGGATCGCCCATGCGGGCGGATCGGACCGCCGTCTTGGCCCGCTTGACCTGCGGACCGACTGCAAGACCTGGAGCGATGCCCTGCAGGGTCAGACCTTCGATGCGGTCTTCTGCGCCAACATGATCCATATCGCGCCATGGACCGCGACCGTGGGCCTGATCGCTGGCGCAGCGACATGTCTGGTACCGGGCGGGCAGCTCATTCTCTATGGTCCCTTTGCACGCAATGGCGTGATGGCCCCGTCCAACGTCCGCTTCAGCGAGGATCTGAGACGGCGCGATCCTGCATGGGGCGTGCGCGACCTCGACCGCGAGATCATGCCCCTGGCCGCGGATCACGGACTCTCGCTGGATCGGACGATCGCGATGCCGGCGAACAATCTGACGGTCGTCCTAACCCGGAATGGTTCGCGTGACGCGGCTGCATCCGACCGCGCCTGACGCGGCCAGGCACGTCCCTGTGTGCCGGGTCCGGCACCTGATCGCGCAGTATGAATAGGCTGCAATAAATAGAGTTGGCGAGCTACTTTATTTTCCCGTTTTTCATTTGAGCAATACTTTAGTGGCTGTTTACATGCCGTAGCCATCAACAAGGAGGCTATCTTGAAACGTTTTACATCGATCTTCGCCGCAACCCTGGCATCCGCAGCCCTGGGCGCGCCGGCCATCGCGCAATCCATGGACGTGTCGGATGAAAAGCTGAACGAGTTCGTCGAGCTCCAACTGACGCTTGCCGAAGTACAGCGCGACTATCGCGAGAGCGTGAACCAGGAGACCGGCGAGCAGGAACTGGCTCAGAAGCGGTCCGAAGCGCAGAACGAAATGGACAAGCTGATCCAGCAGAGTTCCCTTTCGAGAGACGAGGTCGAAACGCTCTCCACGCAGGTCCAGCAGGATGACGAACTCTGGGCCCGGTACAAGGAAGCACTGGAGAATCGCTAGAGCATTTTCAAGCGAAGTGGAAACCGGTTCGCGTTAAGAAAATGCGCAAAAACAAGAAGCTAGCGCATCTTCACTAACTCCGATTGATTTGAAGATGCGCTAGGCCGCATGCCGGCCTTCCCTCCATACGCCGCCATCAGTCTTCAGACTGGTGGCGGTTTCGTCTGGTCGCCCTTCTGATGGCCCCGGGCGGCGTTCAGCTCGGTCGGGATCGACTGAACGGGCTGTCGAGCGAGAAGGCCGGGATCGGCACCGTCATGCGGGTTCCGTCGGGCGCAACCAGGTCGTAGCTGCCGCTCATCATACCGGAAGCCGCGCTGAGTGGGACGCCTGACCTGTAGGTGAAACCCTCGCCCGGCGGCAGAAGTGGCTGCTGCCCGACCACGCCTTCGCCGTCCACGGCCTGGGTCCGGCCCGCCGCGTCGACGATCTGCCAATGGCGCGTCACGACCTTCCATGCGGTGTCGCTGCCATTGTGGATGTCGACCGTATAGGCCCAGACATAACGGGCGCGGCTGGGATCGGACTCCTCATCGAGAAACTCCGGCACGACGCGCACAAGCACGCCCTGGGTCACGGTTTCATAAGCGAGGGTCGGTGGATCGTCGTCGGAATGCATGGGTCCTTAGGTTGGCGTTCCATTCGCCGCGTCAAGCGCCGCGAGAAGGTCTGCGATCACATCTTCCGGATCCTCGAGGCCGACGGATATCCGCAGCCAGCTCTCGTCGAGCCCGATCGTGGCCCTGTCCTCCTCCGACAGCGTCCGGTGCGTCGTCGAGGCGGGGTGACAGGCGAGCGTCTTGGTGTCGCCGAGATTGTTGGAGATGTCGACCAGTTGAAGCGCGTTCAGCGCCCGGAAGGCCGCGGACCGTCCGCCCTTGAGCGACACCGCCACAAGCGTGCCACCGGCCGTCATTTGCCTGGCATGTACCGCGCGCTGGGGATGGTCCTCGCGGCCGGGATAGCGCACGTGCGCCACGCCGGGATGGTTGGCCAGTGCGTCGGCGACCCGTGCGGCGTTGGCCGAGGCCGCCTCAACCCGCATGGCCAGGGTTTCCAGACCCTTCAGCACGACCCACGCATTGAAGGGCGACGGCGCCGGACCGGTGTGGCGGAGATAGGGGTCCAGATGCTCCTCGATCCAGTCGGCGGCCCCCAACACGGCACCTGCAAGGACGCGGCCCTGTCCGTCCATGTGCTTGGTGGCGGAATAGGTCACGATGTCTGCCCCAAGCTCCAGCGGCCGCTGCAGCACCGGCGTGGCGAAGACGTTATCGACCACCAGACGCGCCCCGGCCTTGCGGCACATCTCGGCCACTGCCGGCAGGTCGACCGCGTCGAGCAGCGGGTTAGACGGGCTCTCGACCAGAACCAGCTTGGTCGGCGTCGACAGCGCCCGCGCCCATGCGTCCAGATCGGTCCCGTCGACGAACTCGGTCTCTATGCCGAAGCGTGGCAGCAGCGTTCCGACGATCCAACGGCATGAGCCAAACAGGGCCGCCGCCGCCACGACGCGGTCGCCCGATCGGCATGGCGCCGTCATGGCCGCCGAGATCGCGCCCATGCCGGAGGCGGTCACCCGGGCGGCTTCAGCACCTTCCAGGAGCTGCAACCGCTCTTCCAGCATCCGCACGGTGGGATTCGCGTAACGGGAATAGACGAATCCCGGTTCCTCGCCCGCCATGCGCGCGGCGGCCTGTTCGGCGCTGTCATAGGCATAGCCCGATGTCAGGTAGATCGCCTCCGACGTCTCACCGAACTGGGAGCGCATGGTGCCCCCGCGTACCAGGCGTGTGGCGGGGCGCCACCGGCGCGGGTCACTGCGGTCGGACGGATCGGTCATCTCCGGGGTCTTCCTTTGCAAATCCAGACGGCGCGTCTTAAGGCTGCGAAACTAGAGGGATCAAGCCATGGCGCAATCGCCCGGCGTGCTGCCGGACCGTGACTTATCGGCCCTGATCGCGGCCGGCCACCTTTCGGCCGAGACTCCGCTGGCCGAAAACCAGATCCAGCCGGCCAGTCTCGACCTGAGGCTGGCCGACGATGTCTACCGCATCCGCGCCAGTTTCCTGCCCGGAAAAGGACGCAGCATCGGACGCCTCCTGCATGACAGCGACCTGCAGATGCACCGGATGGACATCGCCGGTGGCGCCGTCCTGGAAACCGGGTGCGTCTACCTGGCGCTGCTGCAGGAGCGCCTCGACCTGCCGCCCGGGATAGAGGGACGCGCCAATCCGAAATCCTCCACCGGCCGCCTGGACGTCTTCACACGGGTCATCACCGATGGCGGCGAGGCTTTCGACGAGGTACCGGCAGGGTATCGCGGGCCGCTCTATCTGGAGATTTCCCCGCGGACCTTCTCGATCCTCGCCAGACAGGGCGATCGACTCGCCCAGCTACGGCTGCGACGTGGTCCCCATGCCCCCGTGAGGGACACCGTCTTTTCCGTCGATCTCGCCTCCTTCGGCGACCGGCCGGCAGGCTGGCGGGCGCGGCGCCATGCCGGGTTGGTCGACCTGCAGAAGACCGGCCGCCACGCCGTGGACGACTTCTGGGAGCCCGTGCGCCCCCACAAGGGCCGGCTCGTCCTGCAACCCGACGAATTCTACATTCTCGCATCCAAGGAAGCGGTGAAGGTGCCGCTTACCCGGGCTGCCGAGATGGCGCCGATCGCGCCTGAACTGGGGGAATTTCGCGCACACTATGCCGGGTTCTTCGATCCCGGTTTCGGCGTGAACGAGGGTGGCAGCCGCGCCGTGCTGGAGGTCCGCTCCCGCGACGTGCCCTTCGTGGTGGAGGATGGGCAGCCTGTCGGCCGGCTGGTCTACGAGGCGATGGCGAGCCGCCCGGACCGCCCCTATGGCGAGAGCGGAAATCATTACCAGGGCCAGGGGCTGAGGCTGTCCAAGCATTTCGCCCTGCCCTGAGCCTCGCCCCAATCCGTCTGGCCGGAACCGCGCCTACATGGGTGAGTTGCGCAGCTTCAACAGGTCCGGAAACTCAGGTTCACGCTTCTCCGCCTTCGCCGCGAAGGCCTCCGCCATGTGGGGCGGCGGGAACATCGCCGCGTTCCAGACGCCGATATAGTCCAGCGTGTCGGCCGTCGTGTGGTCGCGGCCATAGGTGATCATGACCTTCGAGCCCGTGACGGCGACCGGGTTCTTGGAGGCGATCTCGCGGGCCGTCGCCATCACATGGGCCATCATGTCCTCATGCGTGTCGAACACCTCGTTCACCAGACCGATCTCGCGAGCCTTCTCTGCCGGCAGGCGGCGACCGGTGAACGCCAGTTCCCGCACCCAGCCCTCCGGGACGAACCGCTGCAGGCGCGGGAACGTGCCCACATCGGCGGTCATGCCGATGTTGATCTCCTGGATGCAGAAGAAGGCATCGCGGGTACACCAGCGGATGTCGCCGGCGCAGATCATGTCGATCGCCCCGCCGATGACGCCGCCATGGCAGGCGAAGAGCACCGGCATGCGGGCGGCTTCGAGGGCATTGAAGGCGTGCTGGATCTGGCGGATGTTCGACCGGAAGGCCTCGGCCGCAACGTAGCGGTCGACCTTCTGATGGCTCACCGCCCCGTCCTGGGAGAACACCGACAGGTCCATGCCCGCGGAGAAGTGCTTTCCGGTGGACGAAATGACGATCACCCGGGCCAGCGCCTCGCGGTCGATCTCTTCCACGATGGCAGGCAGGTCGTTCCAGAAATCCCGGTTCATCGTGTTCATCGCATCGCCGCGATTCATCACGATGTGGGCAATCTTGTCCTCGATGGTGACATCGAAACAGGGGTGGGTCTTCTTCAGCATCTCAGGCGCTCCGGTCTTTTGCGAGCAAGGTAACGGATCGCGCGCAGGCGGGCCAGCATGACCCAGCGTCCGGCCGGGCGTGGAAAG
The DNA here is from genome assembly GCA_964492485.1 of uncultured Hyphomonadaceae bacterium. Classification (GTDB taxonomy): domain Bacteria; phylum Pseudomonadota; class Alphaproteobacteria; order Caulobacterales; family Hyphomonadaceae; genus UBA5336. Next base: position 135,514 of record CAZBKM010000001.1, on the reverse strand, counting down.
ATGAAACCTGCGCAAGCGGTCCACCTGCCCACTGGCCAAAGGCCGGTTTGCCCCCTAGGCGTGGAGACCGGTTTCGGGTTTGATCCTTCCCACCCGGCCTGTCCCCAGCCTCAGGAGGTCTTCCCTTGTCCACACCGCTCCCGCCCGCGCTTGCCGCCGGCCTCCTGGCGCTTGTGCCACTTGGCACCCTTGCGGGCCCGGAGATCGCGGCAGTCTGCAACGACGCCGGCGAAGGCATCGGACACCCCGGCAAGGTCGTCCGGGAGCGTAACTGATGCGACGGTTCAGACGCGACCTTCTGGACGGCGAGATGGCCGGGATCGAGTTCGGCGACCCTGCCAAGATGGTCGGACTGGTCTGGCTTCATGCGACCGGTTTCAATGCCATCACCTATCAGTCGATCCTGGCACCGCTCGGCTTTCGCACGCGCATCGTTGCGCTGGACCAGCGCGGCCATGGCCGCACCACGCTGCCCGCCGATCCCCGCAAGCTGAAATCCTGGGCGACCTACCGGGACGACGTCATCGCATGGCTGGAGAAGAACGCGCCCCAGGGCGTCGTGCTCGGCGGGCACTCCATGGGCGGCTGCGTTGCCCTTCTCGTGGCGGGCAAGCGACCCGACCTCGTGAAGGGCCTGGTTCTGGTCGACCCCGTGATTCTGGCGCCGCGCCTGTATCGCTGGTTCCATCTGATCCCCTTCTTTGCCGCGATTGGCGGATCGGGCTCCGGCATGGCGCGTCAGGCCAGGCGCCGGCGGGCGCAATTCGAGGCACCCGCCCAGGCCAGGGAAAAGTATGAGGGGCGCGGCGCCTTCCGGACCTGGCGAGAGCCGTTCCTCGACGACTACCTGCTCGATGCGCTGGTCCGGATAGACGACAACCCCCACGACAGCGACGAGCAGATATGGGAACTGGCCTGCAAGCCGGCCTGGGAAGCCGCGACCTTCAATGCGCAGCGCAACCGCCCCTGGGCGGCCCTGTCGAAGGTGAAGAAGAAGGGCATCCCGATCATGGTGATGCAGGCGGAACAGAATTCCGTCATCAGTGCGAAGGTCGCCAGCCGGCTCCTGCGGAAGCATCCCCGGATGACCATGAAGCTGAAACGTGGCGCCACCCATTTCCTGCCGATGGAAGCGCCCTATGACGTTCGCGAAGAATTGTCGGCCTACATCTCCCGCCTCGTCGAGGGGTTCAGCGCAGCCGAGGAAGGTCCCGTCCGCCGGACGCTGTCGACCTGGGAACGGGGATAATCGGCGCAGGCGTGCCGGTCAGGTCACGAATCGCTGGACGTCGCTCTATGTTCCCGCTACGTTCCGCGCAAAAGGATCGCCGCGATGCAACTCGACCTTCTGCACCTCGTGCTCTGTCTCGGCCTGTTCGCCGCGCTGGGGTGGATCGTCTTCGACCGGCTGAAGCGGGCGCGCCACGTCGCCGCCGACGGCCATGCCCTCCGCCAGGCCGAGACCCTGGCCGCAGACCTCGCGAGCGAGCGAGCCCGCCGCGAGGAGGCAGAGAAGCGTCTGGCCGTGGCCGAGGCGCAGTCCGAGGAGGCGGAGAAGCGGTTCGCGAACATGGCGCATGAGGCGGTACGGAATGCTCACCAGGAATTCCTGCGCCAGGCCAACGAGACGTTCGAGCACCAGAAGACACGAACCCGCGGCGACCTGGAAAAGCTGATGACGCCCATCGGCGAGACGTTCGCCGAGTTCAAGAAGCGGGTCGATGAGCTGGAGAAGGCACGCACGTCTGACAAGTCGGCCATTTTCGAACAGGTTCGCCAGATGGGCGAGCAGCTGCGCGAGACGCGGGAAAGCACCGGGAAGCTGGCGGCCGCCCTCTCTGCGCCACGCGGTGGTGGACGCTGGGGCGAGGAGAGCCTGCGCAACGTCCTCGAGCTTTCGGGCCTGTCGCCCTATGCCGACTTCGTGGAGCAGGACCATAGCAGCAATGGCGGTGAAGCCTCCAAGCGTCCGGACGTCGTGATCAGGATGCCGAACGAGCGCGAGGTGGTCATCGACGCAAAGGTTACGGTGGATGATTTCCTGAAGGCCGCCGACGCCACCGACCAGGCCGAACGCAATCTCCACCTGAAGAACCACGCCCGGAAGATGCGCGCCCATGTGAAGCAGCTTTCCGGCAAGGCCTACTGGGAGGCGATCGAGACCCGGGTCGACTTCGTGGCGATGTATGTGCCTGGCGAGAATTTCTACGCGGCCGCCCTGCAGGAAGACCATGACCTTTTCGACTACGCCGCCCGCAACAAGGTCCTCATTGTCACGCCCTCCACGCTGATCGCGCTGGCGAAGGCGGTGGCCTATGGCTGGCGACAGGAGGAGGCCGCGCGCAACGCCCGCGAGGCGGCGCGGCTGGGGCAGGATCTCTACAAGAGCCTCGCCACCATGGGCGAACACATCGACCGCCTGGGCAAGAGCGTGGGCGCGACCGCCAGGCACTTCAACAGCATGGTCGGATCCCTGGAGAAGAGCGTCCTGCCCAAGGCACGGCGCTTCGAGGAGCTGCAGATCGCCGAGCGCGGCGGCAAGGTGCTCCCCCACCTCGACCCCGTGGACGAGACCACCCGGACCGCCACGGTGGAGGAACTGGTCTATGAGCGGCCCGTCGGCGACCGGAGTGAGGATTGACCGGCCCGACTGCGCTACATATCTAGGCACCATGGCCATTCGCGAGATCCTGACGGTTCCAGATCCCCGCCTGAAGCAGGTCTCGAAACCTGTGGAGGGCGGCGTCACGGACGAGATCCGGGCGCTGATGGATGACATGCTGGAGACCATGTACGCCGCGCCGGGCATCGGTCTGGCGGCGATTCAGGTCGGCGAGCCGCTTCGCGTGATCGTCATGGACCTGTCGGAAGACAAGTCGGAGCCGCGTTACTTCGTGAACCCCGAGATCCTCGAGACGGTCGATGAGACGAAGCCCTACGAGGAGGGCTGCCTTTCGATACCGGACGTCTTCGACGAGGTGGAACGCCCGGCCCGCTGCCGGCTGCGTTATCTCGATTATCAGGGTAACGAGGTCGAGGAGTGGGCGGAAGGTCTCTATGCCGTCTGCATCCAGCATGAGATGGATCACCTGAAAGGGACCCTCTTCATCGACTATCTGTCGCGGCTGAAGCGCCAGCGCGCCGTGGACAAGGTCCGCAAGAGCCGCAAGCGCGAACACGCGGCCTGAGCCTGCGGCGCCCCCCCGGCCCATGCCCCCTGCCCGAAACAGCGTGCCATGACCCGTCTGCGCCTCGCCTTCATGGGCAGTCCCGATTTCGCGGTACCGACCCTGGATGCCCTTCTGGAGGCGGGACACGAGGTCGCGTGTGTCTATTCCCAGCCGCCCAAGCCAGCGGGACGGGGCCGCCAGCTCCGACCCACACCCGTCCATATCCGTGCCGATACGCTTGGGGTGCCGGTGCGCACGCCCGCCAGCCTTAAACCCGAAGCCGAGCATACGGCCTTCGCGGCTCTTGCGCTCGACGCCGCCGTGGTGATTGCCTACGGGCTGATCCTGCCGCGCGCGATCCTGGAGGCGCCGCGCCTGGGCTGCCTGAACCTGCATGCCAGTCTGCTGCCCCGCTGGCGCGGCGCGGCCCCGATCCAGCGCGCGGTGATGGCTGGCGATCGAGAGACAGGCGTCCAGGCCATGGTGATGGCACCGGGACTGGACACGGGACCGGTCCTGGCGACGCGACGCACCGCCATCGGCACGACCGATACGTCCGGCACGCTGCATGATCGCCTTGCCGACCTGGCCGCGGATTTGGCGCCCGAGGCGCTTGCCGGCTGGGCGGACGGTAGCCTGGTTCCGATCCCTCAGGCTGAAACGGGCATCACCTACGCCCACAAGATCACGGCAGAGGACCGGCCCATCGACTGGACCCGTCCTGCGAGCGAACTCGACGCGCAGATCCGCGGCCTCGCGCCCGTCCCCGGCGCGACGTTCCAGATGACACGCGGTCGCGAGGCGTCTGGCGCCGTCAAGGCGCTGATGAGTGCCGCCGTCGACCGCGCCGACGGACTGGGCGATGTGCCGGCGGGCACGCTTCTGGATGCGGCGTGCACCGTGGCCTGCGGCGATGGCCGTGCGGTCCGGCTGCTGCAGGTCCAGCGCGCGGGAAGGACACCGGTCGACGGCGCGACATTCATTCGGGGCGCCGGGCTCGTGCCTGGCACGGTGTTTGGCTGATGCCCCGCTACCGGCTGACGGTGGAGTATGACGGGCGCGCCTTTGCAGGTTGGCAGCGCCAGGCCGACCAGCCCTCGGTGCAGGCCGCACTGGAGACCGCCGCCGAAGCCCTGGATGGGGCGCCCGTGGCGGTCCATGGGGCGGGTCGCACCGATTCCGGCGTACATGCCACCGGTCAGGTGGCGCATCTGGACCTCAGGGTGGCGCGCCCGGTCGACCGGCTCCCGGACGCGCTCAACGCACATCTGCGCCCGGTGCCGGTGGCGGTCCTGTCCGCGCGAGAAGTGGACGAACGCTTCCACGCCCGGTTCTCGGCGATCGGTCGACAGTACCGCTATACCATCGTGAATCGCCGTGCGCCGCTCACCTTCGAGCGCGGCCTCGCCTGGCGCGTGGCCAGCCGGCTCGACCCGAACGCGATGCACGCCGCAGCCCAGGCGCTTACAGGCACGCACGACTTCTCGACGTTTCGCGATTCCGAGTGTCAGGCAGAGACGCCCGTAAAGACGCTCGATCGGATCGGCGTCACCCGCTACGGCGATGTGGTGGAAGTGACCTGTTCTGCACGCTCCTTCCTGCACCGGCAGGTTCGCTCGATGGTCGGAAGCCTGGTCGAGGTGGGGCGCGGCAAACGGCCGGTTGCGTGGATCGCAGACATACTGGCGCGGGCCGACCGGGCCGCCTGCGGTCCCGTGGCGCCGCCAGACGGCCTGTTCCTGGAACGGGTCGATTATCCCGACCCTGCGGGCGATACGCCTCAGGCCTGATCGGTCCCGTCCCCATCCTCACGCTCGATCCGTGCCGCGCCGCGGCCCAAGGCCAGGGCCTTGATGGCGCCGCGGAAAGTGCGCACTTCCTGCGCGCTCCAGTCGGCACGGACCAGGGCATTGCGCAGGTTCCGCGTCATCAGGGGCGTCTTCTCGGGGGGATAGAAGAAGCCTGCGCGTTCGAGCTCCCTCTCGAAATGCTCGAACATCCGGAGGATGTCGCCCCGTGCGGCGGGCGGTGCGCGCTCGGCCCCCGCCCCGTCGAACTTGCCCAGCCCACCGCCGCGCGCACCCCAGGCATGGGCGAAGACGCCGACAGCCTGCGCGAGGTTCAGCGAGGCAAAGGACGGGTTTACCGGGTAGGTGAGGATGGCGTCGGCCAGCGCGACCGCGTCGTTGGGCAAGCCGGACTTCTCCGCCCCGAACATCACGCCCCCCTGCCCCGGCCGCGCCGCCAGGCGCGCCACCGCGCCGGCCGTTTCCAGAACGTCCTTCTCCATCCCACGCGGCCGGGCGGTGGTCGCAAGCACATGGGTCAGGTCCGCAACGCCGGCCTCCACGGTCTCGAAGACCCGGACGGTGACCCCGGCCTCGAACGCACCGGCGGCCATTGGCTCGGCTGCGGGGTTGGGCCAGCCATCGCGCGGCGCGACCAGACGCAGATCCGTCAATCCGAAATTCAGCATCACGCGGGCCGCCGCGCCGATATTCTCGCCGAGTTGCGGGTGCACGAGGATGAGGGCGGGCGGCAAGCTGGTGGAAGGGGTCATGGGCGGATTGGGGCACTCCTGCTGGGATGACGGACGGCGGGCGCGCCGGACCTCCGACCTTAGACGAAGGCGCAGCTTTTGACGCGCTTGCGGCCTCTGCTATAGCCCAGCCAGACACATCACCGAAAGGACCAGCCCATGGCGAAGATCAAGGTCGAGAACCCGATCGTTGAGCTCGATGGCGATGAGATGACCCGGATCATCTGGGCGATGATCAAGGAGCGCCTGATCCATCCCTATCTCGACGTCGATCTCAGATATTACGACCTCTCGATCCAGATGCGGGACGAGACCGACGACCAGATCACCGTCGAGGCAGCCCGGGCCATCAAGGAGCACGGGGTCGGCGTGAAATGCGCGACCATCACGCCCGACGAGGCCCGGGTCGAGGAGTTCGGCCTGAAGAAGATGTGGCGCAGCCCCAACGGCACGATCCGCAACATCCTGGGCGGCGTGGTGTTCCGGGAGCCGATCGTCATCGCCAATGTGCCGCGCCTGGTGCCGGGCTGGACGCAGCCGGTGGTGATCGGGCGGCATGCCTTTGGCGACCAGTACCGCGCCACGGATTTCCGGGTGCCGGGCAAGGGCAAGCTCAAGATCACCTGGGAGGCCGAGGACGGTTCGGAGACCCTGGACTACGAGGTCTACGACTTCCAGGGCTCAGGCGTGGCCATGGCCATGTACAATCTGGATGAGTCGATCCGCGACTTCGCCCGCGCCTGTCTGAATTTCGGCCTGCAGCGGAAATGGCCCGTCTACCTGTCGACGAAGAACACCATCCTCAAGGCCTATGACGGCCGGTTCAAGGACCTGTTCCAGGAGGTTTACGAGACGGAATTCAAGGACAGGTTCGAGGCCTTCAACGGCACGTATGAACACCGGCTGATCGACGACATGGTGGCGGCGTGCCTCAAATGGTCGGGGGGCTATGTCTGGGCCTGCAAGAACTATGATGGCGACGTGCAGTCCGACACGGTGGCCCAGGGCTTCGGATCGCTCGGCCTCATGACGTCCGTCCTGATGACGCCCGACGGCAAGACCGTGGAGGCAGAGGCGGCGCATGGGACCGTGACCCGCCATTACCGCGCCCACCAGCGCGGCGAGGCGACGTCCACGAACTCCATCGCCTCGATCTTCGCCTGGACCCGTGGCATCGCCCACCGCGGACGCATGGACGCCACGCCCGAGGTGACCGACTTTGCCCTGAAACTTGAGAAATCCGTGATCCGGAGCGTCGAGAACGGGCAGATGACGAAGGACCTTGCCCTTCTGGTCGGGCCGGAACAGGAGTGGCTGACCACCGAGGGCTTCTTGACCGCCGTGGGTGAGAATTTCGAGAAGATCATGACCCAGGGCGGCTGACCCCGTTCACCGAACACCGAAAAGAATCCGCCGGGGACGGGGCGTGTGCCCCCTTGTCATGACCGCGAGTTTTGACAATAACCCCGGTTCCGGCGCGCACCCCTCACGGGTTCCCGGCGCGCCATGTCGGAGTGTAGCTCAGCCTGGTAGAGCACTGTCTTCGGGAGGCAGGGGTCGTAGGTTCGAATCCTGCCACTCCGACCAATCAAGTCCCCCATGCCCCGAACGCCGGGCGGGCTTCATCCGCCGGTGCCAGGATCATCCTGGGGCGGTTCGCGAAACAGTCCGTAAGCGAGGGTCGAGGCATAGTCCCGGATCGCGACCGGCCGGGCCTGGCCATCGGCCCAGCGGCGCAGATCGATGGCGGCGTTCAGCATCGCCATCAGCGCCTGGCTGGCGATCAGCGGATCAATGGGGCGGATCGACCCTTCGGTGATTCCGTCGATCATCATGCCCGCGAAACGCCGCGCCATGCGGTTGGACCGGTCGACGACCCGGCTGCGCAGCTCCGCGGGCAGGACCTGCAGCGCCGTGGTGCGCAGAAGCGGGAAACTGTCCTCGAACTGGATGTCGAGCAGCGTGGCGACGGTGGAACTCAGCCGGTGCCAGTGGCTGCCCCCTGCAGCGTTCGCCAGGTGCTGGACCTGCGAAACGCGATTGTAGCTGCGCTGGAAGCATTCCAGCACCAGGGCATCCTTCCCGTCGAGGTGATGGTAGAAGCTGCCCTTGGTTACGTTGATCTCCGAGGCGATCCGCTCCACCGATGCGCCGCGATAGCCGCGCTCATTCATCAGCCGCGTGGCCGCGCGCAGGAAGGTCTCCAGCCCCGCCTCGGAGGGGTCATCCTGTCGCTCCTCGGGCAGGTGCAGGCGGTCCGGCATCCAGACCGCGCCATCGGGGGCGAGACCGCGCTCGAACAGCTCGAACAGGCGCAGGTTCACCCGCTCGAAATCTGCCGCCGAGTAGCGCGGCAGCCAGGCCGGCAGCCAGAACACGTTCTCCACGAGCACATGGGCGCGCGCGATGTTGAGACTCTTCGTCCTCGGATCGTCCAGATCGCCGAAGAAGGCGCGGACCTTTCGGAACACCGCCATGAAGCGCGCGAAGAGTTCGGACCGAACCGGCTCATCCATCGCCCGCATGTCCGACAGGCCCGAGACCGGCCGGGCCTCGCCCTTCCGGATCCGGGAGAGATGATCGAGGCTCAGCGACAGGAACGCCGCCACCCGGTCCTGCGGCGTTCCCTCACGCCGGGCGGTCTCCACATGGTCGTCGAGGCAGGCCAGTGCACGCTCGAACGACGCGGCGGCCAGCAATTCCTTGCGTTTGAAGTAATAGGTGATGCTCGTGGTATTGAGATCGACCTCCTGGGCGACGTCCACAAAGGTCAGCCCCCGGACGCCATGGCGCGCGATCAGAACGGACGCCGCATCGACGATCCGCTCCCGCTTCTCCCGGAACCGGGAGGTTTCGGCGGACCCGGCAGCCGTCTCGGATGAGGCGGTGGAGACAATCGACATGCTGGCCTGACCCTTTCGATGGCATGCAACACGATTCGGGCCTGGCGCCGCCCGCCGGGCAGCACCCTGGCACCGACCCCCGTCACCCCTAAGTCAACCATCCCCACCACAGGGCGCAAGGGGGCATGACCGGATGGACGCGCGGATCGAGGCGGGGGCCTTGCCGAAGCGGCGATCCGCGTCCGCCGCGCCTAGGCGCTGGTGATCGCCTCCTCGATCAGCGGCACGGATTGATGGGCAAGGTCGCGATGGACTTCCGCAATGAGCTGGATCGACCCCGAATCCGCCAGGAACCGGCGCAGCTTTCCCAATGAGCGCGGATCCGCCGCAAGGACCAGATCGGCCGGCGTCGAGGCCGCAACCGTCTTGAGCGTGACCTCCGCAACCCGCGCGAGGAACGCCGTTTCCCGGGCCTCGTGCCAATCGGTGTCTTCCGCCGCGGCCTTACCGCCATCGGGCGTGCGGAACCGGCCGGGGCGATCACGGCCCTGGTCCCGCGATGGCGGATTCTCGTCCTGCAGCACGTCAATGACGCGGAGATCCAGAATGTCCGCATCCCCCTTGTTCTGCAGAAGCAGAGCCTTGCCGGCATCGCTGACCAGCACGAAGGTTCCGGTTTCGAGGCGCATGGGTCCCTCCCCTCAAAGTGTGGAGCGTGCCAGTCCTCTCCTCCGCCCGGCTTGATCGGGGTCAATCGCGCGCGGGGAGGCAATCACCAAGGCGGACCTGCGGGCGGCGCGCAGGACGCATCGAGACACTTTCCCGGAGGGGTCACGCGGTCGCGGAGACGGAGCCAACCAATAGATTTCTTTCTGCTGAAATTCATGCTATGTATTATTCACACAGAAAGGGCCACCAGCCACCAGGAGCAGAAAATGTCCAGGAAGGCAGCATTGAATGCCCCGGAACGGGCGCGGGTGATGACCATGGCCGTGGTCCGGGCCGGGGAAAAACTTGGCCTTTCCGGCAAGGACATGGCCCTGATTCTCGGCGTCTCGGAACCGACCGTGTCGCGGATGCGCAAGGACGAGTACCGGCTGGAGGAAGGCACCAAGCCGTTCGAACTCGGCGCCCTGTTCGTGCGCCTGTTCCGGTCGCTTGATGCGATCACCGGCGGCGACGGCGAGGTGGCCAATGCCTGGCTACGCAATGAAAACCGGGCGCTTGGCGGTCGTCCACTCGATCAGATCAAGACGATTACAGGACTGACCCATGGCCTTGCCTATCTGGATTCCAGACGCGCTCCGCTCTGAGCGGCAAAGCGTATCCCGCGTTTTCTGGCGCTGCGTGGAGGCGCAACACATCGTCTCCACGCTTCAGCTTGTTGATGCGCTGGATGAGCAGCGCCTGCTCGAAGACATGCTCGAAGAAACAAAACCGCCGGTGCCGCCGGACTGCGCGGGGCTCCACTATCTGTACATGACGCCGTTCCGCTACGGCCTCTATCCGAACGGGTCACGGTTCCGCCGCGCCGGACCGACGCCCGGCGTATATTATGCGTCCGAAGAACCGGCGACCGCGATCATCGAAACCGCGTTTCATTTGCTGCTGTTCTACGCGGACTCTCCGGGCACACCATTTCCGGCGCGCCCCAGCGAGCACACCGCATTCGACGTGCCGGTCCGCACCGATGCCGCGATAGATCTCCTGTCAAAACCCTTCAGCGACGCGGCCGACCTCTGGATGCATCCCAACGACTACGAGGCGTGCCAGCAACTCGAAGAAGTCGCGCGTGCGGAGCGTATCGAGCTGATCCGCTATGCCTCGGTCCGCGATCCCCAGCATCGTCCCAACGCGGCGATCCTGTCCTGTGCCGCCTTCGCCGCCAACGCCCCCAGCCAGAACCAGACCTGGCGGCTTTGGTTTAACAAGACCGGCGTGCATGCGATCCATGAGTTCGGGGGGGAAAGGTTCAGTATTGCGCTTCTCGACGGCGTGGCGCAGTTCAAAACCGGTTCGCGCTCGGGCGCGCCGGGGCCGGCGGACGAATCTATGGAATGGAAAACTGGCGCGAGTGACGGGGCTCGAACCCGCGACCCCCGGCGTGACAGGCCGGTACTCTAACCAACTGAGCTACACCCGCGCATCGGTGAGCCGGTTCCCTACAGATCGCTCGCGTGGTGGTCAAGCACCCCGCGCGACGATTCTGTGCCGGGGCGCGCAAAGGCGTCATGATCCTGCCGCCTTGCCGGTCTAGGAGGGGTCCGCGGCCGACGGACTCGGCGGCGAACGGAACTTGCGCATGACCCGTGACCGCGTGCGACGGCCCGGCGTGAACCGGCCGGACGGCGCGTCCGGGACGGTCAAACCGGTTTGAGGACCCGACCCATGAAACGATTTCTGAGCCTGGCCGGCGGGGCGCTGATCCTGCTTCTGGTGGGGCTGGCGGCCCTGCCCTTCCTGATCCCCAACGAGGTCTACCGCACCCAGATCGAGCGGGCCGCCAGCCAGGCGCTGGGCCGCGATGTCGCGGTGACGGGACGCCTGGACCTGGCGCTCCTGCCGGAGCTGTCTGCCGGCGTGGGCGGGGTGCGCATCGCCAATCCCGAGGGGTTCAGCCGGGACACGCTGCTGGAGGCCGGCGAGCTGCGCGGCGTGGTCAGGCTGTGGCCGCTGTTTTCGGGCCGGGTCGAGGTGGCGGAGATCGTGTTCAACGATGCCGACGTGCTGCTGGAGCGGCGGGCCGACGGGACCGCGAACTGGACCTTCGCGCCTGGCGCGGGCGACGGCGCACCGTCTGGCGAGACCGCGCCGTCGCGCCAAGCGGGCGGTAACGGGGCACCGGCCGGACGTGGCGTCGACGCCGGGATCGACCGGGCCCGCCTGGCCAATGCCACGGTGCGCTATGTCGACCGCGGCGCGGGGACCGACCTCACCCTGTCGGGGCTCGACCTGACGGCGCGCCTGCAGGGTCTGGATGCACCGTTGGACGTGACGGCGACCGGTCGGCTGCAGGATACGGACTTCGACCTGGAGGTCGAGACGGCGTCGCCGCTGGACCTCGCCGGCGCGGAGGGCAGCGCGACGCGGATCGCGCTCGCGTCCGACCTCCTGGACCTCGCCTTCGAGGGTCGGATCGCCGCCGGTGGAGAGAGTGCGGGCACCGTCTCGCTCAGCAGCGAGGATCTGCGCGGCGCGCTCGCCCTCGCCGGCGTCACGCTGGCGCCCGGCGACACATTGCGCCGCGTGTCGGTGGAGGGGGACCTCACCGGCAGCCCCCGCGCCGTGACGCTCGATCCGGTGTCGCTGCGCCTCGATGATGTGGCGGCCGATGGCCGGCTCGGCGTGCGCCTGGATGGACCCAGACCGGCAATCCGTGGCGCGCTGGCCTTCGACACGCTCGATCTGTCGCCCTTTCTGGGTGGCGAAGGCGATGGCGGGGCGCCGGCCGGCGCCGCCGGCGAGGGCTGGAGCAGCGAACCGCTGGATCTGGCCGCGCTGCGGACGGTGGATGCGGATCTGGCGTTGCAGGCCGGCACGCTCCGGCTGGGCCAGATCGAGGCGTCGGAGGCAGACCTGTCCGTGGTCCTCAAGGCGGGACGGCTGCAGGCCCGCCTGAACCGCGCCGGCGTGTTCGGCGGGGCCTGGTCCGGCGAGGCCATGGTAAGCGCGCGCGGCCAGACGCCGTCGGTGGCGCTGGATGTCGTGGCCGAGACGATCGCCATCGAACAGGCCCTGACGACCCTGGCCGGACTGCAAACCCTGTCGGGCACCGGCCGGATCGGGATCGACGTGACCAGCGCGGGCGCCAGCCTGGACGCGCTCGTGCGCGGGCTTGACGGGTCCGTCTCGGGCCGCCTGACCGACGGGGCCGTGCGGGGATTCAATCTCGGCCAGCTCGTGCGCAGCAAGGACACCCTCGCCGATCTCGTGCGTCAGGGCGCGGTGGGCGACAGCCAGCTCCGAGAGGCCCTCTCGCCCGAGGCGGAAACGGACTTCACCTCGCTCGACCTTTCCCTGGACCTGACAGACGGTCTCGCGCGGCTCACCCGGTTCGACCTGGTCAATCCCGTGCTCTCGATCAGCGGCGAGGGCCGCATCGACCTGGGCGCCCGCCGCCTCGACGTGGGGCTCGTGCCGCTGCTGGACACCGAAGGCACGGCACAGGGCAGCGCGCTTCAGCTCAACGGTCAGCCGATCCCCGTGCGGATCACCGGCGACTGGTCCGCGCCGCGCATCGCGCCGGACATGGCCAAGGTCCAGGCCATCCTCGCCGCCGATGCGCGCACCCGCCTCAGCGAAAGCCTGGGCAAGACCCTGCGTGAGGAACTGGGCAGTGAAGGGGCGGCGGTGCTCGAGGGGCTGCTCGGACCCGGATCGGAACCGGCAGGCGCATCGGCCGAACCCGCGGCCCCTGACCCCGAATCGCTGGCCCGCGATGCCCTGGGCGCGTTTCTGTCACGCCAGCGCGAGGCCCGCGAGCGCGAGGAAACGGGCGACAGCCCGTAACCACACGGAGCGATGGCAAGGGCAAGGGTCTGGCCTCGATATGCCACCTGTGGTTTATGGCCGAATCGGCTTCGCTGTGGCGGTGTGTGGCAGTCGGGGAAACGGTGCCCTTGGGTTCGCCCTGAGACAGAGTCCCTTGGACGCTCGCGATCGGGCATGCGACGGGTCGGAGGTCGTCTTGCCGGTCAAACCCGGTTAGCGTGTCGTCGCGGTCGCAGAAGCGATCCTGAGGAGACCGGCATGTCCGATGCAGCGGACACAGAGATCACACCGCCCAATCTGGCCGAAGCGCTCAGCGCCATTCGCCTCCCCGTGGACCTGGTCCCGGGTCGCGATGGCGCGATCCATCCACACAGGCCAGGCGAGCGCGCCGCCGAGGCAATTGCCACCCTGCCACCGGTCCATCCCGAATGGCTGGGCGACCGGGCCTTTCTCACGGCCCATGGATGCCGTTTTCCCTATGTCGTCGGCGAGATGGCGCGCGGCCTGGCGACGGCGGACATGGTGATCGCGGCCGTCCGCGCCGGGTTCTGCGGCTTCTTTGGCAGCGCGGGTCTGCCCCCGGAGGAGATCCGCGGCGCGTTGCGCCAGGTGACGGACGCCCTCGGCCCCGAGGCACCGGCCTGGGGGGCTAATCTCATTCACGCGCCCCAGACGCCGGAGGCGGAGCGTGCCGTGGTCGACGTCTTTCTGGACGCGGGTGTCCGGCGGGTCTCGGCGTCGGCTTTCATGGCGCTGTCGCGGGAGGTGGTGCGCTATGTCGCGAAAGGCCTCTCGCTCGGGCCCGACGGGACCGTGAACCGGGCCCACCACGTCTTTGCCAAGGTGTCGCGTGCCGAAGTGGCGCGCCACTTCATGGCGCCCCCACCCGCCGGCCTGCTGCGCGATCTGGTGGCCGCCGGCGACATCGATGCCCGGCAGGCCGAGCTGGCGTCCCGGGTGCCGGTCGCCTGTGACATCACCGCCGAAGCCGATTCGGGCGGTCACACGGACAACCGTGCCGCATCCGTCCTGTTGCCGGAACTCATCGGCTTGCGCGGGGAAGTGGCCGACGCCCATGGCCTGGACCCCGCCACGATCCGGATCGGGCTGGCCGGCGGCATCGCAACGCCCCATGCGGTGGCGGCGGCGTTCGCCGGGGGCGCGGCATATGTGCTGACTGGATCGATCAACCAGGCCGCGACTGAATCGGGCCTGTCGCGCGACGCACGTGAGCTGCTCGCCCAGGCCGGCCCGGCCGATGTGGCAATGGCGCCGGCCGCCGACATGTTCGAGCAGGGCGTCAAGGTCCAGGTTCTGCGTCGGGGCACCCTGTTTGCCATGCGCGGCAATCGCATGGCGGAGATCTATCGCAACCGGGAGGACTTCGCCGCCTGCAGTCCGGACGAACTGGCGTTTCTGGAAAAGTGTTTCGGCGAGACGCTGGACAGCGCCTGGACGGCGACCCGCGATTGGCTCTTGCGCACGCGCCCCGACGACCTCGCCGCCGTGGACGCCACACCCCGACGCCAGATGGCGCTTGTGATACGGCGCTATCTGTTCAGCGGTGCGCAATGGGCCCGCGAGGGGCGGGCAGATCGGCGCGCCGACTATCAGATCTGGTGCGGCCCCGCCATGGGCGGCTTCAACCGCTGGGTCGCCGGAACGACGCTTGCCGATCTGGACAAGCGTAGCGTGGCCGTGATCGGCTGGACCCTGCTGGACGGCGCCGCCCGCCTGGTGCGCGCCCAGGCCCTGCGGGCGGCTGGCGTCGCCGTGCCTTCCGGCGCCTTCGATGTCCGCCCCCGTCCCCTCGCCAACCCCCACAGGGCCGTCGCCTGATGTCGCGTACACCCGCTGATCCAGTTGCCATCATCGCCATGGGCGCGCTGTTTCCCGGGCGAGGCTCCACCCACGGCTTCTTCCGCGACCTGATGGAGGGCACCGATGCCCTGGGGGACGTTCCGGAAAGCCACTGGCGAATCGCGGACTATTACGACCCGGATCCGCGCCGGCCCGACCGGACCTATGGCCGCCGCGGCGGGTTCCTGAAGCCGCAGGCCTTCGATCCCATGCGCTACGGCCTGCCGCCGAGCGCGCTGGCCTCCACCGACACGTCACAATTGCTGGCGCTGATGATCGCGGATGGCGTGATGGCGGAGGTTGAGGCCCACGCCCAGCGCCCGGTGGATCGCTCGCGCACCGCCGTCATCCTCGGCGTCGCCTCTGCGACCGAACTGACGGGACACATGTCCGGCCGCCTGCAACGTCCGATCTGGGAAAAGGCCCTGCGCGAGAGCGGCCTGGACGCAGACCAGGTGACCGAGATCGTGGCGCGGATCGAAGCGGAGTATGTTCCCTGGACCGAGGCGACCTTCCCCGGCCTGCTCGGCAATGTCGTCGCCGGGCGGATCGCGAACCGGCTGGACCTCGGCGGCGCGAACTACGTGACCGACGCCGCCTGCGCCTCCAGCCTCTCGGCCCTTCAGGCCGCGTTGCACGAGCTGCGTTCCGGGAATGCCGACATGGCCCTGGCCGGTGGCGCGGACACCCTGAACGACATCCTGATGTACATGTGTTTCTCCAAGACGCCGGCCCTGTCTGCGACGGAGGACTGCCGTCCGTTCTCCGACGCCGCCGACGGCACCATGCTGGGCGAGGGGGTTGGCCTGGTGGCGCTGAAGCGCCTGGTCGACGCCGAGCGTGACGGGAACCGCATCCATGCTGTCATTCGTGGGATCGGCGGGGGGTCCGACGGGCGCGCGACCGCGATCTATGCGCCGCTGCCCAGCGGTCAGTCGCGCACCCTGCAACGCGCCTATGACGAGGCAGGATACAGCCCGCGCACGGTCGACCTGGTGGAAGCGCACGGAACCGGCACACGGGCGGGCGACAAGGCAGAGATCGAAGGCCTGTGCCAGGTCTTCGATCCGGACCGCACGGCCAGCACACCCTGGTGCGCCATCGGCTCGGTCAAGTCGCAGATCGGGCATACGAAAGCCGCCGCCGGCGCCGCCAGCCTGATCAAGGTGGCCGGTGCCCTGAGCCGACGCTTTCTGCCGCCGACGCTAAAGGTGGTACGCCCCGCCCCCGCCCTTGCGGGGTCGCCGTTCTATGTGAACACCACGTCACGCCCCTGGGTCCGGCGGGCAGATCATCCACGTCGCGCCGCGGTCAGTTCCTTCGGCTTCGGCGGCAGCAATTTCCACGTCACGCTGGAGGAGTATACCGGTGAGGCTGCGGCAGAGCCGACCCGTCTCCTCCCCGAAGAGCTGTTCCTGTTCAGCGCCCGCGACGCGACCGGCCTCGTCCGGCAGATGACGACGCTGCTCGAAGCCGCGCACGCGGAAGAGGCCCTGCCCGAGGCCGCCGATCGGCTTCACCTCGCCTTCGATCCTGCCGCACCCGTGCGCGCTTACGTCCTCGGCCGCGATCCGGAGCGCCTTGCGGCGTCCGCCGGACGGCTGATCAAGGCCATAGAGGCCGGCACGGCGGGGAAAACGCCTTTCCCGCAGGAGATCGGTTATGCGGAGGGTGAACCGGACCCAGGCGACATCGCCTTCCTGTTTTCCGGTCAAGGCAGCCAGTATATCGGCATGGGCGCCGATCTGGCGCTCGCCTTTCCTCAGGCACTCAAGGCGTGGGACGAGGCGGCCGCCCATCCCGCGCTGGCCCCGCTTGCGTTGCATGACATCGCCTTCCCGCCTGCCGCCTTCAGCGATGAGGCCCGCGCCGCCCAGTCCGCGCGCCTGACCGCCATGGAACATGCCCAGCCCGCCATCGCGGTCACCGCGCTGGCACAACTGGATCTGCTGGCCGCTGCAGGCTTGAGGGCTCGATTCGCCGGCGGCCACAGTTTCGGCGAGGTCATGGCGCTTCATTATGCCGGCGCCTTTACCCGCAGCACCGCCCTGTCACTGGCGCGTGCCCGTGGTGTCGCCATGGCGGAGGCCGCGACAGGGACAGATGGCGCGATGCTGGCCGTTCAGGCCAGCGCCGAGACGCTGCGCCCATGGCTGAAGACCCATGGCGAGGTCACGCTGGCGAATGACAATGGCCCGTGGCAGGTGGCCCTGTCGGGCCCTCGAGAGGCGATCTCGGCTCTGGAGACGGCTTTGACGGAGGCCGGATTCAAGGCCAAGCGCCTTCCGGTCGCCACGGCCTTTCACTCGCCGATCGTGGCTGCGGCCGTGGCCCCGTTCACCGATACGCTGGAAGCGGCCACCCTGCGCAGTCCGCGCCTGCCCGTCTATGCGAATGTCACCGCGCGCCGGTATCCGCGGGACCCGGCGAAGCTGCCGGACCTCCTGGCCAGCCAGATCGCGCAGCCGGTCCGGTTTCGGGAGATGGTCGAGGCCATGTACGCCGCCGGCGCGCGAACCTTCATCGAGGTCGGTCCTTCCTCCGTCGTGGCTGGCCTCACAGCGGCTATTCTTGAGACCCGACCGGCGCTTGTCGTCGCGCTGGATCACAAGCGGATGAACGGCGCCTCGGCCTTCCTGGCGGCGATCGGAAAGTTGGCCATTGCGGGCCATGACGTGGATGTCCAGTCGCTGCTGCGGGGCATGCCTGCGCCGCCGCCGCCCCCGCCGCGTCCGAAATTCGCCGTCGACATTGACGGCGCCAATTACGGAAAACCCTATCCACCGCGGAAGGTCGAGCGGTCGGCTCCCCCTGTCCCGGTGGCCGGCAGCCAGACCGGACCGGACGGCGCGCCGCCGCCAAAGACCGCCAGGCCCCCGTCACCGCCCGCACCCGCGCCAAGCCCCGAACCGTCCATCCAGCCCGCGGCGTCGCCGCCGGCTACGGCCGTAGAGTCCGAGGAGACCGACATGCCCCCGTCCCACCGTGCGGAAGACCTCGCCCAGCTTCGCGCCATCGTCTCCGACCTTACGGACGCACACCGCACCTATCTCGACACCGTGGCCCGTCTGGTCGGGCTCGATGCGGGCTCCGTGCGCACGGCTCTGCCCGACCCGGCCCAGACCGGAAGGATGGCCCCGGCGCCGTCGCCATCGCCCGTGCCGCAACCTGTCTCCGGGTCTGCGCCCGGGCCGGTTTCTGTCCCCGTTCCCGAGCCGTCGCCAGACGCTGCGCCCCGCGCCGTCCGGAGCAATGGCCATGACGTGGCGCCATCGCGCGCCGAGCCCCATCCGCAACCCGAGGCCCCGCCAGCCTCCACCCCACCCCCAGGCCAGAACGATGCCGATGCGCTCGCCGGGCAGATCACCGCCATCGTGTCAGAGAAGACGGGCTATCCCACCGACATGCTGGACCTGGACATGGCGCTGGAGTCGGAACTGGGCGTGGACTCGATCAAGCAGGTGGAAATCCTCGCCGCCATTCGCGAGCGTGTACCCGGACTGCCCGAGATCACGCCGGAGCAGGCCGCCGACCTCGCAACCATCCGCGACATTGCGACCTTTCTCGCCGGTTCCGCCGCCACGGCGGCTTCCCCTGCTGCGGTGTCTGCGCAAAGGCCACCCCCCCAGCCCGAGCCCTACACCCTGCCGGAAGGCACGGCGCAGGCCCCAACCATCCCGGCGCCGCAGCCGGCCAACGGGTCGGCGGCGGCAAGCGATGCAAACGGACACGGTCCTGCCGCAGGGAACGGGACGGAGGATCTCGCCGACACGCTGCGGGAGCTGATCGCGGAGAAGACGGGCTATCCCAACGACATGCTGGAGGACGACATGGATCTGGAGGCAGAGTTGGGTGTCGACTCCATCAAGCAGGTGGAAATCCTTGCCGCGTTGCGCGATGCGCGTCCCGATCTGCCGGAACTCTCCCCCGAACAGGCAAGCGAACTGCGTTCGATCCGCGAGATCGCCGATTTTTTTCGCTAGGGGGCACCGGTCCGGCCACTGACCGCTCCGTTGCCCCCGGGGCCGCGCATTCGCACCCGCAAGTCCCCGGTCGTGCGGTCGGCGCGTCCTCCCCCCCGCTGCTTGCTGCCGAGGCGGTGAGTTATGCCCCCACCCGCGCACCGGGACAGCGAACGCCCGGCTTCGAACTGGGCGCGACGGTTGAGATCACGCGCGCCGCCCGATCCCATGCCCGCGCCCTGGCCGACGCGCTGACGGCATTGGGGCTTTCGGTCTCCCTCGTCGAAACGCCATCGCCCGCACCGCGCGCCCTGATCCTGACCGAGGGGCTGGGCGCGGACGACGAGCCTGGCTCGCTGCATTGGACCGCCCTGCGGCAGGTTCAGGCCAGCGCGGACGGTCTTGGCTCGGGGCGAACGAGCCTGGTCATCCTGCAATCAGGTGGCGGCGACCGGCCGGGCGGCCTGAAGGGCGCCTGGCGCGGCGGCCTGACAGCCCTCGCGAAGACCGCCCAGAAGGAGTTTCCCGACGCCACCTGCCGAGCGATCGCGCTGACCGGACAGGCGCGGCAGGCAGCCGAGGCCGGCCCGCTCGTGGCCAGGGAACTTATGGAAGGTGGCGAGACGCTTGAAGTCCTGATCGGCACGCGGGGACGACGACGCACCGCACGGCTTGTCCCACTGGACGGTGAACCCGACGCGGGTGAGCGCCCCCACGACTCAACGCCAGGTCAGGACGACGTGTTTCTGGTTACGGGTGGCGCACGGGGTGTGACCGCCGACTGCGTCGTCGCGCTGGCAGCCCGGACGGGTGCCGGCTTCGCGCTGCTCGGACGCTCCGCCCTCGTTGCATGGCCCGAGGCCCTGGCGCCGGATCTGGACGAGGCGGACCTGCGCCGGGAACTGGCGGGCCAGGCCCGTGCCGAAGGTCGAAAACCGAAGCCCAGCGAGCTGCGCGAAACGGCCCGCGCGCTCCTTGCGGGGCGGGACATCCGCCGGACGATGGCCCGGGTGACGGAGGCGGGCGGGCGCGCGGTCTACCTTTCGGCCGACCTGGCTGATCCCGACGGCCTTGACCCGGCCCTTGCCACCGCGGAACGCGAGCTGGGTCCGGTCACGGGCCTGATCCATGGCGCCGGTGTCCTTGCCGACAAGCGCCTGGTCGACAAGACCGAGGCCCAGCTCCGGCGGGTCTTTGCGCCGAAGGTGACGGGGCTGAAAGCGCTCCTGGAGCGGCTGAGCCCTGACCGGTTACGCCATGTCGCGCTGTTTTCCTCCGCAGCGGCGCGCTTCGGCAATCCGGGCCAGGCCGATTATGCCATGGCCAACGAGATCCTGAACCGGCTGGCCTGGGCGCTTGCGGCAGACCAGCCTGCCCTCAGCGTCACCTGCATCGATTGGGGGCCATGGGACGGGGGCATGGTGGATGATGGACTTCGGGCCCATTTCGAGCGCCAGGGGGTCCCGCTCATCCCGCGCGATGCCGGTGCGGTACTGTTTGCCGACCTGGTCATGCGGGGTCGTCAGAGCGGCAACGGCGCCGTCGAGCTCTGTGTCGGGGGGCTCTGATCCATGGGCCGTGCCCGCTTCGAACCCATTGCCATCGTAGGCCAGGGTTGCGTTCTGCCGGGCTGTTTCACGCCAGGAAGCCTCTGGCGCGCAGTGGCCGCGCAGCGCAGCCTGCTCACCCGGGTCCCCGCCGGGCGCTGGGGCCTGACACCGGAGGAAACGGCGCGTCAGCCGTTTCGAACGGGCGGCTTCGTCACGGGCTTTGCGCGGCGCTTCGATCCGTCCCGGTTCGACCTCGGCGACGTGGATGTCGCCCGGTTGGACCCCGTCTGCCAATGGCTTCTCCAGGCTGGACAGGATGCCTGGCACGGCGTGGCACGCGACGGTCTGGCACCGGAGCGGATCGGGGTCATCGCTGGCAATCTTTCCTATCCCAGCCGCTCGCTGAGCGACTTTGCCGGTGACATCTGGCTGCACGGCCGGTCGGCCACACGGCCGATCAACCGCTTCAATTCGGGCTTTCCGGCCATGGCGCTGGCGCAGGCGCTGGGCGCACGGGGTCCGCGCTTCTGCCTGGATGCGGCCTGCGCCTCCTCGCTGTACGCCCTGAAGCTGGCCTGTGACGAACTTCAGACCGGACGGGCCGACTGCATGGTGGCGGGCGCCGTGAATGCCACCGACAATCTGATCCTGCATCAGGGGTTCAATGTCCTCAACGCGCTCTCGCCCAGCGGACGTTCCCGCCCGCTGGTCGATGGCGCAGATGGTCTGGTGCCGGCCGAGGGCGCGGCCGCGGTGGTGCTCAAGCGCCTGTCAGACGTGCGACCGGGCGAGCGGGTCCATGGCGTGATCCGGGGCATTGGCCTGTCCAATGACGGCCGGCGGCGCGGCTTCCTGGCCCCCGACGGGGACGGCCAGATGGAAGCCATGCGCCGGGCCTATGCCATGGCGAACCTCGACCCTGGGCGCGACATCGACCTCCTGGAATGCCACGCGACAGGCACGCCCATCGGCGACGGCGTGGAACTGAGAAGCGCTGCCCGCCTCTTCGGAGATGGCCGCGAACACGTGCTGCCCGTCGGCTCCCTCAAGTCGAATACCGGACACCTGATCACGGTCGCGGGCCTCGCCAGCCTGATCAAGCTGACCCAGGCCATGGCCGCCGGCCAGTTGCCGCCGACCCTGCTGGACGGCCCGCCGCACCCGGCCTTCAAGGGGACGCCCCTGGCCGCCCAGGCCGACCTCGCCCCCTGGACCACTCCGCTGGGCCGGCCGCGCCGAGCCGGGCTCAGCACGTTCGGGTTCGGGGGCAACAACGCGCATCTGATCGTGGAGGAACGGGGCTACGGACAGGGCGAGCATGTGCCTCTCGTGCGCAATCCTGCTCCGGCACCGCCCGACGTGGCCATCTGCGGGGTGGCCGCCCTGGCCGGTCCCGACCGCGGGATGACGGCCATCGTGCGTCGTCTGATGCGCGGGCGCCCTGCGCCTGCGGGACCGGCCGACACGGTGTCCTACGATCCAAAGGCGCTGCGGACCCCACCAGCGGACCTCGAACGCTGCGAGAGCCAGCAACTGGCGGTGCTCGACCTGGCAGAGCAGGCGCTGGACGGTCTGGACCTGCCCGCCGCCGAACGCCTTGGCTGCTATGTAGGCATGGCGTGCGCGCCAGATGCGACGCGGTGGATGCTTCGCGAACGTCTCGCGGCACGCCTGGGGCTCGACCCTGACAGCGCCGCGACGGCTGAAGGGCGCGATGCGGTGGCCCCGCCGGGCACACCGGCCGATGTGCTCGGCGCCATGCCGAACATGCCCGCCAACCGGGTGAACAATGCCCTCGACTGGCGAGGCCAGGGATTCACGCTGGCCGCCGAGCACCAGTCCGGGGCCGCGGCCCTGCGTGTCGCGATGACGGCACTGCAGCGGGGCGAGATCGACCTCGCCCTGGTCGCCGCAGCCGACTTTTCAGCCGATCCGGTTCACCAGGCAGCGCTCGACGGCATGGGCCTGAACGTCAGCGGTGGCGATGGTGCAGCCGCCCTGGTCCTGAAACGACGGGCCGACGCCATGCGCGACGGCGACCGGGTGCTCGCGCTGGCACACCTTCCGGCGGTGGATGCGAGCCGGCCCGCCGCGGCCGAGCTGCCCCGCCGCCTGGCGGAGGTCTACGGTCACAGCCACGCGGCAGGCGGCCTTCTGGCGCTGGCCGTGGAAACCGCCCTGGAAAGCAGGGGTCTGTGCCTCACAGGCGCCGGCGTTGCGCCCATCGTCGCGCCGGCCGAGCCATCCGATCTGGCCCGCCATCCTGCGCCCGACACGCTCCGTCCGACGCCGCACCTGGCCTGGTATGCCGCCGGAGACCGCGCCGACCTGGCCAACCGCCTCCGCCGGCCGGAGCAGGGAGGCCGGGGTCCAGTCAGGCTCGCGCTTGTGGCCGACAGCGGCGAGCGGCTGGACGCCCTGAAACTGGCGGCGCGCGCGAGTCTGGAGGCCGGCGAGGCACCCGTGGGCGAGGGCATGGCCTATGGCGAGGGCGCGCCGGAGGGCGACCTCGCGCTCGTCTTCACCGGATCGGCCAGCACCTATCCCCAGGCCGGGCGTGGCCTGTTTGCGGCCTTCCCGGAACTGGGCGGCCTGCTGACCGCCCGCTCGGCGGACTCCGCGATCCTTGCGCCCCTGCTCGCCCGACCCAGCCTGACCCCGTTTCAGGACCTGTGCTGCGGCGTCCTGGTCAGTCAGGCGCACGCGACCTTCTGGCGTGACTGGATGGGGCTCGCCCCCGATGCGGCGCTGGGTCTGTCGCTTGGCGAGACCAACGCCCTGATCGCCTTCGGCGCCTGGCGTGACAGCGCCCATCTGCTCGAGGACATCGCGCGGGGCGAGATGTATGAGCGCCATCTGGGCGGTCGGTTCGAGGTCGCCGCCCGCGCCTGGGGCGAGCGCCCGCCAGTGCGTTGGCAGAGTTGGCATCTCTCCCTGCCCGTGGAGCAGGTGCGTGCAGCCGTCGCGGACGTCGCGCGCGTGGAACTCACCATCATCTACTCGCCCGAGGACTGCCTGATCGGCGGCGCACCGGACGCCTGCGATGTGGTCCTGGACCGGCTGGGACGGGACCGCGCCCTGCGGGTCAATCATGACTTCACCGTCCATGCCGAGGCGATGCGCCCCTATGCCGATACCTGGCGACGTTACCACACGCGCAAGACCCATCCCGTGCCGGGCGTCCGGTTCTATACCAACGCGCTGAACGATCACTACACGCCAGACGACATGGCCACCGCCGACTGCCTGACCCGCCAGGCGGTGACGACCATCGATTTTCCGCGAACGGTGGAGAAGGCTTATCGCGACGGCGTGCGCACCTTTCTGGAGGTAGGGCCTCGTGGACTCCTGACCGACGCCATCGGCAAGATCCTCGGAGACCGCCCTCATCGCGCCATGGCAACCGACCGGCTGGCCTGTGCTGACATTGAACAGGTCGCACTGGCCGCAGCGAGCCTGTTTGCCGCCGGGCACCTGGCTGACCTGTCCCGGCTGCAGGACCGGTTGACCGCAATCCGCAGCAATCCATGGCCACAGCCGCAAGACCGGCCGACCCACCGCCGCCGCTGGGCCCACAGGCCGCCCCCGCGCCTGCCGGACACCGTCTGCGTCCCGCCGACGCCACCTGCAAGGATTCCATCAGAAATGTCGAAACCAACGCCGCCGACCCGCCTGCCGACGCGCGCGCCCGGCGAAGCGCCGCGACGCCAAACCGGCCGTATGGCGAAGGGTCGTGGCGCGCCTGGCGCGGTGTGTCCCCTGCCGGACGCCCCTCGCCTGCCGCCACTGGTCTGGCCCGAGCGCCTTTCGCCAGGCGCCATGGCCGCGCTGCAAGAGACTGGCGAAGCGACACGCGCCACACCGGCAGTCGCACGCGGTGCAGCGCACACGGAAGGTCAGGCCCGCGCTGCGGCCGATGCCCGCCGCGCCCCAGGCGACAGCCGGTCGCCGACGCCAGGACCGACACCGAGACCGACACCGAGACCGGCACCGACACTGGCACCGACACTGGCACCAACACGGGCACCAACACGGGCACCAACACGGGCACGGCGGGTCCCGCCGCGCCCCTGGCATTCCCCCAGGGGACCGACATATGACCGTGCCGATCTCGAAGCTGCGGCCCGTGCCCCGATCTCGACACTGTTCGGGGAGCTGTTCGCACCTCTCGACGGGTACCGCCGCCAGGTCCGCCTGCCTGCGCCCCCTCTGCTTCTGGTGGACCGGATCACCGGCATCGAGGCGACCGCCGGCGAAGCGACGGCCGGCCGCATCTGGACCGAGACCGACCTCGCCGAGGATGCCTGGTATCTGCACCAGGGACACATGCGCCCCGGGCCGCTGATCGAGGCGGGTCAGGCCGACCTGTCGCTGATCGCCTATATGGGCGCGGATTTCGACAATCGCGACGCCCGGGTCTATCGTCTGCTCGGCTGCGAGATCACGTTCCAGAACGGTCCCCTGCCGCGCGCGGGCGAGACGCTCAGTTACCAGATCGCGATCACCGCGCACGCCAATCTCGGCGAAACGCGGCTCTTCTTTTTCGAGTACGACGCCTATATCGGCGATCGCCTTCTCCTGTCCGTCCGTAACGGCCAGGCCGGCTTCTTCACCGATGCGGAGCTTCGTGACAGCCGAGGCGTGCGCTGGGATCCCTCCGCCAGCAATCCGCCGACCCCGGATGCAGACCCCACGCGTCACGGTCCCGTCACCCAGCGGCGTGGCCTCACGCCTGCGGATCTGGACCTGCTTCGCAAGGGAGATGTCCACGCCTGTTTCGGCGCCGGTTTCGAGCGGGGCGCGGCCCAGTCGCGCCCACCGAAGCTGCCCGGCGGCGATCTCGCCTTCATCGATGCCGTCACCCGGCTGGATCTGCAGGGCGGACCCTGGGGGCGCGGCTATCTGAAAGCGGTCCAGCGGGTGTCCCGCGATGCCTGGTTCTATGAGGGGCATTTCCACAATGATCCCTGCATGCCGGGCACGCTGATGGTGGAGGCCGCTATCCAGGCGCTCGAAGTCTATGCCATGGCGGCGGGCCTGACGCTGGAGGCCGACGGCCATGTGTTCGAGCCGGTGCTCGACGAGACCGCCACGTTCTATTGCCGGGGCCAGGTCGTGCCCGACCGCGACCACACGCTGACCTACGAGGTCTTCGTGGACACGATCGAGACGGGCGACACGCCGACGCTGTTTGCCGCCCTCCTGGCCTCGTCGGGCGATCTCAAGGTCTTCTACTGCCCCAGGATCGGCCTGCGCCTTCGTCCGGACTGGCCAGGGGGACCGCGCGCGGTGCCGCCCCGGGCCATCGGTCCAGCCGATGCGTCCGGCCACAGGGCGCGCGGGGATGCCGCATCCCTGCAAGCCTGCGCCAACGGCGCTCCATCAGAAGCCTTCGGCGCGATGTATGCCCGCTTCGACCGATCGGGCCGGGTGCCGCGTCTGCCGCAACCCCCCTATCATTGTGTGAGCGAGATCCTCGACGTCTCTGTGCCACCGGGTCAGGCACGCGAGGGCGCCACCGCCCGCGCGCGGTTCGAGGTCAGCCCCGACGCCTGGTATTTCAGCGACAGTGGCAATGACGCAATGCCCTACAGCGTGCTGAGCGAGGTGCTGCTGCAGCCCTGCGGCTGGCTGGCCAGCCATTGCGGATTTGCCACCGGCGGCGGCGCCTACTTCCGCAATCTGGACGGCGATATCATCGTCCACAGCGAGGTCACCGCCGCGACGCGTGGCCTGCATGTGGACACTGTCCTGACCGGCTATTCCCGCATGGGTACGATGACCCTGGTCAATTTCGACGTCGTGGCCCGTGATGGCCGGGGGGCGGAGATCGCCACGCTCACCACCAGTTTCGGCTTCTTTTCCCGAGAGGCCTTTGCGCGCCAGGCGGGGGTCAAGGTCACTCCGGCGATGCAGGCCCTGTCCGAGGCCCCCGCGTGTCCGGAGCCGCTGCTCGACGGCAGGGCTCGCAAACCGGGAGGACGGCTGTCCATGCTCGATCAGGTGGACGTCTTCGAAGCCGAGGGCGGCCCGGACGGGCTGGGCGCCTTGCGGGCCACGCAGGCCGTCGATCCGGCGGCCTGGTACTTCCAGGCCCATTTCTTCCAGGACCCGGTGCAGCCCGGTTCGCTGGGCCTCGATGCCCTGCTTCAGGCCATGGGGCAGTTGGCCGAACGCAAAGGCCTGATGGCCGGCCTCGATGAACCGCGGCTGCAGTCGCTGGCCACCGGCCGGCGAATGCGCTGGCGGTGCCGCGGCCAGGTGACGCCCGAGCGCCGGCGGGTGGCCGCCTGCGTGATCGCCCGCGAGGTGATCCAAGACCCGGACGGGGTCACGCTGGTGGCAGACGGCACGCTGTGGTGTGACGGGCTGGCGATCTATGAGGCCAGCGGGCTTGCCCTGCGCATGGAGGAGGCCGCCCGGCGCTAGGGCCTATTCAAGCGATGCGGGGCCGGGCTCGTGTCAGGACTGGCCGGATCGGGTATCGCGACGGCTGCCACGTGGCCGTCGCGGCGGCTCAGGCGGACCCGATAGGGCGAGGAGACATGGTGCACAGTCTCCAGATCGGCATCGCCGGTGATCAGCAGATCCGGCATGGCAACAGATTTCAGTCCGCCGCGGACCCCAAGTCCGATGGCCTTGAGAACGGCTTCCTTGACCGTCCAGAGGCGCAGGAAGGCGTCGTGCCGGTCGACGGGTTTCAGCGCCTGGATCACGGCGGCCTCGCGCTCGGAGGCCGCCAGGGCGAGCATGCTGTCATGGGCGATCGGACGGGCGGTTTCGAGGTCCACGCCAATGGCGCCACCGCTGCGCCATCCGATCAGCACATGCCCGCCGGCATGAGACCAGGACAGGCGCAGGTCGCGCGCGCCCTCCAACCAGGGCCGTCCCTCTGCGTCCTGGACCAGCGGCACGTCGGCGGCCGCGCAACCGAGGACCTGGCCCAACACCTTGCGCACGGCCGCGCGGCTCGAAACGAAGTTGGCGCGCGCGGTCTCCGACCGGAAGCGGCGCGCGCGCTCGCCCTCCTCAGGGGTCAGATGGTCGGCTGGGCAGCCGAGCACCGGCACGAGGGCCAGACCCACGCCCGGCAGTTCGGTGTCCGGCTCGGCCTTCAAGGCCCGTTCGAGATTCCTGAGGCGGTGCACATGCATCCCCATCGACATCGGGAGTGCGCACCGTGTCCCCGAACCGCTTGCGAAACCGTGAAGAGCAAGGCGCGGATTTTCGCGCAGGCGCACAAGACGCCGGCTTGCCGGAACGGGTCGCCTTGTATAGGTCGCTTCGAAGAATATTCGACAAAAGTCGGATTTCGCGTTGAGGTCCGGCGAAATTTTCCGCAGACAGGGGCGCCATGAAGATATCCATTCTCAAGGAAACCGCTGCGGGCGAGTCGCGTGTGGCGGCCACCCCGGAAACAGTGAAGAAACTGGTCGGCCTGGAACACGCCGTGACCGTGGAAACCGGCGCGGGCAACGCGGCCGGCTTCCATGATGGGGCCTATTCCGACGCCGGCGCCACGATCGCCAGTTCGGCGAAGGACGCCGCCGCCTCGGCAGACCTTGTCCTGAAGGTCCGCGCACCATCCGACGCGGAACTGGCCTTCCTGCCGGAAGGATCGGCCGTGGTCGGCCTGATGGATCCGTTCAATGCCGGCACGCTGGCAAAGTCGGCAAACGCGCGCAGGATCGCCCTGCTGGCCATGGAATTCACGCCGCGCATTACGCGGGCCCAGGCCATGGACGCCCTGTCCTCCCAGTCGAACCTCGCAGGCTACCGTGCCGTGATCGAGGGCGCCAATCTCTATGGTCGCGCCATGCCGATGATGATGACGGCCGCAGGCACCGTGGCGCCTGCGAAGGTGTTCGTGATGGGTGCCGGCGTGGCCGGCCTCCAGGCCATCGCCACGGCGCGCCGGATGGGCGCGGTGGTCACGGCAACCGACGTGCGCCCGGCCGCGAAGGAACAGGTGGCCTCCCTCGGCGCGAAGTTCATCGCCGTGGAGGACGAGGAATTCCAGGCGGCGGAAGCGGCCGGTGGCTATGCAAAGGAAATGTCGGCCGAATACCAGGCCAAGCAGAGCGAACTGGTCGCCGGACACATCGCCAAGCAGGATATCGTCGTGACGACCGCGCTGATCCCCGGGCGTCCGGCCCCTGTTCTTGTCAGCGAGGACATGGTGAAATCGATGAAGCCGGGCTCCGTCATAGTCGACATGGCGGTTGCGCAGGGCGGCAACTGTCCGCTCTCAAAGCCTGACGAGGTGGTCGACGCGAACGGCGTCAAGGTCGCAGGGTTCACCAACCTGCCGGCCCGCCTGGCCGCCGACAGCTCCTCGCTCTACGCCAAGAACCTGATTGCCTTCCTTCCGCTGATCACGGCCGAGGACGGGTCGCTCACCCTCGAGACCGAGGATGAGATCGTCACCTCCATGCTCCTGACCAAGGACGGCGAGACCGTGAACGAGAGGATTTCCCAATGACCAAAGTCTTCCTTGCCAGCCTGGCGGCGGCGGGTCTGGCCCTGCCCGCCCATGCCGCAAACGTGTCGGCCATCGATCCGACCGTGTTCCTCTTCGCGCTGTTCGTTCTGGCCGTCTTCGTGGGGTATTATGTGGTCTGGTCGGTGACACCGGCACTTCACACGCCCCTCATGGCGGTCACCAACGCCATTTCCTCCGTGATCATCGTTGGTGCGATCATCGCCGCAACGGCGGCGACCGAGGTGAATGGTGGCTGGATCGCCAAACTGCTGGGCGGCGTGGCGGCCGGGCTTGCTGCGGTCAACATCTTCGGCGGCTTCCTCGTCACGCAGCGCATGCTGGCCATGTACAAGAAGAAGGAGCGCTAGAATGATCCTCGATCCCAGCTTCGCCGCGCTCCTCTACCTGGTCGCGGGCGTCCTCTTCATCCTGGCGCTGCGCGGCCTGTCCAGTCCGGAAACGTCGCGGGCCGGCAACCGCAATGGCATGATCGGCATGGCGATCGCGGTCGCGACGACGATCGCCGTGGTCTGGGACGCGCTCGATCCGCTGACCTGGGCGATCCTTCTCGGCGGCGTGGCAATCGGCGGCCTGGTCGGGACGCTCATTGCCCGGCGCATTGCCATGACGGCCATGCCGCAGCTCGTTGCAGCGTTCCACTCGCTCGTCGGTCTTGCCGCCGTGCTGGTGGCCGCCGCCGCGCTTTATGCGCCTGCCAGTTTCGACATTGGGACCGTGGGTAACATCGCCCTTGCCTCGCTGATCGAACTGTCGCTGGGCTCGGCCATCGGCGCACTCACCTTTACCGGCTCCGTGATCGCCTTCGCCAAGCTGAACGGCAATATGAGCGGAAAGCCGATCCTGCTGCCCGCCCGCCACCTGCTGAACATCGCGATCGGCGTCGGCATCGTCGCCCTGATCGGGATCCTGGTGGCAAGCGACGGCCGCGCCGACTGGGCGTTCTGGGGGCTCACGGTGCTCGCCCTCATCCTCGGCATCACCCTGATCATTCCGATCGGCGGTGCGGACATGCCGGTCGTCGTGTCGATGCTGAACTCCTACTCCGGCTGGGCCGCCGCGGCGCTGGGCTTCACACTCGGCAATTTCGCCCTGATCATCACCGGCGCGCTCGTCGGGTCGTCGGGGGCGATCCTGTCCTACATCATGTGCAAGGGCATGAATCGCAGCTTCATCTCGGTGATCCTTGGCGGCTTCGGCGGCGAGACCGCAGCCATGGACGAGGGGGCCGAACAGCGCCCCGTGAAGCGGGGATCGGCCGACGACGCCGCCTTCATCATGAAGAATGCCGGCAAGGTCATCATCGTGCCCGGTTACGGCATGGCGGTCGCCCAGGCCCAGCATGCGCTCAAGGAAATGGCCGATACGCTGAAGGCCGAGGGCGTGGAGGTGAAGTATGCCATCCATCCGGTGGCGGGCCGGATGCCGGGCCACATGAATGTCCTTCTGGCAGAAGCCCAGGTCCCCTATGACGAGGTGTTCGAGCTGGAGGACATCAATTCCGACTTCTCGACCGCAGACGTCGCCTTCGTCATCGGCGCCAATGACGTGACCAATCCGGCCGCGAAGAACGATCCGGCGTCGCCGATTTTCGGAATGCCGATCCTCGACGTCGAGAACGCCAAGACCGTTCTGTTCGTGAAACGCTCGCTCGGATCGGGTTATGCCGGCATCGACAATACCCTGTTCTTCAATGACAACACGATGATGCTTCTGGCCGACGCCAAGAAGATGGTCGAGGACATCGTCAAGGCGCTTTGAAGCACGTTCGGAGCAAGCGGACTCAGTTGCAAACGGACGCTTGCGCAAGACCAATGATGTGAAGCGACGGTCTGGAGTGAAACGAAAGACCGGCGCTTCAGGCCGCCCGTCCTGATCCGGTCACGAGAGTCACTCCCGAAGGGCCCGCCGCATTCTTGCGACGGGCCCCAGGGGCGTGTCCGAACCAGGACCATTGACCGGTGGGAGAGACCGTTCTGGTCCGCGCGCCCGGTCGAGCGCACATCCTAACGGCTATCCGAAACAGTTTACGCGACCCTTTCCGCCGCCGGTGAAAACCGGTGGTTTGTCGTGTTTGCGACAGGAAACGGGGCAAGCTCGGGAACTCCCGGCAGACGCTTGCCTTGAAATACTGTTTACAGTATACATTATTTGTAACTGTAAACCGTATCGAGATTCCAGCGTCATGCCCGATAACACGCCCCCCGTTACAGCCGCCTTGCCGACCGCTCGCATCGATGCGCCGGCCCCCGACTTCGAGGCCCGTACGACCCAGGGTCTGGTCCGGCTGTCGGACTATCGTGGACGCTGGCTGGTCTTCTTTTCCCATCCGGCGGACTTCACGCCCGTCTGCACCTCGGAGTTCGTCGCCTTCCAGAACGCGATCGCGCGGTTCGAGGCCCTCGATTGCAGCCTGCTGGGCCTGTCGGTGGACAGCCTCTATGCGCACATCGCCTGGGTGAAGGACATCGAGACTCGCTTCGGCACGCGGATCACGTTTCCGATCATCGAGGACATCTCCATGTCCGTGGCCCAGGCCTATGGCATGATCCACGAAGAGTCCGCGACGACCGCCGCGGTGCGGTCGGTCTTCTTCATCGACCCGGACGGATATGTCCGCGCGATCATCCACTATCCGATGAATGTGGGACGCTCGGTGGCCGAGATCCTGCGCGTCCTCGCTGCGCTGCAGACGTCGGATACCGATGAAGTCGCCACGCCGGAAGGCTGGACACCCGGAAACGATCCGGTGCTGCCCCCGCCACTGGACCAGGCCGAGGCGGACCGCCGGGGCCTGGAGAATGGCGGCATCTGGTACTTCACCCATAGGGAGGCGGCCGATGGCTGATCCCGTCGTGCACCCGTTCGACGAGTCTCTTGCGGAGGAGGCAACAGCCCTCCTGAAGGCGCTCGCCCATCCCGCCAGGCTGAAGCTCTGCTGCCAGCTACGCCATGCGGAGCACTCGGTCGGTGACCTCGAGGCCAGGCTGGACATCCGCCAGCCGCGGCTATCGCGCGAGCTCGCCAAGCTGCGCGAGGAGGGCCTGGTGACCACCCGACGCCAGTCCAAGACCGTCTATTACCGGCTGAGCGACGCGCCGCGCATTGCCGCGATGGTCGATGCGATCTGTGCCGTGATGCAGGGCGAAACCCGCCCCCTCCTGCCGGTCGCGGCCACCCAGCCCCTGGCGCCACGCCCGAATCGCGCGGGCGGCTACGGCGTGTTCGCCCGCCCCATCGTTTCCACCCCAAACCCGACCTGAAGGAGGCCGACATGCAGAAACCGGACGTCAAAGGCTTCTTCGATGAAGCGACCTACACGATCAGCTACGTGGTCACCGATCCCGAGACCGGGCGCTGCGCCGTGATCGACTCTCTTCTCGATTACGACGCCGCCTCGGGCCGGACCCATACGGACTCGGCTGACCGGCTGATTGCCCATGTCCGCGAACGGGGTCTGACCTGCGAGTGGATCATCGACACGCATGTTCATGCCGATCACCTGACGGCCGCGCCCTACATCAAGGCGCAACTGGGCGGGCGGACGGCCATCGGCGAGCACATCTCCACGGTGCAGCGCGTCTTCGGCAAGATCTTCAATGCCGGACAGGCCTTCCATACGGATGGGAGCCAGTTCGATCACCTGTTCAGCGATGGCGAGACCTATAGCGTCGGCAACATTCCGGCCCGGGCCATCCATACGCCCGGCCACACGCCGGCCTGCATGAGCCACCTGATCGGCGATGCGGTCTTCGTGGGCGACACGATCTTCATGCCCGACTTCGGCACCGCGCGCTGCGACTTCCCCGGGGGTGACGCAGGCACGCTGTTCGATTCGATCCAGAAGCTCTTCGCGCTGCCCGACGAGACGCGCATGTTCCTGTGCCACGACTACAAGGCCCCCGGCCGGGACACCTATCAATGGGAAACCACCGTCGGCGAGCAGAAGCGCTCGAACATCCACGTGAAGTCCGGCACGTCGCGCGATGCGTTCATCGCGATGCGCACCGCCCGGGATGCCACGCTGGACATGCCGAAACTGATCCTGCCTTCGGTCCAGATCAACATGCGCGCCGGAAACCTGCCCGAGCCAGAAGACAATGGCCAGCGCTACATGAAGATCCCGATCAACGCCCTCTAACGTCTTCAAGCGAGGTGAGACCAGGGTCTCGTTGCGAAAATGATCCAGAACAAGCGTCCGGCGCATCTTCACGTCGTCTGACCGGCGGGAAGATGCGCCAGGGCGAACGCCACCGGGTGGGACACGGATAACAAGAACGGGGAGGATCCCTCATGGAACTCAGGACCATTGCGCCGGATCTGGCGGTATCGCCGCAGATCCGGCCTCAGGACGTCGGGCTGGCCGCCGCACAGGGCTTCCGGTCGATCATCATCAATCGGCCCGATGGCGAGAGCGACGATCAGCCCGCCCATGGCGCCATCGTCGAGGCCGCCATCCGGCACGGGCTGGAGGTGCGCTATCTTCCCGTCGTGTCGGGACAGGTGACCGATGACGACGTCGCGGCCTTCGCGCAGGCCTGCCGCGAGCTGCCGGCGCCGACGCTGGCCTATTGTCGAACGGGAACGCGCTCGGCAACCCTCTGGGCGCTGTCGCAGGCGGGCCACCTGTCGGTCGAGGCAATCCTCAAGACCACGGCGGGTGCCGGTTATGACCTTTCGGGCCTTCGCGCCCGGCTGGACGCAAGTCCCGAGGCGCCTGGGGCGCGCGCCGCGCAGGGTCCCGCGCCACGGGTAACCCATGACGTGCTAATCGTCGGCGGCGGCGCTGGCGGCATCTCCGTCGCAGCGAGCCTTCTGAAGCGCCGCCGCGGCCTCGACATCGCGATTATCGAGCCGCAGTCCGACCACTACTATCAGCCCGGCTGGACGCTGGTGGGCGGTGGCGTATTCGAGCGTGCCCAGACCCGCCGCGACATGGCGCGGGTGATGCCGCGCGGGGTCAACTGGATCCGATCCGCCTGCGCCGGCTTCGATCCCGAACGCAACCAGGTGATCCTGGAGGACGGGGAACGGATCGGCTACCGGATCCTCGTGGCAGCCCCGGGTCTGAAGCTCGACTGGGCCGGGGTCGAGGGGCTGGAGGAGACGCTCGGGCGTAACGGCGTCACCTCCAACTATCGCTTCGACATGGCACCCTACACATGGGAACTGGTGCGAGCCATGAAGGGCGGACGCGCGCTCTTCACCCAGCCGCCGATGCCAATCAAATGTGCCGGCGCACCCCAGAAGGCCATGTACCTGGCCTGCGATCACTGGTCACGCCGCGGCGTCCTGTCCGACATCCAGGTCGGCTTCCATAATGCCGGCGGCGTCCTCTTCGGGGTCAAGCCGTATGTTCCCGCGCTGATGCGCTATGTTGAGCGTTACGGGATCGAACTCCACTTCAATGAAACGCTTCGTGCCGTGGACGGGGACCGCAAGACGGCCTGGTTCGATGTCGCCGACGAGGCCGGCAACGTGACGCGTGAGGCCCGCCCCTTTGACATGATCCATGTCTGCCCGCCCCAGAAAGGGCTCGACTTCATCGCCAACAGCCCTCTGGCCAATGCCGCAGGCTGGGTCGACGTCGACGGCGAGACGCTGCAACACGCCCGTTACGGCAATGTCTTCGGCGTCGGCGATGCGACGGCCGCGCCCAATGCGAAAACGGCAGCCGCGGTCCGCAAGCAGGCGCCGGTTGTGGCCCACAACGTGCTGCGGTCCCTCGACGGCCAGGCGCCCAATGCGGTCTACAGCGGTTACGGCTCGTGCCCGCTGACGGTCGAGCGCGGCAAGATCGTGCTGGCGGAGTTCGCCTATGGCGGCACGCTCGAGCCGACCCTGCCCCGCTGGCTGCTCGACGGCACGAAGCCCACCCGGCTCGCCTGGTTCGTGAAGGAGAAGATGCTGCCCAGCATCTATTTCGACCTCATGCTCAAGGGGATCGAGACGCTCGCCAAGCCGAAGATCCTCGCCCATCGCCCTGCCGGCCATGAGGCCCAGGACGCCACCGACTTCAAGGATCAGCCCCAGAAAGCCGCCTGACGCGCCCGGCGCCGGCCGATCCCACCGGCCGGTCGCCCGGATCCCCCGTCCCCGCCCGAGACATCGCCATGTCGCTAAAGCTCTCCCGCTATCTGCCGATCCTCGACTGGGGCCGGGACTACCGTGCCGAAACCCTGGTCAGCGACCTGGTCGCGGCCACCATCGTCACGATCATGCTGATCCCCCAGTCGCTGGCCTATGCCCTCCTGGCAGGCCTGCCCCCCCAGGTCGGCCTGTATGCCTCGATCCTGCCCCTGCTGGTCTATGCCCTGTTCGGCACCAGTCGCACGTTGGCGGTCGGTCCGGTCGCGATCCTGTCCCTGATGACCGCGGCGGCGGCTGGCAAGGTCGCTGCCGCCGGCAGTGCCGCCTATGTGGAAGCGGCCATGATCCTGGCTGTCCTTGCGGGGGCCATCCTGCTGGCCATGGGGCTCCTGCGAATGGGCTTTCTGGCCAACTTCCTCAGCCATCCCGTGATTTCAGGCTTCATCACGGCGTCGGGAATCCTGATCGCGGCATCCCAGCTCAAGCACATTCTCGGCGTGGAGGCGCACGGCCA
This sequence comes from uncultured Hyphomonadaceae bacterium, assembly GCA_964492485.1. Classification (GTDB taxonomy): domain Bacteria; phylum Pseudomonadota; class Alphaproteobacteria; order Caulobacterales; family Hyphomonadaceae; genus UBA5336. The sequence continues at coordinate 99,995 of CAZBKM010000001.1, read as the reverse complement.
TAACCTGATCGCACTTGGCGCGTCCCTTTCCGGAACGCTGGGCGAGATCAACTGGCCGACCTTCGTGATCGGTGTCAGCGCGCTGGTCTTCCTTTTCTGGGTACGCCAATCGCTGAAGCCTCTCCTGCGCGCCGCCGGCCTGGGCGAGACAGCCGCAGCCATTATCGCCCGCGCCGGCCCGGTCTTCGCCGTGGTCGCCAGCATCCTCGCCGTCGCCGGCCTCGGCCTTCATGAGCAGGGGGTGAGGATCCTCGGCGACGTTCCGCGCGACCTGCCCGCGCTGGGTCTGCCGGAATTCGATCGCGACATCTGGATGCAGCTTGCCGGCTCAGCCGCCCTGATCGCCCTGATCGGCTTTGTGGAATCGGTATCGGTCGCGCAGACTCTTGCCGCCAAGCGCCGCCAGCGGGTGGACCCCAACCAGGAACTGATCGGTCTGGGCGCGGCCAGCCTGTCGGCCGGGGTGTCCAGCGGCTATCCCGTCACCGGCGGACTGGCGCGCTCGGCGGTCAATTTCGACGCCGGGGCCGAAACCCCCGCCGCCGGTGCCTTTACTGCGGTCGGGATCGCCCTGGCGACGCTGTTCCTGACCCCGTTCCTGTTCCATCTGCCGCAGGCGGTCCTTGCGGCGACCATTGTCGTGGCCGTGCTCTCGCTGGTCGATCTTCCGGCGATCCGCCAGGTCTGGAGCTACTCCAAGTCCGACTTCGCGGCGATGGCCGCAACGATTCTGGTGACGCTGTTCGTCGGCGTCGAGCTGGGTGTGACGGTCGGCGTGGCCCTGTCGCTGTTCCTGCACCTCTACAATACGAGCAAGCCGCACTTCGCCCTGGTGGGACAGGTGCCAGGCACCCATCATTTCCGCAATGTGAACCGTCACGAGGTCGTGACGTCCGACAAGGTCCTCACCATCCGGATCGACGAGAGCCTCTACTTCGCCAATGCGCGCTTCCTGGAAGACACCGTGTACTGCGTTCTCGGCAACCGGCCGGATCTCAAACACCTGATCCTGATGTGCCCGGCGGTGAACCGGATCGACGCCAGCGGACTGGAAAGCCTCGAGGCGATCAACGCCCGCCTGCGCGATGCCGGTGTGACCCTGCACCTGTCGGAGGTGAAGGGACCGGTGATGGACCGGCTGAAACGGACCCACTTCATGGACGCCCTTACCGGCAAGGTCTATCTGCATCAGTATGAAGCAATCCAGGATCTGGACACCGAGTGCGCCCGTGCGGCCATCGAGCGCACGGCCCCCACGACCCGGCCTGGCCAGTCGCCCTGTCCGTCGGAAGAGATCGCCGGGATCGGACCGGCCCGATAGTGCCCCTCCGCTGGCGGCGAACACGGTCGGTGACAGGTTCACCGCCAGCGTCGGTGCGCCGCGCCGTGCTCAGGCTTTCGCTCCGCCAGGAAGCGGTTTAGGCCTGCTGTCGGCGCTACGAACACGATACGGCGCACGGCCCTGGCGTATCTTCAAGTCAATCGGAGTCAGTGAAAATGCGCTATGTTCCTGTTTTTGAGCATTTTCTTGACGCGAACCGGCGCCCTCTTCGCTTGAAGATACTATAATGGCGCCAGGTACAGGAGTTTGAACCCGGTATGCTCGCCCGCCTGCGCAACTTCTCCCCGCGCCGCGCGATTCAGACGCTGAACGCCCGCAAGAAGGAGCTCTTCTGGGCCTGGATCGCCTACCAGTCGGTCAAGGGGCTGACCACGCTGACCCTGATCTGGATTCCCCTCTGGCTGGCGCTGCGGACCGGCGGATGAAGCGGTTCGCCACCAGGCATCTGATGTCCCGCTGGCCTTGAAGGTGGCGCTCCGGGGTCTCACCTCCTCGCAGGGAGGGACGTCGCATGAGCCCCGATACCACGCCACCGACTTCAGACGCGCATGACCATGGCCATCATGGAGGCCATGGCGGGATCACCGGTCGATTCGATCCCGTCACCCAGGCGACGCTGCACTGCCTTGTCGGCTGCTCGATCGGTGAGGTCGCCGGCCTCATGATCGGGGTGTCGCTTGGCATCGGTGTGTGGGCGACCATGGGACTCGCCACGGCACTGGCCTTCATTACGGGGATGAGCCTGGCCGTCTTTCCGCTGATGCGCCGGGAGGGACTTGGCTTTCGCGCGGCGTTCGCCGCCATCTGGCTCGGCGAGGTGGTCTCCATCACCGTCATGGAGATCGCCATGAACGCAACCGACTATTTCGTGGGCGGTGTCGCGGCCGACTCGGTCTTCGAGCCGATCTTCTGGATCGGCATGCTCGCCGCGCTCCCTGCCGGCTTCGTGGCGGCGTGGCCCGTCAACCGGATCCTGATCGGTCGCGCGCTGAAGCGGTGCCATTGAGCCGGTATGCACATTGCCAAACCCATCAGATTTAGCGCGGGTTCGCTGAAGCCAGACCCCGGCGCATTTTCCTGACGCGAACCGCGTGTCACTTCGCTTGAAAATGCTTCCGTTTCTGTTTCTACGCATTTTCTTGACGCGAACCGCGTGTCACTTCGCTCGAAAATGCTTCGGGGCCAACGCCGGGGCGATACTCCGGACAGGCGAGGCATTGACCCCCTCCTCATTTTGTTGTCCGATCGGATAACAAAGATACGGGAGGAACAGGGTGGCGTTACCGGCGGGGCATCCGGACCGGTTGAGTGTGCCTGCCAGGATCGGGTTCGGCGTCGGCGATTTCGGCCTGAACCTGTTCTATAGCGGGCTCAACCTGTTCCTTCTTTACTACTATACCGACGTTCTCGAGATCCGGCCCGCAATCGCCGGACTGATCTTTGCGCTGCCGCTGATCTGGGACGCCGTCACGGATCCGGTCATGGGTCTTCTCGCCAGTCGAACGCGCAGTCGGATGGGCAGCTACCGACCCTACCTTCTGTTCGGCGCCCCGGTGCTCGCGGCCAGTTTCGTGCTGATGTTTGCCGCACCGCTTCTGTTTTCCGGGGCCGTGATCGCGGCGGCCGCCGTCTCCCATCTCATCTTCCGGACCTGCTACACGGTCGTGTCGATCCCCTATTCCGCGCTTTCGGCCAAGATGACCCGCGACAGCAGCGAACGCGGTGCCCTGGCCGGAGTCAGGATGATCTTCGCCACCTTGGGCGGGCTGTTCACGGTGTTCCTCACCCTGCCGCTTGCCCTGCGCTTCGGCGGCGGAGACCTGGCGGTGGGCTTCTTCTGGGTGTCGGTCCTTTATGCCGGGCTTGCCCTGCTGATCTTCTGGCTGACCTTTGGCGCCACGCGGGAGCGTCTGGACCTGTCGCGCCCGACGCATGTCTCGCTTGCCCAGATGGGTCGGGCCCTTGCCCGCAACCGGGCGCTCCTGATCCTGATCGCAGCTATCGTGCTCGGTGCCACGGGCAGCGCCATCTTCGGCAAGGCGCTGATCTACTATGTGAAGTATGTGGCCGGTCTGGAGGTCGACATCACGACCGCCCTGATCGCGCTCACCGCGTCGCTGTCGCTGTCGGTGCCCGTCTGGATGACCCTGGCCCGGTTCCTGTCGAAGCGAAGCTGTTGGCTCGGCGGAGCCGCGATATCCCTGTCCATGCAGGCGACGCTGTTTCTGGTGCCGCCGGAGAGCGCACCGGTCTTCTTCGGACTGTTGGCGCTCATGGGCTTCGGCAATGCCGCTTTCGTGGTGACCTTCTGGTCCATGCTGCCCGACACCGTCGAGTATGGGGAATGGCGGGCCGGGATCCGCGACGAGGGCCTGGTCTTCGGGCTCAATCAACTGGCACTCAAGGCCGCCTCGGGACTGGGGATCGGAATTCTCGGCTTCGCCCTTGAAGCGGTGGGCTATGTGGCCAATCAGGTCCAGACCGGTGCGACCCTGGACGGCCTGCGCATCATATCGATCCTGATCCCGCTGTCGTGCGGGCTGGCATCGGCGATCCTGATCAGTTTCTACCCGATCGACCGTACGCTCCATGCGCGACTCGTGCGCGCCATCGATCATCGGGCACGTCGAAAGGTTACGGCTTGACCAGCACCCGCCGGATCGCGTTTGCATTATCCAGTTCGGATAATGAGGAGACGATGATGACCGATGACCAGACCCGGTCAGCGCGCCCGGTCCACGACCCGGTATCCGCCGCCAAACCCGAGGCCGCGGCGCCAGAACCCGGCCCACGGGCGCGTCAGAAAGCCGAGACTCGCGCCCGCATCCTGCAATGCGCCCTCGACGCCTTCGCGGCCAGGGGCTTCGACGGGGCAAGCGTTCGTGACATCGCCGCTGCAGCAGGCGTCAATCACGGGCTCATCAAGTATCATTTCGAGGACAAGGACCGGCTCTGGCGCGCGGCCGTGGACTTCCTGTTCGAGCGCCTGCACGACGAGATGCAGCCGCCGGACGGCGAGGACGAGCTGACGCCCTTCGAGCAACTCAAGGCGTGGATCCGGCGGTATGTCCGCTATTGCGCCCGCCATCCCGAGCACGCCCGCATCATGGTGCAGGAGAGCCTGCGGGAGTCCGACCGGCTGAGCTGGGCGGCCGCCACTCATATCAAACCCGACCACGACCGTTACGCGTCTCTGACGGAACGTCACATGCGCACCGGGATCTATCCCCGGGTGCCCGTTCACTCCATGACCTACATCCTCGTGGCGGCCGCCCAGAGCATCTTCATGCTCGGCCCGGAAGTGAAGCAGGTCTACGGCATCGACATGACCGATCCGAACGAGATCGACGCGCATGCCGAGGCCATCATCGATCTCTTCTTCAACCACCGCGTCGAGCCAGACGCCTCATGACGAAGGGAGCCTCGCGACCATGACCCTGCCGAAATGCCTCATCGTGCTGTTCTCGTGCCTGTGTTTCGCAGGATCGGCAGCGGCAGAGGTCGCCGACACCGCCCCGCCGCCGCCCAACATCATCTTCGTGCTGACCGACGATCTGGGTTATGGCGATATCGGCGCGAACGGGTCGACCCTCATCGACACGCCGCATGTCGACCGGCTGGCAAGCGAGGGGGTCAGGCTGACGAGCTTCTACGCGCCAGCCAATGTCTGCACACCCTCGCGTGCGGGCTTCCTGACCGGACGCCAGCCGATCCGCATGGGCCTCGCCACCGGGGTCATCTTTCCAGACAGCACCCATGGTCTGCCGCAATCGGAGACGACCCTGGCGGAGATGCTCCGGGCGCAGGGCTACCGCACGGCCATGGTCGGAAAATGGCACCTCGGCCACACCGATGCGCATTGGCCAACGGCCCATGGGTTCGACAGCTTCTACGGCGTGCCCTACTCCAACGACATGCAGCCCTTCCCGCTGTATGATGGCCGCGACGAAATCGAGTCGCCCGCAAATCAGGCCACGCTGACGGAACGCTATACAGAGCGGGCCCAGGCCGTAATCGAGGCCAACGATCCGCGCCCATTCTTCCTCTACGTGGCGCACACCTTCCCGCACATCCCGCTTTTCGCATCCGACCGGTTCCGCGGCCAATCGGAGGCCGGGCTCTATGGCGACACCGTCGAGGCGCTGGACTGGAGCATGGGGGCACTGCGCGAGAGCCTGGAGCGCGCCGGCAAGGCAGACAACACGCTGATCGTCTTCACATCCGACAACGGACCCTGGTTCGAAGGCGCATCCGGCGCGTCGCGGGACCGCAAGGGTGGGAGTTGGGAAGGCGCCTATCGCGTCCCGTTCATCGCATGGTGGCCAGGTGTGTTGCCTGCGGGGGTCGCGCGCGACACACCTGTCACAGGGCTCGACCTTCTGCCAACGCTGGCGCGGCTGGTTGGCGCCCCGCTGCCGGAACAGGGCATCGACGGTGCCGACATCTGGCCCGTCCTACGCGACGGCGCGGAAAGTCCGCACAGCGAGATCCTCTTCTTCAATGAAGACCAGATTGCAGCAATCCGCGCCGGCAAGTGGCGTCTGGTCGTGGAAAGCTACTACAAGACCTATTCGGTGCCATTGACCCAGTTCGGCTATCCCCTGCTGTTCGACCTCAGCCGGGATCCGGGCGAGACCTACAGCCTCTCCTCCCGCGAGCCTGAGCGCGTCCGTGACCTTCTGGCGAGGATCGAGGCGGCGCAAGCCGAGCTGGGTGTGCCTGAACGGCCACAGTTTTCGCCGGAGTAGGAGGGATTTTCCTTCTCCGGTCGGATAATGAATTGACAGGCGCGCGGCCTGGTTCAGTATCCAGCTGGATAACGAACGACGACATGCCAGATCGTCGGCATCCGGGAGGAAAACATGACGTCTGAAAAGCTACTTTCCAGCGTGGCGCTGGCTGGCCTGATGGGGCTGGCGCTGCAGGGGACGGCGCAGGCTCAGGACGCGTCCGGCGAGGAGGCGCGGCGCCTGGGCATCGTGACCGTTACTTCGCAGAAGCGCGAACAGAACATCCAGGACGTTCCGCTGTCGGTCTCTGCCCTGTCGGGCGAGGATCTTGCCAACAGCCAGATCACGGCGGTCGCGGACCTGTCGCAGCTCTCCCCGTCGGTCACCTACACCCAGTCTACGAACCCGCTCAATTCCTCGGTCCGGATCCGCGGCATCGGGACGGACGTGTTTTCGTCGGCGGTTGAGCCTAGCGTCTCCTTCGTGGTCGACGGCGTGGTGATGTCCCGTCAGGGTCAGGCCTTTACCGACCTGATCGATATCGAACGGGTCGAGATCCTGCGAGGGCCCCAGTCGACGCTGTTTGGCAAGAACGCCTCGGCGGGCGTCATCTCGATCATCACCCAGGACGCTTCGGACACACCGACGGCCACCCTGGAGGCCACGGCGGCCGAACTGGATGAATACAAGGTCCGCGCCACGGTGTCGGGTCCGCTCGGCGAGCGCGTCGGCGCAAGACTGACGGGGTATTACAAGGATGTGGGCGGCCATATCAGCAACTTTTTCGATGACCGCGACCTCAACGGATCCCAGGCCTTCGGGCTTCGCGGAAAGCTCAACATCGCCGCGACGGACACGCTCGATCTGACGCTGATCGCAGACTATCGCGAGAGCGAGGACGACTGCTGTGCCTGGCAGTATCGCTCCCTGGAGGACTCCTTTCTCTCCAGTGCCATCCTGCCGGTTCAGCCAAGCGAGGAGAACCGACGGACGAACATCGACAGCGACGTGGTGAACGAAACCGAACAATGGGGCGTCTCGGCCCAGGCGGACTGGTCGTTCGGAGATCACACGCTGACCTCGATCACGGCCTATCGGGAGTGGGATTTCGGGAACACGATCGACATCGACGGCACGCCCAGCCAGGGCGACTCCAATGCGCTGACGGGTGGCCTTGTCGGTTTCGACGTCAATGACGGTATGACCCAGCTCGAGCAGATCAGCCAGGAAGTCCGGATTGCGTCGCAGACCGATGGCCCGCTCAACTATGTGGTTGGCGCCTTCGTCTCGAACCTGGACATCACGCGGCGGTTCGAACGGCGGCTTTGCCTGATCAACGTCAACACCGAGGACTGCCCGGCCACGATCCCGATCGCCCCGGGTATCGCCATTCCCGGCGCCCAGTCAGGCTTCTTCGACGGCACCGTCGACAATACGAATTACGCGTTGTTCGGTCAGCTCGATTATGCGCTGAACGACCGCTGGACGGCGATTGTCGGTCTCAGGGCGCTCAGCGACGAGACGGACTTCACCTTCCTGCGTCCGTTCGAACCGCTTGTCCCGGGCGATTCGGTCCAGACGACCGCAACACCGGACGGTTCGGCGGACAGTGCCGACAACCCCAATCGTCAGGGTGCCGGCACGGTGGATGACAGTGCCATGACCGGGAAGATCGCCCTGCAATATGCCGTGAGCGACGATGTGAACGTCTATGGCAGCTACACGCGCGGTTACAAGGGGCCAACGGTGGACGTGGCCTATGAATCCGATCCGCGAAAGGTGGACCCGGAAACCTCCGACGCCTTCGAACTCGGCGTGAAGTCGGTGCTGGCCGACGGACGGATCGTGTTCAACGCGGCAATCTTCGACGTCGAGTATGAGGATTACCAGGCGCAGACCTTCTCCGCCGCCGAGGGCACCTTCAATCTCGAGAATGCCGGCGTGGTCTCCACCTCGGGCGTGGAAGCAGACCTCACAGCGCTCATAACGGACGGATTCACGCTCGGGCTTTCCGCAGCCTATACGGATGCCAGCATCGACGAATTCCCCAACGGACAATGTTTCAATCCGACGGACCAGGATCCCGATTGCCGCGAGAACGGCACCAAGGATCTAGGCGGCGGCGACCTGACCAATGCGCCAGACTGGAAGGTCAATGTAAATGGGCGTTACGACCTGGTGCTCGACAATGCGCCGTTCGACGTCTTCCTGGTCGGTGCCTATCGCTGGCAGGATGAGGTGCAGTTCTCGATCACCCAGAATCCGAACACGGTACAGGACAGCTATGGCGTCTTCGATGCCAGCATCGGCGTGACGTCGAAGGATGAACGCTACACGGCCACCGTCTTCGTGAAGAACCTGTTCGACGAAAGCTATGCCGACTTCATCCTGAACGATCCGGTCCGCACCGGCGGGGTGAATACGGCCCACTACCTGCCCAAGGCGTCGGAGCGCTATGTCGGCGTGACCCTGCGGGCAAACTTCTGATCGGGCGCCGGGCCGGCCATGCGGCTGGCCCGGACACCTGCCCAACCGGGCGTGTGCCATTACGCCCAGCGGCCGGAGGGCCCATGATGCGACTGCGCGACTTCCCGATCTGGCTTGGTTTCAGCCTGGCATTGCTGGTTGTCGCCTGCGCGCCGGAACGTCTTCGCGCAGCACCCGTCGCAACGCCATCGGTCGACACGGCGGACTCCCCCTCCGCTCGTCCCAACATCGTGCTCGTTCTCTTCGAGGACATGAGCCCGCGTGTCGGAGCCTATGGCGACGCGCTTGCCCATACGCCGAACTTCGACCGGATCGCGTCGGAAGGCGTGATCTACACCTCGGTCTTCACCACGTCCGGCGTCTGCGCGCCAAGTCGTGCGGCCCTTGCCACCGGGCGCCACCAGCAGTCCATCGGCGCGCAGCATATGCGGACCCATGGCGTGATGGGACTCGCCGGCGGCGGGCCTCAGGATTACCACTCCGTCCCGCCAGCCAGCGTGAAAGCCTTTCCCGAATTGCTGCGACGGGCCGGCTACCACACGTCCAATGATGACAAGACAGACTACCAGTTCGGCGAACCCTTCACGATCTGGGACGTGTCCGGCGAGGGGGCCGACTGGTCAAGCCGGGCCGACGGTCAGCCCTTCTTCCACATGCGGACACTGCTGACGACCCATGAGAGCTTTGTCTGGCCCACGGACATGGCGACCGATAACCCCCTGGCACAGGCCGTTATCCAGCGAAACACCGCGGTCCTGGCCGGCAAGATCGCCCGCACAGACCCTGCCGACGTGGAGGTCCCGCCCTATCTGCCGGACACCCCGGCCGTGCGCCGCGACATCGCCACCCATTACGACAACATCGCCTTTACCGACCGGGCACTCGGCGCGCTTTATGACCGTCTCGTGGCTGAAGGTCTTCTCGACGAGACGATCCTGATCGTGTCCACCGATCATGGCGACGGGCTGCCGCGCATGAAACGCTCACTCTATGACAGCGGGCTGCATGTCCCGATGGTCGTGCGCTATCCGGACGCCTGGCGGGCCGGCGCGGTCGATGACCGGCTGATCAGCTTCATCGACCTGGCGCCGACGATCCTGTCATGGGCCGGCGCGCCGCGCCCCGACTGGATGCACGGCCGAGACTTCGCGGGTGCTGACGCGGATGACCCGCGAACCTATGTTTTCGCCGCGCAGGACAGGATGGACTCCGATCTGAACCGCCGCCGGGCGGTGCGCGATTCAGACTGGAAGTATATCCGCAACGACCTTCCGGGCGACCCCTACTTCGTGGCACTGGCCTTCCGTGATCTGCAGCCCACCATGCAGGCACTCTGGGCCGGGAAGGCGGCCGCCAAATTGCCAGCCGCCGCCGGACGCCTGTTCGAGCCGCTGCCGGAGCATCAGCTCTATCGCCTCGCCGATGATCCCCATGAGGTCGAGAACCTTGCCGGGCGCCCGGAAACCGCCGCCGTGCAGGCCAGACTCGAAGCCGCCCTGGACGACTGGACCGCACGGGTCGGAGACATGAGCGCCCAGTCCGAAGCCGGCATGATCGAGATGATGTGGCCCGGTGGCGAACAACCCGTCACGGCGCCTGTGGAGATTCAGGTGCGCGCACATCGAACAGGCGGCCTGCGCGTGACCCTGGTCTCGCCTACGCCTGGTGCCTCCATCGGATACAGGCTGGGCGACGATCCGCCGGGCGCCTGGCGCCTCTTCACCGAACCTGTGATCCTGCCGTCGGGCAAGACGCTCGAGGCCAAGGCGATCCGCTACGGATACCGAGAAAGCCCTGTGGTCGAGGTGCGGCTTGGCGACTGACCCATCCATAGTCCGCAGGCCCCTGGAGACACGCGGCCCTGGCCGGGCACACCACTCCGAACCGCCTGCTAACGCAGTCATCTGACCTGCTGGCCCCAGAAGGGAGACAACACGTGACCGATTATGCCCCCGAGAAAGGTCTGTGCGAAGGCGAGATCGCCAAACGGGTCGACCGGGTCCTGGACGCGGCAACCCTGGAGGAAAAGGTCGCGATGATGTCGGGCCGGGGCTTCTTCGCCGCCATGAAGGAAGACGGGATGCGCTGGGGTGCGCGTCCCTACCGCGCGGGGGGAGGCTGCGAGCGGCTGGGCGTACCGGCGCTCTATTTCACCGACGGCCCGCGGGGGGTCGCGCGGGGACACTCTACCTGCTTCCCGGTTACCATGGCGCGCGGTGCAAGCTGGGATCGCCACCTGGAACGCAGGATCGGTGAGGTCATGGGCATCGAGGCGCGCGCACAGGGCTGCAATCTGTCCGGCGCGGTCTGCGTCAACCTGTTGCGCCATCCGGGCTGGGGCCGGGCACAGGAAACCTACGGGGAAGACCCCTATCATCTTGGCGAGATGGGCGCTGCGCTTGCCCAGGGTATCCAGACCCACAACGTGATCGCGACGGTCAAGCACTATGCCCTGAACTCGATGGAGAACGCCCGATTCAAGGTCGACGTGCGGGTCGATCCCACCACGCTGCGGGAAGTCTATCTCGCCCATTTCAAGCGAATCCTCGATGCCGGATGCGCCAGCGTGATGAGCGCCTACAACAAGGTGAACGGCGAGTATTGCGGTCAGCACCGTGAACTGCTCACCGACATCCTGCGCCATGAATGGGGCTTCGACGGCTTCGTCCATTCCGATTGGGTCATGGGTGTCTACCAGCCCTATGGCGCCGCTGCAGGTCTCGATATCGAGAACCCCGAGCCGATCCACTTCGGAGCGAAGCTGACGGCTGCAGTCGAGGGCGGGCAGATCGCGCCCGACGTGATCGATACGGCCTGCCGCAGGATCCTGACAACCCTGTACCGTTTCCTGGCAGCCGAAGATCCGTTGCCCGACTATACCGAAGACATGGTCGCCGCCCCCGCCCATGTCGCTCTTGCACGCGAGGCGGCGGAGAAATCGGCGGTCCTTCTGAAGAATGACGGGCTCCTGCCGCTGGACGTGGGGACGAAGGTCGGCGTGTTTGGCCGTCTGGCGGACCTTGAGAACACGGGCGACCATGGCTCCTCGCGTGTCCGTCCGCCGCATGTGATCACGCCGCTCCAGGGTCTTCGCACACGCCTCGGTCAGCCGGACCTTGTGCTGGCCGGCGACGAGACCGACGTGGACGCAGCAGCGGCGGCGGCGCGCGGCGTGGATGTGGCCATCATCGTTGTCGGCACGACGGCCGAGGACGAGGGCGAATACATCCCCGGCGAGTTCGGCGGCGGGCCTGCCCTTCCCGAAGGCGTCGGCGATGCCCTGGACGATGCGCGCTCGGGGGGGGCCAACCCGGAAGCCGGTGCATTGGGCGGCGGTGGTGACAGGGGCGGCGATCGCGAGGTGTTGCGTCTGCCCGACCCACAGGTGCGCCTGATCAAGGCCGTCGCGGCCGCCAATCCGCGAACGCTGGTGGTCGTCGTTTCCGGATCCGCCATCATCCCCGTCGACTGGCTGGACGATGCGAAAGCCGTACTTCAGACCTTCTATTCGGGCATGGAAGGCGGCACCGCGCTTGCGCGGCTGGTGTTCGGGGATGTCAGTCCATCGGGAAAGCTGCCATTTACGGTCGCACGGGACGAACGCGACTATCCCTTCTTCGACAGGACGGCCGACCGGATCGATTACGGCCCGTTGCATGGATATACCCTGCTGGCGCGCCGGGGAACGCAACCGCTGTTTCCGTTCGGTTTCGGGCTGTCCTATACACGGTTCGGCTACCGCGCCCTCAAGGTACGCCGGCATCCCGACGGGCTGGAGGCGCAGATAAGTGTGACCAATCTCGGCGACCGGAGCGGCGACGAGATCGTGCAGCTCTATCTTTCCTTTCCGGACCGCGCCGAGACGCGCGCAGACCGTCTCTTGCGGGGGTTCGAACGGGTGTCGCTCCGACCAGGCGAATGCCGGACGGTGCGCTTCGTGATCCCCGAACGGGACATTCGGGTCTGGGATGCAGAAACCCGATCGTGGCGGCACCGACCCGGATCCTACCGGGTCGATGTGGGCGGCGTCTCGACGCAAGCCGACTGCCTGTCGCGCGAGATTACCCTGTAGGCAACGGCCCGACCATGGGCAGGCACTTGGTTGGCCGTCGCCCTGCGATCCCCGCCGCCGGGTCCGTTACCGGGTCGAAGGCGCATCTTCACGTCATGTCGCAGGCGTGAAGATGCGCCTCGTCCACGGCGCGTGCCGCGTCCTCAGAAGCGACCGCTGAGGGTCAGGCGGGCATTCAGCGGTGCCGCCACGGTTGCCTGATGCGTGCTGTGCGAATTGGGGAAGTACAGCTCGTCCGTCAGGTTCTCGATGTTGAGCTGGATCCGTAGCCGCTCCGAGACATCGTAATACGCTGCCGCGTCGACGCGGGTGAAGGCCGGCAATGTCGGATGAGGCCCGGTGGCACCGACATCCTTGTCGGTGATGAAGGACTCATCCTGATAGGTCAGCCCCAGGCCGAGACCAAACCGGTCGGTCAGCTGATACGCCGTCCAGGCGGAGAAGGTGTTCTCCGGCAACTCGCGCGGGATCTCATCCCCACCATCGGTCTCACCATCGAGATAGCTGTAGCCCGCCGTCACGAACAGCCGGTCGGTCGGCTGCCCCTGAAGCTGCACCTCGAAACCATCGACCTCCAGACCGCGCACTTCGAAGCCTTCACCGGTCGCATCATCGCGTGCCGCGCGGGTCTCCTCGTTCTGGAAGTAGGCGGCGGTCAGGCCCAGCCGGTCGGTGAAGTCCCATTTGAGGCCAATCTCCGCGCTCTCGAACTCGTCGGGATCGAGGGCGCGGGACTGGTCGTCGATGGTGGCGAACTGCTCGCCCGAGCGCGGCAGGAAGGTCTCGCTGTAGCTGGCATAAAGCGAGACGTTTTCCCTGGGCTTGTAGATCAGACCAAGGCGCGGGGAGACATTTTCGTCGGTTCGGCTGCGCGACTCCGCCGCCTTCACGTCGAACACGTCGATCTCGAACCTATCGTAACGGGCGCCGAGCACCAGATCGACCTGGTCGCCAAGTGCGATCTGGTCCTGCACGAAGGCCGACACGACATTGATGTCGGCTTCGGTCCGATCATTCAGGTCGGCGGTGAAGTCATTACGCGTCGGCTCGCCATCGGCATTCACACCGACCCCGCCACGCAGGGCCAGCGGGCGCATGACCTCGAAGACCTCCACGTCGTCTGCGGATCCGGACCAGAAGGCGTTGAAGCGGTCGTTGTCATTGCGTGTGTCGATCACTTCAATTCCGGTGATCAGCGTATGGCCAATCCCGCCGGTCTGGAACTCGCCGACCAGGTCGGCAAAGACGATGAGGTTCTGGCGCTGGGTCGTGTCTACATAACCGTCCAGCCCGACCCGATCCGGCGCTGCCGCCTGGTCATAGGCCGAGGCGTAGAAGTTCTGATAGAACTTGTCGTAATCGCCATAGGCCGCCCCGACATTGCCCTTGAGGGTGTCGTTGAACCGATGCTGCAGGGTCGCCCGCAGGAGATGCGCCTCGAGGGAATGGGTGTTGAGATCGGGATCACCGAACACGATGTCCTCGAATGCCTCGACTGGCTCCCCGTCACTTCCTGTGGGAATGCCACGATCGATGAAACGCTCATGGTCAACATACTCGTAGGACAGGTCGAGCGTGGTCGCGGGCGACAGCTTGAACCGCGCCGTCGGGTTCACGCCGATTCGGTCGCCATCATAGAAATCGCGGTGGTTCTCAAGACTTTCGTACAACGCATTTACCCGGAACGCCGACGTGTCTGTGGTCGAGACATTGCTGTCCAGCTGGGCGCTGTAGCCGCCGAACGTGTCCAAGCTGACACGGTAATCGTTGAACTGTTCGCCCACGACGCCCTTCTTCGTCACCCGGTTGATGACGCCGCCAGTACCGCCACGCCCGAACAGGAGCGCATTTGGGCCGCGCAATATCTCGACCTGGGACAGATTGTAGAGCGGGCGGTAGTACTGAACGTCGTCGCGCACGCCATCGATGAAGAAGTCCGCTGTGGATCGCACGCCGCGGAAGACCACGGCATCGCGATGGCCTTCCCCCTGCGACATGTTCACGCCGGGCGTGTAGGTGACGATCTCACCGATGCTCGAGAAGCCGCGCTGCTCGATCTGGTCCTCGGTCACGATGGACAGGCTCTGCGGCACATCGATGATCGGCGTGGGCGTCTTCACCGCCTGAACCTGGCTCGCATAGAGGTACTTGCCGGTGACCAGGATCTCGTCCTGGATCGACACCGCATCCTCGCCCCCCTGATCCTGCGCCAATGCCACCGGCGCTGACAGAGAAAGCGCCGCGACGGCCGCACCCGAAAGCCAGTTATTTCGCTGTTTCATATACTCTTTTCCCGATCTCGAACTTCGATGCCGCGCTCGTATCTCAATTGCGGTTGATAATCAATTGCAATCTTGTTCCAGGAGTCATGCCGTGCCGAGCGTCTGCATCTGGGCCAGCGACGGCCAATGCGGACGGGCAGAACGCGCGGTCCGCCAGGGCGGGTTGATGCTGAGCGCCGCAACCGTGAAGGCCGAGGCCAACCGGTCGGCCAGCGTGCTGGCCTCCCTTGAGGCAGGCATGGCCAGCAACCAGCTCAGATGTGCATCGCGCAAGGCGCTGTCAGCCGACTGGGCCGCGCCGAGCGCACTGACCAGGCTTGCCTCGTCATGGGTCAGGCGCAGACAGCCGGACATCGCGATCCGCACCTTCCGCCGTCCTTCACATCCGATATGGCTTGTCAGCGACAAGAGCGCCTCGCGCACGTCTTCGCCACCCGAAGCGCCAAAGCGGTGTGCGAAGCCCTGGACGACGCAGGGACACGCCGAGCGCCCGGCCGCCGATGCCCGGAAGCCCCAGACCAGCATGCCAGCGCCCAGACCAAGACTGGGCAGATCGGTCTCTTCCAGAAATCCAGTCGCGTGCATGATATCGGCTCCGTTCTTCATGGATTGCGATGCATGGGTTGGAAAAGCCGCCGGTTCGCCCGCGCCGCAGGTATGGGGAGGAAACGCAGGGCTGGCACCTGGTGAGGGCCAGGGAACCGGCGGAACAAGGGTCAGGTCTCGCGGCACGCGGGTCGCCGCAGAAGATCATCAAGCTCACGCTCCAGCCATTGGCGGTGCGCATCGAGTCGCGCGAGCTGGATGTCCGCATTCGGTGGCAAGGCGCTCACCAAGTCCCAGCGCCAGCGGTCCAGCTCGCAAAGCTGTGCCTCTAGCCAGGTGATCGTCTCTTCGGCCATGGTTGCCTCTCCGGTCGTTTCGACACGGAGACAGCATAAATGCGAATGATTTGCAATTTCAGACGAGGCGGATCAGCCGGTCCAATTCGTCGCAGGGCCCGGATCGGCTCCGGCGACGACCGTGGGAGTCCGCAACGAGGTCAGACCGGGTTCGGACCACCGCCATCGAGCTCGGAATCGGCGCGAAACGTCACGAGGGTCGCCTGCTCGCTGGCGCGCGGGCTGATTGTCATGGCGCAACCGATCCCCGGCAGCACGCACACGTCGTAGAGTTCCTGAACGCGTCCATCGATGCGGAACCAGTCGACACAGGAGCCCGACTTCAGGTCGATCACCTGCAGACCGCACCACGGCTCGCTGTCGCTGTCCTTCAGGCGCTGGTCCAGCGCAAGGCCCTCAAACCGCTCGTAGCGCGGCTTGGACAGGCCAATGAAGGCGAACCCGTCATGCAGCGTCAGCCCCCGAACGAAACCCGGACAGAAAGCGCGTGGCTCGAAACGGCCCATCCGGTCTGTCCCGTCCAGCCCGGTCACGACCCCGAGTTCGCCAGTCCCCGAATTGAGCAACCAGAGTTCACCGGCAAACAGCCGGGGCGAATGGGGCATGGACAAGGCCTCGCAGACGATCCGTCCCGTACGGACGTCGATCACAATTCCGCCATCGCTGCGCCGGTCGCGCCAGCCGTCAATGGTGTCGGATCGACTGACCGCCGTGGCATAGCGGACCTCGCCATCGACCACCGCGAACCCGTTCAGGTGGCACCGGTCCTCATTCACCAGACGCGAGATGAAGGGTGGACGCCAGACGGGATGGAAGCTGTGGCGGGCGTCGACCCGGGCGACGCAATTGAAGCGGGTGTTGACGAAGATGGGCACCCCATTTGAGTCGAGCGAGACATCATGGGCATCCAGTTGCCCCGTCACATGGACGCGTCGGGGCATGAAACACGCGTCAAAAACCTGGTTCGCCCGCTCGCCCGGCTCCAGGACATTGGCGTATTCGAAGATCTGGTAGGCTGATGAAACCACCAGCCGCCCGTCACGATAGGCCAGTCCCATCGGCTTGGGCAGAGCGGACTGGTGGATCTGTGCCCCCCCGCGCGGATTCACGCCAAGCATGTAGAGCACGCCCGACTGGTAGGAGCTGAACGCGACCGCCGCGTTGAGGCTGCGGAGCCGGCCCACCAATCCAGGCGACTGGGAATAGGCCTCCGCGGCCGGCCCTGCCTCGGAACCGGCGGCGCTGTCGCGTTCGGTCCCGTTGTCCCCTACCTGTCCGCTCCGCTTGCCCATCCGTGTCACCAGCGAAGCGCGAAGCCGAAACGGCCCTGGGTCGTCGTGTCGTCGCCGCCGACCCGCGAACCGAGGCTCGCAAACGCGGTCGCATGGGCGTTCACGCCAAAGCGCGCGCCAAGTCCGAAAGTCGCCCACTCATCCTCCAGCGCGCGCTCGAGCGACAGAGCCTGCCCCTGGGCGCTGATCCGGCTAATGAAGGCGTCCTCCAGCTCCCGCGTGGCGTCGGCACTGACCCAGACGGCGTGCTCGAGCCCTCCAGGTGTCTGCCACATCCGCTCGACGACGCCACCGGCGCGCAGGCGAAGACTGTCGGCCTCTTCGACGACCAGGCCTTCGCCATAGGTGGTGGCGTCCAGATCGCCGATATCGAACACCGACCGTGTGGCCTGAAGCTGCGGAACAACCTGCCAGCCGCCGCCCAGGTCGAAGCGATGACCAGCCTCGAGCGAGACCATCCAGCGCGATGCGTCCAACTGGGTCGGCAGTCCGGTCAGCTTCAGATCGTAATCGGTATGGCGAACCTGCGCGTCTATGAACGTCCGCTCGCCCTGGCCGACATAGGTCAGTGCTGCGCCCAACCCCGAGACATGGCTTTCCATCTCGCCGGACCCGAAGTCGGACTCATAGTCGACATCGTGCAGTCCCGCCTCCCAGAACGCGCTCGCAACGATCCCGGCGCCAAGCCGCATATCGACGCCGAACAGGGCCTGTTCACCACTCTGTTCGAATCCCACGCCTTGGGATGATGCCGAGGCATCGCCCTCATGACCCTGTGCAGACAGCAGCGTCCAGGCCGACAGGCGGCCCGACCCGGTCGCCTGCACACCGCCCCGTCTGGCCTGATAGGACAGGCCTGGCGACTGTTCGGCAAGGCTCGCCAGCAGGACGTCGAACGCGGCCGCTGTCGGGATCAGTTGAGACTGAAGGCGCCAGACGCCGTCGGTGCCCAGGACGAGATCGTCATAGAGGTAGAGCCCGCTCTGAACGGTTTCGCCGAGGCGGAATCCGCCTGTCTCGAAGCCCCCCTCGCCCGATACGTCGATCAGGGACAGACCGTCATTCTGACCGTTTCCGGTCGGCGCACCCGTGCCCACAAGGCTGACATCAACGGTGCCTGTGTCGATGCCCTCCAGATCGCCATCGATGCGGATCCCGTCGAAGGCCGCGCTGTCCCCCGTCAGGTCGACCTCGAGCAGGATCGTGCCACCGGCAACAACCACATCCCCTTCAATGGTCAGCGTGTCGCCCGTTCCGCCATCACGAAGGTCAACGGTTCCACTGATCTCCAGACGCTCAAGACCGTTCAGCACCGTGGCTTCGGCCACGTCGCCATCCTGTGCCAGGACCAGCGTCCCTCCCTGTGAAATCTCGACCCGGTCGGCCCCGCCGCCAAAGTCCGACACGCTGCCGGCGATGACCCAGCGGCCGGTATTGACCACCACGTCATCGCTGTTGCCCAGAGACAGCCCGCCAATCAACGTTCCGCTGTTTCGCAGGAGCAGCCCGTTGGATGCGGCCGTTTCGGCGGCCGGGCCAAGCCGCCCGCTTGCGGATGGCTGGGTCGCCGCCGAGTCCGTTGCCGGATCGCTCGGCGCGTCTATCAGGATCGACCGGAGCGCAACGGCATTGGCCGCCCCCGACGCGTTGGACAGCGTCCCCGCATTGTCGATCTCGACCCGTCCGAGCGGGCTGAAGGTGCCATCCGCCGCCCGCTCGCGAATGATTTCGATGGCGTCCACCGATCCCGAGACCGAGGCTCCCGCGCCGATCGCGATCCGGACGTCGGGCGTATCGATCGACGATCGAGGCGCGCCGACCAGAGCAACCGAAATGCCTGCATCGCCCCCCGAGACCGTAGCGCCGGCCGCAACGTCGACAGAACCGGTCCCACGCGTGCCCGAAACATCGACGTCCGATGGCGGGGCAAGCCGGAGATAGACGCCATCAGCGGTCGCCGATCCGGCGACATTGCCCACACGCGCCGCAATCGCACCGCCGGAACCGTAGAGGGCCAGTCCCTTCTCTTTCACGCTGACGACATCCCCGGCCGTGGTGTCGACCGTGATATCGCCCGCGCCGTAATGATGGATGCGGATCGCCTCCTCATCGGCCGTGACATCATCCGTGGTGACGCTGAGGGCACCGTCGCCGTTGGCGAGAAGATCGATCGCCTGCTCGCCGTCGCTGACGACCGCGCCGCCGCTCGTGTCGACCGAGATCGACCCCGCACCCTTGACATAGGCGCGCACCGCCTCGTCGGTCGCGGTCACGCCCGCCGTGCTGATCGAGATGTCGCCGTCGCCAGCAAGATAGGCATAGACCCCGCGCGCCGACGGGTCCGCCGCGTCCTCGCCGGTCGCCTCGCCTTCCGCCGCCTCCGCAGGATCGACCTCCGGAACCTCGGCCAGAATGCGGCCGGCGGTCGTGTCCACCGTGATCGAACCCGACCCGTAATGAGTCACATAGACGCCGTCCGAGGCACTGGTTACCGCGCCGGTCCTGACCGTAACGTCGCCGCTCACCGCGGCCCCTGTTTCGGAGACCGGCCGGTCGACATGGACGCCCCGGTTCGTACTGCTCACGACTGCCCCGGCGGTGGTGTCGACCGTGATGTTGCCCGTGCCTTCATGGGTCACCCTGACCGCATCTTCATAGGCGGACACGCCCGCCGCTTCGAGATTTATGGTATTGGCCGCTTCCGCCCTAATGAACAGGCCTTCCTGATAGGCACTGGTTACCTTCCCCGCCGTCGTATCCAACGTGACCGCGCCGGATCCGGCATGCCGCACCAGAATGCCTTCCTCATAACCGGCAACATCGCCGGTCCGGATCTCCACGTCCGACGCGCCGGAGGCGTAGACATACATCGCCTGTTCGTTGCGGCTCTCAACAGCGCCCGCGATCGTGTCGACCGTGACCTGTCCAGACCCGAGGTTATAGACCTGGACCGCCTCGTCGAGGGCGGTGACGTCGGCGGTCTCCAGCACAACGCCGGACGTTCCGGCCCCGGCGATCAGATCGACGCCGTCGCCATAGAGGCTTTGGACCGAACCTCCGGTGGTGTCGACACGCAGCGAACCCACGCCAGCATGGTCGACGAAGACGCCGTCATAATGGGCCGAAACGTTGCCGGTCTCGACCGTAACGTCCGTCACCGCTCCGGTCGCGAAGAGGCTGAGCCCGGAATCTCCGGTGCTCTCAACGGCGGCCGCCGTCGTGTCCACAGACACGGTTCCCGTTCCCGAGTGATCGACCTGGACAGCCTCTTCATACGAAACGATCCGGCCGGTCCGCACGACCACGTCCCCCACACCGTCGTGGCCCAGATAGAGACCCTGTTCCGACGTGCTGCTCACCGCGCCGGCCGTCATGTCCACCGTGACGTCGCCCGTGCCGTAATGATAGACATTGATCCCTTCGTCCTCAGCCGTGATGTCACCGCTGGTCACGAACGCATCGCCCGCAGCCGCCCCGAGGATCAGCTCGATCCCGGCACCGTACTTGCTCGTAAGGCCGCCCCCGGTCGAATTGATCGTCAGGGTTCCTGCCCGCTCATGGCGAACGTCGATGGCATGTTCATAGGACTCAACCTTACCCGTGACGATCTTGACATTGCCCGTATCGATCACGCCGTTATCGTCGGCATCGGCCACATACTCGCGCACGCGCACGAGCAGGGCGCTTTCGTACTTACTGGTCAGGGTGCCGTCGGAGGTATCGATCGTGACGTCACCCGAGCCACTGTAATGATCGATGTCCAGAGCCTCATCATAGGCCGTCACGTCACCGACCCTCACATCGATGCCGCCTGCCCCTTCCTTGAACACATACGCGCCCCGGTCGTAGTCGCTGCCGACATCCCCAGCCGTGGTGTCGACCGTGATATCGCCCGCGCCGTAATGATGGATGCGGATCGCCTCCTCATCGGCCGTGACATCATCCGTGGTGACGCTGAGGGCACCGTCGCCGTTGGCGAGAAGATCGATCGCCTGCTCGCCGTCGCTGACGACCGCGCCGCCGCTCGTGTCGACCGAGATCGACCCCGCACCCTTGACATAGGCGCGCACCGCCTCGTCGGTCGCGGTCACGCCCGCCGTGCTGATCGAGATGTCGCCGTCGCCAGCAAGATAGGCATAGACCCCGCGCGCCGACGGGTCCGCCGCGTCCTCGCCGGTCGCCTCGCCTTCCGCCGCCTCCGCAGGATCGACCTCCGGAACCTCGGCCAGAATGCGGCCGGCGGTCGTGTCCACCGTGATCGAACCCGACCCGTAATGAGTCACATAGACGCCGTCCGAGGCACTGGTTACCGCGCCGGTCCTGACCGTAACGTCGCCTTCCCCCGTATGTTGCACGTCAAGGCCAATGACCCCGCTCAGATCACCGCCCGTCGCATCTACGGAAACGTTGCCCGTGCCGTTGTGGCGGAGTTTCACGGCCTGGGCCGCCGCCGTCACATTACCCGTGAAAATCGAGATATCCCCAGCCGCCTCATGCGTCACGTCGAGGCCCTGCCCCCCTGTACTGGACAGGTCACCGTTCGTCGTATCTATGGAGACATTGCCGCCGCCATGCTGGTCGACAAGGACAGCTTGGCCCGACGCCGATACGTGATCCGTAATAATCGAGACATCGCCCGTCGGCTGGGCAGGCGTGGTCTCCGTTGCGTCGATGTCCGCGTCGGCCCGGTAAACATAAACGCCGTATCCACCCGTGCTCTCAAGCGCACCGGCGCGGCTATCGACTGTGACCTGACCCACACCGTAGTGAAAGACGCGAACGGCGTCTCCATTCGCAGTCACAGCCCCCGCAGTGACGGTGACCGCGCCTTGGGTTCCGGCCTCGCGCTTGATGTCGATGCCGCGCCCGTCATTGCTCGTCAGAGTTCCGCTGCTCGTCGTCACGGTGACCGCGCCGGAACCTTCATGACGAACCCGGACGGCCTCGTCCTCTGCGGTCACGTTCGCCGTGGTGATCGAGACGTCGCCCGTCTGCGCACCTTCAGTGTCGAGGTTGGACAGGTAGACATAAACGCCATGACCGCCCGAACTGGTGACGGCCCCTGCGGTGGTGTTGACCGTGATCGAACCCGACCCGTAATGGGTCACCAGGACACTATCCTTGGCACTGGTCACAGCCCCCGCAGTGACGGTGACCGCGCCTTGGGTTCCGGCCTCGCGCTTGATGTCGATGCCGCGCCCGTCATTGCTCGTCAGAGTTCCGCTGCTCGTCGTCACGGTGACCGCGCCGGAACCTTCATGACGAACCCGGACGGCCTCGTCCTCTGCGGTCACGTTCGCCGTGGTGATCGAGACGTCGCCCGTCTGCGCATCTTCAATGTCGAGGTTGGACCGGTAGACATAAACGCCATAACCGCTCGAACTGGTGACGGCCCCTGCGCTGGTGTCGACCGTGACGTTGCCGGTCCCCTCATGAGATAGGTAAACGCCGGTTTCCGCCGCTGTGATCACGCCGCTTGTCACGTTTGCATCGTCAGATGCCGACGAACCCAAGCTCAAACTTATGCCGCGCCCGGCAGTGCTCTCCAGAGTTCCGCTGCTCGTCGTCACGGTGACCGCACCCGAACCATTATGACGAACCCGGACCGCCTCGTCCTCTGCAGTCACGTTCGCCGTGGTGATCGAAACGTCGCCCGCCTGCGCATCTTCAGTGTCGGCGTCGGCGCGGTAGACATAAACGCCATAACCGCCCGAACTGGTGATGGCCCCTGCGGTGGTGTCGACCTTGACATCGCCGAGGGTCCTCTGAGCGACCAAAACAGCGTTTCCGCCCGTTCCGCCAGCTGACACATCGCCCAGGGTAAGCGTGATATCACCGCCTGTCGTATCGACTCCTCGATGGACGTAGACACCGTGGAGATTGCCCCCAGCGCTGCTGATCGCGCCTGCCGATGTGTCCACAGCGACGGAGCCGGCACCGGAATGGTGTACGCGTAACGCATGGTTGCTGCCTGCCGATTCAGAAATCTCGAACGAGGGATCCGTCGCACCCCCTTCGGGTTCCGGGCCGGAGATGGTCACGTCGCTCGTCACATCCTCGCCGATTGTCACGAGCACGCTGTTGTTCAGCGTGAACCCCTCAAGGAAAGACAGCGAGAGGTTACCACCCGCCTGATAGTCAAAGGTCTGCTGGTTATTGGTTCCGGTAACCGCGTCCGAGAAGGTGAAAGTGCCGTCCGTTCCTGCCGCACGGTCCGCTGAATACGTGTTTTCCTGCGCACTCGCGATGCGGCCGTAGCCTCCGGCCAGGAACACCCCGGCAAGGGCCGTCGTCGCCAGACATCTTTCGACAAGTTTCGCGGCCATGGCGCATCGCTCCCTCTGCTTGAAAAGTCAGGGAGTCGGTTTAGGTCGGCCATATCAATAAATCAACTGAAGCTCGTTTCGTGGCTTTTCTCCCGTTCTGGTCGTTATCGACGGTCGTGCGGTTCGAGCGCGGTGCGGATCTCGCCTTTCCGCAGCATCAGGGATACCGCGTAGACGTGCGCCATTGATCCTGGGGTTGATCCTGATCCGGGCACAGCCGAAGGCGGCAACTGACATCGTCCATTTACACGTTTAATATGCCTCATTACAGCGAATGGCTCACCTCCGAGGAGATCGCGACCATGAAGAGAGTCAGTTCAGCCCGTTCGGGCGCATTCGCCATGCTGGGAAGCCTGACCCTGCTGGCTCTTGCAGGGACCGCATCGGGCCAATCCGTCGAGCGACTTGCACAGGCTGATGCGAACGGCGACGGCCAGATCGAATGGCAGGAGATGCTGGACCTGCGCGCCGCGATGTTCGAGCGCCTGGACCGCAACGGCGACGGCTTTGCCGATGAGGATGACAGCCCCCGATTCGGACCCGGCAAGGCGAGGTTCGGTGAAGGCCTGGCGCGGATTCGGGACGCCGATACCGATGGCGACGGGCGCATCTCGCAAGCCGAAATAATGGATGCGCCAGCCCCGATTTTCGAGGAAGGCGATACCGACGGCGACAAGGTTCTCTCGGCCGAAGAGCTCACGACCCTGCGAGACACGATGCAGGCCGGCTAACGAGGACGTGAGTCGCCGGACCTTCGTGGGGACTATGCCTGGCCGGCCTCCTGTTCGGCGGGCGCCGTGCTGGACTGCAATACGGACATCCTCGCCGGATTGCGCCCCTCCGATCGCGCTGCGAACCTGAATGCGATCGCCGGCGAGCTTGCCGTGGTGTCCGCCGAACCGCGCGAGCGCGCTGTCCTTGCGCGCAATTGGGTCTCTGCCGCGTTTCGGATGGACGCGCCGTCTTACACGAGGCAGATTTGACGGGCAGCCCAGACAGCTGGACACTTGAGCCGCGACGCAAGGACATACAATGGCAGGACGCAACGAGCGCGCCGACGCACCCGTCTATGGCGCCTTCCAGAACGAGATCTACTTCGCGGGTCTGAATGGTGTTGTCCCGAAATTCCCGATCGGCTTTGCGGATCTGATCGACCGCGCCACATCGGCGCTGCCACCGCACGTCCTGAGCTATGTTCAGGGAGGGTGTGGCGACGAACTGACCCAGGACCGAAATGCCGCCGCGTTCGATCATTGGGGCATGGTGCCCCGTATGCTGGTCGATTGCAGCGTCCGGGATCTGTCGGTCGACCTGTTCGGAACGACGCTGCCAAGTCCGGCCTTCATGGCCCCGGTCGGCGTAAACGGCATTTGCACTCAGGATGGCCATGGCGACATCGCTGCGGCGAAGGCGTCGGCCCTGACAGGTGTGCCATTCATGGCCTCCACTCTGGCCAATGACCCGCTTGAAGAGGTGATCCGCCATTGCGGGGATGTGCCGGCCTATTTCCAGCTCTACACGCCGAAGCACAGGGGCGTTGCCGAAAGCCTGATCAGCAGGGCTGAACAGGCGGGTTACCAGGCGCTGGTCGTGACGCTCGACACATGGGTGACCGGATGGCGGCCGCGTGACCTGACGAGCGCCAACTTCCCCCAGTTGCGCGGCCATGTCCTCGAGAACTACTTCACCGATCCGGTCTTCCAGAGCCTCCTGCAAAAGCCGGCCCACGAGGACATTCCAGCAGCCACGCTGACCTGGGCAGGGATCTTCGGCGAGGTGCTGACCTGGGACCACATTGCCTGGCTGCGCAGCACGACGAAGCTGCCCATCGTCCTGAAGGGAATTTGTCACCCCGACGATGCGCGCAAGGCTGCGGACCACGGAATTGACGCCATCTACTGCTCGAACCATGGCGGCCGCCAGGCCAATGGAGGGATTGCCGCAATCGACATGTTGCCCGGCGTCGTGGAAGGCGCAGGAGGCTTGCCCGTCCTGTTTGACTCCGGTGTTCGCTCCGGCACCGACATGATCAAGGCGATTGCTCTGGGTGCCACAATGGTGGGCATCGGCCGCCCCTACACCTATGGGCTTGCGCTCGGCGGCGCTGACGGAGCGGCCCATGTGCTGCGCTGCATGCTTGCGGAAGCCGATTTGCTGATGGCGGTGAATGGCTATCCGTCGCTTGAGGACGTCAGACGCGAAGGCGCCCACCGGGTCTGACGCATCGTCCGGTCATTCGAACTGTATGGCCGCGTGCAGAACACGGCGGGCAGGACGCGGCGGGCAGGCACCCCTGTCGCAACGTGCCGAAGCATGCCGGTATCTCAACAAGCCCGGGCTGTGGCACGGCGTTGATTTCGTTGGTGTGCCCTACAGGATTCGAACCTGTGACCCACTGATTAAAAGTCAGTTGCTCTACCGACTGAGCTAAGGGCACCCCGGACGAACGGCGTAGATAGAGGGATGCGCCAGGGAGGTCAACGCCGGGAACAGGCGGCGTTCACTTGAAATGGCCATAATTGCACGCTTGGATCGGCGCATGAAGCGTATGACACTCATCCTGTTGCCGCTGCTGGTTGTCGGCTGCGCCAGCTCGGTCAAGCGTGCGGACACCACCTCGATGGACGAGGCGGCAGGCTCCGCCGTAAGCCAGACGAGCGCCGGCCTTGGGGATGCCGCACTGGCGCCGCTCGAGGACCTCAACCTGAAACGCGACGAGATCCCGGCCGCGCTCGATCAACTCAACACCCCCTATGGCGCACCGCAACCACTCACCTGCGACAGCCTGGCTGCGGAGGTGAGAACCCTGAACGCCCTGCTCGGCGATGACTGGGACATCCCCCATGCCGACGATGCGGAACCAGACCGTGCCCAGTGGGCGGCCGACAAGTCTGCCGAAGCGGCCCTGAATGCTGTCGAGAGCGGGACCACCGGGTGGATCCCGTTCCGAGGCCTGATCCGCGAGGCGACGGGGGCGGCCGCCCATGCCAAGCGCCGCGACCGGGCGTTCCGTGTCGGGGCGGAGCGACGGGCCTATCTCAAGGGGCTGGGCACCGCGATGGCGTGCCAATGGCCGGCCGCCCCGCTGGAGATGGCCGGAGGGCCAGACACCCAACGCATCGAATACCGCCGAACAGACCCCTGAGCCCCCCGCCGCCGGCGCATTCATGCGGGATCGCGCGCTTCCCGGGGATGCGACACGGTGGAGGCCCAGCGCTGCGCCAGCTCGGCCCGCAGCAGCGCAAGCCGGCCTTCCACGATCGCTGCGCGCACGTCTGCCATCAACGCCTGGAAGAACGCCAGATTGTGCCATGACAGCAACATGGGTCCGAGATACTCGCCGGACCGAAACAGGTGGTGCAGATAAGCCCGGCTGTAGTCCGTGCTGGCGGGACAGGGCACATCGGGATCCAGCGGCGAGGGGTCTTCGGCGAAGCGCGCATTCTTCAGGTTCACCGGCCCCGCCCAGGTCCAGGCCTGGCCATGACGCCCCGAACGGGTCGGCAGGACGCAGTCGAACATGTCGACGCCACGGGCGACCGCCTCCACCAGGTCGATCGGCTTCCCCACGCCCATCACGTAGCGCGGCCGGTCGCGTGGAAGGTGTGGCACCGTATGCTCTATGGTCTCGCACATCTGGCGGTGCCCCTCGCCCACGGCGAGGCCCCCTATCGCCAGCCCGTCAAAGCCCTGGGCGACGACCGATTCGGCCGAGCGGCGCCGCAAGTCCGGATACACCGACCCCTGTACGATCCCGAACAGGGCCTGGTCCGCACGCGTGCCGAAGGCGGCCTGTGACGCCTCGCCCCAGCGCAACGAGAGGTCGAGGCTGGACGCCGCATCGGCATGACTGACCGGGTAATCCGTGCACTCGTCGAGCTGCATGGAAATGTCGGCCCCCAACAGGTCGGCCTGAATCTCGATGGAGCGGGCAGGCGTGAGCCGGTGGGTCGCGCCGTCAATATGGCTCTGGAAGGTCACGCCATCCGCATCGAGCCGGCGCAACTGGGCGAGCGACCAGACCTGGAAACCGCCGCTGTCGGTCAGGATCGGGCCGGACCAGCCGCTGAAGCGATGCAGACCGCCCAGCCTTGCCACTCGCTCGGCACCCGGCCGCAACATCAGATGATAGGTGTTGCCCAGAATGATATCCGCGCCGGTGGCGCGCACCTGGTCCATATAGAGCGCCTTGACCGTGCCGGCGGTTCCCACGGGCATGAAAGCGGGGGTGTGGACTGTGCCACGCGCCGTGGTCAGACGGCCGGTCCGCGCGGCGCCATCCTCGGCCGTGATCTCGAAGCCGAACGCCATCACCGACGCTCCGGCAAGAGCAGGCAGGCGTCACCGTAGGAGTAGAAGCGATAACCCTCCGCGATTGCATGGGCATAGGCGGCCTGCATCACGTCGGTGCCCATCAGCGCACATACCAGCATGAACAGGCTCGAGCGTGGGAGGTGGAAGTTCGTGACCAGCGCATCCGTGGCGCGCAGCATGTCGCCTGGCTTAAGGAAGATGTCGGTGGGCCCCGCTACCGGGGCGAGCCGACCGTCGGTATCGACTGCGCTTTCAATGGTTCTCAGGGCCGTCGTTCCGACCGGCACCCAGCGCGCGCCATTCTCCCGCGCCGCATTGAGCCGTGCCGCGGACGCCTCAGTCACCTGTCGCCATTCCGCATGGAGCCGGTTGTCCCGCAGCGCCGCTTCGTCCAGAGGTGCGAATGTGCCGAGCCCCACATGAAGGCGGACGGTTTCGCGACGCAGTCCGCGCGCGTCGATCTCGTCGAGAAGCCGCTGCGTAAAATGAAGGCCTGCCGTCGGTGCGGCCACCGATTTCGCCTCCGGCCCGGCATAGCGGGTCTGATAGGTTTCCCGATCCCGCACATCTGCCGGCCGACGCCGGGCGATGTAGGGCGGAAGCGGCATTGCCCCATGGCGATCCAGTCGCGCCTCGAGCGTATCGCCCTCCGGTACGTCGAAAGCCAGGACGACGGCACCCTCCTGGCGGGCCTCCACCACAGCGGCGAACCCCTCCGCGATCTCGATCCGGTCACCCGGTCTCAGGCGCCGGGCGGGACGGGCCAGGGCGTGCCAGCAATTGGCCCCACCGGCCGGCTCGACCAGGTTGATCTGAACCGTGACGTCCTGGCCGTCGGTCGCGCGCGCCGGGCGGATACCCGTCAGAGCGGCCGGGAGCACCCGCGTGTCGTTGAAGACCAATGTGTCGCCCGGATCGAGGAGGCCGGGAAGGTCGCGCATGGTCCGGTCCTCGAACCGGCCCTCCGCGTGGACCACCAGGAGCCGCGCGGAATCCTGCGGATCCGCCGGGCGCAGGGCAATACGGTCTTCCGGAAGCTCGAAATCGAATGCGTCGAGGTTCATGCCCGCCGGATCAATCCCCGACCACGGCTGGAACGGGATCGAACGCACAGACATTGGCTTCGTCGGCCTCACTACGCGCTGCAAGCGTTGGCGCGAAGGACGGACCGTCAGTGCGCTGGACCCAGACCCCGGGGCGCTCATCCTCCGGCAGATCTGCCGCGACACGCGCACGGCTCAACAGGTCTGGATTGGCCGGCGGCTCACCCGTTCGCAGCGACCGCACGACGTCGAGCCCGTCCACCACGCGCCCCCAGGCCGTATAGCTCTTGTCGAGATGGGCCGCCGTGTCACGCATCAGGAAGAACTGGCTGTTGGCCGAATTGGGATCATCGGTGCGCGCGGTGGAGACCACGCCCGGACAATGCGGCATGTAGCTCTCCACCCGGCCGTCCTTCGACATGTCCGCCAGCCATGGTGCCTGGGTGCGCATGGGAAAGCCCTTGTAGTAGCCGTTCGTCGCAACGTCCGGATGGCCGATCGGGTCGAGCGGCATGGTCGCCGGATCCCGGCGGAAGGTGAATTCACCCTCGAGATCGGGCAGACCGGACTCGCGGCCCTTGCTGGCGAAAATGTCACCGCCCTGGGCCATGAAACCGTCGATGACCCGGTGGAACGCCGTGCCGTCATAATCGCCCGACCGGGCCAGCGCCCGGAACTGATCGGCATGGTTAGGTGCCACCTCGGGGAGGATCTCGATCAGCACCCGGCCCTTGGTGGTCTCGAAGATCAGCAGGTTTTCCGGGTCCACCGCACGCCAGTTGGCCGGATCGGACTGCGCCTGCGCCGGCGTCGGCAGAGATCCGGCCCGATCCGTTGCGTCAGACGGTGCCGGAGCCTGTGCCGACAGGACGGGCACGCCCGCCGCAACCGCCAGACCCGCCATCATTCCAGCCCTCAGGATCGCAGACAGCCTCATGTTGCAAACTTCTCCACAAGCGCCCTTCGCACATCCTCGGTGACGAACGGGCTGACATCGCCGCCAAAGCTGGCAATCTCTTTCACCAGCCGCGAGGCGACCGCCTGATGTTGCACATCGGCCATGAGGAACACGGTTTCAATATCGGGATTCAGGCGCTCGTTCATGGCGGTCATCTGGAACTCGTACTCGAAGTCGGACACGGCCCGAAGCCCCCGGACGAGGACGTGGGCGCCACAGTCGCGGGCAAAGTGGATGAGCAGCGTATCGAAGGGCCTGACCTCGACACGGGCCCGGCCCGGTTCATCGAACTTGGCGCATTCCCGCTCTACGGTCGCAACCCGCTCCTTCAAGGTGAAGAGTGGCCGCTTGGCCTCGTTGATGGCGACGCCGATTATCAGCCGGTCCACCAGCTTGGTGGCGCGCTTGATGATGTCGATATGGCCAAGGGTAATGGGATCGAAGGTCCCGGGATACAGACCGACACGTTCCATGGGGCGCCTCCCGCGCGTTTCTGGCGTTCTTCTAGAGGCCTTGGCCGTGCCGCCTAGGCCGGTTCGTCCCCATCCATATCGTCTTCATCCTGTTCCACAAGCCGCGCGACCGAAACGACCCGTTCGCCCTCATTCGTGCGCAGGACCCAGACACCGGAGGTGGCGCGGCCTGCCTGGCGGATCTGGTCGACCGGCACGCGGATCAGCTGTCCGGCATCCGTGACGACCATCACCTCGTCGCCTTCATCCACCGGGAAGCTCATTGCAATGTCCTGACCCGAGGGCAGCCGGTGGGCGATAAGCCCCTTGCCCCCTCGTCCGGCCACACGATAGTCGAAGGCCGACGCGCGCTTGCCCAGCCCGCCGGTCGTCACGGTGAGGATCTGCTCCTCCGCCGCGCCAAGTTCAGCCAGGCGCTCGGGCGGCAGGACGGCGTCGCCCTCCCCCTCCGGTGCCTCCGGATCGTCCTCACCCAGGTCGATGTCCTCGCCATCGGTGGCGCGGCGCATCGCAGCGGCATGCTTCAGATACGCCCGCGCCTCGGCAGGCGTCACCTCCACATGGCGCAGCACCGCCATGGCGATCACCTCGTCCCCGCGACCGAGCCGGATGCCACGCACCCCGGTAGAGGTACGCCCGGTAAAGACGCGCACATCCGTTACGGGGAACCGTATGCACTGGCCGCCCCGGGTCGTCAGCAGAATGTCGTCGCGTTCCGAGCACAGCTGCACCGAGACAATCCGGTCGGCAGCCTCAAGCTTCATCGCAATCTTGCCGTTCCGGTTGACCCGCAGGAAATCCGACAGCTTGTTACGCCGCACCGTGCCCTGTGCGGTGGCGAACATGACGTCCAGCTCGGCGCGCTGGCGTTCGTCATCCGGCAGCGGCATGACCGAGGTGATGGTCTCGCCCGCCGCCAGCGGCAGAATGTTGACCAGCGCCTTGCCACGCGCCTGGGGTGAGCCCAGCGGCAGGCGCCAGACCTTCTCCTTGTAGACCATCCCGGCCGAGGAGAAGAACAGGATCTCCGTGTGCGTGTTGGCGGAGAACAGTCGGGTGACGAAATCCTCCTCCTTCATCGAGATGCCGGACCGCCCCTTCCCGCCGCGGTTCTGGGTGCGGTAGGTCGCCAAAGGAACGCGCTTGACGTATCCGCCATGGGTGACCGTCACGACCATGTCCTCGCGCTCGATCAGGTCCTCGTCGTCCATGTCGGCGTCGCCGAAGACGAATTCGGACCGGCGTGGCACCGCGAATTTCTCGCGCACCTCGCGCAGCTCCGCGCGGATGATGTCGAGGATCCTGGGCCGCGACCGCAGGATGTCCAGATAGTCCGCGATCTTCTCCTTCAGCCCCCTGGCTTCGTTACCGATCTCGTCGCGGCCCAGCCCGGTCAACCGGTGGAGCCGCAGGTCGAGGATCGCGCGGGCCTGCTCGTCGGACAGGAAGATCGAACCGTCATCGGCCATGCGGGTACGCCGATCGGCGATCAGCTCGATCAGCGGCGCCATGTCCTGGGCCGGCCAGGGCCTGTCGAGGAGCTGCTGGCGCGCGGTCGCAGGGTCGGGGGCGTAGCGGATGATGCGAATGACCTCGTCGATATTCGCCACGGCCAGCGCCAGACCGACCAGGACATGGGCCCGGTCGCGCGCCTTGGAGAGCTCGTGCTTGGTTCGCCGGGCCACCACCTCCTCGCGGAAGGTCAGAAAGGCCTGCAACACGCCGCGCAGGTTCAGAAGCTCCGGACGGCCGCCATTCAGGGCCAGCATGTTGACCCCGAAACTCGTCTGCAATTGCGAGAACCGGTATAGCTGGTTCAGGACCACGTCGGCGCTCGCGTCGCGCTTGATCTCGATGACCACCCGAATGCCGTGCCGGTCGCTTTCGTCGCGCAGATCGGCGATGCCCTCCACCTTCTTCTCGCGCACCAGTTCGGCAATCTTGGCGACCATGCTCGCCTTGTTCACCTGATAGGGAATCTCCGTCACGATAATGGCCTGCCGGCCATTTCGCGTCTCCTCCATCTCGGTGCGCGCGCGGATAATGACCGAGCCGCGCCCCTCCAGCAGGGCGCGACGCGCGCCCGACTGGCCCAGGATCAGGCCGCCGGTGGGAAAGTCCGGTCCCGGAAGAATGTCCAGAAGCGCTTCATCCTCGATTGCGGGATCGTCGATCAGGGCGAGGGTGGCATCGATCACCTCGCCGAGATTATGCGGCGGGATGTTCGTCGCCATGCCGACGGCGATTCCGCCGCCACCATTCACAAGCATGTTCGGAAACTTCGCCGGCAGGACGACCGGTTCGCGCTCGGACCCATCATAATTGTCCTGGAAGTCCACCGTCGACTTGTCGATGTCGTCCAGCAGATCCGCGGCCGGGCGGTCGAGGCGCACCTCCGTGTAGCGCATGGCGGCCGGCGGATCGGCATCGATGGAGCCAAAATTGCCCTGACCGTCCAGAAGCTTCAGCCCCATGGAGAAGGGCTGCGCCATGCGCACAAGCGCGTCATAGACCGCGCTGTCACCATGGGGATGGTACTTGCCGATCACGTCTCCGACCACGCGGGCCGATTTCCGGTAGGCCTTGTCGTGGGTGTATCCGCCTTCCTGCATGGCGTAGAGGATGCGGCGGTGGACCGGCTTCAACCCGTCGCGCACATCCGGCAGCGCCCGGCTGACGATCACGCTCATGGCATAGTCGAGATAGGACCGCTTCAGCTCTCGCTCGATCGAGACGGGATCGACTCCGCTGGGCGCCGGCGACGAAGGCACACGGGGGTCGTCGGGCGGGGTGGTCTCATCGGTCACGCGAATACGTCCTTTGGTGGCAGGATCCGGGCAATGGCCCCAGGGCAGGCCAGAGCCCACGAATCGTGGGGACTTGTTGACGTCACACTAGCAGGGCCGGCGCCGGCATCAAATGCCCGCGCCCCGGTCAGTGACCGCCCTTCCCTTGTCTGTCTGTGTCTGTCTCCGGCTCTCCGGCTTCCGGAACCGGCCCGCGGGCGGCTAGAAAGGGATCTCGTCATCGAGGTCGCCGCGACCGAAATCCTCCTGCGGACCTTCGATCTGGCGCCCCGCGCCCCGCTCATAGCCGACACCGCCGCCCGGTGCGCCGCCACCGCCGCCCGACCGGCCGTCAAGCATGGTCAGATTGGCGTCATAGCCACGCAGAACGACCTCGGTCGTGTAGCGGTCCTGGCCGTTCTGGTCCTGCCACTTGCGGGTCTCGAGCTTGCCTTCGAGATACACCTTCGAGCCCTTCTTAAGATAACTCTGGGCGACGCGGACCAGACCCTCGGAGAAGATGGCCACATTGTGCCACTCGGTCTTCTCGCGCCGCTCTCCGGTATTTCGATCCTTCCAGGTCTCCGACGTGGCGATCCTCAGATTGCACACCTGGCCGCCATTCTGGAACTGCTTCACCTCCGGATCGGCCCCGAGGTTGCCGACCAGGATCACCTTGTTCACCGAACCCGCCATGCCTGCGCCTCCATTGCGCGTGTTGTCCTCGTCCGGGACGCTTTGCCCCGATTCCCCGCGCAGCATAGTCTGCCCGCGCTGATGAGTCGTCCCCGACGCGCGTCTGCCCGCACAGCGGCCTTGACGCCACGGGACCATGCACTGGCCCATGCACTGGCCCATGCACCGGCCCCATGCGCTTGCCAGGGTTTTGCGCATCTTTTTGTTCGGTATATGTTCCGGCGTCAAGATGGTTCGCTGCGGAAGGAGGACGGAAATGGCGCTTGCCAGGCGCGCCGGCCGGATTTTATCGGGCTTAGGAGCTAGCGCGGCACCCGCCGCCCTTCCGGAGGTGCACGGCCGATGAGCGAACTCAAGACGATCAGCGTCCGCGGCGCTAGGGAGCACAATCTCAAGAACGTCGATGTCGACATTCCGCGCGGCCAGCTCGTGGTGATGACCGGCCTGTCGGGGTCGGGCAAGTCCTCGCTGGCCTTTGACACGATCTATGCCGAGGGCCAGCGTCGCTATGTCGAGAGCCTTTCGGCTTATGCCCGCCAGTTCCTCGAATTGATGCAGAAGCCGGATGTGGAGCGGATCGACGGCCTCTCACCCGCGATTTCCATCGAACAGAAGACGACCAGCCGGAACCCCCGCTCCACCGTCGGAACGGTCACCGAGATATATGACTATATGCGCCTGCTCTGGGCGCGGGTGGGAACGCCCTATTCGCCGGCCACGGGCCTGCCGATCGAAAGCCAGACGGTCAGCCAGATGGTCGACCGCACCCTCGCGCTGCCCGAGGGAACGCGCCTCTATCTCGTGGCGCCGATCGTGCGCGACCGGAAGGGCGAGTACCGCAAGGAGATGGCCGACCTGCTCAAAAAGGGCTTCCAGCGCGTCAAGGTCGACGGAACTTTCCACGACCTCGAGGATCCGCCGGCGCTCGACAAAAAGCTCAAGCATGACATTGCCGTCGTGGTGGACCGGATCGTCGTACGCGAGGGCATGGAACAGCGTCTGGCGGAAAGTTTCGAGACGGCCCTCGGGCTCGCCGACGGGATCGCGATCGCCGAACATGCCGACCTGGACGAGGGCGAGGCGACCCCGAAACAGATCCTTTTCAGCGCGAATTTCGCGTGTCCCGTGTCGGGATTCACCATTCCCGAGATCGAACCGCGGCTGTTCTCGTTCAACAATCCTGCCGGTGCCTGTCCGACCTGCGACGGATTGGGGCATCAGGCGAAGATCGACACGGAACTGGTTGTTCCGGATAAGGATTTGACCCTGATGGGCGGCGCAATCGCGCCCTGGGCGCGCACCACCTCGCCCTATCAGACCCAAACCCTCCAGGCGCTGGCGCGCCACTACGGGTTCTCGCTGGACAAACCGTGGCACAAGCTGCCGCAGGCGGCCCGCGACGTGATCCTGCACGGCACGGGCGAGGAAGAGGTCCAGTTCGTCTATGATGACGGCCTGCGCCGATACGAAGTGAAGAAGACTTTCGAGGGCGTCGTCCCCAACCTCCAGCGCCGTTATCGGGAAACCGATAGCGCCTGGGTGCGCGAGGAGATCGACCGGTTCTGCTCGTCCCAGCCCTGCCCGGCCTGCAACGGGAAACGCCTGAAACCCGAAGCCCTGGCCGTGCGCGTGGCAGGTCTGGACATTTCGGACGCGGCCGAATTCTCCATCGGCGAGGCCTGGTCCTGGTTTCACGAGGTGCCGCAGCATCTCAGCGCCCAGAACAATGAGATTGCGAGCCGAATCCTGAAGGAAATCAATGACCGCCTGAGATTTCTGAATGATGTGGGGCTCGAATACCTGACCCTGAGCCGCGCGTCGGGCAGCCTGTCTGGCGGCGAAAGCCAGCGCATCCGACTGGCCAGCCAGATCGGGTCGGGCCTGACCGGTGTGCTCTACGTGCTCGACGAGCCGTCGATCGGCCTGCACCAACGCGACAATGAACGGCTGCTGGGCACGCTGAAGCGCCTGCGCGACCTCGGCAATTCGGTGATCGTCGTGGAGCATGACGAGGACGCGATCCTCGCCGCCGATCATGTGATCGACATGGGGCCCGGCCCCGGTGTGCATGGGGGACGGATCGTTGCCCAAGGCCCGCCCGAGGCGATCCGCGACCATGCCGACAGCCTGACCGGCGCCTACCTGTCCGGGGCCCGCGAAATCGCGATCCCGCGCAATCGACGCCCGGTCAAGCCGTCGCGAAGGCTGACGATCAAGGGCGCGCGGGGCAACAATCTTAAGGACGTCACCGCATCGATCCCCTTAGGCCTGTTTACCTGCGTGACCGGCGTGTCCGGCGGCGGCAAGTCCACCCTGATCATCGAGACGCTTTACAAGGCCCTGGCGCGCCGCCTGATGGGCGCCAGCCAGGCACCCGCGCCCTATGAGAGCCTCGAGGGACTCAACCTGCTCGACAAGGTGATCGACATCGATCAGTCGCCCATCGGCCGCACACCGCGCTCCAATCCGGCCACCTATACTGGCGCGTTCGGCCCAATTCGGGACTGGTTCGCCGGCCTGCCGGAAGCGAAGGCGCGGGGCTACAGGCCGGGCCGCTTCAGCTTCAACGTCAAGGGCGGGCGTTGCGAGGCCTGCCAGGCGACGGCGTGATCAAGATCGAGATGCACTTCCTGCCCGATGTCTACGTGACCTGCGAGACCTGCGGCGGCAAGCGCTACAACCGCGAAACCCTGGAAGTGACGTATCGCGGCAAGTCCATTGCCGACGTGCTGGAGATGACGGTCGAGGAGGCCGCACAGTTCTTCGCCGCGGTGCCCGCCATCGCCGGGAAGCTGGAGACGCTGAACCGGGTCGGTCTGTCCTACATCAAGGTCGGCCAACAGGCGACGACCCTGTCGGGTGGCGAAGCCCAGCGGGTCAAGCTGGCCAAGGAACTGTCGAGACGGGCCACGGGACGCACGCTCTACATCCTCGACGAGCCGACGACCGGCCTGCATTTCGAGGATGTGAAGACGCTCCTCGATGTGCTGCACGATCTCGTCGACGCCGGAAACTCGATCGTGGTGATCGAGCACAATCTCGACGTCATCAAGACGGCCGACTGGATTCTCGACCTGGGTCCGGAAGGTGGCAGCGGCGGCGGCCGCCTCGTCGCCGAGGGGACGCCGGAGGAGGTGGCCGCCATCGCCGACAGTCATACCGGCCGGTTCCTTGCGGAGACGTTCCGCCGCCAGGACGCCCGCCGCGCCGCCCAGAAGACCGCACCGAAACCGGCTCCTCGCAAACGCAAGACGGCCCGCGCCGGCTGACCGCCGTCCCGCCCGGCGGGAGCCGACGTGATTTTGCCACATGCGGGGCGTAAGGGCCGGGTCGGGGGCAGCGAACGGATGACCCCGCACGAATCCCTGCCTTGATCCCGAAAGGAGGCCTTTTATGCGCAAGGTTCTGATATCCGCACTCGCCTGCACCACGCTCGCCGCGTGTGTGACAAATCCCGATACGGGCCGCAGCCAGATCGGCCAGCGCACCGCCATCGGCGCCGGTGTGGGTGCGCTGGGAGGCGCCGCGCTTGGCACCCTGGCCGGTGGCGACGATGGCCGGAACGCCGCCATCGGCGCGGTGGTGGGCGCCATCGCGGGCGGCGCGGTCGGCAACTACATGGACCGGCAAGAAGCCGCCCTGCGTCGCCAGACCCAGAACACCGGCATCGAAGTGGCGCGCGTCGGCGACCAGCTTCAGTTGACCATGCCCGCAGATGTGACCTTTCCGGTCAACAGCGCCGAGATCCAGTCGAATTTCTACGGCCCGCTCAATGACGTCGCAGCGACGTTGAGCGAATACCCCAAGACCAGCATCGACATCATCGGCCACGCCAGTGCGGACGGACCGGACGACTACAACATGCGCCTGTCGCAGCGCCGGGCCGATTCCGTGGCCAGCTATTTGATGTCGCGCGGCGTGAACGAGGTCCGGATCGCGACGGCAGGTCGTGGCGAAACCCAGCCGATCGCCTCCAACGAGACCGAGGCCGGCCGCGCCGCGAATCGCCGCGTGGAGATGGTGCTGACGCCGATCGTCGAAGGCTGACGTCCGTTACGTGGGCAGACCCGAAGCGGCCTGTCGGCCCGTTGGCGGCCAGGCCGGTTTCCGGTCATGGATGGATTGAGACCGCAAGCCCGCCGGGCGTGCTCCTGCCGCACGCCCGGCGGCATTTGCACCTCCGCGTCTGGCCGCTACAGATCGGTCAGCGGAGGAGATAACGACGATGACAGTATCTGTTTCGGATGCGGTGGACCGCCGGCTCTCGGTACGGGCCTTCACCGACACGCACCTGACCCGCGACGAGCTTGCCGGCTGGCTCCGCCAGGCGCAGCGCGCGCCGTCGGGCGGGAACGTGCAGCCCTGGCGCACGATCGTCGTCACCGGCGACGCCCAGATGGCGGTGATCGAGACCGCGGCCCGGGTGCTGGCCGAGGCCCCCGGCGGCGAACCCACCGATCGGCCGATCTACCCTGAGGGCCTTTGGGGGGTCTACAATGACCGGCGCCGCAAGGTCGGCGAAATGATGTATGAAGCGCTGGAGATCCCGCGCGAGGACAAGGCCGCCCGGCGCGCCTGGTTCTCCAACAATTTCAGGTTTTTCGGTGCCCCTGCGGCCCTGTTCTTCGTCATCGATGAGCGGATGGGGCATGGCCAGTGGGCCCATATGGGGATGTTCATGCAGACGCTGGCGCTGCTGGCGGTGGAACGCGGCTGGGGGACCTGCATGCAGGAATGCTGGGGCATCGTGCGCCCCTCCCTGAAAGCGCATTTCAGCCTGGGCGACACGGAGATGGTCTATTGCGGCATGGCGGTGGGTCATCCCGACTGGACCCATCCGGTCAACGCCCTGCGCTCGGAGCGGGCCGGTCTGGACGAGGTCGCCGAATTCCGCGGCTTCTGATCCCTTGTCCGCGCCAGCCCTGCCCGCACTGACCCGGCGGCGCACGCTGGTGCTTGCCTGGCCGATCGTGCTCGCCCAGGCGGCGACGGCCATGACAGGCGTTGTCGATACCGCCGTGATGGGACGTTTCGGCACGGCGCCAGACCTGGCGGCGGTGGGCATCGCCTCGGTCACGTTCAGCTTTCTCTACTGGGCCTTCGGCTTCCTCCGCATGTCGACAACGGCGTTGACGGCACAGGCCGAGGGCGCCGGGCAGGCGGACGAAAGCCGCGCGACGCTGGTCCGGGCCCTGGGCCTCGCAGGCGGGCTCGGCCTCCTGATCCTGGTCACCTTTCCGCTGACGCGCCAGGTAGCGCTTGCCGGGTTCAGCGCCACCGCAACCGTCGAGTCCCTTGCCGCAACCTATTTCGATGCCCGCATCTGGGGCGCGCCCGCCGCCCTGATGGGCTATGCCGTCACCGGCTGGCTGCTTGGCCGGGGACACACCCGGCTTCTGCTCGCCTTTCAGGTCGTGCTGAACGGTCTGAATGCAGCCCTGGATACGGTGTTCGTTGCCCTCCTCGACTGGGGCCCGGCAGGGATCGGCGCCGGTACGGCACTCGCGGAATGGAGCGCGCTGGCCTTTGGCCTCCTGGTCGTGCGCCGCAACCTTTTGCGCACGG
The DNA here is from genome assembly GCA_964492485.1 of uncultured Hyphomonadaceae bacterium. Classification (GTDB taxonomy): domain Bacteria; phylum Pseudomonadota; class Alphaproteobacteria; order Caulobacterales; family Hyphomonadaceae; genus UBA5336. The sequence continues at coordinate 60,727 of CAZBKM010000001.1, read as the reverse complement.
CACCGCTTCTCGACCGGGACAAGCTGGTTGCCCTGTTTGCGGCCAATCGCGACATCATGATCCGAACCCTTGCGCTTCTGTTCTGCTTCGCCTGGTTCGCCAATGCCGGCGCCCAGGTCGGAACGGTCGCGCTGGCGGGAAATCAGATCCTTCTGCAGTTCGTGGCGGTCTCGGCCTTCGTCCTAGACAGTTTTGCGTTCGTGGCCGAAAAGGAAGCGGGCGAAGCCTTCGGGCGTCGCGATCCTGCGCGCGTCCGGCGGGCCGCCCGGATCACGTCGGAGCTGGCGGCCACGGCGTCCATCGGGTTCGCCCTGCTTTTCCTGTTCGGCGGTCCAGGGGTCATACGCACCTGGGTCAGCGATCCCCAGGCGAGGGACGCTGCCCTTGCCTTCCTGCCCTATTGCGCCGGGGTACCGGTGCTGGGGGTCGCGGCGTGGCAACTCGACGGTCTGTTTCTCGGGACGACGCAGGGTCGCGCCCTGCGCAACGCCGCCGTGATCAGCACGACCCTCTATGTTGGCAGCGATCTCCTGTTGCGCCCGGCGCTGGGCAATCAGGGCGTCTGGCTGGCCTTTCTGGGCATGTACCTGTTTCGCGCCGGCGCGCTGCTTCTCTACTGGCCCCGGCTCATGGCATCCGTGGCGGACGACCGGTTCCCACCGCTTCCGAGACCGAGTTGAACCCCTCCGCCCTCAGGCGCGCAGCGAGGTCACCGGCAATCTCGCGCACCAGGGCCGGCCCGCCATAAACCAGTGCGGAATAGAGCTGAACCGCATGGGCGCCCGCGCGGATCTTGGCGAACGCATCGGCGCCGCTGGAGACCCCGCCGACCCCGATCAGGTCGAACCGGTCGGACAGCGCGTCATGAAACGCCCCAAGAACCTCCGTGGACGGTGCCATCAGCGGAGCACCCGACAGGCCCCCCGGTTCCGAACGGGCCGGCGCGCGCAGGCTTCCAGGCCGGGCAAGCGTGGTATTGGAGACGATGAGTCCGGCCAGCCAACCACCCTCCGCACGCACCACCCCGCAAAGATCATCGATCGCGGCACAATCGAGGTCTGGCGCCACCTTGAGGAAGACCGGCACGCGACCGCGCGCGCCCTCCGCCAGATTTCCAGCCACGAGACCGCAGCGCACCAGAAGCTCGCGCAAGGCCCCGCTGTCCTGCAGACCGCGCAGGCCCGGCGTGTTCGGCGAGGAAATGTTGAGCGTGACATAATCCACATGCCGCCACACGGCGGCCAGTCCGGTTTCGTAGTCGGCGACCCGGTCGGTGCTGTCCCTGTTCGCGCCGACATTGGCGCCGAGCCGACCCGTGCCATCCCGGTGGCGCGCGATCCGGCGCACGAAGGCCTGGAGACCCTGATTGTTGAACCCGAGCCGGTTGATGACCGCGCGGTCCTCGTCCAGCCGGAACAGGCGGGGGCGCGGATTGCCCGCCTGTGCACGCGGCGTGACGGTCCCGCACTCCACGAAGCCGAACCCGGCGCGCAGGAGCGTGCGGAAGGCTTGGGCGTTCTTGTCGAAGCCCGCGGCAAGCCCGATGGGCGAATCCAGGCTTAACCCGGCATGGGGCAGCGTGGTGGCGAGGATCGGATCCGGGGCCGGTCGGCGCAGGGGCGCGCCCAGCCCCAGTGACAGGGCCCGCACCGTGGCATCGTGCGCCGGCTCAGGCGGCAGCAGGCGCAGGGCCCGGGCCCCAAGTGAAACAATGGCCGACACGGATCACTCCTCTTCGCACCAGCGCCAGGGTTTACCCGCCGGACGGGACCCTTGCCCGTTCCGTCTGCGCATGCGCAAGCTCCTTCGCATGGACTGGGGCAAGTTGAAATCCTTTCACGCCGCCGCCGAGACGGGAAGTCTCACGGCAGCCGGCGAGCGGCTCGGGATCTCGCAGTCGGCGGTCTCGCGCCAGATCGCGATGCTTGAGGAGCAACTCGGCGTCTCCCTGTTCCAGCGCCACGCCCGTGGGCTCGTCCTCACCGATGCCGGACATACGCTGTTTCGATCGACGGCGGACATGGCCAGCGCGGCCAATGCAGCCCATTCGCTCCTGCAGGATCAGCAGGACACTCCACAGGGCGATCTGGTGGTAACGGCGCCTGTGGCGTTCGGATCCACCTGGCTCGTCCCACGCCTGGGACGGTTCATCGAGATGTATCCCGACCTGCGCCTGGATCTGCGCCTGGATGACAGGGAATACGACCTGCTCAAGCTGGAGGCGGAATGCGCGATCCGGTTGTGGGCCGCCGACAAGGCCGACCTCATCCAGCGCCGGATCGCGCGTGTGGCGACAAGCCTCTATGCTGCGCCGGCCTATCTCGAACGCTACGGAACACCGCGTTCGGCCAGTGACCTGGACCACCACCGGGTGATCGGATACCGCCAGGAAGGTGCCCCACCCCAGATGCAGGTGATGAACTGGGCCCGCCAGCTTGAGCGGGACGACACCCTGCCCCGCCCGGCGACGATCCAGCTCAACAATGTCTTTGCCATGTTGCGGGCGGTGGAGGCGGGTCTGGGCATTGCCGATGTCCCCGACTACATGGCCGCCGCCATTCCAAGTCTCGTCCGGCTGTTGCCGGACCATGTGGGGCCCTGTTTCGACCTCTATTTCATCTATCCAAGCGATCTGCGCCGGTCGAAGCGGATTGCCGCGTTCCGCGACTTCCTGGTCGAACAGGCCGCCGGCCTCGGCGCCGATACGTAGCCCCGCCCAGGCCACAGGGATGACAATTCTGTCATGCGTTTTTGCATGAAGATTTGCAGGACTCCCCCTTGCACCGCGCATATGAACGGCTATCTGCGCTGTAACGCCGACGGTTCCCGGCGTGACCCGATCAGACCTCCGATTGGGCGTTTCCTCCCCAAATGGAACCACACTCACGGCCGGGCGCGTTCTTCGCAGCCCGGCCTTTTTTCCGGACGGCCGGGGCGCACAAGAAACCCGCGCTGCCCAGGGCAAGCACGGGTTCGTCGTCGGACCGTTTGGTGCGAACTGATATTCCGGACGGACCGGACCTGTCTGGCGCGTCGCCGCGTCAGAGGCTCGAGCGCAACATCCAGGCCGTCTTTTCGGAGGCATCGGCCCGTGCGATCAGCATGTCGACGGTCACCTCGTCGCCATGGCTCTCCGCCACCTTGATCCCGTCCTTGCAAGCCTTGGACAGCACCTCGTGTCCCCTGGCGAGATTGCCGATCATGGTTTCCGCGTCGGGCACGCCATTGTCGGCGCGGATTTCCGCCCCCTGCATCATGTCTTCGGACGAGATCGGCGCGAAGTGTCCGAGCGCGCGAATACGCTCCGCAAGATCGTCCATGGCGGTCCACAGGTCGCGATACTGCTCCTCGAACATGTTGTGGAGGGAATGAAACCGCGGCCCTGTCACGTTCCAGTGATAGCTGTGGGTCTTGGCGTAGAGGGCGTAGGTCTCAGCCAGAACGCGCCGAATGGCCTTGACGGACTCTTCTCGCCCCTTCTCGCTCAAACCGATTTGAACATCCATGTGCACCTCCTTCGTCACACGTCGCATGTGGGCCCTGCGTTGCGTGGATCAAATCGTTTCTGGCCGTATCCCTATCGACGGATCCTATGAAAGCGAGGCGCAGAAGTCCTGGATCCGTGCCATGGCGGTTTCCAGCGCCTGCGTCGAGGTGGCGTAAGAGATACGGAAGGCCGGCGACAGGCCGAACGCTGCCCCGAACACCACCGCGACATTCTGCGCCTCCAGCAATTCCTCGGCGAAGACCTGGTCGTTGTCGATCCGGCGGCCCGAGGGCGCGGTCTTGCCGATGACGCCCTCACAGGACGGGTAGACATAGAATGCCCCTTCCGGCGTTGCGCAGGCCAGGCCATCTGCCTTGTTCAGCTCGGCCACGACCATATCCCGGCGCGCCTTGAAGGTCTCGTTGCGCTCGGCGAGGAAACCGTGGTCGCCATTCAGCGCCGCGACGCTGGCCCACTGGCTTATCGAGCACGGATTGGAGGTCGATTGGGTCATGATCTTGCGCATGGCCGAGATCAGCTTCACCGGGCCGGCGGCATAGCCAATCCGCCAGCCGGTCATGGCATAGGCCTTGGACACGCCGTTCATGGTCAGCGTGCGTGGATAGAGTTCGGGCTCGACCTGGGCGATGGTGGTGAACTCGAAGCCGTCATAGACCAGATGCTCGTACATGTCGTCGGTGAGGATCCACACATGCGGATGGCGCAGGAGCACGTCTGCCAGCGCCCGCATCTCGTCACGCGTGTAGGCGGCGCCCGTCGGGTTGGAGGGCGAGTTCAGGATCACCCATTTCGTCCGCGGCGTGATAGCCTGGTCCAGCGCCTCGGGCGTCAGCTTGTAGCGTGTCTGGGGACCGCAGGGCACGAACACCGGTTCGGCGCCCGCAAGACGCGCCATGTCCGGATAGCTGACCCAGTAGGGGGCAGGGATCACCACTTCGTCGCCCATGTCCAGGCTGGCCATGAAAGCGTTGAAGATTACGGCCTTTCCACCCGGCGAGACATTCACCTGCTCAGGCGTGTAGTCCAGGCCGTTGTCGCGCTTGAACTTGGCGCAGATCGCGTCCTTGAGCTCCGGGATGCCGTCGGCGGGCGTGTACTTCGTCTTGCCGTCGTGGATCGCCTGGATGGCGGCATCCTTCACATGGTCGGGCGTGTCGAAGTCAGGCTCGCCGGCGCCCAGGCCGATCACGTCCCGTCCCTGGCGACGCAGTTCGGAGGCCTTGGTGGTCACGGCAATCGTGGCGGACGGTTGGACGCGATTGACGGCTTGCGACAGCGTGATGTCGGCCATGGACGGCTCCCTGATACCTGGTTGTCATGCCGCCACGCTTAGGCCGAGCGGCGCCCGCGTGCAATCGGGCCCCTGTTTAGGATTTGGATAACCTTGTGGGCTAGAGTGACACTGTTGTGGGGGTGGCCGACCGGCTGGACAGGCAGCCCAAGGCGGGCCCGGTGGGCCTCCAAACTGCACGAGACACGCCATGTCGCCTTATGAAGTGTTCCTCGACCGGCTGGGGCGTGAAGCCGCCAGGGCCCAGGCCGAGATCATGGACTGGCTGGCCGGGCTCGGCACGACCGAGCAGGTCCTGGCAACCTGCGTCTTCGCGCTGACCCTCCTGTGGCTGAGCTTTCTGAGACCGCAGGAAAACCGCTCCGCCGGGCATGTGGGGCGACAGTTCGCCTTCGCGCTCATCCTGATCGTGCTGTTCGGGTTCGGCGCCGGCTGGCTGCTCGCGCCCGGTCACTATCTCGACCACTATCTCGACGTTCAAGGCGTGGACGTTCCCGACCTGTCGCGCTGGTTCGGCTAGCCCCTCGCCCCGGGCGGCACGGTTCGCTATCTAGCCCCCATGAGCGAGACCGAGGCCGCACCCCGCCCCCAGCCCCGGCGCGGGGTCGACGTCATCAAGGACCATCTCGGGCGGCTTCCGGGCAAGCCCGGCGTCTATCGCATGTTCGCGGCCGACGGGGAGGTCCTGTATGTGGGCAAGGCGAAGAACCTGAGGAACCGGGTGTCGAACTACACCCGGCTCGGTGGCCATACCCAGCGCATCGCGCGGATGATCGCGCTGACAGCGGCGATGGAATTCGTCGTCACGGAGACCGAGACCGAAGCGCTGCTGCTGGAAGCCAACCTGATCAAGCAGCTCAAGCCCCGCTTCAACATCCTGCTGCGCGACGACAAGTCGTTCCCCTACATTCTGATCCGGCGCGACCATGAGGCGCCCCAGATTCTCAAGTATCGCGGCGAGAAGCGCGACAAGGGCGACTATTTCGGCCCGTTCGCCAGCGCCAATGCGGTCATGCGGACGCTCGACACGCTGCAGAAGGCGTTCCTGCTGCGCACCTGTGAGGATACGGTCTACCAGGCCCGCACGCGCCCCTGCATGCTGCACCAGATCAAGCGCTGCGCGGCCCCTTGCGTCGGCCTTGTCTCACGGGCCGAGTACCAGCGCCTGGCGGATCAGGCCGCCGATTTCCTTCGTGGCCGCAGTGCCGACCTGCAGAAGCAGCTCGCCCGCGAAATGGAGGACGCCGCAGAGGCCATGGATTTCGAGCGCGCGGCCGGCCTGCGCGACCGTATCCGGGCGCTGGCAGTGGTCCGCGCCAGCCAGGATGTGAACCCCGAAGGCGTCGAGGAGGCGGACGTCTTCGCCATGGCCCGGGAGGGCGGACAGTCCTGCATCCAGGTCTTCTTCATCCGCGCTGGCCAGAACTGGGGCACATCGGTTCACTTTCCCCGCCATGAGTCGGAGGAAACGGACGCGGAGATCCTGTCGGCCTTTCTGCTGCAATTCTACGACAAACGACCGGCACCGCGCCTGCTGTTGACGAACACCGCGCCGGACCAGGCCGCGCTCGTGTCGGAGGCGCTGGCCCTGCACGCACCTCACCGGGTCGAGATCCGCCAGCCACAGCGCGGCGGCAAGCGCGACCTCGTCGCCCAGGCCGAACGCAATGCCCGCGAGGCGCTGGCCCGCAATCTCGCCGAGGCTGCGAGCCAGGCGCGACTGCTGGGGGAGCTGGCGCACACTTTCGGACTGGACGCGCCGCCGCGCCGAATCGAGGTCTACGACAATTCCCACATTCAGGGCAGCAATGCCGTCGGCGGCATGGTGGTCGCAGGCCCGGAGGGTTTCGACAAGAGCCAGTACCGCAAGTTCAACATCCGGGATCAGGAGCTGGAGCCCGGTGACGACTATGCCATGATGCGCGAGGTGATGCGCCGGCGGTTCTCCCGCCTTCTCAAGGAGACGGGCGAGGACGATCCGGAGCTCGCACGGGCACGCCTCGCTGGCCTCCCCAACCGTCCCGACCTCGTGCTGATCGATGGCGGGCCCGGCCAGCTTTCGGCCGTGGTCGAGACGCTGCGCTCCCTGGGGCTCGGCCCCGACGATCTGAACCTGGTGGCCATCTCCAAAGGCCCTGACCGGAATGCCGGCCGGGAAAAGTTCTATCGGCCAGGCCGCGCGCCCTTCCAGCTCCCGCCGAATGCACCGGTCCTCTACTATCTGCAGCGGCTGCGCGACGAGGCCCACCGTTGGGCGATCGGCGCCCATCGGGCCCGTCGGTCCGCCGACATCGCGCGCAGCCCGCTTGACGAAATCGAGGGGATCGGGCCGACGCGGAAGAAGGCGCTGCTTCACCATTTCGGCTCGGCCAGGGGCGTGGCGCGCGCGAAACTGTCGGACATCGCCGCCGTCGACGGGATCAGCCAGGCGCTGGCCGAGCGCATCTATGGTCATTTCCACAGCGGCTGACGCATTTCCGCAACACTTCTCGGATTCTTATGTGTTTTCAGTAGATTACGAATACTTCATGGAGCAGCCTGCCGGACTTTGGACCCTGCTGTTAGCTCCGCTAAAGCCGGCCCCTCTTGCTTCCCAAAACGCCGCGTTCACTTAAGGCGGACCCCGTCAAAGCCGACGGGCGGAACGTCATGGAGGGACGGATGAGGCTTTCAAGCATGCTGAAGCTTGGTGTGGCTACGCTTGCGCTGGGCGCGGCCATTGGTACGGCACACGCCCAGGATGCGCCGGAGGTCGACGAAGAGGCGGCCCTGCGCCAGGACCGGATCGTGGTCACGGGGACGCGCGCTGCGGACCGCACCGCGCTCGAGACGGCGGTGCCGGTGGACGTGTTTCCGATCGACGAGCTGACCGAGAGCGGCCGCACGGAACTGAACCAGATCCTCGCAACGACAGTGCCGTCGTTCAACTTCAACCAGACCGCCATCAATGATGGCACGGACATCGTCCGTCCCGCCACGCTTCGTGGCCTGGCGCCGGATCAGACGCTTGTGTTGGTGAATTCCAAGCGCCGTCACCTGGCCGCGCTGGTCAACATCAATGGCTCGGTCGGGCGCGGCTCTGCTGCCGTGGACCTGAACGCCCTGCCCACCACGGCGATCGGCAGCGTTCAGGTATTGCGCGACGGCGCCTCGGCGCAATATGGCTCCGATGCCATTGCCGGGGTGATCAACGTCCTGCTGCGCGAAGCCGATTCGGGCGGTGGGGTGAACGTACGCTACGGGGCGCACGTTACCGATCCGGAAGGACTGGAACGCAGCGAGGTCGACGGCGAGACGACCACCGTGGGCGGCTGGGCCGGGTTCGGCCTTACCGAGAATGGCTTCCTGACGCTTTCGGTGGAGTATTCCGACCGGGAACCGACCAACCGGGCCGGGCTTGATCCGCGCCAGCAATACGCCAATGACGAAGACGGCAACCTTCTGCCCGAAGGCGTCACCGACCCGCGCGAGCTGACCTTCGACCGGCTGAACCACCGCTACGGCAACGGGAATGCCGAAAACCTGACCTTCTTTGCAAATGCCGGCATCGAACTGGACGGCGGCTGGGAAGCCTATGGCTATGCCGGCTACCAGGACCGTGAGGCCGACTCGGCGGGCTTCTACCGCCGCTCCGGCGACGCGACGGTCGACTTCCGCTCGACGCCCCGGAACCTGATCGAGGTCTACCCCGACGGCTTCCTCCCCCTCATCGTCGGCGAGGTGACCGACATCAGCGCCAATGCCGGTATCCGGGGCAATCTGGGCGGCTGGGACAGCGATTTCAGCGTCACCTATGGCGAGAACGAGCTCGACTATTCCGTCGACAATACCTTGAACGCCTCTCTCGGCCCGACGACGCCGACGACGTTCGACGCCGGCGCGCTGACCTTCAGTCAGGTCGTCCTCAACGCCGATTTCTCCCGCAGCTTCGACACGCTTCTGCCTGGCGAGACGAACGTCGCCTTCGGTGTGGAGTACCGCGACGAGAATTTCGAGATCGAGGCGGGGGAACCCGGCAGCTACATCACCGGCGACTATCGCGGGGTCGAGGGCGTGAACTTCACGGCCGAACAGGATCCGGAAGGTGACGGGGTCGGCTTCGCCGGTGGCAGCCAGGTCTTCCCGGGTTTCACGCCTCAATCCGCCGTTGATGAAGGGCGCGACAATGTCGGCGTGTATGTCGACGTGGAGTGGACCCCGAACGATCGCACGCTTCTGTCGGCGGCGCTGCGTTACGAGGACTATTCCGACTTCGGCGACACGGTGACCGGCAAGCTCACCGGACGTTACGACTTCACCGACGCCTTCGCCCTGCGCGGCGCCGTTTCCACCGGCTTCCGCGCGCCCAGCCTCCAGCAGCAGTTCTTCACCGCCACGTCGACGAACTTCATCGACGGCGTGCCGTTCGAGGTCGGGACCTTCCCGGCGACCTCGCCTGCTGCGGTGGCCCTGGGCGGCGGGCAACTCGATGCCGAGGAGTCAGTCAGCTACTCGCTGGGTGCGGTGTTCACGCCCACAGACGACTGGTTCATCACCATCGACGCCTACCGGATCGACATCGAGGACCAGATCTTCCTGACGGAGAACCTGGGCGGTGACGAGGTGGACGCGGTGCTCGCCGATGCCGGCGTGACGGGTGTCCAGCGGGTGCGCTTCTTCCAGAACGGGATCGAGACCGAGACCGAGGGCGTCGATATCGTGACCCAGTACGGCTTCGATCTGGGCGCGGCCGGGGACCTGGACCTGTCGGCAGCGTTCAACTACTCCACGGTGGAAGTGGTCGAGGTTCCCGAGAACGAGGTCATCCCCGGACTGACCCTCTTCACGCGGGACAACACGCTCACACTCGAGGAGAGTGCGCCGGAAACCAAGCTGATCCTGGCGGCCGACTGGGCCTATCAGGCTGCCGACGTCAATCTGCGCGCGACCCGTTATGGCGACGTTGTCGATCCGTCGAACAATCCCGACAACGACTTCACGCTGGAAGCCGACTGGATCGTCGACCTCTCGGTGGATGTGGATGTCACGGAGCGGCTGCGCGTCGGCGTGGGGGCGGACAACGTCTTTGACGAGTATCCGACGCTGACGCCGGACAATCAGAACTTCAACGGCATCTTCCCCTACTCCAGCCGGAGCCCCTACGGCTTCTCCGGCCGGTTCATGTACGTGCAGGCCAGCTACAACTGGTAGAGCCCGGCCCGCACCCATCTCATGCGCCGCCGCTTCCCCCAGGGAAGCGGCGGTTTGCGTCTGGCCGGGATGCTGCGGCCTGGGTGGCACAGGAATGTTTCTATACGGCGCAATTACATCAGCATCGCACTGATTTTGCTTCTGATGTTTTTCCGTTATTCGGTTAACCCGGATGTGAAAACATGCGAAACATAGTCCGCCTGTCGCGAATACGTGCGGGTATGGACCGGCCCTTGGCCGGTCAGTCGGACACTGCCGGTGGGTCCGGCATCCGACCCCAGCGGAGTTATGGAGGACGACACATGCTGAGCAATCTGAAACTTGGACTGACGGCGGGCGTGAGCGCCCTGGTGCTGGCGGGATGCGCCACGCAGATGGAGCCCGATCCGCGCCTCGACGAGGCCCGGGCCGCCGTGGCCGAGGCCGAAGCCAGCGGGATGGCCGCAAGCGAGCCGCTCGAGAACGCGCAGACCTTCCTTGCGGCGACGGAAGAGAATTTCGAGGAGGGCGATGCCGACGACTATGAGCGCACGCTGGCCCTGACCCAGGGCTATGCCGCCCTCGCCGTGGCCCGCGGCAAGGTCGAGGCGCTGGAGTCCCGCCAGACCACGCTCGAGTCCGAACTGGCCGAAGCCAAGGAAGCGGCGGCCACCTGCGCGGCCAATATGGAGGCGATGGAAGCCGAACTCGCCGAAATGAAGGCCGAGAAGGACGCCATGGAGCTCACCGCACTGGGCGAGGCCCTGGGCGCGTCGAAGATCGCGATCACCGATACCGGCGCCAACCTGACGCTGCAGAGCTTTTCCTTTGCTTCGGGCAGCGCATCGCTCGGGGATCACATGAGCGCGCCCATGAACGATCTGAAGGCGTTCCTGCTGGAAAACCCCGACATGTCCGTGAAGATCACCGGCCATACCGATGCCATGGGTGCCGAGGACGCGAACATGGAGCTGTCGCAGAAGCGCGCCGAGGCCGTCGCCGGCTGGCTCGTCGAAAACGGTATCGACGCCGCGCGGATCGAGACGGCGGGCGCCGGAGAGAGCGAACCGATCGCGAGCAACGACACCCCGGCGGGCCGCAAGGCCAACCGCCGGGTCGAACTCTCGCTGATGCGCGACGCGAGCATGTAGGCGATTTGTTGAGCCGCCATGAAACGGAAACGCCGGACCTTGCGGGTCCGGCGTTTTTCGTCCCGCCTGACATCAGGCGGCTCTCGTCGATGGGGAGGCGCTAAAGCGACGGTCTTTCATTTCAATCCAGACCGTCGCTTTACATCATTGTTTTTGCGCAAGTCTCCGTTCGCAACCGAGTCCGTTTGCTCCGAACTTGCTCTAGTAGCTCTTCGGCAGGCCAAGCACCTGTTCGGAGATGTAGTTCAGGATCATCTCGCGGCTCACCGGCGCGATACGGGCGAGCATCGCTTCGCGCATATAGCGTTCGACATGGTATTCCTTGGCGTATCCCATGCCGCCATGGGTGAGGACCGCGGTTTCGCAGGCCCGGAACCCCGCCTCGGTACCCAGATACTTCGCCGCATTGGCCTCCGCGCCGCAATTCTCGCCAGCGTCGAAAAGCGAGGCCGCCTTGTAGGCCAGCATCTCGGCCGCCGCCAGGTCAGCCCACGCACGGGCAAGCGGATGGGCAATCCCCTGATTCTGACCGATCGGACGTCCGAAGACGACCCGCTCCTTGGCATAGGCCGTCGCCCGCTCCAGCGCCGCATAACCCAGCCCGATCGATTCCACCGCGAACAGGACCCGTTCGGGGTTCAGCCCCTGGATGAGGTACTTGAAGCCCTGGCCTTCCTCACCGATCAGATGCTCCTTGGGGACCTCCAGCCCGTCGATGTAGAGCATGTTGCTCTCCACCGCCTTGCGGCCCATTTTCGGGATCGGCTTGGCCTCGATCTTCGACCGGTCAAAGTCGGTGTAGAACAGCGACAGGCCCAGATAGGGCTTGGCACAGTCCTCCTTGGGCGTGGTCCGCGCGATGATCAGGATCTTGTCAGCCCGCTGGGCGCCCGTGGTCCAGATCTTCCGACCGTCGATCGTGTATCCCGAATTGGTGCGCTGGGCCCGGGTCTGCAGGCTGGAGGTGTCTAGGCCGGAATTCGGCTCCGTCACGGCGAAGCACATCTTCTCCTCACCGGAGATGATCTTGGGCAGGTTTTCCTGCTTCTGCTCGGCATTGCCGAACTTCTCCAGGGGCTTCGGCCCAAAGATGTTGAGATGGATCGCAGAGGCGCCGGAATAGCCCGCTCCCGATCGGGCCACGGTCTGCATCACGATGGAGGCTTCCAGCAAGCCCAGCCCCGCGCCGCCATACTCCTCCGGAAAGGCCACGCCGAGCCAGCCGCCCTCGGCCATCGCATCGCAGAATGCCTCCGGCCAGTCGCCGGTCTCGTCGGTGCGCGCCCAATAGTCGTCATCGAACTGCGCGCAGGTCCGCTGCACGGCATCGCGTATGGCGGTCTGGTCTTCACCGAGGGGCTGGATCATGTGCATCGTCTGTCTCCTCCTCGTGCGGACATATGGCAGGGGCCGTATCGGCGTCCAGCCTCACGCGGTCGCAGGGGCAAACCTCTCCGGGGAGAAGTCGGCCCAGGCCGCACCCTCGGATCCCCCCAGCAACAGATCGCCGACCAGCAATCCGGTCAGCGGCGCCAGCAGAATCCCGTTGCGGTAATGGCCAGCGGCGACCAGGCAGCCGCTGACCGGATCGTGGCCGATCATGGGGGCATGGTCGGGCGTCCCGGGCCGGGTCCCGGCCCAGCTTTCCAGCGTCGGCGCCCGGGCGACGCCAGGACAGAGGCGTGCGGCGTCGGCCTTCAGTCGCGCGACCGTCGCCGGGTCCGGTGCGGCGAGGACCCGCCCGTGCTCGACGGTGGCACCGATGACCAGGCGGTCGGCCTTCGGCACCAGATACAGTGCGCCCTCACGCAAGGTGTGGCGTGGGCCGCCGGGCGGTGGCGCCACCGACAGCATCTGGCCCGCCACCGGAACCAGGGCATCCATGGCCGGGCTCAGCGCGCCAAGCCGGACCTCGCGCGCTCCGGCCTGAACCGGCAGACGCGCGGACTCCCAGCCCGCCGCAACCACCGTGGCATCTGCACCTGCAACGCCAACCCTGTCCTGGCGCAGGACCAGGGGCGCGCCGCACGACACCAGCGCGATGCGGGGATGAGCGCGGCAGACCGCCTCCAGCGCACGCACGAGGCGGCGATTGTCCACCTGGCCGTCGGTGGGCATGAACAGGGCGCCGCGCACCGCCGGCCCGATCGCCGGCTCCCTGGCGCGCGCAGTCTCCGGGTCGAGCCGCGCATGCGGCAGTCCCGCCGCGGCAAGCCGGTCCGCCAGCCTGTTTAGCCGTGCCGACCCTTCGCGACTGCTGGCCAGCGCCAGGGACGGCCCTGCATCGAAGCTGGCATCCGTGCCGGCCGCCGCGGCGAGGTGGGCCGCAAAGTCGGGCCAGAGCGCCGCCGCCCGCTGGCAAAGGTCGAACAGGCGGGGATGCGCGCCGGTCTCGCTGCCCGCCTCGAAGGCTGGCGCAAGCATCCCGGCCGCAGCCCAGCTCGCGCCCCGTCCTGGCGGTGCCGGATCGTAGATCGTGACGCGTGCGCCGCGCTCGGCAAGGGTCCAGGCCGTGACCAGTCCCACGACCCCACCGCCGGCGATGGCGACACGGGGTCGTGCCGGCCCGACGGACGCTTCAGGCAGGATGTAGGGGGCGGAGAGACGGTTCGACATCTCCCCCAGATAAGCGCCCTACCCAGCCGGTTTCCAGCTTTCCCGACGCAGAGGCCGCGATCGGGACGATGCGCCGCGCGTCAGGCCTCGGCCGGAATCCCGGTCTGCCGGGTTGACCTCCAGAACCGTAGGAAGGCCGCCGCGCAGTCGCGATTGGGGAAGGTGAGCTGCTTTTCGAGTCTGCCATCGACGCACCCGACGGTACGCACCATTACGTCTGGAGTCTCGGGCGGGTCGATGCCGGGCTGGCCGCATAGGGTCTCGCGCCAACGCGCGAAGGCCTCGATCGCATCGGCAAGCCGGGCCTCATCGCTCGCGACCCGCAGGCCAAGTTGCACAACGACATCACTCATAGGTCCCCCACACGCCCCAGGCCCCCCAGCCTGTCCACACACTGGAGGCGAAGACGCCGCCGATCAACCTGGCACGCGCTGCAGTCCCGGTTTCCTGTCCAAAGGTCCAAACCTGCGGCAGATGCGCCGCCGACGCGTCCGATGGACGAAATCGGCGCCCCCTGAGTTGCGATTGATTCTCAAAACCCCTAGATATCGCTGAAACCGGAGGTTTCCCAATGATCCTGTCCACCGCTCGTTCCCTGCGCCGCGCCGGACCCCTCAAGGGGTTCCGAACGGGCGTCCTGTCTGCGTCCCTGCTGGTGGTGTCTGCATGTTCCGGGCCAACCAGCTCCGACAGCGGCGAGACCGGCGAGCCGGAACCGCAGGCGTCAGCGGGACAGGTCAATGTCTACAGCGCCCGCCACTACGATTCCGATGATCTGCTCTACGCCGCATTCGAAGCAGAGACCGGGATCGATGTCCGCGTCCGCGAAGCGGGTTCGGCTCAGCTCCTGGAGACCATGAAGGCAGAGGGCGCCAACAGCCCTGCCGACGTGATCCTCGCCGCGGACGCGGGAACCCTGTGGCGGTTCAAGGACGCAGGCCTCACCCAGCCAATCGGCTCGGATGCCGTAGAGGCGGCGATACCGGCGCGCCTGCGCGATCTAGACGGGCACTGGACCGGCCTCGCCAAGCGATACCGCGTCATCGCCTATGATCCGGAGCGGTTCCAGGCCGCTGACGTCCAGTCGATCGAGGCGCTGGCCGATCCGAAGTTCGAGGGCGAGGTCTGCGTTCGGGCGAGCTCCAACATCTACAATCTGTCACTGATGGCAGAGCTGATCGAACGGCTGGGGCCGGACGACGCCGCCGCGTGGGCCGAGGGTGTCGTATCCAACTTCGCACGCCAGCCCCGCGGCGGGGATACGGCCCAGATCGAGGGCATTGCCGCCGGTGCCTGCGGGGTCGCGATCGTGAACCACTATTACTGGGTCCGGATGGCCGAGAGCGGTTCCGAGGCCGCCCGTGAAGCCGCGAATGCCGTGGCGCTATCCTTCGCCAGTGCCGGCGACGGGGTGCACACCAATATCAGCGGCGCCGCGCTCGCCGCGAACGCCCCCAATCCCGATGCGGCGCGCCAGTTCATCGCCTATCTGGCCAGTGCC
Organism: uncultured Hyphomonadaceae bacterium; assembly: GCA_964492485.1. Taxonomy (GTDB): domain Bacteria; phylum Pseudomonadota; class Alphaproteobacteria; order Caulobacterales; family Hyphomonadaceae; genus UBA5336. Next base: position 45,491 of record CAZBKM010000001.1, on the reverse strand, counting down.
GAGGGCCAGACCCAACTCGTGACCGAAACCAGGGAGGTTCCCATCGTCGAGGGCGCCCGGCCGCCTGAAGGCCTGGATCGCCTGCCGGACACGATCGCCGAAAGCGACCTGCCCCTGTCGGTTCTGGGCGAAAACCAGGCGGAAGCCCAGCGTCTCTACGACCGCGCTGGCTGGAACTGATCCAGCCCATGCTACGCGCCGCGCTCGCCCTCCGGCCAGGGTGGCGGGACCTGCCGGTCCTCGCCGCCGCGTTCGTGATCGGGGCACCGCTGATGGCGGCGCTCCTGACCGGCGTGTTCGCCGGAGGTGGGCTTGCCTGGCAGCATATCCTGTCCAACCAGCTCTGGTCCTACACATTCTCGACCCTGGCCATGCTGACCGTCACTGCCGTGTTCATTCTGGCGACGGCCGTTCCCGCAGCCTGGCTTGTGACCTTCTACCGGTTTCCGGGGCGTGGCGTCCTGGAATGGATGATGATCCTGCCGCTGGCGGCGCCAGGCTATGTGCTGGCCATCGCCTATGCCGACCTGATGGGCGTGGCGGGTCCGCTTCAGTCTCGCCTGCGGGATCTGACCGGCCTTGCGGCCCGCGACTACTGGTTTCCCGATGTGAACTCGGTGGCCGGGCTCGGGTTCGTCCTGGCGGCCGCGCTCTATCCCTATGTCTATCTGACCGCCAGGCAGGCATTCGTCACAACGTCCCTTTGCACGCTGGATGCGGCGCGGACGCTGGGCGCCAGCGAGGGTCGGGCCTTCTGGCGTGTCGCGCTGCCCGCCGCCCGCCCCGCCATCGCGGCCGGCCTCGCCCTCGCCCTCATGGAGAGCGCGGCGGACTATGGCGCCGCTGATTTCCTCGGCGTCCCGACATTGACCGTCGGGCTCTTCCGCGCCTGGGCGAGTTTCGGCGACGCCGGCACCGCGGCACGGTTGGCGCTGGTGCTGCTGGCCCTGGCGCTCCTGCTGCAATGGCTTGAACGGGCACAGCGCGGCCGGGCCGGCAGCCAGGCGACGTCGCGGCGCTGGCAGGCGATCGAGCGCAAGCCCCTGCCACGCCTCCAGGCCTGGGCTGCCACAGCTTTCTGCGCCGGGCTCGTGGCCTGGGGCTTTGCGGTGCCGATGCTGCGTCTGGTGTGGATCGCGGTGGAAGCCGGTCCGCCGGTTGCCAGCCTTTCGGGTGCCCTTGCGAATACGCTGATCCTGGCGAGTGCCGGCGCGGGGCTGGGTTTCGTCCTCGGGCTGGTCGTCGCTCTCGCCAGCCGGTCAAACCGGCCGGCGGCAGCCCTGGCCCGCCTGGCCGCATCGGGCGGATACGCCGTTCCGGGCGCCGTGCTCGCTCTGGGCGGGCTGTTGGTCCTGAGCGCCCTGCCGCTGACCCTGACCGGGGGCGCCGCACTCGCGACCCTCGTCTGGATCTATGCCAGCCGCTTCACCGCCGCCGGCGCCAAGCCGATGGAAGCCGCCCTGGCGCGCGCGCCCGCCTCCATGTCGCACGCCGCGCGCGCGCTTGGCGCAGGCCCCCTGCGGCGGCTTCGCGACGTCGATCTGCCCATGGCGCTGTCGGGCGCGCTGGTCGGCGGGCTGATCCTGTTCGTCGAGGTCCTGAAGGAGCTGCCGGCCACGCTGATGCTACGACCGTTCAACTGGGACACGTTGGCCGTGCGGGCCTATGCCTACGCGTCGGACGAGCGCCTGGCCGCTGCAGCTCTTCCGTGCCTGCTGATCACGGCCGCAGGATTGGTCCCTCTCATGTTTCTGTCGGCCCGCCTGTCGACATCGCGTCCAGGTCGGCGCATGACGGGCCATCCGACAGGACACCCAGCATGACCGAGGCCAGGCCGAACGATCCTTCACCCCGCCAGCCCTGTGTACCCCGCCACGCCGTCGAGACGCTGAGTGCGCGCGCGGTCACACGAATCTATGGCGGCCGCCGGGTGGTCGATCGCGCCGATCTGGACCTGCCACCAGGACGGATCGTGGCCCTTGTCGGCCGGTCTGGCTCGGGCAAGTCGACCCTCCTGCGCCTGCTGGCCGGGCTGGAACCGGTCGACGAGGGAGAGGTGCGCCAGGGCGACATCCGCCTGTCCTGGCCCGGGCATACCGTGCCACCCGAACGACGGCGCACCGGGCTGATCTTTCAGGATTTCGCGCTGTTCCCCCACATGACGGCCGCAGAGAATGTCCGCTTCGGACTGGCCAGGAGAGGGCGCGGCGAAGGCATGGCCGAGGCACGTGACTGGCTGGCACGGCTCGGTCTGGCGGCCCGGGCCGACGCCTACCCCCACGAATTGTCCGGCGGCGAACAGCAACGGGTCGCCATCGCCCGCGCGCTGGCCCCCGACCCGACCGCGATCCTGATGGACGAGCCGTTCTCGGGCCTCGACCCGGCCCTGCGCCAGGGCGTCGGTGACGCCGCGCTCGATGCGATCCGCGAGACGGGCAAGCCGGCCCTGCTGGTGACCCATGATGCCCAGGGCGCGATGGAGGCCGCAGACTGGCTCGCAGTGATGCGCGAGGGCCGGATCGTGCAGTCCGGCACGCCGCTGGACGTCTATCGCAACCCGCTCGACGCCGACATCGCCAGCGCGCTGGGCCCGGTGATGCAGTTTGCGGCCGCCGATCTGCCGCCCACGCTGTGGCCAGGCTCCGACCTGCCGGGCGATCGGATCGTCTGCGTGCGGGAAGAGGGCGTCCGGTTCGACCCCGCCTCGACCGCTCGGGCCATCGTGCGCCGCGTGGCCCTGATCGGACCGGCCTTCCGGGTGACCCTGCAACTGGGACCGATGACGGTGCGCGCGCTCGTTCCGGCCCGCGATGTGCCCCCGCACGCGGGCGACGAGGTCGGCCTGGCATTCGATCCGCTCCTGACCTTCACCTTTCCAGCCGGCTCGCCGGGCGTTTGAGACCCCGCCAGGCCGTCCCGTCATAAAACAGTCGCCCCCTCGCAAAGCGCCGCGCGCGCGGCTAGACTCGGCACATGACCGTTTCAACCGCCATCACCGCCCTGCCTGTCCGCGCCCTGCGCGGAGTCTTGGCTTTCGTCGTCGCCTTGGCCGTCGCCCTGCCTGCCTCGGGGCAGGCGCTGATCCGCGATACGGAGATCGAGCACATCCTGAGGGAATGGACCGATCCGATCCTGGAGACGGCCGGTCTGAACCCGCATGATGTCGGGCTCTACATCATCAGCGATCCGAGCCTGAACGCCTTCGTCGCCAATGGGCAGAACATCCATCTGCATACCGGCCTGCTGCTCGCCGCCGAATCGCCTGAGCAGATCAAGGGCGTGATCGGACATGAGACCTGCCACATCGCCTGCGGGCACACCGTCACCCGGTCGCGCGCCGCGGAGACGGCCATGCGCCCCGCGCTGGTCTCCATCGGCCTCGGCGTCCTTGCCATCGCGGCCGGTGCGGGAGATGCCGGCGCCGCCCTGATCGGCAGTTCGCAGCAATTCGCCGCGCTGAACTTCTTCAAGCACACCCGCGCGGAGGAGGCCGCCGCCGACCAGGCCGCGGTTGCCTATCTGGAGGCGCTGGGACAATCGCCGCGTGGCCTGGTCGAGTTCCTGGAGAACTTCCGCTATGAGGAGGTCCTGTCGGCCAGCCGCCGGTCGCCCTATTTCCGCGCACACCCGCTTGCCGCCGACCGGATCCGGACGACGCGGAACCTGGCGGAAGAGACCGGCCTGATGGACAAGCCGACCCCGCCCGAGGTCCAGAAGCAGTTCGAGATGATGCAGGCGAAGCTCTTCGGCTTCCTGCGTCCGCCAACCCAGGTCTACCAGCGCTACCCCGAAAGCGACGACAGCCAGCCCGCACGCTACGCCCGAGCGATCGCTGCCATGCAGGCTGCCGACCTGACCGCGGCGGTGAATGCTGTCGACAGCCTGATCGAGGAAGAGCCGGAAAATGCCTTCTTTCAGGAACTGAAAGGTCAGATCCTCTATGAGAGCGGCCAGATCGAAGCGTCGATCCCCCCGCTGCGTGAGGCCACGGAGCTGATGCCAAACGAGCCGCTCCTGCTGATCGCGCTGGCCCAGTCGCTGGTGGCGCGCGCCGAACCCGGCGATCTGGAGGAGGCCGAACAGGCCCTGCGCGCTGCCCTGCTCGAGGAGGCGAACAACGCCTATGCCTGGCGTCAGCTTGCGGTGGCGCTGGAGAAGCAGGGAAAGCGGGCGCAGGCGGAACTTGCCACCGCCGAGTCGGCTTACGCCATCGGTGACCTGGCGCGCGCCAACACGTTCGCTGGGCGCGCCTTGCAGGACCTGGAACGCAACACGCCTGACTGGCGGCGTGCCTCCGACATCATGGCCGCCAGCGATCCCCGATTGCCGGAGAATCGCGACGCCTACAGACGGACCCAGCGTTGAGGCGAACGTCCCCAATCACGGAAAGTTCAGGCCAGGACAGACCGGCAGGCCTTTATCTTGCGGCCTCCATCCTGCAATCACCTCGGCGACCTTTCAGTTTCGAGCCCACGGAGAGACCCGCATGAGCCGGATCAGCCTGTTTGTCGCCACGGCCATGAGCCTCGCTTTCCTCCCCGCCTGCGCCCAGGACGCACCGGCCGATTCGCTGACCCGTGGCGACATTGAAGAGATCGTGGCGGACTATATCCGCGAGAACCCGGAGATCGTCGAGGAAGCGCTGATCACCCTGACCGAGCGCGAGCGGGCCCGCGAGCGTGAGGCCGCCCGAGGCGCGATTGCCGAGAATCGCGAAGTCCTCGTCGGACTGGCGGACGACCCGGCCATCGGACCGGAGGACGCGCCGGTCACCGTCGTGGAATTCTTCGATTACCGCTGTGGCTTCTGCAAGCGCAGCGCGGATTTCGTCGCGGGCCTTCCAGCAAAGAACGAGGGCGAGGTACGGGTCGTGTTCAAGGAATTCCCGATCCTCTCACCCGAGAGCGAGGCGGCGGCCCGCGCCGCCCTCGCAGCCCAGCGCCAAGGCAAGTATTTCGAGCTTCACATGGCCTTCATGGAAACCAGTTCCAAGCTCTCCAATGCCGACATCGACCGCATCGCCGGCGACATCGGCCTGGATGTGGACCAGCTCCGGGCCGACATGAACAGCCCTGAAATCACCAGGAAGATCGAGGAGACGAAAGCCCTCGCTCGCGAGATCGGCGTCACCGGCACACCGGCTTTCGTGATCGGCGACGAGCTGGTTCGCGGCGCGGACACCCAGAAAGTCAACGCCCTGATCGAGATCGGGCTCTCGGGCTGATCCGAAATCACCGCCGGCGCACCGTGTCGCCGCCGGTGCAAATCTCTCCCAGTCGGCAGGAAACGTCATAAGACAAGCGAGTTCGGAACGATCGGACCCGGTTGCGAACGGAGACTTGCGCAAGACCAATGGTGTAACCCAACGGTCCGGAGCGAAACGAAAGGCCAGCGCTTCAAGGTGCGCTCGCTTGGCTCGCTCCGCCGACGCCCCATGGGGACGGTCGCGCCGCAGCCTCCGCTCAGATCAGCCCCGCGAGGGGCGAGGAGGGGTCGGCATAGCGCTTCATCGGCATCCGTCCGGCCAGATAGGCCTCGCGCCCCGCAATGACCGCGTGGCGCATGGCCCGGGCCATGCGGACAGGGTCCCGGGCTTCCGCGATGGCGGTGTTCATCAGGACTCCGTCACAGCCAAGCTCCATGGCCCTGGCGGCGTCCGAGGCGGTGCCGACGCCGGCATCCACGATCACGGGCACCCTGGCCTGCTCCACGATCAGGCGGATATTCAGAGGATTCTGGATACCCAGACCCGATCCGATCAGGCTGCCCAGGGGCATGATCGCACAGCAGCCGACCTCCTCCAGCCGGCGGGCATAGACCGGATCGTCGGAGCAGTAGACCATGACCTCGAAGCCGTCGGCGATCAGAACCTCCGCGGCCCGCAGGGTTTCGGCCATGTCGGGATACAGGGTCTTCTGGTCGGCCAGCACTTCCAGCTTCACCAGGGACCAGCCCCCGGCCTCCCGCGCGAGGCGAAGGGTCCGGATCGCCTCCTCGGCGGTATAGCAGCCGGCCGTGTTCGGGAGGAAGGTGTAACGCTCCGGGGACACGTGATCGGTCAGGCGCGGTGCCGAAGGATCGGACAGGTTCACGCGCCGCAGTGCAACGGTGACCATCTCGACGCCCGCAGCCTCGGCAGCCTCCGCATTCTGCGCATAGTCGGCATATTTTCCGGTGCCGATGATCAGGCGCGAGGCGAAGGTACGCCCTGCGATTGTCAGCGGATCTCGAAGCTCGGTCATGGGGTCAGCTTCCATGGAAACAGGGGGTGAGGCGCGGCTCAGCCGCCCCCGACGAATTGCACGATCTCGAGCCGGTCTCCCGGCTCGAGGCGGATTTCGGCATGGCGCGATTTCGGCACGATTTCCAGGTTTCGTTCGATCGCGATGCCACGCGGATCGTCGGACAGGGTCTCGACGAGTGCCGACAGGCTGAGCCCGTCCTCAACCTCGCGCGGCTCGCCATTCAGATAGATCAGCATCCAGACTCTCCAGCGGCGCCGGGGCTTGCCTTGGCCACCATTCCAGCGCAAGAGGCTAGGCCATGACGAAGCCGGTTTACGTCCTGGGTGGCCCGAACCTCAACCTGTTGGGCACCCGCGAACCCCATATATATGGGCACGAGACGCTGGATGACATCCACCGGCGGCTTGTCGATCTTGCAGCGGCCGAGGGACGCGCGGTGATCTGCCGCCAGACGAACCATGAAGGGGCGCTGGTGGACTGGATCCAGGAAGCAGCCCGGGAGGCGTGCGCACTGATACTGAATGCCGGCGCCTATACCCACACGTCGATTGCCGTGCACGACGCGCTGCGCGCCTGCGAGGTGCCGGTGGTGGAGGTTCATCTTTCCAACCCGGCCGCGCGCGAGGCGTTCCGCGCCGTCAACTACGTCGCCCCGGTCGCCAAGGCGACGATTGCGGGGCTTGGACCCTATGGATATGACCTGGCGCTGAAAGCCGCCTTGCATCTTGCCGCTGAGGGAGGGCAACCCGCCACATGAGCAGCACCAAGACGAAGCTTGACACCGGCCTCGTGCGCGAACTGGCCGCGATCCTGCGGGAAGCCGATCTGGGAGAGCTCGAGGTCGAGCATGAGGGCACCCGCGTACGCGTGACCAAGGCGGTGGCTCACCCCGCGCCCGTCACCTATGGCGCCCCGCAGGCGGCCCCGCCCCCGGTGGCTGCGGCCGCGACGGCCGGCGACACTTCCACGGGAGGCGCGCCCGGACCCTCGGCCGGCACGGACGGCGAATCGCTCAAGGATGCGGTGACCTCGCCCATGGTCGGCACCTGTTACCTGTCGCCGGAACCCGGCGCATCGGTCTTCGTGAACGAGGGTGACAAGGTCGAGAAGGGTCAGACCCTCATGCTGGTAGAGGCCATGAAGACGTTCAATCCCGTCGAGGCGCCCCGCCCCGGAACGGTCACGAAGATCCTCGTCACCGATGCCCAGCCCGTGGAGTTCGGCGAACCGCTCCTCATCCTCACCTGATCCTCGTCACCGACGGACACCGCCCATGATCGAGAAAGTGCTCATCGCCAATCGCGGCGAGATCGCCTTGCGGATTCACCGCGCCTGCAAGGAGATGGGCCTGCAGACCGTGGCAGTTCATTCCGAAGCGGACCGGAACGCCATGGCCGTAAGGCTGGCCGATGAATCGGTCTGCATCGGGTCGGCGCCCTCCTCCGACAGCTACCTGAAGAAATCGCGGATCATCGCTGCGGCAGAGATCACAGGGGCCGACGCGATCCATCCCGGCTATGGCTTCCTGTCGGAGAATGCCCAGTTCGCCGAAATGGTCGAGGCCCACGGGCTGGTCTTCATCGGACCGAAGGCGGAGCATATCCGCGTGATGGGCGACAAGATCGCGGCGAAACGCACCATGATCGAGGCGGGCGTACCGGTGGTCCCGGGCTCGGAAGGCGGCGTCGGTTCGATTGCCGAGGCCAGGCGCGCGGCCAAGAAGATCGGCTATCCCGTTCTGGTCAAGGCAGCGTCCGGCGGCGGCGGCCGGGGCATGAAGATTGCCCGCACCGACAAGGATCTGGAGACGGCTGTCCGCACGGCCAAGACCGAGGCGAAGGCTGCCTTCGGAGACGACACCGTCTATCTGGAGAAGTATCTCGAGCGGCCCCGTCACATCGAGGTCCAGGTGATCGCCGACAGTCACGGCAATGTCTGCCACCTGTGGGAGCGCGACTGTTCGATCCAGCGCCGGAACCAGAAGGTCTTCGAGGAAGCGCCTTCGCCCGCGCTGAATCAGGCGCAGCGCGACGAGATCGGATCGATCGTGGTCAAGGCCATGGAAAAGATCGGCTATCTCGGTGCCGGCACCATCGAGTTCCTCTACGAGGATGGCCGCTTCTACTTCATCGAGATGAACACCCGCCTGCAGGTGGAGCACCCGGTCACCGAGATGATCACGGGTATCGACCTGGTGCGCGAGCAGATCCGGATCGCCGACGGATTGAAACTGTCCTTCGCCCAGGAGGATGTCATGCTGGTGGGCCATTCGATCGAATGCCGGATCAATGCCGAGCATCCCGAGACCTTCGTCCCCAGCCCCGGCACGATCACCGGCTTTCACGCACCGGGCGGACCCGATGTCCGCCTCGACAGTGCGGCTTATGCCGGCTACCGGATCCCGCCACATTATGACAGCCTGATCGGAAAGCTGATCGTCCATGGCCGGACGCGCGGCGAATGCCTGATGCGCTTGCGGCGTGCCCTGCAGGAGATGGTGGTGGACGGTGTCCACACCACCCTCGACCTGCACCGCGCCCTGGTGGAACAGGACGACATCCTGGAAGGGGTGTACGACATCCATTGGCTGGAAAGGTATTTCGAAGCTAAATCGTCTGCATGACGGCCCGCCTCGATACGGACGCCCTTCTGCGCTGCTACCGCCGCGGAGTATTTCCGATGGCGGAGTCCGGGGATGATCCGCGCCTGTTTCTCGTCGATCCCGACATGCGCGGTATCCTCCCGCTCAATGCCTTTCATGTGCCGCGCCGCCTGCGCCGAACCGTGCGTGCCTCGCCCTACCAGATCACGGTCGACAGGGCGTTCATGCGGGTCATGGAGGGATGCGCCGCCCCGGCGCCCGGACGAGAGAACACATGGATCAATCCGCTGATCCACAATCTCTACGCCCAGCTCCACCGCGAAGGCCACGCCCACTCCATCGAGGCCTGGTGCAATGGCGTTCTCGTCGGCGGTCTGTACGGCGTCTCGTTGGGCGGCGCCTTTTTCGGCGAGAGCATGTTCTCTCGCGCCGACAACGCGTCCAAGGTGGCGCTGGTGCATCTCACCGCGCGTCTGATCAAGCGGGGTTTCGGTCTGCTCGACGCCCAGTTCCACAATCCGCACCTGGAACAGTTCGGCCTGATCGAGATTTCGCGCGCAGACTTCCGCGCCCATCTGGCCGAAGCGATTGCCCGAAATGTCAGCTTCGGCGATCCCGACGCCACCATGAGCGGCGAGGAGGCCCTGTCCCTCATCGACTGGGCGCGCGAGCGCACGCTGTAGACCGCGCACGACACGGCCGTCCCGCGCTTGCAGTCCTGCCGCCTCCGGTGAAGCGCTTCAGGGCTGGTCGGTCTCGCCCTGCTCGCCTGGCGCAGCGCCATCGCCGCCGGCTCCGTCATTGGCGTCATCGGCCACGGCGACCTCGTCGGGCTCGCGGCACTGTATGACCCAAACGTCATAGACGGGGTGCTCCAGGGCGTTCAGCCCGGGCGAGGAGGCAAACATCCAGCCCGAGAAGATCACCGGTTCCGCCCCATCCTCCACCGATTGTCCCATCGGTGTAAGAGACCTCACTTCGAGGAAGGCGGCGCTCTCCGGCGTTTCTTCCGGCGGGGTCTGGTAGCACACCTTGAGCTCTAGCCGCAGGGACCCGAACTCCACCGGCGCGCCAGCCTCCAGGGTCAGATCGGTGGACCGGCCGGTGATCTTGTCCAGTGCGCGCAGCTCGGCCCGGTCGTCCTGCACCCAGGACGGGGATTGAGCGGCGACCGGAAACGCCATGGCCGCGACGCCGGCAAGCAGAGGAAGGCGGCGCACCGCACGCCTCATTCGGGATACCCGCCCGCACCGGACGACCCGCTGCCGCCGGAGCCGCCATCGCCACTGCCCTGGGCGAAGGAGGCGAAGAGCGTAAGCAGATCGACCGAACCGCGCGTATACAGGATCTCGCCGCTGCCATCCCGGGCGATCAGATCCATGCTGCCGCCGGGCTGAAGCGAGATGTAGGACGTGCCCAGCAGGCCATCGGTCGACACCCGGGCATCGGTGTCTTCCGGAAGCGGAAGGGCCTCATCGACCGCCAGAGTGACCACAGCTTCGTAGCGCTCGAAATCGGTGTCGATCCGCTTGACGACGCCGACCTTGACGCCAGCCAGGCGGACGTCCGCGCCACGCGAGATGCCGCCCACATCATTGAACCGCGCCGTCACGTCATAGCGTCCACCCGTGGCGGGCGCATCCGCGCCGGTGGCGAGTGCATACCAGAGGAACACGCCGGCAACGGCCACGACGACGGCCCCGATCAGGGTTTCGGCAATCGACTCACGCATCGGGTGTCCAGGCCTCGTAATCGGCATCGTTCTCCTGGCGGGCACGGCCCCGCGCAATGGAGCCCTTCGGCCGGGTCGCGAAGATCGTGCCCGTCAGATTGGGCTTGTGATCCTTTTCCCAGGCGCGACGCGCCAGCGGCGCCTCGGTCGGCGGTTCGTCGAACGTGTGGTGCAGCCAGCCATGCCATTCAGCGGGCACTTTCGAGGCTTCCGCCTCGCCCCGGTAGATCACGTAGCGACGATGATAGGTCTTCGAGCCCAGCGAACTGGCACGATCCTCATAATACCGGTTGCCGTAATCATCCTCACCGACGAAGCGCGACCGGCGCCGGATATCGAACAGGGCGCCGATCGTGGCGCCATTCCACCAGGTGAAGAGTTTCTCGATCACGGGATGAGGTCCTGACTGACAGCTATGGCGCGAATATGGCGGTTGCTGGTTTAAGACCAGACCGTGCCCCGACGCAATGCCTGGGCTGAGGGGGGCGCTAGCACGGGGGGCGTCTCCGACGCGACCGGCTTGATCAGGTCACCGAAGCCCACCACGATCCACGAGGTTCGATTCGGAGGGGCAACCTGTCATGGCCAATGACCGATCAAGGCGCGACCAACCTGCAAACGACCGTCCCCACCCTCAGGGCGCCTCGTTTCCCGCTCCGCCGAGGCTGACGGGACTTGCGCCGCTGGCCGAGCTGGTGGACGGCCCCCTGGGCCAGGCGCCGATCCAGGGCCTGGATGCGCTGGATGCCTGCACCGCCCGTCTGGCGCGGCTACATCTCGACGCTGCGGGCCGGCTGGCGCTGGCCGACCAGATCGAGGCGCTTGGCGAGGCACCCCGCAATTCGGACCTGGCAGAAGCCATTGCCGACGGTGTACCGCCTGCGATCATTGAGGAAGCCCTGCGCCAGCCCGGTGGCCTGCCGGCGACAGTGGAGGCCTTGCGGGGCGCCGCGACCCAGTTCCCGGACCGGGCCTTCGAGGTGCGGATCATGCCCGCAACGGCTCTGGCGCACGAAGCCGCCGTGGCCGCGCTCTTGGCTCAGGGCGGCCAGGTGACGCTGTCTGACGACTGCGGCCCCGCACCCGACCGCTTGGCAGCGGTCATGGACCTCGCCGCCTTCGTTGACGCGGACGGCGTGCGCGGCGACGAATTGCTGGAGGCTTCGGCGACCCTGGCGGCCAGCCTTGGCGAGCGGGGCATGATCCTGGTGACGGGGATCGGCGCTGCGATCCTGGCGCTCGGATTGGCCTATGACAGCGACGCGGGTCGGGACGCGGCCAGCGCCCTGGTCCATGCCGTGCGCCATGGCGCCGTGGGTGCGGGCCTGCCCAAGGCGCCGGCGAGCCGACTGGGCCTTGCCCCGCGTCGCGCCAGTCCGCGTCCGGGACCGGACCTCGCCATCCTGCCGCTCAGCCCCTGGGCGAGCGATGCGATCGCCGCCGAGAGCGATGGGCTCGCGCCGCCCGCCGCGCTGACCCTGGACACCGAAAGCGGAAACCGACTGTCGCGTTCGGCGGAACTGGCGCTGGCGCGTGTGGCTCCAGACCGGCTGGCGGCGCTGCTGAATGAGCTGTCTCTGGGCCAAGCGCTGGATGCCGCATCTGAAATCTCGCCGGAAAAGCTGCGCGCACGGGGCTTCACTGTCGAAGCGATCGACAAGGTGCGCCGCGCGCTCGGTGAGGGATTGACGCTGAGCGCCGCATTCTCCCGCTGGATTCTCGGGGACGAGATCATCAGCCACGACCTGAAACTGGCGCCGGAAGCGTTCGACACCGATGGCCGCGCCCTGCTCTCGGCTATCGGGTTCTCCCGGCGGGACATCGCCGCTGCGGAGGCGGCGCTGGACGGTCTGCCCGAACGCCTCGCCCGCGACGCCATGAAGCAGGCCGGCCTGCCCCTTACGCCGGGTGTCCAGGCGCAGGCGGCCATGGCTGAAGCCATTGCGCCCCACTTGGACGTGCCCCCCACGCTCAGCCTGCCTGCGGCCGAGGCAAGGCCGCTGTTCGCCACGCTCGGCGACGCCCCCTACACGCTTCGCCTGCAGGGCGAGCGGGCGGCCGCCGACCGTGCGGTGCGCGAGCGTCTCGACAGGGCCCAGGCCCTGGCGCAGGAGCTTCTCGACGCCCATGCCGACCTCTACGAGACGGCCAGCGACCGCGCCAGCCACATCCCGGCCGCCCAGACGCCGCCAACGGGAGACGAGGCGGCGGGAAGCCTGCGTCGCCGCCTTCCAGACCGCCGAAAGGGCTACATCCAGAAGGCCGCCGTGGGCGGTCACAAGGTCTATCTGCACACAGGCGAGTTCGACGATGGCGCCCTGGGCGAAATCTTCATCGACATGCACAAGGAGGGCGCGGCCTTCCGCTCCCTGATGAACAATTTCGCGATCTCGATCTCGATCGGTCTGCAATACGGCGTGCCACTGGAAGAATATGTGGACGCCTTCGTCTTTACCCGGTTCGAACCGGCCGGGGACGTCACGGGGAACGACCGCATCACGCGGGCGACATCAATCCTGGATTACCTCTTCCGCGAGCTGGCCATCTCCTATCTGGGCCGGGAGGACCTGGCGGAGATCGGCGACGCCACCCATGACGGGCTCGGCCGTGGACTGGGCGACGGCATCGACAAGCAGCCAGCGCCCTTCACGCCGGAAGCGGCTCAGCTCATCTCGCGCGGCTTCTCCCGCGGTCAGTTGCCGGACAACATCGTGATCCTCGACAAGCGCCGTCCAGGCGCCGACCCTGGCGACGCGCCCGACGCCGACGCCTCCGGTGCGTCCGAGGAGGACACACCGGGCGCCCGGCTGGCCGACGCCCTGCCCGATCCCGACTATCTCGGTGAACCCTGCCCCCATTGCGGCAGCTACACGCTTCATGCACCCGGCGCAGGCGATGAGCTTGTCTGCGACACATGCGGTCAGGTGGGCCTGCAGCATGGGCGGTCCTGATGCACCGGTGATGCAATCGGGCAACGCTGACGCTGCGTCAGGCAGTCATGACAGGGAATTCAGTATCGACCGGCCCCGGTCTCTTGGTATTTCCACACCATGGCTTCGACGTTGACACGCTCACTGACGATTTCGGCGCTCGCCGCCCTGGTGAGCCTTCCTGCCCTGGCACAGGCTGCCCGTGTGTCCTGGTCTCCCGCCTATCAGGGCGCCTGCAAGGAGTGCCGGCTGGAAGGCAAGCAAATGGCCGGATGGCAACTGGACGGGGCGAGCTATGAGGGCGCGGACCTCACCGGAGCGAACCTGGCGCGCGTGACGGCAGACGGCGCACGGTTCACAGGTGCGCGCGCATCGGCCGCTGTATTGTCTGGCGCGTCCCTCTCCCAGGCAGACTTCACGAATGCGCAGCTCGACCGCGCGGTGTTCCGACAGACGAGTGCCGTTGGCGCGAACCTGACCGGAGCCAGCCTGCGCGAGGCGACGCTGCAGGACTCCATCTGGATTGGCGCCACGCTGACCGGAGCCGATCTCACGGGCAGCCAGGCCGAGGGCGCTGTTTTTGCCGCTGCCAACCTGACCGGCGCGCAGCTTTCCGAGGCCAGTCTGCGCTCATGCGTCTTTGACGGCGCGAACCTGACCGGGGCCAGCCTGGCTGGCGCCGACATCCATGCCGCCAGCTTTCTCGATGCCCGTCTGGCAGGGGCAGACCTCAGCCGGGTAAGCGGTCACAACAGTGCCCGTTTCGACGGCGCCTGCGCGAGCGAGGCCTCGATCCTGCCGAGCGGCCTCGACCTTCCAGCCTGTCCACCCCAATAGGCGGGTGCGGCCCGGGGTGGTCAATCCGGGCCGGCTTGTGATGACCTGCGACGCGCTTGCGCCATGGGCGAAAGCGTCACAGAGCCCAGTCTTGGCGCACATACCCTTTCGCAATCGGATACGGTTGCGCCAAGCTTGCTTGTCTTATGACTCTAAAGATGGGCCAGCATGTAATCGGCACTGGACACCTTGAATTCGGGGCCATCCTCGACATTCAACTGCTCGACCACGCCGTCGCGAACGATCATCGAATAGCGCTGCGACCGCTTGCCCATTCCGAAACCTGATGCATCGAGTTCGAGCCCCAGGGCCTTGGCGAATGTCCCGTTTCCGTCAGCCAGCATTCGCACCTTGCCATTGGCGCCGGCCTGTTCGGCCCAGGCCCCCATGACGAACACGTCGTTCACCGAGGTACAGACGATCTCGTCGATGCCCTTCGCGGCGAGATCGCCCGCCTTCTCGACGAAGCCGGGCAAGTGCCGGGCAGAACATGTCGGCGTGAACGCCCCAGGCACGGCAAACAGGGCCACGGTCCGGCCCGCGAACACCTCATCGCTGGACACCGGCTTCGGCCCGTCCTTTCCGGGCTCCATGAAGGTTGCGCTGGGGATCCTGTCGCCGATCTGTATTGCCATGGTCTTTCTCCTCCTTGGGGCGGCGGTTGCCGACTGCAGGTTTCCTACCATGGCCCTTGCCATAAGTCGCGGGATGATGGAGCCTTCCCTGGAGGAGATCCATCGCCATGAGCCCGACCGATCTGACCGGCAAACTCCTGATTGCGATGCCCAGCATCGGAGACCAGCGGTTCGAACGTTCCGTCATTCTCGTCTGCGCCCACAGCGACGAATACGCCATGGGACTTGTGATCAACAAGCCAATGGAAGGCCTCAGCCTCACCGACATGTTCGAGCAGTTGGATATTCCCTGCAGTATCCAGTTGCCCGACCGTGACGTCCTGGAAGGCGGGCCGGTGGGGACGGACCGGGGTTTCGTGATCCATTCCGAGGATGTCTATTGCGAGGACGCCACCCTGGAGGTGGCCGACGGCGTCTGCCTGACCGCCACGCGTGACATCCTGCATGCGATGGCCTCGGAATCGGGTCCCAGCGAGAGCCTCCTTGCACTCGGCTATTCCGGTTGGGGGCCCGGTCAGCTCGAAATGGAGCTGCGAGAGAATGCCTGGCTGGTCGGCACGCCGGATCCCGCGCTGCTGTTCGATACCGATCACGCGACAAAATGGTCACGCGCCCTGGACGCTATCGGCATCCGTTCCGGACACCTGCAATCCATGGCCGGGCGGGCCTGACGTCCGGGCACACCGCGACGGGGCGCAACGGTCCAGACCTGACCGAGAGCCGGACAGGGTCGTGGAGCGCCCTTTTCGAGGGGCTCGATAGAGCAAGTTCGGAGCAAACGGAATCGCTTGCGAACGGATACTTGCGCAAAAACAATGATGTAAAGCGACAGTCTGGAGTGAAACGAAAGGCTGTTGCTTTAGCGCATCTTCAAGTCAATCGGAGTCAGTGAAGATGCGCTATGTTCTTGTTTTTGAGCATTTTCTTAACGCGAACCGGTGCCCACTTCGCTCGAAAATGCTTTAGACCGTTTCACATCGCTGCCTTCATGCTGTTCTGGAAAAGACGTCTCAGACCGGGCGCCCATCGCGGCGAAGGAAGTCCAGCGCATCGGCCCGCCCCATTGGGCGGGCGAAAGCATAGCCCTGGACCTGATCGAAGCCCAGGCTCTGCAGGATCTCCGCGGCCTGCAGCGACTCCACGCCTTCAGCCGTCGAGGTCAGGCCCAGGGTCCGCGCAAGCGTCGCCACGCTCGTCAGAATCGCGCGCCTGCGCGGGTCGTCCAGGTCCCGCGTCAGCGTCGGGTCGATCTTGACGCCATCGGCCGGCAGGTCTGCCAGCCAGGCGAAGGAGGAGTGGCCGGTGCCGAAATCGTCGAGCACAAGTCCGGCCCCCGCGGCCTTCAGCGCACGGGCCGCGTCCAGCGCGGCCGCTGCATCCCGCAGCGGCGCCTGCTCGGTCAGTTCCAGCTTCAAGGCGCCCTCCGGCAGGCCGTGGCCCTGGACGAGCGCCGCAACCAGGTCGGCCAGCCCGGCGATCTCGAGGTCGCGACCCGACAGGTTTACCTGCACGAAGACGTCGGGACGTCCGGCGCGACGACGCCATTCGGCCAACGCATCGACGCATTGCAGCAACATGTTGCTGGCGAGGCCATCATCATCGAAGCGGCGCGCCGACGCTTGCCCCCCATCCTCGCCTTCCCAGCGGGCGAAGGCCTCGAACCCCACGGTCAGCCCCGTATGCAGGCTGAGTATGGGCTGGTAGACCGGGCTCAAGCGCGGACCCGGCACCTCGCGGCTCTCTGCCGCCTCCTCGCCGTCCAGTCGGTCGAGAAACACAAGGCCGCGGGCCTCGGCCGGCTCCGTAAACGCGCCTAGAAGATGCAGGCTGCGACCGTCGGGAAGCCTCAGATCGCAGGCAACCGCAACCCGGTCGCTGTCCTCGAAACTCTCGTGCAGGCGGCTGGCGCTCAGCCCGTCCAGGATGGCCCCCAGCCCGTCGAGCGACCAGCTACCCCGCAGATCCGCCAGTGGCGTACCTGGCGTGACATCCAGCGTCAGGCGCCCGGCATCACGGTGCCAGACCCAGTTGCCATCGCAGGTCTGATGAGAATGTGCAGGCGACGTCATCGTCTACTCCAGTGGTCGTCCGTAGAGGACATGATCGCGGCGCCGGCCGGCAATCTCGAGATAGGCCCTGGCATAACCCTCCCGCTCGAAACCCGCCCGGCGCAGGACGCCCTGGGAACGCACATTGTCGGGCAGAGTCGCCGCTTCCACCCGCGCCAGTCCGAGGGCGTCGCGCGCCCAGACGCACAGAGTCTCGACCGCCTCGGTCATCAGGCCCTGTCCTTCGGCATCCTCGCCGAGCCAATAGCCCAGCGAAGCCGCCTGCGAGGGTCCCCGCCGGACATGGGTCAGGGAGACCCCGCCCTGTAAGGCCCCGCCACGCAGCGCATAGATCAGGAAGACATAAGCCCGGTCGTTCCGCCAGCCTGTCTGCCAGGCTCGCAGGCGCCGGTCCCAATCCTCACGGCTGAGCGCATCCGCAGGCCAGAGCGGCTCCACAGGTTCGAGCCGGGCCCGGTCACTTTCTCGAAGCTTCGCCCAGGCAGCGTAATCCCCCCGGCGCGGTGGCCGCAGGACGAGCCGACGCGACTGGACCCGGGTCTCGCGGACATCGGGCGACACCAACGTCATGGCTCAAACGCCCGCCAGGCTCACGATCCGCTCGCGCACGACGGCCTCGTCGGCAGGCAGGCGCTCGAAGACTTCATGCCCCTCCGCCACGCGCCTGCACCGGTGCGGAAGCTCCGGCACCCGCCCCGTCGCCTCCTCGACCGTTTCGGGAAACTTGGCCGCATGGGCCGTTGCCAGGACCACGGTGGCGACCCCGTCAACGGGCAGATCGCGCGCCACGCGTGTCCCAACGGCGGCATGGGGACAGATCAACCAGCCGGTCTCTGCCCGGACGCGGTCAATCTCCGCAAGCGTCTCGCGCGCGCCGACGCTGCGGGCGCCAAGTCCCATGCAGCCCAATGGACCGCGCACGGCGTCAGGGAGATGCACCTCGCCAGACTGGGCAAAGCGGGCATACATATCGCGCACCAGAGCCGGATCGCGCCCAGACGCCTCGAAGAGAACCCGTTCGAAATTGCTCGGGACGGTGATATCCATGGCCGGGCTCGGCGTGGCAACGGTCTCGCTTCGGCGCATTCGTCCGGTCTCGAAGATCTCCGCCAGGGCGCGGTTGTCGTTGACCGCGCAGATCGCCTCGAAGCCGGCGAGCAGACCACAGCGCGCAGCCACATAGCCGGCGAGCGCATCGCCCATGTTTCCGCTCGGCACGACGAAACGGACCGGCCGATCCGGACCGAGCGCGGCCTGTGCCGTGGCGTAATAGACCGCCTGGGCTGCGATCCGTGCCCAGTTGATGGAGTTCACGCCCGAGAGGCCGACCCGCGCAACGAAGTCCGCATCGGCGAACAGCGACTTCACGATGCTCTGGCACGTGTCGAAATCGCTGTCCAAAGCCAGGTTCCGGATATTGGCCGCGCCCGTTGTCGTCATGAAGAGGCGCTGGACCGGCGAGATCCGCTTGTGGGGATGAAGGATGGTAAGCCCCACCCGGCGTGAGCCGGCAAAGGCTGCGGCGGCCGCCCCGCCCGTATCGCCGCTGGTGGCGCAGATGATGCTCATCCGCTGTCCACGCAGGGCCAGCGCATGGTCATAGAGTTCGCCGATGAACTGCATCGCCACGTCCTTGAAGGCGAGCGTCGGACCATGGTGCAGTTCGAGGATCCAGGACTCCGGACCCCACTGGACAAGGGGTGCAATGCTGCGATGGGCAAAGCGCTGATAGGCGCGTTCACACAGGAGGCGTATGGCCGCCGCATCGAGGTCGTCTCCGGCAAAGGCGCCGAGTACCCGGGTGGCCACGTCCACATAGCTCTCGTCACCGCGCGCCGGTGCGATCCGTGGCCAGTGTTCGGGCACGTAAAGGCCGCCATCGGGGGCAAGCCCTGCCAGGCAGGCATCCAGAAATCCGACCGGCGCCGCACCGCCGCGGGTGGAGATGTACTTCACCGTCCGCTCCCGAATTTCAGGCGCCCACGCGCCTTGTGATAGGCGGCATACACGCCCAGAAGAGCGATCCCAAGCCCCCACCAGGTCAGCGCATAGCCGAAATGGCGCTGCGGCGGCAGACGATCGGCCTGGCGCGGATCGGCATAGGGGTTCGGCCGCGCGATCGTGTCACCGCCTTCGGTCAGGATGCGCAGGGTTGCCGGTTCGAACAGCGTCGGCGCCATGGGCCTCTCTATGCCGAGACTTTCGGCCAGCGCCTCCGCGTCGAAATGATACCATGCCCGGGCGTCGGGCCGCGGCGGTGGCGTCAGCGCGTTGCGCCGCGCCGGCGTGGTGAACGCACCCTCGATCGGCTCGTCAGGATCAGGTCGCGCCGAAGGGCTCAGCTCGGGAGGCCGGGCCCCTTCGATGGCGGCAACAACCGCAAACACGGCCGGCGCGTCCTGCCGCGAGACAGGATACACGACCCGCCAGAGCGATCGCCCCTCGATTGCGGCATACAGGTATACCGGCGGACCAAGGACCCCATCCGGCTCGAGCACGGACCATTCGGGCGTTCCCGCGTTTGCGAGGTCGGTCTTGTCCTGGAACCGCGCCCACTGCCAATTGCCCAGCAGAATCAGGATGGCAAGCGAGACCACCGTCAGCAGCGTGAGCACCGGATAGGGGCGGAACACCATGATGGGGCCGGGGCCGGCTGCCTCCCGCGATCAGCCGAGCACGAGATAAGGCGTGACGTAGACGAACGCGAACAGGAACAGCCAGACCACGTCGACGAAGTGCCAATACCACGCGGCCGCCTCGAAGCCGAAATGCTTCTCGGGCGTGAAGCCGCCCATCATCAGGCGCACCAGGCAAACCGCCAGGAAGATGGTGCCGATGACCACATGCGCGCCATGAAATCCGGTCGCCATGAAGAAGGCCGAGCCATACAGCGTCCCGTCATAGGTGAAGCCCGCATGGCTGTACTCCAGCGCCTGAAGGAAGGTGAAGAAGACGCCCAGCAGCACCGTCAGGATGAGGCCGTTGCGGCAGCCCGTCCGGTCGCCATGCTGAAGCGCATGGTGCGCCCAGGTCACCGTCGTTCCGGAAAGGAGCAGAACCAGCGTGTTGATGAGCGGCAGGTGGAAGGGGTCGAACGTCTCCACCCCGGCCGGTGGCCAGTCGGCAAAGCGCTGCAGGCCTTCGGCGTAGATCGGATTGGACGCATCCCAGGTCTCACCGACCCGGGCGCCGTGGAAGATCGCGAACTCGAAGAAACCCCAGAACCAGGCGACGAAGAACATCACCTCCGAGGCGATGAACAGGATCATGCCGTAACGCAGGCCGATCTGGACCACGGGCGTATGGTCGCCGGCGCGGCTTTCATTGATGACGTCGCGCCACCAGCCGAACATCACGTACAGGACCGCAGCGAGACCGACGGCCATGAGCCACCACGTCCCCTGCTCCATCCCGAACAGGCCCTTCATGTAGGTGACGCCGCCGAGGGCCAGAACCACCACCGCCAAGGAGCCGAGCAGCGGCCACGGAGACGGGTTCACCAGATGATAGTCGTGCTTCACTTCGCCATGCGCCATGGAGCGGTACCCCAACAAATCTCAAACCGTCGACTGTCTAGCCCGACCCGCCCGCAAGCGGCAACCGGATTAGTTGAGGGCGGCCTGATTGGTCGCACCCTCATAGTCCTCGGCCCGGAAGAACGTGTAGGAGAGCGTAATCGTGCGGATGTCCTTGTTGAGCGAGCGCTCGTCCAGATCCGGCGAGATGAAGAAGATCACCGGCAGCTTCTTGGTTTCGCCGGCCTCGATCACCCGTTCGGTAAAGCAGAAGCACTCCAGCTTGTTGAAGTAGGGTCCGGCCCGGTGCGGCGTGACATTGTAGCTGGCAATGAGGGCGAGCGGCTCGCTCGAGGTGTTCGTCGCCTCGTAAAAGGCGAGGCCATGCTCACCGAGGCGCACATCGATCTCGGTCTCGAGGGGCCGGAACCGAATCGGCACGTCCGACGTGTTGGCGTCGAACCGCACCTTGACCGTCCGGTCCAGCACCTGGCCGGGGCCGGCCTCAGCAACGCGCGTGGTGCCGCCGAACCCCGTGACCCGGCAGAACGTGTCGTAGATCGGATCCGCGGCGAAGGCGAGCCCGAGCATGCCGAGCACGATGCCGCTCAGGAGAAGGGCTAGTTGTCGATGTGCCAATAGAATTCCTGTCCCGGTCCAAGGCCCGACTGCGCGAGACGCACCATGGTCGTCGCGCCGACGAGAATCACAAACCCGACGAGGGCCGCCGCCAGCCAGGCGTTGCGCCGCTTACGCGCCTTCACCTCCGCCTCGCTCAGGCGGCGGGTTTCGGGCTCGGTCACGGTGCGGTGGTCGTCCGCCATGGTCGACTCCCTCGGGCTATGGGGCGATCCCCAACACGGCCTCCGCGATCAGGGCCGCGAAGACACCGAAAAGATAGAGAATGGAAAAGCCGAACAAAGTCGCTGCGGCGCGATTGTCGCGCGGCATAGCGTCCACATCTCCTGCGCGCGACAGGCTCACGCGCAGCGCCAGGGCAAGGAAGGCTGCTCCCAGGACCCCGGCCACGCCGCCATAGAGCCAGCCGCCCAACCCCGTCACAAGTGGCGCAAGCGTCACCGGCACGAGCACGACCGTGTAGGCGAGGATCTGCCGGCGGGTCGCGCCGACGCCATGGGTGACCGGCAGCATCGGCACACCCGCGCGCGCATACTCCTTGTGGGCCAGGAGCGACAGCGCCCAGAAATGGGGCGGCGTCCAGAGGAAGATGATCGCGAAGAGAATCCACGCATCGAGCGGCGCATTGCCCGTGGCGGCGGCCCAGCCGATGACGGGCGGGAACGCCCCCGCCCCGCCTCCGATGACGATATTCTGAGGCGTGCGGCGCTTGAGCCACATGGTGTAGATCACGGCATAATACACGATCGATGCGGCCAGGAGCAGCGCCGCCAGGGGGGTGCTGGCAAGCCAGATCAACAGCACCGACGCCACGGACATGATCAGTCCGAGCGCCAGCGCCTCATCGCGGGGAACGGCGCCGGAAGGGATCGGGCGGGTCTGGGTGCGCGTCATCACCGCGTCGATGTCCGCGTCGTACCACATGTTCAGCGCGCCGGCGGCGCCCGATCCCAGCGCGACGGCCAGCAGCGCGACGACGGCCATCAACGGGTTCATGCCGACCGGAGCCGCGACCAGTCCCGCCGCGGCGGTGAACACGACCAGCATCATGATCCGCGGCTTCATGAGCTGCAGATAATCGCCCGCCGTAGCCGGTCGCGCCGGCATGACGGCCGGATCGGTGACGGAGGGTACGCTGTCGGTCACACTCATCGCTCGATGTCCTGTTTCCTCTCGGTGGGCAGGCGGCCCTTGACCGCCTCACCCGTTACAGGGAACGCCCCGAGGGTGGAACCCGCGGGGCCGATCCCGTCTGATGCCTCGGGGCCAACCCGGAGCGGGCAACCCGCCCCAATGGGGCCCGGCGAATTCACCCGCCAACCGGTCCGAGCAAAGACGCGCCAGAGCCTTGTTTTAACGCCTTTTCTTAAGGCGACCCGGTTTCAGCTTTGCCCGCACCTGCACTAGTGGCCACTGTCGGACTTCACCACAGGCAGTTCATTGAACTGGTGGAAGGGCGGCGGCGACGGAAGCGTCCACTCCAGCGTGGTGGCGCCTTCGCCCCACGGATTGGCCTCTGCCTTGCGACGCGCCAGGAAGGCCTGCACGACACCGACAAAGAACACGATCGTCGCCACGAGCGTGATCGCATAGCCAATCGAGGAGACATAATGCCAGGTCGCGAACCCGTCGGCATAATCGACATAGCGGCGCGGCATGCCCTGCAGTCCAAGGAAATGCTGCGGGAAGAACAGCACGTTCGAGCCGATGAACATCAGCCAGAAGTGCAGGCCGCCAAGGAAGCCATTGTACTTCACGCCGAACATCTTCTCGAACCAGTAGTACCAGCCCGCAAACAGGCCGAAAACCGCACCCAGGGACAGCACGTAGTGGAAGTGCGCCACCACGTAATACGTGTCATGCAGCATGTGGTCGATGCCGGCATTGGCGAGCACCACGCCGGTGACCCCGCCCACGGTGAACAGGAAGATGAACCCGATCGCCCACAGCATGGGCACCGTGAACTGGATAGACCCGCCCCACATGGTCGCGATCCATGAGAAGATCTTGATGCCCGTCGGCACGGCGATGACCATGGTGGCGGCCACGAAATACGCCTTCAGATCCAGGTTCATGCCGACCGTGTACATGTGGTGCGCCCACACGATGAAGCCGATCACGCCGATGGCGACCATGGCATAGGCCATTCCGAGATAGCCGAAGATCGGCTTGCGCGAGAAGGTCGACACGATGTGACTGATCATGCCGAACGCCGGCAGGATCATGATGTACACCTCCGGGTGCCCGAAGAACCAGAACAGATGCTGGAACATCACCGGGTCACCGCCGCCCTCCGGCACAAAGAACTGCGAGCCGAAATTCCGGTCGGTCAGGAGCATGGTCAGCGCACCCGCCAGCACCGGCAGGGCCAGCAGCAGCAGGATCGCCGTGACCAGCATGGCCCAGGCGAACAGCGGCATCTTGTGGATCGTCATGCCCGGCGCGCGCATGTTCAGGATCGTCACGATGAAGTTGATCGCCCCGAGAATGGACGCGATGCCTGCGGTGTGGAGCGACAGGATCACAAGGTCCATGGCCGGTCCCGGATGCCCCTTCAGGCCCGACAGGGGCGGATAAAGCACCCAGCCGCCGCCAAACCCGTTTCCGGCCGATCCGCCGGGCACGAACATGGAAATCATCAGCAGCACGAACGCGCCTGCGGTCAGCCAGAAGGAGATGTTGTTCATGCGCGGGAACGCCATGTCCGGCGCACCGATCATCAACGGCACGAACCAGTTGCCAAAACCGCCGATCAGTGCCGGCATGACCATGAAGAAGATCATGATCAGGCCGTGATAGGTGATCACGGTGTTGTAGAAATGCTTGGCCGCCTCGATCGCCGCATCCCCCTCGCCGGCGACGAACATTGTGAGCGGGCCAATGCCCGGCTCGGCCAGTTCCCAGCGGATCAGACCCGACAGCGCGTAGCCGACGATCCCGGCAATCAGGGCGAAGATCAGGTAAAGGGTCCCGATATCCTTGTGGTTCGTGGAGAAGAACCAGCGGACAAAGAAGCCGGGCTTGTGCTCGTGATCGTGTCCCGCACGATCGAGGGCGATCTCATCCATGGGCATGGTCTTGGATCCTCTGGGTCTAGTTCGCCGCAGCGAGACGGGTATCCCCGTCCAGCGGCTCGATTGTGGCGACTTCCTGGGTAGCAGCGTCGAACTCGCCTGCCTTCATCAGCTCGACCCACCGGTCGAACTGGTCTTCAGGCACGACGCGCACCTCGATCGGCATGAAGGCGTGGTTGATGCCGCACAGCTCCGAACACTGGCCGTAATACACGCCCGGCTCCTCGACCAGGAACCATCCCTCGTTCAGCTTGCCCGGAATGGCGTCGGTCTTGAGACCGAAGGCGGGCATGGCCCAGGAGTGGATCACGTCGGACGCCGTCGTCTGGTAGCGGATGTAACGGTTGGCCGGCACCACCATCGGATAGTCCACAGCAAGATTGCGCGGCTGGTCCGGCGTGGCGACGGGGTCGCCGCTCAGGCCGACATGCAGCGGGTTGGAGACATATTCCAGTGCGTAGCCCGCCTCATCCTGGATGTCGGGGTACTGGTAGGTCCAGTTCCACTGGTTACCCTGGGCCTTCACCGTCACCCAACCCTTCTCGGCAGCCTCGGGAAAGATGTTCGGATCGTCGAGATCACCGGAACGGGCGATCTTTTCCAGATCCGGTTCCTGATCCTGATAATAGAGGTTCTGGAAGGACGGCGCCGCGATGGCGACCAGGATGAGCACCGGCACCACCGTCCAGACGATCTCCACCAGCGTATTGTGGGAAAACCGGCGGGGCTCCGGATTGGCCTTCTGATTGTAACGCACCATCACCCAGACCAGGAGGCCCAGGACGAACAGCGTGATTGCCGTGATGATGACCAGAAGAAACCCATGGAAGACGTACAGACGCTCCATGATACGGGTAGCGGCCGGTTGCATCCCCAGCGCGCCATCGACCGGCTGGGCCGCATGGGCGGCTGCCGACAGGAAGCTCGCGACAATGAGCGTTAGCAGTGCACGCACGGACGACTCCTCAAACCAATTCAACAGACCCGTAACTAGACCGTGCCGCCGCAATGAGCCAGATGCAGGTGCGTTAAATTTTGTCGCACTGCGTTCGCCCGTTTCGCCGGCCTGTGCTATCTCTCAGGGTCTTCGAAGGGAGAAGCATCATGTGGCGGACTGCATCCATCATCTTTGCCGGCCTGGCGCTGGCCGCGCCGGCTTCGGGCCAGGCTTTCGTCATCGGGGGCGGGCTGGCAAAGGATTGCTATAACGAGGTTCTGCAGGAATCGTCCCGACTGGCGGAGGCCGAGCGGACCTGCACCCAGGCACTGCAGCAGGAAGCGATGACCGCTTCGAACCGGGCCGCGACCTATGTCAATCGAGGCATCGCCCGGATGCGGCAGGGCAAGCTGACCCAGGCAAACGAGGATTACGGTCGCGCCCTCGATATCTCGCCAGAGATGGGAGAGGCCTATCTCAACATCGGTGCGGCCCATATCTACGGCGAGGATTTCTCCGCCGCCATCGAGGCGCTGGACAAGGCCATCGAGCTTGAGGCGAAGGACCTTCACGCGGCCCATTACAACCGCGCCATCGCACGGGAAAATCTCGGGGACGTGGAGGGCGCCTATGTGGACTTCCGCCAGGCGCTCGAGCTCAAGCCCGACTGGGAACGCGCCCAGCGGCAACTTGCCCGGTTCGAAGTCAAGGAAGTCGAGGCCGAATAACCTCGCCGAACCGTCGCACGCACCGCAGCTATTGCCACGCCCAGCGCGCGGTCTCATCTTCGGGAGATGACAGAGACGCATCTTCCCTTCGACCGCGCGCGGGCGACCGCGCTTCTCAACGACGCTGCCGAGGGCGCCGACGACGGCGACCTGTTCGTGGAGCGCACGCGTTCCGAGAGCTTCGTCTTCGATGACGGTCGGCTGAAATCGGCAGCATTCGACACCGACCAGGGCTTTGGCCTGCGCGTCGTCGCCGGCGAGGCAACGGGTCTCGCCCACGCCGCAGAACTGAGCGAGGCGGCCATTGCACGTGCCGCGGCGGCCGCATCCCAGGTGAAACGCGGCTACGAGGGCAAGCTGGACGTCAGCCCGACGCCCACGAACCGGCGCCTCTATGCGCAGATCGATCCGACAGACCATCCCGACTTCGCTGCCAAGACCACCCTGCTTGCCGACATCGACGCCTGGGCCAGGGCCCGCGATCCGCGCGTCGTGCAGGTCTCCGTCTCGCTCTCTGGCGCGCGGCGCGAGATCGACATTCTTCGACCGGGCGGGGAGGCGTTCCATGAGGTTCGCCCGCTTGTGCGGCTGAATGTCTCCGTCACGCTGGAAGAAAATGGACGTCGCGAATCGGCCTCGGCCGGCGCCGGCGGCCGGGCGGCCTATGACACGTGGATCGCGCCGCATCGCTGGCAGGGCCTCGTCGAACGCGCGCTGGCCAAGGCGGACACGAACCTGCGGTCGATCGCCTGCCCCGCCGGGGAAATGGAGGTTGTCCTCGGCCCCGGATGGCCGGCCGTGCTGCTCCATGAGGCCGTGGGTCACGGTCTGGAGGGCGACTTCAACCGCAAGGGCACCAGCGTCTATGCCGGCAGGATCGGCGAGCAGGTGGCGGCCCGGGGCGTGACCGTCGTCGACGACGGCACGATCGAGCATCGCCGCGGATCGTTGTCCTTCGACGATGAAGGCACCGAAACCCATCGCACCGTGCTGATCGAGGACGGGATCCTCAAGGGTTACATGCAGGATCGCCAGAACGCCCGTCTGATGGGCATGGCGCCCACCGGCAATGGCCGCCGCGAGCGCTATGACAGTGGGATCATGCCGCGCATGACCAACACCGTCATGCTCGCGGGCAAGGATGATCCCGACGAGATCGTGGGCTCGATCAAGCGCGGCATCTGGGCCGTCGATTTCGGCGGCGGGCAGGTGGATATCACATCCGGAAACTTCGTCTTCCAGTGTACAGAGGCCTATCTGGTGGAGGACGGGCGGGTCGTCGCGCCGGTCAAGAACGCGACCCTGATCGGACACGGCCCGACGGTGCTCAACAAGGTGTCCATGATCGGAAACGATTTCGCCATGGATGACGGCGTCGGCACCTGCGGCAAGGCCGGCCAATCGGTCCCTGTCGGCGTGGGTCAGCCGACCTTGCGTGTGGATGCCCTGACGGTCGGCGGCGCGGGCTAGAGAATTTTCAAGCGAAGTGGAAACCGGTTCGAGTTAAAAATGTTCGAATACAGGAACATAGCGCATCTTCACCGACTCCGACTGATTTGAAGATGCGCTAAAGCCTGCCGTCGAGCGACGTGGACTCCGGTTCTCGTCCGGACGGCAGATTTGCCGCGCTCGCAGCCTCGCTGGCGGCCAGAAGTTCAAGATTGCCGGCCAGCTTTCGCGCCACGGGATCGCGCGGGCCCCGTTCGGCCGCCTCGAGGCTTGCCCGCGCTTCGGCGAAGCTCTGCCTCGCGGCCGCCCGGTCACCGGACAGAAGGCTGGCATAGCCGAGATTCGTCAGCACCAGCGCCGCGTCTCCGCCTCTGTCCCGGACAAGATCCAGGGCCACCCGGTGCGCCAGGATCGCCGCATCGAAGGCCCCGGCCCGGGCTTCGCAGACGCCACGCACGCTGGACAAGCGCCAGTCGCCGGCTTCGTGATCGGGATACGCCGCCAGCAGATCCAGCGCGGCGTCGCAGGCCCCAATGGCGGCCAGCGCCCGAACCCGCAACAGGGCGGCCTGCAGGCCGGCGGGACTGTCGGCGGGGACCCGCGCCAGCAACGCCGCAGCAGCACCCGGCTCGCCGCGGGCGAAAAGCAGCTTGCCCGTCAGGTGATCCAGTTCGGGGTCCCGGTATCCGGCCAGACGCGCACGGTCCACGCGCCGCGCCGCCAGGTCGAGGGCGCCGACCTCGAGGGCGTCCGCAATGGCCAACACGGTGTCACGTGGCGCAGCGCGGAGCGTGTCGGCGCCACCGGTCTCCTCGATCGGCCCCGTCGCGCAGGCCGCGAGCCCCAACAAGCCTGCAATAAGGGGGCTCGCAAGGCGCAGCCCCCGCCGTCTCATCCGGCTCATCCGCCACCTCCCGACAGGATCGACAGATCCCGCAGCACGCCAATCACGCCGGGCAGAAGCACCGCCGTCAGCACGGCCGGCATGATGCAGACAAGCAGCGGAACCGTCATCAGCGCTGGAATACGTCCGGCGCGGCGCTCTGCATCAAGATAGAGGGTTCGCCGCTGGCCCTCGCTGAACCGGCTGACCGCGTCGGCAAGACCGGTGCCGAACGTGTCGGCCTGCGTCGCCACGGTCAGGAAGGCGCGAATCTCCGACACCTGCGCCCGCTCGGCCAGGTTGCGCAGCGCGTCGGCCTTCGGGCGCCCGGCATGGATCTCGCGGGCCGCCTCGCCGAACAGGCGGCTCAGCGCGGGAAAGGCGCGTCGGCCGGTTTCAGCCACCTCCTCCATGGCGCGGGCCAGGCCCAGCCCGGTGCCGAGGTATAGCTGCAGCAGCTCCAGCACCTGAGGAAATTCCCGGCGCAGGGTCTGGCGCCGGCGTTCCGCCTGTCCACCGATCCAACGCTCGGGCAGAATGAAACCAGCCGCGATGAGCGCCAGGGCCAGCATCGGCGCAAAGCGCGTCTGCATCGCAGGTCCCAACAGGACAGGCAGGGGCAACACCACCGCCAGTATCCAGCGCAGGGCCACGACACGCCGGACCGCACCGGCCCCGTCGAACCCCAGCATGGCGAGGTCACGCACCAGGCGCGCATCGGCCCTGCGGCGCGATGCACCGATCCGGTCGCGGCGTCGGCGCAGCAGACGCCCTTCCCGTCCCGACCGACGGCCGCCAGAAGCTGCGCCGCCCGCCAGGGCACGGACCCGTCGGCGTCGCTCCACCAGCGCTGGCACAAGCTCGGCCAGCAAGGCCGCGACACTGCCCGACAGGATGGCGATTGCCGCCAGAGACAGAAGGGTCAGCATCGCCCGCTCCTAAACATCGATCCGGGCGATCCGGACCAGCATGGCGATCCCCACCCCATACAATGCCGACATGACCAGCACCGTTGGAAGGAAGATCGGATCATCCAGCCGGCTGGCGTAGTAGTCTGGCTTGATCAGCAGGATCGTTCCGACGAACAGCGCGGGCAGCACCGACATCAGCAGGGCCGACGCCTGGGACTCGCTGGCGAGCGACTGGGCCTTCTTGCGCAGGGCCGCACGGCTGCGCAACGTCTCCGATGCGCCCTCCAGAATGGCCACCAGTGGACCCCCGGTCCGCGCGCCGGTCTCGATCGCAGCCGCCAGAAACGCCGTGTCGCGAAGACCCGTCCGCTCGGCAAATGCCTGCAGCGCGGCATCGAGACGTCGGCCGTAGGTGATCTCGTGGCAGAGCCGGTCGAGCTCGTCGGCCAGCGGTGCCTCGCTCTCATCGGCTGCCAGGCGGAGCGCAACCGGCAGCGGCTGACCCGCCCGCAGGGCTGGCACCAGCAGGTCGATGGCCTGGGGAAGCTGGGCTTCGATCCGCGCCAGGCGATTTCGCCGCCGCAAGCCGATGCCGATGACGGCAACGGCAAGGACCGTGAGCGAAGTGCCCGTCAGCGTCACGAGAAAGCCGCCGGGCGACCACCCGGTCCAGAGCGTCACCAGAGCGCTGAACACGGCGATGCCGGGACCGAGGATGCCGGCAAGCTGTAGCGGCTTCAACGCCAGGCCGGCCTGGGCGAGCGTGGCGGCGAGATCGCGCTGCAGGGCCCAGAAGGGCAGACTTGGCCCCGATGGGCGGCTGTGTTGCAGGAGAAGGGACTGTCGCCGCGGAGGCGGCGCGCCCTCCCGCAGGCCCGCAAGACGGCGGCGCCGATCGAGGCGCCGCGCCAGCCGCCGGCCGAGCTGCTCCATGGCAAGCCCCGATGCAAGACCCGCCACCACAGCGACCATTGCCGTCAGGACCCAGACGGTCGGCCCGGCACTCATTGCCCGCCTCCCGCCTCGGCCGGCGCAGGTGCCGGCACCGACATCCGCTCCACACCCCGTTCAAACGCGCCACGCCCCGGTCCGGCGTCGCCTGCCGCGTCCGGATTGAACCGGTACACTTCATGGAGGAGCGGCCGGCCATCCTCGGCACCCGCGATTTCGGATATGGACATGACGCGGCGGCGCCCGTCCTCCAGCCGTTCCAGATGCACGACGACATCGAGCGTATCGGCGATCTGACGCATCAGGGTCTCTGCCGGGATCGATATGCCGGACATGACGATCATGTTCAGCACACGCGACAACGCATCGCGCGGAGTATTGGCGTGCAGCGTCGTCAGCGAGCCCTCATGCCCCGTGTTCATGGCCTGAAGCATGTCGAACGTCTCGTCGCCCCGGCACTCGCCGATGACGATCCGGTCGGGCCGCATCCGCAAAGCATTGCGGACAAGCTGACGGGGTGTAATTTCTCCCCGGCCTTCCATGTTCGCCGGGCGGGTCTCGAGCCGGGCCACGTTGGGCCGATCGATCTGCAGCTCTGCCGTGTCCTCGATCGTGATCACCCGCTGACCCTCCGGAATCTCGCGCGCAAGGGCGTTCAGCAGCGTGGTTTTCCCGCTACCCGTTCCACCCGACACCAGGACATTCCGGCGCGAGACCACATACCCCGCCAGCAGGTCGGCCATGTCCCGGCTCAGGGCGCCCAGCGCGACCAGCCGGCCGAGGTCGGCCGTGTCGGCGGAAAATCGGCGGATGGACACCAGTGGCCCATCCAGGGCCAGAGGCGGCACGATCGCATTGATTCGCGACCCATCGGGCAGACGGGCATCGACCATGGGCTGGGACTCGTCGATCCTTCGGCCGACTGCCGCCACGATCTTGTTCAGGATGCGCACCAGATGGGCATCGTCGCGAAACCGGATCGGGGCCGGCTCCATCCTGCCGGAGCGCTCGACAAAGACATGCGCCGGTCCATTGATGGTGATGTCGCTTACCGTGGGATCGGCCAGCAGCGGCTGCAGCGGCCCATAGCCAAGCAGCTCGTCCAGCAATTCGTCGACCATCCGGACGACGTCGCCCCGGGGCAGAAGTGCGCGTTCGTCGGCAAGTCCATCGCGGATCACGGGCTCGATTTCCGCGCGGATCACGTCGCGCGACGTCTGCTCGACCATGGCCAGGTTCAGCCGATCGAGAAGGCGACCGTGCAGGCGGCTCTTGAGCTCGGTCCAGGCCGCATCGCTAGCGGGTTCAGACCCCAGTGGCGCACCCGCGACGGCCACCCTCCCCGCGCGGTCACGCCGTCGATCTGCAGGCGCCGGTCTCATGGCGCGACCTCGCGCACCCGGCCCGGCACCCCTTCGGCAGCCTCGCTTGCAAGGATGGCCAGCGCGTCGACGGCCCGCGCGATCCGCGTACCCGCAGCCACGTCTTCGATCAGGCGACCCCGGTCCTGCGCCTCGGCGACGTTCGCGCGATCCTCCGGCAACCAGGCATCCGGCGCACGCCCCAGGCCGGTCCGGACGTCAGACTGCGACAGGCCCGCCCCCCGCACGCACCGGTTCACGACCACCAGCGCGGGGGTTTCGCGCGCCGCACATGTCTCTGCAATCTGATCCAGCAACACGCGCCCCCGCGCCACATGGGCAAGCGAGGGCGACATGACCAGCAGCACCGCATCCGCTTCGGACACGACCGCCCGATCCATGGGCGAGAGGCCCGTCGCGAGGTCGACCACGGTAAGATCGAAGGCCGCGCGCAAGCCCTCCATCAGGTCGCTGGCCTCCTCCGGCGCCAGGGTGTCGAGGGCATTACCGGGCCAGGGCGCCGGCAGGACGCGCAGACCCGACGGCGTCTGCGGGAGAATGTCGGCCAGGGCCATGTCGGCGACACGGCCTGCCTGCCCGACCACATCCAAGGCGGACAGGTCGGTGGCGATATCGAAGTCGAGCCCACAGGTTCCACCTGCAAGATCAAGATCGACCAGTGCCGCCGTCCCATCCCGCGCGCCCCGCGCTGCAAGTTGTCCGGCCAGAAAGCTGGCACCGACCCCGCCGCCTGCCTTGAGCACGGCAAGGATCCGACCTGGCCCGCCATCTGGCCCGCCACCTGGGCCGCTCGCGTTCCGTCCGGACAGGATGCGGCGCTGGCGCTCCAGCACAGTGACGAGCGCACCCCCGCTCAGGGGCGGCAGCAGCACATCGTCGCAACCCGCAGCAAGCAGGCTGCGCACGAGCTCCGGCTCATCGCTGCCCGGCACGGCGATGTGGACGGGATCGGAAGACACGGCGCGGAGGTTTGCCAGCGCCTCCGTCGGGCGTCCCGCTGCTTCGGGCAAAGCCAGGAACAGAAGGTCTGCCGGCGCGTCGGGCCCCGCCATCACCAGACCGCCACCACACGGTTCAAGCGCACCCGGCAACAACCGCTCCAGGTCTGCACGAAGCGGTCCGTCTCCCGCGACACCCACCCGCAGCGGCCGTCTCAGCCCCCGACGCGGCCCGGAGCGTGACGGCGCGCGCGCCGACTGCGCACGTTCGAGACCGATCAGGCGACGCCAGTCCATCGGCAATCGCGTCATGACATGTCCTCCGCATTGAAGGTTGCGGAAACGCGCCCGAGCGAGATCTCGGACCCGAACACCGCAAGGCTGAGCGGGCGGTAGGAACGCCCGGCAATCGTAATGGTGATCGCAGGATCCATGCCGGAACCGATGGCATCCCCCACCCGGCCTAACCCGATATGGGAATAGGTGATCTCCAGCTCCG
Organism: uncultured Hyphomonadaceae bacterium; assembly: GCA_964492485.1. Lineage (GTDB taxonomy): Bacteria > Pseudomonadota > Alphaproteobacteria > Caulobacterales > Hyphomonadaceae > UBA5336. Next base: position 12,535 of record CAZBKM010000001.1, on the reverse strand, counting down.
ACGGCGCCAGATCCGGGACGTGGCGCCGGGCGCCGGCAAGGATCAGCAGGGCGGCCGCCTGGTCGGCCCCGCCCCGATCACACGCGAAGGTCGCGCCGCGTCCGGAACAGGTGACGTCGGCCACGGCGTCAGTGGGAACCGCCTCGCCAATGGCATAATCCGCCTGATCGACACGGAAGGCGTCGGCGACAACCGGCGTGGTGCTTGCCGTTCGCGCGGCGGTTCGGGCCGCCGCCTGCAGGCGCTGCGTCTCGAGGCTCAGCAAGGACAGATCGACCGACGCAAGGACAAGGGTGAGAAACACGCCGATGGCCAGCGCAAACTCCACCGCCGTGGCCCCACTGCAGGCGGACAGAAAACTGAGTCGGGGACGTGACCGAATCATCCGATCCAGGCCTGCTGCTGGCGGGTGGTGAGGGTCAGTCCTTCGGCATCGAGGAACAGGTCACCCAGAACGGGGCGAACCGTGGCCGTCACCTCGACCGTGATGACCCCGACCCGGCTGACCGTCTCATAGCGCCCGGCAAGTCCCGCGTCGTCCCGATCGACACAGGTGACGCGAATCTCCGTCGAGATCCCGGCCAGCCGCGCCGTCCCGTCCGCCGTGCGTTCGGCGCGCCACGCGACGGACGTCTCCTCATCGTCGGAAAAGCCGCCATCGGCACACGGGTTGGACAGGCGGGCGGCATGGCGGACGGCCTCACCGGCCGCCGAACTCAGAACCTGATAGGCCGTAACGATGCGGCTCGCTTCATAGGTTCCCAGCGTCACCAGCACGAGCACGGGCGCAATCAGTGCCAGTTCCAGCGCGGCAACACCGCCACGGGCCCCGCACCAGGCACGAAGGGGGGGCAGCAGACTAGTCATAGAGCTTGACCGACACGGTGCCGGCGCCACCGCTCAGGCCCTCCTGCCCGCCGAGGATCTCGCCATAGACCCGGCCATCATGGGCGGGGTGGGTCAGGAACAGGTCGAGCGTGCCGGTCAGCCGCACCTGCCCCGATCCCGCATTGCCGCAATCGGCGACGGCAAGGGTGACCACGCGGCGGTCGGTCTCCGGGGGCGGATCTGTCAGGCCGCGCGTGTTGCAGACCGGGGGTGCATGGTCGCGATTGCCGCGACCGCGATCCTGTTTACGCGAAAAGGCGTCACCGTCGGGGCGCAGCGCGTCGCCGGCCCACGCCGCGCCCTCGCCCTGCTTGATGTGGCGAAGCATACGCAGCTCCCAGTCGTAAATCTCGTACCGGGACGGCGAGCGGCTGACGCCCGGCATGTCGTCTGTGTCCATGCCGTCATGGTTCACATCGGCGTAGGTCTCGAAATCCCAGCGGCCGTTTCCGAGCGAGCCGACGCTGTCGGACTGACCGCAATCCAGCGGCAGGCCCATGGCCTTCAGATCGTCGCGGTCGCCATCATCGTCGTCGTCATCATCGTCGTCGTCGTCGTCGTCATCGTCGTCGTCGTCATCATCGTCGTCATCATCGTCGTCGTCGTCGTCGTCGTCGTCGTCGTCATCGTCGTCGTCGGGACAGAAGGCCTTCGGCCGCGCCGCACTCTCGCTGCAGACGTGATTGTGATTGCGGCGTGTCCCCACAATGGTGTTCAGCGCAGGGGCGTAGTCTCGGTCATTGTCCCGGTTCGAGGCGGCGCCGCGATAGATGTCGAAACGGGTATTGAGGTAGTCGGCGGCGTCGTCCGCATCGACGTCACGCAGCAGGGTGTTTGCCGTGAAGGTCAGCTCGGGCGTCTCGACCTGACCGAGCGCCGCATAGAGATCCGCGTCGCCATCAAACGCGCCATGATCGAGATAGACAAGATTTCCGGCCGTCCGCGTGCGGTTCTCGTAGACCGGGGTGCAGTCCTCCTCGATCGTGCATTCCTGACGCGTTACCGTCTCGCAATTCCGGCCCTTGCCCTTCCCCTTGCCTCCGCTGTTTCCTGGGCAGTCTTCCTCCTCGACGGTGCGGCAGACCTCCCGATCCGTGCACTGGCGCCCCACCTCGACCTGCTCGCTCCGGATCGTGGCGGGTTCCAGGACCAGCGATTTGCCCTCATGATCATCGGGCCTGAACGGGTCGGGCAGGTCTCCAGCGCAGACTGCCATGGGCAAGCCGGAATAGCCGCCGGTCTGGGTGCGGGCATAGCGTGCCGAGGCCGACGCCGCCACGGACAGGGTGGGAACGTCCACAAGCCCGCCGAGGATCAGGCCCAGCTCTCGGGGGGATACGCTGACCCGAACGCGCCGGGCGATTGCCTCGCCAGCCCCACAGCTGTCGGTGTCCTCCGCCATGAAACAGAGATCGTCTGCCCCGATGGCGACCGTCTTGCTGCCCGCCGACCCAAGGCCCTGTTCATTGCGGGCCAGCGCCGTGCCCGCGGCCAGGCGCGCGCGATCCAGCGCACCCCTGGAGCCATCGAGCTGGCTGGCCGCAGCCAGCGCGGCCGCATCCACCGCCGCCTCGAGCTGAGCGCGGAGCGCATAGGCGCGGCCGGCATCGATGCCGAGCGCGGCCAGGCCAAGAAGGATCGGCACCAGCACCGCGAACATGGGCGCAATGGCTGCACTCTCCTGTCGGATGACGCGACGCAGCGCGCGCATGGCTCCGCCTCCGCCGTCTAGTTCGTCAATCCGCCCTGCCGGCTGCCGCTTCCGCCGCCGGTGTCTGTGGTCACGACCGGCTCCAGATCCACGCCCTCACCGCTGCGATAGCGGTTGACGGACATGGCGGCACGCGCGCCATCGGCGACATTCGAAGCGTCGGCATGGGGCGCCGCAGGATCGGCGATCTGGGCCGCGAAGGCCGCCCGCACGGTGTCACCTGCCGAGGGAAAGGGTGTCTGGCTGCAACCGGCCAACAGGCCGGCAGACAGGATCAGGGCAAGACGCATCTTCTGGCTCCTAGGGGATAAGGGCACCCGCCGGACTGGCGAGCGACATGGCCGGGTCCGGAAGGCCAAGGAAAAGCTGGGCTTCGGACGGCACCTGGTGACCGTCCGAGGGCAAGGCCGGCGCCAGATCGGTCGCGCGCACCAGACGCGGCGTCACCGTAATGACGAGTTCGGTCTCGTCCTGCTGGAACGAGGTGGACCGAAACAACGCACCAATGACCGGCAGATCGCCAGCCCAGGGAAGCTGACGAACCGTATCCTCGTAGTCGCTGCGGATCAGACCGGCGATGGCGAAGGTCTGCCCGTCGCGCAGCTCCACCGTCGTCCTGGCGCGCCGGGTCTTCAGACCGGGAATGGCGAGGCCATTGATGCTGATCGAGCTTGCCGGCGCTATGGAAGAGACCTCGGGGGCCACCACCAGATTGATCAGCCCATCGCCCAGAACCGTGGGCGTGAAGGACAGGCCCACGCCGAATTCCTTGAAGTCGACCGAAATGGCGCCGGCTCCGGTTGCGCCATCGGCCCCGACACTGGTGGCGGACTGGGCGACCGGGATCGGGAATTCGCCACCGGCCAGGAAGCTGGCGGTATCGCCGGAAAGCGCCACCAGCGTCGGCTCGGCCAGTGTCTTGACCAGGCCACGCTCCTCGAGCGCGTCGAGCAGCAAATCGACATCCCCGCTCAGTACGCGCACGGCGCCAAAGGCATCGAGCGGATTAATCAGGCTGTCACCGAGGCTGCCATCCAGGACGCCACCACCAAGGACGCTGCCGGACTCGGCGACGACATCACCGCCCTCGGTGTTCAGGCCGAGGCTGGCGCGCAGATTCTTCGCCGCCGAGCGCTGCATCTCCGAGAAGCGGACCTCAAGCATGACCTGCTGGGTGGCGGCCACGCCAAGCATGTTGACGGTCTTGCCTGGCGCAAAGGCTTCCGCCAGCGCCATGGCCTGCGCCGCGCGCGCGGCATCGCTTACGACCCCGGACAGAACCAGGGAGTCGCGCGCCCCGCGCACGGTGATGCCCGTCTCATCCGGCAGGAGGTCGGCCAGTGCCGCCGTCAGACCTCTCGCATCGGCCCCGACCGCCACGCGCAGCAGCGAGACCGCCGTGCCATCGGCGCCATAGGCGGACACTGTGGTCGCACCGGTCGCCTTACCGACCACATAGATCGACGTGGGCGTCACCGGCAGCACATCGGCAATGGCCGGGTCGGCGACACGCAATTCGACATAGGGACGCGGCACCGAGACAACGTCACTGGTGCCGGTGGCCAGGGTCAGGGCCTCGACCTGTTGCGTGGCGGCGGCCGGCACGCTGACCGGTCCCACGTTGGCCGTCTGGGCCAGCGCCGCTTGCGGCCCCGCCAGGGCCGCCGAAGGGACCAGGGACAGGGCAAGCATCAGGATTGATCGATGGATCATGACTGTCTCTTTTCTGGCGTCAGGAATTACCCGGCACGGCGGGGACCGGTCGGATCTCTGTCGCCCGCTCGGTGCCGCGAACGACGTCGACGGACCAGGACGCAGGCGCGGGGGTAAGGACGGAGGGAGGACGCACCGCTGCCTGGCGAACGGGTTGGGCCAGAACGGGATCGGGCTGCAGGTCACCCTCGGCCCTCAGCGAGAGCGTCACGCCACCTTCGGACTGGGCGCGCAGGATCGCCGCCAGGTCGGCTGGGCTGACCTCAAGGGTAAGCGCGCGCGGTGTCTCGAGGCCCGCATCGGCATCGGCGCCGAAGCGCTGGTCGACGGCCAGGACCCGGACGGCCTGGGCCACGGCGGCACTGTCGCGACCCGGATCGGCCCGCAGGACGTCGACGCGGTCGCCCGGCTGGATGAGGCCCGCCACGCTGATCACCGTATCTGCCCGGAGCGTCAGGGCGCGGGCACCCGGTGAGAGTCTTTCGGCAGCACGTTGCGGGGCGTGCAGCGTGGTCAGACGCGCGCGCAGGACAGGCTCGCCCGCGACCAGCCCCTGAACGGCACGCGGCGTGCCCTCTGCGGCGAATGCAGCCGAGAACGCGTCTAGACTTTCAAAGCCGCCGACCGGAACCGAACCGACCGGAAAACGGGCCACGCGCAGAACGTCGCGCGTCACCGCACCGCCCGGCGCAATGTCCGAATCCGCCACCAGCAGGGTCTCGAAGACCGGACCTGCCGCAGGGGGCGGCGCAGCTTGCGGGGTCGCGGCATCACCGGTCAGCCCGCGATGGGCCATCCAGGCCACAAGCAATCCGATGCTTGCGGCGACGAGCCATTTGATCTGTCGGCGAACCGGCATGTGCGAGCTCCCAGGACCGAAAATGGGGGAGCCGGCAGATGGCCGCTCCCCCAGGGTCGATTAGTCAGCGCTGTTGAGTTCGGCGCTGACGTCGTTCAGCGACGTACCGACGTTCGTGCCCAGAGTGCCCGCGGCGGCAGCAATGGCGGCTCCGATCAGAGCGGCGAGCAGTGCGTATTCGACGGCCGAGGCGCCGTTATTCGACTTCAGTAGATTACGGATCTTCGTGAACATGGTGATTCCCCACTTCGAGTTGATTGCGCAAAACTTGGCGCAAGGTGGGATTTCCACGTTCTTAGGGTTTTCTTAATCACCCGTTCGGGGAGGCAAGGGCCTTAATCAGGGTGTTTCCCGAATCCGGCGATTCCGGTTTCCCGTGTCGGGGGACATCTCACCGGACGCGCCGCGACAGGCTGAGTGCCGCGATCGCTCCGAGCGCGCCGCTGAGGAGCGCAAGCTGGACGATCAGTCCGCTCCAGTCGAGGTCCGGGAAGAACAGCTCGCGCGACAGGAGAACGCCCAGGCTGGCAGTATAGCCCATGGCATCGATGATGTAGACTGCGAAGCCGGCATTGGCCGTGCCGCTGCCCAGGGCGACCAGCCGTTCGATCACGACGGTGCCGATGGCGACATAGGCAAGGAAAAGGCCGCAGCCGGATGCAATCATCCACGCCAGAACGTCCAGTCCCATGAAGACAAAGGCGAGCGTTGAGGCGATCAACAGGAGACAGCCCGCAAGGATGGTGTTCATGGCCACCCGGAAAGCGCGGGCATTGTCGCGCAGGGTTGAGAACAGGGCGAGCGCACAGAGAATGACGAGGGCGATCGGCGCTTCGCTGAGGGTGAACAGGGCGACCTCGCCACCGCGCGCGTTCTCCGCCCAGATCTCGGCTGCAAAGCTGTCGCGCACGTCTCGCATCACGCTGAAACCGACATAGGCGAGCGAGAGCTGCGCAAGGGCAAGCCCTTCGAGCCGGAGGAAATCGGTCCGGTCCCGCCTCGCCATGGCCTGACGCTCGCGCCGCTCGCTGCGGTCTGTCTCAGATGGTGCAGGGATGTGGGCGAGGACGAGGACGGAAAGGACCAGCGGCAGGGCGAAAACGGCCGCCGTGGCGACGGGCATCCAGGTCTCGCTGACGCCCAGTCGGACAAGAAGCGCGCCCACCGATTTCACCACCCCGGAGGCGAGGATGAAACTGGCCGAGAGAATGGCAATGAGGACTTCGCTTGTCCGCCGGCCTTCCAGCCAGCCGAAGACAAACCCCCAGATCATGCCGAGCGGGAGCCCCGAGACCAGGATCATGACGAGATTGGCTGGCGTTGGCAGGAGGGCGAAGCCGAGCAGGCCGCCAAAGGATGCGGTCATCAGAACCAGAATGGACGCCGCGCGCCGGCGCGTCGACCGCTCGGCGATGACGCGCACGCCAATCCATTTCGAAAGCGCATAGCCGATCACCTGACAGAGGATGATCGCGACCTTGAAATCGATGCCCAAGACTGGCTCGAATCCCTCGAACCGCGCGGCCGCCACCGGTTTTCGAAACGCATACACGCAGAAATACGTCGAGAAGGCAGCAAGGCCCGCAACAGCGACGAAAGCTGCGGAGTTCGGCCGCAGGGGCAGCCGCCTGAACATGTGCTCCCCCCTCTCGCCCGCCGGCATGGGGAGCCGTACACGGGCAAGATGTCGGTTTTGCGACCCGGCGGGCCGGGATCAGGCGTAGGCCAGAGCGCCATCCTCGCGCACGACACGCATCCTCTTCAGATCGAAGGCGCGATAGTCGGGGCTGAGCACGGTATCCACGGCGCGATAGGTCACGTCGGCCGCCTCGCGACCCAGGACGACCCGGACATAGCCCTGATGAAGGTTATCGGTCCAGACGACCTCATCGAGGCCCTCCTCGAACGCCCGGTCGAGGCGCCCCGCAATCTCCAACGGCCAGCCGGTCTCCACGAAATCTCCGGGCGAGGAGATTCCGGCCGTGCCGATCTCGACGCCCATGGAACCACCTGAACCGTCAAACAGCGCATTGGCCCAGAACGAATGGCTGTCGCCGGTCAGAACGAGCAGGTCCCGCGCGCCACTCTCGCGACAAAGCTCGTAGAAGCGCTCGCGGGCGACGGGATAGCCGTCCCATGTATCGGTGTAGAAAGGCAGGTTCCACTTGGCTTTCCAGAGCAACAGGCGAGCCGCATCATTGGGCGCCGAGGACTCCTCAATGCCGAGCGCGACAAGATCCGGCACCAGCATCCGGGCAATCGGACTCGCATTGCCGATCACGCGCCAGGGCTGCCCCTCCGCGGTGGAGGCCGAAAGGCTGGCGGCAAGGTGGTCTTCCATTTCGGGCGACAGCATGGTGCGCGAGGGATCGTCCATCACCTCGGCCATCAGACGGTCGCGGTCCTCCCGGGTCTGAATGGCGTCGATCCAGGGCGTATAGTCGACCTGCTTGCCACGCCCGGTGTGGCGGGTCTCGAGCGTGATGAGGGTTGCAAGATCACCGAAGCGGTAGGTGCGCCAGAATTGCTCGCGCGTCATGCCCGGCGCGGGGTCCCGGATCGGCATCCACTCATAGTAGGCCTGCAGGGACGCGGCACGGCGTTCCAGCCAGTCGCCTTCGGTGTCGGGCTGATGATTTGCAGCACCGCCCATCCAGGGATTGTTGGTGCTCTCATGGTCGTCCCAGCAGCAGAGGAGCGGCTTGGCTGCGTGCATGGCGCGTGAGCCGGCATCGGACTTGTACTGCGCATGACGCTGGCGATAGTCGGCCAGGCTGACGATCTCTCGGGCGGGGACGTGCTGGCGCCCGATGGCCGTCGCGGTCTCGTGGCCCCAGCCGTCTTCGCCGCCATACTCATAGATGTAGTCGCCCGTGTGCAGGACGATGTCGACGGCTTCGTCGCGCGCAATCGCATCATAGGCGTTGAAATGACCGAACGCGTAGTTCGAACAGGAAGCGAGCGCGATGCCGAGCCGGTCGAGCGAGGCTTCCGGAAGGGTCAGCGTGCGGCCGGTCTCTGATGTCTCGCCGCGCGCCTCGAAGCGGTAGAAATAGCGTGTAGCCGGTTGCAGGTTGGTCGGGATTGCCTTGACGGTCCAGTCGCGTTCCGGCCCGGTTTCGATCTCGCCGCCGGCTACGACCTGCTCGAAACGCGCATCGGCGGCGATCTGCCAGGATACGGTTTCAGGCCCGGCGCCTTCCGGACTGACGCGTGTCCACAGGACGACACTTCGTTCGCCCATGTCGCCGCTGGCAATGCCATGCGCGAAGACCTCCGACACGACGTCTGCGGACCCGGGACCGGATCGCGGTGTGCTGCATCCCGAAAGCGCGGTTGTCGCCGCCCCCGCGAGCAGGGCCTGTCTTCGGGTCAGTCTCATCGGCATGGTCAAGTCTCCGGTCCCGATCGCACGCGTTCAGAAGAGGACCAGCGGCGATGCACGAAGACACCGCCGCCGGTGGTTTTGCTCGGTATGCTGATCAGAAGTCAGCCGTGACCGTCAGCACCGCCGTACGCGGCGCAGAGATCCAGGCACCGCCGCCGGAAATCCCCGAGATCCAGTCCTGATCGAACAGATTGTTCACGGTCAGGCGGAATTCGAGATTTTCCAGCTCGTCCGAAATTGCCGAACCGGAGACCGACGCATAGAGGTCGGTGTCGTAATAGCCCTCGGCCGTCCAGGTGTTGGCCAGGTCCACGAAGCGGTCACCGACATATTTCGTGGAGATGCCGGCAGCGAAATTGCCTTCGACATAATCCAGCGAGACGACGTACATCTGGTCGGCGATCCCCGGAACCGTGTTTCCGACCGCAATGCCCGCATCGGTATCGAGATTGGCATCGCCCGTGCCGAGGATTTCGGCATCGATGTCGGTGTAGGACACGAACAGGTTCAGCGTGTCGGTCAGGCGTGCCTCGCCGGCGAGCTCGAAACCGGAGCTCTCGATCCCGCCACCATTGATGAAACCACCATTCGACGCTTCGAGATAGTCGATGCCGGACACGCTTTCGGTCGGCGCCGGGAAGAGACGGTTCTCGAAGGTGGAGTCGAAGTACACGACAGACCCGCGAAACAGGTCGCCGACGAACCGTGCACCCACCTCAACATTCTCAGATGTCTCCGGGTCAGGAATGCCGCCATCGACATTGATCACTTCGAGCACGCTGTCAGGGATGGCCTTGTAGTTCTCGGCATAGCCCGCGAAGACCTCGAGGCCAGCGATCTGTGCGGGCTGGTAAGCGAGACCGCCCGACAGAAGCACGTCGGATTCCGATTCGAGGGTGAAATTGCCCGCCGGATCCGTCGGATTGAAGAGGTCCTTGCGCTCGATGTCATTGGTGAACTGCTTCGCGCCGACGCGGACGCTGACGTCACCGACGGCCACGACATCCTCGACGTACCACTTGAACGTGGTCTGCGGGAATTCGCGATTGTACTGGACCCAGTAGGCGAGTTCATCGTACTCGAAACCGACGCGGGCATCGGTGATCTTGTGCCAGTCCCGGTATTCGTAGCGCGTCGCATCCTCGTACCAGATCCCGCCGCGCAGGGTGTTCTCCACGCCACCGAGATCGGCAGCATATTCGAAGTCGCCGTAGAGGCCGGTTCTTTCCTTCTGGTAGTGCGTATGGCGGAAGGACTGGACCGGGATGGCGTTCCGCGGATAGCAGGCCGGGTCGTACTGCGGGCCGGCGCCACCATAAGGGAAGGTGATGGATGACACGCATCCCTCTTCCGGGCTCAGCGCCACGCCCGTCGGGTCGACAAAGAAGATCTGACCGAGGAACGGGCCACCCAGCACGCGCTCGCCACCGAGAAACTCCGTCTCCGGCAGGCCGCCGAGTGTATCTTCCAGGCCGACATTGACGAGATAGGGGGGAACCCAGTCGCCGCGACCGTCATTGTCGTGGCGGTAGACACCGCCTTCCAGCGTCAGGCCGTCGATCACCTCCTTCTCGCCGGTCAGGTAGAAGAAGAGATTCTCGCGATTGGTGGACCAGCCGCGCCGATAGAGCTGGTTGACGTAAGGGACCGGCCCCCACTCGCCGATGAGGCGGTCCCAGTTGGGATTCTCTTGATACTCCGCTTCGGAGAACAGACGCTGATAGTTGTCCTCCTGGATTTCGTCGTAGGAGACATAGGCCGTCCAATCGACCCCGAGGATGCCGGACGTCAGCTTGGCGGCATAGTGATCGCGGCGGTTCTCAGCCGAGCCTTCCATGAAATCCGTTGCCGACTGGGTCGATGCGGAAATCCACGCCGACGTGCTGCCATCCAGGATCAGGCCGGTGTCGTAGCGCGCATAGTAGCGCTGCGCGTCGAAATCGCCGATCGACGCGGAAAAGCGCACGCGGCGATCCTCCAGCGGGTTCTGGGTCGTGAAGTTGATGGTTCCGCCCAGCGCCTCGTTCGATCGCGAGGCAATGTCGGCCGTGCCCTGGGACACTTCGATCGCACCGGCATTCTGGGTGTCGATATAGCGATTGGCCTTCGCGCCGCCACCATAGTTCGAGCCGCCATTGGGAAGGCCGTCAATCGTGATGCCAACCTGCTGCTCGCCGAGATTGGTCTGGAAACCGCGAATGGCCACGCCCGTCGACCAGTCATCGAAGCCGAACGCATCGCCCTCCTGCACCTGCACGCCCGGCAGATTGTCGATCTGCGCCAGCACGGAGGTCACCGGCGACTGTTGCAGCGCCATGGAGTCCGTCGTTTCAGCCGATGAATATGTCTTCGCCTGACCCGTGACGATTACCGTGGACATGATCGCGTCGGCATCGTCGCCAGGGATCGGACGGTCGATGGTGTCCTGCGCGACGGCGCCAAGGCTCATGACGGCGCTGGCGCCGCCCAGCAAGACGTATCTGAAGCTCTTTCTCATGTTCGTTCCCCTCATTGAACAGGCAGGCCGCAGCGGAGCATTCCCCGGAGCCGAAAACGGCCCGAAAGCAACACAAACCCACATCTCCGCCAAACTGCACCGGCCGATATACGCGGCTCTGGTAACAGAAATTTGACGTAATCGAGTTTTGGTGTGAGGGAAAATGTGGATATGTGTGGATTTTTGGATCTTCGGATCACGCGGGCAGTCGTGACGAATGTGGGTACAGGGACCGGAACGTGGCCGTGCAGGCCGGTCCCCACCCTGAACGCAGTCCCGAGCGCAGGAGCATGTCAGTCGAGATGGATCCAACCGGGCGCCAGAGCGAAATCCTCGCGCTTCTCGAAACCGAAGGCGCCATTAGCATTTCCGATCTTGCGGAGCGCTTCGACGTCTCCGACGAGACCGTGCGCCGGGACGTGCGCCAGCTCGAAGCGCTCGGTTACGTTCAGAAGGTCCACGGCGGCGTGCGCCTTCCGGAGAACATCTTCGAGAGTCCGTGGCGCCAGCGCCAGAACGAACAGTCGGCTGCAAAGCAGGCCATCGGGCGTGCCTGCGCCGCCCTCATTCCGGATGGTGCGCGCCTCACGATCGAAAGCTCGACGACGGCCTTCTGGGTCGCCCGTGCCCTGCGGAGCCAGCGCAACCTCTCGGTGATCACGAACGGCGTGGAAATCGCACGCGAGCTTTGCGGGCGTAACAACAATCGGATCTACCTGTCGGGCGGCGAGATGTCGGACGTGACGCTGTCGACCCTGGGGCCGGTCGCGATTTCCTACCTCAGGCAGTTCACGCCCGATGTGGCGATCATCGGCGCCTCGGGCCTGCATGCCGACACCGGCCTGTGCGACTTCCAGATGCAGGAGGCCGAGATTGCCCGCGCGATCCTGGAGACAGCCACGCGCGTCATCGTCATCGCGGACGCGACCAAGTTCGACCGGCGGGCCCTGGTCCATGTCTGCGACCTGACGCGGATCGATATCCTGATCACCGACGAGGCGCCCAGCGGACCTCTGGCGAGCGCGCTGGCGGGGACGGACGTCATCGTCGCCCAGCCATAAACGCGCCCCATACCCAGGCGCGGCAGGAGATGGCGCAGCGGCGCGACGTCACCCGGAAAGGCCCGATTTCAGGTCACCTGAACTCTTGCCAGGACTCTGGCCGGCGAGGATCGACTGGTTGATCGGCTGGGTTCCCTGATAGATGTCGAAAATCTTCGCCTCTCTGGCGAACGTCTCCACCATCTGCGCCGATGCCGAGGATCTTGAACCTGAAAACGGCAAGATGCGCGACAGCGCGCAGGCTGCACGCGAACCGTCGAGACCCGGTCGACCCTGAAAGCGCCATCCATGATCGCGACACGCCGGACGGGCCGAAAACCCGGTCAGCCCTTTTGCCCGCGCTTTCGCTGGAACAAACGACGTTGGCAGTCCCTAGGGGAATCGAACCCCTCTTTCCAGGTTGAAAACCTGGCGTCCT